>DATKME010000047.1:0-3450 GCA_035542035.1 Vicinamibacteria bacterium | reverse complement strand
GCCGAGCAGGTTGCACGCGTCCTCGTGGGCGGGCCGCACCCGCACGCCGTACCCCAGCATGCCGCTGCGGTCGCAGGGTATGGTCCCCGCGTAGCGGTGCAGATCGCCGTCCAGCGATCGCTCGAGGGAGAGCGTCACCGGACGGCCGGCGATGACCTCCCGGCTGGCGCTGAGCGGGCCGTAGCAGGCCTCCACCACCACGTCGCCGGGCGGGATCGGCCCCAGGCGCACGTTGGCTGCGAGAGCGTAGCCCTCTCCCACGCGGTGCACGCCGGGGCGGCCTACCTCGACCGACTCCACGCGCACGCCGCTCCAACAATGCCGGGTGCGCTCCTTCCACGTCGCGACCTCCCGCGCCCGGGCGAAGTCGTCCTCCGCCAGGCGGGCGTGGCAGCGGGCGGCGGGGACGTAGTAGCCCTCGGAGTACTCCCACAGCATGCGGTTGGTGCTGAAGGCCGGCGAGAGCCGCTTCAGCGAGCGTTTCATGCGCTGGATCCAGCCCCGCGGCAGCCCGTCCGCCTCGCGCTGGTAGAATAGCGGCACCACGTCCTTCTCCAGCAGGTCGTAGAGCGCGCTCGACTCGACGGCGTCCTGGTAGGCGTGGTCCTCGTAGTCCTCGCCCTTGCCGATGGCCCAGCCCGCCTCCGGCTGGTAGCCCTCGCACCACCAGCCGTCGAGGATGGAGAGATTGAGGCCGCCGTTGGGCACCACCTTCATCCCCGAGGTCCCGCTCGCCTCCATGCCCCGGCGCGGGGTGTTGAGCCAGACGTCGACGCCCTGCACCAGGTAGCGCGCGACCACCAGGTCGTAGTCCTCGATGAAGACGGCGTGGCGCCGGAACCGTTCACTCTGGCAGAAGGCGACCACCGCCTTGAGGATCTGCTTGCCCTCGCCGTCCGCGGGGTGCGCCTTGCCCGCGAAGAGGATCTGCACCGGCCGCTCGGCCGAGAGCAGGATGGCGCCCAGCCGGTCGAGGTCGCGCAGGATCAGGTCGGCCCGCTTGTAGGTGGCGAAGCGGCGGGCGAAGCCGATGGTCAGGGCGCGGGTGTTGAGGACGCCCCGTGCCCGCTCCACCTCGGCCGCAGAGGCGCCGCGGTGCTCGAGCTGGTGCGCGAGCCGCCGTCGGGCGAAGGCCACCAGCCGCTCGCGGCGACGCTCGTGGGTCGCCCACAGCTCCTCGTCGGGGATTTCGTCGACGGCGGCCCACACCTCCTCCTGCGGCCGGCGCGTCCACCCCGGGCCCAGGTAGCGGTCGAAGAGACCCGCCATCTCCCGGGACACGCAGCTGCGGGTGTGCGCACCGTTGGTGACGTGCCCGATCGGGACCTCGTGGTCGGGCACCCCCGGGAAGTAGGCGCCCAGCAGCCGGCGCGAGACCTCGCCGTGCAGCTCGCTCACGCCGTTGGCGAAGGCACAGGTCCGCAGCGCCAGGGCGGCCATGTTGAAGCCGGCGCCCTCGCCGGCGCCGTCCGGCTGCCCCAGCGCCAGGAGCTCCGCACGCGTGAGGCCCAGCTCGCCCAGGAACGGGGCGAAGTAGCGCTCCATCAGCTCCGGCGAGAACACGTCGAAGCCGGCGGGCACCGGGGTGTGGGTGGTGAACACGTTGCCGGCCCGCGCCGCTTCGAGAGCCGCGGCGAAGCCCAGGCCGTGCTCGCGCATCAGCAGCCGGATGCGCTCGAGTGACAGGAAGGCCGAGTGGCCCTCGTTCATGTGACAGACGGCCGGCTGCAGACCCAGGGCGTGCAGCGCCCGCAGGCCGCCGATCCCCAGCACGATCTCCTGGCGGATGCGGGTCTCGTGGTCGCCGCCGTAGAGCTGGTCGGTGACGTCCTGCAGGTCCTGCGGGTTCTCCGGCAGGTTGGTGTCGAGCAGGACGAGCGGCACCCGGCCCACCTCCGCCCGCCACACCTGCACGCTGATGGTCCGCCCCGCCAGCTCCAGCCGGATCCGCACCGGCGCCCCGTCGTCACTGACCGCGACCTGCACCGGCAGGTTGTAGAAGTCGTTCATCGGGTACGACTCCTGCTGCCAGCCGTCGCTGCCCAGGTACTGGCGGAAGTAGCCCTGCTGGTAGAGCAGCCCGACCGCAACCAGGGGCACGCCGAGGTCGCTGGCGCTCTTGAGGTGGTGCCCGGAGAGGACACCCAGGCCGCCGGAGTAGATGGGCAGGCACTCGGCGATGCCGTACTCGGCGGAGAAGTAGGCGACCAGAGGCCGATCGGGCCAGCGCCGGTCCCAGGCCGTGTGCTCGGCCAGGTAGGCGCGCAGCCGCTCGAGCGCCCGGTCGTAGAGGGCGAGGAAGCCGTCGTCGCGGGCGGCCTCCTCCAGCCGCTGCTGCGAGATCGAGCCGAGCATCAGCACGGGGTTCTGGTAGGTGCGGTCCCAGGCCTCGCGGTCGAGCCGGCTGAACACGGTGCGCAGCTCGTCGTCCCACGACCAGCGCAGGTTGTAGGCGATCTCGCGCAGTCCCGCGAGCCGCTCGGGCAGGGCCGGCACGACCCGGAACGAGTTGATCTTCACGGGGCCTCCTCGGCCCGGCGACCCTATCGCAGGGGCATGACCGGGACGTGACCTCGCTCGGATGGGGCCTCCGAGGTCTCGCCCCGGCGGCGCCTCGCGCCGACGCGCCTGTCGCGAGGGCAGAGGCTGTCAGTCCTCCTCCTCCGGCTCGTCCTCCTCGTCGCCCTCCGAGTGCAGGTCCTCGGGGCCCGTCTCGTCGTCTTCCTGCTCCGGCCCTTGCTGCACCCACTGGAACGACTGCGACCTGTCGCTCCAGTGAACCCGGCCCTTCCCGTCGACGTAGCCTTCCGCCATGTGTGGCTCCTGCCCTGGCAACTTGCCTGACGGCTGCGACTTTTCCGAGAAGGCGCGGTGTCGGCCCCGAGACGGGAGGGCGGGTCGGGACCTCCGGCGGCACCAAAGCGCACGAGCCGGGCGAGTGACACGGGCGAGTGGCCGCTTGTCCGCGCCGGGCCGCCGCGCTAGTCTGAGCGGCCACGAGGAGACCTCTTGAGTCACGTCGTCTGCCCTTGGTGGCTCGGTTACTTCCTGCTCAATCCACTGCGGCGGCTGCGGCAGGACCCGCGGGCCATCCTGTCTCCCTACGTTCGGCCCGCGATGACGGCGCTGGAGCCGGGACCCGGCATGGGCTTCTTCACGCTCGAGCTGGCGCGGCTGGTCGGTGACGGCGGTCGCGTGGTGGTGGTCGATGTGCAGCCACGGATGCTGGAGGCGCTTCGGCGCAGGGCCACGCGGGCGGGCCTGGCAGGGCGGATCGACGCGCGGTTGGGCAAAGGGGCGTCGCTGGGAGTGGACGACCTGGCTGGTGCCGTGGACTTCATCCTCGCCTTCGCCGTCGTCCACGAGCTGCCCGACGCCGCCGCCTTCCTGGCCCAGGCGGCAAGGGTCCTCAAGCCGTCAGGGCGGATGCTGATCTCCGAGCCACGGCTC
>DATKME010000046.1:0-74291 GCA_035542035.1 Vicinamibacteria bacterium | reverse complement strand
GTCCTCCGCGCCCTACAGGCTCAGCGGCGCGAGGCCGCTTTCGCCAAGGGCTCGCCGCTCTCGCCGTGGGTTGTGTTCGCCGACCTGCCAGAAACGCCCGACGCCAAGGACGAGGCGCGAACGGTCAAGACCATCCGCCGGGCGATGATTCGAGCGCTCAAGGTCGCGGAGCTGCCCGCGCACCACACGCCCCACAGCCTGCGCCACACGTTCTGCTCGCTCCTCATCGCGTCGGGGGTGTCGCCGGTGTACGTCCAGCAGCAGGCCGGGCACGCGAGCGTCAAGATGACCGTCGACGTCTACGGCTCGTGGTTCGCGGTCGAGGCTCCCGGAGCGATGGACCGCCTGGCGGTCGGTGTGCCTTCTCCCCGACCAGGTGGTAACAAAACCCCTGAAAGTGGTAACAACCCAGCCGAGGCTAATGTCGAAAGCCTACCGCCTACAGGTACTTGCGGGCGGCCTGCCGCTACCCGTCCTTCTCCTGGCTGATCCCGTACGCCTCGAGCTTCTTGTAGAGGTTCGAGCGCGGGGTGCCGATGGCGGCGGCGGTGGCGGAGATGTTCCAGGCGTTCTCGCGCAGCTTCTGCACCAGGAAGGCGCGCTCGGCGACCTCCTTGAAGTCGCGGAGCGTCCCGGCGGCGGCGGGCTGGGCCGGGTCCTCGGCGGCGGCGGCGTTGCCGGGGCGGCGCAGGACCTCGGCCAGGTGCTCGGGGCGGATCTCGTCGCCCTCCACCATGATGAGCAGGCGCTCGATCGCGTTCTTCAGCTCGCGCACGTTGCCGCGCCAGGGGTGGCGCCTCAGGACGTCCAGCGCCGCCGGGGTGATGGCCTTGGGACGGAAGTTGTTGTCGGCGCAGAACTGGCGGACGAAGTGCTCGACCAGCGGCTGCACGTCCTCCGGCCGCTCGCGCAGCGGCGGCACCTGGATGGGGAGCACCGACAACCGGAAATAGAGGTCCTCGCGGAAGCGGCCGGCCTCGATCTCGCTCTCCAGGCTCTTGTTGGTGGCGGCGATCACCCGCACGTCGACCTGGATCGTCTTCTGCGAGCCGATCCGCTCCACCTCGCCCTCCTGCAGCACGCGCAGCACCTTCGCCTGCGTGCGCAGGCTCATGTCCCCCACCTCGTCGAGGAAGATGGTCCCCTTGTGGGCCAGCTCGAACTTGCCGATCTGCTTCTCGGTGGCGCCGGTGAAGGAGCCCTTCTCGTGGCCGAACAGCTCGCTCTCGATCAGCTCCTCGGGGATGGCGGCGCAGTTGACCTGCACGAAGGCCTCGTCCTTGCGCAGCGAGTTGCGGTGGATGGCGCGCGCCACCAGCTCCTTGCCCACCCCGCTCTCGCCCACGATCAGCACCGTGGCGTTGGTGGGCGCCGCCCGGCGCACGGAGTCCCAGACCTTCTCCAGCGCGGCGGAGCGGCCGACCATGCGGTAGCGCTCGTCGAACACCAGGCGCAGCCGGCGGTTCTCCTCGACCAGGCGCTTCTGGCCGAGAGCGTTGCGGGCGGCGATCAGGATGCGCTCGCTCTCCGGCGGCTTCTCGATGAAGTCGAAGGCCCCCAGCTTGACCGCCTCCACCGCCGTCTTGACGGTGCCGTGGCCGGAGAGGATGACCACCGGCGGCGCGGCGTCCTTCTCCTTCAGCTTCTTCAGCACCTCGAGGCCGTCCATCTGCGGCATCTTGATGTCGAGGAAGACGAGGTCCGGCTGCTCCTGGTCGGCGATCTTCAGGCCCACCGGGCCGTTCGCCGCCTGCAGCACCTCGTACCCCTCGTACTCGAAGATCATCTTCAGGGACGAGCGCACGGCGTCCTCGTCGTCGACGATCAGCACCCTGGGCCTCAAGGCCTCTTCTCCTCCACCTCGATCCGCGTCAGGAAGGAGCCGCGCGGGCGCGGGCGGTACACGTACAGCCAGGCCGGCTCGCCCGCCCGCAGCGAGGCGACCACCCGGCGGTAGCTCGCCAGGTCCGGGGTGGGCACTCGATTGATCTCGACCACGATGTCACCCTCGGCCAGGGCGTCGGCGCCGGGGTCGGCTCCCACCACCGCCCGGATCACCACCCCCAGCCGGTCACGCGGCAGCTGACCGCGGGCGCGGGGCGAGAGGTTCGCCACCGCCAGCCCCAGCACGTCCCCGCGCGGCAGCGGGCTCGGGGCCAAGCCGGCGTCGTCGTCTGCCTCCTCCGCGTCCGCTTCGGGCCCGCGCTCGCCGAGCTTCGCCGCCACCGTGATCGCCCGGCCGTCCCGGATGAGGCCGAGCTGGACCGAGCTGCCGGGCGAGCGGCCGGCGATCGTGCGAACCAGGGCATCGCCGTCGGCGATCGGCTCGCCGGAGACGCTGGTGATCACGTCCCAGCGGCGCAGGCCGGCGGTGACGGCCGCCCCCCCCTGGGTCACGTCCATGATCAGCGCTCCGCGCGGCTCGCGCAGGCCGATCATCCGCGCCAGGTCCGGGTCCAGCTCCTGCAGCTGGATGCCGAGCCAGCCGCGCTGGACGCGGTGGTGGACGCGCAGCTCCCCCAGTACCCCGCGGGCCACGTTGATCGGCACCGCGAAGCCGATGCCCTGGGCCTCGCTGCTGACCGCGGCGTTGATGCCGACCGCCTCGCCCGCCAGGTTCACCAGCGGCCCGCCCGAGTTGCCCGGGTTGATGGCGGCGTCCGTCTGGATGTACTCGTCGAAGGACTGGTTGAAGATCTTGCGGCCGAGCGAGGAGACGACCCCCACGGTGACGGTGTGGTCGAACTCCAGCGGGTTGCCGATGGCGCACACCCAGTCGCCCACCCGCAGGCGTCCCGAGTCGCCGAGCCTCACCGTGGGCAGGCCCTTCGCCTCCACTTTGAGCAGCGCGATGTCGGTGCTGGGGTCCGAGCCGACCAGCGTGGCGTGCAGCTCCCGCTTGTCGGCCAGGCGCACCCGGATGCGGCCGCCGCCCGGGACCAGGTGGTGGTTGGTGAGGATGAAGCCGTCGGGGTCGAAGATGAAGCCCGAGCCCTCCCCGCGCCGCGGCACCTCCAGCGCCGGCGCGTCGTCGATCCCCTGGTGCACGTTGGAGCGCGCGTCCTCGATGACGTCCACGTGCACCACCGCCGGGTTGACGCGGGCCACCACCTCCGCCAGCGAGGGCGGGGCGCCGGCGAAGTCGAGCGGCGCCTGCGGCGCCCGCAGTCGGCCGCCGCCCCCGGCCTGGAAGCCGAGCGCGGCCGCCAGCGCGGCCACGAGTGCCACTCCGAGCAGCGACGCCGCCCGCGTCATCGACTGAGTTTACCCGTCCTCAGCTCTCCGCGAGCAAGGCACGGAAGCCCGCCTCGTCCAGCACCCGCACCCCCAGCTCACGGGCCTTGTCGAGCTTCGAGCCGGGGTCGGACCCGGCCACCACCGCCGAGGTCTTCTTGGAGACCGCCGAGGTGACCCGCCCGCCGCGCGACTCGATGGCCGCCTTCGCCTCCTCGCGGGTCATCGACTCGAGCCCGCCGGTGAGCACGAACTGCATGCCCTGGAACGCGGCCGAGGGCCCCGCGGCCGTCTCCTCGGGGGTGCGCAGCTTCGCGCGGAGCTCGTCGACCAGCCGCCCGTTCGCCGGGTCGCGGAACCAGTCGTGGACCGACTGCGCCACCGCCGGACCGATTTCGTAGATGGCGTCGATCTCCTCCACCGAGGCCGCCGCCAGCGCCTGCAGGCTGCCGAAGCGGCGGGCCAGGAGCCGCGCCGCGCGCTCGCCGACGAAGCGGACGCCGAGGCCGAACAGCAGCCGCTGCAGCTCGCGCGAGCGGCTGGCCTCGATGGCGGCCAGCAGCTTGCGCGCGCCGAGCGACTCGCCCTTCTTCGCCTTCGGCGCGAAGAGCGGCGCCAGGGCCTCGAAGCGCAGGTCGTAGAGGTCGGCGAAGTCGCGAACCAGCCCCCGCTGGAGCAGCTCGTGCACCACGACGTCGCCGAGCCCCTCGATGTCCATCGCGCTGCGCCCGGCGAAGTGCTTGAGCCGCTCCTCGACCTGCGCCGGGCACGAGGCGTTGAGGCAGCGGCGGTCCACCTCCCCCTCCGCCCGGACGACCGGCTCCCGGCAGGCGGGGCAGCGCTCCGGCGGGGCCCACGGCCGGGAGTCTGGCGGCCGCCTGTCGAGCACGACACCCACGACCTTGGGGATCACCTCGCCGCCCCGCTCGATGAGCACGGTGTCGCGCTCGCGCACGTCCTTGCGGGCGATCTCCTCCTCGTTGTGCAGCGTCGCGTGAGCGACGGTGACGCCGCCGAGCGGGACCGGCACCAGCTGCGCGACGGGCGTCAGCTTGCCGGTGCGCCCGACCTGGACCTCGATGCGCTCAAGCACGGTGGCCGCCTGGAGCGCCGGGTACTTGTAGGCGATCGCCCAGCGGGGGAACTTCGAGGTGACGCCCAGCTCCCGCTGCAGGGCGAAGTCGTCCACCTTCACCACCACCCCGTCGATCTCGTAGTCGAGGCGGCCGCGGGCGTCGCGCCACTCGGCGATGAACGCCATCACCTGGTCGAGGCCATGGCAGAGGCGCGAGGCCGGGTTCGTGCGCAGCCCCCACGCCTGCAGCGCCTGGAGAGCGGCCCACTGGCCCCGCGGCTCGGGCGTGCCGCGGAGGTGCGCGACCCCGTACAGGAACGCGTCGAGCCCACGGCCGGCGACCACGCGCGGGTCGAGGCTCTTCATCGTCCCGGCGGCGGCATTCCTCGGGTTGGCGAACGGCTCCTCCTCCGCCTCCTCGCGCTCGCGGTTGATCGCCTCGAACCGACCGCGCGGCAGGTACACCTCGCCGCGCGCCTCGAGCTCCGCGGGGACGCTCTCGCCGAGCAGGCGCAGCGGGATCGCACGGATCGTCCGCGCGTTCGGCGTGACGTCGTCGCCCTGCACGCCGTTGCCGCGGGTCACCGCCCGCACCAGCCGGCCGCCCTCGTAGTGCAGGGCCATGGAGAGCCCGTCGATCTTCAGCTCGGCCGTGTAGTCGATCTCGCGGGGCCCGACGATGCGGAAGATGCGCTCCTGGAACTCGCGCAGCTCGTCCTCGGAGTAGGTGTTGTCGAGGCTGAGCATCGGCGTGCGGTGGACGAAGGTCGGAAACTCGTCCGAGGGGGTGCCGCCGACGCGCTGGGTCGGACTGTCGGGGGTGACCAGGTCGGGGTACTCGGCCTCGATCCCCCGCAGCTCGCGCTCCAGCGCGTCGTACTCCTGGTCGCCGATCTCGGGTGCGGCCAGCACGTAGTACAGCCGCTGGTGACGTCGGATCTCGTCGCGCAGCCAGGCCGCCCGCTGCTCCGCCTGGGCGCGCGTCATCGGCTGGTGCCGGCCCTCAGTGGTCCCGGGCCAGGATGAAGCCGGGCAGCGCGGCCAGGGCCTCCCGGTACTCGGAGGGCTCGAAGGCGAGCAGCTCCCGCCGGGCGTCTTCCGCGTAGCGCTCGGCCAGGCCGCGCGCCTCCTCCAGCGCGCCGCAGTCGCGGGCCATGCGCACCAGCTCCTCGCGCGTCACCCGCGAGAACGCCCGGTCCTCCAGCACCGCCTTCACCTTCTCGGCCGCCGCCCGCCCGCCGCGCCGCATCAGGAAGATCATGGGCAGCGTCACCTTGCCCTCGCGCAGGTCGTTGGCCACCGGCTTGCCCAGGGTCTTCTCCTCGGCGGTGAAGTCGAGCAGGTCGTCGACCATCTGGAAGCACAGCCCCAGGCTCAGCCCGTAGCGGGAGAGCGCCTTCTCGCGGGCCTCCCCGCTCTCGGCCAGGATGGCGCCGATGCGGGTGCAGGCGGCGAAGAGGTCCGCGGTCTTCCTGCGGATGATCTCCAGGTGGTCCTCCGGCGTCACCTCGATGCGCCCGTTGCGCTCGATCTCCAGGATCTCGCCCTCGATCAGGCGCAGGGTCACGTCCGAGAGCAGGCGCAGGATGCGCAGGTTGTCCTGGGACAGCGCCATGGCCATCGACTTCGTGTAGAGGAAGTCGCCGGCCAGGACGGTGATGTCGTTGCCCCAGCGGCTGTTCACGCTGCGGCGGCCGCGGCGGGTGGTGGCCTCGTCGATGATGTCGTCGTGCAGCAGCGAGGCGGTGTGGATGAACTCGACGGTGGAGGCGAGCACGATCGCCCGCTCCCCCCGGAAGCCGCACAGCCGGCTGGCCAGCAGCAGCAGGGCCGGGCGCACGCGCTTGCCGCCGCCCTCCTGCACGTAGCGGCCGATCTCGCCCACCAGCCGCACGTCCGAGCGCACCTGCTCGGCGAAGACCACCTCCACCCTCGCCAGGTCCTCCTCGACCAGGCGGACGATGTCCTTGAGGCCGAGCACGCCACGCCGACCGATGGGGTTCACGGCGGCCACGCGGTCGCTACCTGTAGTTGCTGAACTGCATGTCGATGCCGAGGTCGCTCCCGCGGAGCGTCCGCATCACCGCCTGCAGGTCGTCCTTGTTCTTGCCGCTGACGCGCAGCTGGTCGCCCTGGATGGCCGCCTGCACCTTCAGCCGGGTGCCCTTGATGATCTTCACGATCTCCCGGGCCTTGTCCGTGGGGATCCCCTTCTGCAGGGAGACCCTCTGCCGCGCCGTCCCGCCCAGCGCCTTCTCCGGCTCGCCTAAGGTCAGCGCCTTGAGCGGCACGCCGCGCTTGACCAGCCGGCCCTCCAGCACGTCCCGCACCGCTTTCAGCTTGAACTCGTCCTTGGAGGTCAGCAGCAGCTCCTCGCCGGCCAGCTCGACGGAAGAGCCGGTGTCCTTGAGGTCGAAGCGCGTCTGCACTTCCTTCATCGCCTGCGCGATCGCGTTCTTGACCTCCTGGAGGTCGACGCTGCTGACGATGTCGAACGAGCTCTCAGCCATTCCTTATCGCGCTTGGATCTCGGGGGACGTCGCAGACGTCCCGGCTAAACTGACGGATTCGCAGGTACTTGTCAAACCTGGAGCGTGCGCGCTCATCGCGGCGCCTCCAGCAGCTTCGCCACCCGGCTGCCCATGCGGGCGAAGCGCGTGAGCGTCTGCCGCGGCATGCCCCGCACCTGGTCGAACCAGCTCAGCGCGAGCTCGAAGAACCCCAGCAGCTCGCGCAGCCGCTCCCGCGCCAGCGGGTCGTCGCCCGGACCGGACTCACAGAGGCACTCGCGCAGCACCGCCACCGTGGGGTCGACCTCCCGCCGGCGCCGACCCTCCAGGATGATCTGGAACATCTGCCAGACGTCGGTGAGCGCCTCGAAGTAGTCGCGTCGGTCGCCGAGCTCGTGGGCCACTCGGACGAGCCCCCAGCTCTGCAGCTCCCGCAGGGCCACGCTGACGTTCGAGCGGGCGACCGACAACGTCTCGCAGATCTCCTCTGCGTGGAGCGGGCGCTCGGAGACGAAGAGCAGGGCGTGCACCTGGGCCACGGTCCGGTTGATGCCCCACCGTGTGCCCATCTCGCCCCAGTGGAGCACGAAGCGCCGGCGCGCCGGCGAGAGCGCCTTGTCGTCCATTTCTGTTGTTACAGAAATTACAGGATGGTCGACGGACAGTCAACTACCGCGGGCGGCGAAACAGGCGCCGGTAGTTGGCCTCGGCGGCGGCCGACACGGCGCCCAGGGCGGTCCCGCGTAGCTCGGCCAGCTTGCGCGCCACCTCGACCACGAACGCCGGCTCGTTGCGCCGGCCCCGGTGCGGCGGCGGCGCCAGGAACGGAGCGTCGGTCTCCACCAGCAGCCGTTCCGCCGGGCAGTCCCGGGCCACCTGCTGGATGGTCGCCGACCGCGGGAAGGTGACGATCCCGGAGAAGGAGAGGTGCAGCCCCAGCTCCAGCGCCCGCCGGGCCAGCTCGAGCCCGCCGGTGAAGCAGTGGACGACGCCGCCCGCCTCCCCGGCCTTCTCCTGCTCGAGGATCTCCGCCGACTCCTCGTCCGCCTCGCGGGTGTGGATGATCACGGGCAGGCCGACGTCGCGGGCCAGCCGCAGCTGCCGGCGGAAGGCCTCCCGCTGCGCCGGTCGCGGCGAGTGGTCGTAGTGGAAATCCAGGCCGATCTCGCCGATGGCGACGATGCGGCGCTCCCGAGCCAGCCCGAGCAGCTCGTCGTACACCCGCTCGTCCGCCAGCCTCGCCTCGTGCGGGTGGACCCCGGCGCTCGCCGGCAGGCGGTAGCGGGCGGCGACCTCGACCGCCCGGCGATGGCCGGCGTGCTCATCCACCCCGCCGACCACCAGCATCTCCACGACTCCGGCCGCCTTCGCCCGCGCCACCACCTCGGCGCGGTCGGCGTCGAAGTCGGGCAGGTCGAGGTGGCAGTGGGAGTCGACCACTCGCACCATCGACTCTTCGGGCGGCTCCTCGCCTACTCTTCTTTCATCAGCCATTCGTGCCGCGTCTGGCTTCAGGTCCAAGCGTGTCCGCTGCCTCCCGCGCGTCACCCCGCGTGCTGCCACCACCGGTGCGATCGCGCGTGCCGGCGCTTCGCCCGAGCGAGCGCCTCAGAGAGCCACGAGTCGCCCGCTGCCCGACCGCGGGTTCGGGGAAAGTGTCGTCTTGACAACTCATTCCTCAGGAGGAGCCAGCAGGCTCGCTGCCGTCGGGCTGTACCGTTCGGCGGCGGCGCGGGGCAATCGCTCAGACGCCCGCGAGGGGCGCCTCCCTCCGCCGGTCGCACGGGCCTCCTCCTTGGCGGCCCGCTTCAGCTCCCGCTCCCCGCCGCCCTCCCCTCGAGGCGGTCCTTCGTCCCCTGCAGGAGCTCCACCAGCTCGTCCCGCATCGCCCCCTTGATCTTTCCCAGCAACATGCCGCGTAGCTTCCGGGGCGGATCGATCCTGGCCCGCAGGCTGTGG
Organism: Vicinamibacteria bacterium; assembly: GCA_035542035.1. Taxonomy (GTDB): domain Bacteria; phylum Acidobacteriota; class Vicinamibacteria; order Fen-336; family Fen-336; genus DATBSL01. The sequence continues at coordinate 65,513 of DATKME010000046.1, read as the reverse complement.
ACCAAGAAGAAGCCCGTCCTCGTGTCGCGGTCAGGAACGAGGGTGAGGAACTCGGCGTTCGCCATGTAGTAGTGGCTGTCGTAGATGTGCTTCAGGGCGATGAAGTAGTCGGTGCTCCCCGCCTTCTCGACCCTCTGAATGCACGCGTGGACGATGCTCACCACGGGCTTGCGGATCCTGTCCTTGCTCCAGTAGACGAAGCTCTCGACCCCGGGCAGGGTCGCCTTGGGGAAGGCGAGCAGGTATCTCCAGAATTCCGGGTCGTACTCCATCAGGTCCGGGCTGTTCCTCAGGATCTTCTCCCAGTCGGCGGACACGCTCTCCGGCAGGTCGTGGTCGTTGTAGACAGCCATGCCCGTCGACCCGTGCTCCAGGTAGCCCTTGACAAGCCGGGCCATCGACTCCTTGATGAGCTGCGAGGCGCGGCTATGGGCGTCCGGGGCGTTCCAGTCGACCTTCCGGGCCAGGTCCATCGCGGCGGTGCCGATCCGAATCTCGCAGTCGCCGACCTTGCACCTGCGAAGGTCCTCGAGCTCTGAATCGTCGATCACCAGCGGCTCCAGGTCGCTCACGTCCGGGGTGGTGCCGAACCGGCCGATCTGCAGTGTCGGACCGCCCTTGCGAAAGGTTTCGATCCTGCGGATGCCCTCTACGAGCGCCGCGACCGGTGCCGCGATGCGGATGACACCGAGGACGGAGGCGTCGTTGTCGTCCTGTTGCGGGACGATCCGCGTCACGGGCTTGCCCGACTCCATCGTCGCCACTTCGGCGGCCGTGAAGCCGACCTTCCTCATGTAGGTCTGAGGCTCGCCGGAGGAGGCGTGCGCCCATGCCGGCCCGACCCCTGACACCGCCACGCACACGCCGCCGATGATTGCCTTCGATAGTCCTTCGATCGCGAGGACCATACGCATCTCACGTGTCGGGGTGGCACTCCCGCCGAAGCCCCCGCGAACTCGAGGGCATCACGGCGGAGGGCACGCGACTACCGTATCACCGTCCACCCGCGGAGGGTTGAAGCTCGACGGCTCACGCGCTGAAGTGGTGGCCTGGTCCTCGCCTCGCCGTGTTGTATCATTTGCAGTTACAAATCGGGTCGAGATGAACTGCCGCTTCACCATGGCCGCGCACGTGCTCGCGATGTTGGCTCACGCGCATCGGGAGGGCCGCGGGCCGGTGACGTCCGGGCAAATGGCGGCGAGCATCCAGACGAACCCCGTCGTGGTCCGTCGGCTCATCAGGGAGCTGGTTCGGGCCGGCCTCGTCGTTTCCCGGCGCGGTGCGCACGGCGGGGAGACCCTGGCGCGTCGGCCGGAAGACATCACTCTCCAAGAGGCCTACCGCGCCGTCGAAGACGGTGTGGAGATGTTCGGACGCCACCCCTCCGGCCCCAACCCCGACTGCCCCATCGGACCGCCTGTGGCCGCCTACCTCGCGGGCGTCTTTGGCCGCGCCGAGGCCGCGCTCGAAGCGGCCCTCGCCGAAGTCACGATCGCCGACATGGTGGGCGCGCCACTCGCGCAGGGCGGACGGCGGGCACGGCGTGCCAGGTGAGCGCCGGGGTAGACCCCGTTTGGGAGGCAAATGTAACTTCGTCGTTCCAGTCAATCGTCGGACGGAGGGAAGGAAGATGAGAACGAAGGTCGGTTACCTGGTGGTGACGGGACTCTTCTCGGCGATGATGCTCGTTTCGGCGTTCGCGTATCTCACGGGTGCTCCGCAGATGGTGGCGGCCTTCCGCCACCTCGGCTATCCCGACTACTTCCGGATCCTGCTCGGAACCGCCAAGGTACTCGGCGTGCTCGCGCTGGTCGCCCCGCGAGTGCCCCGGGTGCTGCGGGAATGGGCCTATGCGGGCTTCGCGATCACGACCGTGTCGGCCGCGGTCTCGCACGCCGTCAGCGGAGACCCGGTGGCTCACATCGCCGCGCCGGTCGTTGCTTTGGCCCTGCTCCTGGCCTCTCGCCTCCTCTGGCGTCCTGGCCTCGCTGTCAGCCGGCCGACGGACCGGATCGCCGAGTTGCCGCGTACCGCGTGAGCGCGCGATGCAGCGCCGCCGGCGTGTGCCGGCGGCAGCTCGCTCATGTCCTCGCGGAACCCGCCTGTCTTGGCCACGGTCGCCATGCCCAGAAGCGGCACCCGCAGTTCAGGCATCGGAAGCTCCTGAACCCGAGGAGCCTCACCGCCAACGGCGGGCGCCTTCGCGAGAGCCGCGAGTCCCGCAGGTCACAGCAAGGGCACGCCGGTTTGCGTATCCAGAGGTTCTCAGGCATCGAGAACCTCCCGCACCTTCCAGAAGAGGTCGAACGGCGTGTACGGCTTCTGCAGGAAGGGAACCGGCTGGTCTCCGATGGCTCGCAGCGTGAGCAGGTCCTCGGTGTAGCCGCTGGTGAAGAGGACCTTCGCCTGCGGACGAAGAGCCTTGATCGCCTCGTAGACCTGCTGTCCGCTCCGCCCAGGCATGACCACGTCGAGGAGCACCAGGGCCACCTCATCCGCATGGACACGGAAGAGCGCCACCGCCTGCTCGCCGTCGTCAGCCTCAATGACCCTGTAGCCGTAATCCTCGAGCAGCCGTCGAGTGACTCTCCGGACGTCTGAGGAGTCCTCGGCCACAAGAAGGGTCTCGGTACCCCGGCCAGGCAATCCCGCCCGCCTCGGTGCCGGTCGGGGTTCTGTTCGGCTCAGTGGCAGGAGGACCGTGAACGTGGACCCGCGGCCCTCCTCGCTGCGCACGCGGATGGACCCGCCGAGCTGCCTGACGGCACCGTACGCCGTCGACAGGCCGAGGCCGTTGCCCTTGCCGACCCCTTTCGTGGTGAAGAACGGCTCGAAGAGCCGTTGCTTGACCGTGGGCGTCATTCCCACACCCGTGTCTTCGACGGTGATCTCGCCGTAGTCGGTGGCCTTCATGACCTGCGCCTCTGGGGAGTCGCTGGCGAAGGACACGGCCGCGGTCCTGATGCGTAGCCGGCCACCGCCCGGCATCGCATCGCGCGCGTTGGCCACGAGATTGCCGAAGATCTGGTCCAGCTGCCCTCGGTCGGCGAGCACGAGGAGGGGCGTGGCAGCCGGGGACACCTGAAAGTCGATGTCCTCGCCGATGATTCGGGACAGCAGGGTGTGGAGGGTCTGGACGACCACGTTGAGGTCGATCACCTGCAGCTGGTAGGCGTGCGGGCGGCCGAATGCGAGCAGGCTGTGCGTGAGTCCGGCCGCCCTCTCCGACAGACCCAGAATGCGCTGTACGTGCTGCTGCAGGCGAGGCTCCGAAGGGAGCTGGGCATTCAGCAGCCCGGCGTAGGCCATGATGCCCATCAACACGTTGTTGAAGTCGTGTGCAACCCCGCCCGCCAGACGTCCGAGCACCTCCATCTTGCCTGCCTGGCGGAGTGCTTCGTGCCCTTCGAGCCGACGGCGTCCGATCTCCGCGAGCAATTCGGCAAAGAGAGCCACGAGCGCCAGGTGGGTCCTGAGCCTCTCGGTGGTGACGACCGGCACCCTGGCGATGGCTTCGAGGTACCGCTCCGGCTCGACGCCGAGCCGGATCGCCTGTCGCCGGAACGACTTGAGGTCCGGCGTGCCGAAGAAGAGCTGGCCGGTGAAGGCGTTGGCGACGTGGCAGCCGTTGATGATGATCGGCGTCACCGTGTCGACCAGCCCGTTGCCGCACCGGTACACGACCTGCGAGGTTTCCTTCAGCAGGTGACGCCGGACTCCGTCACCGCTCGCCAGGGTCCGCGGCTCCCTGCGCACGCAGCTGCCATGGAACTCCACGCATGCGTCCTGCCAACCTGAGGCGGTCAGGACGGTCCCGTCCAGGTCGGTCAGTGCGAGCGGAATCCCCGACGCACGGTAGAAGGCGTCCAGCATCAGCTGCAGCTTCGGGAGGTCGACGAGGTCCTGCAGCCGGTACGGAAACGGATCCTCTGCCGCCGCGGCGCCGCGGTCACCCGGTCCGCTCGATCGACCTGGCGCGCCCATTCCTTCTTGACCGTCATGCCCCGTCGGAGGAGCGGTCACGCCCGGGAAGGACGCTGTCGTCCAGCACTCTGAAGTCGCTTCTGTCATCGACACTCACCGCCTGTCTCCGTTCAGCCATCCGTGGCCTCCTCGGCGCGGGTGCGCCACGCCGACCGCCCTTCATCCTCCAGCCCTCTGACCGCCCGGCACACCGAGGAACCGATCGCCGCAAGACTCTGGATCTCGTCGACAACGCCCAGGTCGATCGCTGCCTTCGGCATCCCGAAGACCACCGAGGACTCCTCGTCTTGCGCCATGGTCCTGCCACCGGCCTCCTGGATCCGCTGCATACCGCCGGCTCCGTCCTTCCCCATCCCGGTCAACAGCACACCGACCGTCCGCGAGCCAAACACGTCTGCCGCGGCGTGCATGGTCACATCCACCGAAGGCCGATGACCGTTGACCCGCGGCTTGCGGCTGAGCTCCACGAAGGGCGTGTTCCCGTCTCGACGCACCAGCAGGTGGTGGTCTCCCGCCGCCACGAGCACTCGTCCGGGACGAATGACGTCACGATGGCGCGCTTCCTTCACCTCCAGAGCGCACAGCTGGTCGAGCCTGTTGGCGAAGGCGAGCGTGAATCCGGCAGGCATGTGCTGGACGACGAGGATGCCGGCTGGGAGGTCGCGGGGTAATTCCTCCAGGACCTCGCGGATCGCCTCGGTACCTCCCGTCGAAGCGCCAATGGCCACCACTGTCTGAGCCGCACCGCCCTCGGGGAGGCGGCCTTGGGGCAGGGCGGGTGCGGAGAGGCGCGCCCCAGCCCGGGGACGCCGTCCTCGCCAGCGTCCACACAGTACGTGGATCTTGGAGCAGAGGTCGGAGACCACCACCCGGAGGTCGTGTCCGCTCTGGGCGGTCGGCTTCTCGATGAAGTCGACAGCTCCGATCTCCAGCGCGCGGATGGTGCGGGCGGCACCCGCGGTGGTGTGCGCACTGAGCATGATCACCGGCCGCGGAGCCTGCGCCATCAGACGTCGAAGCGTCGCCAGGCCGTCGAGACCGGGCATCTCGACGTCCATGGTGACCACGTCGGGGTCGAAGCGCTCGACCTTGCGGAGAGCCGTCGCTCCGTCGGCCGCAGTCTCGACTGCCCCGATCCCCTCGCGGGTGAGCAGCTCGGCCCGGAGGGACTCGCGCACCACCGCCGAGTCGTCGACGACCAGGACGCGCGCCGGCCGAGTGGCCACTAGCCCTCCTCGCGCGCAGCGAGCAGGCTGACCTGGACTCGGAAGTCGCTGAGGTCGACGAGGACGCGGCGCCCGGCTCTGCCGCCGACGTCCTCCGCTACGAGAGGAACCGAGGCCCTGGCGAGCGCCAACCGGGTCTCCGCGACGTTGGCCTCAGCGACGCGCCCCAGCCCGTCACCGCAGCGGGCGAAGAGCGCGTTGGCTCCACCAGCGATCTTGGCGCGCACCTCGTCCCGGCGGGCCCCGGCGCGTTTGAGGGATTCGAGCAAGGCAGGCACGGCCGTGTCGGCGTACTTGGCGTGCGAGTTGCCGGTTCCTGGGTGATGCGGCAGCACCACGTGGGCGAGCCCGCCGACGCGGGTCCCCGGGTCGAAGAGCGCCACCCCGACGCAGGAGCCGAGCACTGCCAGCAGCCGATGTGGCGCGCGATCGACGTGCATGCAGCCCATGTTGACGGTCGTGGTCAGGCGCTCCTCCGCACCGGCCGACTCCTGGCACCCGAGCGCTGCACGAGGCTCGAATCTCCCGCCGGTGGTTGTCAGCGCTCCCGCCACCGAGCGGCCGCCGGCGGTGGTGACCTCGACCCGGCCTTCCGGCAGCGCCAGCGTGACCTGCCGGGCTTCTGTGCCGCCAACCAGCCAGCGCCGGACGAGGATGCTGTCGCCCCGCAGCCGCGCCGCGATGGCGGTGGCTCGCTGGGCTGCTAGGCGCTCGCGCAGGCGCGGGTTGAGCAGCCCGAGCACGTCCGCACCGCCGACGATTTCCGCCAGGGCGCTTTGTCCCGCCGGGCGTAGCCGCCACCAGGCCTCGAGCAGCCGTGCGATCGAAGGCGCGAACCAGGACTCGTCCGCCGCGTCGTCGGCGGCCTGGGCGGCGGGCCGTCGCGTGACGTGCAGCATGGCACCGAACCCATCGTGCTCGAGGGCGACCACGAAACCCCCGGAGACGATCGTCCGGATCTCGAGCGGGCCTTCTCCGGCATGGAGGCATCCCTCGGCGATGTGGTGGAGAGGTGCCACGGTCAGTGCCGGTACGTCGAGGGGTGGACCATCCCGAGCCTGGAGGTCAGACCGGCCAGCGACTCGGCGTGGCCGACCATCAGCAGCCCGCCGGGACGGAGCAGGGTCTCCAGGGCAGACACCAGCGCGCGCCGGACCTCGTGGTCGAGGTAGATCATCACGTTGCGGCAGAAGATCACGTCGAAGGGGCCGCGCATCGGGAAGGGCGTAATGGCGAGGTTCAACCTGGCGAAGGCCACCCGGGCAGCGATCTCCGGGCGGATCGACCAGCAGGGCTGATCGCTCTCCTTGTCCGCCAGGAAGTACCTCAGCCGCTCCTGCCGGCTCACGCTGCGCATGGCGCGAGCGTGATAGCGGCCGCGGCGCGCTTGCCTGAGCGCGCGGGTGGAGATGTCGGTCGCCAGGATGCGCCAGTCGAGCGAGGGATCGTCGCAGACCTGGGCCATGGTCATGGCAATGGAGTAGGGCTCCTCTCCCGTGGCGCATGCTGCCGACCAGACGCGGAACCGCCGCTGCCCCGCCACACGCCACTGGCGAACGGCCCCGGCCAGGACGTCGTAGTGCTCGCGCTCGCGGAAGAAGGTCGTGTAGTTGGTCGACATCAGATCCAGGAACTGCACGACCTCGCTTCCGCTCGCGTCCTGTTCGAGCAGGTTCAGATAGTCGCGGAACCGCGTCAGCCCGAGCGCCCGCATCCTCTTGTTCAAGCGGGCGCAGACCAGCGCCTCCTTCCCGTCCTTCAGCCGGATTCCCGCGTGCTGGTGAACGAGGTGACAGAACCTCCGGAACACCTCCCGTTCCATGCGCAACGTGCCTTGGGCGAGCACCACAGGGGGCAGGGATCGGGAGGGCGGCGGAGCGGGGCCAGCTCCGCCACCCTCCCTGAGGGCTCAGAACTCGGAGAGCGCGACCTTGTCGCTCGCCGCCGGCCGCGCGGGCTGCGGGTGATGCATCGGCGCGGGCTTCGCTGCCCGCCGTACCGGAGCCGGCGCCTGTCGCACTTCCCGGTTCAGCTTGAAGCGGCCGACCATGGCGGCCAGCTCCTCGGCCTGGCTGGCCAGCTCCTCGGCCGCGCTCGACGACTCCTCGGCGTTCGCGACGTTCTGCTGGGTCACGTTGTTCATCTGGCTGACCGCAGCATTCACCTGGTCGATCCCGCGCGCCTGCTCCTGGCTGGCGGCCGCGATCTCGCTCACCGTGCCGGTCACGCGCCCGACCGATTCCACGATCTCGCGCAAGATGCCGTTGACGTCGTGGGTGATCGTCTCGCCGCCTTCGGTGAGTCGAACCGAGTCGCGGATGAGGTCCTCCGTTTTCTTGGCGGCCTCCTTCGAGCGCTGGGCCAGGTTGCGAACCTCCTCCGCCACCACCGCGAAGCCGCGTCCCGCGTCGCCGGCGCGGGCCGCCTCGACCGCCGCGTTGAGCGCCAGCAGGTTGGTCTGGAACGAGATCTCGTTGATGTCGCGGATGATCTGCGCCGTGCCTTCGGCCGCCGTGCGGATGCGGCCCATGGCGTCGGTCATCCGGGTCATGCCCTCGCTGCCCTTGTTGGCCGCCGTGCGCATGCCCTGGGCCAGCCCGTCGGCCTGCTTGGCGTGGTCGGCGTTCTGCTTGGTCATTCCCGACATCTCCTCGAGGTTGGAGGACGTCTCCTCGAGGGAGCTGGCCTGCTCGGACGCTGACTGGGCGATCGCCTGACTGCCGGATGCGATCTGGTTGGCCGCCGAGGAGACCTGGTCCGTGGCGTCAGCCACCTGCACCATGGCGTCATGCAGGATCTCGAGCATCTCGTTCATGGCCGCCACCAGCTTCCCCCAGCCGCCGGCGAACGCGTTCGCGTCGGCGCGCTGATCGAGCCGGCCCTCGCGCATCGCCTCCACCAGGCCGTTGGTCTGCGCCGACAGCCCGGACATGATGTCGATCGCCTGGTTCAGGTTGTTCCTGATCGACTCGAAGTCGCCGCTGTAGGTCACGGTGATCTTCTCGGGGATGTCGCCCTTGCTGATACGGTCCACGTACGAAGCGGTGACGCTCAGCGGGGCGATGACCGCGTCGAGGGTCGCGTTCACGCCGCCCAGGATCTTCTGGAAGTCCCCGCCCACCTTGGACACGTCCGCCCGCGTCGAGAGCTTCCCGGCGATCGCCGCTTTGGTGAGGTTCTCCGCCTCCTCGATCAGCGTCAGCAGGTTGCGCCGCAGGAGGTCCAACTTTTCGTTGGCGAGCACCTGCTTGCCGGGCAGCTTCTGCAGCACGGGTCCGAAATCGCCCTCGGCGTAAGAGCCCAGGATTCCCAGGATGCTCAGGATGTTGTGGACGTGCAGCCCCACCGCCTCGTTCATCCCCCGCGCCAGCTCTGCATACAGCCCAGGGTACGGGGTGACGTCGATCTGCGCCTCGAAATCGCCGGCCTTCTGTTGGTCATAGACCGAGCGCATGTCGCTCACGAATCGGCCGAGACGGTCGACGCAATCGTTGAGACTGACCTTGACGCCCTCGAAGTCACCCTGGTAGGTCTCGGTGATCTTCGGCGGCAGCTCGCCCTTGGCGATGCGCTCGACGTAGGCGGCGGTCGCCTTGAGAGGGCCGACAACCGCGTCGAGCATCTGGTTGATGCCACTGATCAGAGGCTGGTGCGAGGCGGCGAACCGCTCGACCGCGCCGCGTTCGGCCAGCCGGCCCTCTCGGGCAGCGGCCACGAGCCTCGCGATCTCGGCACGCGCGTCGACGTCGTTGCTGATGTCCCGCGCGATCGACGAGATGAACATGCCAGCGTTCGTCTTGTGGACCGCGATCGTCTGCGACACCGGCAACACCTGCCCGCCGGGGAGCAGGTATGCCGTCTCGCCGGTCCAGAAGCCGTCCCGCTGCGCGGCCGGCACGCCGATTTCCAACAGGATGCGGGTCGCCTCGGGCGTGTGCATGTCATGGGTCTTGAACGTGATCGCGTCCTGCGGGCCCAGGTTGAAGAGCTTGCGCGCCGCGGCGTTCAGGTAGAGGAGCCGTCCGTCCGGGTCACTGATGGCCACGATGTCCGTCGTGCCCTCGAGCAGCGCCAGCCTCTGCCCGGCACGCTCGTACCTTCCCAACCGCCGGTGGTAGTCGCCCAGGCGGGCGGCGACGTGCTCGAGCAGCTTCGTCTCCTCGGCCAGGAACGGTCCTTCATCGCCTGGAGGCGCCTCGTGCAGGTACACGGTCTCGATGAAGCCGACAGAGGAGCCGTCCTCGGCTGGAATGGCCGCCCGCAGCGAGCAGGGGGTCTCGCGGAAATCGCGGGTGGCCCAAGTCTGACCGTCGAGGACGATTCGTGTCGTCGCCATGCCGGCGCGGAGAAAGGCAGCCGGCAGGACCTCGACGAGCTTCGTCAACGTTTCCTCGCGTGAGGCGCCCGCGAGCTCCAGCAGCGCGAACACGGTCTCGATGCAACCGAGGCTCCTCGTCCGCGCGTCGAGCTCGCACTTCACGCGCGCGAGTTCGGCCTCCAGCCGCGTCCGACCGCTTTGTTCGGTCAGGGTCGCCACCGCGCCGCGTGCCTCTCCGTGGCTGTCGAGGAGCGGGCAGGCCGCGAAGCGGACGGTGCACGGTGTGCCGTACCTCGTTCGCAGAGCGAACGCCTCGTCCACCTCCAGCTCCTCGCTGCGGAGCGTCTGCTCCACGGGCGTGAGCTTGCGCGTGGTCGAGAAGAGCGACCAGGCCTTCCTGCCGACAGCCTCCTCGCTCGCAGTCCCGGTCAGCGACTCGAGCGCGGTGTTCCACAGGGTGACGGTCCCCTTCTCGTCCACCGCCAGCGCGGGTGTGGGCAGCGCCAGCAGGTGGCCGGTGCTCCCGTTTGGGGCCCTTCTGCGTCCGTTCCCGTCCGTCTTCGCCATCTGCTCCGCTCGCGCCATCACCTTGCCCTCCCGCTGCTCTGCCAGCCGCTCAGGCGTTCGCGTGCTCATGGCTCGCCTCCTCGCCGACCGGCTGCTGTTGCCGCTGCTCCGCCGCCGCCTCCCGCAGTTCGCGGTGCTCCTCGGACGAGAGCACCTTGTCGATATCCAGCAGGAAGATGACGCGTCTGTCCGCCTTGCCCACCCCGAGGATGAAGTCGGTGTCGATCGCCCCCGTTCCGAAGTTCGGCGGGGGCTCGATGTTCTCGGCGCGGATGTCCAGCACCTCCAGGACCTCGTCGACCAGCGTGCCCATGGTCAGCTCCTGGTCGTGGAAGCGGTACTGCACCACGATGATCACCGTCTGATCGGTCGCCTGCAGCCGCTCCATCCCGAACTTCATGCGCAGGTCGACCACCGGGATCACCTTGCCCCGCAGGTTGATCACTCCCCTGATGAAGGAGCGCGTGCCCGGCACCCGGGTGATCTCCATCAGCCGGATCAGCTCGCGCACTTTCAGGATGGCGACGCCGTAGGTCTCGTTCGCCAGCCTGAAGGTCATGTACTTTCCGGCGAGTTGCGCCTCCGGCGGTGGCGGGGCCGCGGCGGAGTGTTCGGGGCCGCTCTGCGTCGAGTTCATGTCACACCCCCACTGCCATGCTGTCGGCGGCAAGCTCCGCTGCCGTCGAAATCGGTGCGGTCGCGCTCTGGGGCGATGCCGCCCGGACGGCACTGCAGATCTCGTCGACGTTCACGATGAGCGCGACGTTGCCGTTCGGCAGTATGGCCGCGCCCGAGAGCAGCCGCGCCTCGCCGATGCCGTCGCCGATGCTCTTGATCACCACCTGCTGCTGCGCCATCACCTCGTCCACCATCAGGCCGACCTTACGGCCCAGGTTCTCGATGACGACCACCAGGGCGTTGCCGGGGTCTTTCTCGGCGCCGTCCACGTCGAACACCCGCCCCAACCGCAGCAGCGGAATCAGCTCGCCCCGGACGTTCAGCAGCTCGTGGCGGTTCGCCATCGAGAGCAGCATGCCGGGCCGGGGCCGCAGGGACTGGACCACCGCGAGCGTGGGGATGACGTAGCACTCGTGTCCGCACCGGACCAGCATGCCCTCGATGATCGCCAGCGTGAGCGGCAGGATCATGCGGAAACAGGTGCCCGTCCCTGGCTCGGAGGAGACGGTGACCTGGCCGCGCATGGCCTCGACGGCGCGCCGGACGACGTCGAGCCCGACGCCACGGCCGGACACCTCCGTAACCGTCTCGCTGGTCGTAAAGCCAGGCTCGAAGATCACGCCGAGGGCATCCGCTCCGAGGGTCCCCTCCCGCCACAGACCGCTCGCCCGGGCGCGGCTGGCGATGGCGGCGCGGTCGAGCCCGCGGCCGTCGTCGGACAGCTCGATGACCACGCTTCCTCCCTGGTGTTGCGCCGAGAGCCGCAGCTGGCCTTCGTCCGACTTTCCCAGCCTCCGTCTCTCCTGCACCGCCTCCAGGCCGTGGTCGACCGCGTTGCGCACCAGGTGCAGCAGGGGGTCGTGGATGCGCTCGACCATGCTGCGGTCCATCTCGGTGCCGCCACCGGCCAGATCCACTCGCACCAGCTTGTCCGACTTGCGCGCCAGGTCCCGGGCCAGACGAGCCATGGCCTGGAACACGCCGTGGACCGGCACCATGCGCATGCGCAGCCCCAGGTCCTGGATCTCGCGGGTGATCCGGGTGAGCTGGCCCAGGTAGCTGCGGGTCCGCCGCGCGCCGAGGCCGGCGATCTCGGGGTCGTTCGTGACCATCGACTGCACGATCACCAGCTCGCCGATCATGTCGACCAGGGCGTCGACGCGCTCGACGTTCACCTTCAGCACGTTGCCCGAAAGCGGCCGCTCGCCGCCCGCGGCTTCCGCGCGCTTGAGCTGGCTGGTGCCCGACAGCTCCGTGCAGGAGACGAGACGCCCCGAGCCCAGGGCCCTGGCGACGCACGCGCTGACGGACCGTGCGTCCTCGCAGCCCACCACCACGGTGAAGCACCGAGTCTCCGCCAGCCGCTGCAGCTCGCCCTCGGGCGGGAAGGTCGCCACCAGCTGCGTGTGCGTTCCGAGGGAGCCCAGGATGGCGGAGGCCCAGGTGGCCGGGTCCGCCTCGCCCTCGTCGAGCGCCAGCTCGAAGCGGAGGATCTTGAGTCCGCGGCGCCGGAGCGCCCGGATCTTGATGAGGTCGTACTCGCCGAGCGCAGGCTCGCTGCCGTTGCCGTGCTGAGTGCGCTTCGCGTCGCCGGGCACCCACAACGACAGCGCCTCGGCGACCGCCTCTATCTCCTCGGCTTCGGGCTGGCCGCTCGCCACCAGCGCCACGTCGCTGCGCAGCGCCTTGACCGCGGCGAACAACGCGTCGAAGACCTCGGGCGCTGGCGCCATCTGGCCGGAGCGGAGCGCCTGCAGGACGTCCTCGAGCTCGTGGGCCAGAGCCGCCGCCCGCTCCAGCCCGGCGGTGCCGGCGGCGCCCTTGAAGTTGTGTGCGACCCGCAGCGCGTGGTCCAGCAGGTCCCGGCTCTCCGGCGCTGTCTCGATCCGCAGCAGCACCTCGTCGAGGGCCTCGAGCTTCTCGCTGCCCTCCTGGCAGAACAGCTGGAGCACGGCGTCGAGCTGGCTCATGGCAGGCTCCGCAGCCCCCTCAGTGCATGTAGCGGCGGATCTTCGCCATGAGGTCGAGCTTGCCGAAAGGCTTGGTCAGGTAGTCGTCGCAGCCCGCTGCGAAGGCCTCCTCCACCTTCTCGGGGTTGCCCTTGGTGGTCACCATCACCACCGGGATGCCGCCGGTGCGCGGATCGGCCTTGAGCCGACGGCAGGTCTCCACCCCGTCCATCTCCGGCATCATGATGTCCATCAGGATGAGGTCGGGCGCCTGCTCCTCGACCCGCTTGAGGGCTTCCCTCCCGTTGCGGGCCACCACCACTTCCGCCGCCTGCCCGGCCAGCATCATCTTGGTGAAGATGAGGACCGTCTCGGTGTCGTCCACGACCAGAATGAGCTTCCGTGTGCCGGCGCTCATCGTTCCTCCCGTAGAAGCCATGGCTCAGGGCCTCTCATCACTGACGGTCGCCGGTCTTCTCGCCTCGCCCTCCAGCGCCGTGAAGCGCAGGGCGGTCGCCGCGTGCATCGCGAGCAGGTCGAAGAGGGCGAAGTCGACCTCCTCCAGCCCTGGCTTGTGGGGTAGCAGGCGATAGACGACGATCGCGCCGGTCACCAGACCATCGAAGCGGAGCGGGATGCAGGCGGTGACCTCGGCGTCTCCCCCGCTGGCCGCCGATCCGTTTCTCACGTAGAGCTCTCCGGTCTGCGCTGCCCGTCCGATCACTCCCGTCCCGAAGTGGATCGCCAGATCGCGGCTGGCGTCGATGCCGACGCCGTCGATCCGCGTCAGCACGGGCTCGGTCCCCTCGCGCTCGAACACGGCCAGCTCCTCGCAGCCGATCAGGTTGATGACGATCTCCTCGATCGCCCTCAGCACCTCCGCACGTTTCGAGGTGCCATGGATGCGGTGGCTGGCCACGTAGAGGTTGGCGAGGTTCGAGTTTTGGCGCTCCACCTCCTGGAACTTCTCTGCCAGACGGCGGTTCTGCTCGTCGGCTTGCATCACCTGGGCCTGCAGCTTCTCGTCCTCCTGCCGGAAGGACGAGAGCTCCCGCTTCAGCGCCGCGATCTCCTCCCGGTGGCCCAGCCTCTCGGCTTCGAGCGACACCAACAGCGCTTCCAGGCGCTGGTTCTGTTCCATCAGATCCTCGACGAAACGCCGGGTGCCTTCCTGGACCTTCCGCACGTAGCCGTCGCCTCGGTCCTCGTTCGTCGGTCTCTTCCCGGTCTGGTCGGCGCTCATGTCTCGCTCCTGTTGTCTCCGCCGTCCCGGTACGCTCGTCTGAGCAGGGTCCACACCGGGCCTGCTCCAGAGCGAAGCCACGCGTTCCGGGCAGACGACCCAGGGGCGGCGGCCGCCGCCGTCCACCTCCCGCTGGCTGGCCTGGTCGCGGCAGTGATGACATTGATTGGGACGCAGCGCGCGTCTCCCGGTTTCTGGACAACCCGGCACGCCTGCGGGCCTCTCGTCGGCCCAGCGAGTATGTCGAGCAGGATCAGATCCGGCCTATGGGAGAGACCGTCTGCGATCGCCTCGCGCCCGGCCGCGCTGGACACCACCTGGCGGCCCCGCTCGCGCAGGGTCTCGGCAGCCACGAGCAGCACCGTCCTGTCGTCATCGAGCATCAGGTGTTCTCCCTGTCCGTCATCCCGACCCTTTTCGCGCGGCGAAGAGCCGATTCGCCGTGCCACCGACACGCTAGGCGGCCGCGCCAGCCGGCACAATCGGCGTTTGCCGCCTCTGGGGGTGGGATCGTTCTGACAGGACATCGGGCCGGGCCAGACGCCCGCCGTTCAGCACGCCGGTCCGCCTTGCGGAGGCGCGCCTCGGGGCGCCGATAAGCCGGCGCTCTCGGGCCAGGGTCAATGCGAAAAGACGGCACCGCTGCTGGCGAGCAGCCCGGTGTTGCCCTTGAAGATGTTGATCACTGGGGCGAACAGCTCCGCCTGGGACTTGACCAGCACCTGGTTGGTGAAGACGATCAGCACGACGAAGGTCCCGCCGATCGCGTACGCGCCGGCCACGCCGAAGACGCTGCGGACGCGGTGGGCTTGCACGAAATCCTGGGCGGAGATGACCTTCCGGCCCTTGTGGTCGACGGCCGTCGCGGCGTCCGGTACGTAGAACACGCCGGAAATGCGCCCGCTGGCACGGACCACGATGTTCGTGTCGCCCTTCGAGATCCAGTCGAGCCCGAGGCCGACCTCGTTGAGCAGCCGCGACACCATCGGGATCCTGTCGATGAAGTCGGCTGAAGCGAGCGGGATGCCGACGTGCCCGTCCGATCTCCGGCGATCGTTCCAGGCCGGCTGCCGACCACTCGTGCCCACCAGCGACAGGATTGCCGTTTCATCTTTGACCAGCGTGGTGATGTTCTGAGCCTTCGCGAGCTTGGCCACGAACGCCTGGTTGGCAGCGGGCAGCTCGCCATACGGGACGGTGGCAAACATGCGCGCCAGGACGATCTCGTCCTTGAACGCCTCGAAGAGAAGGCGCGTCGTGACCTGCGCCGTCTCCTCCATGGTCCGGCAACCCTCCGTCTTCTTCTTGAGATCGTTCAGGACCGGGTTGAGCGCCTTGACATCCAACTGGTCGAGCCGGCTCATGCGTCCTCCCTGCACCGCGACGAACGGTCATGGTCGCCGCGCGACTCTAGCGTGGGTGCCCGGCGGCCGGTATCGGAGAAGACCGAATCCGCTGTCGGAAGACGCTGACCGCGTGTAGGACTCGACCGCGAACTACCGCTTTTCTACGGCAGGAGATCGTGATGTACGGCGTACTGGACCAGCTCGGCATTGCTGCGCATCCCCATCTTCTCGAGCAGCCGCGTGCGGTGGGTGGATACCGTCTTCACGCTCAAGTCGAGCTCGGCGGCGATGTCCGTGAGCGGCCGGCCAGTGACGATCCGGACGAAGACCTGGTACTCGCGGTCGGACAACCGGTCGTGCGGGTGCTCGGCACCGCTGCCGAGATGGACGGCAATCTGCTCGGCCAGGTCCACCGTCAGGTATCGGCCGCCCCGGGCCACCTTGCGGACCGCAGTGATGAGCTGCTCGGGAGCACTCTCCTTCGTCAGGAATCCCGCAGCTCCAGCTCTTAGCGCGCGGATCGCGTACTGGTCCTCGCGATGCATCGTCAGGATCAACACCGGCAACTCCGGCTTGTCGACCTTCAGCTCCTTCAGCACCTCGAGACCGGGCCGGTCCGGCAACGACAGGTCGAGCACCAAGACATCACAAGTCGTCGTCCGCAGCCTCGCCAGCGCCTCCCCGCCGCTCGCCGCCTCGCCCACCACCACGAAGTCGGGTGCCCCGGCCAGCACCTGCTTCATGCCGCGGCGGACGACCTCGTGGTCATCGACGAGGAACACGCGGGTCATGGCACCTTCTCCTGCTGCTGCGAATCCGGGGTCCCCTGCAGCGGCACGACCACTTCCACCCGCGTGCAGCCCGGACCGGTCCGCACCGTCAGCCGGCCGCCCACTGCGGCCGCTCGCTCTTCCATCGACAGCAGTCCGAGGGACCGCTCGGAGCGGCGGGCGGGCATCTCGAATCCGCGGCCGTCGTCGGCGACGGCCATCGTCAGCTCGCTTCCGGACAGCGACAGGGTGAGCCGCACGGCCGATGCACGCGCATGGCGTTCCACGTTGGTGAGCGCCTCCTGCGCCACCCGGAACAGCGCTCGACCCACTGAAGCGGGGACCTCCAGGTCCTCCGACGAGCAATCGACGCTGCAGCGCAGCCCCGTCCGCCGCGCGAACTCCGCCCCCAGCCATTGCAGCGCGGCAGCCAGGCCGAGGTCCTCCAGCACCAGCGGCCGCAGCTCACGCGAGATGCTCCGGACCGATTGCAGCGTCGACTCGATCAGCTGGAGCATCTCCTCGGCCTTGTCACGCAGGGCCGGTTGGGTGTCGTCCAGCCGCGCGCGGATCCAGACGGCGTCCGTCTTCAGTGCCGTCAAAGCCTGACCGAGGTCGTCGTGGACGCGACGAGAGATGTTCCGCGCCGACTCCTCGGCGGCCGTCTGCAGGCGAGCCGACAGCTCGCGCAGGCGCTCCTGCAGCCTCCTGGCCTCGTCCTCCGCCTCGTGCTGCGCGGTGATGTCGCGGGTGCTGATGACGACGTTCGCCAGGGAACCGCCGTCGTAAACGAGACGGACGATCGACTCCAGCCACCGGACGCCTCCCGCGGGATGCCGGTAAGGATAGGTGACGCGCACGGACTCCTGGCCGGCAGCGATGGCCTGCTGAATGGGCGTGTCCATCCCGGCCACGACGTCGGGATCGATGAGCGTCGCCGCGGGGGCGCCCACCAGCGCAGCGGGGTCGACCCAGAGCTGGGTCCGGTGCGAGGGGCTCAGGTACTGGAAGCGCCCGTCGGGAGACAGCACGCTGATCATGTCGACCATGTTGTCGGTCATGAACCGCAGCCGCGCCTCGCTTTCGCGCAGAGCGGCTTCGGTGCGTTTGCGCTCGCTCACGTCCCGCACCACGGCCGCGCAGCGGCCCGGGCCGGTTCGGTAGATGAACGTCTCGATGTCCAGAGGAACCGTCACCATCCGCCGTTCCACGTAACGGGGCACTCCGGTCCGCTCCACCTCGTCGAACACCTCGAGCCACCAGGGGTCGTCGGTGGGCAGCGTTCGCCTCGACAGGTGGCCAACGAAGGTGGCGGCCTCCTGGCCGACCATGCGGAGGAAGCTGGGGTTTGCGCCCAGACAGCGAACGTCCTGGATGGCGCCATCCAGCCCTCGGAGGACCTCCACCAGGTAGACGCCGTCGAACATCGACTCGAAGAGCGTCTGGTACCGGCGCTCCAGGCTGCGCGCCCGGGTGATGTCTCGGGCGATCACCACCACGCCCTCGACCCGCCCGGCAACGGTCTCCGGAATCAAAAGCGCCTCGAACTCGCGCAGGCGGCGGCCGCGTGCGACAGGGAGATCCACGGTGACGCTTCTGCCTCCGCTGATCACCTCCGCGACGCTCTCCTCGATCCTTCGCTCCAGTTGCGGTGTCAGTCCCAGGTCCTCGCAGCGTCGGCCGACGATCTGCGCCGGACGCAGTCCGAACAGGCGCGCGGCGCAGCGGTTGCCGAATCGGATCCGGGAGCCTGCGTCCAGGCGCAGGACCGCGTCAGGCACGCTGTCGAGGAGCTTCAGGTGATCGGCCCGGCTGCGTGCCAGCAGGTGGGTCAGGCGCCGACGGGGCGTGACATCCCGGAGGATGAGGAACGCCGGCGCCGTACTCCAGTCGCCACCGGACAGGCTTCCGACGTCGACGTCGAACCAGCCAGGCTGATCGCCGGGCGTGCGTGCCTCGAGGCCGATCGTGACCCCTTCGACCGAGTGGCCGACCCGCCGGGCCCGGGCGAGCGGGTCCTCGCTCTCGCCGAGCGCGGAGTCGTCATCCGCCAGCGCGGGACCGCGTGCTTCCCTCCAGGGCAGGCCGACCGCGGCCCGGCCATGGCGGAGGATCCGGCTCGCAGCCGGGTTCATGTAGGTCACGCGGTCACCACCATCGACGCACACGACGGCTGTCGCGGTGGCATCGACCAACCGCGCCGCACCACCGACGACACCGTGCATGCCGTTCGTCTCGAACAGGGCGTTTCCGTCCGATCAGGCGCATGAGGCCGCAACGGCGACCGGTGTGGGCCTGCGGGCCGCTGGCCGCTCTCGCCGCTTCCGCAGGATGACCTCCGTCCCGCCGTCCGCAGCCGGGCGGAAGGTGACCTCGTCCATCAGCAGGCGCATGAAGAAGATCCCTCGCCCGCACGGCCTGCACAGGTTGTCGGTGGCCAGCGGATCAGGGACGGCCTCGGGATCGAAGCCTCGGCCCTGGTCCTGGACGCGCACCTCGAGACCCGCGGCAGTGCTCGCGACCCGCAGCCGCACCCGCCGAGATGGGTCGTCCCCGTTGCCGTGAACGATGGCGTTGATCACCGCTTCGTGGACGGCGATCTGGATGTCCTGCGCCGTGTCGAAGTCGAATCCGGCGCCCTTGGCGACCTCGCTGACGAACACGTCGACCGGCTCCATCAGCCAGGCACAGCTCGGGAACTCGACAGTCGCCCCCTGAGCGGCCGGAGACGCTTCCGACCCGGCCGACCTCGATCCTTCCATTACTGCACCCACTGCGCTCCTCCTCTCGGAGCCCGCCATCCGTATCGGGAGCAGCGGTCGTGCCAGCTCCGGCGCTGGACCAACCGAAGCCGCTGGACCGCTGCTGTCGCGGCGCTTACGCGCGCCGAACAGCCCAGCCGACGCAGGACCCGACCGTCGCACCGCGACGATGCAGCAGAGGCGTACGGGCCGTTTGTGGACACTGGAACGTCTCCGAACAGCAGCGCTTGCGGCGCACGCCCTCCGGTCCGCGCGATTCGCCGCAAGGCAGGCACCGGCGCGCGGCATGGAACTTGCGATGCGAAACCGCCCGAAAGGAGACGCCATGGAGAGCTTGCTGCCGATCATTCGGGCCGCGCTCGTTCTCGTCGCCGGAGGCGGCGTCCTCGCGCTCGTCATGTCCCGTCGACACCGGGACACGCCGGTGCACGACCTCCGGCTGTCGTCCAGGCCCCGTGGAAGCCGGAGGTGACCGATGTCGCAGCAGGTCGTCGAATCCGTGATCGGCCGGCTCGCCTGTGACGAGGAGTACAGGGGCCGCTTTGCACTGAACCGCGCCGCATTCCTCGACGAGCTCGCCGGCAGGGGTCTGGCGCTGACCCCGGTGGAGCGCCGAGCCCTGCTGGCCACCGATTCCAGGGCGTGCGAGGAGTTCGCCGCACACCTGGACCCTCGCATCCAGAAGCTCGACCTGCGCGGCATCGGGGAGCGGTCGTCCGTGTCGATGCGCCCGGCCGAAGTGGACGATCGCCCCGCTCGTCCGACGCTCCGCGACGTCGTTGCCTTCATCGACGGTCGTCCCGACAACGCCGGCGTGGCCGAGCTCGCGGGGACGATCGCCTGCGACCACCAGGCCCACCTCACCGCCGTGTTCATCGCGCCCGAGCGGCCCTTGAACCCACACGACGCTCTCGTCATCGGCGACGCCGTTCAGCAGCTGGTCGCCGAGGAGGAGGCCTGGCGCACGCAGACGGAGGCCGCGCGCCGCCGCCAATTGGAAGTCGTCGCTGGCTCCTTCGGGATCGAGGCGGAGTGGAGGGTGATTCCGCGCTTCTCGAACTACGACGCCACCGTTCACGCACGCTATGGAGACGTCGCCATCGTCGCCCGCTCCGAAGCCGGCGAGGAGCACTGGGGCGATCACGAACTCCTGGACGCCCTCATCCTCTCGTCCGGCCGTCCCATCGTCGTCCTTCCGCCCCGCTGTCACGCCACGCGCATCCGCCGAGTGCTCGTCGGCTGGAACGCCGGGCGGGAGGCGGCCCGGGCGGTGGCGGACTCCCTGCCGCTCCTGATCAAGGCAGAAGCCGTCCTGGTGCTGGCGGTCGACGCCGAGCCGGGCAGGGGCGGACACGGACAGGAACCGGGCGCAGACGTGGCTTGCCATTTGGCCCGCCACGGAGCGCAGGTGGACGTTCGCCGGCTCTCCTCAAACGGAGACGACGTCGCTCGCCTCATCCTGGCCCAGGCCGACGCCTTCCGGGCCGATCTCGTGGTCATGGGCGCGTACGGTCGGTCCCGCCTCGCTGAGCACGTGTTCGGCGGCGTCACCCGCACGATGCTGCGCGACGCGGCTCTGCCCGTCCTGCTGTCCCACTGACGCAACAGGAGACCGGCCTGATCACCCGGCGGCGAGGTGTGCTACGTGGTCCTGGCACCACCACAGTCGCCCGCGCGTGCGGCATGGGCAGCAGCTCTTCGACGCGCTCACCCGGCTCGACGCGTAGCGGCCAGCCCGTGCTTCCGCAGCCGGCGGTAGAGCTGCGGCCGGGTGAGCCCGAGCAGCCGGGCGGCCTGGGTGCGGTTGTCCCCCGTCGCTTCGAGAGCCCTCACCACCAGCTCGCGCTCCGACCTGTCGAGGTCGAGCTCGTCGCCGGCGGCAGCGCCCTTGCGCTCCACGCCAGCGGCGGCCCGGACGGCCACGTCATGGGGCAGGTGATCCGTCGTGATCAGGCCGCCGTCGCAGAGGATCGTCGCGCGCTCGAGCACGTTGCGCAGCTCGCGCACGTTGCCGGGCCAATCGTAGGAGAGCAGCCACCCCTCTGCCTCGCGCGAGATGCCCTCTGCGGGCCGTGCGACGCTGCCGGAGATCTCCTGCAGGAAGGCCTCTGCCAGCGGAAGGATGTCCTCCCGGCGCTCGCGCAGCGGCGGCAGGTGGATCTGGAACACGCACAGGCGGTAGTAGAGGTCCTCTCGGAAATCCCCCCGGGCCATCGCCTTTTCGAGGTCGCGGTTGGTGGCCGCCACGATGCGAACGTCCGCCTTGATCGGCCGCGTCCCGCCGAGCCGCTGGTACTCGCGCTCCTGCAGGACCCGCAGGAGCTTCACCTGAAGCGCCGGTGTCGTCTCCCCGATCTCGTCCAGGAAGAGCAGGCCTCCCTCGGCCTGCTGGATTCGGCCGGCCTTGGCGGCGGTCGCGCCGGTGAAGGCGCCTCGCTCGTAGCCGAACAGCTCGGATTCCAGGAGCTGCTCGGGAAGGGCTGCGCAGTTGAGGGCGGTGAACGGGCCGTTGGCCCGCGGCGAGCCCCGGTGGATGAAGCGCGCGATCACCTCCTTGCCGGTGCCCGACTCGCCGGTCAGCAGCACCGTCGTCTCCGCCCGCGCCACCTTCGCGGCCTGGGCCAGCACCTCGGTCCAGGCCTTCGACCGTCCGACCACGCGCGCGGGGCCCCGGCTGCCGTCGAGCTCCTGCCGCAGCCTCTCCACGCGGTCCTCGAGCTGCGAGGCCCTCTCCCGCACTGCCGCTGCCCGGCGATGCTCCTCGGCGAGGCGCTGGTGGGAGAGGGCGAGGCTCACGTAGGCGGCCACCTTCTGCGCCACCGGCAGGTCGTCGTCACAGAACTGGCGCGGCTGTCGCGAGAGGAAGACCAGCGACGCGGAGCCGGTGGGCTCTGCCCACAGCCGGACGAACAGCCCCGAGCGCATCTGCTCCACCGCACCGACGCGCCGGAGGCTCTCGTCGGTTTCCTCCTCGAAGTCCGGCACGATCCTCCACTCCTCGCGTGAAGGGCAGGGCCCGGCGCCGAGGTCGATGACCGACGGGATCTCCACGTCCGGACCGCCGGCCGCTGCATGCACGGTCGCCGTCCGCCCGTCCGCGGTCTGCGAGGCGAGGACGATGCGGTCGTGGCCCAGCGCCGGCTGGACGTGCTGCGAGACGCGATCGAAGACCTCGCGGACGTCGAGGGCCGTCGCCAGCGTGGGCAGCAGCTGGTCCACCGCGTCGAGGCGCCGCCGTCGCGCGAGGTCGGCGACGGAGAGCCGCTCGTGCTCGAGCGCGAGCGCGAGGACGGTAGCGATCGAGCCGAGAGCCACCTCGTGGGCGGGTCCGAACGCACCCGGTGACCTGGACGTCACGTACAGGAAACCCTCCGTCCGGCCGCGGAACTCGATAGCCGCCCACGCTGCCGACCGCAGGCCCTGCTTGCCCCACCAGGCGTCGACCTTGTGGGCCGGCGAGAGCACCGGTTCCAGGTCGTCGATCCGCTTACGCCCGCCCCGCTCTGGGCGGATTCCCGGCGAGAAATCGTCGAGGGAGACCCGGCCCTCGCCGCTACCGCGAGGCAGAGTGCCTGCCAGCGAGTACAGCATCAAGGACTGGGGTCCGTCGTACAGCAGGACCGCGATGCTGTCGAAGGGCAGGACCGCCACGGCCGCCTCGCCGACGGCAGTGACGAAGTCTCGCCGCTCGAGAGTCCCCGGGGCGGCCAGGGCGATCCGTGCCAGGGCTGCACTCAAGTGATCGCGCACGAAGCCCGCACCCCCCGTCGCTGTCGCCCCCTGTGCCGACGCTCCGGCGTCGTCCACTGGCGATATCGAGGGAATCCCGCTTTCCATACGCTCTCCGCGTCCGCCTCTGGCATTGGATGAGGCAAACCCGGTTCCACCTCACCGCCGGGGCGGCTATCCTCTGAGCCAGTTGAAGTTGCGTCTTCCTGTCGTCAGGAGCGGACGGCCGCCTGGTGACGAAATGCAGGCAGGTGCCCGTCGGTGATCGCGCGGTGGGTCCGCCTAGACGGACATGACTCCCGGCCAGCGGCGCATCCAGCCGCGCCGCCGCGCGCGCTTCTGCCACTCCGGGTCGTCGCGGTCGACGCGCTTCGAGTGCTCGAGCAGCCGATCGATGTCCGACTCCAGTCTGGCGGCGGTCGGCGGGTCCTCGGCGATCAGGACGAGCTCGTTTTCCCAGTAGCCTGCCGTGACGTCGAGGTTGGCGCTGCCCACCGAGCACACGCGACCGTCGACGCTCATCACCTTCGCGTGCACGTGCGGGTGGAGGGCGCCGAGTCCGCGTTCCCACCTCGGCTGTTCCGGCAGCACCAGCTCGTACGCCTCGGCCCCTGCCGCCACCAGGTCGTCCATCCGCGAGTGCACCAGTTGCGTCGCCTCCGTCCGCGCCGCGGCCCAGGGACCGCTGAACGGCTTGCCGCCGTGCGTCGGAGTGAGGTTGCCGAACAGCGTGCGGACGCGCACGCCGCGGCGCCGCGCGCGCAACAGCGCGTGCTGGATCTCCAGGATCAGCGGGAAGCCGTTCACGGTGTAGACGTGTGACTCCGCCGTGTCGATCATCGCCACGTAGGCGTCCAGCGTGCGCGCATCCCGCAGGCCATGGTGCACGACCACACGGACCGGGACGGTCCCGGCCGGGGGCTGCTCGGCGATGTCGTACGTCGGGCCGCCTGCCGCCGTCCAGGCGTCCAGGAAGGAGCGCTCCAGCTCGGCCACCGCCGGGCCCTCCACCCGCGCACCGGCGTCGAGCCAGGGCACCTCACGCCAGCGCGATGCCGCGGTGAGACGGACCTCGTCGAAGCCGGCATAGTACTCGTGCGACAGGTTCCGCCCGCCCACCAGCGCCACCCCGCCGTCGATCACCACCAGCTTCCGGTGGTCCCGCTGCTTCAGTTCCTGGAGCGACGGCGGAGAGGTGATGGGATCGAGGACGCGGAGGTCGATTCCCGGCCGGCGCCCCAGGCGCTCCAGCAAAGGGTTCCGCGCGCCGAGCGAGCCGTGGAGCCCGTGCAGCGAGTCGACCACCACCCGCACGGTGACGCCGCGCGCGCCGGCGTCGGCCAGCGCCGCCTCGACCGCGCTCCCCACGTCGTCGTCGAGCGCCATGTAGATCTGCAGGTGCACGCGGCTCCTGGCGGCGGCGATCTCCTCATGCAGCCAGCGGCGCGCCCGCGCGTTGTCCAGCTCGAGCTCGACACGGTTGCCGGGTATCAGGGTGGCCCCGGTGGTGGCCTCGAGCCTCTGCCCGAGCGACTGGACTGCCGTCGTCGCCGCCGGCTGAACCGGCAGCTTCGCGGGGATCTCCTCCGCTCGCAGCACGGCGAAGCCGATGGCCGAAGGGACCGGCGCTCCCCGGTGGAGGATGGCCGCCACCGGAAAGCCGGCGGCGCGCAGGCGGGTGGCCACGCGCGCCAGCCGCACCGGGTCGAGGTCGTCGCCGACGTCGAGCGCTGAACCTTCGTCGAGGACCGCCCGGGCGTCGATGACGCGCGGCGGCAGTCCGGCCCTCCGCAGGCGGCTGCGAATCGCGCGGGCGGCCTGCAGCGGCCGCATGCGGACGGCCAGCGGCTCGCCCTGTTCGAGGCGTGACAGCTGCCGAAGCTCCGCCTCCGTCACCCGTGAATCGAATAGGACCAGGGGGCGTGCGGCTGGCCGGATCACCGCCACGTCCTGCTCGATCGAGGCCAGCGGGTCCCCGCTCTCCGGCTCGACCACCCGGTACACGCCGAAGGCGTCGCACGGCGGCGCAGGCAAGAGCTCTGCCGCGCCGTCGTCGGTGGCGACGCTGGCGACGACGCGCCCCCCGGAGACGATGGCCAGCTTCTGATCGGGGACGGGCTCGAGCCGGCCCACGCCCACGGCGTAGTGAGCACGCAGCCGGATGACCCCGTTCTCGTCGACGACATCCGCCACGTCCATGGCACGCTGCAGGGCCGGCCGGCCGGCCTCGAGCGGAGGAAGGACGAGCACGGGTGCCCGCCACTTCCAGGCCGCCAGCAGGGCGGCGGGCAGGCGGGCGACCACCACCAGGTCGAACGGCCCCGACGGCGGGCGCGTCGCCTGCTCCACGTGCGCGCGGCTCCCGGCGACGCGCAACTGCGACGCCAGGTCCCCGCTCACACGGCTGACCAGCGCCGTCACGTGCAGACCGGACGTCGCGTGGTCGCGGAGGAACTGCCCGACCGCGCGCCGGGCCCGCTCGCCCACACCTTCACAGAGCACCCGTTCGATCGGGCCGCTGCCGCCGGTTCCCTCCGCGGCCCACAGCACGGTCAGCGCGAGACGCCTGCGAACCTCGGCGGTCTCCGGCAGCGAAGGGGTGGCCAGCAAGTCGAAGCCGCCCGCCTGGGCGATGTCGGCGAGGTCCCGGGCATCGACCTGCGGCTCGACGCGGACCTCCACCGACGCCGCCGCGCCCTCGGCCGAGCTCCGCAAGGCATCCAGTCGCTCGGCGGCGGCCGCGTTCAAGTCGCCCGGCGCCTGGGGGGAGAACCAGGCCAGCCTGGTGGCCGGAAAGCGCGCGACGACCAACAGGAGCTCCGCGTCAGGAGCGACCCGCCGTACCAGGTCGATCGCCGAGCCGGCGCCCTTCTCGAGGTCGACCAGAAGGAGGACGCGACGGTAGTTCATACGCAGTCCGGCCGCACGGGGATGTCCACCCGGCGCAGCCCAGAGCCTGCGGGGTCGACCACCTGCGCCTCCATCCGCCCGACGCCGCCTTCGTCGATCTCGTAGAGATTGTAGCCGGCGCGAACCGCATCGTCCGGGTGATCGAGCGCCGCGCCGCTCGCGCACACCACGTCGAGGGCTCCCAGGCGGCAGCGGACCCGGCTGTGCAGGTGGCCGAAGAGCACCAGCCCGCGGCCCGCGGTAGCCAGCACCTGCCGTAGCGAAGCGGCGTCGGCCAGCCCGTCGCGCCATCGGAGCAGGCGAGGGCGCCGGTCGACGGGAGGATGGTGAACGAGGACCACCGGGACCCGTCTCGCCACCTCCGGATGCTCGAGGATGGCCGTGAGCGCCCGCAGTTGTGCCTGGCCCAGGTAGCCGGCGGCGACGAACGGCGGCCGCGGCACGGCGCTCGAGAGCCCGATGATCGCCACCGGTCCCCGCAGCTTGATGAAGGGGAAGGCGCCCGCCGCGACGCCGACCCGGACCTCCGGAAGGTCGCTGCGCGCGAAGGAGCCGAAGTGCCGCGCGAACCGGCCCTCGCGGCTGATCGAAGGAAGGTAGAGATCGTGGTTGCCGGGGACGATGCTGATCTCCAGGGCGCCGGCGCGGGCCTCGAACAGGCGGCGCGCTTCCCGGTACTCGCCTTCCAGCGCCAGGTTGGTGACGTCCCCGGTCACCACCAGGTGGTCCGCCCGCGATGCGGCCTCGAGCACCGCTTCGAGGTAGCGATGGCGGTACACACGTCCCCGCCGCAGCCGCGTGTTGGCCCAGCCGGCGATGCGCTTGTTGAAGAACAGCTCGCGCCAGTGAACGCCCTCGGGCGCCATCACGTGCGTGTCGGAGACGTGCGCGAGGCGGAACATCGTGATCAGCCGCGGTCGCCGAACTCGCTCACCCTTCCCGCCGGCCGGAGGGCAGCGATGTAGTGGTGCGGCAGGTGGTCCGCCATCGTGAACCGCAGCGCGTCGCGCCGCTTCACCGGCGCGAACATGCCCAGCAGGGACCCCGGAACGGCACGAAAGCCCGTGAGCTGCGCGGTCACCGCCTGCCGCCTGTGCCACTGCCCCTCGCCGTAGTGGAACTCGTGTCCGAAATGCGCGAGGGGGCCCCACACCGTCGGCGGAAGGGACGGAATGATGTCGCGCCCGTAGACGTGCCGGAACACCCTGCTTCCCAGGGTGGCGGCGGCAACGGGCAGGGGGCCGCTCACCGTGAGCGGCTGACCGAAGGTGTAGACGGCCCGCAGCTTGTCGGCCAGCGGCGGTTCCTCGCCCAGGAGCAGTGCGAAGAGCACGGCCATGGCGCCGCCGAGGCTGTGGCCGGTGACGTAGAGCGCCTCCAGCGGGTGGTCGACCGCCCTGCCCTCGCCCATGATCGACTCTCCCCTCGCGGCGGCGTGCAGGCTCTCGAGGATCGGCCAGCGCGTGGCCCGTACGTTGCGGTGGAAGCCGGCGTGGACGCTCAGCGGCGCGCCGCCGACGTCCACGGCGTGCGAGCCGACGTCGGCGTTGCCGAGCCAGTTGGCGAGGTTGCCGAGCTCCGTGCCCCGATAGCAGAGGATCCCGACCCGCCCGCAGCGGCTCTGCAGCAGGTACGCCGTCGAGCAGATGTACATGGCGTCGACCGTCTCGACGATCCGCAGGCAGGCGCTTCCCGCCATCCCCAGCCGGCTGGCCATCGTGGCGACGGTCGCCGTGTCGCCGTAGGCGTAGCCGGCCAGCACCCCCAGGATGTGCGCGACCACGGGATCGCGCTCAGGACTCGTGCTGCGCGCGCGCAGAAGCTCTCCCATGGCGTCGGCGTAGATCGGAAAGGGATGCGGTGACGACGCGACCATCAAGCGCTCGAGCTGCATCGGCTTAACGACGCTCCTTTCCGACGTCGGGAGTCGCACCGGCGGGCGCTCGGTGCGACTCCCTCGGCGCGGTCACCCGCGGATCTCGAGCGGCCGGCCCTTCACGCCCGGCGCGGCTGGCAGCCGGATCTCGAGCACGCCGTTCTTGAACGAGGCCTTCGCCTGGTCGGTCGCGGTGCCAAGCGGCAGGGCGATCGTCCGATGGAAGGTGCCATAGTTGCGCTCGCTCCGGTAGACACCGTCGCGTTCCTCCTCCTGCGAGCGATGCCGCTCGCCGTGGATGGTGACGGCGTCCTCGGTCACGTTGATCTTCACGTCGTCCTTCTCCATTCCCGGCAGGTCGGCCCGGATCAGGATGTGGCCCTTGTGCTGGGTGACGTCCACGCGGGGCGCCCAGGCCATGAGTTCGCTCCCGCCCGGGACGCCGGGGACGCGGCCCAGGACCCGTCCCACGCCGAAGTCGTCGAAGATCCGGCCGACCTCGTCCGCCAGCCGCTCCAGCGTCCGGAACGGGGCGACGCCCTGGTGGCCGGCCGGCGCCGGCGCGGTCGCCACCGGCGCCGCCGTGGCACGCTCCACCTTGACGGGTGCGACGCGACTCTGCTTGACAGGCATTGATCGCTCCTTCCTCTGCGATTGCGGCGCGCCGTCACTCGGTGCGCACGCGGCATCAGCACCGGCAACTTCGGTGCCACCGGCGGCAACCGCGAAACGGCTGACCGTTCCGGGTTTGTGCACGAAGGGCGACCTGCGGCGCGAGACCTGGCGACGAAATGAAGGCAGGTGCCGTTCCGTGATCGTGCTCGGCCCTCTCTCTCATCTGTCCTCCCGAGGCCGCTCCGAGCGCCGGATCCTGCGCAGCAGCGTCACTCCCATCACGAGGGCGAGGGCATAGCCGATGGTGCCGAACAGCGACACGCCCCTGACCAGCGGTTCCGCGTGCATGCTCCAGAGGAGCGACGAGCCCAGCAGGAGCGACGAGGTCAGCAGCCCCAGCACCAGTCGATTGACCACCGGGTCGAGCCGCCGGTGCTCGAGGTGCACGCTGAACGTCCCGGCGCGCAGGCGTCGCAGCAGGTCGTTGAGGTCGCCGGGTACGGCACGCGCCAGCCGCTCCCACTCGCGCACGCCGCGCTGCACCTCCAGCCACACACGTCCGGGTGCGAAGCGGTGCAGGGCCGCCCGTTCGGCGTACGGCTTGACGAGCTCCACCAGCTGGAACGACGGGTTCAGCTGCTTGGCGGTCCCTTCGAGCTCCGCCAGCATCCGGAGCAGCAGCGAGACGCCCGGCGGCAGGAACAGGTGGTTGCGGTGGATGATCTCGGTGAGGCTGTTCAGAACGGCGCCGATGTCGAGGCCGCCCACGGTCTCGGCCGCGTAGTCGGCCACCAGATCGGCCACGTCGGAATGGAGTCTCTGGCGGCCGCCGCTCGGCGGCGAGGTGCACAGGTCCCAGACCGCATCGGCCATCGTCCGCGCGTCGTTGCGCGCCAACCCGAGCAGCAGGTCCTCCACCACCTCGCGCAGGTCCTCCTCCAGCCACTGCACCATCCCGCAGTCGAGGACCCCGACCACCTGGTCGGGGAGGACCATCAGGTTCCCGGGGTGCGGGTCCGCGTGGTAGAACGAGTCCCGGAAGATCATCTCCAGGTAGACGTTCGCGCCGCGCCGGACGAACTCGTCCATCTCCGCGTTCGGCCCGGGCAGGCGCTGGACCTGCGAGACGAGAACGCCCTCCAGCCGCTCCATGGTGAGCACGCGTCGCGTGCAGAGATCCGGGAAGGGGACCGGGAAGTGGACCGTCTCGTCCGCCGCGAAGTTGCGCCGGAACTGCTCCAGGTTGCGCAGCTCCCGGACGAAGTCGAGCTCGGCCCTCATCATCCTGGTGAACTGACGGACCACGGCCACGGGGTGATACAGGCGCAGCGGGCGGACGTGCCTCCCTGCCAGAAGGGCGAGGTCGGCGAGGATGGCCAGGTCGCTCTCGATGCGGGGCTCGATCCCCTCGTGCTGGACCTTGACGACCACGTTCTCGCCGGTGCGCAGCCGCGCGTGATGGACCTGGGCGATCGACGCCGAGGCGAACGGCCTCGGCGCGAAGCTGGCGAAGACCGCTTCGGGTGCGCCACCCAGCTCCCTCTCGATGGTGGCCTCGGCGACGCCGGGCGGGTCGGGTGCGGTGTCGCTCTGCAGGTGCGCCAGCTCCAGGGCGACGTCCTGGCCAACGAGGTCGGCCCGCGTGCTCAGCATCTGCCCGAACTTGATGAAGGTGGTGCCGAGCTCCGTCAGGGCCAGCCGGAGGCGGACGGGCGCGCCGAGCTCCATCAGGTTCTGCCCGGCGGACCCGCGCAGCCAGCGCTGCATCTGCTTGCCGGGCAGCCTCCGGAACTGCTCGGCCAGGCCGTAGCGGACGGCGACGCCCAGGATCTCGCGCAGCCGCCGGGTGTTCCGATCCAGGCGGCTGCGCCGATCCTTCCCGTCGCCGGCGGCCAGCAGGCTCATGGGACCGTCACGTGTTCCGCCGCCAGCGCCTCATGCACGGCGCTGCCGTCGAGGCTCTCGGCTTTCAGGAGCTCGTCCGCCAGGCGGCCGAGCGTGTCCCGGTGGGCCTTCAGCAGGCTGGTGGCGCGGGCGAGCTGCTCGCCCACGATACGCCGCACCTCGGAGTCGATCGTCTCGCGCGTGGCCGCGCTGATGTCGCTCCCGCCTTCGACCGGCGAGCCCAGGTACTGCAGCATCTGTCCGGCGTAGCGGACCGAGCCCAGCTTCTCGCTCATGCCGAACTCGGTGACCATGCGCCGGGCGAGCTCCGTCGCGCGCTGGATGTCGTCCGACGCTCCGGTGCTGATGCGGCCGAACATCAGCTGCTCGGCCGCCCGGCCGCCGACCATCACGGCGATCCGGTCCTCCAGCTCCTCCTCCGAGAGCAGGTAGCGGTCCTCCTTCGGCATCTGCATGGTGTAGCCGAGCGCCCCGCGGCTGCGGGGGATGATGCTGATCTTGCTGACGGGATCGCCGGTCGGCACCAGGGTGGCGACCAGGGCGTGGCCGCACTCGTGGGTGGCGACCGTCTGCCGCTCCTTCGCGTTCATCACCCGGGTGTGCTGCTCGAGGCCTCCCACCACGCGCTCGATCGCCGCCTCGAAGTCCTGGAAGCCGACGGCGTCGCTCTTCCGGCGCGCCGCCAGGAGCGCCGCCTCGTTGATGACGTTCGCGAGATCGGCGCCGCTGAAACCCGGGGTCACTCGAGCCGCCCGCTCAAGGTCGAAGTCCGGCGCGAGCTTGACGTTGCGGCTGTGGATCTTCAGGATCTCCAGCCGGCCCTGCAGGTCCGGGTTGCCGAGCACGACCTGGCGGTCGAACCGGCCCGCCCGCAGCAGCGCCGGGTCGAGTATCTCGGGGCGGTTGCTGGCCGCCATCAGGATGACGGGTTTGTCGGTGCCCGTCTTGAAGCCGTCGATCTCGGCCAGCAGCTGGTTCAGCGTCTGCTCGCGCTCGTCGTTGCGGCCCATGGCGGTGAGGCCGCCGCGGCTCTGGCCGATGGCGTCGATCTCGTCGATGAACACCACCGCCGGCGCCGCCGCGCGGGCCTGCTCGAAGAGGTCGCGGACGCGGGCCGCACCGACGCCCACGAACATCTCCACGAACTCCGAGCCGCTCGTCTCGAAGAAGTGGACGCCCGCCTCCCCCGCGGTCGCCTTGGCGATCAGCGTCTTGCCGGTGCCGGGAGGCCCGACCAGCAGCACGCCCTTCGGTATGCGCCCGCCGAGCCTGGCGAAGTCGCCCGGCGCCTTCAGGAACTCGATGATCTCGCGCAGCTCGCCGATGGCCTCGCCGGCCCCGCCCACGTCCTTGAAGGTGACGCCGACCTGCTCGGGCTTGACCTGGACCGCCTTGCTCTTGCCCACTCCGAACATGCCGCCTCCGGCGCGTCCTGCGAGGCTGCGACCGGCGGCCTGCCACAGCACGGTCATCAGCACCAGCGGCAGCAGCCAGTTGGCGATGAACCCCGAAATCGGGCTGGGCGGCGTCTTGGCGCGATAGGTGACGTGCGCGGCCTCGAGCTCCTTCAGCAGGTCGGGGTCCCGGTCGGGCGGCGGCAGGGTGGCGAACCGGCTCAGCCCCGGCTCGGGTCCCTTGGCGTTCGGGCTCTTCATCACGCCCTCGATCGGCGTCCCCAGGGTCACGTCCGTGATCTGGCCCGCCGCGAGCTTCGCCTTGAACTCGCTGTAAGGGATCTCCGTGCGCGGGAAGAGGGCGGCCGCGATCACCTGCAGCAACCACACGCTGATCAGGGCGGCGGTGAGATACCCCAGCCAGCCGGACGCCTGTGGTGCCTTGCGCGGCGTCTCGTCTCCCGCGCCACCTCCGCGCCGCCCGTCGATCCGGCGGTCGCCCGCCGCCGGCTTCTGCACTGACCCTGCGCCTGCCATGGCACGCTCCTTTTCATGCAGCGGACTGCGCCGCATTCGCCAGCGATATCGGGCAAGCGCCGTTCCACCCAGCCAGCCGACCGGGCACCGTCGATCGGGTTGTGTCGAATGGGGTTGTGCGGGAGGGTCGGCAGTGAGCCGCCAGGTTCGTGACGAAATCAAGGCACGAGCCTTGGGCCCGTCGGCCGCGTGGGGCGTCTCAGTCCCCCGGAACGGTCTCCTGCGCCGTGGGCAGGCTCTGCAGCGCGAGCCGCTCGCTGATCTCGGGCATGGCCTGCTCCGCCGCCCGCTGGCCTTCGGCGATCGCCTCCGCCGCACGATGGAAATCCATCAGGGCGAAATCCGACAGGCAGGGTCGGATCACGACCTCGGCGGGCTCGCCGGCCAGGCGGCTGCGGGTGATGCTCACCTGCATGATGCTCAGGCTGGTCGTGAGCACGTCCATCATGGACGGCGAGAGCGCCTCGGGCTTCGACGCTCTCGGGCGGCGTTCCGTCCTCACCTTGGCCACGAGGGCGGCGACTCGAGTGGGTACGTCAGCGGACCGAGTCGCCTCGCGCCGGCGGCGTTCCGGAAGGTTCCCGTTGAGGTCCACCGCGATGACGGTGTCGGCCCCCAGTGCTCGGCAGAGAGAAACGGGCACGGGGTTCACCAGTCCCCCGTCGACCAGCAGGCGTCCGGCCTGCCGCGCCGGCGTGAACAGCCCCGGAACGGCGATGGAGGCACGGACGGCGTCGAGCACCGGGCCGTCGCGCAGCCAGACCTCGCGGCCGGTGGCGAGCTCGGTGGCGACGGCGCCATAGGTCTTGCCTAGCCCCGTGATCCCCGGATCGGTGAACCCCGCCCTGATGTGGTCGAACAGCCGGGCGCCGGTGATCAGGCCGCCACCGAACCGGACGTCCAGGAATCCGACGACCGCTTGCCGTGTCAGCGTCCTGATCCAGCTCTCCAGGCGGTCCAGCTCGCCGGCTGCATAGGCGGCGCCCACCAGGGCGCCGATCGACGTGCCGCAGACGACGTCGGGCGACACGCCTGCCCGCTCGAGGACGCGAATGACGCCGATGTGCGACCAGCCCCGCGCCGAGCCGCTGCCCAGCGCCAGGCCGATGGACCGACGACCTGTCGACGAGTCCATTCGATTCCTCCGTTCACTGCGGACGAGCCACCAGGGTGTCCACTCCAAGAAGGTGCGCCGGGGACCGCGCGTCCTCGGCCAGCAGGGCCTCGAGGGCGAGGTGGTCGGTCTTGCCGGTGCCCAGCAGCGGCAGCGCGTCGAGGTGGACCACGCGGCGGACGTGGTGCAGAGGCGACAGCCCGGCCTCGCGCAGCAGGCGGTTCGCGCCTTCGCGGTCCACGGCCAGGGTCGTGAAGAGGACCAGCTCGGGGTGTTCCAGGTCCGCCGTGGCCTCCACGGCCAGGCATGGGCTATCGGGGCTCCCCGAGGGCTGCAACCCGGCCTCGAGGGCGGCCTCGACGGCAGGCAACGCGATCATCTCGCCGGCGATCTTCACGAAGCGCTTCAGCCGCCCGCAGAAGGTGAGCACGCCCTCAGCGTCCTCGCTGACCAGGTCGCCCGTGCGATACCACTGCCTGCCCGCGTAGGACTGGAACGGCGACGGGCCGTCGTGGCGCAGATAGCCCCCGAACACGCTGGGGCCGCGCACGAGGAGCATGCCGCGCTCACCAGGGCGCGCGGGCTCGCCGGACTCGGGATCGACGATGGCGTGCTCCACCGAGGGGAACGGCTCGCCGATCGTCCCGCGCCTGGGTCTCTCGGGCGGGTTGCACGAGACGATGGGCGAGCACTCGGTGACGCCGTAGCCTTCCAGGACCTCGAGCTGGGGACAGGCCTTCTGCACGGCGTCGTACACGTGAGGTGAGCATCTCTCGGCGCCCGTGACCGCGATGCGCAAGGTTCGCAGCTGACCCTCGCGGGCGGCGCGCGCGATGCCCCCGATGAAGGTCGGCGTCCCCACGGCCGCCGTGACCTGGTAGGCCTCGATGAGCGAGGCCAGGGTGGCGGAGTCGGTGGGGTTGACGTGATAGACGGTGCGCAGGCCACACAGCAGAGGCAGGAGAGTGCCCACCGTGAGGCCGAACGAGTGGAAGGGCGGCAGGATTCCCAGCAGCGCGTCGTTCGGCCCCAGCCGGAACACGGCCAAGGCGTCGCGGATGTTGGTGATCAAGTTCGTGTGGGTCAGCGGCACGGCCTTCGGCAAGCCCTCGGAGCCGCTGGTGAAGAGCACGGCCGCGATCTCCGGAACCTGGGCCTCGGACAGGCGGTTCCAGAGGCCGAGACGGGCGTGCAGCGCTGCTGCCAGCTTGGCGCGGAGGGAGACCCGCCCCGCCACCTCGTCGAGGTACACCATCCGCTCGCGGAAACCGGGCACGTCGCCGAAGCCCTCGGACGAAAGGCGCGCCACCAGCGGGCGCGCGCTGACCACAGCGCGCACGCCCAGCCGCTCCAGGCCGTGCCTCACCCCCCGCGGTCCCGTCGTCCAGTTGATCATCACCGGCGTCTTGCCCGCGAAGAGGGCGGCCAGCGTGGCGACGCTCGCCGCGACCGAGGCGGGCAGCATGATCCCCACGAACTCTCCGGGCAGTCTCGCGAACGCGGGCTGCAGGAGGAGCAGCGCCGTCACCAGGTCGCGGTAGGTGCGCGCCCCGCTCTGTTGGTCGGCGATCACCACCTGCGAGGGACGGCGCCGAGCCATGGCCATGAACACGTCGGCCACGCTGCTGCCGGTTCCCGCCGTCAGCGACTGGCGGGCGGCCACGGCCTCGAACCAGGCCCGCTCCACCGGCCTGGGCCCGGTCCGGCCGGCGCCCACCGTCTCGCCCAGCGCCGCCCGCATCACGTCGCCGACGGTCTCCAGCGCGTCGCCCTCGGGCTGCGGGTATCCGAATTCCTCCTCGATCCAGGCCTGGATCTCGACGCGGGCGAGGCTGTCCAGGCCGAGGTCGCGCGCCAGGCGCTGGCGATCGTCGGCAGGGGTCACGCCGCTCACCTCGCGCAGGTGTTCGATCACCGTCTGCCGGGTGGCGCCGGGGACAGCGGGGGTGCGGCTGGTCTCGCCGCCCGCGGCCGGCTCGGGCAGCAGCCGCACGCCACCGCGTTCCCACACCGAGTAGGGCACGTGGGTGGCGCCGCACGCGCCCTGGTTGTAGAACGCTTCCAGGTAGCGGTTGACCACCAGGCGGTCGGCCGTCCGCGGCAGGTCGGTCGGCTCCACGACCTCGATCGCCACCTCGCGACGAGGGGCCATGAAGATGCCGCTCTTGACGAGACCCCACAGCCCGTGGAACAGGGCCGGCAGCATCTCGGGCGGTTTTCCCGAGGCACGGGAGAAGCTCGAGCCCCACAGGCCCGACGTGCGCACCAGGACCACGCGCACCTCGGGCACCGCGCGGAGCAGCTGCTCGACCGCGCTGTTGCCGCCCAGGTCCTCGAAGCGCTGGCGATAGAGGCGCCCGGCCGGATAGAGCAACAGCGCGTCGCCCGCGCGCAGGGCGGCGGCGCAGGCCTGGATGACGGCCTCGACCTCGTCGCTGGCGCCGCGGCCGTCCTTGGTCACGTCCGCCATCTCCAGGGCCCGCATCCGGCGCATCAGGAAGCGCAGGCCCGGCCGATCCACCTGGGCGCGGTCCGCCAGCACGCGCGGCCGCAAGCGCGGCCACAGCACGGTCATCAGGATGACTGGGTCGATGAGCGCGGGGTGATTGGCCAGGATGAGCATCCCGTGCGCGTCCCGCGGCGCGATGTGGTCCAGCCCTCGAACAGTGATCCGGTAACGCAGCCACAGGAGGCCGCGGATCGCGAGGACGATGAGCTGGTCGAGCATGGGCATCACGCGCGCATGCCCCAAGGCACGAGGTGTGCCATGTCTTTGTCGGATCGATGCCGCAAGCAGCAGGTACAGAATGCCGTCGTCGGGTGGACTGGAGTGGATCTCAGCGGTGACGAAATAGCGTCGCGAGATGCCCGGCCGTCAGTGTTCGGTCAGTGCAGGCCGGTCAACGGGCTCGAGCGTCACCACTGCGACCACCGCCCGGCTTGGGCCGCACGATGCCCAGGCGGCGCATCGTCGACACCAGCGAGGTGCGCTTCAGGCCCAGTCGCGCCGCGGCACCGCCCGGTCCGCCGATCACCCAGCCGGTCTGCTCGAGCGCCCGCAGGATGTGCTCGCGCTCGGCGTCCTCCAGCGTCACCGCCGTCGATGTCGGCGGCGCAGCGGCTTCGAACTCCGCGGGGGACACCGTCAGGGTCGTCCCCGGCGAGAGGATGACCGCGCGCTCGACCACGTTCTGCAGCTCGCGTACGTTGCCGGGCCAAGGCCAGCGGCAGAGCAGCTCCATGCTCTCGCGCGCCACCGACTCGATGGGCCGGCGCAGCCGCTTGGCGAAGCGCTGCACGAAGTAGCGAACCAGCAGCGGGATGTCCTCCCGCCGTTCCCGCAGCGGCGGGATGCGTATCGGGAACACGTTGAGACGGTAGTACAGGTCCGAGCGGAACTCGCGGTTCGTCGCCATCTCCGCCAGGTCCCGGTTGGTGGCAGCGATCAGCCGGAAGTCGACTTTGATGTTGCGCGTGCTTCCGAGCCGCTCGATCTCGCGCTCCTGGAGCGCCCGCAACAGCTTCGCCTGCAGTTCGAGAGGCACGTCGCCGATCTCGTCGAGGAACAGGGTGCCCTGGTGCGCCAGCTCGAAGCGGCCCACCTTCTGCGCCAGGGCGCCGGTGAACGCGCCCTTCTCGTGGCCGAACCACTCGCTCTCGAGCAGCCCCGCCGGCGAGGTGGCGCAGTTGACCGTCACCAGCGGCCGGGCGCGGCGCTCGCTGCTCGCGTGGAGGGCGCGGGCGATCAACTCCTTGCCCGTGCCGGTCTCACCGAGCAGCAGGACGGTGGTGTCGGTCGGGCCGACGGTGCTGACCTGGCCGAGGATCTTCTTCAGCGCACGGCTCTCGCCGACGATCTCCCCGAAGTGCTGCGCGTCCCGGATCTCCTCGTTGAGGTAGACGTTCTCCTGGGAGAGCCGGTCCTTCAGGGTCGCGATCTCGTCGAAGGCGAGCGCGTTCTCGATGGCGATCGCGAGCTGGGCCGCGGCCCGGGAGGTGCGGTCCATCTCCTCCTGGTCGAACGGGCGCGGCGAGCGGCGGTCCAGCACCAGGAAGCCGACCGGCCCGCGACGCGTCGTCAGCGGGACGAAGCAGAGCCGCTTGACGCCGTTCGCCTCGACGTTCCTGCGGATCGCCTCCCGGCCCGTCCAGTCCAGGCGCTCCGGATCCACCTCGAGCGTCTTGCGGGCGGCCAGCCAGCCGGCGATCGGCTCGGTGTCGGGGCGGATCTCGGCCGCCAGCTCGTCCGTCCACCCGGCGAGGAGCGGGCTGGTCGCGGACACCCACACCTGCGGGCCACGCGGCTGCGCCAGGTACAGGCTGGCGCCGTCGTGCGAGACGACCCTCTGCAGGTGCGGCGCGATCGCCTCCAGCAGCGAGGCGACGTCGTGGATGGTGACCACGTCGTTCGTCAGCTCGAGCAGCGCGCGCAGGTGCTCGCGCTCGGCCTGCAGCTGGCGCTCACGCGTCACCGCCTCCATCTGGTGCCGCACGTTGTCGATGGCGACCGCTACCTGGCCGGCCACGTGCTGCAGGAAGCCGATGTCGCACTGGCCGTAGGTGCCTTCGCGCGAGGACGCGAAAGCGATCAGCCCGACGGGGCCAAGTGCGGTCGCCATGGCCAGCAGGCACGCGGACCGTTGTCCGAGCTCGCGCAAGGCCTCGACCACGCTCAGGTACTCGCTCACGCCTTCGAACTGGTCCAGGACCAGGCCGTCGGCCGGTTCCCGAGCGGCCGCAGCGACACGGTCCTTGGCCAGCGGCGCAACCCTGATCGACTGGACCTCGGGCGTGCTGGCCACCGCCTCATTCGACCCGACCCGGACGGCGAACAGGTGCGCGACCCTCCAGCCGTCGTCCGGAAGAACCACGCCGAGCAGGTCGAAATCGGCCACCGTCCGCAGGCAGCCGGCGAGGTCCGGCAGGAACTCGTCGAGACGTGTGTCGCGACCGACCAGACCGATGATGCCCAGGAGCGACTGGACGCGTGCCTGGTCGCTCTTCGCGTCAGCGTCGCCTGCCACGGGCTCCCCTGGCATCCTCTGGTGGCCGAGGGTGTCAGTCTACGTCTGCGGGGAGGCGGATGCCACCCCGACCTGCGTCAGTGCGCCTCGCCCAGCCGCAGGACCCGCTGCGCGGTGACGGACACGAACAGGCGCGAAAGGCCGCTGACCAGCAGGCCGATCGCGACCAGGGCTCCGATCATCCAGTTCGAGGCCGCCGGCCAGTGCGTCCACGTCAGCACCGCGAGCGCCACGAACGCGATGCCGTCGAACAGGAGCCACCCGCTCCCGGGAAGCGGCCGCAGGGCGAACGCCGTGGCGAGCTCGAGGCTGCCGACGACGACGAGGAAGATCGTGAGGGTCAGCGTGAGCGCCTGCAGGCCCAGCGATGGCTTCGCCACCAGGAAGACGCCGAGCCCTCCGTAGAGGAGCGCGAGCACGATCTCCCAGACGAGCGCGGCGGGCCGCACGGCGTGCCAGGCAAAGCCCAGGTGCAGGACCCCGCCAAGGATCAGCAGGGACCCGAGGAAGATCGTCACGGTCACGCCCGCCAGCGACGGAACGAACAGCGCGAGGACGCCAGCGGCGATCATCAGGACGCTGAGCACGATGGACCACGTCGCCAACCTGTGCAGGTCACTGCGAAGCGAACGCTCGTCGGCGTGGGGGGACTGTTCGGTCTGAACCGGAATCTCCATGGAATCGCTCCCTTCGAGCACCGGTCGAGCACAGCGGCAAGACCCGTTCCCGGTTCCGCGGGCTGCAGCACGGCTGTCGATCGTCTTCGACAGCGGGGCCTTGCCCCAGTCAGGCCCGGTTCCGTCCCGGACGGCAGCGACGAAATGGAGGCAGCAGACCCTCTGCCGTCAGCGACAGGGCGGCGGTGTCGCGCCACGCCGTGGGCCGTCTTCGGTGACGTCCCCGAAACCCCTGACTCCATTTCGTCAGGCGCAGCAACCGGCATCCCGCCACGCGCTCGCACAAGCCTGCCGCCATCAAGCAGATGCGACTGCCCCCTGCTCGTGACGCGCAGGTATCGATCTTGCCGGTCCCTCGGGCGGGAAGCGAGATTCGACCGATGCTGCGACTGATCACGGTGCACCACGGAGACGGCTGCTACAGGCTGGAGCTGCACGGGACCCTTGGCGGCGAGTGGGTGCCGGTGCTGGAGAAGCACTGGCGGGCGCTCGCCCGCAACGGGGCGTCCAGCGGGGTCACGGTCGCGCTATCGAACGTGGATTTCATCGACGCCGCTGGCGAGCGCCTGCTCGGCCGAATGGCCGATGCCGGGGTTCACTTCGAGGTGTCGGGCTGCATGAACCGGTACGTGATCGAGAAGCTGCAGGCGGGCACGAGCAGGAGAGAGGTGCGCTCATGAGGCGTCTGGT
Organism: Vicinamibacteria bacterium; assembly: GCA_035542035.1. Lineage (GTDB taxonomy): Bacteria > Acidobacteriota > Vicinamibacteria > Fen-336 > Fen-336 > DATBSL01. Next base: position 26,199 of record DATKME010000046.1, on the reverse strand, counting down.
CGACGCAGTCGCGAACGAGGCCGAGCGGGACGACCGCCTCCGGGCCGGGTTGTACGCCACAGACCTCCTGCAGCGAATCCTGATGCCGGACGAGCCGGAAGACGCCAGCCAGGACTGGCCGGACGCCGAACGCGGCCGGTTGGTGACCCTCGAGGAGGGCAGCGGCGAGCTCTGGGTCGACGGGCGCAAGACCAAGGCGAGGCCCGCGTTTGCGATTCTCGCCCCGGCGGCCGATCCGCGGGCGGCCGAGGCGACGCTCGCCGTCGGCTGAAGCCGCGCAATCCAGCTCGACCCCGACGACCGAGACCCGAGACGACGCCCTGGCTCAGGTGCGCGCCGGAGCCGCCCCGCGGTTCGCTGGAGGACCAGCCGAAGCGTCGTACCGGTCCCGGATCGCCTGGACGATGCCGTCGGCGACCCTGCGCGGATCCTCGGCATCGATGCGTTGTTCGGCGGTCAGGACGTCGTTGGCCAGCTCGGGGTCCCGGAAGACACCCGCGATCCACCGGGAGAAGTCGTTGCGCTGCAGGTGGCCGACCTTCCAGCGTCCGGTAGTCCCCCTCCGGGTCGATGATGCACAGGCAGTAGCCCTGCAGGATGGACTGCTCGCACACCAGGCCGGCGAGCCACGACTTGCCGGTCCCTGGCTCGCCTGCGATCAGGATCGCGCGACCGCGAGCGGCGAGATCGACCTCTTCGCCGTTGCCCTCGTGACCGAGCCTGAGTCGCCGTCTGACCATCTCGGGGGTCGCCAGACGGGGCTGGCGCACCACACGCCTGATGTAATCCGCGACGGCCGCCGGCCCCGAACCCTCGATGACCTCGTCGGCGATTGCCCGGAGCGCGGGACTCCCCCACCCCACGGCGACGCCCACCTCGCAGGCGCTGAGCAGGTCGTGGTCGTTCTCGGCGTCGCCGATGCCGATGGTGTTGTGCAGCGTGCGCCGCAGCGAGTAGAGGGCCCGCTGCAGGCCGGTCGCCTTGGCGATGCCCTGGGGCAGGATCATCAGCCGTCCCCGGTTGAATGCCAGCGCGAGCGGCTGCTCCATCGACCGGATTACCTCGAGGATGGTTCCCGCCCATCGCGCCTCGGCCTCCAGCACGCACTCGCCCGCGACGAACGGGACGCCGTGACGCCCGAGTTCCCTGACGACAGCCGGATCGGGCGGACGGCCGAGGACGATGCGCTGTCTCTCGGCCGGGAACTCGACGATGGCGCCGTTCTCGGCCACGATCGCGTCGAAACAGCTCAGGTCCCCGGCGACCGCCCGAAGGTCGACCATCCGGCGACCGGTGACCAGGATGGCCAGAACGCCGCGCCGACCGGCCTCGGCGATGGCTGCGCGCACGGCGGGATCGAACACGCCGTCGACGGCGATGGTGCCGTCGTAGTCGAGCGCAAGCGCCTGGAGGTTCATTGGCCTCTACCAGCCTGGCGAGACGGCTTCGCGCCTCCGCTCGAACGCGTGCGCGGTCAGCATGCCGAAGAGGGCACCGCCGAGGTGTGCCATGTAGGCGACCCCGCCTCCGGTGTTGGCCTGCACCACTGCCGCCGTCTGGTTCAGGACCTGCGACAGCAGCCACACGCCCACCAGCAGGAATGCGGGCAGGTACGCAACCTTCACGAACCACCCGAATACCAGCAGGACCTTGATGCGGTCACGCGGGTAAGTGACCAGGAACGCGCCCATCACGGCGGCGATCGCTCCGCTGGCTCCGAGCTCCGAGACCGTGGACGTGGGTTCGACCGCGACCTGCGCCGCCGTCGCCGCCAGCCCTCCGAGCAGGTAGAAGGCGAGGAACCGGCCCCGTCCCATCGCCTCCTCGACAGCGGGAGCAAACGCTGAGAGGAAGAGCATGTTGCCGATGATGTGCATGAAGCCGGCGTGCAGGAACATCGCCGTGAGCGGCGTCATCCAGCCATGGCCGTGCATGAGCTGGGCGGGGACGACGGCAAACGCGGTGATCGCCTCGTCGCTGGCGCCGATCTCCCAGGCGAATGCGAAGAGGTTGGCGACGACCAGACCGACCGTGACCAGCGGGAATCGGACGGGGCGTCTCGACGCGTCACCGAGTGGGATCACGGGCTTCTCCTTCCAGCGTTCGCCCGGGCGATGTGCAAGACGGATACCCCGCCTCCCGCACGCTCCCGCCAGCCACATCCGCTTAGGTGTCAGCACCAGGCCGACCACATGCTCCCGCGGACGTGACGCCCACAGAACGTGTGCCTTCATGTCGTCACCGCGGGACGGCACACCGGGAACGTCACCACCGCACAAGTCGGTCATCACCAGACACCTGCATGCGTCGCCACCCGGGCGACACGGGGCATCCCTCTTGCGAATGGGACCGGCAGTCCGGGTGGCGGCGGCGGACCGCAGCCTTCAAATCGGCCCGGAGAGGTCAGGCAAGAGCGGGAGCACGAACATGTCAACGCGTGAATTGCCTCAGCCCGCCGCCGTCACCCGCATCCTCTGTCCGGTCGACTTGGGCGAGCTGTCGGTTCGCACGCTGGCCTACGCCGGCGAGATCGCCCGCTGGTACGGGTGCGAGCTGACGGCTCTGCACGTCGTGCCCGCGTTCGAGCCGGCGGAGGTGCCGCCCGGCCGGCTCTTCGACCCCGTCAAGTTCGTGTATCCGATGACGGGCGACGAAATCGAGGAAGAGCTCCGTCGTGCCGCGCACGCAGCGGCCGTCAATGCCGACCGCGTCTGCGTTGCAGCCAGGTCCGGCGACCCGTCCAGGGTCATCGTCGAGCAGGCGGTGGCCGCCCACGCCGACCTCCTTGTGGTTTCGACACACGGCCGAAGCGGGTGGAATCGCCTCGTGCTGGGCTCCGTCGCGGAGACGGTGCTGCGGACCGCCCCCTGCCCGGTCTTCACGGTGCCGCCCCACGCGCCGGAGATGCCGTCACGGGTCGCCGTCGACACGGTCCTGTGTGCGGTGGATTTCTCCCCGGCCTCCCTGCGCGCGGTGGGGTTCGCGGTCGACGTCGCGCGCCGCGCCGCGGCGACGCTGACGCTGCTCGAGGTGGTCGAGTGGCTCGCCGAGGAGGAACCGCGCACGATCGCCCACTTCTCCGTCCCCGAAGCCCGCGCCTGCCTGATGAACGACGAGCGCGCGCGGCTCGAAACGCTGGTGGCGGAGCAGCCGCCGGTCGGCCGTGGCGCTGCAACCCGCGTCGCGGCGGGCCGGGCCTATCGGCAGATCCTGCAGGCGGCGTCGGAAACCGGCGCTGACCTGATCGTCATGGGCGCACAGGGACGCGGCGGCACGCCGCTGGCCTCCCTGGGCTCGACCACCCACCAGGTGGTGCGCGGGGCGACGTGCCCCGTACTGACAGTGCCTGTGCCCGCAGCCGGAGCCGTGGCCGACCACCGACGCTAGATCGTTCGCCGGGAGGCATCATGTCGAGTGATCACGTGGAGACAGACCTGCCGTCGCCTGACAACAGCTTGGCGGACGTAGCGCGCCGGGCCCATCTGGCGCACGAAGCACGGGCGGTGAAGTCCCTGGCCGAGGACGCGTTCGACGACGGCGTCCACGCGGCACGGCGGGCGGTCAAGTCCGTGCGCAGGGGCCTGGAGAGGATCGAGGACCTGAGGGACGACGGAACGCGCCACGTGAAGCGCCAGCCCTTGAAGACCGTGGCCGTCGCGACCGGCCTCGGCCTGGCCGTCGGCCTCGCCGCCGGCTGGATCGCCGGCCGCTTCAGCCGCTAGCACGACAGATCCGCTGATCACCCGAGGCTGCGGGTCGCCGCGCGACGAACCCGACCACGCCCTCCCTTCGTCCAGGACCGCGCGCGGCGAGTCCGCCTACTATACTATTCGTTGATATAGAAGGCACCGGCCGCCCCGCCGGCTCAGCCTGGGTGGCTCCCGCCCCGTGCCGCCCGCCACCGCCCGCCCCTGCCAGTTCCCCATCCGTTTGTCCGTCCTCCATCGACCGCCGTGCGGCGTTCCGCGTCTGAGCCGCGGGCCATCGGTGCCTGCGGCAGAGCGTCTGGCTTCATTTCGTCACCGCAACTCCGCAAGCCGAAGCAGCCAGTTCCTGGCAAGCCGCTGGTGGTGAGCGCGATGCGCGGACGATGCCTGCCGCCGTGACCAGGTACCCACCTTGCTCCTGCATCGCCGCGGATGGGACGACGAGGCGACAAGAGAGCTTCCCGTTCCCGCCCAACTGACAATGGAGGATCTGAATCATGGAACGGATGCTGGTCGTGGTGTTCGACAGTGAAGCGAAGGCGTACGAAGGCGTGGCGGCTCTCCGGCAACTGGAGCGCGAGGGCGCCATCACCGCGTACGCGGGGGCGGTGGTCGCCAAGAACGCGGACGGCACCGCGAGCGTCAAGGACTTCGACGACGTCGGCCCGGCGGGAAGCCTGATCGGCACGTCGCTCGGCAGCCTCATCGGGCTCCTGGGTGGACCCGTCGGGCTGGCTGTCGGCGCGGTGTCGGGCCTGACCCTTGGCGCGCTGGTCGACCTGGACAACGCCGGCATCGGGGGCGATTTCGTCGAGGACGTCCAGAAGTCGCTGCAGCCGAAGAAGGTGGCAGTGGTGGCCGACATCGAGGAGGAGTGGACCGCTCCCGTCGACACCCGGATGGAGGCGCTCGGCGGAACCGTGCTTCGCCGCGCGGTGTCGGAGGTGCGGCGGACCCTGCGCGAGGAGCACGTCGCCGCGATGAAGGCCGACCTCGCGCAGATGAAGGCGGAGCTCGCCAAGACGCGCGCGGACCATCGCAAGAAGCTCCAGCAGAAGATCGACGCGCTCCAGGCGCGGATCGACTCGGAGCAGAAGAAGGTCGAGGAGCAGCGCGGGGCGTTCCAGGCGCGCCAGAAGGCGAAGCGGGAGATCCTCAAGAAGAACGCGGCCGCAGCGGGCCGCGCCCTCAAGCAGCTGGCGGACACGCGCCTCTGAACGGGACCCAGACCAGAGGAGAGACCGAAATGACCACCCACACCCTCACTGAAGAGGTCGCCCGACGCCTTCGCTGGAGCACGTTCATGGGCGTCCTCACCGCGGCCATCGGCGTCGTCATGATCCTCTACCCGTTCGCCACTGCCGCCGCGTCCACCGTCTTCCTGGGCGCAGCGCTGCTCGTCGCCGCCGCGGTGCAGGTCGCCTACACCTTCACCTCCCGGACCGCCGGCGACTTCTTCCTGAAGCTGCTGCTCGCCGTCGTGTACGGCATCGGCGGAATCGCCCTCGCCTTCTTCCCCCTGGCGGGGGTGGTGACGCTGACCGCCGTGCTCGGCGCCATGCTGGTCGCCGAGGCCATCCTGGAGACGGCGCTCGCCTTCGCGTTGCCGGCGGCCATGGGCCGCGGCTGGCTGCTGCTCGGCGCCCTCTTCAGCCTGGTGCTCGGCCTGCTGGTCCTCTTCCAGTGGCCGAACAGCTCGGTCTGGGCGATCGGAACGCTGCTCGGCACCGCGGTCCTGGTCAACGGCACCACCCGCGCCGCGCTGTCGAGCAGCGTCCGCAGGGACCTGCGCGCTGCTCGGCCCACGCCAACGACCGCCTGAACGGACGGGCCGTCAGGTTCCGTCGTCGTCCACGGCGTCGGCCCTCAGACGGTCCCGTACACGGACCAGACGCTGCGGCGCTCGCAGTCGATCAGGCGGCCGCCTGGAGTGCGCGATCTAAGGGCAGTTCAGCTCGAAGCACAGGCTGCGACCGAAGAACGGAAGTACGTGGTTCTGGAAGCGGTCGGCCACGCGGCTCGTGTGCGTGCCCGCGTAGACCTCGAATCCGTGGGCGAGGCCATAGGTGTCGAGCACTTCGTGCAGCTTCACGGTGTCCGCGCGCAGCCGGTCCTGATCGCCGACGTCGATTGCGATCGCACGGCACTGCCGGAGGCTGCCGACGTACTGGTCCACCAAGGCGAGCGGCGCGTTCGCCACCCACTTCGCGAGCACGTCGGGCTGCCCGACGCCGTCCTTCGTCGGGAGGTCCAGGTAGAGGGGCGGGCGCTTGGGGTTGGGCGACCAGGCGGCGGCGGTCGCAAGCTGCGCGCGCGTGAGAAACGGCAGGTCCTTGCCGTCCGCAGGCGACTTCATCGCGGCGACCGCCTTCTCCAGCTCCGCGCCGGCCGGCTCCATCCCGCGCGGCGCCAGGCAGCACGGGCTCATGATGTAGAGGCTCCCGAACACGTCCGGGTGCTTCATGCCGATGCGGGTGGCGCCGTAGCCGCCCATCGAGTGGCCCACGAGGCCGCGGCTCCTGCGGTCGGGGATCGTGCGGTAGTGGGCGTCCACCCAGGCCACGACGTCGTGGGCGACGTACCGCTCGAAGTCGCCGGTCGTCACCGAGCTCGAGTACATCGACCCGTTGTGGGCCGTCTTCGAGTCGGGCAGCACCACGATCAAGTCCTTCACGCCCTGGGCGAACGCGCCCTCGATCGTCTGGGGCACGTGGATCTCGCCGGTCCACTGCTCGGCGCCGATCGAATAGCCGTGAAGCGCGTAGACGACCGGGTACCGTCGCGTCTTCGCGCCGGCGTAGCTCGGGGGCAGGAAGACGATCGCGTCGCGGTCGACGGCGTCGCCCTCGAGGTTGCCCTCGAGCGCCGCGCCGTGGATCTTCACGCGCTCGACGGTGACCGGCTTCGCGCCGGGCACGGCCGGTGGAACCTCGGTCGTCACCTGCGCCCCGAGGGGAGCGGCGAGGGCGACGGCCAGCCCCAGCGTGATCATTCGAACCTGCATTGGCGGTGCCATCTGCGTCCTCCGTGGCGTGCCAGCCGACGGGGCTGTGCTCCAGGATTCTCGTACGGGATCGCCCCCTCATTCACGGGGCCGCTCTCGGACGGTGATACACGACCACGCTCCTACGTCGACGGCAGATCGCGGGCGGGTCCCGCGGCCCGGCTGCGGCGGCCGGCGCGTCCCGCCCGCCGCTTCGGTCGGCGCCCGCAGGGTTTGGTGCTATGGTGCCGCGGCGGATAGCCGGAGGCGCAGATGAGACTCTGGGGACACTCGACGGCGCGTGGCCTCGCCCTGGCGATGGCCGGACTCTTCATGGCGGCGACGACCGTCGCGGCGCAGACGCCGGCCTTCCGGAACCCGGCGCTGCCAGCGGAGGAGCGGATCACCAGCCTGCTGTCGCTCATGACGGCCGAGGAGAAGGTGCAGGCTCTGGGAGGCTTCAACTCCGGGGTGCCGCGGCTGGGCGTGCCCAGCATCGGCTTCTCGGAGGGCATCCACGGCCTGGTCCAGCGGGGCGCGCCGGAACGGGGCCTCCCGCCGATCACCACCACCCAGTTCCCGCAGCCGCCGGGCATGGGGTCGAGCTGGGACCCGGACCTGGTCCGCCGGGCCGGCGGCGTGCAGGGAGCCGAGGCACGCTACGTCACGCAGACCGGCAGGTCCAGGTTCCCGGTGCTGATGACGTGGGGTCCGCAGGCCGACCTGGCCCGGGACCCGCGCTGGGGGCGCAGCGAGGAGGTGTACGGCGAGGACCCGTTCCTCGACGGGGTGATGGCGACGGCGTTCGCCCGCGGCATCGAGGGGAACGACCCGAGGTACTGGCAGGCAGCGCCGCTGCTCAAGCACTTCCTCGCCAACTCGAACGAGAACGGACGCATGTCGTCGAACTCGCAGTTCGACGAGCGGCTGTTCTGGGAGTACTACTCGGTGCCCTTCCGCATGGCCTTCCAGCAGGCCGGCGCCAACGCGGTGATGGCCTCCTACAACGCCTGGAACGGCACCCCCATGACCCTGCACCCCGTGCTGCGCGAGGTGGTGATCGGCCAGTGGGGCGTGCAGATCGTCTCCAGCGACGGCGGAGCGGTGCGCAAGCTCTGGGAGGCCCACAAGGTCCTCCCCGACCAGAAAGCGGCGGTGGTCGCCGCGCTCAAGGCGGGCATCAACCAGTACCTTGACCGGGCGCTGGACGAGCTGCGCGCCGCCCTCAAGGAAGGCTTGGTGACGGAGGCGGAGATCGACGAGGCGCTGCGGCGGAAGTTCCGGGTCTCGCTGAAGCTCGGGCTGCTCGACCCGCCGGAGGTGGTCCCCTACTCCAAGGTTCACGAGGGTCCGGCGCCGTGGGACAGCCAGGAGCACCTCGCCATCTCGCGGACGATGGCCCTCGAGTCCGTCGTGCTGCTGAAGAACGACGGCGTGCTGCCGCTGCGCAAGGGCGCGCTGCGGTCCCTGGCCGTGGTCGGCCCCAGGGCCGACAGCGTCTACTGGGACTGGTACGGCGGCACGCCGCCCCACGCCATCACGCCCCTCCAGGGGATCCGGGACGCGGTCGGGTCGGCGGTGACGGTGAGCTACGCCGCCGACGACGCGACCGGCGCTGCCGTCAAGGCCGCGGCCGCGGCCGACGTCGCGATCGTGGTGGTCGGCAACCACCCGACCTGCGGCCCCGACATGGCGCACGAGTGGACGAAGGACGGCAACACCGTGCCCTGTGCCGATCCCGGCGAGGGGCGCGAGGGCCGCGACCGCGAGACGCTCGCCCTCTCCCAGGAAGAGCTGGTGCGGAAGGTCCACGCCGCCAATCCCCGGACCGTCATGGTGCTGGTGTCGAGCTTCCCGTACACCGTCACCTGGTCGCAGGAGCACCTGCCGGCCATCGTGCACATGGCGCACTCCTCCCAGGACGAGGGCTGGGCCCTCGCCCAGGTCCTCTTCGGCGACTACAATCCCGGCGGCCACACGGTCGTCACCTGGCCGGCGTCGGAGCAGCAGCTGCCGCCCATGATGGACTACGACATCCGTCACGGCCGGACCTACATGTACTTCAAGGGCGCCCCGCTCTACCCGTTCGGCCACGGCCTGAGCTACACCACCTTCGGCTTCGCCGGGCTCCGCACCGACAAGCCGGCCCTGGCCGGGGACGGCCAGCTCGAGGTGAGCGTCGACGTCACCAACACCGGCCAGGTCGCGGGCGACGCCGTGCCACAGCTGTACGTCCAGCACCTGCGCTCGAAGGTGGAGCGGCCTGCGCTGCAGCTGGCCGGCTTCAGCCGCGTCCACCTGGCGCCCGGCGAGACGAAGACCGTCCGCATCCCGCTGAAGGCCTCCCAGCTCGCCTACTGGGATGCCGCCCGCAAGACGTTCACGGTGGAGAGCGAGCCGGTCCGGCTGATGATCGGCGCCTCCTCGGCGGACATCAGGCAGCGCGCCGACATCGAGGTGCGCTAGACCAGCCCCAGCCCCGCCGCCAGCTACCCGGGCCGCGCGCTGCCACTGTGACGGATCCACAACCGTCACAGTGACAGGCCCCGAAGTGACACACCGGGCGGTCTGCGCCTGCAGCTCCTCCTTGTATCACTGGACTGGGGAGGGGAGACCGACATGGGCAGCGTCTCGTGGTTCCTGGCCGGCGCCGGCGGCCGGCGCGCGCAATCGACGGCGTTCGCCCTGGCGCTGCTGGCCTCCGCCTGCACCATCCCGATCCGCGAGCCTCGCCTGCACGACCCCTCGTCGGTACCGACCGCGGCCAAGGGGACGGCCGAGCTCAAGGCGCACATGAGCTCCGGCGAGCTGATCGTCCTGTCCCAGTGGCGCGTGTCGCCGGACGGGACCCGCCTCACGGGCGTCGGCGACCGTTACGACGCTGCCCGGACCCGGCTCACCGAGAGGCCGAAGACGGTCGACGTCGCACTGGCCGACGTGGTCCTGTTCGAGACGGACACGGCAAAGGGAGAGTTCTCGGCCAGCCTCGGCTTCCTGGGGACGGTCGGTTTCGTGGTCTCCAGCATCACCCTCTACTGCTCGGTCAGCCCCAAGAGCTGCTTCGGGTCGTGCCCCACGTTCTACGTCCTCGACCCGCAGGGGAGAGAGCCGGACCGGCCGCAGGCGGAGGGCTTCTCGGAGTCGATCGCCCGCGTGCTCGAGGCCCGCGACGTCGACGCGCTGCGGGTGACTCGTCCCGCGGGGTCGAAGGTGCAGATCGTGATGCGGAACGAGGCCCTGGAGACGCACGCGGTGCGGCGCGTGGGCCTGCTGGCCATCCAGCCGCCGCCAGGCGGCCGCGTCCTCGCGGGGACGGACGACCGCTTCTACCCCGCGACGGCTGTCACCGCCCCGCTCGAGTGTCGGGCACCGGAGGGCGATTGCCTCGACGCGGTGCGGGAGGCGGGGGGCACCGAGCGGGCGTCCAAGGCGGATCCGGCCGACCTCGCCGCCCGGGAGACGCTGGACCTCACCTTCCCGGCCGCGGCCGCTGGACCCCACGGCATCGTCATCGGCGCCCGCCAGACGCTGCTGTCGACGTACCTCTTCTACCAGACCATGGCCTTCACCGGTCGCCGTGCCGGCGACTTCCTCGCGTCGCTCGAACGGGGCGGTCCCGCGGCAGGCCGCCGCGCGCTGGGGATGGCGCGCGCCCTCGGAGCCATCGAGGTCTCGGTCGCCGAGGCGGGAGGAGACTGGCGGGCCGTCGGCAGCTTCGACGAGCCGGGGCCCATCGCCGGCGACGTGCAGGTGGTGCCCTTCGCGGCGACCGGCGCCGGCCCGCTGCACGTGCGGCTGAGCCTCGCGCGCGGGCACTGGCGGCTCGACTGGGTGGCCCTCGCCCGCCTGGGTGACCCCGTCGAGCCCGTGCGGCTCGCGCCCGAGCGGGTGGAGCACGACGGCCACCCTGACGCGGAGGCGCGCAGCCGGCTGGCCACGGGTCAGACGCACCTCGTGACCCAGCCCGGCGACGCGTACCGCCTGACCTTCCGCCTGCCGAGGGGCCACGGCCGGTTCGACCTGTTCCTCGAGAGCGAGGGCTACTACTACGAGTGGATGCGGCAGGAATGGCTCGCCGAGGAGGACCCGCAGATGGCGTGGCTGGCGGTGGCCGACCCTGCCGCCGCGCTGCGCCGGCTGGCGCCGGCCTACAAGGCCCGGGAGAACCGGATGGAGCGCCAGTTCTGGGAGAGCCGGTTCCGGAGGTGAAGCGCGCCATGCGAACGCTGCGAACGTCCCTGGTCGGCCTCCTCGTCGCGGCGAGCGGCGCGCTCTGCGGGTGCGCTGCGAGCACCTCGAACGTGCTCGGACGCGACGTGACGCTGGTGCCGAAGCCCGCCACCGAGCCGCGGGCGAAGGGCGAGCTCCTCGCCGTCGAGGAGGGCCGGATCTGGCTGCGCACGAAGGAGGGCCGCGTGCGCGAGTTCGAGGCCGGGGCGCTACGGGAAGTGCTGGTGCAGCGACACGACCTCGGTGGAGGCCGCGCCCTGCGCATCGGCCTGATCGGCGGCGCGGTGTCCGCCGCCGCGCTGACGGTGTCGTGCGGCTCGGTCTCCGGGAACGGTGCCAGCAGTTGCGCGCTGGTCGGCGCCGCCATCGGCGGGCTGTTCGCCCTCACCGGCGCGCTGAGCTCCGTGGCCCTCGACTCCTCGGCGCAGCAGCACGTCTCGCCGGACGATCTCGCGCTGCGCGCCTATGCCCGCTTCCCGGGGGGCTGGCCGAAGGGCGTGCGGCCTGACCAGCTCACGGCCGGTCCGCGGCCGCCTGAGCGGCTCAGGCCGCGACCAGCTCCAGCAGCCGCACCGGATCCGCGGGCTTGGTGAGGTGGGTGTCGAAGCCCGCGCGCAGCGCGCGCTCGACGTCCTCGGGGCCGCCGTAGCCGGTGATCGCGATCAGGCGCGCACCCCGCAGCTCCGGGTCGGCGCGCATCGCCTCGGCGACCGCCAGCCCGTCCAGCTGGGGCAGGCCGAGGTCACACAGGACCACCTCCGGCAGGAACCTCCGCGCCGTCTCCAGGCCGTCGGCGCCGCTCAGCGCCACCTCCACCGCGTGGCCGTGGAGCTGCAGCATGACGCGCAGGCTCTCCGCGGCGTCCTCGTTGTCGTCGATGACCAGGACCCTGCGTCCTGGCTCTGGGCCTGGCGCCGTCGGGGGACTGCCGCTCATCAGGACACCACCGCTCGGTCTCGGGTCAGGTGGCGAAACCTGCCGCCCTGCGGCCTCTGCCGCCCGCGAGCCCGTCAGGCGATTGCGGACCCACGTTAGTCCGAGTCCCCGGCAGACGCAAGATGCCGCGGCGCCGGCTACCTGCAGTACTGGCTGCAGTCGCCCTGGATGTAGCCGAGCGCCTTCAGGTTCCGGCACTGCTCGCAGCTCGGCGGCGACGCCTGCTCACTGGTCGCCGGGACACGGCGGGCGAGGCGCAGCGTCCAGTGATGCAGCGACTGGCGATAGTACGCCGTGCGCAGCGGCTCGCGCGCGACCAGGTCAAGGGCCTCGCCGGGATCGTTCTGCAGGTCGTAGAGGTGCTCCTCGCCGCTGCGGGTGTCGTAGAAGTACTTGAAGCGCTCGTCGCGCAGGGCGTAGCGGGGCCGGTCCCACACCGTGCGCGACAGCACCGCCGGCTTCCCCGGCGCTCCGGCGATCAGCGGCAGCAGGCTCCTCCCCTGGAACTCGCGGTCGCTGCCGCCCCTGCCGAGCACGCCGAAGACGTCGGCGATCGTCGGCGCGAGGTCGAGCAGGTCCGCGAGCGCTCCCACCCGCGCGCCGGCCGGCGCCGTTCCCTGCGGGAAGCGGACGATCAGCGGCACGTGGACGCTCGGCTCGTAGACGTGGACGTTGTGGCCGATCCAGCACCGCTCGCCCAGGCAGCCGGGCTCGTGCAGCTCCTCTCCATGGTCCGCCGTCACGATGACCACGGTGCGGTCCCACAGCCCGTCCTGCTCGAGCGCCCGGCGCAGCGCGCCGATTTCCTGGTCCGCGAAGGCCAGGCTTCCGTCGTACAGCCGCTGCAGGTGCTCGCGCTCGGCCTCGCTGAAGGGGCGGCGACCCTGGTTCACGTCCCTGAAGAAGGCGTCGTCGCGCCGGGCTGCCTTCGCGATCGGCCCCTCGGGCCCGAACCTGGTGTCGAACGGCGGCTCGGGGTCGTAGGGGAAGTGCGGCTCGCGGAAGTGGACGTAAGCGAAGAAGCGGCGGTCGCGGTTCGCCGCGAACCAGGGCGGCACCGCCTGGCGGAAGACGCCGCCGCTGCTGCCCAGGGTGGTGAACACCTCGTCGAAGTGGGCGAAGCCGCGCTCGAACCCGAACATGCGGCCGGCGATCGAGTTCGCGACGAAGCCGCCGGTCGAGATCCCCTGCCCCGAGAGCACCTCGGCCAGCGTCAGCCGGTCCTTCGGCAACCTCGCGTTGAAGGAGAGGGCGCTGTGGTGGCGGTCGGGGTACTGGGAGGTCCACACCGAGGACATGGCGCCCAGCGTGTACACGGCCGGCGTGTAGACGCGCTCGAAGACGACGCCCTCGCCGGCCAAGCGGTCGATCTCGGGCGTCGTGGCGCGCGGGTAGCCGTAGGTGCCGAACTCCTGGGCGCGGCCGGCGTCCAGCACCACCAGCAGCACGTTGACGCCGGCGAGCCGGTGGCGCAGAGCGTCGGCCCGGGCCGAGTCCGCGGCCGGGAGCGGCCCCGGCTCGAGCGGTTCGGACCGGCCGCCGCGGCCGAGGATCCGCGGCGCCACGAAGCGGCCCCAGGCAAAGCGGCCCCCGCCGGTGCCGGAGACGGCGAGCGCCACCTGCACGACGTCGCCGGCGGCGCCGGGCAGCGCCACCACCTGCTCGCCGGCGGCGTCGTCCCTGCGCGCGTCGACCAGACGATGCCAGACGTCGCGCTCGCCGCGGCCGTCGTCCACCAGCACCTGGAAGTACGCAGCGGCGGCGGCGGCGCGCGCCGCCGGCTCCAGCTCGGGCCGGAAGCGCAGCTCGGCCCCGGCCGGCAGCTTGAGCGCGAAGCGGACCATCGCCGGCCCGAGCAGCGTCAGGCCGGGCACGCCGTTCTCCTCGCCCACGGCGAACGGCCGCGGCGCGTCCCGCGCCAGCAGATCCTCGATCGAGGCGTCCTCGGCGGGACCGGTGACCAGCGTGTAGAAGGCCGCGGCCAGCCGGCGCAGGTCGAGGCTGTGCGGGTCCGCCTGGGCCGGCGAGGCGGTGGCGGCGAAGACGAAGCGCAGCCGGTTGTCGCCCTGCTTCTGGGCGGCCGCGGGCAGGGCGATGCGGTAGCGGTGGCGGACGTCGTCGAGCTTCAGCGTCTCGAGCGGCGTGCCGTTGAGCCGCACCTCGGCCGACTGATCCTTGACGCCGCTGTAGGGCGCGACGTCGAGGACGGCCACCCGCGGGGCGACGGTGTCCCACTGGTACGCGACCTCCGCCTCCTCCCCCGACCAGAGGAACGGCTCGGCGGCGCCGCCCGCCTCGCGGTAGAAGCCGTCGGTCAGCCGCGGCTCGGCCGCAGGCGTGCCGAAGCGCAGGACGTCCTCGGCCGACCAGCTCTCGGCCACCGCCGCCCGGGCGGCGAGGTCGTAGACGACCGCCTTGGGGCGAGCCGGGCAGCCGACCAGACCGAGGGCGGCGACGGCCGCCGCCACCCGCAGGCTGCGGCTCACTTCACCTTCGTGCCGGGAGCCACTTCGGCGTCGAACGTGCACAGCACCGCCTTCCCGTCCACCGATCCCGCCAGGAGCATCCCGTTCGACTCGACCCCCATCAGCTTCGCGGGCTTGAGGTTCGCCACCATCACCACGGTCCGGCCCACGAGCGTCTCGGCCTCGTAGGCGTCCGCGATGCCGGCGACCAGCTGGCGTGTCTCGGTGCCGAGGTCGACCTGCAGCTTCACCAGCTTCTTCGAGCCGGCGATCTTCTCGGCGGCGGTGACGCGCGCGGCGCGCAGCTCCAGCCGGGCGAACTCGGAGATGTCGATGCGGTCGGTTGCGGCCGCCACGGGCGCGCTGGCCGTCGGCGGCGCGGCGGCCTCGGGCCGGGGGGCTTCGGGGGTGTCGGACACGGCTGTCTCCTTCTGCTGCTTTCGGCTGCGGGAACGGCGCGGCCGCGTTTTCGGGGGCTCGGCGACAGGAGGCGTCACCGGGACCTCCGCCACTTCCGGCTCCGCCGGCCTGTCGGCCCGCGGGAACAGGGGCGCCACCGTCCCCAGCGGCTGCCCCGGCGTGAGGCGGCCCCACTCCAGGTCCTCCGGCCCCGGGTCGTGCTCGCCGAGGCCCAGCATGCCGAGGATGCGGGAGGCGGCGCGCGGCATCACCGGAGAGGCCAGGACGGCGACCACCCGCACCGCCTCGAGCAGGCGGTAGAGGAACCCCTCCAGCTCCCCGCGACGGTCCGCGTCCTTCGCCACCGTCCAGGGCTCGAACCTCACGATCGCCTGGTTGAGCTGGGAGACCCAGGCCCAGATCTCGATCAGGGCGCCGGCGAAATCGAAGGCCTCGTAGCGGTCGAGCACCTTGTCGGCCAGCGACTCGACCGGCGCGCTGGCGACGCCCTCCGGCACCCTGCCGTCGCAGTAGCGGGCCGCCATGGTGATCGAGCGCGAGACCAGGTTGCCGAGGTCGTTGGCCAGGTCGGCGTTGTAGCGGTTGAGGAAGGCGGCGTCGGTGAAGTCCCAGTCCGCGCCGTAGGGAGCCTCCCGCAGCAGGAAGTAGCGGGCGGCGTCGGGCCCGAAGCGCTCCACCAGCGCCACCGGGTCGATCACGTTGCCGGTGGTCTTCGACAGCTTGCGGCCGTCCTTGGTGATGAAGCCCTGGGCGAACTCGCGGGTGGGGATCGGCACGCCGGCGGCGTGCAGGATCGCCGGCCAGTACAGGCAGTGGAAGCGGATGATGTCCTTGCCGATCACGTGCAGCCGCTCGTCGGCAGAGGCCCAGTAGCGCCGGTACGGCTCCGCGTCGTCGGCGAACCCGAGGGCGGTGACGTAGTTGCTGAGCGCGTCGACCCAGACGTAGAGCACGTGGTCGGGCTGCCCGGGGACCGGGATCCCCCACTTGACCCGCGCCCGGCTGACGCTGAAGTCCTTGAGCCCCTGGCGCACCACGCCCAGGATCTCGTTCCTGCGCGACTCGGGCCGGATCAGCAGGCGGTCCGACTCGATCGTCTCGCGCAGCCAGGCCTCGTAGGCCGAGAGGCGGAAGAAGAAGTTCTCCTCCTCGGTCCACTCGCAGGGCCGCTCGTGGTCGGGGCAGACGTCGCCTGGCTGGCGCAGCTCCTCCTCGTCCTTGAAGCCCTCGCAGCGCGGGCAGTACCAGCCCGCGTAGCGTCCGAGGTAGACGGCGTCCCGACCGTCCGGCGTCCTGGCGGCGCGCAGCCGCTCCCACAGCCTCAGCACGCCGCGGCGATGGATCTCCTCGGTGGTGCGGATGAAACCGGAGTAGTGGACGTCGTAGCGCTGCCACAGCTCGCGGAAGGCGGCGGAGATGCGGTCGCAGTGCTCCTGCTCGGTGATGCCCCGCTCGCGGGCGATGCGCTCGATGTTCTGGCCGTGCTCGTCGGTGCCGGTCAGGAAGAAGACGTCCTCCCCGCGCAGCCGCCGGGCACGGGCCAGGGTGTCGCAGGCGATGGTGGTGTAGGCGTGGCCGACGTGCGGCACGTCGTTCACGTAGTAGATCGGCGTCGTGATGACCGACGTGCGCTGCACTGGGTTCATGGCCTTTCCGTGGTTGCGGCGCGCCAGGCGGCGAGGGCGGCGGCGATCACCTCCTTCACCGCCACGCCCCGCTCGCCGGCCGCCCTGACGCAGTCGTCGAACTCGGGCCAGACGTTGTAGACCACGCCGCGGCGACGCCCGATCTTGACACGGATCGGCCCGTAGGCGGTGTCGACGCGGGCGACCTCGCGCTCGAGCACCGTGCGCTCCCACTCCTGCCGGCGCACGCCGAGGGTGGTCGTTTCGCGGAAGAGGACCTCCTCCACCACGTCGCGCGCGGTCGGGGGGGCGATCACGGTGACCAGCACGCCAGGCCGGCCCTTCTTCATCTGCACCGGCGTGAAGAAGGCGTCGAGCGCGCCCTTGGCCAGCAGCGTCTCCAGCAGCGGCCCCAGGATCTGCGGGGCCGCGTCGTCGAGCTCCGTCTCCAGCACCAGCACCCGCTCGCCCGTCGCCCTCGCGTCCTCCTGCCCCAGCACCAGCCGCAGGACGTTCGGCCGGCCCTTCGTCTCCCGGCCGCCGGCGCCGTGGCCGACCTTCTCGATGCGCATCGGCGGCAGCGGGCCGTAGCCGCCGGCGTAGGCCGTCACCAGCAGCGCGCCGGTGGGCGTCAGCAGCTCCCCCTCGCCGTCGCTGTAGACCGGCACTCCCTGCACCAGGCGGGCGGTGGCCGGGGGCGGCACCGGGAACGTGCCGTGCGACATGCTGACGGTCCCGCTGCCCAAGTTCAGCGGCGAGGCGACGAAGCGGGTCGACCCCAGCCAGCGCAGGGCGACGACCCCCCCGACGATGTCGACGATCGAGTCGACCGCCCCCACCTCGTGGAAGTGGACCTTCTCCGACGAGGTGCCGTGGACGGCGGCTTCCGCCTCCGCCAGCCGCCGGAACAGGGCGGCCGCCCGCTCGCGGTCCGCGGGCCGGAGGCTCGAAGCGTCGAGGAGCGCCAGGATGTCGCCCAGGTGGCGGTGGGGCTTGTCGCCGGGGTCGACGAGCACGTCCACCTTGGTCGCCGCCAGGCCGGCCCGCCTCACCCGCGAGGCCTCGAGCCGGTACCCGGGCAGCCGCAGTCCGGCGAGCTCCTGGCGCAGCGTCTCGATCGGCAGCCCCAGGTCGACGACGGCCCCCAGCAGCATGTCCCCGGAGGCGCCACTGGCGCAGTCGAAGTAGACCACACGGGCTTCGCTCACGGATGCACCCTCACAGCTGGCCCCTCTGCTTCAGGCTGACGAAGCGGCCCGCCCCCAGCACCAGGTGGTCGAGGACCTCGATGCCCATCAGCGATCCCGCCGCGGCCAGCCGGCGGGTCAGCGCCAGGTCCTCGGGCGAGGGCTCGGGATCGCCGGAGGGGTGGTTGTGGAACAGCACCAGCGCGGCGGCGCGGGAGACGACGGCCTCCTGGAAGACCTCCCGCGGGTGCACCAGGCTGGCGGTGAGGGAGCCCACGGAGATCACGGCCTCGCGCCGAAGGCGGTGGCGGGCGTCGAGCGCCAGCAGTCCGAAGGTCTCCACCGGCCGCGCCGAGTAGCGCGGGAGCAGGTAGCGGGCCGCCTCCTGCGGCGACTGCAGGGCCGGTGTCGCAGCGCCGGCCGGAGCAGCCAGCCGGGCGCCCAGCTCGAGCGCCGCCAGCAGGCGGGTGGCCTTCGCCCGCCCCAACCCCCGCGTGCGCTCGAGCTCGCCGATCGAGCGTGCGGCGAGCTCGTGCAGCCCCCCCTTCCCCAGCAGGTCGGAGGCGACGTCCAGGGCGGAGGCCCCGCGCGCCCCGGTGCCGATCAGCGTCGCCAGCAGCTCCCGGTCGGACAGCGCGGCGGCGCCCAGCCGCGCCATCCTCTCGCGGGGCCGTTCCTCTCGTGGCAGTTCCAGGAGCATGCCGAAGGCACGAATGTTAACCGGGAGAGTGACGCGGAGATAATGGCTGCCGTATGGGTCAGCACGGGTCCGAAGACGCGCGGCCGTTCCATCTCGCCCAGGCGATCGTCCTGGCGGCGCTGGGCATCGCCGCCATGCTCCTGCTGACCCGCTGGGTGGTCGCCGACCTGGGCCTGGGAATCCGCTCCTCGGTCGCCACCGGGACCCTCCTCCTCGGCGCCCCGGCGCTGGTGGCGCTGGCGTTCCGGCCGCAGGAGCGGGCCGCGGTCCTCGGCCCGCCGCTGGCGGCCCGGACGGCGGGGCTGTGCGTGCTGCTCGGCGGCACTCTGTGGGTCGGCAGCGTCGGCGTCATCACGGTCCAGGCGCTGTTCCGCCCGCCCACGCCGGAGGAGCTGGAGGTGTTCCGCCGGCTGCACGCGGCGCTCCGTCCGGCGAACCCGCTCGACGCCCTGGTCTCGGTGGCGGTCATCGCGCTGCTGCCGGCGCTCGTCGAGGAGCTGGTGATGCGCGGCATCCTGCTCACGTCGCTCGCCGCCCGGCTCGGCGCCGCGTTCTCGGTGGGGCTGACGGCGGCGCTGTTCGCGGTCATCCACGACCCGCTGCGGCTGCTGTTCGCGTTCGTCCTGGGCCTGGTCTTCGGCCTGGTCCGCCTGCGCACCGCCTCGCTCTGGCCCTCGGTCGTCGTCCACGCGACCCTGAACACGCTCACCTTCCTGGTGGCGCCGCTGGTGGACGACCCCACCCAGCCCTACACCCCCGAGCCGCTGCTGGGCACCGCCTGCCTGCTGGTCGGCATCGCCTCGAGCTGGCCGCTGGTTCGGGCCCTGCGCCGCCCGGCACAGGCTCCCGGGTAGTTCTGCTGTATCCTCCCGGGATGAACTCCCGGCTCAGCCTCGCCGTCGCTGCCGCCCTCGGGGCCGCGGTGTCCCTGGCCGCGGCACCTCCCCGCCAGGCCGATCCGCCCAGGCGTGCCGCGACCGGCGCGCACGCCGCGGGCGACGTGATCAAGGCCGTCCGCAGGACCGGAGGGCCGCTTCCCCCCGGGGCGGCCCGGGCCGGCGAGGTGGTCGTGACCTTCCAGCAGGACGCCGACGGCAGCCCGGCCGAGAAGGCCCTGCGCGACGGCCGCGTGGGCGAGGTGCGCCGCGGCCGCTCCGGCCGCCGGCTGCTGGTGACCCTGTCTCCGGACCTGACGGTGGCGCAGGCGATCGCGGCCTTCTCGCGCCTGCCCGGCGTCCGCTCCGTGGAGCCGAACGGGCTGCTGCGCAAGTCCCAGGGGACCACCTTCAAGCCGAACGACCCCTACTACGCGGACTACCAGTGGAACTTCACCATGGTGAACGCCGAGCGGACCTGGGGCATCCAGAAGGGGCAGAGCAAGGTGGCGGTGGCGGTGCTCGACACCGGCATCGCCTACGAGGACTACTTCGACCCCGTCACCAAGCAGAGCTTCCACAAGGCGCCGGACTGGGGCGACACCGAGTTCCTCCCCGGCCACGACTTCGTCAACGACGACGATCACCCCAACGACGACGAGGGCCATGGCACGCACGTGGCCTCGACCATCGCAGAGGCGACCAACAACGACCTGGGCCTGGCCGGTCTCGCCTTCGGCTGCGCGATCCTGCCGGTGAAGATCCTCGACGAGACCGGCACCGGCTCCGTGTTCGCCGTGGCCGAGGGCATCGACTACGCCGCCGACTACAGCAGCGGCGGCGTGAACCCGGTGAAGGTGATCAACCTCAGCCTGGGCAGCGAGGACGCGAGCGACACCATCCAGGCGGCCATCAACCGGGCGTACGACAAGGGCATCACCGTGGTGGCCGCCGCCGGCAACAGTGGCAAGGGGGTGGTCGAGTTCCCGGCCCGCGGCCAGCACGTGCTGGCGATCGGTGCCCTCGACCCGCTCAAGAACCGGGCCTCCTACTCCAACACCGGCGTCGACCTCGAGCTCATGGCCCCCGGCGGCACCTGCGAGACGACGGTGACGAACTCGATCGGGGACTGCGTCTTCCAGCAGACGCTGGACCAGGACGCGGTCGCCCAGGGCCGCTTCGACACTTTCTGCTACTGCGGGCTCGACGGCACCAGCATGGCGACGCCGCACGTCTCGGCCGTCGCCGCCCTGCTCTACTCGCAGGGGTTCAGCGACGTGAGCTCCGTCCGCCAGGTGCTCGAGCAGACGGCCGAGCGGCTGGGCGGCGCGCCCGCCGGCGGGCGCAACGACACCTACGGGTACGGGCTCGTCCGGCCGGCGAAGGCGCTGTCCGGGATGGGGCTCGGCACCGGGCCGCAGGAGTAGTCCCAGGATGCGAGGAGCAGCGATGAGACAGCGGGCAGGCGTGCGCCTGGCGGTCGCCTCGTTCATGGCGGTGACGGCGGCGGCGCGGCCGGCGGCGGCGGGGGTCGACCTGGCGCTCGAGGGTCAGGGCGGCTACTTCTCCATGACCGCCTCCAACACCGCCAGCGCCGTCTTCGGCTCGAACGGCGGCGGCACCTTCGGCGGCGCCGCACGGGCGACCGTGTGGCGCGGCGTGTTCGTGACCGCCGGCGCGCGCACGTTCTCCAGGTCCGGCGAGCGTGTCTTCGTGGCCGCGCCCGGCTCGCCCGTCCAGAAGCTCGGGTTCCCGCTGGACATGACCAACACCCCCATCTTCTTCCAGGCCGGCTACCGCTTCCTGCAGGGGGGGCTCGTCGTCCCCTACCTCGCGGTCGGGGGCGCGGTGACGAAGTACAAGGAGACCAGCACGGTCGCCGGCGAGACGTTCACGGCGAGCACCTCGAAGTCCGGCTTCGTCGGGTCGGTGGGGGTCGAGGTCGGGCGCGGCCTGCTGCGCTTCGCGGCCGAGGGCGGCTTCTCCACGGCGACGAACGGCATTCCCGCGGGCGGTGTGGCGCAGGTCTACAACGAGAACGACGCCGGCGGGAAGTACATCGTCGGCAAGGTCGTCCTGGCGTTCCATCTCGGCGGCAAGTAGCCGCCGACCCGGGCGCGGCCGTCGTCGCCTCAGGACTCGCCGCGGGCGGGCCCGCGCTCGCCGAGGCCCATCTCGCCGAGGATGCCCTCGTTCTCCCGCCACCTCTCGCGGACCTTGACGAAGAGACCCAGGAAGACCTTCGTGCCCAGGAAGCCCTCGATCTGCTGGCGCGCCTCGGTGCCGATGCGCTTCAGCATCGCGCCCCCGCGGCCGATGAGGATGCCCTTCTGGTTCTGCCGCTCGACCAGCACGGCAGCGTGGATCCGGACCAGCCCCTCCTCCTCCTTGAAGGACTCGATCACCACCCCGGTGGCATACGGGATCTCCTCCCGCGTGTGCTGCAGGATGCGCTCGCGGACCATCTCGGCGACGAAGAAGCGCTCGGGCAGGTCGCTGACGAAGTCCTCCGGGTAGAGCGCCGGCCCTTCGGGAAGCCGGGCGATCAGCAGCGACTCGAGGCGGTCGACGTTGTCGCCGCTCAGCGCCGAGATGGGCACCAGCTCCGCGAAGGAGCCGACGTGGCTCCAGGTCTCGAGCACCGGCAGCAGGCGGGGCTTGGGGAGCCGGTCGATCTTGTTGAGGGCGAGCACCAGCGGCCGCCCCGACTGCGAGAGCAGCCGCTGGATGAAGGCGTCGCCGGGGCCGGGCGGAAGGTCGGCCTCGTTCACCCACAGCACCAGGTCGCCCTGGCCGATGCTCTTCACCGCCGCCTCCACCATGCGCCGGTTCATCTCGTGCATCGGCTTGTGGATGCCGGGGGTGTCGAACAGGACCATCTGCGCCCGCGGACGGTTCACCACGGCGAGGATGCGGTTGCGCGTGGTCTGCGGCTTGTCGGAGACGATGGCGACCTTCTGCCCCACCAGCCGGTTGACCAGGGTGGACTTGCCGACGTTCGGCCGGCCGACCACCGTCACGAAGCCGGCGCGGAAGCCTTGCGGCCTCCCCGGATCCTCGCTCATGCGGGGCTCGGCACCGCCAGGCGGCGGAAGCGCACGCGGTTGACCCTCTTCCTCTCGGCCGCCAGCACCTCCACCTCGAACCCGCGGTAGGCCTTTTTTTCGCCGGGACGGGGGATCTGGCCGAAGATGAAGGTCACCAGCCCGCCCACGGTGTCGATCTCCTCGTCTAGCGACAGCTCCGTCTCCAGGGCCTGCTCCAGCCGCTCCACACCCAGCCGGCCGTCGGCCACCACGCTGCCGTCGGCCTCCACCGTGAGCGGGTCGCCCTCGACGTCGTACTCGTCCTTGATCTCGCCCACCAGCTCCTCGACGATGTCCTCCACCGTCACCAGACCGGCGGTGCCCCCGTACTCGTCGATGACCACGCAGCAGGTGACGCGCAGCTCCTGCATCTCCCGCAGCAGCTCCGCGATGCGCTTGGTCTCCGGCACCAGGTGGGCGGGGCGGGCCAGCCGGCCGACCGGCGTCTCCGGGTCGGCGGCGAGCACGTCGCGCACCCCGACCACGCCCTGCACGTCGTCCAGGTTCTCGCCGAAGACCACGATCCGGCTGTACTTGCTCTCCGCCATCAACCGCCGCAGCTCGCTCACCGGCGACTGCGCCGTGATCGCCGCGATGTCGGGCCGCGGTGTCATCACCTCGCGGACCAGGGTCCGGGCGAAGCGGTCGACCGAAGCCACCAGCTCGTCGGCGTCCTCCTGCTGGATGGGCGGCGGCGGGACCTCGGGCGTCGGCGGCACCGTCGGCTCCTGCGGCTCGGGCTCCTCCTGGGCCGCGCTCGGCCGCAGGCGCAGCGTGCCCACGATCGGGTGCAGCGCCCGGGCCCAGAGGTCGAAGACCGGCAGCAGCCACAGGAACACGGTCTCCGGGCTGCGGCGCACCAGGATGTAGGGCACGCTCACCCGGAACAGCAGCAGGTAGGCCATCATCACCGTGAACGCCGCCAGCAGCGCCCAGTGCTGGAGGGACCGGAACGCCATCGAGGTGATGATCACGGTCATCCCGATGTGAGCGGTGTAGGTGCCGAAGTGGGCGGGCATCAGCAGCCGGGGAGGGTCGTCCAGGTAGCTCAGCGCCCGTGCGATGCGCTCCTCGTCGTGGAAACCGACCTGGGTGAGCCGGCGCCGCTTGAGCAGGTTGAAGGCGGCCTCGACGGTGGCCAGGAACATCGACAGCGCCGCCAGCAGCACCACCAGCAGCCCCTGCAGCGGGATCATGGCCGTCCCAGCAGGCGGCGGCGGAGCCTCTGCTCCAGCCGGCGCATGGTGCCGCCGTCGGTCTCGTGGTCGTGGCCGAGGACGTGCAGCAGCCCGTGCAGCGCCAGCACCTCCAGCTCCTGCGGCACGGTGCGCCCCAGGCTGCGGGCGTTGCGCTCGGCCGTCTCCACGCTGATCACGACGTCGCCCAGCCCGCCCTCGCCTCCCTCGCCCGGGAAGGACAGCACGTCGGTGGGCCGGTCCTTGCCGCGGTAGTCGCGGTTGAGCCGGCGCAGGAGGCGGTCGCCGGCCAGCACCAGCGCCAGCTCCCCGCCCACGCCCAGCTCGACGGCTGCCCGCTCCAGCAGCCGGCCCAGCCGCCGCGCGTCGACGCGGCGGCGCCGCTGGCGGTTCAGCAGCACGACGCGCAGACCTGCGGGGGCCTCCATGGTCAGCGGCCGGCGGGCTTGTCCGAGCCCCACCGCTCGTAAGCCTTGATGATCGACTGCACCAGCCGATGGCGAACGACGTCCCTCTCGTCGAAGTAGCAGAAGGCGACGCCCTCGGTCCCCGAGAGCACCGAGATGGCCTCGACCAGCCCCGAGATGCGCCCGGGCGGCAGGTCGATCTGGGTGATGTCGCCCGTGACCACCACCTTGGAGCCGAGGCCGATGCGGGTCAGCACCATCTTCATCTGCTCGGTGGTGGTGTTCTGCGCCTCGTCGATGATGACGAAGGCGTCCGAGAGGGTGCGCCCGCGCATGAAGGCGATGGGCGCGATCTCGATCTGGTTGCGCTCGAACAGGCGCTCGACCTTCTCGTAGTCGATGAGGTCGTAGAGGGCGTCGTAGAGGGGCCGCAGGTAGGGGTCGACCTTCTGCTGCAGGTCCCCGGGCAGGAAGCCCAGCTTCTCGCCGGCCTCCACGGCGGGCCGGGCCAGGATGATGCGGCTCACCTGCTTGGCGGTGAGATACGCGACCGCCTGCGCCATGGCCAGGTAGGTCTTGCCGGTCCCGGCCGGGCCGATCCCGAAGACCATGTCGTTCTGCTGGATCTGCTCGAGGTACAGGCGCTGGTTGAGGCTGCGCGGGACCACCACCTTCTTGCCGCCGCGCACGGCCGACTTCAGCAGGTAGTCGCGGACCCGCGCCTCGCCGTCGCGGGACAGCAGCTGCGCCGCCAGCCGCACGTCGGCCGAGCCCACGGCGTAGCCGTCCTTCATCATCTGGGTGAGCTGCTCGAACACCTGGCCGGCCAGGGCGGCGCTCTTCTCCTCGCCCTCGATCAGCAGCTCCTGGCCCTGGCTCTTGACCCGGACCTTGAACGTGTCCTCGACGAACCGCAGGCTCTCGTCGTTGGTGCCGAACAGCGTCTCCAGCCCCCGCTCCGGGACCGACACGCGCATCATCCAGGGATCCGAGGTCGAGCTTAGCACGCCGCCACCGGCGACCCGCGGCAGTCCGGCTAGCGCCGGACCGCCAGCAGACCCAGCTCCCGGATCTGCTCGTCGCGGACCGAGGCCGGCGAGCCGGTCATGAGGTCGGTCCCGCTCGCGGTCTTGGGGAAGGCGATCACCTGCCGCAGCGAGCTCTCGCCGGCCAGGATCATCACGATGCGGTCGAGCCCGAGGGCGATGCCGCCGTGGGGCGGCGTCCCGTACGAGAGCGCCTCCAGGAAGTAGCCGAAGCGTTCCCGCGTCTCCTCCTCCGAGAGGGCCAGCAGCTTGAAGACGCGGGCCTGCATGGCCGAGTCGTGGATGCGGATGGAGCCGCCGCCGACCTCGTAGCCGTTCAGCACCACGTCGTAGGCCTTGGCCCGGGCCTGGCCAGGGTCGCTCTCCAGGAGCGAGACGTCCTCGTCCAGCGGCGCGGTGAACGGGTGGTGCAGGCTGTCCCAGCGCTTCTCGTCCTTGTTCCACTCGAACAGCGGGAAGTCCGTGACCCACAGGAAGCGATAGGCGGACTCGTCCACCAGCTTCAGCTCGCGGCCCATCTCCAGGCGCAGGATGCCCATGGCCATGGCCACGGGCCCGGGCTGGTCGACGCCGATCAGCACGGTGTCGTCCCTGTCCGCACCCACCTTCTGGAACAGGCGCCGCGCCGTCTCCGCGGAGGCGCCCTTCTCGGCGAGCTTCGCCAGCGTGTCCTCGTTCACCTTGAGGGTGAGCAGGCGCCGCTTCTCGCCACGGGCGTCCGGCACGATGCGGGCGAGCCACAGGTCCTCGTTGATCCTGCGCAGCTGGGTGCCGGAGACGCCGCCCTTGGCCGGCAGGACGATCGCCCGCGCCCGCGCCCCCTTCTCCAGCAGCGCCGGGTAGTTCTCCAGGCCCAGGACCTGCAGCTCGTCGCTGACGTCGCTGATGGGCATGCCGAAGCGCAGGTCGGGCTTGTCGCTGCCGTAGCGCAGCATCGCCTCGGCGAAAGTCAGCCGCGGGAAGGGACGCGGCGCCTCCAGGCCCGCCACCTTCAGCACCCGCTGGAACAAGGGCTCCACCAGGTCGACGATCGTCTGCACCCGCGGAAAGGAGACCTCGATGTCGACCTGGGTGAACTCGGGCTGGCGGTCGGCCCGCAGGTCCTCGTCGCGGAAGCAGCGGCAGATCTGGAAGTACCGGTCCATCCCGGCCACCATCAGGATCTGCTTGAAGATCTGCGGGGACTGCGGGAGCGCGTACCACTGGCCGGCGTGGACCCGGCTCGGGACGAGGTAGTCGCGGGCGCCCTCGGGCGTGGCCCGGGTGAGGATCGGCGTCTCGATCTCCAGGAAGCCGAGCCCGTCGAGCGCGTTGCGGGCGGCGAGGCACGCCCGGT
>DATKME010000045.1:0-44985 GCA_035542035.1 Vicinamibacteria bacterium | reverse complement strand
AGCGCCTCGATCTGGCCCTGCGTGGCGCAGGCAAACCCCTTGGCGTTCATCGCCTTCACGACGCCACCGCCATCAATGACGGAACGGAACACCTTGAACGCACTGGCGCGGAAGTCCTCGGTGAAATCCACCATCTCCATGCCGAACCGCAGGTCGGGCTTGTCGCTGCCGTACTTGCTCATCACGTCGTCGTACTTCATGCGCGGCAGCGGCAGCGGGATCTCGCCGTGGCCGGCGGCCTTCATCAGCTCCGCGAGCATGCCGTCGATGATGCCGTAGATGTCCTCCGGCGTGATGAACGACATTTCCATGTCGATCTGCGTGAACTCCGGCTGGCGGTCGGCGCGCAGGTCCTCGTCGCGGAAACAGCGGGCCATCTGGAAATAACGTTCGACGCCGGCCACCATCAGCAGTTGCTTGAACTGCTGCGGCGACTGCGGCAGCGCGTAGAAGCTGCCGTGGTGGACGCGCGAGGGCACCAGGTAGTCGCGTGCGCCCTCGGGAGTGGACTTGCCCAGGACGGGCGTCTCCACCTCGTAGAAGCCCTGCTCGTCGAGGTAGCGCCGGACCTCCATGGAGACGCGGTGGCGCAGCCTCAGGTTCCTCTGCAGCGCCGGCCGGCGCAGGTCGAGGTAGCGGTGCTTGAGGCGGACCTCCTCGTGGGTGTCGATCTGATCCTCGATCGGGAAGACAGGCGTGCGCGCCTCGGAGAGGATACGGATCTCGCGGGCCAGCACCTCCACCTTGCCGGTGGCCAGGTTGGGGTTGACCGTCTCCGGCGCGCGCGCCTCCACCTCGCCGACCACGGCCACCACGTACTCCGAGCGCGCCCGGTCGGCGGCCGCGTGGGCCGCCTTCGAGACCTCCGGCCGGGCCACCACCTGGCAGATCCCCTCGCGGTCGCGCAGGTCGATGAACACCACCCCGCCCAGGTCTCGGCGGGTGGCCGCCCAGCCCATGACGGTGACGGTGCGGCCGACGTGGCACTCGCGCAGCTCGCCGCAGTAGTGCGTGCGCGCGAGCTCGCCCAGCGGCTCAGCCATTCGTCCTCTCCTTCAGGTACTGCAGCACCCGCTGCGCGGGCACGTCCTCCTGCGCCGAGCGCGCCATGTCGCGCACGCTCCAGGCGCCGCGGCGGAGCTCGTCCTCGCCCAGGATGGCCACGAAGCGCGCCCCCAGCTTGTCGGCCTGCTTCATCCGCGACTTGAAGCTGCGGCCCTCGGGGTCGAGCAGGGCCGACACCCCCGCCGCGCGCAGGTCCCGCTGCAGCACGAGCGCCCGGTCCTGGGCGCCTTCCACCAGCGGCAGCAGGAACACCTGGCAGCGCGGCGGCGGTGGACACGGCGGCAGCAGCAGGCTCAGGCGCTCCATGCCCACGGCGAAGCCGATCCCGGGAAGCTCCGGCCCGCCCAGGTCCTTGACCAGCCCGTCGTAGCGCCCGCCGCCCAGCACGCTGCTCTGGGCGCCCAGCGCGTCGCTGGTCACCTCGAAGGTGGTGCGCACGTAGTAGTCGAGGCCGCGCACCAGGCGCGGCTCCAGCCGGTAGTCGATGCCCAGCAGCCGCAGCTGCCGGCAGACCTCGGCGAAGTGCTCGCGGCAGGCGGCACAGAGGTGGTCGGTGATCTTCGGCAGCGCCTCGATCAGCGGCTGGTCCTGCGGCACCTTGCAGTCGAGCACCCGCAGCGGGTTCGTCTCCGCCCGCCGCTGGCAGTCCCCGCACATCGTGGACGCGCGCTCGCGCAGGGCCTGCCGCAGCAGCTCGACGTAGGCCGGCCGGCAGTTGCCGTCGCCGACCGAGTTGAGGACCAGCTGGTGGCGAGTGACGCCGCAGGCGTCGAGGTAGGCGAGCGCCAGCTCGATGGTCTCGGCGTCGATGGCGGGGCGGGTGAAGCCGAAGGCCTCGACGTCGACCTGGTGGAACTGGCGGTAGCGGCCCTTCTGCGGCCGCTCGCGCCGGAACATGGGGCCGAGGGCGTACACCTTGAGCGCGGGGTCGGTGTTCATCAGGTTGTGCTCGATCACCGCGCGCACGATGCCGGCGGTGGCCTCGGGCCGCAGCGTCAGCGAGCCGCCGTCGCGGTCGGCGAAGGTGTACATCTCCTTGGAGACGATGTCCGTCTCCGCGCCGATGCCGCGGGCGAAGAGCTCGGTCTCCTCGAACACGGGGGTGCGGATCTCGCGGTAGCCGTAGCGGGCGAACAGCTCGCGGGCCGCCTTCTCCATGCCCTGCCAGGCGGCGACCTCGTCGGGGAGGATGTCGCGGGTGCCCCGGACGGCGTGGACGCTCACCGCCGCTCCTCCGCCTGCCGGTACTCGTCCTTGTAGCCCACGTAGCGCTCGGCGTACCGGCGCAGGCCAGAGCGCTCCTCCTCGCTCACTTCCCGGCGCACCCGGGCCGGCGCCCCCATCACCACGCTGCGCGGCGGCACCACCATGCCCTCCGGGACCAGGGTGCCCGCGGCGACGATCGTCTCCTCGCCGATGACCGCCCCGTTCAGGACCGTGGCCCCGATCCCGACCAGGCACCGCCGCCCGACCGTGCACCCGTGCAGGGTGGCCGAGTGCCCGACCGTCACCTCCTCGGCCAGGGTGGTCGGGTGCTCGGCGGTCACGTGGACGACGCAGTTGTCCTGCAGGTTGCTGCGGGCTCCCACCCGGATGCGGTTGACGTCGCCGCGCACCACCGTGTTCATCCAGACGCTCGCGTCCTCGCCCAGCTCGACGTCGCCGATCACCTGGGCCGAGGCGTCCACCCAGGCGCGCGCGCCGAGCTTCGGCAGCCGGTCCCTGTAGGGTCGGATCATCGCGTGCCGCTCGAAAATATCGCAGTCTAGCAGAGCGACCCCTTGCCGTCATTCGCGGCCCCGTCTTCGAGAGCGACCTCATCGGCCGACCCCGGCGGCGCGTCGTGCGGTTTGCCCCCGCCGGCCTGTCGGTACACGATCTGCCGCGTGAGGCTCACCCGCGCGGGCGACACCGGTCTCGGTGCGCTGCTCGCCGTCCTGCTCCTCTCCCTCAACGTCGCCTCGGTCTCCGCCCGGCTCGGCTTCCTGCACAAGCCGAAGCAGGTGAAGGAGTACGACCACTGGCGGTACATCGAGATGGCGCGGGGCGAGCGGGGCCGCGCGGAGCTGCGGCACGAGCCGCCGTACTGCTTCCGGCTGGCGGTGCCCTGGCTGGCCGGCCGGCTGCAGCGGCTGGGGCTGCCGGAGAACGCCGCCTTCTTCTCGATCACCAACGCCGTCCTCTTCGGCTTCCTGCTGGTGCTCTGGCTGCACCTGCGCGACCTGGGCTTCGCCCTGCCGCTGCGGGTCACCGGCCTGCTGCTGGTCGGGCTGACCCAGGGCGCCGTCCGCTGGTCCGAGTACCAGTACTGGATGACCGATCCGGCGGGGCTGTTCCTGGTGGCGCTGGCCTTCTTCCTGATCGAGCGCCGGCGGATGCTCCCGCTGGCCCTGCTCAGCGTGCTCGCCGCCTTCGTGCGCGAGACCTACGTGCTCGTCTACCCGTACCTGTTCCTTCACTTGTTGAGACTCAGTCTCAACAAGGAGGGGCCGGCCCGGGCGGCCGGCTCTGCCCTGCTGCGCACGGGGGCGGTGGCCCTGCTGCCGGCGGCCATCCTGGTCGCCGTCCGCCGACTGGTCGCCGCCAACCGGCCCTACAGCTTCGTCGCCGGCATCGTCGACAGCATGTCGTTCCGCTGGGAGCACGTCCTCGACAGCCAGCTGTACGTGGTGACCCTCGGCGCGTTCGGGGTGCTGCTGCCGCTCGCCCTGCTCTTCCCGGCCCGGCTGGCCGACCTCGGCCGCCGCCACTTCGACCGCGCGCTCTTCCTGGCCTCGGTCTACGCGACGCTCACCATCTCCAACAACAACGAGCGGCCGCTGGCCTACGCGCTGCCGGCGCTGGTCCCGGCCGCGCTGTGGTGCCTGCGCAGGTTCCTGGCCGAGACCCGGCTGCCGGCGGCCGAGGTGCTGGCGCTAGTCGTCGCCCTGCAGGCGCTCTTCTGGACGAACCAGCGCTTCGCCGAGGCCGGGATCAGCATCTACCAGCCGGTCAACTGGACGACGACCATCGCCATGCTGCTCGCCTGGGCGGCGGCGCAGCTGGCGCTGCGCCTGCGCCGTCCGGCGACGGCGCCCGCGGCGCCGGCCTAGCGACCGCCGGCGCTACCCGACCGCCTCCGGACCCGTCAGGTCCACCGTCTTCCCGTCGATGGTCCGAGCTCCTTCAGGCCTGCGACGAGCAGCAGCAGGCCGAGCCCCGCCAGGATCGCCGCCGACGCCGCCACGAGCGCCCGTTGCACCCGCGGGCTCAGCAGCCGGGAGGTGCCGGCCAGGAGCACGAAGGCCACCATCGTCAGCAGCATCGTCCCGTAGAGCGTCGCCACCAAGGCGACGGCGTGCACCGGGTGGCGCCTCCAGGCGGTGACGACGGCCGGGCCCAGCACGAGGGCCCAGGCGAGATACGGGTTCGGGTTCAGCAGGTTCAGGGCGGCGGCCTCGAGCAGGGTTCGCGGGGCGCTGACCCCGCCGGAGGGCGCCGCGGGACGGCGCCACTGGCGGAAGGCCGTCCACGCCAGGTACAGCAGGAGCGCTCCCCCGGCGGCGCGCAGCAGAGGCAAGCCCGCGCGCGGCAGCCGGCCGAGCGCCAGGATCGCCAGCACCGCGATCGGCCCGTCGCTGAGGAGCGGGGCGAAGCAGGCCGGCAGCGTCTGCTTCCAGCCGACGGCCACCGCCCGCGAGACGAGCAGCGCTTGCAGGGGTCCCGGCTGGATCGCAGCGCCGAAGCCGAGGCCGCCTGCGAAGACGACGTCCCCGAGCAGCCCCGGCCCGGTCACGGCAGCGCCGATCGCCCGCCGGATCGCAGCACGAGCCACGCCAGCATCGCCGCCGTTTTCTGGTCGGCGGCCCACGGCGGCCCGAGAGCACGACCGGCGGACTTCAGCCGTGCGGCGACGGCCTCGGCCGGTTCGCCGGCCGCCGCAGCCGTCTGCGCCGGCAGGGCCCCTGCCGCCACCCGCACCACCGGCAGCCCCAGACGCGCCGCCGCGCCGGCGATCGCCGCCCGGAAGTGCGCGCCGTCGGCGGTGTGGATGAGGGCGTGCGAGGCGAGCGTCGTCTCGAGGGAGCTCCCCTTCCGTCCGCGCGCGTCGAGGATGCCGGCACCGACCGGCCGATGGCCGGCGCGCTCCAGCCGCGAGAGCATCTCGTCGAGGGCGTCGGTCGCCCGCTTCTCCGCCGCCTCTGCCCAGGCGGCCAGGCGCTCCGCCGCCATGCCGACGGGGCGCCGCTCGACGGCGTGATACGGCTGCTTCGACTCCGGCGCGCGCGGGTCGGTCATCTCCACGCGCTCGCGCAGGACCACCCGGAAGCCGGGTCGGGCCTCCACGACGCCGACCACCGCAGCCCAGCCGGAGTGCGTCACGAATCCGAGGGCGACGTCGGCCATGGCCGCTCCCGCCTCAGTACCCGCGCACCTTCGGGAAGTCCGAAGGCCGGTAGCCGGAGCACCCCGGCCCCTGCGGCACGCCGCCCTCGCACAGCCAGCCGTGGGCGCACAGCGCGTCGCGGATGGCGTGAGCGGCCACCCGGTGGCCGAGCGGGCTCGGATGGACGACGTCGACCCGAAGGTCGCGGAAGCCGTAGCCCGAGTAGCAGCCGAGCAGGTCCAGGGCGGCGAGGCCGGAGGCCTCGGCGGCCGAGGTGACGGCGGCGTGCAGCTCCCGGTAGGGGTAGCGGTCGAAGCGCGTGCCGAGGTACGGGAAGACCGCCACCAGGCCGTGGATCCCCCTCGACTGGAGGATGGTGCGCAGCGCGTCGAACTTCCCGACCAGCACCGCCCGCTGCTGGCTCACGGCTTCGGCGTAGAGCGGCCCCGCGATGGGGTTGCGTGCGTGCACGTACCGCCGGCGGGCCCCGAGCTCGGTGAGGCGGTACTCCACCCAGGAGGCGAGGCGCGAGCGGGCGAGCAGGAGCTCGCGCGCCCGGCCGAGCAGCGAGCGGCCGCGCTCCGCCCGGTCCTCCACCAGCCCCAGCTCGTACGAGAAGATCCCCTCGAGGTCGTTCAGGCAGAAGGCGACCACCACCACGTCCGGGGAGAAGGCCAGGGCCTTCGTCCGCAGCGCCTCGATCTCCTGGTCGAGGTTGTAGCCGGGCACCCCGAAGTCGAGCACCTCGACCCGCCCCGCGCTGCGTCCCCGCAGCATCGCCTCGAGCTGGCGGGGGAAGGCGTCGACTTCGGCCACCCAGTAGCCGAACGCGATCGAGTCGCCCAGCACCGCCACCCGCCGCACGCCCGCGGGCTTCTCCACGGTCGTCTCCGGCCCCCGCAGGCCGAGGGCGTCGATGCGGTACTCCACCTCGCCGCGGACGAACGCGGCCGGCCGCAGCTCGAACAGCAGCCGCGGGTCAGCGCTGCGGCGGACGGTGGCCCGGTTGATCTGGACCGTGCCCACGCTGACGCCGGCCAGCCGGAACCCCGCCTCCAGCGCCAGCAGCGTGACGAGGACGCTGGCTGCGGCCAGCGCCGGGGCCGCCAGCCACGCGAGCCTCCGACCGGGGCGCGGCAGTCGGGATGCGCCGTCCCTACCAGGCAACGAGGATCTCCGGCAGGCGGTCCTGGAGGTGGAAGTCGTGCTCGCCGACGTGCGCTGGGAAGCGATCCTCCGTTCCGGCCTTGATGTCGGCGGCGACCACTCTCAAGAGCTGCAGTCTACCCCCACGCGACCACCATCGCCCGCTTGTCCGCTCCGCCAGCGCGGGCTAGACTCCTCCCCTCCTACGATGGCGTCGCCGTCGCTGTCCCACGCGCTCCCGGTGCTGACCGCTGCGGCGCTGTCGTTGGTCGCGGCGTGCGGCGGCAGCGGCCCTGCGCCAGCGCCGGCCGCGCCTTCGCCGACACCGACACCGCCGCAGCCGAACCTGGTGGTGGTGCTGACGGACGACCTCGACTTCCCGACCGCTCCGCGGCTCACCCGGCTGGCGGACCTCGTCGCCAGCCAGGGGCTCGCCTTCACCCACGCCTACATCACGCAGCCGCTGTGCGCGCCGTCCCGTGCTTCGATCCTCACCGGCCAGTACTCGCACAACCACGGGGTGACCGGCAATCGCGCGCCCTCGGGCTTCGTGGCCTTCCGCAAGCAGGAGGCCGACACCCTGGCGACCTGGCTGAAGGCGGCGGGGTATCGAACCTCGCTGGTCGGCAAGTACATCAACGACTACGCCACGGGCGCGGACGACTCCTACATCCCGCCCGGCTGGGACGACTGGTTCGGCCACCTCGGTGATACCGAGGACGGCCGCTACTTCGACTACTCGGTGAACGACAACGGCAACGCCGTGGCCTACGACTCCAAGGCGGAGGACTACAGCGTGGACGTGGAGACCGCGCGGGCCGTGTCCTTCATCCGTGCCTCCGCGGGCCGGCCGGAGCCGATCTTCCTCTACCTGGCCCCGGAGTCGCCGCACACCCCTGCCAGCTCGCCGGGCCGATACGCCTACGATTTCCGCGACGCCACCTGCCCGCGAGTCCCCTCGTTCAACGAGGGCAGGTCGGTCGAGAGCAAGCCGTCCTGGATCCGGCAGATCGGGCCTTTGACCAGTGCCCAGATCGACGGCTGCGACACGCTCGAGGTGCATCGGTTGCGCAGCATGGAACCGGTCCAGGACGAGATCGCCGCCGTGAGACAGGCGCTCGCCGACACCGGCCGCCTCGACACCACGTACCTGTTCTTCACCTCCGACAACGGGCTGCTGATGGGCCAGCATCGCGCCGTCGGCATCAAGGGCAACGCCTACGAGGAGGCGGCGCGGGTCCCCTTGAGCGTGCGCGGCCCCGGAGTGCCGACAGGCGCTGTCGACCAGCTGGTGCTCAACCTCGACCTCGCCCCCACCCTGCTGGAGCTGGCCGGCGTCCCCGTCCCCGGCAGCGTGGACGGCCGCTCGCTGGTCCCGTTCCTCCACGGCACGCCGCCTTCCTCGTGGCGAAGCGAGGCGCTGATCGAGAACTGGGCCAACGGGCCCTGGTGGGCGCTGCGCACCCCCGACTTCTCCTACATCCACAACAGCACGGACGAGCTGGAGCTGTACGACATGAAGAACGATCCCTACCAGCTCAAGAACCTGCGGGACACGGTCGACCCGTCGGTGCTCGACGGCTACGAGCAGCGGATCAAGGCGCTGTTCTCCTGCCGCGGCGCCTCCTGCCGCGACGACTAGCCGCCGCGCCGCCACCCTGCTGGCACCCGGTTCGGCGCCGGGTGTATCGTGGCCCCGATGACCAGCGACTTCGGATTCGGCGGCATCCGCCGGGTGCCGCCGCCGGCGAACGAGCGGGTGTTGGCCTACGCCCCCGGCTCGCCCGAGCGGCGGGAGCTCAAGGCCCGGCTCGCGGCGATGGCCCGGGAGCGGATCGAGATCCCGCTGCTGATCGGCGGGCGCGAGGTGCGCAGCGGCGACCTGGTCCCGGCGGTGATGCCCCACGACCACCGCCACGTCCTCGCCGACTGGCACCGCGCGAACAAGGAGCACGTGCAGCAGGCGGTCGAGGCCGCCGCCCGCGCCCGCCGCGAGTGGGCCCGCTGGCCCTGGGAGGACCGGCTGGCCGTGTTCCTGAAGGCGGCCGAGCTGCTCTCCACCACCTGGCGCTCCACGCTGAACGCGGCCACCATGCTGGGGCAGTCGAAGACCGCGTTCCAGGCCGAGATCGACTCCGCGGCCGAGCTGATCGACTTCTGGCGCTTCAACCCCCACTACGCCCAGGAGCTCTACGCCGAGCAGCCGCTGTCCAACGGCAGCATGTGGAACCAGCTCGACTATCGGCCGCTCGAGGGCTTCGTCTACGCCGTCACCCCGTTCAACTTCACCTCCATCGCCGGCAACCTGCCGACCTCGCCCGCCCTCATGGGCAACACGGTCCTGTGGAAGCCCGCCTCCTCGGCGATCCCCAGCGCCTGGCGGATCATGAAGCTGCTGGAGGCGGCCGGGCTGCCGCCGGGCGTCATCAACCTCGTGCCCGGCAACGGCTCGCTGGTCTCGGACGTCGTCCTGAACCACCCCGACCTCGCCGGCGTCCACTTCACGGGCTCGACCGAGGTCTTCAACTCCATGTGGAAGACCATCGGGGCGAACATGGGCCGCTACCGCTCCTACCCCCGCATCGTCGGCGAGACCGGCGGCAAGGACTTCATCGTGGCCCACGCCTCCGCCGACCCGCAGGCGCTGGCGGTGGCGGTGGTGCGCGGCGGCTACGAGTACCAGGGCCAGAAGTGCTCGGCGGTCAGCCGCATCTACGTCCCGCGCTCGCTGTGGGCGGATGTGCGCGACCGCGTCGCCGCCATGATCGGCGACATCCGCATGGGCGACGTGCGGGATTTCCGCAACTTCATGGGCGCAGTGATCGACCGCAAGGCCTTCGACAGCATCGCCTCGTACCTCGACGACGCCCGGCGCAACGCGAAGGTGATCGCGGGCGGCGGCGCCGACGCCGGCACCGGTTTCTTCGTCCAGCCGACGCTCGTCGAGACCACGGACCCCGGCTACCGGCTGCTGTGCGAGGAGATCTTCGGGCCGGTGGTGACGGCGCACGTCTACGACGACGCCAGGTGGGCGGAGACCCTGAAGCTGGTGGACGAGACCTCGCCCTACGCGCTGACGGGCGCGGTGTTCGCGACCGAGCGTGCGGCCGTCCGGGAGGCCGCCTCCGCGCTGCGCGGCGCCGCCGGCAACTTCTACGTGAACGACAAGCCGACCGGGGCCGTGGTCGGCCAGCAGCCCTTCGGAGGCGCGCGGGCGTCGGGGACCAACGACAAGGCGGGCTCGAAGCTGAACCTCGTGCGCTGGGTGAGCGCGCGGGCGGTGAAGGAGACCTTCAGCCCGGCCCTCGACTACCGCTACCCGTTCATGGCGGAAGAATAGCGGGTGGCCGCGAGCACGCTCTCCTCCTCCGCCACTCCTCGCGGATGGCACCGTCCGGGGCTGCTGGCGGCGCTGCTCTTCACCCTGGCGCCGACCTTCTTCTGGAGCGGCCGGGTGCTCGACGAGGAGGCGGTCGGCTTCCTGCGCAAGTACTGGGGCGAGCGCGGCGCCCTCGAGAAGGTCCTCGACGTCCGCGGCTGGGACTTCTTCCAGGGCCGGGAGCTCAGCTACGCCATCGACTACCTGGACGCCCGCTGGCTGCACCTGCTGGTCTCGCACGACGTGCTGTTCTTCGTTCCGCCGAGCTCCCTGCTCGCCTCGCTGGCTCTCGTCGCCGTCGTCCTTTGGCTCGCCCCTCGCGCGCTGCCCCGGCTCTCCGGCGGGTGGCGCTGGCTGCCGCTGCTGCTGCTGCTCTCCGGCTTCGTGTTCGTGAGCACGATGGGCGTGCTGTACCGGGCGACCAAGCCCCTGGTCGGGCCGCTGCTGCTGTTCCTGCTGCTGCTGTCGCTGGCTGAGCACCGCCAGCCGCGCCTGCGCCCGCGGGCGGCCTTCTGGGTGGCGCTGGTGGCCGCGCTCGCCCTCGGCTCTCTCGATCGGCAGGGGCTCTTCTACGTGCTGGTCCTGGGCACGGTCCTGGCTCTCGGCTGGCTGCGCACGGGGCGCGGCGCGGCGCTCCTGCTGGGGCTGGTGGCGGGGGTCGCGGCCTGGTACGCCTACTTCCGCCTGCTCGCCCCCCCGCTCATCCACGCGGTCGAGGGCTACTGGCCCTCCACGCGCTTCCAGAGGCTGCGGCTGGCGCGGCTCGCCGACCCGCAGCTGTGGCGGCAATCGGTCGAGGTGCTCGGGGACTGGACGTCCGCGCTGTTCGGCGGGCTGCCCTCCTGGCTGCTGCTGCTGGCCGTCCTGGTGGCCGCCGCCGCCTGGGGCTGGCGCGAGCGGGCCCGACCCGCTCGCCTCGCTGCCTGGGCAGTGCTGGCGGTGGGCGCCGCCCTTGCCCAGCTGGCGATGGTGGCGATCATGCTCGAGCACCACCCGCCCATCGCCTGGGTCTCGCATCGGCTCTGGTACTATCCGTTCCCCTACCAGGTGCTGCTCGTCTTCGGGCTGCTCTTCGCCCTCGACGCGCTGGCGGCGCGGCGCGAGCGCGCCCTGCCGCCGTTGCTGGCCGCCGGCCTGGCCGGCCTGGTGGCGCTGAACGTGCTGCGCTGGCCCGAGCAGCGGGAGCGCTGGGCCTCCGACCCGCCCGTCGCCGACGAGCTGCGCCGCTCGGCGCTCCTCGTGCGCTCGCTGCGCGAGGGACGGGCGGCGCTGCTGCTGGACGGCGACTACCGCCGGCTCTACTTCGAGTGCCTGGACCTGTTCCCCCGGCTCGGTGCCGCCGCCCAGGCCCAGGTCGGCGAGGGCGGCGGGGTGCGGGTCTCCGAGATCCAGGGCGGCCGCGTGATCGCCTGGGCCGAGCCGCGGTCGCAGCTGATCCCCCGGACCAGGGCCGAGGGGCGATACGTGCTGGCCGGCCGCGCGCGGCTGCGGCAAGGCGACACCCTGCACCTGATGCTCGGCGGCCGCAGGCTGCTGGCGGAGCTCTCCCGCGAGGCCGCCGGCGACGGCCCGGTCCCCTTCCGCGTCGCGACCGACCTGCCCGCCGGAGCGAACGACCTGCAGCTCGTCTCCAGCCTGCCCGCGGTGAAGGTGCCCGACGCCTCCCGCGGCAGCTTCGCGGGCTTCCAGCTGGAGCTGCCGGTGCTCATCTGGCCGGCCGCGTCCCCATGACGCCCTGGTGGCGCTCGCGGCGGCTGTGGAAGCGGGTCACGCTCGCCCTCGTGTTGCTGGCCCTGGCCAACGCCGTCTTCTCCGCCTGGGACATGGGCTGGACCTACGACGAGCCCTTCTTCCTCGCCTGGAACGAGCGGCTGCTGCTGACCGGCAGCGCCGCCCGCGACAGCCAGCACTACAACTCGAAGACACCGGTGCTGGTGCCGAACGTGGTCGCCCGCCGGGCCGCGGCCCACGCCACCGCCTCGGAACCGGCCCTGCGCTTCGCCGCCCGCCTGCCCACCGTCGGCTGGCTGGCGCTCCTGCTCTGCGCCGTGTTCCTGGTCGGCCGGCGGTGGTTCGGCGTCCCCGCCGCCCTGATCGCCACCTCCGCCGCGGCGCTCGATCCCAACCTGGTCGCGCACGGGAGTCTGGCCACGGTCGACGTGGTCTACGCGCTGGCCACGCTGCTGACGGTGGCTGCTGCGCTGGCGTTTGCCGAGCGCCCGTCGCTGCCGCGGGCGGCCGGCCTCGGCGCCGCGCTCGGCCTGGCGCTCACCGCCAAGTTCAGCGCCGTGCTGCTGCTGCCCGCGCTGCTGCCGCTGCCGTGGTTCGCCGGCGCCGAGCGGCGCCGCTACTCCCGCTGGCTGCTCGGGGCGCTGGTGGTCGCCTCCGTCTGCGCCGTGACGATCTCGGCCGCGTACCTCTTCCACGACGTCGGCCGGCCGCTGGGTCGTCCCTGGGCGTCGGCCGCGTTCAAGGCGGTGGGCCACACGCTCCCCGGGCTGCGCCTGCCGCTGCCACGGGGGTTCCTCACGGGCATCGACGCCTCGCTCGCCGCCGAGCGCCACGACTGGAACGTCGTGCTGCTGGACCACTGCTACCCGCGCGGCGTCTGGTTCTACTTCCTGGTCCTGTGGGCGCTGAAGACGCCGCTGCTGGTGCTGGCGGCGGAGGGATACGGGCTGTGGCGGCTCGGGCGCAGCCGCCTCCAGCCAGCGGCCCGCGTCACCGGATTCATCGTCCTGGCGCTTCTCGTCCACCTCGCCTACTTCTCGTTCGTGTTCCAGACGCAGGTCGGCTACCGCTACGTCCTGATGTGCCTGCCGCTCGCCTACCTGGTGGCCGCCGCGGCGCTGGCGCCGCTCGCCGACCGCCGGTGGGCGCCGGCCGTGGCCGCCGGCGTCGTCCTGCTGGCCGTCGCCGAGAACGCGATGTACGCCGGCAACCCCCTGGCCTTCAGCAACGCGGCCGTCTGGCCCAAGCGCGACGCGTTCCGGCTGATGGCCGACTCGAACCTCGACTGGGGACAGAACGACCAGCGGATCGAGCGCTGGCTGGCAACGCACCGCAACGAGGTCGTCCACTTCAACCCAGGCCACCTGCTCCCCGGCCGCAACCTGTTCGACGTGAACGTCCTCGCCGGCGTCGACGAGTTCGAGCGCCACCGCTTCCTGCGCGATCACGCCGAGCCGGTGGCGCACGTCCGCCACACCCACCTCTGGTTCGACGTCGACGACGCCCTCTTCCGCCGCTTCCTGGACGCCGAACGGCGGCTGGCGCCGGATGCCGGCTCGACCTGCCCGCCGGACACGGCCGGCGCGACGGTCCCGGCGGACGGCCGGCTGAACCTGTTCCTGCCGGCCTCGCCGAGGCCAGTCGACACGGTGGCCTGCGTCTCCGCTCCCGCCGGCGCAGACCTCGGCGTGGTGGCGCTGAGCGGGCGGCTGCTGCTGGGCCGCCGGCTCGGCGCGGGGCCCTGTCGGGGCGACACGATCGCCGAGGGCCAGCAGTCCTGGTGGCGGCTCGACCCGGGCGTGCACGCGCTGTGCCTCTCGGCGCTCCCCGACGCCACCACCGGCGCCGCACGGCCCTTCGAGGGCTGGTGGGCAGTCGCCGGCCACCCGGCGGCGTTGACGCTCCGGGACCTTGGGGCTAGGATCGCCGCTCTGCCACCACCCCACCCGATCCCCGAGCGAGCCGCCCGTTGAGAGTCGCCATCGTCGGCGCCGGCGTCACCGGCCTCACCACCGCCTACCTGCTGCGCCGCCAGGGGGCGGAGGTGACCGTCTACGAGGCCCAGCCCGCGGAGGGCGGGCTGGCCGCCTCGTTCCGGCGCGAGGGGTTCTCCTTCGACTTCGGGCCGCACGAGCTCTGCACCGACAACCCGGAGCTGGTGGAGCTGGTGCGAGAGGTCTGCGGCGACGACCTGGTGCAGGTGCGCAAGCGCATCGCCCACCACTTCCTCGGGCGCTACGTCAAGTACCCGTTCGAGGTGGTGGACGTGCTGCGCAACATCGGCCTGGCGCTCGGGGCACGGGCGATCGCCGAGGTCGCCTGGTGCCGGGTGCGCAACGCGGTGCGGGCGCCCCTCGACGACTCCTTCGAGAGCTGGACGGACGCCCGCTTCGGGCACACGCTCTACGGCCTCTACTTCGGGCCGTACACGCGCAAGGTCTGGGGCCTCGAACCGACCCGGCTGGACCCGCGGACCGCCTCGCAGCGGATCACCGTCGACTCGGTCTGGGACCTCGTCCGCAAGACGCTCGCCTACCACTGGCTGGGCGCGGAGGACTTCAAGCACGCGCACAGCGAGCTGCACCGCGGCTTCTACTACCTGCGCCACGGCGTGGGGACGCTCCAGGAGCGGCTGCGAGCGCGGGCGGAGGCGCTGGGCGTCGACTTCCGCTTCGGACGGCGGCTGGCGGCGATCGAGCGCGAAGGCGCCCGCGTCCGCGGCCTGCGTTTCGAGGGTGACGAACTCGCCCGGGGCTTCGACTACGTGGTCTCCACCATCCCCGTCTCCCGCCTGGTCTCGCTGGCGCTGCCGGCCCGGGCGGAGGCGCTCCTGGCCGAGACCGCGCTGCCTTTCCGGGCGATGGCCTTCGTCTTCCTGCGCGTCCTCCGGCCGAAGCTGCTCGACTACCACTGGGTCTACTACTCGGACCCGGGGGTGCCCTTCCAGCGGCTCACGGAGTTCACCCACTTCGGGGCCGAGATGGCCCCGCCCGGCCGGACGGGCGTGGCGCTCGAGATCTCCTGCACGCCGGGCGACGGCACCTGGGAGGCGAGCGACGACGAGCTCGGCGAGCGCTCGGTCGCCGGCCTGGAGCGGCTGGGGCTCCTGCGGCGGGAGGACCTGCTCGGCTGCGACGTCGTCCGCCAGCGCTATGCCTACCCCGTGCAGGTGCAGGGCTTCATCGAACGCCGGGAGCGTCTGCTGGATGCTCTCGGCGAGGTGGAGAACCTGGTCACCATCGGCCGCCAGGGCCTGTTCCGCTACTGCAACATGAACGAGTGCATGGAGATGGCGATGGAGGTGGTGCCCGAGCTGCTCTCGGGCAGGGCCAGCATCCGCTACACGCGTGAGGGCAGCTGGCTGGGCGTCGGGCTCACCGACCGCTACGGCGAGCCGGCGACCACGACCACGTCCTGAGCGCCCGATCTGCGGTTGCCGGCTCCTCTCTGGACACTCGCCGCGAGGGGCCAGTACAATCCCGCCGCTGCCGCGGAGATGCTCTCACCGGTCCGACCCGCGGGCAGCGCGACAGGTCCCGCAGGCGGAGCGGCGGGGCGAGGGCGCGGCGTCCGTGCGACGTCGGCGCGGACGAAGGCCCGGGATCGGCTCACGTCGGCGGCGTGAGCCACAGCAGAAGGGCGGCGCGGCAAGCCCGCCCGAGTCGGGGGACGCGGATGCGACTGTCCGGAGATGAGGCCAGGAGGGCCGCGACGACCGCCGTCGCGGCGCTGACGATGACGTTCTGCGGGGGTGGCGGCAAGGGAGGCTCGCCCACCCAGCCGGTGCCGATCGCCACGCCGACGCCGACGCCCACGCCGGCTCCCACCTACCAGCCGTTGTCGGCGAGCTGCGCGCGCCTGCCGCTCGGCTCCGCCAAGTACCGCTGCGACGGCAGCGGGTCC
Organism: Vicinamibacteria bacterium; assembly: GCA_035542035.1. GTDB lineage: Bacteria > Acidobacteriota > Vicinamibacteria > Fen-336 > Fen-336 > DATBSL01. Next base: position 29,395 of record DATKME010000045.1, on the reverse strand, counting down.
TCCTTCATGTCGGAGGTGAACGACGCCATCGACACCGTCCGCGCCCAGCACCCGGAGTACTTCAACGCGGCCGGCGACCGCATCGTCAACGTCGGCGCGTACTACGTTTCCATCATCAGGCTGCTCGACAAGCAGAACCTCTGCGCGACGTTCGACGGCGAGGAGCTGCTGGTCAAGAACTCGCCCGACTTCAGCGACCAGTACAAGATCCAGACCTCGTGGAACGCGATCGGCCGCAAGTACACGGCGACCTGCTACCCCGCGGTGTTCCCGCTGAGCCGCGACAACCCGTCGCCCTCGCCGGCGGGCTGCGCGCTGGCGCCGAGCCAGGAGATCACCTGCGGCGTCATCCCCTCGGAGTACCTGGGAGACGTCCAGCAGGCCGTCGCCGACGTGGTCGAGCAGAGGCCGGAGCTGTTCGACCTGACCAGCCACGCCCGGAACCACGACGACTGGTACAAGGTGAAGGACCTGGCGGCCTACCAGACGGCCGTCATCGACCTGCTCTCGAAGAAGGGCTACTGCGGCAAGTCCGGCGAGGAGATCGAGGTCAAGCGCAGCAACGACTTCACCGAGCACTTCGACATCAACTACCAGGACCAGTACCTGCGCAACGGCTCCGGGATCTACCGCAGCACCTGCTACCCGGCCGCGTTCTGACCGCGAGGCCCGTCCCCCGTCAGAAGTTGGCGGGGTGGCAGGCGCCGCGGTAGCTGCCGGGGCCGCGGCGCATGTGGTTGTTGCCGAGCAGGATGTCGTACTGCTCGTTGAACTTGTTCGTGCTCTTCACCGCCATCTCCTCGCCGTCGTAGTGCGAGCAGTAGCCGAGCGCCTTGAGCTGCGCCTGCACAGCCGCCAGGTAGCCGTTGACGTTCTTCACGTAGTAGCAGTTGTCGCAGGACTTGTCGTTGAAGTCGAAGTACTCGGGATGCGCCTTGGTGGTGCGCGTCAGCGCGGTGTCCACGTCGGGGTAGAACTGCGAGGCGTCGTCGCCGCAGGTGTAGTTCCCGGTTGATGGCGGCAGGCTGCAGGACCCCGCCGGCGGGGTGCTCGGGTCGGGCGAAGGGTCCGGCGTCGGTGTCGGGGTCGGCTTCGGTGTCGGCTTCGGTGTCGGCAGGATCACGGGGATGTTGAGTACCGGCGTCGCGCTGGGGCTGGGGCTGGGGCTTCCGCTGGGGTGCGTGGGAATGAGGTCGTTGAGGGCCTGGCACCCGAGGGTGGCGGCCAGAGGAAGCAGGAACAAGACGATGACGTGGCTCCGGCTCATGGGCCCCCCCAGCGTTGTAAACTACATGAGCAACTTAGAGCTAAGTGCTCATTAAGTCAAGAAGTTTTGGCAAGAAAGAAGTGGGTAGAACGGTAACAACACGCGGAGGCGAAGACCTCGCGCCCGGTCGCGCGCGACCGGACGGTGCGTCAGAACTCCCCGGCCAGCCGTTCGAGGAAGAAGCCGACGTCCGTGACCAGGCCGATCGCCTGCATGGTGCCGCGGTTCGAGAGCTTGACGGGGACCGCCTCGGCGATGTCGACGCAGACCGTGCGCACGCGCGCCGGCAGCAGGTTGCCGACCGCGATCGAGTGCAGCGCCGAGGCCAGCATCAGGCACAGCCCCGCGCCCCGCAACGCCTCGAGGTAGGCCTTCTGCGCCGCGATCACGTCCGTGATCGTGTCCCGCAGCGGCCCGTCGTCGCGGATGGAGCCGGCGAGCACGAAAGGCACGCCGCGGCGGACGGCCTCGTACATCACGCCGGAGCGGACGACGCCGGACGCCACCGCCTGTCGGATGCCGCCGGCGCGGTTGACGGCGTTGATCGCCACCAGGTGATGGCGGCTGCCTCCCTCCACCGCCCGCCCGCTCAGTTGGCAGACGCCCAGGCTCGTCTTCAGGATCGCCTTCTCCAGGTCGTGCACGGCGAAGGCGTTTCCGGTCAGGATCACGTCCACCCAGCCCTCGCGCACCAGCCGCGCCAGGTGGGCGTCCCCGCCCGAGTGCACCACGGCCGGGCCCGCCACCACCACGATACGCTCGCCGCGCTCGCGCGCCCGCCGCATCTCGCGCGCGGTGCCGGCGACGGCGATGGTCTTGTTGACCTCGGCCGAGACCTCGTTGCTCATGAAGCCGAACACCGAGTAGTCGCGGCTGCGCTCGGGCGGGCGGACGCGGATGCCCGGGCCTCGCAGCGCCACCGCTTCGCCCTTCCTCACCTGCCCCATCTTCACGCAGCAGGGCAGCCCCTCCCGCAGCACGAGGGCGCAGTCCATCTTCTGCTCGGCAGCGGCCAGCCAGCGGCCCGCCACCCGCAGCCAGGTCTCGAAGTTGGTGGTGGAGTAGAACTCGTCGGGCAGGATGCCGTCGGCCTCGGCCGGCGCGAACGACGCGTCACCCGCCTCGCTGGCCGCACCGAGGTAGCGGAGCTCCTCCAGGATGGCGTCGAGCGCGGCCGGGTCCTCGGCCCGCACCTCGATGCGGGCGAACGAGGGCTCGTCGTTGCGTCGGCCCACCCGGAACTCGAGCACCTCGAACTCACCGCCACCCTCGACCACCCGGTCGAAGACCCGGCGCATGATGTCGGAGTCGATGAGGTGGCCTTCCAGCGTTATCGATTCGTGGACCATGCGCTCTCCCCGTGCCGGCGAGCCCGCAGGCGCGCCAGGAGCGGCGCCAGCAGCTGGCTGGCGATGAAGACGTAGAGGACCGGCTCGACGAAGAACTTGTAGCGCATGTTCTCGTCCCGCTCGAGCGTCACGCAGGCCGTGACCACGAACGCCACCGGCAGCGCCAGCCCCAGCCCGCGTGCGATGTCCGCCCGGCTGCGGCCGCGGGCCCACGCCGCCGCCGCCGCCGCGAGCAGCAGCAGCAGACGGCTGCCCGAGAACACCCAGTCGTAGAGCCCCCGCCAGGGCAGGTGGTCGACGATCGCGTGGGTGGTCAGGTACTGGCTGGAGGGCTGGAGGAAGACGGACAGGTTCTCGCGCCAGGCGCGCAGGGTGCGGGAGGGAGGGTCCCTCCGCAGGTGCTCGGCACACTCGCCGAGCAGCTTCCGCTCGTTCGCCAGGTCGGCGACGTGGTTGTAGTTGTGCGCCCCCGTGATCTTGGCCTCGCGGGTGAGCGCCAGCGGGTACTCGGCGTACGACCGCGACCGGAGCAGCGGGCCCAGGGGGACCGCCTGGCTGCCGACCTTCCCCATCTCCGGCAGCTCGCCGAGCGCCTTCAGGCAGCTCGAGCCCGCGAACGACGAGGTGGAGGCGGACCCGAACACCAGGTACTGCTTCGCCATCACTGCCGCCACCACCACCGTGCAGACGGCCGCGAAGGCCAGCAGCTTGCTCCGCGGCACCCGCTGCAGCCACAGCGCCGCCAGGAGCACCACCAGTGCCGGCCACTGGAAGATCGAGCGGAGCAGGAACAGGAACACGTAGGCGGCGCACAGGGACAACGTCGCCCCGCGGCCGGGCATGGCCCACAGCGAGTAGCAGAGCCACAGGATGCCCAGCGAGGTCAGGAACGTCCCGTCGAGGTAGGTGCCGTAGTAGAGGGCCGCCGGGTGCAGGAGGAACACCGCCGACGCCGCAAGAGCCGCGCGGGGGCTGTCCAGCAGCCGCGCCAGCCAGCGGAAGACGAGCACGCCCATGGTCGCGTAGGCGAGCGTCCACAGCAGGTAGAGGGCTCGGTCCACCTCCACCACCAGCGCCCGGTTGCGCAGGCCGGGCCACAGCTGCGCCAGCAGCGCCCGCAGGCCGTCGAGCAGCGGGGGCTGGATGTGGAGAGCCAGCAACGTCTGCCAGGGGTGGTGGCGGAGGTCGGCGAGCGACACCGTCTGCATCATGTCCTCGGCCGAGTGCTGCTGGAAGTGCACGCCGTCGCCCGCGTAGGCCGCGCCCCACGTCTGCAGCCCCTGCATCAGCAGCACCGCTGCCAGGAACAGGCCGAGCGACGCTCTTCGGTTCACCGCTAGAGCCTGGGCAGCGTGACCCCCCGCTGGGCCTGGTACTTGCCCCGGCGGTCGGCGTACGAGGTCTCGCACGCCTCGTCCCCCTGGAAGAAGAGCATCTGGGCGATCCCCTCGCCCGCGTAGATGCGGGCCGGCAGCGGCGTGGTGTTGGAGACCTCCAGGGTGACGATGCCCTCCCACTCCGGCTCCAGCGGCGTCACGTTGACGATGATGCCGCAGCGGGCATAGCTCGACTTGCCGAGGCAGACCACGATCACGTCGCGGGGGATGCGGAAGTACTCGACGCTGCGGGCCAGGGCGAAGGAGTTGGGGGGCACGATGCACTGCTCGCCCTTGACGTCCACGAACGAGCGGGGGTCGAAGTCCTTGGGGTCGACGATGGTGTGGTTGATGTTGGTGAAGATCTTGAACTCGTCCGCGATGCGCACGTCGTAGCCGTAGGAAGAGAGCCCATAGGAGATCACGCCCTCGCGCACCTGCTTCTCGCAGAAGGGGTCGATCATCCCGCGCTCCCGCGCCATGCGACGGATCCACTTGTCGGCCTTGACCGTCATCGCTCCTCCGGGGTCCTGACCGCCAGGGGCGGGGTCGCCAAGGATTCCACGGCGGGGCCCCGCCCGCAAACGCCCGGGGGCGGCGCCGCTCGGAGGCGCCGCAGTATAGTGCGGACGCACGGTCAGCGAGGGAGGGCTCCCTGCAGCAGAGAACCAGGTCCAAGGCCGGCCTGCGCGCGATCGCCCTGTTCGAAGGGGTGAAGGGCGCTCTGGTGCTGGCGGCGGGCTGCGGCGCCCTGGCACTGGTGCACAGGGACCTGCAGGCGATCGCCGAGGAGATCGTCTCCCACTCCCATCTCAACCCCGCCAGCCGCTTCCCGCGCATCTTCCTGGATGTCGCCGGCCGGACCACCGACGCGAGGCTCTGGGCGTTGGCCGGAATGGCCGCCGCCTACGCGGCCGTGCGCCTGGCCGAGGCGTACGGGCTCTGGCGCGCACGACGCTGGGCGGAGTGGCTGGGAGCGGCCTCGGGAGCCATCTACGTCCCGATCGAAACCTACGAGATCGCGCGGCGCTTCACCGCCACGCGGCTGGTGCTGCTGGCGGGCAACCTGCTGATCGTCGTCTACCTGCTGGGCCAGCTGCGCGCCGGCCCGGCGGCGCCTCAGACGAGCTCGAGCCCCGGGAAGAAGTAGCCGATCTCGAAGCGGGCGGTCTCCGGCGCGTCCGAGCCGTGGATGGCGTTCGCCTGGATGGAGCTGGCGAAGTCCTTGCGGATGGTCCCGGAGGCGGCCCGGGCGGGATCGGTGGCGCCCATGATCTCCCGCAAACGCGCGATCGCGTTCTCCCGCTCGAGCACCATGGTGATGCAGGGGCCGGAGGACATGAACTCGGTGAGGCCGGCGAAGAACGGCTTCCCGGCGTGCACCTGGTAGAAGCCCTCCGCCTCCCGGCGGCTGAGCCAGCGCATGCGCAGGGCCAGCACCCGGAAGCCGGCCTTCTCCAGCCGGGAGAGGATGGCCCCCGCGTTCCCCGCCTGCACCGCGTCGGGCTTGATGATCGAGAACGTGCGCTCGGCCATGGGCGCTCCCGCTACTTCTTCGCCAGCACGTCCTTGACCGCCTTGCCGATGTCGGCCGGCGAGCGCACCACCCGGATGCCCGCGGCCTCCATGGCCTTCATCTTCTCGGCCGCGGTGCCCTTGCCGCCGGCGATGATCGCACCGGCGTGGCCCATGCGCCGGCCCGGCGGCGCGGTCTGGCCGGCGATGAAGCCCACCACCGGCTTGCGCACGTGCTGCTCCACGAAGGCGGCCGCCTCCTCCTCGGCGCTGCCGCCGATCTCGCCGATCATCACGATGGCCTGGGTGGCGGGGTCCTCGCTGAAGAGGCGCAGCGCATCCGTGTGGTTGGTGCCGATGATGGGGTCGCCACCGATGCCGATGCAGGTGGTCTGGCCGATGCCGAGCGCCGTGAGCTGGGCGACGGCCTCGTAGGTGAGGGTGCCGCTGCGGCTGACCACGCCCACCGGGCCGCCCATGTGGATGTGGCCGGGCATGATGCCGACCTTGCACCGCTCGGCAGGCGAGATGATGCCCGGGCAGTTGGGCCCGATCAGGCGGGTGGTGGAGCGCTCCTTCAGGTAGGCCCACACCTTCACCATGTCGAGGGTGGGGATGCCCTCGGTGATGGCGACCACCAGGGCGATGCCCTCCTCCGCCGCCTCCAGGATGGCGTCGGCGGCGCCGGCCGGCGGCACGAACACCACCGACACGTTCGCGCCCGTGGCCCGCACCGCCTGCTCGACGGTGTCGAACAGCGGGAAGCCCTCGACCGTGGTGCCGCCCTTGCCCGGCGTCACCCCGCCGACCACGTTGGTGCCGTAGTCGCGGCAGCCGATGGCGTGGAAGGTTCCGTGCCTGCCCATGCCCTGGACCAGCAGGCGCGTGTCCCGGCCGACCAGGACGCTCACCGCGCACCTCCCTGGGCCGAGCGCACCACCTTCTGCGCGGCCTCGGTCATGTCGTCGGCCGTCTCGAAGTTGAGCCCCGACTCACCCAGCATCTGCCGGCCGCGCTCCTCGTTGTTGCCCTTCATGCGCACGACCACCGGCACCTTCACCGCCAGGTCGCGCACCGCGGCGATCACGCCCTCCGCCAGCACGTCGCAGCGCAGGATGCCGCCGAAGATGTTGATCAGCACCGCGCGCACGTCCTGGTCGGCCAGCAGGATGCGGAAGGCGTTGCGGATCTGGTCGGCGCTGGCGCCGCCTCCCACGTCGAGGAAGTTGGCCGGGGAGCCGCCCGCCAGCTTGATGATGTCCATGGTGGCCATGGCCAGCCCGGCCCCGTTCACCATGCAGCCCACGCTGCCGCCCTCGAGCTTGATGTAGTTCAGGCTGTACTTCGAGGCCTCCACCTCCAGCGGCTCCTCCTCGTCGAAGTCGCGCAGCTCCACCAGCTCGGGGTGGCGGAAGAGCGCGTTGTCGTCGAGGTTCACCTTGGCGTCGAGGGCCAGCAGCTCCCCCGCCCGCGTGATCAGGAAGGGGTTGATCTCGACCAGCGAGGCGTCGCTCACCTCGAACCCGCGGTAGAGGCTGGTGAAGAAGGGCACCGCCCTGCCGACCAGCCCGGGGTCGAGGCCGAGGCCGAAGGCGAGCTTGCGGGCCTGGTAGGCCCGGAAGCCCGCCACCGGGTCGACCGACTCGCGCAGGATGGCCCTCGGGTCGCGGGCGGCCACCTCCTCGATGTCCATCCCGCCCTGGGCGGAGGCCATGAACACCGGCCGGCCGCTGCCACGGTCGACCAGCACCGCGAGGTACATCTCCCGGGCGCCGGCCAGGTCGACACCCTGCTCGATCAGCAGGCGGCGCACCACCCGGCCCTCGGGCCCGGTCTGGTGCGTGCGCAGCGTCATCCCCAGCATCGCCTTGGCGACGCCCTCGCAGTCGTCGGCGCTGCGCGCGAGCCGCACCCCGCCGCCCTTGCCGCGCCCGCCAGCGTGGATCTGCGCCTTCACCACCACGGGGAAGCCGAGGTTCTTCGCGGCCTCGACGGCCTCGTCCGCGGTGTAGGCGACCCTGCCCCTCGGCACCGGCACGCCGTGCTGGGCGAGCAGCGCCTTGCCCTGGTACTCGTGGATCTTCAAGGAAAGAACCTCTCTCTACCGGCCCTGCGGCGTCCTCCCCGCCTGCGGCGCCGCCCCGCCCTTCTGGATGCCGAGCAGCTCGACGTCGAACACCAGCGTCGACCCCGGCGGGATGTCGGGACCCATCTGGCGGTTGCCGTAGGCGATCTCGGCCGGGCAGACGATGTGCGCCTTCTCGCCCACCTTCATGCGCTGCAGCGCCTCCGTCCAGCAGGGGATGACGCCGTTCACCTGGAACGTCGCCGGCCCGCCGTGCCGGGTGGAGGCGTCGAACTCGGTCCCGTTGGTCAGCGTGCCGCGGTAGTTCACCGCCACGGTGTCGGTGGCCTTCGGCGTCGCCCCGCTGCCGGCCGAGACCGACTTGAAGATGAGGCCGCTCGGCGTCCTCACGGCGCCGGGCTCCTTCTCCGCGCTGGCGCGGAACAGCTCGGACTTCTGCCTCTCGCCGGCGGCCGTGGCGTTGGCCGCCTTCTCCGCCCGCGCCTGCAGCTGCGCTCCGTACTGCTCGATCGGGTACTGCGGCTCCTTGCCGTCCAGCGAGGCCAGGAACGCTTTCTTGAACGTCTCCGTCTCCGCCGGGGTGAGGTTCAGCTGCTTCAGCTGGTCCCCCGCCTGCTTGCCCATGCCGCTGCCGATCGCCGCCACGCCCTTCTCGTCCTGGAGCGACGACAGGAACACGGTCTTGAACCTCTCCAGCTCCGCCGGGGTGAAGTGCAGCTGCTTCAGCTGCTGCCCCGCCTGCTTGCCCATCGCCCCGCCCAGCGCGGCGATCGGCTTCTCCTCGTCGCTGAGGTTGCCCATCGCCGCGGCGCCGGCGGCCGGCGACGCGGCTGTGGTCGCCGGCGCGGCCTCCTTCTTCTGGCAGCCCGAGGCCGCCAGCGCCGCCACCAGCAGCAGGGCACCCATCTTGTCGCGCAGCATCACCGTTCTCGCCTTTCCGCCCTCCGCGGCCGGTCGACCGCGGCCGGACTCCCGTGGCAAACGCACCATCGTATCCGCGCGGCGGCGGAGGTGGCAACCGAGCCCACCGGGCCCGGCACGCTACAATCACGGCAGAGAGCATGGCTGGCGCGGGGCGATCGAGATGGCCGTTCCTGGCCGGCTTCGCCGCCGGCGGCGCGGTGATGGCCTCGCTGCTGGGCGTCCGCGGGCGGCGGCGTCCCCTGCACCCGCGCATCATCCGCGCGCTGCCTCGCCGCGGCGACCCGGCGATGGTGGTGTTCGTCCCCGGGCTCATGGGCAGCCAGCTCCTGCGGCCCGACGGCAGCGAGGCCTGGCTGAACCTCGGCAACACCATCGGCCACCACGACCTGCGGCTGCCGGGGCGGCTGCCGTTCGCCGACAGCCGCGACGACCTGCACCCCGGGCTGCTGGTCGGCACCGACACCCTGCTGCCACGGGCCTTCGGCTTCACGGAGTACGCGGACGTGCTCGACCTGCTGGACGCCGCCGGCTTCGAGCCCGGCGTGGGACCGGGAGCGCGCTACGCGGTGTTCGCCTACGACTGGCGCCGCGACATCGTGGAGAGCGCCCGGCTGCTGGCGTTGCGGCTGGAGGGGCTGGCGCGCGAGATGGACGATGCGGGCGCGCGCTTCCACCTGGTCGGCCACAGCATGGGCGGACTGGTGGTGCGCTACTTCCTGCGCTTCGGCGGGGCCGAGCCGCGGGCGGACGCCCCGGTGCGCTGGGCGGGGGTGCGGCGGGCGGCGAGCGTCGTCCAGGTGGCGACGCCGAACGCCGGCAGCATCCCCGCCCTGGGGGCGATCATCGGCGGCGAGCGCGTGGGCTTCTCTTACACGACGCTGGCCGCCTCCGTCATCGGCCACATGCCCTCCGTCTACCAGCTGCTGCCGCCGGGCGGCACCCGCGCCCTGGTGGACGTCCGCGGCCAGACCCTGCCGGACGAGGTGCAGGACGCCGCCACCTGGGAGAAGTTCGGCTGGGGGCCCTTCGCGCCGGCGGAGACGAGCGCCGAGGCCGATCGCGAGTTCACCCGGGCGGCGCTGCTGCGCGCGCGCGCCGTCCACGACGCGCTCTCGCGGCCGGCGGCATCCCCCTGCCCGGTGCCGGTCTACGTGCTGGGCGGCGACTGCCTGCTCACCTCGGCCCGTGCGGTGGCCGGCGAGGGACCGCCCGGCACGCCACCGCGGCTGGAAGCCAGGACGCGGGCCGAGCAGGAGCTGCTCCTCGAGCCCGGCGACGGCCGGGTCACCCGCTCCAGCCTGCTGGGCGCGCACCTGCCCGGTGCCTCGGCCTCCGAAGCCGACAGCGGGTACGGCGAGACGACCCGCGCGTTCTTCGGCGGCTCCGACCACCACGGGCTGTACGCCGACCCCGCTTTCCAGAGCGTGCTGCTGCGCCTGCTGCTGCGCCCGGCGCCGGAGAGAGCGGAGCTGCAGAGCGCTGCGGGGGAGCCGCTGCGGGAGCGGACGCCGGCGAGTCCCGCGGGTGAGGCGGCCGGTGGCAATGGCGGGAACGCCGGCATATAGTCGGCTCCGATGATGTCCTCGTCGATGCAGCGGGCAGCATCGGCCATCCCGGGAGAACAGATGCAGCGCGGCGCGACCTTCCTCCGGTCCTCGATCGGGCTGAAGGTGGTGATGGCGGTGACCGGGCTCGTGCTCTACGGTTTCGTGATCGGGCACATGCTCGGCAACCTCCAGATCTACCTGGGGCCCAAGGCCATCAACGCCTACGGCGAGTTCCTGCGCGAGTTCCTGCACGGCCAGGGCATCTGGATCGCGCGCTTCGCCCTGCTGCTGGCGGTCGGGCTTCACGTCTGGGCGGCGGTGGTGCTCACCCTGTCGAACTGGGCGGCGCGCCCGCGCGGCTACCGGATGTGGGAGCCGCGCGAGTCGACCTACGCGTCGCGCACCATGGTGTGGAGCGGCCCCATCATCGCCCTGTTCGTCGTCTACCACCTCGCCCACTTCACCTGGGGCACCGCGCACCCGGACTTCGTCGCCGGCGACGTGTTCCACAACGTCGTGGTCGGCTTCCAGAACCCGTTCGTCTCCGCCTTCTACATCCTGGCCATGCTGGCGCTGGGGCTGCACATGTACCACGGGTTCTTCAGCCTGCTGAACACGCTCGGCCTGAGCCACGCGCACAAGCCCGCCGTGCGCAACGCCACGGCGCTGACCCTCGCCGCCATCGTGGTCGCGGGCAACATCTCGATCCCGGTCGCGGTCATGACCGGGCTCGTGCACCTGTAGGGGCTGGCACCATGAAGCTCGACGCCAAGATCCCGTCTGGCCCGATCGGCGAGAAGTGGAGCAAGCACCGCTTCGACATGAAGCTGGTGAACCCCGCCAACAAGCGCAAGTACAACGTGATCGTGGTGGGCACCGGGCTGGCCGGCGGCGCCGCCGCCGCTTCGCTGGGCGAGCTGGGCTACAACGTCCGCGCCTTCTGCTACCAGGACTCGCCGCGCCGCGCGCACTCGATCGCCGCCCAGGGCGGCATCAACGCGGCCAAGAACTACCAGAACGACGGCGACAGTGTCTTCCGCCTGTTCTACGACACGGTGAAGGGCGGCGACTTCCGCGCCCGCGAGGCGAACGTCTATCGTCTGGCCGAGCTGTCGGTGAACATCATCGACCAGTGCGTAGCCCAGGGCGTACCCTTCGCCCGCGAGTATGGCGGGCTGCTGGCGAACCGCTCGTTCGGGGGCGCTCTGGTCTCCCGCACCTTCTACGCGCGCGGCCAGACCGGCCAGCAGCTGCTGCTGGGCGCCTACCAGGCGCTGGAGCGGCAGGTCCAGTCCGGCACCGTGAAGGTCCACAGCCGGCACGAGATGCTGGAGCTGATCGTGATCGAGGGGCGAGCCCGCGGCATCGTGGCCCGCGACCTGGTCACCGGGAAGATCGAGACGCACCTGGCCGACGCGGTGGTGCTGGCCACTGGCGGCTACGGCAGCGTCTTCTACCTCGCCACCTACGCCAAGGGCGCCAACGCCACCGCCATCTGGCGCGCGTACAAGAAGGGCGCCGCCTTCGCCAACCCCTGCTACACGCAGATCCACCCGACCTGCATCCCGGTGCACGGCGACTACCAGAGCAAGCTCACGCTGATGAGCGAGTCGCTGCGCAACGACGGACGCATCTGGGTGCCGAAGACGAAGGGCGACACCCGCCCCCCCGACCAGATCCGCGAGGACGAGCGCGACTACTACCTGGAGCGCAAGTACCCGACCTACGGCAACCTCGCCCCGCGCGACATCGCCTCCCGCGCGGCCAAGCAGGTCTGCGACGACGGCCGCGGCGTCGGCCCCGGCGGCCTGGGGGTGTACCTCGACTTCGCGGACGCCATCGCCCGGCTGGGTGCCGGCAAGATCGAGGAGAAGTACGGGAACCTGTTCGAGATGTACGAGCGCATCACCGCCGAGAACCCCTACCAGGCCCCGATGCGCATCTACCCCGCCAGCCACTACACCATGGGCGGGCTGTGGGTGGACTACGAGCTGATGAGCACCATCCCCGGGCTGCTGGTGGGCGGCGAGGCCAACTTCTCCGACCACGGCGCCAACCGGCTGGGGGCCTCGGCGCTGATGCAGGGGCTGGCGGACGGCTACTTCATCCTGCCCTACACGGTCAGCAGCTACCTCGCCGCCTCGTCGGGCCAGCTGGCGAAGGTGGACGAGGGACACCCCGAGGTGCTCGCGGCGGTCGCCTCGGTGGAGGAGCGGCTGGCGAAGCTGCTCTCCATCAAGGGCCAGCGCACCGTCACCTCCTTCCACCGCGAGCTGGGCAGGATCATGTGGGACTGCTGCGGCATGGCCCGCAACCGGGCCGGCCTGCAGACGGCGCTGCAGAAGATCCCCGCGCTGCGCGAGGAGTACTGGCAGGACGTCAACGTCCCCGGCAGCCACCAGGACCTCAACCAGTCGCTGGAGATGGCCGGTCGGGTGGCCGACTTCCTGGAGCTCGGCGAGCTGATGGCGCTGGACGCCCTCGAGCGCGAGGAGTCCTGCGGCGGCCACTTCCGCGAGGAGTACCAGACCGAGGACGGTGAGGCGCTGCGCGACGACGAGCACTTCTGCAACGTCGCCGCCTGGGAGTACGCGGGGGCGGGGCAGAAGCCGGTCAAGCACGTGGAGCCGCTGGAGTTCGAGTACGTGCACCTGCAGACCCGGAGCTACAAGTGACGGAGCCTCGAGGCATGAACCTGACCCTGCACGTCTGGCGGCAGAAGAACGCGTCCGACCGGGGGCGCTTCGTCACCTACCAGGCGCACGACATCAGCCCGGACAGCTCCTTCCTGGAGATGCTCGACGTCGTCAACGAGGAGATCATCCACCGCGGCGAGGAGCCGATCGCCTTCGACCACGACTGCCGGGAGGGCATCTGCGGCACCTGCGGCGCGGTGGTGAACGGTCACGCCCACGGCCCGCGCAGCCGCACCACGCTGTGCCAGCTGCACATGCGGATGTTCAGGGACGGCGACACCATCGTGATCGAGCCCTGGCGCGCCCGCGCCTTCCCGGTCATCAAGGACCTGATCGTCGACCGCAGCGCGCTCGACGCCATCATCGCCGCCGGCGGCTACATCTCGGTCTCGACCGGCAGCGCGCCCGAGGCGAACTCCATCCCCGTGTCGAAGCCGGACGCGGACGGCGCCATGGACGCCGCCGCCTGCATCGGCTGCGGGGCCTGCGTCGCCGCCTGCCCGAACGCGTCGGCCATGCTGTTCACGGCCGCCAAGGTGTCGCACCTGGGGCTCCTGCCCCAGGGCCAGCCCGAGCGCTTCCTGCGGGTGAAGAGGATGATCTCCGCCATGGACGCCGCCGGGTTCGGGAGCTGCACGAACCACGGCGAGTGCGAGGCGGCCTGCCCCAAGGGGATCCACCTCGGCTTCATCGCCCGCATGAACCGCGACTTCGCCCGGGCGCACCTGCTGGGCCCGGAGGAGGCGAAGCCGGAGGGCGGCGTCTAGAGCTTCAGGACGTTGACCAGCTCCTGCACCGCCGCCGCGGACTTGTGCAGGGCCGCGCGCTCGGCGTCCGTGAGCTTGATCTCCCAGATCTTCTCCACGCCCCCGGCGCCGAGCTGCGCCGGCACGCCGACGTAGAGGCCCCTGATCCCGAACTCGCCCTCCAGGTAGCAGGCGCAGGGCAGGATCTTGTGCTTGTCCTTCAGCACCGCGTCCACCATCTCCGTGGTCGAGGAGGACGGCGCGTAGTAGGCGGAGCCCGTCTTAAGCAGGGACACGATCTCGGCCCCGCCGTTGGCGGTGCGCTTGACGATGGCCTCCACCTTGTCGGCCGGCAGCAGCTCGGTGATCGGGACACCGGCGACGGTCGAGTAGCGCGGCAGCGGCACCATGGTGTCGCCGTGGCCGCCCAGCACGAAGGCGCTCACGTTCTCCACCGAGACGCCCAGCTCCATGGCGATGAAGGTGCGCATGCGGGCCGAGTCGAGCACGCCGGCCATGCCGAAGACCCGCTGCTTGGGGAACCCGGAGACCTTGTGGGCCACCTGGCACATGGCGTCGAGGGGGTTGGAGACGACGATCAGGACGGCGTTCGGCGAGTGCTTGACCGCGTTCTCGGTGCACTCGCGGACGATCTTGTAGTTGGTGTTGAGCAGGTCGTCGCGGCTCATCCCGGGCTTGCGGGCGATGCCGGCAGTGATCACCACCAGCTCGGAGCCCGCGGTGTCCGCGTAGTCGTTGGTCCCGATCACCCGCGAGTCGGAGAGCTCGATGGGCGTGGCCTGGCGCATGTCCAGGCCCTTGCCCTGCGGCATGCCCTCGACGATGTCGACCAGGACCACGTCCGCCAGCTCGCGGTCCACGATGCGCTGCGCCAGCGTCGCCCCGACGTTTCCCGCGCCGACGACGGTGACCTTCCTGTTCATCGCAGTTCCCCCGTGAATGAGTGCGATCCCAGGAAATTCTAACCTGCCGCGGCGTTGGTAGAATGGCCCGACCCGAGGAGGTCCCCTTCCCCATGCCCTACCAGCAGGTGACGGTGCCGGCAGCAGGCGAGCGCATCACCATCGGCGGCGGCCGGCTGCGCGTGCCCGACCGCCCGATCGTGCCGTTCATCGAGGGCGACGGCACCGGCCCCGACATCTGGCGGGCCAGCGTGCGGGTGCTCGACGCGGCCGTGGAGAAGGCCTACGGCGGGCGGCGGAAGATCGCCTGGATGGAGGTGTACGCGGGGGAGAAGTCGTTCAAGAAGCTCGACACCTGGCTGCCCGACGAGACGGTGGCCGCCTTCCGCGAGTTCCTGGTCGGCATCAAGGGGCCACTCACCACCCCCATCGGCGGCGGCATCCGCTCGCTGAACGTGGCGTTGCGCCAGCTGCTGGACCTCTACGTGTGCCTGCGGCCGGTGCGCTGGTTCGAGGGCGTGCCCTCGCCGGTACGGCACCCGGAGAAGGTCGACATGGTGATCTTCCGCGAGAACACGGAGGACATCTACGCCGGGATCGAGTTCGAGGCGGGCAGCGAGGAGGTGCGGAGGATCCTCTCCTTCCTCAAGGAGAGCTTCCCCCAGGCGTACGCCAGGGTGCGCTTCCCGGAGACCACGGCTATCGGCATGAAGCCGGTCTCACGCGAGGGCAGCGAGCGGCTGGTCGGGGCCGCCATCCGGTACGCTCTCGACAACCGGCGCAAGAGCGTCACCTTCGTGCACAAGGGCAACATCATGAAGTTCACCGAGGGGGCCTTCCGCAACTGGGGCTACGCCCTCGCCGAGCGCGAGTTCGCGGACCGCGTCTACACCTGGGACCAGTGGGAGAGGACCAAGCGGGAGAAGGGCGAGGCGGCGGCCGGCGACGAGCAGAAGAAGGCGCTCGCCGCCGGCAGGATCCTGATCAAGGACGCCATCGCCGACATCACGCTGCAGCAGGTGCTCACCCGGCCGGACGAGTTCGACGTGATCGCCACCCTCAACCTCAACGGCGACTACCTCTCGGACGCGCTGGCGGCCCAGGTGGGCGGCATCGGCATCGCCCCCGGCGGCAACATCAACTACCTCACCGGCCATGCCGTCTTCGAGGCCACCCACGGGACCGCCCCCAAGTACGCGAACCAGGACAAGGTCAACCCGGGGTCGGTCATCCTCTCCGGCGAGATGATGCTGCGCTACCTGGGCTGGACCGAGGCGGCGGACCTCGTGGTCAAGGGCATGGACGGCGCCATCGCTGCGAAGCGGGTGACCTACGACTTCGCCCGCCTGATGGAGGGGGCGACGGAGGTCAAGACCTCGGAGTTCGGCGACGCCGTCATCTCGAGAATGGGCTGACCGCGTCTACAGCTACCCAGGGGGGCTGGGGGGACGGAATCCCCCAGAACAGAGGAAGCTGGCCCGGCCGGGCCCTCCTGGCGGCTACTCCCCTCCCACGTCACCCTTCGGTGATGTGGGAGGGGTCGCCCTATCTCGCTCTCTCCACGAACCGCCCGTCGCGGGTGTCGACGCGGATGCGCTCGCCCGGCTCGATGTAGGCCGGCACCATCACCGTGAGGCCGGTCTCGACCTTCGCCGGCTTGAGCTGCGCCTGCGCGGTCGCCCCCTTGATGGGCGGGTTGGTGTCCTCGATGGCGAGGTCGACGGTCAGCGGCAGGTTGAGGGCGATCACCCGGTCCTGGAAGACCACCGTCCTCACCTCGAGGTTCTCGAGCAGGTAGCCGGCGGCCTCGCCGACGTGATCCGCGTCCAGCGTGATCTGGTCGTAGCTGCCGAGGTCCATGAACACGAAGTCCTCGCCCTGCCGGTACAGGAACTGGGCCGGGCGCTGGTCGACCTCCGCCGTGGTCACGGTCTCTCCGCCGCGCCAGGTCTTCGCCAGCGTCTGGCCGGTGCGCAGGTTCCTGACCTTCGCCTTGACCAGCAGGCTCGCCCCGCGCGCCGACGGCGTCTGCGAGGTGACCTCGGTCGCCTGCCAGGGGTCGCCGTCGATCTCCAGGATGTCCCCGCGCGCGATCTCCGTGACGTTGACGATCATCGCCTCAACCCAGCTTCAGGAAGCGCGCCTCGCGGATGCCAGGCACCTTGGCCAGCTCGCCGAGCGCCGCCGGCGGCAGCTCGCTGTCCACCTCGATCAGCATGATGGCACGCCCGCTGCCTGGCTTCCTGCCCAGGCCCATGCGGGCGATGTTGACGCCCTGCGCGCCCAGCACGGTGCCCACCCGTCCCACGATGCCGGGGGTGTCCTCGTTGCGGATCATCAGCAGGTTGCCCTGGGGGATGGTGTCGACCTCCACGCCGTCGACGTCCACCAGCCGCAGGTGCGCGCCGCCGAACACGGTGCCGGCCACCGACAGCTCCGCCTCGCCGGTCTTCAGCCGCAGCGCCACCAGGTTGGCGAAGCTGACCGAGGCCGAGGAGGTCGACTCCAGGATCTCCACCCCGCGGTCCTTGGCGATGTCGAGCGCGTTCACCAGCGTCACGCCCTCGGCCAGGTGCGGCTTGAGCACGCCGGTGACCGCGGCCGAGAGGATCGGCTTCAGGTCGATCTCGCGCAGGTCGCCGTATACGCCGAGCTCCAGCCGCTCCAGCGCACCCGGGCAGGCCTGGGCCAGGAACAGGCCCAGTCGCTCCGCCAGGTCCATGGCCGGGCGCACCTTGTCGTAGAGGTCGCCGGCCAGCGAGTAGAAGTTGACCGCCTGCTGGATGACCCCGCCCTTCAGGTAGTCGCGCACCTGCTGCGCGATGTCGGTGCCGACGCGCTCCTGCGCCTCTTTCGTCGAGGCGCCCAGGTGCGGCAGCGCCAGCACCTTCGGGTGCTTCGACAGGCGCCAGTCCTTGGGCGGCTCCTGCGGGTGCACGTCGAGGGCGGCGCCCGCCACCCGGCCGCTGTCGAGAGCCGAAAGCAGCGCCTCCGTCTCGATCAGCTCGCCGCGGGCGGCGTTGACGATACGCACGCCGCTCTTGACCTTCGCCAGCGCCTCCTTGCCGATCAGGTGCTTCGTCTCCGGCGTGAGGGTGGTGTGCAGCGTGAGGTAGTCGGAGGCCTGCAGCACCTCCTCCAGCGTCCGCAGCTTGACGTGCAGCGCCTCCGCCACCGCCGGCGCCACGAACGGGTCGTAGGCCTGCACCTCCATGCCGAAGGCGCGGCAGCGCGACGCCACTTCCCTGCCGATGCGGCCGAAGCCGATCACGCCGAGGCGCTTGCCGAACAGCTCCACCCCGGCGAAGGACTTGCGGTCCCACTTCTCCGCCTTCATGGCCGCGTCGGCCGGAGCGAGGTTGCGGGCGAGGGCGAGCATCAGCGCCACCGCCAGCTCGGCGGTGGACACGGTGTTGCCGCCGGGCGAGTTCATCACCAGCACCCCGCGGCGGGTGGCGGCCGCCAGGTCGACGTTGTCCACACCGACGCCGGCCCGGCCGATCACCTTCAGGCAGCGCGCCGCGCCGATCACCTCGGCGTTCATCTGGCTGCCGCTGCGGATCAGGATCGCATCATAGGTGGGTACGAGCTTCACCAGCTCCGCGGGCGGGAGCGCCTTCTCCTGGTCGACGGTCCAGCCCTCGGCACGGAGGATCTCGGCGCCGCGCTCAGTGATGCCTTCGAGTACGAGGATGCGATGGCTCAATTTCTATTCTCCGTCTCCCGGTTTGGGACGAGGGCGAAACGGCTGGCGCGCGATTATCGCTCGACCCGTGACGCGATGGTGCCATGCGTCGGTGGCACGAGGCGCTGACACCCGCCCGCGGCCGATCGCCCGCGCCCGACGGTCCACACAATTTGTGGAAAAACCTGTGGAAACTCCGCGTTTACGCTGACCGAAGCCTTTGTTCTTCAGCAGGTTGATCCAGTTTGCACTTCGTGACAGCAGTGCGACGGAGGCATGCGATTTGCGTTGCTGGAGATCCGTCGCGTGCCCCGTGTAGCGCCGATCACGGGCGCCGTCATCTCCTTCACGTACTACACTTGCGAAGGAGGACGAGGATGCGACGCACGCTGCTGACGATCGCGCTCCTGGCGCTCGCGCAGGCTGGCATCGCGCAGGAGGCGCAGGCGAAGAAGGACGCGCAGGCGGACCCGGAGAAGCAGGCGCAGGGCTCAGCCGAGGAGACGACGGCGCCGCGGCCCGCCATCCGCGTGCTGCAAGATCCTTATGACCTCGCCTCGTTCTACCGCTCCGGCGGCTCGGCCCCGGAGGGCTGGGCGGGGCTCAGCAACGACCCCGGATACGCGATCGCCGGGTTCTACCGTTCGCAGCAGGGAAACGCGGTGCGCCCGCGCTCCCGCTACGGCTGGTCGGCGTTCTGGACCGGCGGCTACGGCGCTCGCCGGCCGGCGCCCCTGCTCTCGTACCGTCGCACGATCGGCGAGAACGGCGACCTGCTGCTGGCGGTGCCGTTCCTGGCACCGGTGGGGCCGATCAGCGGGGCCTTCTTCGGGTACTAGCGGGGCGGCCGGCCGTCTGCTCGAAGCGGCGGCCGGTCTCGCGGAAGAAGCGGTCGGCGAAGCCCTCCAGCCCGCCGACCGTTTCGTCGCGCTCCATCTTCTCGACGCGGTGCATGGGGAGGAACAGGGTGACGAGACCCAGCCCCGGCTCCTCGCCGCGGGCCTCCTGCCGCAGCCAGTCGTCGAACGCCGCCAGGTCGATGCCACGCAGCGCGACCCCCGCCGCGTCGACGCTCGCCAGCAGCCCGAACATCTTCTCGCGCGGCGAGTGCAGGTAGAGGACGACCGGCGTCCCCGGCGCGAACGCGTCGATCATGCCCGCCCCCGCGCCGGCGCGTGCCGGTCGAAGAACGCCGCCAGGCGCCGGGCTCCCTCCTCGAGGTCCACCGGCGCGGCCGCGAAGGAGAGCCGGAAGAACCCCGGCGCGTGGAAGCCCTCGCCCGGAACCACGGCCACCGACGTCTCGTCGAGCAGGCGGGTCGCCAGCGTCAGCGTGTCCGGCACCTCACGGGTGAGCGCGCGGGTGACGTCCGGGAACACGTAGAAGCCGCCGCCGGGCCGCGTACAGCGGACGCCCGGCAGCGCCGCGACCCTGGAGTGGATGAAGTCACGCCGGCGTCGGTACTCGGCGGCCATCGCGCGCAGCGGCTCCTGGGAGGCCGTGAGCGCCTCGGCGGCCGCCAGCTGGGAGAAGGTGGCCGGACCCTGGACGGAGTGGGAGTTGAGCGCGGTGGCGGCCTCGACCAGGGCCGCCGGCCCGATCACCCAGCCGACGCGCCAGCCCGTCATGGAGTAGCTCTTCGACACCGTCCCCACCACCACCAGCGCGCCGGCGGCCGCCTCCCTCACCGCCTGCAGCGCCGGGGGCGGCTGGCCGTCGAACACCAGGTGGGCGTAGGTGTCGTCGTACACCAGCCAGAAGCCGTGGCGCCGGGCGAGAGCCGCGATCCGCAGCAGCTCCGAGGGGTCGACGACCGCGCCTGTCGGGTTGGACGGGCTGTTGATCACCACCGCCCGCGTCCTGCGGCTGACGGCCTGGGCCACGGCGCGCGCGCTGATCCGGAAGCCGCTCCGCTCCGACAGCCGCACGAGTACCGGGGTGCCGCCCGCCACCCGCGCGGCCTCGGCGAAGGTCGGCCAGGCGGGGACGGGCACCACCACCTCGCTCCCCCGATCCAGCACGGCCTGGTAGAAGAGCGCCAGCGCCTGCTTGCCGCCGACCGTGACCACCACCTCCTCGGGTGCGATCCGCAGGCCGAAGTCCTCGCGGTAGCGGTGCGCCACGGCGCTGCGCAGCTGGGGCAGGCCCGCAGCCGGCGCGTAGCGGGTGCGGCCGGCCGCGATCGCGCTCCGGCCGGCCTCGACCACGTGCGGGGGGGTGGGCTGGTCCGGCTCGCCCACCGTGAAGTCGAGCACGCGCACGCCTGTCTCCCGCAGCGCCCGCGCGCGCGCCGCCATGGCGACGGTCGGCGAGACCCCCAGCCGGCGCGCCCGTCGCGCCAGCGGCAGCGCGCCCCAGGCCTGCGCCACTATCGCCCCCCTCCCCTGGCGCCGCCGGGCCGCCGGGCCCCGACCGGCGCCGCGTACTTGTCGCTGAGCCGCCGCTCCACCACCGGCGGCACCAGCTCGGTCACCCGTCCCCCGAGCTGGAACACCTCCTTCACCAGCCGCGAGGAGACGTAGGAGTAGCTCTCGGCCGGCATCATGAACACCGTCTCGATCTGCGGGTTCAGCCGCCGGTTCATCAGGGCCATCTGGAACTCGTACTCGAAGTCGGAGATGGCGCGGATGCCGCGGATGATCACGCTGGCCCCCACCCGCTCGGCGTAGTCGACCAGCAGGCCGCTGAAGGTGTCGACGTCCACCCGCGGGTTGCCGTGGTAGGCCTCGCGGATGATCTCCCGCCGCTCCTCGACGCTGAACAGCGGCTGCTTGTCGGCGTTGACCAGGATGGCCATGCGCACACGGTCGAAGACGCGCAGCCCGCGCTCCACGATGTCGAGGTGGCCGTTGGTGATGGGGTCGAAGGATCCGGGGAAGACGGCGAGCGACTCACGGGGCCTGGTCTTCATCTGTGTCATTCTCCCCCGCGCCGGCGGCAGCCGCCTCGCCCCGGCGGCGGTAGAAGCTGAGGCAGTGATCGCCCACCCGCAGCAGCCGCGTGCGCGCGAGGGCGCCTATTGTCTCCGGAAGCGCACGCTTCTTGAAGTGCTCGGCCACCGCCACCCCGCCCTCGGCCAGCAGCCGGTCGCCCGCCAACTGTATCAATGATTGATATAGCTGGCTCTCGTAGGGCGGGTCGAGATAGACGACGTCGAAGCGCAGGCCGCGGTCGGCCAGCGCGGGGAGCGCCGTCTGCGCCTCCTGCCGGAAGACCTGCACCGAACCGCCGGCGCTGGCCAGGGCGCGCGCGTTCTCCCGCGCCGCCTCCACCGCCGCCGCCGAGCGGTCCACCAGCACCACCTCCGCCGCCCCGCGCGAGAGCGCCTCCAGCCCCACGCCGCCGCTGCCGGCGAAGGCGTCCAGGAAGCGGCAGCCGGGGATCTCGCGGGCCAGCACGTCGAACAGCGACTGGCGCACCCGGGCTGCGGTCGGCCGGGTGCGGTCGCCCGGGGCGGTCTTCAGTCGCCGGCCGCGGCCAGCGCCGCCGATGATGCGCACCATGCGCTGACGATAGCGCGAACGGAGGCCGGACGCGTGGTCAGGAGGCCTTGCCGCCCCAGGGCGACGTCGCCCGCCATTCGGCCAGCTTCTCGGCGGGCATGGGCCGGGCGATGTAGTAGCCCTGGGCCAGGTCGCATCCGTACGAGCTGAGCAGCTCCAGCGCGGCCTCGTCCTCGACGCCCTCGGCCACCACCCGCAGGCCGAGGTTGTGGCCCAGCTCGCTGGTGGAGCGGACGATCGCCTTGTCCCTGCCGTTCTCGCCGGCATTCATGCCGAGGACGAAGGACTTGTCGATCTTGATCTCGCTCACCGGCAGGTCGCGGAGGTAGCGCAGGGAGGAGTTGCCGGTGCCGAAGTCGTCGATGGAGACGCTGACCCCCAGCGCGTCGAGCATCACCAGGATCTCGGCGGCGCGGGCGCTGTCGGTCATCACCGCGCTCTCGGTGACCTCGAGCTGCAGCCGCTGCGGGGCGAGCTCGTGCGCCTTCAGCAGCTCGGTGATACGGGGCGTGAGCTGGGGGTCGTGCAGCGAGCGGGCGGAGAGGTTCACCGCCACGTCCAGCCCCTCGTCCGACCTCTCCCAGGCGGCGCACTGCCGCACCGCCTGCTCGAGCACCCACCAGGTGAGGGGCTTGATCACCCCCGCCTCCTCCGCCGCCGGGATGAAGTCGCCCGGCGGGACGATGCCCTTGCGGGGGTGGCGCCAGCGCAGCAGCGCCTCCACGCCGACCACCAGCCGCGTGCGCAGGTCCACCTTCGGCTGGTAGTAGAGCTGGAGCTGGCCCGCCTCGATGGCCCAGCGCAGCTCGCCCAGCAGCTTGAGGCGCTCGGGGTTGTACGGGTCGCACTCCGCCGAGTAGACGACGCAGCCGCTGCCCCGCCGCTGGGCCGCCTGCACCGCCAGGTCGGCCCGGCGCAGGAGGAGCTCGGCGTCCTCTCCGTGCTCCGGCGCGGCGGCGATGCCCACGCTGGCGCCGACCTCGACCAGCATCTTGTCGACCATGAACGGCCGCTCGAACAGTCCCAGGATCTTGTCGCCGACGTGGCGGGCCAGCGCCAGGTCGGAGCCCGGCAGCAGCACCCCGAACTCGTCGCCCCGCAGCCGCGAGATGCGCTCGCGCTCGCCCACCACCTCGACCAGCCGCTCCGCCACCAGGCGCAGGATCTCGTCGCCGGTGCGGTGGCCCAGGACGTTGTTGACGTCCTGGAAGTGGTCGTCCAGCTCCAGGATGAGCAGCGCCAGCGAGGCGTCGCCGCCGCTCTGGGCCAGCGCCCGGGACAGCCAGACGCGCAGCGCCTCGCGGTTCTGCAGCCCGGTGAGCGCGTCGGTCTTCTGCTCGGTGACGTCCAGCACGAAGCCGCGCACGAACTGGGCGCGTCCGTCGGTCCCGCGGACCACCCGACCGTGGTCCTGCCACCAGGCGACGCCGCCGTCCCGGCGGCGCACGCGGTAGTCCGAGACGAACTGGGGGCCCTCGGCGCAGCTGCGACGGTACTCCTCCAGCACTCGCGCCTTGTCCTCGGGATGCAGGTGGCGGGCCCAGGCGTCGCGCTCGGAGAGCCACTCCACGGGGGTGAAGCCGGTCATCGTCTGCAGCTGCGGGCTGAGGTAGGCGCGGCTGCCCACCTCGTCCGCCCAGGCGGCGTAGATGAGCGCCGGGATCTCGTCCACCAGCGCCCGGTAGCGGTCTTCCGCCATCATGCGGCGGCTCTCCGAGGCGCCCCGGGCCTCGGCGTCCCGTGCCTCCCGCTCGATGCAGGCGCCCAGGCGGTCGAACTCCGACCGCGCCAGGCAGTCGCGGGCGCCGTTGCGGATGACCTCGACCAGCTCCTCGCGGGTGTGCTCGTCCGACAGCACGATGACCGGGACGTCGCTGCCCCGCGTCCGCAGCAGGTCGAGCAGGCGCAGCGCCGGCAGCGACGGATCGGTGCGCCGGACGATGACCAGGTCGCAGTGCCCTCTGGAGAGGTGGTCGACGACACCCGCCTCGTCCTCGGCAAAGGCGAGACCCGCGGTGCGGCCTCGCGCGCTCAGGGACGAAAGGACGACCTGGGCTTCGGCGCGGCACTCGCCCACCATCAGGAGGCTCAGGTGCGGGCTCGAACCGGCCATGGTCGTGCGACTATACTACGGGCGGTCGCGTTCCCGGCAGCCGAGGGCGAACGCGCCGCAGGAGCGTTGACCCGGACCTCGAGGTGGACGTAACGTGTTCCTGAAGGCAGCGGCACGGCCGCTGCCGATTCTCCCCCCTTGACTGGCCGCTAGGCCGCATCGTCGACCGCCCCCGGGCCCCGGGGCGCGGGGCGGCGCGTGCACCGTTCGTGTCTCTGGCGCGGAGGACAGGTCCATGACGGACGGCAGGCCGACCATTCGGCGGAGGTATGGGACGACCCTGATCGGGCTCGCCACCGGGTTTCTGACCGTCGCCCTGGCGGCGGCGTGTGGTGGCGGAGCGGGCGGCACGAGCGCCACCGCCGCGACCGCTGCGGCGGGCGGGTGTCACGTCATCTGCTCGGACGCCACCTCGTCGCACGGGGCGGCCGCCGTGTCGCCCTCGGCGCTCGTCTGCGGGGTGGCGGTGAACAAGAGCACCGAGGCCCAGGCCAAGGACGGGGCGGTGGCGGCCTGCGGACGCGCCGACTGCGTGCCGGTGGTGTGGGGAGACGACGGCGTGGTGTCGGTCGCCGTCAACAACGTCGCCTACGGGTGGGGCTGGGCCCCGCAGGCCAGCTCGACGGCGGACTCGCGGGCGATCGCCTCCTGTCAGAGCCGCACGCCGTAGCGTCGGCGGCGGACCGCGGAGCTCTCCCCGATCCCGCGGGGGAGGGTTATGCTCCGCCGCGATGTCGACGCCTGCCGACGACGAGCCCGACCGCGCCGCGGACCGCACGGCCTGGCTGGTGGTGCTGCTGCTCTGCCCGGTCGCCCTGCTCAACTACCTCGACCGCCAGATGCTGGCAGCCATGAAGCTGTCGGTGATGAGCGACGTGCCGACGATCCTCACCGACGCCAACTGGGGCCGCATGCTCGGCCAGTTCAAGTGGGTCTACGCGCTCGCCAGCCCCCTCGGCGGCTGGCTGGCCGACCGCTACGGGCGCCGTGCCGTGGTCTGCGGGAGCCTGCTCGTGTGGTCCGCGGTGACCTGGTCGACCGGGCACCTGGCGAGCTACGACGGCCTGCTGCTGACGCGCTCGCTGATGGGCCTGAGCGAGGCCTTCTACATCCCGGCCGCCCTGGCGCTGATCGCGGACCACCACCGCGGGAGGACGCGCTCGCGGGCGGTCGGCCTGCACCAGATGGCGATCTACTGCGGCGTGATCGCCGGCGGCTTCACCGGCTACCTCGCCGACCAACCGCACCTCGGCTGGCGCTGGGCCTTCCACACCTGCGGCCTGGCGGGAATGGCCTACGCGCTGCCGCTGCTGCTCCTGTTGCCGCGCGAGGCGCGAGGCACCGACCCCGCCGCGGCGACGGCCGCGTCTGCCCGGGCTGATCGGCGCTCCGCCTCGCTGGCCGCCTCCGCCCGCGAGCTCGTCGGCAACGGATCTTTCCTGCTGCTGGTCGTGTACTTCACGCTGCCGGCGCTCGCCGGCTGGATGGTGCGCGACTGGATGCCCGCGATCCTGCGGGAGCAGTTCGGCATCGGACAGGGCCGGGCCGGGGTGTCGGCGACGCTCTACTGGCAGCTGGCGGCGATCGTCGGCGCCCTCGGCGGCGGGGCGCTCGCCGACGCCTGGAGCCGGCGCCATCTGCGCGGGCGCATCTACACCAGCGCCCTGGGGATGGCGCTGGTGGTCCCGGCCATGCTCGGGCTCGGAGGCGCCGCCACGCTCCAGGCGGCGGTCCTGTCGCTGGCGGTGTTCGGCCTGGGCTGGGGCGTCTTCGACTGCAACAACATGCCCATCCTGTGCCAGCTGGTGCGGCCCCGGCTGCGGGCCGCCGGCTACGGCATCATGAACCTGGTCAGCATCGGCGCGGGCGGTGCGGCCGACTGGGTGGTGGGCGCCCTGCGCGACGCGCGCGTCCCGCTGCAGACGATCTTCGGCGCCTTCGCGGGCGCCGCCGCTCTCTCGATCGCCGTCGGGCTGCTGATCCGGCCCCGGCCCGACCCGGCCTGACCCCTCAGGCCCGGACCGGCGTCCCGCTCAGCCGCTTCGGCCCGTGCTCGGCGACGCCCTTGGGGCAGCCGGCGGCCAGCACCTTGAAGTTCTCGATGAAGCGGGCCGCCAGCGCATCGTACTTGCGGAGGTACTCCTCGCGGCTGCCCCAGGTGTTGGCCGGGTCGAGGATGTCGGAGGGCACGCCCTCGCACGACTCGGGCACGTCGAAGCCGAAGACCGGGTCCTTGCGGTAGCCCACCTGGTCGAGAGCGCCCGAGAGGGCGGCGTTCAGCAGGCGGCGGGTGTGGCCGATGCTGATGCGCTTGCCGATGCCGAAGGGACCGCCGGTCCAGCCGGTGTTCACCAGCCAGCAGGTGGCGTGGTGCTGCAGCATCTTCTTCTTCAGCAGCTCCGCGTAGACGTAGGGGTGGTGGACCATGAAGGGGCCGCCGAAGCAGGCGCTGAACGTCATCTCCGGCTCGATGCCCAGGCCGATCTCGGTGCCGGCGATCTTGCTGGTGTAGCCGGAGATGAAGTGGTAGATGGCCTGGTCGGGCGAGAGGCGCGAGATCGGCGGCATCACCCCGCTGGCGTCGCAGGTGAGGAAGACCACGTTCCGGGGGTGGCCGGCCCGCTTGTCGGGCACCGCGTTCTCGATGAAGTCGAGAGGATAGGCGCCCCGCGTGTTCTCGGTGAGCTTCTCGTCATTGAGGTCGAGCACGCGGGTGACCGGGTCGTAGACCACGTTCTCCAGGATGGTGCCGAAGCGGCGGGTGGTGGCGAAGATCTGCGGCTCGGCGTCGGCCGAGAGCCGGATCACCTTGGCGTAGCAGCCGTCCTCGAAGTTGAAGACGCCGGAGGTACCCCAGCCGTGCTCGTCGTCGCCGACCAGCTGGCGGGCGGGGTCGGCGCTGAGCGTCGTCTTGCCGGTGCCCGAGAGGCCGAAGAAGATGGCGGCGTCGCCGGCCTTGCCCACGTTGGCGGAGCAGTGCATCGACAGCACGCCCTCCAGCGGCAGCAGGTAGTTGAGCACGGTGAAGACCGTCTTCTTGATCTCGCCCGCGTAGCCGGTGCCGCCGATGACGGCCAGCTTCTGCCGGAAGTTGAGGACGATGAAGGTCTCGGTGCGGGTGCCGTCGGCCAGGGCGCTGGCCTGGAAGCCGGGGGCGGCGATGATGGTGAAGTCGGGGACGTGGCGGCGGTACTCCTCCAGCGTGCGGTTCTTGAGGAACATGGTGCGCGCGAACAGCGAGTGCCAGGCCTTCTGGCTGACGATGCGCACCGCCAGCCGGTGCTCGGGGTCGGCCCCGCCGTAGACGTCCTGCACGAACACGTCGCGGCCCTGCAGGTAGCCGCACAGCCGCGCGTGCAGCGCGCCGAAGCCCTCGGGGTTGAAGGGCCGGTTGTACTGGCCCCACCACACGTGCTCCTCGGTGGAGGGCTCGCGCACCACGAACTTGTCCGCGGCGGCGCGGGCCGTGTGCTTGCCGGTGTTCACCACGAAGGCGCCGTGCTCGCCGAGCTGGCCTTCGGAGCGGTGGACGGCCTCCTCGTAGAGCGCCGCCGCCGGCAGGTTCCAGTAGACCCGCCGCAGGTTGGTGAGGCCGTGGTTCTCCAGGCCGTACAGGCTGGAGAGCGCCCCCGCCTGGCCGACCGCCGGCGACACGACGTCGAGGAAGAGGTTCATGCCCAGTCCCTCACCAGCTTGCGGTCGCCCAGGAACAGCTCGTTGGGGGCGTTGGGGTCGAGCGCCCACTTGATGCGCTCGACCCCGTCCATGATCTCCTTGATGGTGCCGCAGTAGCTCAGGCGCAGGTGGCCGTCCATGCCGAACTCCCTGCCGGGCACGGTGACCACGCGCACGCGCTCCAGCAGGAACTCGGCGAGCTTCTGCGAGTCCTTCATGTAGGCGCCGAAGTCGGGGAAGCAGTAGAAGGTGCCGTTCGGCTTCTGCACGCGCACGCCGGGGATGGCGCACAGCCTCTCCAGCATGACGTTGCGCTGGTTCTCCAGGGTCAGCCGCAGCGACTCGATCGCGGTCTGCACCCCGGAGAGGGCGCCCACCGCCGCCCACTGCGACACCGTGACCGGGCCCGAGGTCTGGTGCGACTGGATGTTGGTCATGGCCTCGACCACCTCGCGGTTGCCGAGGGCCCAGCCGATGCGGAAGCCGGTCATCGCGTACATCTTGGAGACGCCCTGCACCACCACCAGCTTCGACTGCTCGACCGGCACCGTCGCGTAGTCGTAGGGGTTGGGCGCCTTCTGGCCGTCGAAGACGAGCCGGTTGTAGAGGTCGTCCATGATCAGCCAGAGGTTCTTCTTCTCGCAGAAGGCGACCATCTCGGCCACGAAGTCCGCCGGGTACATGACGCCGGAGGGGTTGTTGGGGCTGTTGAGGATGATCGCCTTCGTGTAGGACCCGACCTTGTCGGCGATGTCGGGCACCGTGGGCTGGAAGGTGCCGTCCTCGGGCGTGACCGCCACCGGCACGCCGCCCGCCAGCTTCACCATCTCCGGGTAGCTCACCCAGTAGGGCGCGGGGTAGATGACCTCGTCCTTCGGCTCCAGGATGGCGTAGAGCAGCGTCATGATCGACTGCTTGGCCCCGCTGGAGACGATGACGTTGAGCGGGTTCAGCAGGCGGCCGTAGTTCTCCTCGGTGTAGCGCAGGATCGCCTTCTTCATCGCCGGCAGGCCGTCGGCCGGAGCGTAGCGGACCTCGCCGGTGTTGAGCTGCGTCGCGCAGTTCAGCACCGCGTCCAGCGGCGCCTTGCTCTTGGGCTCGCCGCCGCCCAGGTGGATGACCGGCTCACCCTTCTCCCGCAGCTTCGCCGCGGTCTCGTTGAGCTTCAGGGTGGGCGAGGCCTTGATCGACCTCGCGAGCTGGCTGACGCTCATTGCTACGCTCCCTTTCTCCAACCCGGCTGTTCGCCAGGATGACGCCCAGCAGGGAGGGGCCGCCGCCCCGGTGGCCGCACATCATAGTTCAATCGGCGCGGCTCGAGACGGCCGTTTTCGCTCATGGAGGCGGGCAGTGCGGCTCATGGAGCCGGCCCGGCCTCAGCCCACGCGTGCGAGGCCGAAGCGCCGCTCCCAGCCGCCGTCCTCCAGGAACGCGGCCAGCGGGGCGGGCAGGGCGCCCTCCTCCGCCAGCCGGAAGGCCTCCTCCCGCGCGCGCTCCAGCAGCTCGCGGTCCCGTACGAGGTTCGCCACCCGCAGGGTGGGGATGCCCCACTGCCGGGTGCCGAAGAAGTCCCCGGGACCGCGCAGCTCGAGGTCGCGCTCGGCGATGAGGAAGCCGTCCTCGGTGGCGACCATGACCTCCAGCCGCGCCCGCGCCACCTCGGACAGCCTGCCGTGCGCCAGCAGCACGCAGGTGGAAGGGCCGTCGCCCCGGCCCACCCGGCCCCGGAGCTGGTGCAGCTGGGCGAGCCCGTAGCGCTCCGCGTGCTCGATCACCATCACCGTGGCGTTGGGAACGTCCACGCCCACTTCGATCACCGTGGTGGCGACCAGGATCTGCAGCTCATTTCTGCGGAAGCGTTGCATCACGTCGTCTTTTTCCTCGCTGGACATGCGCCCGTGCAGCAGCCCCACCTGGAGTTTGGGAAAAACGTCGCGCGAAAGGCGCTCGTACTCCTCCATGGCGGCCTTGAGTTCGAGCTTCGACTCTT
>DATKME010000044.1:0-27781 GCA_035542035.1 Vicinamibacteria bacterium | reverse complement strand
GCTCGGGCATCCCGGGCACGATGCCGTGTTCGGTCCGCAGCCGCTCCAGGGCGGCGATGCGCACCGGGCGGCGGATGTCGTGGTCGTGCGGGCGGTACCCGGCGCCGTGCTCGACGATGCGGCCGCGGGCCATCAGCTGGTCGCGGTCGATGACCAGCTCCTCGCGGCTGGTGCCGACCAGGTCGTTCTCCCGGCTCATGATGATCGCCTCCTCCGGGCAGGCGTCCACACAGAAGCCGCAGTAAACGCAGCGCAGCAGGTCGATCTCGAAGCGGGTCGGGTACTTCTCGATCGTCCGCTCCGGCCGCTCCGCCGCCTCGATGTAGATGCACTCGGCCGGGCAGACGGTCGCGCACATGTAGCAGGCCACGCACTTGGGGGTGCCGTCCTCGCGCTCGGTGAGGATGTGGATGCCACGGTAGCGGGTGGAGACCGGACGTTTCTCCTCGGGGTACTGGATGGTCGCCGCCTGGCCGGCGAAGAGGGTCCTGGCGAAGTTCTGGAAGATGAGCCAGAACCCCCGCAGGATCGGACCCACGCCGGGCTTGAGGTCCCTGTTGACGGTGACGACGTTGGCTGCCATGTCTCCCTGCCCTAGACCCGGGGCTGCTGTGCAGGCCCGCGCTCCTCGGCCTCGGCCGGCGCCGGCGTGAGCTGCCGGCCCAGCGGGCCGATCGCGCGGTAGTCGAGGCCCGCGTAGTCGGGGACCGAGGCCGCGAGCCGCGCGAACACCTCGCGCGGGCTGCTGGCGCCGAGGGGCTGCCCGAGCCTCTCCAGGATGGCGGCTGCGAGCTCCCAGCGCGCCTGGGCGTCCCCGGGCGGCAGCACGGCGCGGCGGAACCGCTGCAGGCGCCGCTGGTAGTTGGTGAACGTGCCCTCCGTCTCGGCCCAGACGGCCGCGGGCAGGACCACGTGCGCGTGCTCCAGGCCGGGGGTGTCGTGTGCGGCCATCACCGCGACGAACGGGACCTCTGCCAGCGCCTCCGCCGCCCCGGGCTGCGCCAGCAGCTCCGGCCCCTGCAGCACCAGCGCTTTCACTTTCCCGGCCGCGCAGGCGGCCAGGATCGCCTGCACGCCGTCGCGGCCGAGGCCCTGGTCGAGGCAGCCCTGGGTGTTCGGGTTGCGGTCGACGCGCTGCAGGATGTTGTCGAGCCGCTGGCGGACCTTGAGCTGCGGGTCGCCCACCCGGAAGTCGAGCCTCCCGCCCGCGGCATCGGCCAGCTCCCGGAACGCGAACAGGTCCTCGTTCGAGGCCTGCGGCGTGGCCAGGAAAGCGCTCTGCGGGCCGGCCTCGCGCAGCGCCTGGGCGACACGATCGAGGGCGTCGGCGAGCGGCAACCCGGCGAACTCGGCGGCGCCCCTGACGTAGGCACCGGGAATGCGGGTCGGCGCGCCGATCTGCCGGTACAGGGCCCGCCCCGGGTCGCACATCCAGGAGCGGTTGACGTCCACGTTGCGCCGCGGCCGCAGCCGGTGCACCTCGTGGTCCCGCTCGTCGACGAGGATGTTGCAGCCCGTCGAGCAGCCCGGGCAGATCGACTCGTGGGCCTTGAGGAACCACACCCGCATCTTGAAGCGGAAGTCGTGGCTCAGCAGGGCGCCCACCGGGCAGACGTCGGCCAGGTTGCCCGCGTACTCGTGGGTGATCGGCCGGTTCTCGAAGGTGGCGATGGAGACCTGGTCGCCGCGGTTCACGAACTCGAAGAGGTTCGTCCCCGTGACCTCCCTCTCGAAGCGGATGCAGCGCGAGCAGAGCACGCAACGCTCGGCGTCGAGCATGATCGGCCCCAGGTCCACCACCTTGCGCTTGTGGACCTTGTCCTCCAGCTGGACCTTGGAGCCGTACAGCCCGTGGTCCATGTACTGGTCCTGCAGGTAGCACTCGCCGGCCTGGTCGCAGACCGGGCAGTCGATCGGGTGGTTGATCAGCAGGAACTCGAGGGTGGTGCGGTGGGCCTCGGCCGCCTTCGGCGACCCGGTGTGGACCACCATGCCGTCCGTCACCTGGGTGTTGCAGGCGATCTGCAGCTTCGGCTGCTTCTCGATCTCGACCAGGCACATGCGGCAGTTGCCGTCCACCGGCAGGTCCGGGTGCCAGCAGAAGCGGGGGATGCGGATGCCGAGCTGCTCGGCCGCCTGGATGACCGTGGTGCCGGCCTTGACCTCGACCTCCTGCCCGTCGATGGTGCACTTGGGCATGGCTTACCTGTCGAGCTCCCCGGCGATGACGTTGAGGCCGCCGATGGTGGCCACCGCATCGGCCAGCATCCCGCCGCGGATCATGTGCGGGAAAGCCTGGTAGTTGTTGTAGCAGGGCGGGCGCACCTTGACCCGGCGCGGGACGCTGCCGCCGTCGCTCACGATGTAGTAGCCCAGCTCGCCGTTGGCGGCCTCCGTGTAGCCGTACACCTCGCCGGCTGGTGCGCGAATGCCCTCGAACACCAGCTTGAAGTGGTTCATCAGCGACTCGATGTTCGAGTAGACCTCCGCCTTGGGCGGCAGGGCGACCCGGCGGTCGCTGGTGATGACCGGCCCTGCGGGCAGCTTCGCCAGCGCCTGCTCGATGATGCGCATGCTCTGGCGCATCTCCTCCATGCGCACCAGGTAGCGGTCGTAGTTGTCGCCCACCGTCCCCACCGGCACGTCGAAGTCGTACTGCTCGTAACCCGAGTAGGGGTGGTCCTTGCGCACGTCGTAGGCCACGCCGCTGCCGCGCAGGCAAGGGCCGGCCCAGCCCCAGGACAGGGCGTCGTCTTTGCTCATCACCCCGATGTCCTTGAAGCGCTTCACGAAGATGATGTTGCGGGTCAGCAGCCGGTCGGCAGCGTCGTATGACTCCCGGCAGGCGGCGAGCGTCGCCCGACAGCGCGCCGCGAAGTCGTCGGGCACGTCCGCGCCCAGGCCGCCGATGCGCACGTAGGAGACGGTCAGCCGCGCCCCGCAGCAGGCCTCCAGCAGGTCGTAGACGGCCTCGCGAGCGCGGAACATGACGAAGAAGGGAGAGATGGCACCGAGGTCCACCACGTTCGTCGAGATGCAGACGATGTGGTCCATGATCCTCGAGAACTCCGAGAGGATCACCCGGACGGCCTCGGCTCGCGGCGGCGCGGGCACGCCCAGCAGCTTCTCCACCGCCAGCGCCCAGCCGTGCCCGTTCATGAAGGAGGAGCAGTAGTTGAGCCGGTCGGTGTAGGGGATGATCTGCCAGTAGTCCCGGCTCTCCGCCATCTTCTCGAAGTTGCGGTGCATGTAGCCGATCTCGGCCTCGGCGTCGACGATGGTCTCGCCCTCGAGCAGCGCCTGCACCCGGAAAGTACCGTGCATGGCCGGGTGGGACGGCCCGATGTTGACCACCATCTGCTCCGAGCCCTCCGGCACCTGCAGCAGCATCTCCCGCGGGCTCTTCAGCGGATGCCGCCTGCCGACGGGGTAGTCCTTGCGCATGGGGTGGCCCACGAAGGCGTCGTGGGTGAGCAGGCGCGTGAGGTTCGGGTGGCCCTGGAACACGATGCCGTAGAGGTCCCAGGCCTCGCGCTCGAACCAGTTCGCCCCCAGGAACAGCGTGCTGATGGTGGGCAGCTTCGGGTCCGCCTCGGGCACCGGCGTCTTCAGCCGGACGTGGTGCCTCGTCGAGACCGAGTAGAGGTGCAGGACCACGAAGAACCGCTCGGGGACGTCCTCGCGGTCGAGGTAGTCGACGCCGCAGAGGTCGAGGAACATCCGGTAGTCGAGCTCGGGGCGGTCGCGCAGCAGGCGAACGGCGTCCACCCAGGCCCCGCGCTCGACCGTGATCGCCAGATCGCCGCGCTCGTCGCAGACTCCCAGCACGCGCGGGCCCAGCGCCTCCATCAGCACGCGGGCGGCCGGCTTGGCCGGGGCCTCCGGCGAGACGGCCGGCGCGGCGCTAGCCACGGGGCTCCTCCTCGTCCTTCCCGGGCGCGACGGCCGGCAGCGCGAGGACACCCTGCGGCGGGAGGCCCTGCGCGGCCCGGGAGCGGGCCTCGTCGGCCCAGGCCTCCCGGCGGAGGCGGCGGTCGTTCACCGCCTCGCCGTTCGAGCCGAGGTGGGTGGCGCGCTGCGGCACCTTCTGCTGGCGGCCGGCCTTGATGAGGTCCTGGATCTTCATCACCGCCGTGATCAGGCTCTCCGGCGCCGGCGGACAGCCGGGGACGTAGACGTCGACGGGGATGATCTCGTCGATGCCCTGCATCACGTGGTACGCGCGGTAGAAGCCGCCGCTCGAGGCGCACACGCCCATCGAGATCACCCACTTCGGCTCGGGCATCTGGTCGTAGATGGTCTTCAGGACCGGCGCCTCCTTGTCGACGATGGTGCCGGCCACGAACATCAGGTCGGCCTGGCGCGGCGAGAAGCGCAGCACCTCGGCCCCGAAGCGGGCCACGTCGTAGCGGGACGCCGTGAAGGCCATGAACTCGATCGCGCAGCAGGCGGTGCCGAAGGGCATCGGCCAGATGGAGGACTTGCGCCCCCACTTGACCACCGCGTCGAGCGTGGTCGTGATCGCGTTGCCGCCCAGGTGCACCCCGGGGTAGGTGGGATCCACGAACTTTCCCTTGAACAGGTCGAGCAGACCCATCGACGCTAGAACCTCTCCAGTGCTGTCAGCGAATGGCGGGCCACCTCGGGAGGACGCCCCACGAACCTGCGCCGTCCCCGGAACCCCGTAGACCCATGATAGCCCAAGGCGTTGGGGCGACGGGGATTCCGGCCCGGCGATGCCGGCGGTTCACCGCCGGCGGTGGCGTGTCAGTCGATGACCCCCAGCATCCCCTGCAGGTCCTTGCCCAGCCGCACCACCTCCGCCACCAGCGGGCGCAGCTCGTCCCGGCGGGAGCGCAGGGTGTCCACCTGGACCCGGCGCAGGGTGTCGAGCAGGGCGCGCACCGCGTCGATCGGCGACTGGTGGCCCCGGTGGGTCAGGTACTCGAGCTCGATCTCCGCCACCGTCCGCGCCATCTCGGGCCGCTCCGGGTCCAGCCAGCCGGCGAAGGCGGTGGAGTGCTCCTCGTCGTAGCGGGCCAGGCGGTTCCACAGCACGATGTCGTCGGGCGAGCGGAACACGTTGTAGTTGTGCTCGCCGTGCCGCGGCAGCCGGAAGGCCCAGGCGAACAGCACCTCCTCCATCTCCGGACGCAGCTCGAGGTCGCGCTCGCCGACGCCGAAGACGTCCCGGGCGTGGCCCGGCTCCAGCAGCTTGTTCAGGTAGTTCTGGTCGTCCTCCAGCAGCGCCTCGCCCGGCGGCATGCGGTTGGCGAAGGCCTCCTTGAAGTGCAGGAAGGCGGCCGCCGTCTGCACCCCGCGGCGTGCGCGCCACACGGAGACGGACGTGCTCTGGGTGACCCGCACCAGCAGGTCCTCGTCCAGGCTCAGAGGTGCGTCGCCGTTGAGGTCGCTCCAGGCCTCGCGGTAGAGCGCCAGCAGGTACAGGTTGACCGCGGAGGACCGCCAGTTCTGGGCGTGGCTGAGGTGCCGCACGCCCAGCAGGCGGGGCAGCCGCTCGGCGATCTCCGCCGCGTCCTTGGCCTTCACCCGGTGCACCTCGATCTTCTCGCTCGCCCGCACCACGGCCTCATGGCGCTTCAGCCGCTCGCGTGCCTGCGCCTCCCCGCGCGCGTCGCCGCGCTCCTGCGCCCGCAGCAGCCGCATGGTCTCGTCCTCGAAGGTGCGGCGGATGGTGCGCAGCGCGACCACCCGGGTGTTGCCCTCCACCACCAGGTAGCGGCCTTCCTGGCCGGGCAGCTCCCACACCAGGATGGGGTCGACCGGCAGCCAGCCCACGCTGAGGATGGTGCTGATCAGGCCGCTCACCCGGAAGCGGTGCCGGATGTGCTGCTGCAGCTCGTCCTGCGCCGCGGGGGTCAGGAACTCCTCCGGGTTGCCGTAGCCGGGCCGCTGCTCCCGCGCCAGCCGCGGGTTGTTGGGGTCGAGGAACAGCTGGTCGAGCGAGACGGCGATCGGGGTCTCGAGCAACGTGCTCACGGTACACCTCCACGCGCGGCGGCGCGCGGCGGACGCCTGACGACGATCAGCGGCCGGCCGTACCGGCCTCTACCAGGAGCTGCCGCACCCAGAGCAGCTCGGCGCGTCGTGCCGTCAGCAGCCGCATCTCGATGGCGCGCTCGTCCATCTCGTGCTGTGCGTGGGCCCGCGGGCCGACCACCGACCAGGTCTTGCTGGTGCTCACGGACCGCCGGCGACTGGCGGCTGCGAAGGCCTCCCGCGCGCGGGCGAAGGCACGCTCGACCTCCTCAAGCCGGCGGTCGATCTCCTTCACCACGGGCGCCAGGGCGAGCGTCTCGTCCGGCCCGGGCGTGCGCAACGCCGCCGCCGGGGGCTGCGTGGGCAGGCTCAGCGGCCGCGGTGGCTGAGAGGGCCTGGTCGGGGCGGCGGCGGGCCGGGCGGTGGTCGCGGCCGCCGGCTTGGCAGGCTTGGCTTTCTTGGCGGCGCGACGTGGCGCGGGCTTCTTGGTCGTGCTCATCGTGCTCCTCCTCGGCGCGACGGGGGTCAGCTTTCCCGGACGGCGGCGGGCGTCAGCCCGAGCTTCTTGGCGAGGGAGATGCGGATCAGCATCACCACGCTGTCCCGCAGGCGTCGCAGGTCGATGCCCTGGACCCCCAGACGGTTGACCATCTCCTCGTTGCAGCGGTCGATCATGCCCTGGAAGGTCGTGACCAGCTCCATCCCGTTGGGGTGGCCGACCGCCAGCTCGCGCAGGGTGGCCCAGTCCTCGGGTCGGCGCGGCTCTGCGCGCCCGATCTCGCGCTCGATGATCCCGAGCAGCAGGTCGTTCAGGCGCTCGGTCTCGTTGATCACCCTCGTCGCCTCGGCGCGGGCAGTCGTGCCCCCGCCGTTGCCGGCGGCCTCGGCCGAGGCCTTGTCCTCGCCCATCTTGGGCCTGTCGGGCATGCGTCCCCCTCTTTCGGTATGCACAGATTCTACGCCTCGCGGGCGCTGGCGCCGGCTCAGCCGCCGGCCTGGGCCAGCTCGCCCTGGATGCGCAGCCGCCACTCGCGGGCGGGCGCGTAGTCCGGCTTCAGCCGCAGCGCCCGCTCCATCAGGGAGAGAGCCTCCTGCGGCCGCTGCAGCCGGTAGTGGCAGAGCCCGGCGTTGAACAGGGTCGCCGGGTGCTCCTTGAAGAGCCGCAACGACTCGTCGTAGAAGCGCAGGGCGTCCACCGGCCGTTCCAGCGCCCCGTAGATGCGCCCGATCTCGAAGGGGACGTCCTGCGACATCGGGTAGTAGTGCTCCCAGCACTTCTCGACCGCGCGCACCAGCTCCTGGCGCAGGTGGTCGGGCGCGTTCTTCGCCTGCTCGGCGATGGCGCTCGAGTAGTTGTAGAGCAGGTGCGAGTCCCACTCGCCCAGCCTGAGCAGGGCCAGGATCACCTCCAGGGTCGCGGCCGGCAGCTGTTTGCGCACCTCCGAGGCGAGCGTGAAGTAGTCGCAGGGGCTGAAGCCGGAGGTCGCCTGCCGGAAGGCGGAAGCCGTCTCCGGCCAGGCCGTCTCGGAGCCGCCCTGCAGGAAGGCGGAGACCTTCAGCCGCTTGTCGCGGGTGGCAGGATGCAGCGCCTGGCCGCCGCGCTCGCGGAAGTAGAGGCCGATGGCGTGGTAGTTCACCATCATCGAGAAGCAGTCGCCGCCGTGGACGGCCAGCTGCGGGTCGCCGCGCGCGACCAGCTCGTCCTCGTGGGTGTAGCCCTTGTCTGCGGACAGCACCAGCAGCCGGTCGCGGGAGAGGGCCATCAGGCTGCGGATGCCCTTGAGCGCGCCGATGGGGAAGAGCAGCGAGGTGTTCCCCAGCGTCTCCGCGTAGTGGGCCAGCACGCCGTTGAGCGCCTTGTCCTCGTAGTAGTCGGTCGCGACCGGCCGCTGCTCGAAGCGCAGGGTCGCCCGGCTCACCACGGTGGGATCGAGCGGAGCCTCCTCCTTGCGGTCGGAGACGAGGGTGGCCAGGCCCTCGTGCAGCTTGCCGTCGCGCATCCAGAAGGCGTCCTGGGCGGTGGTGTCGAAGGTGTAGTTGCCGATCACCGCCAGCGGGTTCCTGAGCGTCTTCGCCGAGAGGGTCTCGCCCGAGACCAGCAGCCGGATCTCGCGGTCCTGCTCGATGTCGAAGCCGGCGAAGTCGAGGACGCCCTCCTCCACGAACGGCCGCAGGCGCTCGCGTGCGCGCCAGGCTTCCACGTTGCCGGGCACCAGGTCGCTCATCACGTAGCGGAAGCGCAGGCCGGCGAGGGCGGGCACCTCGCGCAGGGCCGGCAGCAGCTTCTTCAGGAACAGGTAGGCGAACTGCCCGGACCCGGCGGCCAGCTCCAGCACGTACGCGGGGGCTTCGCGGTCGAAAGGGCCGAGCGGAGGCGCCAGGGCGGACACGCAGTCCCGCAGGAAGCCCACGACCACCCCCGCGTAGGCGGCGGCGATGTAGGCGTTGCTGGTGATGTAGAAGGGCACCGCGTCGGGGGCCCAGGCCGTCTGCGCGCGGCGGGTGTACGCCTCGCGCTGCAGCCGCCAGATGATCGAGTCGGAGAGCCGCTTGCGCGACTCCACCACGAACTCCGGCTTCTCCGGCTCCGGCTGCGCGGCGGCGGGCTTCTCGGCTGCCGGCCCGGCCGCAGGCGGCGGCTGGACGGGACGGGTCACCGGCGGGGGGACGACGGGGGCGCCTGGGGCGATCTGGCTCACGGGGCTCTCTTCCGGGAAAAGTGGGCGGGGAACGAGGGGTCGGTGCCCGGCCGAGGGCCCCGCAGGGCCCCCGGCCGAGGCTGCCCCGGGCTACAGCCCGAGGAACTTGAAGTCGTGGAAGATCTTGTCGAGCTCCTCGAAGATGTCGATGCAGACCTTCATCCCGACGCCGAGGCTGTCGCACGCTGCGCCGAGGGTCTCCATGCCCTCGTGCACCGCGGTCCCGCCGGCGTCGACGGCCTTGCTCAGGCCGTCGATGACCTCCTGAGCCTGTTGCCCGATCTGGGTGAACTGGTCGAAGATCTCGCTGTGCTTGTCGTGCGACTCCTGCATGGACTGGCTCATGTGCTCCTGCTTGTCCTGGTGCAGCTTCTGCAGGTGCTCGTCGAACTGCTGGTGGCTCTCGTCGAGGTGCTGGTTCATCTCCTCGTGCTTG
This sequence comes from Vicinamibacteria bacterium, assembly GCA_035542035.1. GTDB lineage: Bacteria > Acidobacteriota > Vicinamibacteria > Fen-336 > Fen-336 > DATBSL01. Next base: position 18,646 of record DATKME010000044.1, on the reverse strand, counting down.
GCCTGGATCTCCGGCATGATCTGGCCCTGCACGTGGTCGTGGTAGTCGTGGCTCTGCTCCTCGACGTGGTCCTCCGACTGCTTGAGGTCGCTCACGCCGTCGTTGTGCAGGTGCTCGCTCACGTCGTTGTGCTGCTGCTGCAGCTCCTGGTGGAACTCGTCGGCGCCCTGCTTGAGCTGGTCGCCGGTCTCCGCGGTGTGCTGCAGCACGCCGTAGACGTCGGGCTCCAGCCCGGTGACGTGCTGCTCGAGGTCGTGCACGCCGTCGCGTGAGCTGTGCAGGGCCTCCTGGCACTGCCCGTGGGTGGTGTCCAGCTTCTGCTTGAGCTGCTTCAGGATGTCGTCGGCGTGCTTCGCCTCGTCGTCGAGGTCGTGCTGCTGCCGCTTGATGTCCTCCAGCAGGTGCTTGGCCTTCTCCAGCACCGGGGGCCACTCCGAGTGCACCTCCTGCGAGACCTTCTTGAGGTTCTCCTCGAGCTGGCCGAAGAGCTTGTAGCCCTCGCCGAACTGGGTGATCAGGTTCTTGACGTCGCTCAGCGCCTTGGCTGCCGCCTGGTCAAGGTTCACCGAAATCCTCCTCTCCTACTGTCCTGTGTCGCTACGACCAGGGGTTAACCGAAGTTGATGCCCACGGTCTCGCAGGCACCCTTGACGGCGGCGATGGCGTCGTCGAACGGCTTCTTGAAGGTGTCGAGCTGGTCGAAGAGGCCCTTGTTGGTCTCGCGGTGACCGGCGGAGGTCTCCTGGGCGCCGGTGACCTTCTGCGCCATCTCCTCGATGGCGTGGCAGATCTCGTCCGTCGCCTTGTCCATGAGCTGCTTCAGCTCCTCTTCGATCTTCTGCTTGGCCAGGTCCATGATCTCGTGGGCCTTGGCCTTCACCACGTTGTTCAGGATGTCCTCGGCGCCGTGCTGGAACTGCTCGCCCAGGCTCTGCGCCTGCTGCAGGAAGTCGCCGACCTTGTGCTCGGCGTCCTGCAGGTGCTGGTTCATGGTGTTGTGGAAGGTGTTGTCGATCAGCTCGGTGATGCTGTTCTTGTGCTCCTCGACCTTGTTCTGCAGCGCCTCGCCGGCGCTGTGCAGGGCGTCCTGGGCTCCGTGCAGCATGTTGAAGCCCTCCTCGACGCCGTGCTTCAGCTCGTTGAGGCCGCCCTGGAAAGCCTCGTGCGCGTGGTCGACCAGCTCCGAGCCCTCGTGCAGCTTGTTCTGGAAGCTCTCCATGGCGTGGCCGGCCTGCTCCACGTGGCTCTTGAGGTCGTCGCGGTCGTGCTCGAGGGTCTTCACCTCCTCGAGCCCCTTCTCGTAGTCCGCCAGCTCGTGTTGCAGGTCGGCCAGGTGGTGAGCGGTGTCCGTCTTCAAGGCGGCCAGCGCCTGCTCGATCTGGTGGAAGGTCTCCTTCGCCTCCGCCTCGGCCTGCTCGTACACCTTCAGCAGCTCCTGCGAGTCCTTCTCGGCCTCTTCGCCCTGGTGCACGAGCTGGTTCATCTCTTCCGTGATCTTGGGGATGTTGTCCCCCAGCATCTTCAAGGTTTCCTGGAGGTCAGACATGGTTCAATGCTCCCTTCAGTTCGCAGCCCAGTGGCGGTTTAGCCGAGACCGAACGTCATCGCCTTGATCAGCTCGTCGATCACCGGGAGGATGGCCTTGGCGATGGCCAGCGCCGGGACGAACTCGCCGATGGCGGCGGTGACGGCCGCGCCGGCCGTGCCCACCGCGATGTGCTCGATCATCTCCTCGATCAGGTGGGCGATGACCTCCTCCACCGCGTGCTCCACGGTCTGCGCGATCTTCTGGGTGACCTCCTGCTCCGCGTGCTGGACCATGTCCTGGAAGATCTGCTCGCCGGTGTGGACCAGCTCGGAGCCGATGTCCTCGGCGGTGTGGCCGAACTGGCTGAACAGGTCCGAGAAGTGCGACCCCAGCTCGCCGACGGTCTGGGTGAACTGGTTGGTGAGCTGTTCGCCGATGCCCTCGTGGTGCTGGTCGAAGACGCTGCCGAGCGCCTCCGAGATGGGACCGCCCAGGTGCTGGACGATGTCCTCGAAGTGGTGCTCCATGCCTTCCTTGAGCTGGCCCAGGTTCTGCTCGAGGCCGTTCACGCCGTCGCTGAAGTGATGGAAGGTGTCGTCGGCCATCTGGTGCAGGTCCTGCACCGAGTGGTCGACCTCCTGGTGCACCTGGTTCACCACCTGGAAGCCCTGGTCCACCAGCTGGTGGAAGCCGTCCTGGAGATGCTGGTGGGACTGCTGCAGGTTCTGCGAGTGGTCTTCCTCGGCGTGCTGCAGGTACTGGATGCCCTCGCCCAGGTGGTGATCGTTGCCCTCCTGGATCGTCTGCTGGAGCTGCTCGAACTCCTCCATCAGCTCGTCGTGGTCGTGCTTGAGCTGCTCGTGGAACTCCTGCATCGACTTCACGAAGTTCTCGGCGTGCGTCTGGAAGCCGTCCTCGATGTGGTCGATGGTCGAGCCCTGCTGGTTGACGGTGTCGGCGCCGTGCTGCAGCTGGTCGGACGCCGCGTTCAGGGTCTGGGTGAAGTGCTGGATGTGTTCGACTGGATTGTCGGCCATTGTGGGTCTCCGTTCCTCGCCTGGCGGCGCCTCAGGCGATCGCCTTGATTGCTTCGATCACCGGCTCGATGGGGTGCAGGATGTTGGTGATCCCCTCGACGTGGCCGGCGATCTCCTGGAACTTGCCCAGGAAGCTGTCGTGGCTGCTGCCGAGCATGCTCTGCATCGCCTCGAAAGCGCTGTGCAGCGGGCCGGAGTTGCCCACCAGGCTCTCCACTGCGTGCTCCGCGAACTGGGTCCCCACCTGGCCGATGGCCTGCTCGGTCATCTGCTGGGTGCTGTGGTGGATCTCGTCCATCAGGCTGCTGCCGTGCGAGATGAACTGGCCGATGGTCCCCAGCAGGTCCTGGGTGTGCTGGTCGTGGGTGTTCTTCACCTGGGTGAGCTCGTTGGCGAAGTGCTCGGTGTGCTGCTTCACCGAGTCGAGGGCGTGGTCCACGTTGCCCTTGAAGGCGTCCACCAGGCTCTGCGCCTGGTGGGTCTCCTGCTCGACCGACTGGTGCAGCTGGGTGATCTTGTCCGTCAGCTCGTGGAAGAACCCCTTGCTCTCGTCCGAGTGCTGGCTGACCTGGTCGTGCAGCTCGTGGTGCTGGTCGTTGAGCTCGCTGGTCCCCTGGTGCACCTTCTGCGTCAGCTCCTCGGCGTGGTGATCCGCCTCGCCCGCCTTCTGCACCAGCTCGGAATAGAGCTGCTTCGCCTGCTGGCAGTGGGCGTCGAGGTCGTGCTGCATCTTGTCGATGTCCTCCGACAGCTCCTGCAGCCGCTGCTGCGACTCGTTCCCCACCAGGTCCACGCGCTCGTCGAGCATGTGGACGCGCTTCAGCAGATCCTCGATCTGCTGGTGGGCCGTCTCCGACTCCGATGCCAGGCGGTCAGCAGCCGCCTCGGCTTCGGAGAGGGCCTCCTCCATCTGTGAGTGTTGCGCCATGACTTATCGATCCTCCATTTCCTTCCTGCTAGCGACGACGTGTTGTCGACGGTTCGTGCTCCCACCGAAACGACCGCCACTGTCCAGCGACACCGCGATCGTCGGAGCGTCGTCCGGGGTGGTTCTCTGCGGCATCGCCTGAACCCACGTACGGAGGCATCGGGGAGTCGCCCGTGACTGCGGACACAACCACTGCGCGCCCGGGCGGACGCGCATCGACGAGACGGCCCCCGGAGGGGACGCCGGCCTCGGCGACGAGAGGCGGGATCGATCGCGGAGAGCCGGGATGGCCCCCGCCAATTCCCTTCATTTGGACTGCTTTGAGGCAACGAATCTAACGTCCGCCGCCTCGCGACGTCAAGACGGAATCTGAGGTGATGGCGGCTTTCGAGGCCATCGTGTCCGCCCTGTGACGCGCCGCACGCGCCGGCGTCCGTCGCCCGGGGGCGTGTGATGACCCGCATGGGGGAGCCGGTCGACCGGGTCCGGGCCCGGCCTGCCGGGAGCTAGCCCCCGAGGACGCCGGGAGCCAGGACCTCCGCCGCCTGTTTCAGGTTCTGGAGGTTCTTCTGGTACATCCTCTTCAAGGTCGCGGTGGGGGCGTTCGTCAGCCGGATCTGGAGGTCGTTGTAGATCCGCTGGTAGCTTCGCCGCACTTCGTCCGCCAACGCCCCGGGGGCCAGGCCCAGGATCTCTGCGGCCTCCGTGGCGGACATCACGCCGGCCGGGGAGGGGGTGCTGGAGCCGGGCGTCGGCCTGGCCTCGGGCCGGGCCGGGGCGGCCGGCTGGTGGCGCGAGCGGGCCGGCGGCTCGGGCGGGGAGGGAGCCGCCGGCCGATGGGCCGGGTGGTGATGCGGCAGGGCGTGAGGCGGGTGGGCAGGCTGCGCCGCGGCGCCGGCCTGAGGCCGCTCCAGGCTCACGGTGAAGGCGACTGCGCCGAAGCGGACGCTCTGGCCGGCGCGCAGCAGGGCCCGGATCACACGCTGGCCGTCCACCCAGGTGCCGTTGCCGCTGTTCTGGTCGGCGACCAGCCAGCCGTGGGCCGTCTGCTCCAGCACGGCGTGCCGGCGCGAGACAGAGGGATGGCTGAGCACGACGTCCGCCCGGGGGTCCCTGCCCACGGCGGCCGGGTTCTTCTCGATCCGGACCGGCTCGCCTTCCGCCGGGACGAGCCAGAGACCGCTCATCCTCTCTGCACCTCCCCGCGCCTGCCGGCTGGCTCCGGCCGCCCGGCTACGGTGTCGGCCGCGCGCCCGCCGGTCCCTGCGGGCCCCAGTTTACGACGAGAGACACCGTGATGGTGGCGTCGGTCTTCTTGAAGGGCGTCGTCACCTGGCCGATGGCGCCCGCACCGCCGGCCACCGGCGGCGCGGCGAACAGCTGCACCTCCTGCAGCGCGGGCAGGTTGCGGAAGTCGATCTTGCCCCCGAGCTGCAGGGCGAGGCGCCGGGTCATCTGCACGGTGAGGGCGTTGTCCGACAGCAACCGCCAGTCCGAGGTCACCTGGAAGTTCTCGTCGAGCGCGAGCTTGGTGGTGAAGCTGCTGTTCTTGGTGTCGCCGAACTTGACCGCGTAGTCGCCCTCGAAGCGGCCGCCCACGAAGTTCTCCTTCTTCGCCGGGTCGGGGACCTGCTCCTTCTGATGCGTGTAGGTCAAGTCGACGGCGAGCTTCAGCTCCTGCGCGCTGCGGTCGCTCCAGTAGTAGCCGACGCCGGCCCTCCCGGAGGCGAGCGTCTCGATGCCGCTGAAGAGGTCCCGCTTGTAGCCCCCGTTCACCGTGTAGAAGAAGCGCTCGGTCACCCGGCGCTCGACGCCGGTCTCGACGTTGTAGTTCTCGGCCTTCGTGTTGCGCACCGAGTTGTCGGTCACGCTGCAGGGCGACACGCACGGCGTGTCCTTGGCCACCAGCGGGCCGACGGCAAAGAGGTTCTTGTCACTGGCGTCCTGGCGGATCGCGCCGGCGTCGACGAAGAACACCGTGCGCAGCCAGTTCCGCTCGATGCGGAGCTTGCCGCCGAGGCTGAACGACTCGGTGTTGCCGGCGGTGGCGACGGTGCTCAGGTTGGCCGTCGTCGTCCAGCCGACGGGCTTCTGCTGGGCGAAGAGCGACGCCGGCGCCGTGAGCAGGAAACCGGCGCAGAGGACGGCTGGGAACGCTGCACGACCGACATGGTTCATGTTTCAACCCTCGCGAGACACTCGCAAACGGCCGGAAACCTCGGACATGTTTTGTGCTGGTGTGCGGCGGGGGGGAAGTATAGCTTCGCCTGCGAAGCCACGGCAACCCGGGTTTGCCGGGTTTGGTCAAACTTGACGGGGGCGCGGGGCGTGGGCTACGGTAACCCCACTCTAGAGAGCGATGAAGTGCGGGTAGCGCCGTCGGCTTCTGCCCCGGCGCGGCGAGTCCGGGCCGGCTGCCCGGCCAGCCGTCGCCAGCGTGGAGCCTCGCGTCCCGTGAGCCCTCGTGCCCAGGAGGCCCTGCCATGGCCCTGATCAAGGTGACGGCGGCGACCGCGCTCCCGACGGTCCGCCAGACCATCGGCGAGCTCGGCAAGGCCGTGCGCGAGGCCGGAGCCGTGCCCGGGCTCGAGTCCGTGCAGGAGAGCCTCGAGCGCCTGGACGGGTACTGCTCCGGCAAGTCGCTCGACGTGGAGGTGGTGCTGGTCTCGCCGGTGGAGGCCGCGGCGGCCGGCCGAGTCTCGGCCTGGATCGGCCCGGGAGTCCCGCTCGCCCCGCTGCAGAGCCGGTCGTTCGACCCGCTCACCCTGGACCTGCCCGGCGGGGACGGCAAGGTGCCGCTGCGGGTGAGGCTGTGGCCCCTCGTCTCGCCGCCGGCCACCACCGCCGGCACGCCGCGTCCGGCGCTGCTGGTGCTGGTGGTCGGCAACGTCACCGGCCTGCACGCGGACAACCTCGCGCGCATCGAGCGGCTGCTCGAAGACCGCCCGGCGGCGGTGATCGTGGCCCCGGCGGGCGAGGACACGGTGAAGCAGCTGGAGCAGCGCTCGCAGGGGCTGTCCTGGGTCACCCTGCGGCTCGACATCGACTCGCTCTCCGACACCTCGCTGCAGTCGAAGCTGGCGGGGCCGCCCTGGGACGCCGCCCAGGACCTGCTGCGCGCGCACTCGGCGGCGGTGGCGCTGCAGTCCCTGAACGGCGTCTTCGACCTGGCGCTGCAGCAGCTGGCGCGCGACCTGCGCGTCAAGAAGGCGGCCACCCAGGCCAAGATCGGCAAGGCCGCCCCGGCGGGGGCGAAGCCCGGGGGGCAGCCCGGCGCCGACCTCGTCTCCGAGATCAAGGCCCGGGTGCAGCGCCACTCGCAGGAGTTCGAGCGCGGCGCCATGGAGCGGCTGCAGGACCTGGTGGCGGTCAGCGGAGGCAAGCTGTCGCGGGAGACGGAGGTGCTGCTGCTCTCGCTCGACGAGCTGGACGAGAAGGAGGGAGCGACCAAGATCGAGTGCCGGATCCCGGCCCCCTTCGAGCAGAAGCTGCTGAAGACCGTGCGCGATCGCCTGGCCCAGCACTGCGCCGCCGACGTGGTGGCCCTCAACGACCTGCTGCGGCTGCTGGCCGAGGAGATCGAGAGGGTGCTGGCGCAGAACGGCGGGCCTCCCTTCGTGCCCCAGTTCAGCTACCTCGACGAGAACAAGGTGCGCCGGATGCTCGACATGAACCTGGGCCTCCAGGCCCAGTACCGCGGCGAGCTGCCGAACCAGGGCTTCTCCGAGTACTTCGCCGGCGTGCGCAAGTACTCGATGCTGCTGGTGATGGGCGCCTCCATGTTCGGCATGTCCTCCTACATGCGCCAGTACCGCGAGTACGTGGTGCCCGCCACCATCGCCCTGGTGCTGATGGGGACCTACAGCGTGGTCTCCTCCACCCGCAAGGAGCGAGTGGAGAACCTGGAGAAGGAGCTGGAGGCGGCCCGCAACGCGCTGCGCCCCGACCTCAAGCGCATGTTCACCGAGGTGCAGAAGAGCTGGTCGGCGATCCTGCTGCAGCACATGAACGAGCAGATCACGGCCGTGCTCGCCGACGTCGAGGCCGCGGTGAAGGACCACGCCGCCCGCCGCGGAGCCGAGGCCACCCCGGAGAAGGAGCGGCTGCAGCGGCAGCTCGCGCAGCTCGAGGCCTCGGAGAAGAGGCTGCCGCTGCTGCTCAAGGCCAGGGACACCATCCAGGCCTCGGTGGAGGGGATACGGGGCGACCTCAAGCCGCTCTTCCCCCGGCCCGGAGGCCCGGCGCCGCCTGGCGCCGCCAAGCCCGGTGCCGCGGCACCCGCGGCCGGTGGCGCCTCGGCCGCGCAGGCCGCCATCGAGGCCGCCAAGGCGAAGATGGAAGCGCTCAAGGCGCAGCAGGCCGCGAAGTCCGCGGCACCGGCGGCAGCCAAGCCCGCCGCGGCCGCGCCGGCCGCTCCGCTCGCACCCTCGGGCCCGAGCGCGCTCGAAGCGGCCAAGGCACGCCTGGCGGCGATGGCGGCGAAGCCTGCGGAGAAGAAGCCCGAGGCGGACGCCGCCAAGCCGAGCGCGCTCCAGGACGCCAAGGCCCGTTTCGAGGCCCTCAAGAAACAGGCGGAGGAGCGCAAGGCGGCGGCAGCCGCCGGCCGCCCCGCACCGGCGGCTGCGGCGCCCAGGCCGGCCGCACCCGCTTCCACCGCGGCGCCGCCCGCTCCTGCCGCGCCGGCCCCCACAGCACCCTCCGCCGCAGCGACTCCCGCTGCGCCCGCACCCGCTGCGCCCGCACCCGCTGCGGCAGCCCCGGCCGCAGCGCAGGGCACCGCCCCTGCCGAAGCGCCGCAGCCGCCGCCCTCCCCGGCTGGCGCCGCGGCAGAGCCGTCCTCCACCAGCTAGCGCGGGGACCATCGGCCATGAGGGTCGGCATCGATCTCGGGACCACGTACTCGCTCATCGCGGAGATGGGTGTCGAGGGCAGACCCACCCTCATCCCCGACTGCTCGGACCCGGAGCTGGTGCACACGCCCTCCTCGGTGCACATCGCCGGCTGCAACGCGTTCGTGGGCACCATGGCCGAGGCCCTGCTGGAGAGCGATCCCTCGCTGTCCGTGGTGCGTTTCTTCAAGCGCCAGCTGGGCAACGCCGAGCCCGTCTTCTTCGACGACAAGGGCCAGGGCTGGCTGGCGGAGGCGGTCTCCGCGCTGGTGCTCAAGAAGCTGGTGTTCGACGCCGAGAGCGCCTCCTCCGGACGCGTCGACAGCGTCGTCATCACCGTCCCCGCCCACTTCAACGACCCGCAGCGAAAAGCGGTCCTGAGGGCGGCGGCCCTGGCCAAGCTCACCGTCCTGGGCCTGGTGGAGGAGCCGGTCGCCGCCGCGCTGCACTACGGTGTCGAGACCGGCGCCCACGACCGCGTGCTGCTGGTCTACGACTTCGGCGGAGGCACCTTCGACGCGACCGTGCTCAGCATGGACCAGGGCGGCGTCTACGTGCTGGCCAAGACCGGCCTCACCGAGCTCGGGGGCAAGGAGATCGACGAGCGCGTCGGCGAGATGGTGCTGGGCCAGTTCGAGCGGGCGCTCGGCCACCCCGTCTCCACCGGTGCCCGTACGCTGCTCGAGCTGCGCCGGGTGTCCGAGGAGATCAAGATCGAGCTGTGCCTGCCGGGCTGCCGCGGCGTCCACAAGCTGGTGCTGCTGGGCGGGCAGGCGGTGGAGGTGGAGATCACCGCCGCGCAGTTCGAGTCCGCCATCAAGGACATCGTGGACCAGACCGAGATGGAGACGGTGCGCTGCGTGCGCGAGGCGGGCCTGCAGCCCGCCGACGTCACCCACCTGCTGCTGGTGGGCGGCTCCTCACTCGTGCCGCTCACCGAGACGCGGCTGCGCGCCATCTTCTCCAAGCCGAGCCAGCAGGTGCTCTACCACGAGCCGAGCAAGGCGGTCGCCTACGGAGCCGCGCTGCACGCCAGCCAGCTGGCGGGGGAGGCCGAGCGCTACCAGATCCCGCCCGAGCTGCGAGGAGTGAGCGGCTACCACGTGGGCGTGCGCACCGTCGACCCCACCACCGGCATGGTCGCGGTCGACACCGTGGTGAAGAAGAACATGCCGCTGCCCATCAAGGTGCGCAAGACCTACTACACCAGCCGCCCGCGGCAGGAGCGCATCGTGCTGGACCTGGTCCAGTACCGCGACCCGCGGGAGAAGCTGGTGAGCCTGGGCCGGCTGGTGGTGGGTCCGCTGGACAGCGCCCGCCAGAACTACCCGGTCGAGGTGACGACCGAGTACCGCGTCGACGGCACCGTCGCCGTCGAGGCCTACGACGCGAACACCGGCATGGAGCTGGCGGCCGTGTTCGGCGGAGACGCCGACAGCGGCGGGGCCGGCCTGGCGCTGCAGAAGGCGCTGGTGGACTCGACGGTCATCAACAACGTGATCTCATGAGCAAGACCCAGAAGCACGATGCGCAGCCGGACGCCGCGGCACCCGCAGACGAGGAGTCCCCGCACCCGCACCACAAGCGGAAGGGCATCCACTGGACCACCATCGTGGCCGCAATCGTCTGTGTGCCGCTGGCCCTGGTCACCTTCCGCACCGGGCAGGCGTGGCTGCGCCTCAGCCGCCACCAGGCGGAGATCGAGAACGAGATCTCCACCCTCACCGCCCGCAACGAGGTGCTCAAGCCCGCTTCCGAGCTGCTGCAGAACCAGAAGTTCCAGGTCTGCAACAAGAGCCCCGACACCGTCACGATCCCCTGGCTGGCCGCCGTCTACCAGGACGGCCGCCGCCTGAAGGTGTTCGACCCCAGCCGCTGCCCCGGCTGGCGCCCGCAGGTGATCCCGCCCGGCGCGCAGAAGATGATCAACTTCAGCTCGCCCGACGAGGCCTGCAACTGGAGCGGGTCGGTGACCTTCTTCGCCATGCGCTACGCGCGCGAGTCCTCCGACGGGCTGACCAGCACCATCGACTACGCCGGCCCCTGGACCGGCTTCGACCGCGACTGCTACACGGTGAACTGACCATGTCGAGCCTGCACCTCCGCCGTGCCTCGGGTCCCGACCTCGAGATCAGCCGCGAGCGCAGCCTGATCGGCCGCGAGCAGGGCTGCGACGTCGTGATCGAGGACCGCTCCGTCTCGCGCCGCCACGCGGTGATCGAGCACCGGGGCGGGGACTGGGTCCTGGTCGACCAGGGCAGCGCCAACGGCACCTTCCTCGACGGCCGGCGGGTGAGCGAAGCGCGGCTGGCCAACGGCCAGGAGCTGCGGGTGGGCACCGTGGCGTTCCAGGTCCAGCTGGAGGAGGAGGTCGCCGCGACGGTGATGATGGCGGCGCCGCCCGACCTCGAGGGCGCCACCATGATGATGACGCCCGCGGACGGACCCGCGCCCACCGTGGCGCCGCCGCCGGCGCGGACGGTCGCCCCGGCGGCGGCCCCGCCCTCGCCGTCGGCCGCGCCGGCCCCCCCGCGGCCGCGGCAGGTGGCGCGCCCGCCCGAGCCCTCCCCGCCCCCCGCCGCCGCCGGGCCCGATCCCTTCGAGGTGCTGGGGCTGCCGCGGGCGGCTTCGCCCGAGGAGGTGCAGGCGCGCTTCGAGGAGCGCTCGCAGGAGCTGCAGATCAAGCTGGCCGGGGCGAGCAGCCTGGAGCTCAAGAGCACCTACGAGCGCCAGCTCCTGGACCTGAACCGGGCCTACCGCAAGCTGTCCCGCGGGCCCGAGCCGCTGGCGGACATCGCCGATCTCCCGTCGGCCCAGCCGGTGGTCGCCGCGGACCTGCTCGACGGCGAAGGGTACCGGCGCGGCCGCAAGGAGGAGCCGGTCGGCGAGGCGGCGGAGGCGAAGGGGGCCGATGCCATCCTGCCGGCCTCGACCAGCGTGCTGGTGTTCCTGGGCACCGGCCTGCTGGCCCTGTTCGCCTTCTTCGGGCTGAGCTCGAGCAAGATCGACAAGAACGTCCACAAGGAGGAGGAGTCCCCCATCCTCATCAACGCCCGCCAGGGCGCCGCCAAGTACGGAGGCACCGAGGTGCTGCTGAAGGACCGGGCGCTGCACAACGGAACGCTGCGGCTGTGCAGCCGCGCGTCGCGGCCGCTGGAGGTCAAGAGGCTGACGGCCATCTTCGCCAGGCCGGCGGAGGACACGCCAGCCGAGGCGGACCCGGAGCTGATGAAGCTGGTGAGCGGGCTGAAGCTCGGCAGCTACAACAGCGCCTACTGCGTCCACGGCGACTTCAAGCTGACCCTCTCCCCTGGCGCCGAGACGGCGGTCGCCTTCAAGTCGGACGAGCCGCGGTGCAACTTCGACGGCAAGGCCATCTTCTACGCCTTCGCCGTGCAGCCGCCGCCGGGGGTGGCCGCCGCGGAGGGCGTCGGGCACGCCGCGGCCGCCGTCGGCGAGGAGAGGGAGCCGGTCTGGGTCGCCGGCCTGCTCAACGAGAAGGACGCCTGCGTGGCGGTGGGCGAGGGCTGGTGAGGGGGATCTCGGGGAGCGGACGCGGACAGCGGGAGGGAATGTGACGATGACTGTGAGGACGCCGTTCTCGTGCGTTCTGGGGGCACTCGTTCTGTGCGGCGGCCTCCTGGCTCCCTTCGCCTGGGCCCAGGAGCCCCCGCCGCCCGACGTGAAGAAGGCGCCGGCCAGGCCCAAGGCGAAGGGTGGCGGCCCGGGAACGGTGACGCCGTCCGGCCAGGCCGGTGGAGGCGGGGGCGGCGGCCAGCAGGCGGCGCCGCTCCTGCTGCTGTCACCCGAGTTCGCCTGCACCTTCGCCATCGACGGCGAGACGGTGCCTCCGCCGCTGAAGGCCCAGGAGCTTCGCCGGGTGAACGCGCTGCCCGGCCAGCACCTGCTGAGCTGCGTCGGCCAGAACGGCGCGCTGAAGTGGCAGAAGACGGTGGAGGCCAAGCCCGGCCAGCAGGTGGTCGAGATCAAGATGAGCGAGGTCGCCATGGCCTCGGGCGAGGACTTCGACCGGGCCGCGGCCGGGGTGTGGGTCGGGATCTCCGACGTGCGCACGTCGGGCGAGTACGTGGCCTCCATCGTCTCGCGCTCCTGGGGCTTCCACGACGCCGGGCTGTCGACGGCGCTGCACACGGCCGGCGAGTACCTCAAGCAGAAGCTCGCCGACCTGAAGCGCTTCACGCCCAGCAACCCCGCGCGCCGCAAGCTGGTCGACGACAGCCTGCGGGTCGGCGGCATCGCCGCCCAGTACGTCGACCTGATGACCAAGGCCATCAGCGAGGCGCAGAAGGCCAACTCCTGGCTGGGCGACCCGCAGGACATGTTCGCGCAGGCGCGGGCACTCGAGCCCAGCATCGTCTTCCCCGCGGACGGGCTCTCGGAGCTGAAGCAGTCCAAGCCCTTCCAGGACGCAGTCCCCCTGGACCGCCACGCCGAGCTGGGGCTGCCCGGCGACAAGCGCGACTTCCAGCTGGGGGCGAAGACCTACGCCGGGATGCCCGACGTGCTGGCCGTGGTCACCAAGAACGGCCTGGCCGACAAGATGGGGTTCAAGAACGGCGACCGCGTGATCTCCGTCAACGGCCAGACGGTGCCCACGGTCTGGGACTTCAAGCTGGCGCTGCGGCAGAACGCCGGCAAGGGCGTGAAGGTGCTGGTCGAGCGCGAGGGCAAGCAGCAGGAGAAGGACGTCAAGGTCCCCTCTCCGCTGTAGACGTCAGCCCTTCCAGGCCGGCAGCCGGTCCTGCAGGGCCCGCAGGACCGGCGCCGTCGCGTCCTTCGCCGACAGCACCGGCTGGCTGACCGGCCAGTCGATGCCGATCTCCGGGTCGTTCCAGGCGACCGTCACCTCGTCCTCCCGGTCGTAGAAGTCCGTGCACTTGTACTCGACGTGCACCCGCTCGCTGGTGACGCAGAAGCCGTGGGCGAAGCCGGGCGGGATCCAGAGCTGGCGGAAGTTCTCGCCGGACAGGCAGACGCCCACCCAGCGCCCGAAGCGCGGCGAGCCGGGGCGGATGTCGACCGCCACGTCGAACATCTCGCCCTCCACCGCCCGCACCAGCTTGCCCTGCGGTCGCCGGAGCTGCGCGTGCAGGCCGCGCAGGGTCCCGCGGCCGGAGTGCGAGTGGTTGTCCTGGACGAAGGGACCGTGGATGCCGCCCTCCGCGTACTTGCGCTGGTGCCAGGTCTCCAGGAAGAAGCCACGGGCGTCCTGGAACACGTCCGGCTCGATCAGCAGGACCTCGGGCAGGGCGGTGGGGGTGAAGCGCATGGAGCGGCGATGATACCCGACGTCGCCCTCAGCGGGCGGTGAGGCCCAGCCGCTCGCGGCCGTACTTGCCCGCCTGCACTGCCTCGCACCAGGCGCGGTGGGCCAGGTACCAGCGCACGGTCTCCCGCAGCCCGCGCTCGAACTCGTGTCGCGGCGCCCAGCCCAGCTCCCGGCGGATCCTGGTGGCGTCGATCGCGTACCGGCGGTCGTGCCCCGGGCGGTCGGGGACGAAGCTCTTCAGGCCGGCGTAGGAGCGGACGCCGCGACCGGCCAGCGCCGGGTGGTCGCGGGCCGGCCGCTCGGCCTCGAGAGCGGCGCACAGCGCGTCCACCACCTGCAGGTTGGTGCGCTCGTTGCCGCCGCCGATGTTGTACTTGCCGCCCGGCTCGCCCCGGCGCAGCACCAGCAGGATCCCCTCGCAATGGTCCTCGACGTACAGCCAGTCGCGCACGTTGCCGCCGTCGCCGTAGATGGGCAGCTTCCGGCCCTCGACGGCGTTCAAGATCATCAGCGGGATGAGCTTCTCGGGGAACTGGTAGGGACCATAGTTGTTCGAGCAGTTGGTGATCAGCGTGGGCAGCCGGTAGGTCTCGTGCCAGGCGCGCACCAGGTGGTCGGCGCCGGCCTTCGAGGCGGCGTAGGGCGAGTTGGGCGCGTAGGGCGTCGTCTCCGAGAAGCACCCGTCCGTCCCCAGCGTCCCGTACACCTCGTCCGTGGAGACGTGGAGGAAGCGGAAGGAGGCCGCGGCCGCAGGGTGCTCGCCCAGATGCCGCCGCGCCGCCTCCAGCAGCTCGTAGGTGCCGACCAGGTTCGTGTGCACGAAGGCGCCGGGGTCGTCGATGGAGCGGTCCACGTGCGTCTCCGCGGCGAAGTTGACCACCGCCTGCGGTCGGTGCTCGCGGAAGAGGGCGCGGACGGCGGCCTGGTCGGCGATGTCGGCCTTCACGAACGCGTAGCGCGGGTGCCCGGCCACGTCCGCCAGGCTCTCCAGGTTGCCGGCGTAGGTGAGCGCGTCGAGCACCACCACCCGCGCCTCGGTGCACGAGAGCAGGTGGCGGACGAAGTTGCTGCCGATGAAGCCGGCGCCGCCGGTGACCAGGATGGTGCCCATGCTCTCCATGAGCGACTATAACCCGGGGGAGAATGGGAGTCGTGAGCGAAGAGCCCGGCCGTCCCGTCCACGTGCTGTCGCTGGAGGCCGGCTCCGATCGCTGGCGGGAGCTGGCGGGCCTGCTGCGCTCGGAGGGCCGCGCCGTGCGCGAGACCCCGCCCGGGCCGCCGCAGTCGAGCGACGAGGCGCGCCTGCGGCTCGAGCGTACCCGGGCCTGCGCGGCGGCGCGCGAGGTCCTCGAGGGCGAGGGCCTGCTGCTGCTCGCGGACGAGCGCGCGGCCATGGCGGCGGCCGAGATGGTCCGGCTGCTCCTCGACGAGCGGGGCCTCGGCTGGGAGCAGGCCTGGAGCGAGGTCCGCGGGCGGATCGTCGCCCGCATGGGGACGCCGAAGAGCGAGCCCGCGCGGCCGTTCTGGACCGTCGAGCACCTGGCCGCGGAGGCGCCGCGGCTGCTGGACATCCTCTACGAGATCAACCGGCGGCACCTCGACGAGGTGGAGGCCCGCTGGCCGGGCGACCTCGACCGGCGCCAGCGGTTGTCGCTGTTCCGCGAGGACGAGCCGAAGAGACTGCGGGCGGGGCTGCTGGCGGTGCTCGCGGCGCGCCGGGTGGACGTCGCGCTGCCCTGGGACGGCCCCTACGCCGAGGCCCTGGCGGATCTCTCGGTCCTGCACGGCCGCCAGCTCCACGGCCGGCCGACGCCGGTCCGGCCCCGCTGGCTGCTCGAAGCGAACCCGGCCCTGGCGGCGCTGGTCGCCGACGCGCTCGGGCCCGGCTGGGAGGCCGCCCCGACGGCGCTCGCCGGCCTGGAGGCGCTCGCCTTCGACGCGGCCTTCGCCGCGCGCTTCCGGGCGCTCCGCCGCGGTGCCCGCGAGCGGCTGGGCGCGATGTCGCGCCGCGGCGGCGGGCCGGGCCTGGACCCCGACTCGCTCGTCGACGTGCGGCTGTGGGCGGGCACGCCGCAGGAACGGCCGCTGCTCAACGTGCTCGGCCTCGTCCGCGAGCACCTGCGGCTCGCCGTCGGCGGCTGGACGCCGCCCTGCCCCCGCAGCTTCGTGTTCGCCGGTCCGGAAGACGGCCGGGTGATGCCGCTGGTGCGCACGGTCGCGGCCGCCGTCGCCGCCGACGGGCGGTCGCGGCGATGGCTCAGCGTCCTGGCGCTGGCGGACCCCGACGACGAGACGGTGGCCACGCTGGCCGCGGCGGCCGACCTGTCGAACCAGCCGGGTGCGGCCGGCTCGGGCGCCGCCGGGGCCCGAGCGCTCGGCCTGGCGCTGAACGGCGCGGTCACGCTGGGCACGCGCGACGGCACCGTGCGCGAGCTGACCGAGGCCGTGGGCGAGGAGAACCTGTTCCTGTTCGGCCTCACCCCGGTCGAGGGCCAGGCCTGGCGCGAGGGCCAGGTGTACCGGCCGCAGGACGTCTACGCGATCGACCCGCTGGTCCGCCTGGCGCTCGACACGCTGGGAGGCACGCGCTACGCCTCCGACCCGCAGGTGTTCGCCTGGGCGCGGCGCGACCTGCTCGACCCGCAGGATCCCTGGCTGGTGCTGGCCGACGTCGGCTCCTACCTGCACCGGCAGGACGAGGCGCTCGCCGAGTTCGCCTACCCGCCCGCATTCACCGGCAAGGCGATCGTGACGCTGGCGCGGGCGCAGCGCTTCCGGGCGGACCGCCTGGAGCTCTCGGACTGAGGGTTAGCGCCCGGCGTACAGGACGAGCGCGCCCCGGGCCCAGGCCTCGATCCGGCTCCAGAACAGCAGCGGCACCACGTTGGCCAGGGCGAAGGCCACCAGCCAGGCGCGGTCGGGGAAGGCCAGGGCGATCGCCGGCCTGTCCTCGTTGCCGGCGTCGACGACCATCACCTTGATCACCCGGAAGTAGTAGAAGGCGGCGATGACGGCGTTGATCGCGCCCACCACCGCGTACCAGCCGTAGCCCTGCTCGATGATCGCGCCGAAGACGTAGAGCTTGCCCAGGAAGCCCACGAAGGGCGGGATGCCCACCAGCGACAGCAGGAAGAAGGCCATGGCCAGGGTGAGCAGCGGCGCGCGGCGGTAGAGGCCGGGGTAGTCGCGCAGGTCGAAGCTGCCCTCGTGCAGGTGCACCAGGGTGACCACCAGGAACGCGCCCAGGTTCATGAACAGGTAGGCGGCCAGGTAGACCAGCAGCGCCCGCGCCCCGTTCTGCGACAGCGCCACCACCCCCATCAGCAGGTAGCCGGCGTGGGCGATCGAGGAGTAGGCGAGCAGCCGCTTCATGTTGGTCTGGGTGAGCGCGGCCACGTTGCCGACCGTCATGGTGAGGACCGAGACCAGCATCAGCAGGCTCGGCCAGTTGACGGCGCCGCTCAGGTCCCAGGGCGATCCGCCGGAGGAGGAGAAGGTCCCGTAGAAGAAGCGCAGGGTGATGCCGAGGCCGGCCGCCTTCGGCAGCACCGAGAGGAGCGCCGTCACGGGTGTCGCCGCCCCCTGGTACACGTCCGGGCACCAGAAGTGGAAGGGGACGGCCGCGATCTTGAAGCCGAAGCCGGCGATCACCAGCAGGGCGATGGCGAACACCGCGAAGCGGTTCGTCTCCGGGACGCCGGCGGCCAGGAAGGCCTGGATCTGCGGAAGCGAGGTGGTCCCGGTCAGGCCGTACAGCAGCGACAGCCCGTAGAGCATGGCGCTGGTGGAGGCGGCGCCGAAGAGGACGTACTTGAGCGACGCCTCGTTCGACATGCGGTCGCCCTTGAGGTAGGCGACCATCACGTAGGAGGTGATGGACACCATCTCCAGCGACAGGTACAGCATCACGATGTCGTTGGAGGCGGCCAGCAGCAGGCTGGACAGCGTCAGCGCCAGCACCAGGCTGTAGAGCTCCCCGTGGCCCAGGCCGTGCAGCTCGCGCGCGTTGCGGAAGCTGAAGGCGAGCAGCACCAGCAGGCCGGCGCCGATCAGGATCAGCTTGAAGGCGTCGCCCAGCGGGTCGCAGGCCAGCATCCCGGAGAAGAGCGGGCCCGGCGCCGCGGTCTGTCGGAGCGCGAGGCCGAAGGCGAGGGCCAGCGAGACGAGCGAGACGAGCCGCACCGCCGGGTTGCGCCAGGGCCCGCCGATGGCGTCGGCCAGCACCACCAGCACCAGGCCGGCGGCGAGCGCCAGCTCCGGCTGGAACAGGGCGAGGCTGCGGAGGATCTCTTCCATGGCGTGCTCAGCCCTTCAGGATGTCCGCCTGGTCGAGGTTCGGCGTGCGGCGCAGGCGGTAGAGGGTGAGGACGATGGCCAGTCCGACCGCGACCTCGGCGGCCGCCACCACGATCACGAACACCGCGAAGACCTGCCCGCCCAGGTTGCCGGCGGCGTGGCGGGAGAAGGCGACCAGGTTGACGTTGGCGGCGTTCAGCATCAGCTCGATGCTCATCAGCACGTTCACCGCGTTGCGGCGGGTGAGCAGGCCGAGCACACCCAGCGAGAACAGGGCGGCGGAGACGACCAGGTAGTGCTGCAGGCCGATGGTCACGCGTCCCTCCGGCGGCGGACGATCATGGCCGCGCCCACCAGGGCCACCAGCAGCAGCACGGAGGCTGCCTCGAAGGGCAGCAGGTAGGTGCCCATGAACAACTGACCGATGGCCTCGGTGGTGGGGGCCGGCGGGCGCGGGGTCGTGGACCAGTGGCTGCGCAGGGCGGTGGCGGTCAGGATGACGAAGAGGCCGCCGGCGACGATGGCGCCGGCGGCCAGGTTGCCGGTCTCGCTGCGCAGGTCGAGGTCGTAGATCTTGTGCGTGAGCATCACGCCGAACAGCAGCAGCACCAGGATCCCGCCCACGTAGATCAGCAGCTGGGTCGCGGCCAGGAAGTCCGCCCCCAGCATCGCGTAGAG
>DATKME010000043.1:0-51186 GCA_035542035.1 Vicinamibacteria bacterium | reverse complement strand
CGGAGACGTCCGGCCTGTCCGTGTAGTACGCCGAGACCAGCCGCGGGATGTTGACGAGCAGCGACCGCGGCGCCTTCTGTCCGGCCAGCGGGGAAAGGGCCATCGCCTCCTCCGGGGATGCCTCGATTATCCGCGACGGCGCGGCCTCGCGGGTGCGCCGGCGCGTCGCCGGCTATCCTTTGCGCGTGGAGTGGGCGCGGCTGGTGGAGCAGGTGGCCCGCGTGCGGGCCACCTCGAAAAGGACGGAGAAGGTGGCGCTCATCGCCGAGCTGCTGCGGCAGGCGCAGGGCCGGGACATCGAGCTGGTGGCCCTCTATCTGACCGGCTCGCTGCCGCAGGGCCGCATCGGCCTCGGCTGGCGGACCATCCAGCCGGCGCTGCCCACCGGTCCAGCGGCCGGCGAGCCGCTGACGCTCCCGGCGGTCGACGAGGCGCTGGGGACGATCGCCGCCCAGGCTGGAGCGGGCTCGGCCGAGCGGCGGCTGCGGGTGCTGCGGTCGCTGTTCGAGCGGACGGACGAGGCGGGCCGCCGCTTCCTCACCGAGCTGCTGGTCGGCGAGGTCCGCCAGGGCGCGCTGGAGGGCCTGGTGGTGGAGTCGATCGCCAGGGCGTCCGGTCTGCCGTTGTCTGAGGTCCGACGCGCCTTCATGTACGCCGGGAGCGTGGGCGAGCTGGCGCGGGCGGCGCTGGAGGAGGGCGCCGGCCTCTCGCGCTTCTCGCTGCGCGTCCTCTCTCCGGTGGCGCCGATGCTGGCGAGCCCGGCCGCTGACGCCGAGGAGGCGCTCCTTCGCCTGGGCGAGGCGGCCTTCGAGTACAAGCTCGATGGCGCGCGGCTGCAGGTGCACCGGGCCGGCGAGGAGGTGCGCGTCTTCACCCGCCAGCTGCAGGACGTGACGCCTCGCGTCCCCGAGATCGTGGAGTGGGCGCGCGCGCTGCCGGTGCGCGAGGCGGTGGTCGAGGGCGAGGCGCTCGCGCTCCGCCCGGACGGCCGGCCGCGGCCGTTCCAGGAGACCATGCGCCGGCTGGGCCGCAGCCGGGACGTGGACTCCGTCCGGAAGGAGCTGCCGCTGTCGCCGTTCTTCTTCGACCTGATGTTCCTGGAGGGCGAGGGCTCGCTGGTCTCGCTGCCGTACGCCGAGCGGGTGGCCCGCCTGCAGCGGCTGGTCCCGCCGGACGTGCTGCTGCCGCGGATCGTCACCCGCGATCCGGACGCGGCCGAGCGCTTCTTCGCTCAGGCGGTCGCTGCCGGGCACGAAGGGCTGATGGCCAAATCGCTGTCGGCCGCATACGAGGCCGGGCAGCGCGGCTTCCACTGGCTGAAGCTGAAGCCGGCGCACACGCTGGACCTGGTGATCCTCGCCGTCGAGCGGGGGAGCGGCCGCCGCTCGAGGTGGCTCTCCAACCTGCACCTGGGCGCTTGTGACGCCGAGAGCGGGCAGTTCGTGATGCTGGGCAAGACCTTCAAGGGCCTCACCGACGAGATGCTGCAGTGGCAGACGGAGAAGCTGACCTCGCTGCAGGTCTCGACCGACGGCTGGACCGTCCAGGTCCGCCCCGAGCTCGTGGCCGAGATCGCCTTCAGCGACGTGCAGGAATCGCCGCGCTACCCGGCCGGCCTGGCCCTGCGCTTCGCCCGCGTCAAGCGGTACCGGCCGGAGAAGCCGGCCAGCGAGGCCGACACGCTGCAGACGGTGCGGGCCATCTTCGAGAAACAGCGGGCCTGATCAGCTGCCGAGCACCTCGAAGCCAAACGACCGTGCGGCGAGGGCGAGGTCACGATCGTGGGTGGCCACGACCAGGGGCTTCTGCACTCGTTCGCGCCAGACCAGGGCGGTGGCCAGGTGGAGGGCGTCGAGCGTCCCCAGCGGCGTCGGGAACGGCTCTGACGCGCGGGCCAGGACGGCCCGCTGCAGCAGGACCAGATCGACGGCCTCCAGCCACTCGGAGACGACGGCGCGGCGGGCGGCAGCCTCCTCCGGCGACAGCGCGCCCCGCAGCCGGAGCCGGTCGATGGTGCGCATCGACTCGACGGCCAGCAGCTCGCTGGAGACGAGGGCATCGGCGGAACGCAGGCCGGCGAGGGCGCCGGGCTCGCCCAGGGCCAGCCGCAGCAGAGCCGAGGTGTCGAGGTAGGCGATCACCTCGAGGCGCGGTCCTGGAGCAGCAGCGAGAGGCTGTCCGTCCGGCCGGAGCGCCGCCGCGGCAGCCGGAGGTCACCCGGCTTCCGGCTCGCGCGCCGGATCTCGAGCGGCGCTTCCGTCTGGTAGGGCACGATGCGCGCCACCGGCGTGTCCCGGTCCAGCACGGTGAGGGTCCGGCCGCCGCGCACCCGGCGCAGGTGCTCGCTCAGGTGAGCCTTCAGCTCCGCCACCCTGACGTTCATGATGACCTCATTAGGTCACGACGTGGTCACGTCGTCAACCCGCGCTCAGAACACGAGTGCCGAGCCGTTGGTAGGTGCGGCCGTGCCGCGATTTGCCCGCCGTCGCCCGCCGAGGTAGCGTAGCGCGGCCTCGGTTGTCTCGCCATCGGTCTCCCGACCATGAACACGCTCTCGCACGCCTCCGTCTCACGCAGCCTGCGCAAGCTCTTCCTGGGCGGGCTGGTGGTCACCATCCCGATCGTCCTCACCGTCAACGCGCTTCTGTTCCTCTTCCGGCTGTTGGACGGCCTCGCCCAGCCGCTGGCCCAGGCGGTCCTGGGCCGGACCGTGCCCGGCATCGGGGTGGTGATCACGCTGGCCGTGGTCCTGTTCGCGGGGTTCCTCTTCTCCTTCGGCCCGCTGAAACGGCTGCTGGACAGCGCGGAGCAGGTGCTCGACGCGGTGCCGGTGGTGGGCCTCGTCTACGGGACCACCAAGAAGGTGCTGTCGGGGATCGGCCGGCCCGGCTCCGAGCACGCCTTCCAGCGCTTCGTGCTGGCCCGTCTGCCCGGCCGCACGACGCCCGGTTTTCTCACCGGCAGCTTCACCCTGCGCGAGAGGGACGGGCAGGAGCGCGCGCTCTGCACGGTCTACGTTCCCACCAACCACCTCTACGTCGGAGACGTGGTGGTGCTGCCGGCGGAAGACGTCATCCAGACCGACCTGTCGGTCGAGGACGGCGTCAGCCTGATGCTGTCGGCCGGGGCGTCGGTGCCGCGGGTGGTGCGCCAGCGGACCTGAGACGACGACCTCACGACGAGAGACCTGACCCCTTCAGGACCGGCCGCAGGTACGGAGCGGTACGCGAGACCCGCGAGCGGGCGACCTGCTCGGGCGTGCCCCGGCAGACGACGGTTCCGCCCTGCTCGCCGCCCTCGGGGCCGAGGTCGATGACGCAGTCGGCGGCGGCGATGAGATCGAGGTTGTGCTCGATCACCACCACGGTGTCGTCGCGGTCGACCAGCCGCTGCAGCGCCGACACCAGCCGGGCCACGTCGGCCATGTGCAGTCCGGTGGTCGGCTCGTCGAGGACGTAGAGGGTCGGGCCGACGCCGGGGGCCGTCAGCTCCGCCGCCAGCTTGATGCGCTGGGCCTCGCCGCCGGACAGCGTGGGCGAGGGCTGGCCCAGCTGCAGGTAGCCGAGGCCGATCTCGGAGAGGAACTCGAGCGGCTGTCGGACCGCGCGCACCGCCGCGAACAGCTCCCGGGCCTGGTCGACGGTCATCTCCAGGACGTCGGCGATCGAGCAGCCCTTGAAGCGCACCGCCAGCGTGTCCGAGTTGTAGCGGCGGCCGTCGCAGGCCTCGCAGGGCACGTACACGTCGGGCAGCAGCGACATCGTCACCCGCAGCCGGCCCTGGCCCAGGCAACGCTCGCAGCGGCCGCCCTTGACGTTGAAGGAGAAGCGTCCGCGGCCGTAGCCGAGAGCGCGGGCGTCCGGCACCGCCGCGAACAGCGTGCGGATCATGTCCATGACGCCGACGTAGGTCGCCGGCACCGAGCGCGGGGTGCGGCCGATCGGCGATTCGTCGACCTCGAGCGCGCGGGCCACGCCGCGCAGGCCCTCGATGCCGGAGAGCACCGGCGGCAGCCGCTGGCCCGCGAGCCGCGCCTTCACTGCGCAGTAGAGCACGTCGCGCACGAGCGTCGACTTGCCGGAGCCGGAGACTCCGGTCACCACCGTGAGCCGGCCCAGCGGGAGCTCGACGTCCATGCCGCGGAGGTTGTGCAGGCGGGCTCCCTTGATCGTCAGGCGGCCGGCCAGCTCGAGGCTGCGCCTGGGCCACTTCGGCCGCTCGCCCTCGCCGCGCAGGAAGCGGCCGGTGACCGACTGCTCCGCCCGCGCGATCTCCTCCGGCGAGCCGGAGGCGACCACGCGCCCGCCGTGCGGTCCGGCGCCCGGGCCGAGGTCGATCACGTGGTCGGCGGCGCGGATGACGCTCTCCTCGTGCTCCACGACCACGATGGTGTTGCCGCGGTCCCGCAGGCCGATGAGCGCTCGAGTCAGCGCCTCGTCGTCGCGCGGGTGCAGGCCGACCGTCGGCTCGTCGAGGACGTAGCAGACCCCGCGCAGGTTGGAGGCGAGCGCGGCGGCGATGCGGATGCGCTGGGCCTCTCCGGTGGAGAGGGTATCGGCCCCGCGCTCCAGCGTCAGGTAGCCGAGGCCCAGGCGGTCGAGCAGGTCGAGGCGGAGCGTGAGCTCCGGCCAGACGCGGTCGCGCACCTCCCCTGGCAGCGCGCCCTCGAGCGTCGAGAGCCAGGCCCGCGACTCGCGGACGGTGAGCGCTGCCACCTCGCCGATGTGCCGGCCGGCGATCCTGACCGCCCGCGCCTCGGGCCGCAGCCGCGTCCCGCCGCAGGCCGGGCAGGCCCGGCCGCGAGCGCGACGCAGCTCGCCCTGCTCGTCCTCGACCTGCGGGGCGCCGAAGCCGTCGCACTCCGGGCAGGCGCCGTACTTCTGGGTCCAGGAGAACAGGCGCGGGTCGGGCGCGGGCAGGCCGCTGCCGCAGCCCGGGCAGGACCGTCGGGTCGAGTAGAAGCGCTCGCCGCCGGGGCCGACCACGGCCAGCGTGCCGGAGCTGAGGAGGAGGGCCTGGGCGATCGCCGGCTCCAGACGGCCCAGGCGACCGCGACTGCCGCCGACACGGCCCGCCACCATCTCGACGTCGTGGATCTGGAAGCGGTCGACCCGTGGAGGACGCGCGGCGTCGTAGGTCTCGCCGTCGATGCGCACCTCGGCGAAGCCCTTCTTGTGGGCGGCCGTGATCACGTCGAGGTGGAACCCCTTGCGCCGGCGCACGAGCGGCGCCAGGAGGGTCAGCTCTCCCGTCGGGAAGTCTTCGGCCACCCGCGCCGCCAGCGCGGCCGCGTCCACCACCTGCCCCGGCAGCCCGCAGCTCGGGCAGTGGACGGTGCCCAGCCGCGACCAGAGCAGGCGCAGGTGGTGGTAGACCTCGGAGGCGGTGCCCACCGTCGAGAGCGGCGTGCCGCGCGAGAGCTTCTGCTCCAGCGCCACCGTCGGCGGGACGCCCTCCAGCCGGTCCACCTCGGGCCGGGCCAGCGGGCGGATGAACTGGCGCACGTAGGTCGAGAGGCAGTCGAGGAAGCGCCTCTGGCCCTCGGCGAACAGCACGTCGAAGGCGAGCGTGGACTTGCCCGACCCGGAGACGCCGGTGACCGCGACCAGCGCGTCGCGCGGGATCTCGACGTCCACGGCCTGCAGGTTGTGCTCGCGGGCGCCTTTCACGCGGATCGTCCGCTGATCGTGTGCCGCCTTCGCGCTGCCCGCCGGGCGGGTCCCTCGCGCGAGCGTCGTCTCGCCGCGAGGCACGCCGCGCAGGGCCGCCGCCAGCGCCCGTCCGGTCGGCGTGTCCAGGCGGGCGATCGCTTCCGGACATCCCTCGCCGACCACCCGCCCGCCCTCGGCTCCCGCCTCCGGGCCCAGGTCGACGACCCAGTCCGCCGCCTTCGCCAGGTCCATGTCGTGCTCGACCACCACCACCGAGTGGCCGGCGTCGACCAGCCGCTGCAGGGCGTTCGTCAGCACCGCGACGTCGGCGGCGTGCAGGCCGGTCGTCGGCTCGTCCAGCAGGTAGAGGCGCCCGCGGGACTCGCCGGCCTCGGCCAGGGCCAGCGCCAGCTTGAGCCGCTGCGCCTCGCCGCCGGACAGCGTGGGCGCCGGCTGCGACAGCGAGAGGTAGCCGAGGCCGAGGTCGAGCAGCGGCTGCAGCGCCTGGGCGACGCCGCGGTGGTCGCCGAAGACGCGGAGAACCTCGGCCGCCGGCAGGTCCAGGGCGTCGGCGATCGAGAGAGAGCGGCAGCGCACCTCCAGGACCTCCGGCCGGAAGCGGCGGCCGTCGCAGGCTCCGCACTTGACGTAGGCGTCCGGCAGGAACTGCATCTCGACCTTCTCGTACCCCGCGCCCTCGCACACCGGGCAGGCGCCGGCCTCCGAGTTGAAGGAGAAGGCGGTGGGCTTGAGCTTGCGCTCCTTGGCCTCGGGCGTCGCCGCGAAGACCTTCCGCAGCGGCTCGAGGACACCCATGTAGGTGGCCGCATTCACCCGCGAGCTGGCTCCGAGCGGCGCCTGGTCCACCAGGGTGACGCCGGTGAGCGCGGCGGCGCCGTCGATGCCGTCGCAGGCGCCGGGCTCCGACTCGCCGATGCCGAAGTGCCGGCGCAGGTTGCGGAAGACGACCTGGTCCACCAGCGTGGACTTGCCCGACCCGGAGACGCCAGTGACGCAGACGAGCCGGCCGAGCGGCAGCGCGACGGTGACGTCCTGGAGGTTGTTCTCGCGGGCTCCGCGCACGAGCAGCCGCTGACCCGGGTTGCCGCCACGCCCCCGGGCCGCCGCGGACACCGAGCCGCGGCCGGCCAGGTACGCGCCGGTGCGGGAGCGTGGCTCCTCCAGCAGCCCGGCCACGGGTCCCTGGTAGACGAGGCGCCCGCCCTCCTGCCCCGGACCCGGCCCGAGGTCGATGACGTGGTCCGCCGAGGCGATGAGCGCGGGGTCGTGCTCGACCACCACCACCGCGTTGCCGGCTTGGGCCAGCCGGCTCAGCACCGCCGAGAGCCGCGCGACGTCGCGCGGGTGCAGGCCCACCGACGGCTCGTCGAGGACGTACAGGGTGCTGGTGAGCGAGCCGCCGAGGGCCGTCGCCAGCGTGACGCGCTGCGCCTCGCCTCCGGAGAGCGTGCGCGACTGGCGGCCCAGGGTCAGGTAACCGAGGCCGACGTCCACCAGGAAGCGCAGGCGGCCGCGGATCTCGTGCAGCAGCTGCTCTGACGCAGGGTCGCGGCCCGGCACCGACCACTCGCTGAAGACGCGGTCGGCCTCCGCCACCGACAGCGCCTCCACCTGCGGCAGGGTCAGGCCGGCCACCCGGAACAGGCGGGCCTCGGGCTTCAGCCGCGAGCCGCCGCACTCCGGGCAGGTGCGGTAGCTGCGGTAGCGCGAGAGGAAGACGCGTACGTGCATCTTGTAGGTCTTCGACTCGAGCCAGGCGAAGAAGCCGCCGATGCCGTACCACTTCTTCTGCCAGTGGCTGCGGCCGCCGGGCTCGCCTTCCCAGATCACGCGCCGGACCTCCTGCGGCAGCTCCGCCCAGGGCACGTCGGCCCGCAGCCCCGCGCGCGCCAGGAAGCGCTCCAGGTCGTCCTGGCAGTCGCTGTAGAAGCTGGTCTGGAACGGCTTCACCGCTCCGCCGGCCACCGTCTTCCGGGCGTCCGGAATCACCAGGTCCGGGTCGATCGCCATGCTGCGGCCGAAGCCCTTGCAGGTGGGGCAGGCGCCCACCGGGTGGTTGAAGGAGAACAGCGCGGGCGTGGGGTCGGCGTAGGCGATGTCGCAGCGCGCGCAATGAAGGCCCTCGCTGTAGCAGCGCGGCTCCTGCTCGCCGGCGACGCGGACCTCCACCCGTCCCTGGGCCTGACGCAGCGCCGCCTCCAGCGAGTCGACGATGCGCTGGCGCTGCTCGCGCTCGACGGTGATGCGGTCGAGCACCACCGTGATCACGCCGTCCGCCGGGCGCAGCCGCGCCTCCTCGATGCGCACCGGGACCCCGTCCTCCAGCACGCGGCGCAGCCCCGCCTTCTCGAAGGCCTCGCGGACCACGGAAGCGGCCACCTTCCTGCCGACCGGGTGCGGGAAGGTGACCAGCGCCGTCCTGCCGGAGGCGTCCAGGAGCGCCTCGAAGATGGAGGACGGCGTGTCGCGGCGGACCGGCTGGCCGCACTGACGGCAGTGCAGGACGCCGGCCCGCGCGTAGAGCCCCCGCAGGTAGTCGGCGACCGAGGTCATGGTGCCGACGGTCGAGCGCGAGGTGCGCACCGGCGCGGTGCGGTCCACCGCCACCGCCGGCAGCACGCCCTCGATGCGCTCGGCGCGCGGGCGGTCGAGCCGCTCCAGGAACTGGCGCGCGTAGGGGCTGAAGGTCTCGGCGTAGCGCCGGTGGCCTTCCGCGTACAGCACGTCGAAGGCCAGCGAGGACTTGCCGGCGCCGGCCACGCCCGTGACGGCGGTGACCGCGCCGATCGGCACCCGCACGCTGACGTCCTTGAGGTTGTTCTGGCGGGCCTTCTCTACCTCGATGCAGGCGCGGGGAGCCATCCCCCGAGAATCGCAGGGACGCGCCGGCGGGGCAAGCGCCTCAGCGCGTCGCCGGGTAGGGGCTGGGTGCGGTGAACGAGCGCAGAGGCAGCGGCCGGCCGGAGGTCCAGAAGTCGTTCAGCAGGTCCAGGGCCTGGCCGGTGTTCGCCGGGTTCACCACGCTGGCGGTGAGCTGGCCTTCGTCCACCAGGCGCATGCCGTAGCCGGGGCAGGCGTCGACGCCGAAGAGCTTGGCCGCCGTCAGCGTCGCCCGGTGGGAGGCGTCCGGCAGCGCGGCGATCGCGCTGCGCACGCCCATGGCCAGCTCGTCGGCCTGCGCGGCGACGGCGGCCAGCTTCGGGTTGCGCGACTTGAAGATGCGGTACCAGTCGCCGAAGGCGATGATCCCCGCGGCCTCGGTCCAGTCGCCGGCCTCGGCGTCGGCGATGTCGCAGGCGGTGCCGACGGCCTCGCGCAGGGCCTGCAGCCTGTCCTGCGCGGCGGAGGAACGACGCGGCCCGGTGACGCACAGGACCGAGCCCTCCGTCACCAGGCGCCGGAGCTGCTCGCCCTGGATGCGGCCGATGGCGGCGTGGTCGGTGCTGATGGTGCCGAACGGCAGCTCCTTCGGCCAGGAGGCGGCGGCCTTCTCGACGGAGGGGCTCCAGGCGTTGAGCATCACCAACCCCGTTCGCTCGCGCAGGACGAGGTCCACGGTGGAGACGTTCGAGGGCTCGAACACCAGAGCGTGCACCGGCGACGGCTCGAGCAGCCGCTTGCGGAGCACCCGCAGCTGGTCGAAGGCGGGCGCCCAGGCGATCTCCACCGCGAAGCCGTGGCGCTTGCCGGCCGCGAGCGCCGTCTGCTCCTGGAGAAGCTGGTAGTGGTCCTGCTCCTCCTTCCGTCCGGGCAGCAGGACGAAGACGGTTCGGCCGTCGGCCATCGGGTCACCTCGGGGGGGGAAACGCCCTCTCCAGCGCCGATATTACAGCCGTCCGGTCGATCGCGCGCCCTGGCCGGGCGCCGGAGGCGGGGCGCCGTGCCGGCGCTGGAGACGGAGCCCTCTCTGCTAGAGTGGCGCCATGACGATTCACGCCTACGCCGCCACCCAGAAGAAGGGCGCGCTCGCGCCCTTCACCTACGAGCCG
This sequence comes from Vicinamibacteria bacterium, assembly GCA_035542035.1. GTDB lineage: Bacteria > Acidobacteriota > Vicinamibacteria > Fen-336 > Fen-336 > DATBSL01. The sequence goes on along the minus strand of DATKME010000043.1, from coordinate 41,525 downwards.
GCACCCCTCGGGCCTCACGACGTCGAGGTCCGGGTCACGCACTGCGGGATCTGTCACAGCGACGTGCACCTGGTCGACGGCGACTGGGGCATGGGACGGTACCCGATGGTGCCCGGGCACGAGGTCGTCGGCACCGTGGCGGAGAGCGGTCCCGAGGTCGCTCACCTCGAGCGGGGCGACCGGGTCGGCATCGGCTGGCAGCGCGCGTCCTGCCTCGCCTGCGCCGAGTGCCTGGCCGGGCACGAGAACCTCTGCGCCCGCAACCAGGCCACCTGCGTCGACCACTTCGGCGGCTTCGCGGACAGGATCCGCGTCGACAGCCGGTTCGCCTTCCCGATCCCCGCCGCGCTGCCGGCGGCGGCGGCGGCCCCGCTGCTCTGCGGCGGCGTCACCGTCTACGCCCCGCTTTCGCGCTGGGCCCGGCCCGCGATGCGGGTGGGAGTGGTCGGCATCGGCGGTCTGGGCCACCTGGCCCTGCAGTTCGCCCACGCCATGGGCTGCGAGGTGACCGCCATCTCGACCTCGCCGGACAAGGAAGCGGAGGCCCGCGGCTTCGGCGCCCATCGGTTCCTGGCGACCCGGGAGAAGGGGGCGCTGCGGGCGGCGGGCGGCTCGCTCGACGTCATCCTCTCCACCGTGTTCGTCGCCCAGGACTGGATGGCGCTGGTGGCGGCGCTGCGGCCGAACGGGGTGCTGTGCGTGGTGGGCGGCCCGCCGGAGCCGATCAGCGTGCCGGCCTTCGCGCTGATCAGCGGACAGAAGACGATCGCCGGCAGCGCCATCGGCGGCCGGCCCGCGATCCGCGAGACCCTCGACTTCGCGGCGCGCCACGGCGTCGCGGCCAGGATCGAGGAGTGCCCGCTGCCGGAGGCCGAGCGGGGGCTCGCGCGCACGCGCGCCGGCAAGGCGCGGTACCGGGTGGTGCTGGCGGCCTGATGCCGACCGTCGAGCCGCCGTCTGGAGCCCGGGTGCCCGTGCAGGTGTCGCCAGGTGCCGGCGAGCCGGCGCCGCTCCGCCGGCGCCGAGGGTGGACGGACACCAGGGTCGCGCTGCTCGCCTGCCTGTGCCTGGCCTTCGGCGTCTACTGGATCAACCTCGACGACTACTTCCTCGGCGACGATTTCGACCTGATCGGCTCCTTCTACGGCGCCCCGCCGCGCTACTTCTTCGAGCTGCTCTACAACAACGAGAGCGGCAGCGCCTGGAAGAACCTCGGGATCGACTCGGCGCAGGGCCACGGATACCTGCGTCCCCTCAAGATCTGGCTGCTGAAGGCGGACCTGACGGCGTGGGGGGCGAGGCCTCTCGGGTTCCACCTCACCGCGACGCTGCTGTTCGGGCTGCTCCTGTTCGCCACCTACCGCCTCATCGACCTCGCCCTGCCGAACCGACGCGAGTTCGCGCTGCTCGGGGCCGCGCTGGTGGGGATCCACCCCGCGTTCGCCGAGATCGTGCCGTTCCTCACCGCGCGCGAGGAGACGCTGGCGGCGCTCTTCGTGGTGGCGGCTGTGGTCGCCCTCGTGAGCCATCGCGCCCGCGGGTCCTCGCCCTCCTGGTTCACCCTGTTCCTCGCCCTCGGCCTGCTGTCGAAGGAGTCCGCGATCGTCGCCCTTCCGCTGGCTGTCGGATGGGACCTGGTGCACGGGCATCTCCGGCTGTACCGGACGCGGGAGCTGCGCTGCGCGCTGCGGGTGTACGGCCCCTCGGTGTTGCTGCTCGTGGTGTACGGCGCGCTGCGCCGCGTGGCCTTCGGCAACCTCCTGGGCGGCGAAGGGCCGACCGCCTTCCTCTCGGCACGCGCCTGGCTGTGGTTTCACGCCCGGCTGTTCTCCTCCCTGATCGAGGCGCGGACGTTCGCAGGCTGGTGGATCCCGAACGTCGGCTGGCTGATGGCCGGGCTGGCCTTGCTGACCACGAGCATCGCGCTGGCCCGCACGTTCCGGACCGGCGGGTGGAGGGCGCTGCTCTTCTTCGGTCCTGTCTGGTACCTGGGGGCCACGTCGATACTGCACGGCACCTACTTCTCGCACCGGCACAACGCCGTGGTGGCCGTCGGCGCGGCCTCGTTCGCGGCCGTGGTCTGCTCCGCTCTGGCCGGTGCGGCCGGCCCAGGCGGCCGCAGGCTGGTCGCTGCCGCCGCGTTCGCGCTCGGTGCGCTCGCGTGGCTGCCTCCCACGCTCGCCATGGAGCGGCGGTTCGACCAGGCAAGCGGGGTGGTGTCCGACGTGCGCCGGCGGATCGAGGCCGCCACCGCCCACCTCCCGGAAGGGTCGGCGGTGAAGATCGTCGGCGTCCCCCAGCAGGCTGTGCCCCCCTACTACTTCGGCTGGGGGCTGGTGTCGTCCCTCAAGCGGCCGTTCACGCCCTCCGACGTGGGCAACCGGCTGGTCCTGGTGAACCGGCGCAACCTGATGATGAACGGCTCGCCGCTGTCTCGTCCCCGGGTCTACGCGCTGAAGCTGGACTTCCGAAGCGAAGAGGCGAAAGCCGCTCCACCCACCTGGTGAGCGAGCCGTCCGGCCGCTGGCGGCCCGAGCGGCGACGCGATAGGCTGCAGGGAGCGCGTGACAGCGCGCAGCCATCCATTCAGGAAGAGGTGCCCGATGATCGAACTGCCGCCGCTCCCCTGGGCCGATACCGCCCTCGCGCCGCACATCTCGCAGGAGACGATCTCCTTCCACTACGGCCGGCACCACAAGGCGTACGTCGACAACGCCAACAAGATGCTCGAGGGCACGGACCTGGCGAGCGCGCCGCTCGAGCAGGTCGTGCGCGCGACCGCCGGCAAGCCGGACCGGAAGGGGCTGTTCAACAACGCCGCCCAGGTGTGGAACCACACCTTCTACTGGAACAGCCTCAGCCCCAAGGGCGGCGGCCAGCCGAGCGGAAGGCTGCTCGACCGCATCAAGTCGGACTTCGGCGACTTCGCGGCCTTCAAGGAGGCGCTGTCCAAGGCGGCCGTCAGCCAGTTCGGCAGCGGCTGGGCCTGGCTGGTGGAAGAGGGCGGCAAGCTCAAGGTCGAACAGACGCCGAACGCGGAGAACCCGCTCGGCTCCTCGGGCAAGAAGCCGCTGCTGACGATCGACGTCTGGGAGCACGCCTACTACGTCGACTACCGCAACAAGCGCCCCGACTACGTCACGGTGGTGATCGACCGGCTGCTCAACTGGGAGTTCGCCGCCAAGAACCTGGGATAGGCGCGGCCGTCGGAGCGTCGGGCCCCAACGGGTTGCCAGCGGAGCCGGGGCGGCGCCTGCCCCCGCTCTGCCGAGGGAGGCGAGCTCGATGGGACCGGACCGCGGTCGAGCGCGCCGGCGGCGAGGGGAGCGAACTGACCGGCCCCGCCCTTCCCCTTCAGCTCCACTCGAACAGCTCCGGCAGCACGCGGCCGCTCGGGCCCTGCACGAAGTGGTGGAAGGCCCCGCGGTTCTCCGTCGGCTCGACGTTGACCAGCCAGGTGTCCGCCCCGTAGGCACGCGCCTCCAGCACCAGCCCCGCGGCCGGGTAGACGACCCCGGACGTGCCGACGGCCAGGAACACGAACCGGCCGGTGGCGGCCCGCCCCATGAACGCCTCGACCTGCCGCATGCGCGTGGGGTCCAGCATCTCGCCGAACCAGACGACGGCGGGGCGCAGGAGGCCCTCGCGGCCGGCGGCGGCGCAGGCCTCGCACTGCGGCAGCCCGCCCGCCCCGGGCCCGTGCTCCTCCAGGTCGGGGAACGCCGGCCGGTCGCAGCGCGCGCAGCGGGTCTCGAACAGGCTGCCGTGCATCTCCACCACGCGCCGGCTGCCCGCGCGCTGGTGGAGGCCGTCGATGTTCTGGGTCACCAGGAGGCAGCGCTCGCCCATCCGGCCCTCGGCCTCGGCCAGGGCGAGGTGGCCCGGGTTGGGGCTCACCTCCCGCGCCCTCCTCCGCCGCTGCGAGTAGAAGCGCCAGACGAGGCCGGGGTCCGCCGCGAAGCCCTGCGGCGTCGCCACCTGCTCGATCGGGTGCTGCTCCCACAGGCCCTTGGCGTCGCGGAAGGTGGGCACGCCGCTCTCCGCCGAGACGCCGGCTCCGGTGAGGACCAGCAGGTGGGTGTCACCGTCGACGGCGAGCCGCACGCGATAATGCTACACGGCGGCGAGGAGGAAGGTTGGACGGTCATCACGACGTGATCGAGATGAGGCCGATCGGCCGGGTGCGCAGTCCCTTCGCCGACACGGCTTCCATCCCCAAGGGCAGGGGCGCCGAGCACCACGCCGAGGGCACCATCGAGCTGCGCCAGGAGCTGGAGCCGGGACTCACCGACATCGAGGGGTTCTCGCACCTGTACGTGATCTGGGTCTTCCACCAGTCGGCGGGCAGCGAGCTCGTCGGCATGGTCCCGCTCGACCCGACGCGGCCGCACGGCGTCTTCGCCTCGCGCTCGCCGCGGCGGCCGAACCCGATCGGGCTCACGATCGTCGAGCTCCTGGGGCGGGAGGGGACGACCCTGCGGGTGCGCGGCCTCGACATGCTCGACGGCACGCCGGTCCTGGATCTCAAGCCCTACCTATCCGGGGTCCCCCCGGAGAGGCTGCGGCGCGGCTGGGTCGAGGACGCCGAGCGCGCGCGAGGCGGCTGAGGGTTCCTGCGGTCAGTAGCGGCCGTCGTCCGGGTGGCGGTAGCCGCGATCGCGTTCGTCACGGTCGTACGGGCCGTACGGGGGGCGCTCACGGCCGTAGTCGTCGCGGTCGCGCCAGCCTGGCCGCCCCGAGGCGTAGGCGCGCCGGTAACCGGAGGCGTACCCGTCGCGATAGCCTCTCACGTACTCCCACTTCGGTCCCATCCAGCCCTTGTAGCCGTGGTCGCCGTCGCGGTAGCGGCCCTCCAGCCAGAAGCGAGGGTCGTGGTTCTTCCGCGCGTCCTTGCAGCCCTCGTCGGAGCCCTCGCGCCAGCCGCGGTCGTAGCCGTAGCGAAACGATGGGCCGACCATCGGCCGGCCGAACGCGGCGACGTCCGCGGCCCCCGCGCTCGCCGGGAGGGCCGCCAGCGCTGCCGCCACGAACCCTGCCATCGCGAGTGCCTTCATGATCTCCTCCCGGCCTCCCCGGGCCGTCAGCGCCTCCGAGGTGCAACCGCCGTGCCCGTCCCGGCCGTCGCACAAGTCGACGGCGGCAGCGGACTTACCCTGACGACCCGCGGACCGCTGACCTCGCCGGAGGACGGCGCTCGCGTCATCAGGCGCGCGGCTATACTCCGAGTCCGGGGCCCGCGGGCCGCTCGGGACGCAGCGACGCAGGAGGCGATGGATGAGCGACGGCCTCTACCTGGGCAGGGAGTTCCTTCCGGCGAAGGGCGCGGCGGGCGAGCGGCTCGAGCTCGACCCCAACGACCTGCTGACCCACGGCCTGATCGTGGGCATGACGGGTTCGGGCAAGACCGGCCTCGCCATCGTGCTCGTCGAGGAGCTGCTCCGGCAGCAGGTGCCGGTGATCGCCATCGACCCCAAGGGGGACCTCACCAACCTGCTGCTGCTCTTCGACGACCTCGCCCCCGCCTCCTTCGAGCCCTGGATCGACGCGGACGCCGCGCGGCGGGCCGGCCGGGACGTGAAGGCCGCGGCCGCGGACGCGGCGGCGGCCTGGAGGAAGGGGCTCGCCGACTGGGACCTGAGCGCGGCGGACGTGGCGGCGCTGCACCGGAGCCGCGAGGCGGTCGTGTTCACGCCGGGGTCGAGCGCCGGCGTGCCGCTCAACGTCCTGCAGTCGCTGGACGCGCCCGCGGTGCCTTTCGACTCGGCGGCTGAGGACCTGCGAGACGAGATCCAGTCGCTGGTGTCCGGGCTGCTGGGCCTCGTCCACGTGGATGCCGACCCGCTGCAGTCGCCGCCGGCCGTCTTCCTGGCCACCCTGATCGAAAAGCGCTGGCGAGCAGGGAAGGGGCTCTCGCTCGAGCAGCTGGTCTCGCAGCTCGCCGACCCGCCGTTCGACCGCATCGGTGCGCTGCCCCTGGAGACGGCCTTCCCGCGCCAGCAGCGCCAGGCGGTGATGATGGCGCTCAACAACCTGCTGGCGGCGCCTTCCTTCGAGACCTGGCGCAGCGGCGAGCCGCTCGACGTCGGGCGGATGCTGCGGGCGGCCGACGGGCGCCCGCGGCTGTCGGTGGTCTCCACCGCCCACCTCGCCGACGAGGAGCGGATGTTCGTCACCGCCCTCCTGCTCGACAAGGTGAAGACCTGGATGCGCCGGCAGGGCGGGACCACGCAGCTTCGGGCCCTCGTCTACATGGACGAGGTGTTCGGTTACTTCCCGCCGCACCCCGCCAACCCGCCCACCAAGCGGCCGCTGCTCACGCTGCTGAAGCAGGCACGCGCCCAGGGCGTGGGGGTGGTCCTCGCCACCCAGAACCCGGTGGACCTCGACTACAAGGGCCTCGCCAACATGGGCACCTGGCTGGTCGGCACCCTGCAGACGCAGCAGGACCGCGAACGGCTGCTGGGAGGCCTGCAGGGCGCCGGGCTGGAGCCGTCCTCCCTGCAGGGGCTGCTGCAGGCGACGACGGCGCGGGTGTTCCTGCTCCACGACGTCCACCGAAAGGAGCCCTGTCTCCTGCAATCGCGCTGGGCCCTGTCCTACCTGCGCGGCCCGCTGACGCGGGAGGAGATCGCGCGGCTGGACTTCGCACGCCCGGCGGGTCCCGCCCCCGCCGGCGCTGCGACCCCGCAGCCGGAGACCGCCCCGCCGGTGCTGCCAGCTCCGTTCCGCCAGCTGTACCTGTCGCGGTGCGGGGGGTCGGTCGCCTCGCTGCACCTGCTCGCCCGGTACGCAGCCCGCTACAAGGGCCTCGAGGAGCAGCTCGCGGTGCGCGCCTGGCCCCTCGCCGACGCCGCCACCGCCGCCGACGCGCTGGAGGCGGAGCCGCTGGAGGTGGATGAGAAGGCCGTGGTGCCGGAGGCCCCGGCGGGCCTGCGGTATCTGGACCCCCCGGCCTGGCTGGCGAGCGGCGGGGCGAAGGCGGCGATCGAGCGCGCGCTGCGTCAGCGGCTCGACGACAAGCTCACGGTCACCGTGCTCCACGACCCGGTGACCGACAGGCTTTCGAACCCCGGGGAGTCACGCGAGGCGTTCGCGGCGCGGCTGGGCGGGGCGCCGGGCGACCCGGCGGCCGAGAAGCTGCGACAGAAGCTCGAGAAGAAGCGCGCCGAGCTTCAGGCCCGGGAGCAGGAGGCGTCCGCGCGCAAGCAGGAGAAGTGGCTCGCGGTCGGCTCGGCGGTGCTGAAGAACATCGGTCTGTTCTCCGGGCGCAAGCGCACCGTGAGCGGTGTCGACTCGATCTTCACCAAGAACCGGATGGAGGGAAGCGCCGAGGCGCGCGCGGAGGCGCTGAAGGCGGAGGTGACCCAGCTCGAGCAGCAGCTGGCGGCGTTCTCGCAGGTCGACCCCGCCCGGCTCACGGAGCAGGCCGTCGCACCGGTCCGCGGCGGCGTGGAGATCCTCCGCTACGACCTGGTCTGGGTCTGCTGAGATGCCGAGGAACTACCTGGTCCACCTGCCCGACGGGACCGAATACGGCCCCGTCGACCAGGCAACGCTCGTGTCGTGGCAGGCCCAGGGCCGGCTGCCGGAGGAGACGCTGGTGTGGCCGGAGGGCGCGCCCGAGTGGCTGCCGGTGACCGCGGTGCTCTCGCCGACGACGGGGGCGGCGCCACGCCCGACGCCGGCGGGCGGCGTGCCGCGAGCGACGCCAGCGGGCGGCGTGCCGCGAGCGACGCCAGCGGGTGGCGTGCCGCGAGCGACGGTGCCGGTCGCGCGGCCGACGTCGACCGGCCCCATCCCCCGGGCGCGCCGCGAGCGCACGCCGTTCCCGGTGCCCCCGTGGCGCTTCCTGGCCGTCGCCGGCGCGCTCGCCGGCGTGCTCGCGCTGCTCATCTTCCTGGGCTGGCTGGCCCGGCCCTGGGTGGCCCGCCGTGTGCGCATCGTCGCCATCCAGCGACAGGCCCTGCCCGACCGGCGCCTCGAGGACGCGACGCTGGGTCTGGCCGTCGACCTGCCGCCGGGATGGGTCGCGCTGCGCACCCAGAACCCGTACCTGGACGCCCCGCAGGCGCGCCTGCGGTTGGCCCAGCCCCGCCTCGCCGCATTCGCCACGGTGGCGGTCGCGGTCCGGCCCCGGCTGATGCACGCCGCCGACGCCCACCTCGACGAGCTGCTGCAGGCTCGCATTGCCAGTCGCCCCTCCAGCCGGGAGACCGGGCGCGCCGAGGTGACGCTGGGCCGCGGGCGCGGGCGCATGGTCCGCACCGCCTGGGACGACGGCCTGGTGCCGATGCAGGGCGCGACGGTGGCCTGGGCCGACGGCTACGAGCTCTTCTCGCTCGACGCCTGGGCGCCGGCGGCGGAGGGCCCGGCCTTCGCCCGCGAGGTCGAAGCCCTGTGCCGCGGGGTGCTGACCCGGGGCCTCGTCGACCAGCGGATCGAGGATGCGGTGGACCGGATCTCGCTCGAGGTCCCGGAACTTTCGCACGAGGCCCTGCGTCTCCTGGTAGCGGAGCGCCTCAGTGACAACCGTCCCCTCGACGACGTGCCCCAGGCGGCGCTCCGGATGGTGAGCCGGGGCCTCGACGCGCTCGCCCCGCAGGAGGCGCAGGAGATGCGGGCCATCTACCAACAGGTCTGGGCCCCGGTGCCCGAGGCCCAGCGCGACCGGCTGGCGGCGCTGATGAGCGACGTCAAGGCCGGCCGCGAGCTGCCGACGCCCGACGTGCAGCAGCTCCGCGACGCGCTGAAGACGGGGGTGCTGGCGCTGCCGCCCGCCGAGCGGGACCGGCTCCAGGAGCTGTCGGCACGGGCCGTGCGGAAAGCGCTGCAGGTGCCATGACGCGGGCCAGCTTCGAGGAGCTCTCGGCGCTGGCGGAGAAGTCCCGCGAGCGCTTCGAGGAGTTCGCCGCCCGCTTCGACCCGCGGCGGCGTGTGGCGGCCAGCCGCCCGGCCCTCACCCAGGACTACTGGCAGGCCCTGAGGGAGCTGTTCACTCGCGACGTCACCCACCAGGGGCTGCGCGAGCTGTTCCAGAACGAGGCCCAGGAGACCTTCCGCTTCCTGACGCGCGAGGTCGACCTGGACGACCTGCGGTCGCGGCCCTGGTGGGAGCGGCACCCGGCGATGCTGTGGCGCTTCTTCCTGGCCGTGGCCTACCGGCTGAGCCCCTGGCGCCGGGTGCTGTTCGCGGCGGCGGGGTTGCTGCTGGCCGTGGGCTGGCTCGGGCTCGTGGTCCACCTGCTGGAGGTCGGCCCCTTCTCGCTGGAGCCGTTCGCGAACGTCCGCTCCTGGCTGCTGGCCTCGGCCACGCTGCTCTTCTTCCTGCTGGCGCTGGAGCTGCGCGACAAGCTGGGCCTCAAGAGCGACCTCGAGGTCGCGCGCCAGATCCAGTTCGGGCTGCTGCCGTTCGAGGCCATCGACCGCGACGGCGTCACCATCGCCACCGCCATGCGCCCGGCCAACACCGTGGGTGGCGACTACTTCGACCTGATCGACCTCGGCTCGGGGAGCCTGGCCATCGTGGTCGGCGACGTGGCCGGCAAGGGCATGCCGGCGGCGCTGCTGATGGCGCTGCTGCAGGGCAGCCTGCGCACGCTGCTCTCGGCCGGCTTCCGCGGCGAGGAGCTGGTGGCGAAGCTCAACGTCCACCTGTGCGCGAACATCCCCTCCAACCGGCTGGTCACCTTGTTCTACTCCGAGCTGGACACCACGACCGGCTCGCTGCGCTACCTCAACTGCGGCCACAACCCGCCCTACCTGCTGCCGCTGGGGGAGCCGCCGCTGCGGCTGGCGGCGACCGCCATGGCTCTCGGCATCACCACCGAGACCGAGTTCCCGTCCATGGTGCTCGACCTCTCGCCCGGGGACCGGCTGGTCCTCTACACCGACGGCGTCACCGAGGCGGAGAACACGCGCGACCAGGAGTACGGCGAGGCGCGCCTGTGTGGCTGGCTGCAGGCCAACCGCGACGAGCCCGGGCAGCGGCTGGTCGACGGGGTCATCGCCGAGGCGCTGCGCCACTGCGGCGGCGCGCGTCCCCGCGACGACATGACCGTCATGTGCGTGGGGCGGACGCACTGAGATAGACTGCCGGGGGCGGCCTCCGGCCGTCCGCCCGCCGAAACCACGCCCGCAGGAGGACACCATGGCGCAGCCGAACGGCAACCTGAAGGCCGCCCTCGACTACCTCGACGCGCACCTTCCCGACTTCCAGCAGCAGTTGGTGGCGCTCAGCCGCATCCCCGGCGTCTCCGCCGAGCCGGCGCCCGACCAGCACCTGAAGCGGTCGGCCGAGGCCACGGCCCAGGTGATGCGTGCGGCAGGGATCGAGAACGTGGAGATTCTCGAGCTGCCCGGCGTGCACCCCTATGTGTACGGCGACTGGCTGCACCGAGCGGATGCGCCGACGCTCCTCCTCTACGGGCACCACGACGTGCAGCCCGAGGGCCGGCACGAGAGGTGGATCTCGCCGCCCTACGAGCCCACCGTCCGCGAGGGACGCCTCTACGGCCGCGGCACCGCCGACGACAAGGCCGGGGTGATGACCCACGTGGCGGCGGTCGCCTCGTACCTGAAGTCGACGGGCGAGCTGCCGGTCAACGTGCGCTTCGTGATCGAGGGCGAGGAGGAGATCGGCTCCGAGAACCTCGGCCTGTTCCTGCAACGATACAAGGACCGGCTGGCGGCGGACTTCATCGTGCTCTCGGACACCGCCAACTTCGACACCGGCATCCCGGCCCTCACCTACCAGCTGCGCGGCATCTGCACCATCGACGTGAAGGTGCAGACGATCGAGCAGCCGGTGCACAGCGGCATGTGGGGCGGCCCGGTGCCGGACCCCGTGCAGATCATGTGCCGGCTGATCGCCTCGCTCTCGGGCAGGAAGGGCGAGATCGACGCGCCCGGCCTGTACCAGCAGGTGGCGAAGACGCCGGCCAGGCAACTGGCGCGGATCCGCAAGCTGCCCTTCAGCGAGGCCAAGTTCAAGCGCGAGGCCCGGATGATGAAGGGCATGAAGCTGAACGGCGAGCGTGGCTTCTCCGTCTACGAGCAGTTGTGGACGCGGCCGGCGCTGACCGTGATCGCCTTCGACGCCCGGCCGATCAAGGGCTCCTCCAACCAGATCATCGACCACGTGACCGCCCGCCTCTCGCTGCGCACGGTGCCGAACATGGACGCGGTGAAGGCCGGCAGGGCGGTCATCAAGAAGCTGACCGCGAAGCCGCCGTACGGGGCCAGGGTCACCGCCGAGATCGTGGGGACGACGCCGTGGTGGACGACCGACCCGGAGGGCCCCGCGTTCGAGGCCGCCCGCCGGGCGCTGAAGGCCGGCTACGGCAAGGAGACCGCGATGATCGGCGCCGGGGGTTCCATCGGCTTCGTCGGCCCCTTCGCCGACCTGCTGGGCGGAGCGCCCTGCCTGCTGATGGGCGTCGAGGACCCGCTCTGCAACGCCCACTCCGAGAACGAGAGCCTGCACCTCGGCGACTGGGAGAAGTCGATGAAGGCGGCGATCCACATGTACGACGAGCTGTCGCGGGTGCCGACCAGGAAGACGGGGGCCACGGCGCCGAAGGCGAGGCGGGCGCGCAGCTAGGCGCCGCCCGCATGGATCCCGGCCCGGACCGGGCGGAGCGGGTCGCGCGGTGGCTGGGGCGCACGCTGATCGCCGGCTGCCTGGCGGCGGCGGTGGTGACGGCCGGGTGGGTGGGGCGGCGCCTCGGCTCGCCGCGCACCGCCTCGGCGCCCGCAGCGGCGCGGCCGGATGCGGCGACCCTGGTCGTGCTGCAGCAGGCCCACCCCGGCTGGCCGCCGGCCGAGATCGAGCGCCTGATGATCGAGAGCTGGATGCGGCCGTTCACGTACGAGCCTTTCACCCAGTTCGCCGAGGGGTCGCTCCGCGGCCACTACGTCAACGTGGACGCCGCCGGGTTCCGCTGGTCGAGCGATCAGTGCGCATGGCCTCCAGCGGCTTCGGCCGGTGCCGTGTTCGTCTTCGGCGGGTCTACGACGTTCGGGTACGGGCTCCCCGACGCCGAGACGATCGCCTCGCTCCTGCAGGACGCGCTGCGGGCGGGCCGGCCGGCGACCTCCGTCTGCGTCTACAACTTCGGTCGCGGCTGGTTCTACTCCTCGCAGGAGGTCGTGCTGTTCGACCGGCTGTTGGTGGCCGGCTTCGTGCCGCGCCTCGCCGTCTTCGTCGACGGCCTCAACGACTTCCTCTACCTCGAGGACGCGCCGCGCTTCACCGAGCAGCTCGGCCGGTTCATGGCGGCGGTGAACGCCTACCTGCAACCCGGCCTGCGGGAGTCGCCCCTGCCGCAGCCCCGGCCGGAGGATCTCGGTCCCGGTCGGGTGAGCGTCGCGCGCAGCTCTGCCGCACGGACAGCAACGCCGGCCGCGCTCCTGGAGCGCTACGCGCGCAACCGCCGCGCGGCGACCGCCGTGGCCCGCGCCTTTGGCGCCGCCACCGCCTTCGTCTGGCAGCCGGTGCCGTTCTACCGCCTGGACCTCACGCGCCACCCGTTCCGCGGGCAGGTGGCGGCGGTTCCTTGGGGGAGCCGCGTGCGCGCCGGCTACGAGCTGATGGCGGCACGGCGCGCCACGCTCGCCGCCGCGCCGCGCGACGGGGCGGAGGGCCAGTTCATATGGTGTGCCGACGTGCAGGCCGTCAGCAGCCCGGTCGCCTACCTCGACACGGTCCACTACGCGCCGGCGCTCTCGCGCGCGGTCGCCGGTTGCATCGCGGACGGCCTGCAGAGGCCCTGAGCGCTTTTCAGCTCGCGTGGTTCAGCTCCAGAGTCGGTCCCAGGAGCGCTCCTTGTCCCACTCGGGGGTCGGCTCGAAGTAGCCGCCGTCGCGCAGGTGCCTGCGGAACGCCGCCTCCATCGGCTCCACGCCGAGCCCCGGGCGGTCGGGCACGACGGCGAAGCCCTTGTCGAGGGTGAGCGCCGGCGTGACCAGCTCGCCCCACCAGGGCACGTCGAGCGAGTGGTGCTCGAGGGCCACGAAGTTCTCGGTGGCGGCGGCGCAGTGGACGCTGGCCATGAAGGAGATGGGCGAGCCGGCGAAGTGCATGGCCATCGGCACGCCGCGCTCCATCGCGTAGTCGCCGATCTTCTTCACCTCCAGGATCCCGCCGGCGGTGGCGAGGTCGGGGTGGATCATGTCGACCGCGCCGTAGTCGATCAGCTTGATGAAGTCCTCCTTCAGGTAGATGTCCTCGCCGGTCAGGATGGGGACGTCCACCGCGTCCTTGATCATCTTCAGCAGGTTGGGGAACTGCCAGGGGACCATGTCCTCCATCCAGGCGAGGTTGTTCTTCTCCATGGCCTTGGCCAGGCGGATGCAGGAGTTGACGCCGAGGTGGCCGAAGTGGTCGGTGGCCAGCGGGATGTCCATGCCGATGATCTCGCGCATGCGTCCCACGTAGTCCGCCATCAGCGAGGCGCCCTTCTCGGTCAGCTCGATGCCGGCGAACGGGTGCATCGTCATCGCCCGCTCCTCGGCCGACTGCCCGAGGGGGATCGAGAGCGTGCCGGGGACCTTCTCGACCACGTCGATGCCGACGTCGCACTTCAGGAAGGTGAGGCCGCGGTCCATGCGTTCCTTGAGCTTCTCCGCCTGCCTCTCGGCGTCCCGCATGACGTCGCCGGTGCGGGGCACCTCGGGCGTGTCGGCGTAGATCCGCACCCGGTCGCGGAAACGCCCGCCCAGCATCTGGTAGACCGGGACCCCGTACGCCTTGCCGGCGAGGTCCCAGCAGGCCATCTCCACCGCGCTGACGCCGCCGCCCTGGCGGGCCGGACCGCCGAACTGCTTGATCTTCCTGAAGAGCTTGTCGACGTCGCAGGGGTTCTCGCCCAGCAGCCGGCTCTTCAGCATGAGCGCGTACGTCCTGCTGGCGCCGTCGCGCACCTCGCCGTAGCCGGAGATCCCCTGGTTGGTGTCGATGCGGATGATCGGGTCCGTCATCGGCGCCTCGCCGAGCACGGCGACGCGCAGGTCGGTGATCTTCAGCTCGCTCGGCTTCGAGCGGGTGTTGACGTTCTGCAGCGCCGCCTCGGCGTCGGTGTCGGCCGCCAGGGACAGCACCGACGCGCCGGCAGCCGCCATGCCGGCGGACTTGAAGAACGAGCGGCGGCCGAGCAGAGAGGAGAGAGCGGGCTTCATGAGGACCTCCGGTTCGACCATTGGTCGCGCGACACGGGCGACCTAGCAGTCGCGGCTGCCGATCATAGACTCATGGCCGATTCCGTCAAAGTCGGGCGAGCGCCGCCGCTCAGGCGGCCGTCGCTTCCGCCTCGCGCGCCAGGCGGCGGCCGCGCTCGATGTCCACGCGCGACAGGACCAGGCCGCCCGCCGCGAAGAAGATGACCAGGGCCAGGACGGCCGGCCGGCTGCTGCCGGTGAGCAGGAGCATCAGGCCGAACAGGAGGGAGCCGATGGCGCCGTTGCCCACCCGGTCGCAGACCCCGAAGAAGCCGAACATCTCCCCGGCCTTGTCCCTGGGCACGAGCGTCGCGAACAGCGAGCGGGAGAGGGCCTGGGCGCCGCCCTGGACCGTCGCCACCAGCAGGGCGAGCACGAAGAACTGCACGACGGTGCGCAGCACGAACGCGTACATCGCGATGCCCGCGTAGACGGCCAGGGCGACGAAGATGGCCTGGCGGGCGCCGATCCGGTCGGCCAGCCAGCCGAAGGCGAAGGCGAACGGCATCCCCACCACCTGCACCATCAGGAGGGCCAGCATCATCTGCGGGGCCGGGATGCGGATGTCGTCGCCGAACAGCGTGGCCATCCGGATGATGGTGTTGATGCCCTCGTTGTAGAGGAAGAAGGCGAGCAGCACCAGCCCCGCGTCGCGGCGGCGACGCAGCTCGCGGACGCTGGCGGCGAGCCGCCCCAGGGCCGCCCGCGCGGCGCTCGTCCCCGCGGCCTCGGCCACGCCGCCGGCGGCGGTCGGCTCCGGCACCCGCTGGAACAGCGGGATCGAGAACAGCGCCCACCACGCGGCCACGCTCAGGAACGAGAGCCGGGTGGCGGCGGCGGAGTCGGCGAGCCCGAAGGTCCCCGGGTTGCCGATCATGCACAGGTCGAGGGCGAACAGCAGGCCGCCGCCGAGGTAGCCCAGGGCGAAGCCGCCCGTGGACACACGGTCGATCTCGTCGACCGAGGCGATGCCGGGCAGGAGCGCGTTGTAGAAGGCCAGGGTCGAGGTGAAGCCGACGTTCGCCAGCACGAAGGCGACCAGGGCGACGAGCCAGCGGCCGCTCGAGGCGAGGGCGAGCGCGGCGGTGGCGGCGACGCCCAGGGCCAGGAAGGCGCCGAGGAAGGCCTTCTTGCGGCCGCGGAGGTCCGCGACCGCGCCCAGCCACGGTCCCAGCAGCCCGACCAGCACCACCGCCGCCGAGGAGGCGAAGGCGACCCGCGAGCGCGCCAGCGCCGGGGACAGCGCCGCCGCCGGCACCCTCACGAAGTAGACGGGGAAGATCAGCACCACCGTCGTCATGAAGGCCGAGTTGCCGAAGTCGTAGCCCGCCCAGGCGCGCAGCTCGCGCCGGTGCAGCCCCAGACGCTCCAGCAGGGAGCGGTCGGCCATGGCGCCGCGCGCGAGGGTAGCACGATGGCCCCGTGATAGCCTGAGCCATGACCACGGCCGGGGGGCCGGGCGCGGCGAGACCCGACACCGGGACGGCCCGCCGCTCGCAGCTGGCCTGGGCCGTCGCCGCCGCGGCGATCGCGGTCGTGGCCATCGTGACCACCGGCGTCGTCTACGTCCTGCACTCGGCCCGCACGCTGCCGATGGACGTGCTGGGCCAGGGGCGAGCTGCGCTGCGCGAGGCGGCGGAGGTGGCCGCTGCCTTTCGCACCGGCACCGTGACCACCAGCTTCCGCAGCTACGCCACCCGGGTGCGGGGCACCAGCCGGCTGGAGTTCGCGGAGCTGCGCCAGCTGGAGGCCTTCGAGCGCCGCGACTCCGAGTCGCTGCTGTGGGGGACCCTCAGCCTGCCGGACGTGGTGGTCGAGGCGCGGGCGCCGGTCGAGTACACGTACTACCTCGACCTGGACGCGGAGTGGCGCTTCCGCCTCTCGGGCCGTGACGTCGAGGTGCGGGCGCCGGCGGTGGCCTGGAACCAGCCGGCCGTCGACGTGTCGGCGCTGCGCTACGAGGTGCGCGAGGGAAGCGTGCTGCGCAACGAGGAGATCGTGCAGGACCGCCTGCGCGCCGAGCTGACGGCGCTGGCGGCGATGCGGGCGCAGCAGCACCTGCCCCTGGTGCGCGAGGTCGGCCGCCGCAAGGTGGAGGCCTTCGTCGAGACCTGGCTCCTGCAGCGCTTCGCCGACGGCGCCGGCTACCGGGCGCGCGTCCGCTTCGCCGACGAGCCGGCGGCAGCGCCGCCGCCGCCGCTGGTCCTGCCCACGCCGGCGGGCTGAGGCGCCTCACCGCCCGGGAGCCGTGCAAAAACAAAGCCCGCCGGAGGACGGTCCGGCGGGCTCGTGGGCCAGCGAGCGCGGCTAGCGCTGCTGCAGGTTGAACTGGACGGTGACGGTGAGGATGAAGCCGGTCGGCTCACCGTTCAGCAGCAGCGGCTGGTAGCGCCACTGCTTCACCGCCTCGATGGCCGCGTCGTCGAACAGCGGGTGCCCGCGGAGGACCTTCACGGTCTTCACGTAGCCGCGGGTGTCGACCTCGGCCTCCAGAATCACCAGGGCGGAGACGCGCGAGGCGACGGCGAGGTCGGGGTAGACGGGCTTGACGTCGCGGATCTTCTTCGGCTGCGCGATCTGGCCGCCGATGCGCACGACCCTGGCGGGCGGAGGCGGCGCCTCGCTGGGCAGCCCTCCCACCACGCCGCCGATCACGCCGCCGGGCACGCCGCCCTCGACGCCGCCGGGCACGCCGCCCTCGACGCCGAGGTCGAGGCCCTCCTCCGGCTTGATCTCGTTCGGCACGTCGATGGGCGCCACGAAGCCCTGGGTCTGGTTCAGGTTCACCTTCGGCGGGGTCTTCACGATCGCGCGCGCGCCGGCCGGCGGCGGCGGCGGCGGCGGCGGCGGCGGCGCGACTTCGAGCGGCTGTACGAAGAAGGCCTTGAGCGCCTCGGAGTTCGGGAGCGAGTCGTAGTAGAGCAGCGGCAGGATCGCCACCGCCAGCACCAGGATCGTGTGCAGGGCGATCGACACGGCCAGCGTCGCGCCCTTGCGGCCCGCATCCTTCCCCTGGTCGGTGAGGATGAGGCTCTGGAACATGATCGGTGAGTGTCGGGGAGCCGCCGGCGTGCTCATAAGGACGTCCTCCTGCGACGGGATTTTAACAAAGGACGTGCCAGCCCGAACGCCTTTTGAATCGCTCGCAACCCCTGCAAACGAGCGAGTCTTCACGCCGCGTCTCGGACGGACCGGAACAAATTGCGGCTGCCGGGCTCACTCGGCGCTCGTTTTGCCGCGCAATCGCGACAGCACGGTCACATCGAGCGGGTCGTCCGAATGGTGCCGGCGGCACCACGCTTGCACGATACTTAGAGTACGAGCGGCCGTTTTCCGTTCCCGCGAGCGGAGCGACGGGAGTCAGACGGTGCCAGTGACGCACGGCGAGCAGAGCGAGAGGATCTATCGCGAGGCGCTGCGGCGCCGCGTCTGCGCCGTCTGCCTCGACGGGGCCGACGACGGGCGGTGTGCCCTGGCCGGCGACGCCTCCTGCCCGATGCTCGACCTGCTCCCCGAGCTCCTCGCTGCCATCGAGGAGGCGCGCCGGAACCAGTCGGGTTACCCGCGGGTCGTCGAGGCGCGCGTCTGCAGTCGCTGCCCGCACCGTGACCCGCTCGGCCTGTGCGCGCTGCGGCGCGAGGCGCGCTGCGCGCTATGGCTGTACCTGCCGCTCATCGTGGAAGCCGCAGCCGAGGCCGAATCGCGGCTGCCGAGGCCGGCGTAGTTCCTGCGCTCTACATGCCGTTCGGTCGCCCGCAGGCGCAGGATTTCTGCTCCAAGGCCGCCGAACCGCTCTTTTCGCTTGCGCGAAGATGGATCGTCCCGCTACGCTCTGAGCCGCGCGCCGTGGTTCGTTTGCATTACGGGAGAGCAGTTTAGAGGCATCCGGCCGCATCGGCCACCGAGAGTAACTCGTTGGATTCGTTGAGACGGCGCTATCGGCACACGGATTGCTCCTATGCCGGTGGGGTATGGGGGATGAGATGAACGGACGCATCCTGGAAAGCCGACGCTGGAACGGCGAGCAGAGCACCGAAGTTCTGGATGTCCTCTCCCAGAGTGAGACACCTGCGCTAGCCACCGACATCGGCGGCCACATCGTCTTCTGGAACCGGGCCGCGGAGAGACTCCTCGGAAGACCCACCAGCCAGGTCCTGGGCCGCCGCTGCTACGACGTGCTCGGGGGCAGGGACATCTTCGGCAACCGCTTCTGCCACGAGAACTGCTGCGTCGTTTCCATGACTCGCAAGGGCGAGGCCGTTCAAGGGTTCGAAATCGTTCTCGGGTCCTCGCCCAAACAGGAACAGAACCTCAACGTGACCGTCCTCAAGATTCCCGGGTCCCGGCCCGAGCTGTTCACCCTGGTCCACATCATGCAGCCGATCGACCGGTCTGCCCGTCTCACCCGAGCCCTCGAGCGCATCGGCGCCCAGAGGCCCGGAACCACAGCGTCCACCAGTCAAGGCTGGGAGCCCGTCGCCGCTCCCGGTCCCGTCAGCCTGCCCAAGGCCCCGCCCCTGACCGACCGCGAGAAGGAGATCCTCCGCTGGGTGGCGGCCGGGCTGCAGAACAAGGAAATCGCCCACAAGCTCGGGATCAGCCTCGCCACCGTGCGCAACCACATCCACAACATCCTGGAGAAGCTCGACGTGCACTCCAAGCTCGAGGCGGTCTCGCTCGCTTTCCGGCAGGGCTGGGTCAGCGGTCCGAACGGCGAGCTCGGCATCAGCGCCGAGCCGCTCACGCGGCAGTAGTCCCCGTCTTTTTCCCGTACCCCGGGCGTCCGGCCTCGCCGGACGCCCTTCGTACTTTCGGAGGAGCGATGGCCGGTCACCCCCACGGCGTCTCCCGCGCCTCGAGCGAGCGCGCGGCGGGGCCGTCCTTCCTGCGCTCGGTGGACTTCGCGCGGGCGCCGTTCCTGGTCATCTGGGAGACGACGCAGTCCTGCGCCCTCGCCTGCCGGCACTGCCGCGCCTCGGCCCAGCCGGGCCGCGACCCCCGCGAGCTGACGACGGAGGAAGGCTGCCGGCTGATCGACCAGGTGGCCGAGATGGGCACGCCGATCCTGATCCTGAGCGGCGGCGATCCCGTGAACCGGCCGGACCTCACCGACCTCATCCGCCACGGCAAGCAGCGCGGGCTGCGCATGGCGACCATCCCCGCCGCCACCGACTGCCTGACCCGCGAGCTGGTGCAGTCGCTGAAGGCCGCCGGCTGCGACCAGATGGCCGTGAGCCTCGACTTCCCGCGGGCCGACCTGCACGACGGCTTTCGCGGGGTGCCCGGCGCCTTCGAGAAGACCATGCAGGCGGTGCGCTGGGCCCACGAGGTCGAGCTGCCGTTGCAGGTCAACACCACCGTCTGCGGTGACACCGCCCCCTACCTCGAGGAGATGGCCTTGTTCGTCCAGAGGCTGGGGATCGTGTTCTGGGAGGTGTTCTTCCTGGTGCCGATGGGCCGCGGCAGCGTGCTCACCGGCCTCAGCGCCGGCGAGTGCGAGCGTCTGTTCGAGGTCATCTACGGCGTGCAGAAGACCGAGGGCTTCATCGTGAAGGTGACCGAGGCGCCCCACTACCGCCGCCACGTCGCCCAGCGCGAGATGAAGGACGAGGGGCGGCCCTCCGCCCGCCCCGACGGCCTGGCGGCGATGCCGGCCCGGCTCACGGTCTCCGAGGGTCCGGGCCACTCCGTCGGCCTGGCGCCGCGCGGCGTCAACTCCGGCAACGGCTTCCTCTTCGTCTCGCACGTGGGCGAGATCATGCCGAGCGGTTTCCTGCCGATCCCCGTCGGCGACGTGCGGCACACGGGCCTGGCCGAGGCCTACCGCGAGGCGCCGCTCTTCCGCCAGCTGCGCACGCCGTCGCTGTTCAAGGGACGCTGCGGGCGCTGCGAGTTCCGCGACATCTGCGGCGGCTCGCGCTCGCGGGCGTACGGGCTCACCGGGGATCCCTTCGAGACCGACCCCTGGTGCTCGTACGAGCCGCTGGTCAAGGGCTGAGAGCCGGGCCGCGGGTCAGGGGCCGACGGCGGCGGCCGCCGCGGCGGGCGCGAGCCTCCGCGCGTAGAGCGCCATCAGCACCGGCGCCAGCAGCGCGTAGCTGGCGATCGCCGGCACGGCGTGCGCGACCTCCACGTAACGGCCGCTGAGCAGGAGCGCGAGACCGACGTGACGGTTCGCGTTGCAGATGGCGAGCGTCTGCTCCGTCACGTCGTCGACGCGCAACAGCAGGCGCACCACCGCCATGGACACGATGGCCAGCAGCACCGACGCGACCGGCAGCCAGGGGTTGATCGAGTGGGCGACTGCCGGTCCCACGGCGGCGAGCACGACCGCGAAGCCCGCCACCAGCAGCGCGTTGGCGGCGAGGTTCAGCCCGCTCTCGACCCGCCGTGAGAAGCGGGGGGCGAGGGCCATCAAGGCCATGCCCGCGAACAGGGGCAGCAGCTGCTGGCGAAGGACGAGCAGGAGCAGCTGGGACGGCGGGATCCAGGCGTCCTTGTCGTACAGCTGCGCCGCCGCCCAGACCACGACCGGCACGGCGAGCGGAGTGAGCACCGCGCTCCAGACCTGGTAGCTCGCCGCCAGGTGGCGGTCGAAGCCCTTGCGGGCGATGTTGCGAGTGAGCAGCGGCGCCCCGGGCGCAGCCCCTACCAGGAAGAGTCCCAGCCTCTCGCCCCCGACCAGGCCGAAGACCCGCGCCAGCACCAGTGCTGCGGCGGGTGGTACCACGAAGGTGAAGAGCAGCAAGCGGGCCCAGGCCCAGCCCCCGAGCCGCCGCGACTCGCCGAGGAGCCGGGAGGGGTCGAGGCTCATGCCCACGGAGACCATCAACAGCAGGACGGCCGCCGGGACGACGAGGCGCAGCAACAGGACCCCCGCGGAACGCTATCATGACGTCAACCCGATACTGACGGCTCTCGAAGGAGCGGATCGCATGCCGATGATGACGGAAGGCAAGAAGGCGCCGGAATTCACCCTGCCCTCCTCGGAGGGCGGCTCTGTCAGCCTGAAGGACCTGCGCGGGAAGACCGTCGTCCTCTACTTCTACCCGAAGGACGACACGCCGGGCTGCACGCGCGAGGCCTGCGCGTTCCGCGACAGCCAGGCGGCGCTCAAGCGGAAGGGCGCGGTGGTGCTCGGCGTCAGCGGCGACTCGCTCGCCTCGCACGAGAAGTTCAAGGCGAAGTACAAGCTGAACTTCCCCTTGCTGTCGGACCCCGACAAGGCCGTGGCCCGGAAGTACGGCGCCTGGGGCGAGAAGGTCCTCTACGGCAGGAAGAGCGTGGGCATGATCCGCTCGACCTTCGTCATCGACGGCGAGGGCGTCGTGCGCAAGGTCTTCCCGCGGGTCAAGGTCGACGGCCACGACCAGCAGGTGCTGGACGCCGTCAGCGCCCTCTAGGCCTCAGCGCACTTCCAGCGCGTCACGGCCCGGCAGCGCCGGGAACGGCGCGTGCGGCTCCGCCTGGTACCAGTAGGCCACGGAGGCGACGTCGTCCTGCAGCGGCAGGTAGCGGCCGTCGCCGCGCCAGCCGAGCGCCTGGATGGTGACCCGGAGGTCCCTCTCGAAGCGCACCGGGTCCATCACGTGCCAGCGGTACAGGGAGAACCGCTGCTGCGAGGCGTAGACGCCGTCCGGGCGGATCACCTGGGCGAGGCCCGAGTACGGGGTGGTGAACTCCTGGTACTGGTGGGTCTGCTGGTTCTCGAAGTTGTACGAGCCCCCGAAGTAGTCCTCCGTGCCCGTGCCGCAGATGGTGGGGAAGTCGGTGTCGCCGTCCAGGTAGAACTTGATCTCCCCCTCGCCCCACCAGCCCTCGCTGTGCACGCCCCAGGCGAGGTAGGTCCCGACGTAGTGTCCCCAGCCCTTCACGCCGTCGAGGATGGTGTAGACCTGCTTCGCGGGCAGCGGGTTCACTCGCCGGAACTGGGCATGGAAGTACGCGGCGTCGGCGGGGACGTCCGTCAGCGCGTAGGTCACCTGGTAGTAGAGGGTCAGGTCCTCGTCGGCCAGGTTCTCGGCGGTGATGCGGAAGCCCTTGCGGAACGGCATCTCCCAGTAGCTGTTGAAGGCGCTGCCGGGGTTGACCGCCACCGGCAGCGAGGAGATCTGCGCGTAGCGGCCCCAGCCCGAGGCGAAGAAGTCGCCGAGCGGCACCTCCACCGAGGGCGTCGCCTCGCCGTCCCAGTAGAAGCGCAGGATCGTGTAGCGCCAGTTGCCGGTCGGCGTCATCCAGATGTGCTGGATGGCGCCCTGGCCCTGCACCTCGGCCATGGTGAACACCGATCGCCTCGCGATGCGGACCGAGGGCGAGACCTTCCAGCCGCGGCCCAGCTCGCGCGCCGCGCCGGCGCCGGTGCCCTCGGTCGCCATGCCGCCCCTGCCCTTCTCGCCAGTGAGGTTCTCGGGGCTGATGGAGCGCGTGCGCGCCTTCGACAGCCGGGCCAGCGAGCCCAGGCCCAGGCCCAGGCCGCCGAACGGCTCCTCCGCGGCGGTGGCCGCCACGGCGGCGGCGGCGAGCAGCACGGCGATCGCCAGCGGACCGGTTCGGTGCATGTCTCCCTCCTGCGATGCCGAGCGACGCTACGCCGCTTCGGCGCGGGAGGCAACCGGCCGGCGGCGGCGCTCTACAGGAACGGCAGCCGGAAGAGGAGGGAGAAGCCGTTCAGCCCCAGCACCAGGCCCAGCGCCGCCGAGACCAGGGAGGCGTGGAACACCGGCCGGGCCCGGGTCAGGATCGACATGGAAGCGAGCACGATGGCGATCTGCAGCAGCACCTCGCCGAAGTCGAAGTAGGGGTCGCGGACGCGGTAGCGGTCGCGCTCCCGCTCCAGCTCGCGCGCCTTCTCCTCGATCGCCTTCTTCTCGCCCCCGTACCGGGTCTCGCCGGCGGCCACCGTCTGCAGGAACTGCGCCTTGTGGGCGCGGGCCGCCTCGCCCAGCCCGGCGCCGGTCGTGCCCAGCTCGTCCTCCAGCCGCAGTTTCTCGACGTGATAGATCGTCTCGCGCAGCGCCTTCGCCTGGTAGAAGGCCCACTGGTCCGAGGCCTGCTGCTGGGAGAGCGACATCTCCTTGGCCGCGTTGTTGCCGCCCAGCGAGACCACGGCCAGGAACACGGCGTAGACGGCGGTGAGCAGCGCCGTGCGGCGGGTGAACGCCTTCTCGCGCAGCTCCTCCAGCTCCTCGGGCTTCGGCAGCTCGACCTCGGGCATGCGTCTCCTTTCTGCGGGAAGCGACCACGAGGCTAGCACGCCGGGGGCGGTCAGTGCAGGTCGAAGTCGGCGATCACCGGCAGGTGGTCGCTGGCCACTCGCGACAGCGCCAGGCGGCAGCGGTGCGCCGCCGCCAGGCGGAGGGGGCCGCGGTAGTAGATGCGGTCGAGCGGGCCCTGGGGGAAGAAGGCGGGGAAGGTGGAGAGCGGCCGCTCGTCGCGTGAGTTGCCGCCGGTGGCCGAGCGGAAGCCGAGTTCGTCGACGAAGATCGGCCGCAGCAGGGAGCGCCAGTCGTTGTAGTCGCCGCCGACGACGCAGGCCACGTCGTGGCGCAGCGCGGCGAACTCGCGCGAGCGCAGCAGCAGGGCCACCTGCCGCTCGCGCTCCCTGGCCGACAGCCCCAGGTGCAGGTTGAAGGCCTCCAGCCGTCTGCTCCGGCCCCCGGGCAGGCGCACCGCGATGCGCGTGTGCTGGCAGCCGCGGCGCTTGAGGAAGCCGATGGTCAGGTCGATGTTGCGCTCGCGCAGGATCGGCCAGCGGCTGAGGGTGGCGTTGCCGTAGCGGCCCTTGCGCAGGGTCACGTTGTGGCCGATCGCGAAATGGTCGAAGCCCAGCACCCGCGCCAGCTCGCGGCCGAGGTCCATCTCCCGCGAACGCGGCGCTCCCTCGTCGACCTCTTGCAGCAGGGCCAGGTCGGGCTGGTAGAAGCCGACGATCGCGGCGATCCTCTCCGGCACGAAGCGGCGGTCGAGGCCGATCGCGCGGTGGATGTTGTAGCTGAGGACGCGCAGTCTCACGCCGCCGCCAGCATAGCAGAGCGGTCTGGCCGCGGCGGGCGCTCAGGGAGGCAGCCGCTGGTAGAGCGCCGCCAGGCCGCGGGGCTGTGACACGTGGACCCGCCGGTAGCGCGTCTCCAGCTGCCGCAGCAGATCCCGGGTGCAGGCGTCGCCCAGGTCGGTCTCGGACAGGGCCCAGGTCAGCACGAAGTCGGCCGGCCGCGGCGACAGGCGGTTGAAGCGACCCAGGCGCACGCAGGCCGGGGTGTGGTCGAAGCTGGTCCCCAGCAGATCGAACGGGTCGTAGCCCTCGCGGTCGATCACCGGAAAGAAGTTGGTCTGCGCCGCGTAGTTGTCCAGGTCGAGGACGCCGCGCCAGGGCACCAGGCGGCTGGCCGCATGCCGGAACGGCCAGCTCCCCACCGACAGCGCCCTGCCGTCCTCGCTTCGCCCCTCGTGCGCATAGCCGACCGGCAGCAGCGCGGAGCCGGGGGGCAGGAAGGGCGCGACCGAGACGTACTCACGGAGCTGCTGCTCGATCCGCAACTGGCACGGCAGGCGCACGGCCAGCAGCGCGAGGCCGACCGCCACCGTCGAGACGAGGAGCAGGCTGCGGGCGCGGCGCCCCCAGGGCGCCGCCGCCAGCCAGAGCAGGAAGGTGAGCGGCAGGTGCGGGGCGATCTTGTCGTCGATCGGCGCTCCGTACCACCCCTGGCCCTCGATGGGGACGACGGGCGCGACCAGGCCGATCGCCGCCGCCGCCAGGGTGAAGGCGAGGAGCGCGTCCGCCGTCTCGAAGCCCCGCCGCTGCAGGCGGGCCCATAGCGCGATCAGGGCAGCCACCGCCAGCACTGCCGCGAGCCCCGCCGCCAGCGCCGGCTCCCAGGGGTGGAGCGCCACCAGTTGCTGCAGCGTCAGCACCTCCCACAGGCGAACGGCCAGGGAGGGCCCTGGCCGAGTCGGCACCGCCCCCGGCCATTGCCGCGCCTGGAAGTGCAGGACCAGCGCCAGCGCGGGCGCAGCGGCGAGCGCGAGTGCGCCGGCCCTGCGGGCGAGCGCCCGCCAGCGGTCGGACCGGGCCTCGATCGTGTCCTGCAGCGTCGCTCCCAGCAGCAGCAGCGACAGGGCGACCACCGCCAGCACCGCGCTCATGGCGCTGCACGAGTAGGTCCACAGCAGCAGCAGACCCAGGCCCAGCGTGGCGAGCGCGCCCGGCCGGCGGCCGTGCCGCAGCCCGAAGCCGAGCGCCAGCAGAAAGGCGACGGCCCCGAGCAGGCGGTTGTAGTAGCCGAGGTACAGCCACGATCCCTGGACGAACGGCGTCACCACCGCGAAGAGCGGGGCCGCGCCGGGACGCAGCGCGACGAGGGCGCGGCGGAAGCCCCATACCAGCAGCAGGACGTAGCCGGTGAGCAGCAGCCTCTCGGCGACCTCCGGCCTGGCGAGCGTCATCAGGGCCGCGAGGGCCGCATGCGAGAACCAGTTGGGGACCGGCCGCGGGTTCACCTGGTAGACGGCCGCGTAGGGGCCGCCGTCCCCGCGCAGCAGCTGGCCGAGGATCCAGGCGTTGGCGACGTGCGAGGGGCCGTCCTGGGAGGGGAAGAAGGGAGAGATCCAGACCGGGACCAGCAGCGCGGCGACCAGCAGGGCCGGCCAGGCGCGGGCGGCTTTGCCCCGACGGAACGCGTGCAGGGCTGTGGCCGGGGTCTGTGTCATCCGCCGTGGGGCGTCAGTCTAGCACCAGGCGCGGCAGCGCGCGTCGGGCCCCGTTGCGGGTACGCTTCGCCAATGGCCCGCTTCCGGCTGGACCTCGAGTACGTCGGCACCCGCTACTCCGGCTGGCAGGCGCAGAAGAACGCCCGCACCGTCCAGGGCGCGCTGCACGAGGCCGTGCGGCGTCTGTCCGGGCGCGCGGACTTCGACAGCTACGGCTCCGGCCGGACCGACGCCGGGGTGCACGCCCTGCAGCAGGTCGCGCACCTGGACCTCGAGACGCGGCTGGGACCAGAGCCGCTGCGTCGGGGGCTGAACGACGGCCTGCCGGCGGACATCGACGTCTGGCGTGTCGCCAAGGTGACGAGGCAGTTCCACGCCCGCCACTCGGCCGCCTCTCGCTCCTACCTCTACCAGGTGGCGCTGCGCCGGACCGCCTTCGGCAAGCCCTTCGTGTGGTGGGTGCGCGAGGCGCTGGACGCGCGCGCGGTCGCGGAGTGCGGGCGCGTGTTCGAGGGGATGCACGACTTCGCCTCCTACGCCGACGCCTCTGCTCCGGAGCGCTCCACGCGGGTGAAGGTGGAGCGCGTGCAGGTGGAGCGGGCCGGCGAGCTGCTGCTCGTCCGTGTCACGGCCTCCCACTTCCTGTGGAGGATGGTCCGCCGCATGGTCGGCGTCATGGTCGAGGTCGGCCGCGGCGGGCTGCGCGTGCAGGACGCCGAGCGCTTCCTGGACGAGCCCTCCTCTGTCCCCGCCACGCTGACGGCACCACCCTCGGGCCTCTTCCTCGAGCGCGTGTCGTACCCGGGCGACCCGCGCCCGGGTCCGCTGCGGCCGGTGCTGAACCTGTAGCGGCGGCGCGGGCTCAGCCGGCCCGCAGCCACAGCCATGCCGCCGCCAGCGCCAGGGTGGCGAGCGTCACCGGGACGCCCACCCGCGCGCGGGTCGGCGGTCGAAGGCCCGACTCCACTCCGGCCATCCGCAGGCCATAATCGGGCCGGTTGGAGCGGGGTTCCCGATGCCTGCCTACTTCGTCCTCCAGTACGACTACGTCGGCGATGTCGTCGAGCGCCGGGCACCGCTGCGCGAGGCGCACCTGAAGCTGGCGCGCGAGGCCCGGGCCCGCGGCGAGCTGCTGCTCGGAGGAGCCCTCGCGGATCCGGTCGACAGCGGGCTCCTCGTCTTCCGCGTGGACGACCGCGCGATCGTGGAGCGCTTCGTCCGCGAGGATCCCTACGTGCGGGGCGGGATCGTCAGGGCCTGGCGGGTCCGGCCGTGGACGGTGGTGATCGGCGGGGAGGACCAGGCCGACGCGGCGAAGACCGGGACCTGACCGCCGCCTCAGGCCACGCGCGCCGGCGCCGTCCGTTCCCTTTCCGCGAGCTCCGCGACGTAGCGGTGCAACGCGCGCGAGCCGGTGAGCTCCGGGTGGAAGGTGCCGGCGACCACGCGGCCCTGGCGGACGAGGACGGGCTCGTCGTGGTGGCGGCCGAGGACCTCCACCGCGGGACCCACCGAGCGGAAGCGCGGGGCGCGGATGAAGATCGCCTCGACAGGGCCGCCGAGAGCCGGAGCGTCGATGCTCGTCTCGAACGAGTCGACCTGGCGGCCGTAGGCGTTCCTCTCGATCGCCACGTCCAGGACGCCCAGGCTCGGCTGCTGCGGCTTGACCTCGCGCGCCAGCAGGATGGCCCCGGCGCAGGTGCCGGCGAGCACGGCCCCGTCGCGATGGAAGCGGCGCAGCGCCTCGAACCAGGGCTCGTCCCGCATCAGGTTGAGGAGCGTGGTGCTCTCGCCCCCCGGGATCATCAGGCCCGAGAGGGAGTCGAGCTCGTGGACGCGGCGCACCTCGCGGACCGGCACGCCGAGGTCGCGGAAGGCGGCCGCGTGCGCGGCGAAGTCGCCCTGCAGGGCGAGGACGCCGAACGGGCGCATCACCAGCCCCGGGTCGCCAGCCGTTCCGCGTCGGTCATGCCGGTGGTCTCCAGGCCCGGCATGGCCTCGCCCAGGCCGCGCGAGACCTCGGCGACCACCTTCGGGTCCTGCCAGTGCGTGGTCGCGCGCACGATCGCCTTCGCGCGCGTGGCCGGGTCCTGCGACTTGAAGATCCCGGAGCCGACGAACACCGACTCCGCCCCCAGGCCCATCATCAGCGCGGCGTCGGCCGGCGTGGCGATGCCGCCGGCCGCGAAGTTCGGGACCGGCAGCTTGCCCTCCCTGGCCACCAGCCGGACGATCTCGTAGGGCGCGCCGAGGTTCTTGGCCTCGGCCATCAGCTCCTCGGGCTGCAGCACGGTCAACCGGCGGATGCCGGTCATCACCGCCCGCATGTGGCGCACGGCCTCGACCACGTTGCCGGTGCCGGCCTCACCCTTGGTGCGCACCATCGCTGCGCCCTCGCCGATCCGCCGCAGCGCCTCGCCCAGGTCGCGGCAGCCGCACACGAAGGGGACCTTGAAGGCGAACTTGTCGACGTGATGGGCCTCGTCGGCCGGCGTGAGCACCTCGCTCTCGTCGACGAAGTCGACGCCCAGCGCCTCGAGCACCCGCGCCTCGGCGAAGTGGCCGATGCGGCACTTGGCCATCACCGGGATGCTGACCGCCTCCATGATCCGGGTGATCACCTCGGGGTCGGCCATGCGCGCCACGCCGCCCTGCTTGCGGATGTCGGCCGGGACCCGCTCCAGGGCCATCACGGCGACGGCGCCGGCGTCCTCGGCGATCTTGGCCTGCTCGGCGGTGGTGACGTCCATGATCACGCCGCCCTTGAGCATCTCGGCCAGGCCGGTCTTGAGCGTCAGGGTTCCCGTTCGGGTTTCGTCCATGGGCATTTCTGGGCCTCAGGCTTGTACGCTGACAAGGAGGCGCGCCTCGCCTCATTTGCTCGAATCTAGTGGTGGCAACTCACGGTGTCAATGCCTATATTGTCACCGTGACAATCTGGATGCCACGGCTCGGTGGCCGAAAGGGGCCCCGCTACCAGGCGATCGTCGACGCCCTGGCCGAGGACGTCGGGTCCGGGGCCCTCGCGCGAGGGGGCCGGCTGCCCACGCATCGAGACCTGGCGGAGCGGCTGGGGGTCACCGTCGGGACCGTGAGCCGCGCCTACGCCGAGGCCGCCCGACGCGGGCTGGTCTCGGGAGAGGTGGGACGCGGCACGTTCGTGAGGGGCGCGGGCGATGCCGTCTCCGACGCAGACGGCGTCATCGACCTCGGGCAGAACCACCCGCCGGAGCCGCTCTCGCAGCCGCAGCGGTCGGCGCTGCTGGCCACGGTTTCCGAGCTGATCGCTCGCAGCGACGTCACCCGGTTCCTCGACTACCCGGCCGCCGGCGGAAACCCGGAGGACCGGGAGGCGGGCGCCGAGTGGGTGGCACGCGCCGGCCTTCTGGCGCGGCCCGAGGACGTGGTCGTCTGCACGGGCAGCCAGCACGGCCTCACCGTGCTGCTCACGACCCTCCTCGAGCCCGGCGACCTGCTGCTGACCGAGTCGCTCACCTACGCGGGGCTCAAGGCCGTCGCCGGCCTGCTGCACGTGCGCCTGCGTGGCCTGCCCATCGACGGCGACGGCCTGCGGCCGGACGCGCTGGCCGACGCCTGTCGCGAGACGAAGGTCAAGGCCGTCTACCTCATCCCCACCCTGCACAACCCGACCACGGCGGTGATGCCGGAGCCGCGTCGCCGCGAGGTCGTCGAGGTGGCGCGCGCCCACGGCCTCGCCATCGTGGAGGACGACGTGCACGGGCTGCTGCCCGAGACGCGGCCCCTGCCGCTCGCCGCGCTCGCCCCTGAGCTCACCTACTACCTCACCAGCACCTCGAAGACGCTGGCGCCGGGCCTGCGCGTCGCCTACGTGAAGGCGCCGCCGGCCATGGTGGCCCGCCTCGCCGGCGGCCTGCGGGCCACCACCTGGGCCGTCGCCCCGCTGACGGCGGCCATCGCCTCGGCCTGGATCCGCGAGGGCACGGCCGACGCGCTGCTCCGGGCGCGGCGCGAGGAGGCCCGCGTGCGCCAGGCGATCGTCCGCGAGCGGCTGGCCGGCGCCGACGTGGACGGCCGCCCGGAGGCCTACTACGTCTGGCTGCGGCTGCCGGAGCCCTGGCGCGGCGAGGCGTTCGCCGCGGAGGCGCGCGAGCGCGGCGTGGTGGTGACCCCCGCGGAGGCGTTCACCGTCGGCCGTGAGCCGCAGGTCCACGCCGTGCGCCTGTGCACCGGGGCCGCCCGCACGCGCGAGGCCCTCGGCCGCGGCCTCGGGATCGTGGCTGACCTGCTGCGCGCCGGCGAGGCGACCTCGCCGGCGGTCGTCTGACGGCGTCAGGGCCTACCGGCGTCAGACCTGAAGCCGGCGTCACCGGTCGTCGTCATCGTCCCCGTCGTCGTCGCGCGTCGGCAGCGACCGGACGAACGCCGCCCGCACCGGGGCCGGCATGACCGAGTCGGCGCCGCGCACCGACCTCCAGATCACCTCGTTCAGCTCGCGCTCGGGTGCCCGGTCGGGCACGGTGAGGTCCATGCGCAGCGAGGCCTCGGCCCCGGGCGCGTCCTCGCGGTTCCTCTCCTCGAGCGAGACGCGGGCCGGGCGGGCGTGGAACGGCGTGGGGTCGGCCGTCGGGGAGAACGCGGCGTACAGCGGAGTGGCCGCCGCGTCGTACTGGCTCATCGGCGGAAGCCCGGCGATCAGCTCGATCGTGCGCAGGATCGAGGAGGTGGTGTACATGGTCGAGTCGAGGGCGCTGCGGCGGGTCCAGGGGCTCGCCACCAGCAACACCGAGCGGTGCGCGTCGACGTGGTCGGGGCCGTTCTGGGCGTCGTCCTCGAGCACGAAGATCGCCGACTCCTTCCAGTAGCGGCTCTGCGAGACCGCCTCCACCAGCCGTCCCAGCGCCAGGTCGTTGTCCGCCACCATCGCCCGCGGGGTGCGGGCGCCGGGCGAGGTGCCGTTGGTGTGGTCGTCGCCGAGGTGGAAGATGCAGATCTGCGGCAGCTGGCCGTCCTTCTCGAACTGCCGGAACTCCGCAAGCCAGGTGTCGATCCGCTCCTGGTCGAGGATCGACAGGTCGAAGGGAGCGAACGAGGGATGCACCTTGCCGCGCAGCCCGGGCACGGCCGCCTGGACCAGGCCGCCCTTCCTCTCCCAGCCCGCGAACTCCCCGTAGCTGCGCAGCGACACGCCGGCCCGCGCCGCGTAGTCCCAGAGGTAGCCGTCGGCGGGCGCCGTGAGGTTGCCGTAGGCGTTGCGCATCTCGTAGCCGCCCTCGGCGAGGTACATCCCGCCGCGGCCCGCGTAGTCCGTCGGCCACAGCTTCTCGTTGGCGTCGGTGGCGTAGGCGGCGGTCGAGAAGGAGTGGCCGTCGTGGCTCACCTCGGCGTCGACGTAGAAGTTGTCGAACTGGACGAACTCCCGGGCGATGGCGTGGGCATTCGGCGTCACCTCCTCGCCGAAGAGCGTGAGGTTGGGGTCGCCGTTGCCGCGGCCGAGGTCGCCCAGCACCTGGTCGTAGGTGCGGTTCTCGCGGATCACGTAGAAGACGTGCTTGATGGGGGTGGCCTGGCCGCGCGCGGCCGGGATGGGCGAGCCCTC
Source organism: Vicinamibacteria bacterium (assembly GCA_035542035.1). Classification (GTDB taxonomy): domain Bacteria; phylum Acidobacteriota; class Vicinamibacteria; order Fen-336; family Fen-336; genus DATBSL01. The sequence continues at coordinate 10,027 of DATKME010000043.1, read as the reverse complement.
GGGTCTTCCCGGTGGCCGGGTGGCGACGGCGTCGCTGTAGGCGCTGAGCTGGTGCACGCGCTCGGTCATCGCCTCCAGGGTCTTCGCGTCCGGCCGCGGGATGAACGACAGCGCCCCGCCGAGCAGGCCGGCGATGTACTGAGTGCCCGCTTCGGGGACGACCGGGTTCGGCCCGCGTGGGTTGGCCGCCGGCGCCAGTCCCTTCCCGCTCAGAACCAGGATGGCGTCGCCGCTGCGGTCGAAGCCGACGTCGGTCGGGTACCAGCCGACGGGGATCATGCCCTGGAACCGGCTCTCGCCGGGGCGGGAGACGTCGACCACCGCCACGTCGTTGTTGTCGGCGTTCGCCACCAGCAGCGTGCGCCCGTCGCGGGAGAGCGCCAGCGCGTTGGGGGTGGAGCCCGCCGGCGCTCTCGGCGACAGCGCGGTGCCGATCTGCTCGGTGACCTTCCGCGTCTCCAGGTCGACGGCCCAGACCGCGTTGGTGTTGGCGCAGGCCACGAACAGCCGGCGCGCGTCGGGCGAGAGCGCCATCGCGTTCGGGTGCTCGCCGGTCGCGATCTCGCCCAGGACCCGCAGCGTGCCCGGCTCGAGCACCAGCACCCGGGCGGCGCCCCACACCGACACGTAGACGGCGCGGCCGTCCGGCGCGGCGAGCACGCTGTAGGCCTCGGCCGGGAGCGGGGCGCGCGCGACCGCCTCGCCCTTGTCGAGGTCGATGGCGGTGACCGCCTTGCCGAACACCAGCGCGGCATACAGGGTCCGGCCGTCGGGCGAGAGGGTCAGGCCGCCGACGAAGCCGGGGTTGCGCAGCGCCTGCTCGTCCTCCTTCTCCTGTCGCGGCGAGAGGCGCAGGGTGCGCTTCAGCTTCAGCTTGTCTGCCTGCCACTCGAGCTCCTGCACGGTGTTGTCTGCGGCACCCGAGGAGAACAGCCGCCGCCCGTCGGGGTGCCAGACCAGGCCGAGCCAGGCGTCCTCCAGCGGCAGACGCTGGATCACCTGCCGGCGCTCCAGGTCGACCACCCGCACGCTCGGCTTGGTGTAGCCGTTGTTGGTGATCACCAGGTGACGGCCGTCGGGGTGGAGGGCCATGGCCAGCGGGAGGTCCCCCGCGTCGAGGTGCGTCCCCGCCGGCGCGATCCGCCAGCCGTTGGGGAGCAGCGTCACGCCGCCGCCCAGCGGGCCAGGACGCTGCGAGGCGCTCGCCGCGTCCTGCGGGTGCGCCGACTCGGGGCGCGCTGCGGCCAGGGCGGCGAGAGCGGCGAGCGACGAGACGAGCGACAGGGCGATGCGCTTCATCTGGACGGCCTCCCAGCGTGCAACTTACCTCGAAAGTCTCAGTACACGAACTCGCGCAGGTCGTAGGCGGCGCTGCGCACGAGGCCGCCGTCGCGCGTGCGCACCGCCGTCTCGATCTGCGCACGCTGCGCCGCGGCGCGCGGCGCGGAGAGCGGCTGCAGCTCCGTGGCGCCCGCTGCCCGGCGGCCGTAGGCGAGGGACGGGTCGTCGACGTACTCGGAGAAGTAGAGGAGGTCGTCGCGCCCGAGGCCCATCTCCCGTAGCCGCTCCCGCGTCCCGCGCACGTGGTCCTCGTAGAAGCGCTCGCCGCCCGCCCCCACCAGGACGATGACGCCCGCCGCGAGGCCGGCCTCGTGGAGCGAGCGCACCAGGCGAACCGCGTCCGCCGGCGTGCCCGGCTTGCCCAGCCAGGCGAGCAGGCCGGGGTCACCGGTCTCCAGCCCGACGTACACCCGCCGCAGCCCGAGGGCCGCGCAGGCGCGCCAGTCGCCAGCGGACCGCCGCCGCCCCGTCCAGGCGTCGACGAAGGAGAAGACGGGCAGGCCGGGGAGACCCTGGGCCACCGTCTCCAGCAGCGGCAGCAGCCGGTCCTGGGCGAGGCAGAGGGCGTTGGCGTCGCCGAGGAAGATGGAGCGCCGCAGCGCGATGGAGCGCCCGAAGTACGCCCGGAGCGCCTCCAGGTGTCGCTCCAGCTCCGGCGGGGTCCGGAAACGGAAGGGGACTTCGCGGTACAGGCCGCAGAACGTGCAGGCGTTCCAGGAGCAGCCCTCGGTGAGGCGCACGACCAGCGACAGGTACTGGTCGGGAGGGAGGATCCCCACCGGCCCGCTCGCTTCCAGGAACCGTGCCGCGTCGGCCGCGAGCGCGTCTTTGTCCATCGCCACGATGGCGCGCAGGCGGTCGCGCGCCTCGGCGGCGGCGGGACCGAGCGCCTCGAGCGCCATCGCGGCCTCCTGCCGCGCCGCTTCCACGACCGTGGCGCCCTCGCCCGCGTTCAGCCGCCGCCTGACCCGTGCACGGTCGGGGGCAGCCTCCCGCTTCAGCAGCAGCCCGCCGTCGAGCCCGCGGCGGTAGCTGCCGCTGTTGCGGACGAGAGCGTACGGCCGCCCGCAAAGGTCCCACGACGAAACCAGCGTCTCGTCGACGGCAAGGACGGTGGATGCCTCGCTCACCAGCAGCGTCGCGGGCCGGCCGTCGGCGAGCGCGAATCGGAGCAGCGGAGAGGCCATCGCCTGAGCCGATTATGTGCCGCCACGACCGCACCGACCATTCGCTTCGAGATGCCGCGTCTGGACGGAGTCTCTCAGACGGCAACGGCGTGCCGTCGGTCCTGGGAGGGGAGAGCTTGCGGCGGAACGGGCTCTACTGCGCCACCCGCCAGCTCTGCAGCACCAGCATGTAGTTCGCCCGGCTGTACACGGCAGGGTCGGGGCAGGCGTTGAGGTTCATGCTGCCCTGGGCCTGGCGCAGCGAGTGGTACTCGTGCTCCTCCAGCCACTGCGACAGCTCCTGGCGCAGGGTGGCGAGGTAGGCGGGCCCCCGCTTCAGCAGGCAGGACACCAGCTGCACCGCGTGGGCGCCGGCCATCACCGACTGGACCGCGTCCACCACCGTGTGCACACCGCCGCTGCAGGCGAGCGACGCCTTCACCCGCGGCGACAGCAGCGCCAGCCAGGTGAGCCGCAGCGGCAGCTCGGCCGAGCTGGAGAGGTGGACCTGCCGGCGCACCTGCAGCTCCTCGACGTCGATGTCGGGCTGGTAGAAGCGGTTGAACAGCACCATGCCGTCGGCGCCGGCCTCGTCCAGCTTCGCGGCGAAGTGCGCGAGCGACGTGTAGTAGGGCGAGAGCTTCACCGCCACCGGGATGCGGACCGCCTTGCGTACCGCCTGCACCATCTGCACGGTGCGCAGCTCGATGGCGGCCCCGGGGTCGGCGGGGTTGCTGCCCAGCATGAAGACGTTCAGCTCCAGCGCGTCGGCGCCGGCCTGCTCGATGAGCGAGGCGTACTCCAGCCAGCCGCCCGCCGAGAAGCCGTTCAGCGACCCGATCACCGGGACCGACACCGCCTGCTTGACCTTGCGCAGGTGCTCCAGGTACTCGTCCGGTCCCAGGTGGAAGGCCTCGGGGCTGGGGAAGTAGGTGAGGGCCTCGGCGAAGGACTGGCCGTGGCTCTCGGTGTGGATGAAGGTCGCCACCTGCTCCCGGGCGATCTGCTCCTCGAACAGCGAGTGCATCACGATGGCCGCGGCGCCGGCGTCTTCCAGCCGGCGGACGGTGTCGAGGTCGTCGACCAGCGGCGACGCGCCCGGCATCAGGGGGTGCGGCAGCTTCAGGCCGAGGTAGGTGGTGCTGAGGTCCATGGCTCGCTCCTGCTCAGTTCTTCGCGGCCGAGGCCGGAACCTGCGCCGCGGCGGCCGCGGCCGCCTCGATCTCGGCGTCGGTGATCTGGGGCACGATCAGGTTCGACAGCTGCTTGTAGATGGCCACCCGCTGGCGGGCCTGCTTCTCGGCGGAGAGCAGCAGGCGCTTGAAGCGCACCGGGTCGAGCTTCTCGACCATCCGGAAGCGGGTCTCGTTGCGCATGTACTGCTTGGCCGCCACCTTGGGCTCGCCGGAGTCGAGCTGCAGCGGCGGCTGGCCCTGGGCCGCCCGGCGCGGGTCGAAGCGGTAGAGCGGCCAGACGCCCGAGTCGACCGCCAGCTTCTGCTGCTCGCAGCCGTACATCATGTCGTAGCCGTGGGCGATGCAGTGGCTGTAGGCGATGATCATCGAGGGGCCGTGGTAGCTCTCGGCCTCCTGGAAGGCCTTCACCGTCTGCACGTCCTTGGCGCCGAAGGCCACCCGCGCCACGTAGACGTGGCCGTAGGCCATCGCCATCAGGCCGATGTCCTTCTTGCCCACCTCCTTGCCCGCCGAGGCGAACTTGGCGGCGGCGCCCGTGGGCGTGGCCTTGGAGGCCTGGCCGCCGGTGTTCGAGTAGACCTCGGTGTCGAGGATCAGGACGTTGACGTCGCGGGTGGTCGACAGCACGTGGTCGAGCCCGCCGTAACCGATGTCGTAGGCCCAGCCGTCGCCGCCCACGATCCACACGTTCTTGCGCACCAGGTAGTCGGCGACCTGCAGCAGCCGCTGGGCCTCGGGCGTCTTCGCCTTGGCCAGCGCCTGCTTCAGCGCGGCCACCCGCTCGCGCTGGGCGGCGATCCCCGCCTCGCTCGACTGGTCCGCCTCCAGCAGCGCCTTGGCCAGGTTGTCGCCGACCATCCCGTTCACGCGGGCGAGCAGCGAGGAGGCCTGGTCGTTGAGCTTGTCGAGCGCCAGGCGGATGCCGAAGCCGAACTCGGCGTTGTCCTCGAACAGGGAGTTGTTCCAGGCCGGGCCGCGGCCGTCGGCGTTCACCGCGTAGGGCGTCGTCGGCAGGTTGCCGCCGTAGATCGAGGAGCAGCCGGTGGCGTTGGCGATGATGGTGCGGTCGCCGAACAGCTGCGTCATCAGCTTGATGTAGGGGGTCTCGCCGCAGCCGGCGCAGGCGCCCGAGTACTCGAACAGCGGCCGCAGGAACTGGCTGCCCTTGAGGTCGGGCTTCACCTCGGTGCGGCTGGGGTCGGGCAGCGAGAGGAAGAACTCGTAGTTCGCCCGCTCCTGCTCCCGGATCGGCGGCATCGGTGCCATGTCGATGGACTTGTGCTTGGGGTTCGACTTGTCCTTGGCCGGGCAGATCTGCACGCACAGGCTGCAGCCGGTGCAGTCCTCGGGGGCCACCTGGATCGTGTACTTCTTCCCCTTGAACTCGTTGCCCTTGAAGTCCAGCGACTTGAAGCCGTCCGGCGCGCCCTTCAGCGCGGCGGGCTCGTAGACCTTGGCGCGGATCGCCGCGTGCGGGCAGACGAAGGCGCACTTGTTGCACTGGATGCAGATCTTCTCGTCCCAGACCGGGATCTCGAGGGCGATCGCTCGCTTCTCCCACTGCGCGGTAGCCGTCGGCCAGGTGCCGTCGACCGGGAAGGCCGACACCGGCAGCAGGTCGCCCTTGCCCTCGATGATGGTGGCCTGGACGCGCTGGACGAAGTCCGGCGCCGCCGCGGGAACCGTCGGCCGCATCTTGACGGTCCCGGTCGGCTGGCCCACCGGGATCTCGTGCAGGTTCTCGAGGGTCTGGTCGACCGAGGCGAAGTTGCGCTTCACCACCTCGGCGCCCTTCTTGCCGTAGGTCTTCTCGATCGCCTTCTTGATCTCCTTGATCGCCAGCTCCCTGGGCAGCACGCCCGAGATCGCGAAGAAGCAGGTCTGCATGATGGAGTTGATGCGGTTCCCCATGCCCGTGTCCTCGGCGACCTTGTAGGCGTCGATGGCGTAGAGCTTCAGCTTCTTCTCGACGATCTGCTCCTGCACCTTGCGCGGGAGCTGCTTCCACACCTCCTCCCTGGCGAAGGGGGCGTTGATCAGGAAGGTGGCGCCGGGGACGGCGTACTCGAGCATGTCGTACTTCTCGAGGAAGCCGAACTGGTGGCAGGCCACGAAGCCGGCCTTCTTGATGAGGTAGGAGGAGCGGATGGGCCCCGGGCCGAAGCGCAGGTGGGAGATGGTGATGGCGCCCGACTTCTTCGAGTCGTACACGAAGTAGCCCTGGGCGTCGTTGTCGGTCTCCTCGGCGATGATCTTGATCGAGTTCTTGTTGGCGCCCACCGTGCCGTCTGCGCCCAGGCCGAAGAAGACCGAGCGCACCCGCTCGTCGGCCTCGATGTCGAAGTCGGCGTCCACCGGGATCGAGGTGTGGGTGACGTCGTCGACGATGCCGACCGTGAAGTGGTTGCGCGGGCCCTCTCGGCGCACCAGCTCGTCGAAGACCGCCTTCACCTGTGCCGGGTTGAAGTCCTTCGAGGACAGGCCGTAGCGGCCGCCGATCACCAGCGGGTCGACGGCGGGCGAGGAGAGGCCCGCCTCGCGCGCCTCGCGCAGGGCGGACACCATGTCGAGGTACAGCGGCTCGCCGACGCCGCCCGGCTCCTTGCAGCGGTCGAGGACCGCGATCGCCCGCACCGTCTTCGGCAGCGCGGTCGTGAAGTGCTTGATCGAGAACGGCCGGAACAGGCGCACCTTCAGCACGCCGACCTTCTCGCCGCGGGAGAGGAGGTTCTCGACGGTCTCGTGCGCCACCTCCGCGCCCGAGCCCATCATCACGATCACCCGCTCGGCCTGCGGGTGGCCGAAGTAGTCGAACAGCTTGTAGCTGCGGCCCGTGCGCTCGGCGAAGCGGGCCATCGTCTTCTCGACGATCTCGGGGCAGGCCAGGTAGAAGCCGTTGCAGGCCTCCCGCGCCTGGAAGAAGACGTCCGGGTTCTGGGCCGTGCCGCGCAGCACCGGCTTCTCCGGGTTGAGCGCCCGCTGCCGGTGGGCGGCGACCAGGTCGTCACGCATCATGAAGCGCAGGTCGTCGTCGCTGAGGGCCTCGATCTTGCGCACCTCGTGCGAGGTGCGGAAGCCGTCGAAGAAGTGCAGGAAGGGCACCCTCGCCTCGAGGGTGGCGGCGTGGGCGATGCAGGCGAGGTCGTGGGCCTCCTGCACCGAGCCCGACGCCAGCAGGGCGAAGCCGATCTGCCGGCAGGCCATCACGTCGGAGTGGTCGCCGAAGATCGACAGGGCGTGGGCCGCCACCGTGCGCGCCGCCACGTGCATGGTGAACGAGGTCAGCTCGCCCGCGATCTTGTACATGTTCGGGATCATCAGCAGCAGGCCCTGCGAGGCGGTGAAGGTGGTGGTGAGCGCACCGCCCTGCAGCGCGCCGTGCACGGCGCCCGCGGCGCCGGCCTCGGACTGCATCTCGACGACGTCGGGGACGGTCCCCCAGATGTTCTTCTTCCCATACGCCGACCATTCGTCGGCGAACTCGCCCATGTTGGAGGACGGAGTGATGGGGTAGATCGCGCAGACCTCGCTCACCCGATGGGCGACCGATGCCGCCGCTTCGTTCCCGTCCACCGCGATCGTGTTCCTCGTGGCCATCTCGACAATCCCTCCAGAGAGGTACGCGTGGTGCCTCCTTCCTGTTTGCACGATGCGCGCCATCCTGAGTCGGGCCGATTGGCGCACTCCGGCGGTGTTCCAGCCGCAACCTTTTCGGCCTCGATCCGATTGGGCGATTTGCTTGCGTCCCGTGCCGAGCACGACCCGTGTTTTGGGCCCCTTTCCTGCGGAACGCCAATTGCACGCTCGGCCCGCATGCCGGCCCTCCCAGAGGCACCGCGCGGGGATCTTCCTGTCCCCGCGGCCCCGCCGCCGCACCGCCGTGTGCTCGTCGTCGACGACGACGCGCGCGCCCGCACCGCGATCGCGCTGCTGCTGACGGAGGAGGGCTACGACGCCTCCATGGCGGCGGACGGCGAGGAGGCGAGCGGGATCCTCGCCTCGTGGCACCCCGATCTCGTGGTCACCGACCTCGACATGCCGCGGCTCGACGGGCGGGGTCTCTTGCGGCGCGTCAGGAGCATCCTTCCCCAGACGCCGGTGATCGTCCTCTCGGCCCGCGCCGCCGCCGAGGGCTCCGCGCTGGAGCGAATGGGGGCCGCGGGTTTCTTCCCGAAGCCGGTCCAGCTCGAGGAGCTCCTGGCCCGCATCCACGACCTGATCGGGCACTGATTTTGACTGTCCGCCTGCAGGCGCCGAGCGTATAGTGATCGACGACTGATGTCGTTGACGTCCTCCCCCCCAGGGAGGTTGAGATGAAGGCCATGTTCGATGCGCCCGTCCGGGCCAGCGCGGCGGGGCTCGACCGCATTCTCACCTCCGGCAACCCCACCCTGGTCGTGTTCGAGCAAGCCGACTGCGAGCCATGCCGGTCGCTCCGCCCGCTGCTGGACGAGCTCGCCCGCGAGTTCCGCGACCGCGTCCTGGTCGTCCGGGTGACCGACGCCGGCCAGGGCTGGCTGGCGGCCCGGTACCACCTGCTGTTCGTCCCGACGCTGCTGTTCTACCGTGACGGCTGCGAGTGCGCCCGCATCGCGGGCAACCCCGGCCCCGTGGCGATCCGGGAGCACCTCGAGTGGGTGCTCAACGGCGAGGTCCCACCGAACCCCGCCGAGGGCCCGCGCTACACGCTGTCGGCGCGCTTTGGCCCGGCGCGCGACGCACCGGCCGCGTCCGCCGGCCACTGACGACGGCGCCGCCGGCCTGGTCGCCGGCGGCCACGAGGTCGCGAGCGCAGGGGACGGCGGCAGGGTGCCACCGGCACGGGGAGGAGTTGCTGCACGGCCGCCTCTGCGGCTGGTACCGCGGCCCGGAGCACGAGGGCGGGAGCGGGACAGGCGTCGCCGCCAGGCCGATCGGGAGGAGGCGCTTCAGGATCGATCCGCCTCGAGCGTCGCAGCGGCCTCGCGCAGCGCAGCAAGCGCGTCCTCGAATCGGTAGCCCCTCACCAGCGTGCGCAGCGCCGAGGCGCGCTCGCCGAAGGCCGCCGCCAGCAACGACCCAGCCTCGTCCACGGCCGCCACGGCCTCGACGTCGTCCTGCTCGAGCAGCTTCGCGATGCGCTCGACGGCCGCCTTCAGCGCAGCGGGATCGACGGGACCGCTCGCGGCGGGTGCCGCGACCTCCGGCGGGACGACGGCTGTGACCGCGGTGAGAAAGGCCTGGAGCGTCGTCGCGGTGGAGTCGACGAGGACCGCCACCTCGGCCGCCGGGACATCGTGCCGCAGCGCGGCTTCCAGAGCCGCGGCCTCGGCCTGCACCTGGTGCGCACCGATGCTGCCGGCCACGCCCTTCAGCGTGTGCGCCGCCCGCAGCGCGTCGGCCGTCCGCCCTTCCGCGAGGGCGGCCCGGATCACGGCCGGCGCGCCGGCCTGGCCGTGGGCGAACGTGCGCAGGAGGCCCAGGTAGGCCTCGCGCTTTCCGAGCACGCGCCGCAGGCCGTCGGCGCTGTCGAGGCCCGGGACGGAGGCGAGAGGATCGTCAGCGGCCAGCTCGACACGGCGGGGCGACGCGGGGGCGGGCCGGTCTGCGGCCGATGCCGCGGGCCCCGCGGCCTGCGGCAGCCAGCGCAGCAGCGCTGCGAAGAGCGCGTCGGGATCGATGGGCTTGGTGACGTGGTCGTTCATCCCGGCCTCGAGCGAGCGCTCGCGGTCCCCGGCCATGGCGTTGGCCGTCATCGCCAGGATGGGCAGCGTCTCGCAGCCGCCCAGCCCCCGGATCCGGCGCGTCGCCTCGAAGCCGTCCATCACCGGCATCTGCAGGTCCATCAGCACCAGGCCGTACGGCCGTTCCTGCACGCGCCGGACGGCCTCCTCGCCGTTCGTGGCGAGGTCCACCTGCACCTCGGCGGCCTGCAGAAGCTCCATCGCCACCTGCTGGTTGAGCTCGTTGTCCTCCACCAGCAGGACGCGCGCCCCGCGCAGCCGGCCCGGGCTGCCGGCCGGCCGGGGCGGCGCCGTCGCGGCCACCTCTCGCCCCGCCGGCTTCGGCTCGCCGGCCAGCGCTCGGATGGTGGTGTCGAAGAGCAGCGACGGGCTCACCGGCTTCACCAGCACGCCGTCGAGGCCCGCCCCCTCCGCCTCGTGGAAGACCTCCTCGCGGCCGTAGGCGGTGACGATGACGCGCCTTGGCCGGGCCGAGAGCGGCATGGCGGCGATCCGGCGCGCCGCCTCGATCCCGTCCATCCCCGGCATCCGCCAGTCGAGGAAGGCGATCGCGTAGGGATCGCCGGCGCTGTCGGCGGCCTGGACCCGCTCCAGGGCGTCG
>DATKME010000042.1:0-83518 GCA_035542035.1 Vicinamibacteria bacterium | reverse complement strand
CCGGCGAGGAGTAGACGGCAGGCGCCCTCGACCAGAGGTCGGTCCAGCCCCGGCCGACGACCCACCAGGCCACCCACGCGGCTCCAGCCAGCACCACCAGGAGCGCGGCGACGCCGCCGCCGATCAGCAGCGCGGGCCGGCCGATCGTTCGCGAGGGCGGCTGCTGCACGGTGACCGGCGCGACCGCGGTGGCCCCGCCCATGTGGGAGGGCCGCGCCACGGCGGCGACGGCCGCCGCTCCCGCCGACGTCGACTCCATCTGGGCGCGCGCGCCCTGCAACGCCGTGATCAGGTCGCCCGCGGAGGCGAAGCGCTCCTCGCGGTCCTTGGCCAGCAGCCGGCGCAGCACCTCGACCAGGGGCGGCGGGATCCTCGCGGCCTGCGGGCCGTCGAGCGGCGGCGGCTCGTTGACCTGCTTCAGGATGACGCCGAGCGGCGTCGCGGCCTGGAAGGGACGCGCTCCCGTGAGCAGCTCGAAGAGCACGATGCCCAGGCTGTAGAGGTCGCTGCGGCGGTCCACGGTCTCGCCGCGCACCTGCTCCGGGCTCATGTACTCCGGGGTCCCGACCAGCAGGCCGACGGCCGTGGCGCCGGCGCCGACGGTCCCCTCCACCCGCTTGGCGATGCCGAAGTCCATCAGCCGCAGCACGCCGTTGGGCGCCCACATGACGTTCGGCGTCTTGAGGTCCCGGTGCACGATCCCCTGCGCGTGGATCGCGTCGAGGCCGGCGGCCAGCTGGAGACCCACCTCGACGACCTCCGCCGGCGAGAGGGCCCCCCGGGTGCGGAGGGTCACCCTCAGGTCGGCACCCGCGACGAACTCCATCACGATGAACCGGCAGGGCCCGTCCTGGCCGTACTCGTGGATCGCGCAGACGTTGGGGTGCCGGACCTTGCGCGCCAGCTTGATCTCCGACAGGAAGCGCGCCGTCATCGAGGGGTCGGTGGCGACCTCCGCCCGCAGCACCTTGACGGCGACGATCTCGTCCAGCTCCCGGTCGTGGGCCTTGAACACGACGCCCATGCCGCCGGTGCCCAGCTCCTGCAGGACCTCGTACCGCCCGCCGAGCACGACGCCGCGGCGGATCCCGAGGTCGTGGCCGCAGCCGGAGCAGCGGAAGGCGGTCTCGGGGTTGGGTGCCTGACAGCGAGGGCAGTCCATTGCAGCCGGGTCGCTCCCATGCTGCGACGCCGGCAGCGGCGAGTCAAACCTGCCGGGTCGTCCTCAGGCGAAGCTCCTCAGGTACCGCAGCGACTGCCGCAACGCCTGCTGGCGTGACTCCAGCGAGCCCTCGTAGGCCCGGTCCTCCACCTCCACGCAGACGGGGCCGTCGTAGCCGGTGTCGGTGAGCACCGAGAAGAAGCGGCCCCAGTCGACGTCGCCCAGCCCGGGCAGCTTGGGCATGTGGAACTGCAGCGGTGTCGCCAGGATCCCGACCTCGTCCAGCCGTTCGCGGTCCAGCCGCGCGTCCTTGGCGTGGACGTGGAAGATCCTGTCCCTGAACTCGCGCAGCGGCTTCAGGTAGTCCATCTGCTGCCACACGAAGTGAGAGGGGTCGAAGTTGAGACCGAAGCTCCGGCTGGGGATGTCGGCGAACATCCGCCGCCAGATGGCGGGGCAGGTGGCCAGGTTCTTGCCGCCGGGCCACTCGTCGGCGGTGAACAGCATCGGGCAGTTCTCGATGCCGATCCGCACGCCCTGCTCCTCGGCGAAGGCGACCAGCGGGCGCCAGGTCGCGAGGAACCGCGGCCACTGCTCGTCCGTGCTCTTCGTCCAGTCGCGGCCGACGAAGGTGTTCACCTGGCCGACCCCCAGCAGCCGTGCCGCCCGCGTCACGCACTTGATGTGCTCGACGTAGACCTGCGCCTCCGCCGGGTCGGGCGCCAGCGGGTTCGGGTAGTAGCCGAGACCGCTGATCGCCACCCGGTGCCGCTCCAGCAGCGCGCGCACGCCATCGGCGGCGCGCTGGTCGAAGCCGGCGGCGTCGAGGTGGGTGACCCCGGCATAGCGGCGCTCGGCCTTGCCCTTTGGCCAGCACATCAGCTCGACGCAGCCGAAGCCCTCCTTCCCGGCGAACTCCACCACCTGGTCGAGCGACAGCTCGGGCAGGATGGCGGAGACGAGCCCGAGCCGGATCAACGCGGCACCTCCACCCAGCCGCGCTGGCGGTGGCTGGCGAGCACGGCCTCGCACAGGACCACCTCGCGGTGGCCGTCCTCGAAGGTGGCGAAGGGGGCGGGCGCCTTGAAGTCGCCCCTGGCGACGTAGCCGTAGAAGGCACGGAAGTGCTGCTTGAAGGTGTCGGCGTAGCCCTCGGCGTGGCCGCCGGGCACGCTGACGGCAGCGCGCGCCGGCTCCGACAGCAGCGAGGGGTCGCGCATCAGGATCTCGTTGGGACCGCTGCGCCGGCCGATCCACATCTCCTCCGGGTCCTCGCTGTTCCAGAAGAGGGCCGCCTTCTCGCCGGCGATCTCGTAGCGCATGCTGTTCTTGCGGCCTGCGGTCACCTGGGAGACGGTGAGCGCGCCCCGGGCGCCGCCCTTGAAGCGCAGGAGGATGCCGCCGTAGTCCTCGGTGGCGATGTCCACCGGCTCCAGCTCGTCCTCCTTCGCCAGCTTGCCGCTGAAGGTCTCCACCTCGCCCCGGGGCCGCCGGCGCACGGGGTGGACGGTGAGCAGGTCGGCGCACAGCGACTCGACCTCCAGGCCGGTGATGGCGTGGACCAGGTCCAGCCAGTGCGTACCGATGTCGGCGACGGCGCGCAGGGCGCCGCCCTCCTCCGCCAGCACCCGCCAGTTGTAGTCGGTGTCGAGCAGCAACCAGTCCTGGACGTAGCTGCCGGTGACGTGGTGGACCTTCCCCAGCTGGCCGCCGCGGACGCGCTGGCGCGCCTCCAGGTTCAGCGGGTAGAAGCGCAGGTTGTAGTTGACGGCGGCGGCCTGTTTCGGGTGCCGGGCAGCCAGCGCCACCAGCTCGGCGGTCTCCCGCGAGCTCATGGCCAGCGGCTTCTCGCACACCACGTGCTTGCCGGCCTCGAGGGCCGCCCTGGCCATCTCGAAGTGCAGCTTGTTCGGGGTGGTGAGGTGGACCGACTGCACCGCCGGGTCGCCGAGCAGCTCGGCCAGCGAGCGGTAGCCCCTGGCGCCGACGTTCGCGGCGAAGCGGGTGGTCTCGGCATCGGAGACGCCGAGCACCCCCACCACCTCGCAGCCGGCGCGCCGCAGCGCTTCCGCGTGCACGGGCCCCATGAACCCCGCCCCGACCACCGCCACGCCGATCCGCGCCATGAGCTCCTCCTCGGTCTGGGTGCGGGGGCCGCTGCCGCGGGACGCCCCGCCCGGCCGACCTTACACACCCCGCCGCGGGGGGGCAAGCGGGGAGGGCCGCGTGCGCGGGCCGGTCAGTGGCCGAGCAGCGGTAGCCGCAGCAGCGAGGGGTCCTTCGCCGTGCGCCACACGCGCTCGGTGGCCTTGCGGAAGTCGCCGGGGCCCGCGGTGTTGATGTCGACGAAGGTCTGCGGGTTGAGATTCACCAGAGGGAACCAGCTGCTCTGCACCTGCACCATGAGCCGGTGCCCGCGGCGGAAGTCGTGGAACACGTCCGGCATGGTGAAGTCGACCCGGTCGACCTGCCCGGGCTGGAACGCCTGCGGCCGGTCGAAGCCGTGGCGGAACTTGCCGCGGAACGGCTCGCCACGCACCAGCTGCTGGTAGCCGCCCATGCGCGAGTGCTGGGCGATGCCGTAGCCGGGCTGCGGCTTCTCGTCCGGCTGCAGCGGCAGGTCCTGCGGGTAGACGTCGACCAGCTTCACCACGAAGTCCGAGTCGGTGCCGGTGGTGGAGACGCTGAGGCTGACCTCGATCGGCCCCGCCACCGTCAGGTCTCCCTCCAGCGGCTCCGTCTGGTAGACGAGCACGTCGGGGCGGCGGGAAGCGAAGCGCTGGTCGGCGACCATGTACTCCTTCGCCATGCCGATCACGATCTCGTCGAGGTAGGGCACCGGCCGCGACGGGTCGGAGACGTACTCGTCGAACGCGTCGGCGGCGTCGGTCGGAGCCTCCCTCGCCAGCCGGCCGCCGTCGGCCAGGTAGAAACTGGCTCGCTTCGCCTGGCGCGGGGGCCAGGCGTCGAGCGCCTGCCACTGGTTGCGCCCGGTCTCGAACACGTAGGCCTCGGGCAGGTCCGCGTCGTGGCCCTGCTTCAGCCACTCGCGGAAGAACGGCAGCTCGATCTTCTCCTGAAAGAACGGAGAGGCGGGCTCGCCGAAGCGGACGCTGCCCAGGGCCTCGCCCGGGGTCCGCGCCCACCCCCCGTGCGACCACGGGCCCATCACCAGCCGGTTCGAGATGCCGGGGCTCTGCCGCTCGATCGCCCTGTACGTCGAGAGCGCGCCGAACAGGTCCTCCGCGTCGAACCAGCCGCCCACGGTCAGCACCGCGGGGCGGATCGCCTTCAGGTGCGGGCGGGTGTCGCGCGCCTGCCAGAAGGCGTCGTAGCTCTCGTGCGCCATCGCCTGCTTCCAGAAGACGACCTCTCCCTTGAAGTAGAGCCGGTCGTAGTTCGGCATGGGGCCGGCCTGCAGGAAGAACTGGTAGCCGTCGGCGGTGCCGTGGTCGAAGGGCGGCGAGCCCTTGGTGGTGGGCTCCGGGCGCGGGCGGCCGAAGCCGGCGTAGAAGTTGAAGGCGTGCGGCAGGAATAAGGCGCCGTTGTGGTGGAAGTCGTCCCCGATGAACCAGTCGGCGATGGGGGCCTGCGGCGAGACCGCGACCAGCGCCGGATGGGCGTCGATCGCCGCCATCGCCGCGTAGAAGCCGGGGTAGGAGATGCCCCAGACGCCGACGCGGCCGTTGTTGCCGCGGACGTTCTTGACCAGCCAGTCGATGGTGTCCCAGGCGTCGCTCGACTCGTCCGTCTCCCGCGGGCCCTTGCCCTCCTCGTACGGTCTCACGTCCTCGAAGGTGCCCTCGGAGAGGTAGCGGCCGCGCACGTCCTGGTAGGCGAAGATGAACCCTTCCTTCTGGGCCGCCAGCGAGGGGCCGAGCTGCTGGGGGAAGGAGTCCGTCCCGTAGGGGGCGACGCTGTACGGCGTGCGCGTCAGCAGGATGGGATAGCGGTGCTTCGTCCCGGCGTCCTTGGGCACGTAGACGGAGGTGAAGAGCCGCACCCCGTCGCGCATGGCCAGGCGGTACTCGTACTTGTCGAACCGGAGCCGCAGGTCCGGCTTGCCCACGTCCCGGGCGGCCCCGGAGAGAGCGCACAGCGACAGGCACGCGACGGCGAGCGCAGAACGACCGGTTCCGTTGGACATGCGCTAGAAAATACCGCGATTCTCCCGCGGCCGGCGCGGCCCCGCCACACGGGAGGGCCGCTTCGAACGGCCGAGGAGCCCTCCCCGCTCGTCGATCAGCGCGACCTCGGGGCGGACGCCGTCAGTCATGGGATCAGCCTCGAGTCCAGCGGTCCCGGGCGATCGTCAGGCGAGGCCGTAGCGCTCGCGCAGGATCGCCAGGTGATGGCGCGGGTGGCCGACCATGATGTACCCGAGCGCCCGCACCGAGACCGGCTGGCCGCTGGCGGTCCCGAGACGGGTCCAGGCGGGAGGCTCCAGCCGCCGCATCACCGCCAGGTTGGCGCGGCGGACCATCACCAGCTCCTCGGCGAGGTCGGCCAGCGGCACCCGGCCGTAGGCCGACTGGGCGACGTAGGCGTTCTCGTCGAACGAGGGCAGCGCCTGCTGCTCACCGCGGCTGATGCAGAACACCCGGTAGCCGAAGACCCGCTCGCCATCGGCGAGGTGACCGATCACCTCGCGCACGCTCCACTTGTCGGGCGCGTAGCGGTGTCCCTCCCGCTCGGGCGGCACCGACTTCGCGAACCGCCGCAGGTCGTCGATCTGGCCCTCCAGCGCGGCCAGCACGTCCGCCTCGGGCACGAGGCCGACGTATCTGGCGAAGTACGGCGCGTACTCGTTCTCTGCGGGTCTGCCGGTCGGCATGCATCCTCCTCCGCGTGGGCCCGGCCCGATTCTAGGGCCGATCAGCGGGCCACGTCCGGCAGCACCCCGAGCCGGACCAGCGCCTTCTCCGCCAGCGGCCGGCAGACGCGGCCCGACGCACCGTCTCCCTCGATGAGGGCGGCGAAGACCACCAGCCGGCTGTCGCGCTCGACGGAGCCGACCCACCAGCCGTGCGGGGGGGCCCCAGGGTCGCTGCAGGAGCCGGTCTTCCCGCGATAGACGAGGCCGGGCCCCGGCGGGTCCTGGACCAGGATCTCCTTCACGATCGCCAGCGACCGCGCCGAGACGCCGGGCAGCTCTCCCCGATGGAGCCGGGCGAGGAACTCCACCTGCTCGTCGGCGGAGATGCGCAGCGTGCTGCCCAGCCAGAAGCGATCGACGCCGCCGGAGGTGTCCTGGTTGCCGTAGCCGAAGGCGTGGACGAAGCGCTGCATGCGCCGCGGCCCCACCCGTCGCGCCAGCTCCTGGTAGTACCAGACGACGGAGTCGCGGATCGCGGAGCGCAGGTCGTGGTCGCGGTTCCAGGCCTCGACCTCGCGCCTCTTGCCGTCCCAGGGCAGGACGAACGACGGGTCGGGGATCACACCGGTCTCCAGGCCGATCAGGGAGTTCGGGATCTTGAAGGTCGAGCACGGCGACAGGCGCGTGGCTGCCAGCGCGGGGTCGTGGCGCACCGTCCGCCCGGCGGCGACGTCGCGCATCACGAACGCCGCGCGAAAGCCCGGGAAGGCGGACGACAGCTCGATCACCTCGTGGGACGCAGGGACCGCGTCGCGGGCTGCCGCCGGCGAATCGGCCCGCGACAGCCCGCCACCCGGGATGAGGCCCAAACACGCGAGGCCCGCCGCAAGGGCCGCCCGCCGAAGACGCTCGAGGCGCCGGCTGGAACGCCTCATCGGGGGGCCGGCCCCGTCGACTGCCGGACCACCAGCTCCGGATCGACGCTGATCTGCGCCCCGACCCGCTCGCCACCTGAAAGATGATCCAGCAGAGACCGTGCGGCGATGGCGCCCATGCTGCGGAGCGGCTGGCGGATGGTGGTCAGGCCGGGATTGTGGAACGCGGCGCTGTCGATGTCGTCGAAGCCCACGACCGAGACGTCCTCCGGGACCCGCAGGCCGGCCTCGTGCAGGGCGCGCATGGCGCCGATCGCAGAGGGGTCGTTGAAGGCGAAGATCGCGGTGAGCTCGCCGTGCCTCTGTGCGAGCTCCTTCCCGAGCTCGTAGCCCTCGCGGTGGAACTCGTCGAGCGGGAAGGCACCATCCTTCGGCTGCACACCCAGCTCGAAGACGAGGTCGGGTCGTATCGCGAGGCCCGCCTCGCGCGCCGCCGCCCGAATCGCCCGCCAGCGGTCCTCGGAGTCGGGGATCACCCGCGGCCCCGTGAAGAACGCGATCCTGTCGTGCCCGAGCGACGAGAGGTGCTCGAGCGCGAGGCGCGCGGCGAGGTCGTGGTCGACGACCACGTTGCCGGCTCCGCGCATCAGGCGCAGGCCCGACACCGAGACCGTGGGCAGCGGGGGTGATTCCTCGATCGTGGTGTTGACCAGGATGTAGCCCTCGACCAGACGGTCGCGCAGCGTCGCCAGGCACTTGTGCAGCCAGACCGGGTCGAAGTGGTGGCTGGCCACGAGACCGAAGTAGCCGGCCTCGAGCAGCGTCCTCTCGATGCCGCTCACGACCTCCGCCGAGTAGCCGCCGCTGATCTCGGAGACCAGGACGCCGATCGAGAAGCTGCGTTGTCTGCGTAGCGCCCGCGCCACGAAGTCGGGGCGGTAGTCGAGATCGCGCGCCGCGGCGAAGATCCTCTGCTGGGTCGCCTGCGGGATCGAATCGGCCACCGGGGAGGCGTTCAGGACGAGCGACACCGTCGACGGCGAGAGGCCGACGTGAGCGGCGAGGGCCTTCAACGTAACCCGCGGGGCCGGCGGGGAGGCCACGCTCCCCGTCCGCCGGCCGCCCCCTTCGCCGCGCCGCTTCACGCTCGCTCTTCCCCCTTGACAGCCGGACTCGGCCAATGCTATCAGTTCTCTCGCAGTAAATCGATTTAGTTGTCCGGAGCCGCCACGAGCGTCGCCGGGTTCATCGGAGCTGGCAGCGAGCGAGAAGGAGCGACACATGGGCCGAACCGTCTTCGAGGGTGACCGGACGTACTTCCCCTCCGTCAAGCAGATCCGCTACGAAGGTCCCGGTTCCGACAACCCGCTGGCTTTCAAGGTCTACCAGGCCGAGCGCGTGGTGGCGGGCAAGACGATGGAGGAGCACCTGCGCTTCTCAGTCGCCTACTGGCACACGTTCCTGGGCGGCGGCAGGGATCCGTTCGGCCCGGAGACGCGCGTCTTCCCGTGGGACGAGAAGGCGGAGCCGATGGGCGCGGCGAAGGACCGCCTGGACGCTGCCTTCGAGTTCATCACGAAGCTCGGGGCGCCGTTCTACTGCTTCCACGACCGGGACATGGCCCCCGAGGGCCGCACGGTGGAGGAGTCCGAGGCCAACCTGGCCGCCTTGGTCGAGCTGGCGAAGAAGCGGCAGGAGAGGACCGGCGTGCGCCTCCTGTGGGGCACGGCCAACCTCTTCTCGCACCCGCGCTACATGAACGGCGCGGGCACGAACCCGGACTTCGCGGTGGTGGCGCACGCGGCGGCCCAGGTGAAGGCGGCCCTCGACGCGACGGTGGCGCTCGGCGGCGAGAACTACGTCTTCTGGGGCGGCCGCGAGGGCTACTCCACGCTGTGGAACACCGACATGAAGAAGGAGCTCGCGAACTTCGCGCGGTTCCTGACGGCGGCCCGCGACTACGCGCGCTCGGTCGGCTTCAAGGGCGTCTTCCTCGTCGAGCCGAAGCCCATGGAGCCGATGAAGCACCAGTACGACCGCGACGCGAAGACCGTGATCGGCTTCCTGCGCGAGCACGGGCTCGACAGAGATTTCAAGCTCAACATCGAGGCGAACCACGCGACGCTCGCGGGCCACAGCTTCGGCCACGACCTGCAGGTGGCCTCCGACGCGGGACTCCTCGGCTCGGTCGACGCGAACCGCGGCAACCCACAGAACGGCTGGGACACCGACCAGTTCCCCGCCGACGTCTACGACTGCGTCGAGGCCATGTGGGTCGTGCTGAACCAGGGCGGGCTCGCGCCGGGCGGGCTGAACTTCGACGCCAAGGCGCGCCGCGAGTCGACGGACCTCGAGGACCTGTTCATCGCCCACATCGGCGGCATGGACGCGTTCGCGCGGGGTCTCCTGATCGCCGACCGGATGCGCCAGAACGGCAAGCTGGCCGCCTTCAAGGCCGCGCGCTACGCGAGCTTCGGCTCGGGCCGCGGCAAGGACTTCTCCGAGGGCCGGCTCAGCCTGAAGGACCTGCGGGACCACGCGGCGTCACAGCCGGAGCCGAAGCAAGTGAGCGGCAAGCAGGAGCGGCTGGAGAACCTCGTCAACGACCTGATCTTCGGCTGACGTCATGGTCGGAACGAACAGCGCGCAGCACACCACCATCGGCCTCGAGGTGGCCGGCCGATGACACGGGCCCTGTGAGGGAAGGAGCGGGGTGAGCGCGGGCGCCGCGGCGATCGCCCCGCTCTGCCTCGCCATGCTGGCCGCCGGCTCCGTCGCCGCCGACACCGCCGGTCCGACGCCGACGACGACGACGGCCGTCGATCGTGCGGACGACCTGCTGTGGAAGGCGACGGGCTCGCTGTACCTGCAGCAGGGCGCCACCTCCGCCGACCTCAACCTGCGCCGGCAGCTCGGGACGTTCACCGCCTGGGCCGGACTCTTCCACGACCCGGCCGTCGACACCGTGGCGAGGCTGGGCGCGGAATGGGACCTGCACCGCGGCAGCGTGCTGTTCGTGCCGACGCTGCAGGCCGCCACCAACGGCCTCAAGGCCGGCCAGATCTACAGCGAGATCGGCGGCTCGACCTACGCCATCGTCGGCGCCTCGCGCACCAACCTGCGGCCGTTCTACAACCTGTCCTGGGACCCGAACGAGTCGGTGCAGCTGGGCCTGGGGCACCACCTCAGCCACTACGACAAGGTCTACGCCTTCACCATCTTCGACGTCCGCCTGCACACCGGCCAGCAGGACACGCACCTCCTGTGGAGGCGGCGGCTCTCGCCGCGGCTGGGGCTGACGGTCGACGGCCTGTACAAGTCGGGCCGCACCGACTCGCGCCACTTCGTCCGCGCCGCCGGCCTCGGTGCCTACCTCGACGGGGCCCACTGGCTGGCGAAGGCCTACTACGATCCCTACGTGAACTTCACCGACCACACCATGTTCCGCCTCGGCCTCGGCGCCAAGTTCTGAGGCCCACTCATCCAGGAGCCATCATGCGCAAGCTGTACCTCGGCATCGACGTCTCGACCACGGGCTCCAAGGCGCTGCTGGTCGACGAGAAGGGCGAGCTCGCCGGCTCCGGCACCACGCCGCACACCCTGCAGACGCCAAAGCCGCTGTGGTCGGAGCAGGATCCCCACGAGTGGTGGACGGCCACGGCTGCCAGCATCCGCAAGGCGCTGGCCGCGGCGGGCGCCGCCGGCCCGGAGGTGGCCGGCGTGGGGCTCACCGGCCAGATGCACGGCCTGGTCCTGCTCGACGCCGCGCGGCAGGTGCTGCGCCCGGCCATCCTCTGGAACGACCAGCGCACGGGCAGGGAGTGCGCCGAGATCGAGCGCCGGGTCGGCCGGTCGGAGCTGATACGCGAGACCGGCAACGTGGCGCTGACCGGCTTCACCGCCCCCAAGATCCTCTGGGTTCGCGACCACGAGCCGGCGGTCTACGCGAAGGCGAAGCTGGTCCTCCTGCCCAAGGACTACGTGAGGCTGCGCCTGACCGGCGAGGCGGCCATGGACAAGGCTGACGGCTCGGGGACCATCCTGTTCGACCTGAAGGCGCGTGGCTGGTCGAAGAAGGTGCTGGAGAAGCTCGAGATCCCGGCCGATTGGCTGCCGCCGACCTACGAGGGCCCGCAGACGACGGGCTGCATCACCGCGGAGGCGGCAGCCGCGACGGGCCTGCGAGCCGGCACGCCGGTCGTGGCCGGCGGCGGCGACCAGGCCGCCGGCGCCGTCGGCGCCGGGGCGGTGCGCCCGGGCGTCGTCTCGCTGACCCTCGGCACCTCCGGCGTCGTCTTCGCCACCACGGACGCCCCGCTGGTGGAGCCCGAGGGTCGCCTGCACGCCTTCTGCCACGCCGTGCCGGGCCGCTGGCACTTCATGGGGGTGACGCTGGCTGCCGCCGGGAGCCTGCAGTGGTACCACGACACCCTGACGCCGGACGAGAGCTTCGACGCCATCGTCGCCGAGGCCGCCTCGGCGCCCGCCGGCAGCGAGGGCCTGCTGTTCCTGCCCTACCTCTCGGGCGAGCGCACGCCCTACCCCGACCCGCACGCCCGCGGCGCGTTCGTGGGTCTCACCCTGCGGCACCGCCGCGCCCACCTCACCCGCGCCGTTCTCGAGGGCGTCGCCTTCTCCATGAAGGACTGCTTCCGGCTGCTGCAGGGCGCCGGCCTGGGCTCCGTGGGCGAGGTCAGGATCGCGGGCGGCGGAGCGAAGGGTGCTCTGTGGCGGAGGATCGTGGCGAGCGTGCTGGGCCTGCCCATGGTGACGGTGAACAGCACCGAGGGAGCGGCCTTCGGCGCCGCACTGCTGGCCGCCGTCGGTACTGGCGCCTGGCCGAGCGTCGAGGCCGCCTGCGACGCCACCATCGCGGTGACGGGTCGCGACCAGCCGGACGCCGCCTGGGCGCGGGCCTACGACGCGCTCTACCCGCGCTACCGGGAGCTGTACCCGGCACTCAAGCCCACCAGCGACGCGCTGGGCGGCGACTAGCGGCCCGGCGGGGACTCGTCGGCGGCGTCCCGGCTGAGGCAGCGCTCGATCTCGGCCAGCAGCTGCTGGGGCCGGTAAGGCTTCTGGATGAAGCCGTACGGCTGGTCCGCGCCGAAGCGGCGGGTGGCCTCGTCGCGGTCGTAGCCCGAAGACAGGATCACCCGCACGCCGGGGTCGATGCTGTGCAGCCGGGCGTTCGTCTCCTCGCCGCTGAGGCCCGGCATGGAGAGGTCGAGCAGCACCGCCGCGATGTCCTGCCAGCGCTCGCGGAAGAGCGCGACCGCCTTCTCGCCGTCCTCGGCGCAGAGCACCTCGTGGCCCTCGGCGGCCAGCACCTCGCCCACCATCTCGCGCACGATCTCCTCGTCGTCGACGAGCAGCAGGGTCAGGCGGTGGTCCGAGGCGCCCCCGGGCGGCTGGTGCGGATGCCGGCCTTCGCCGGCCTCCTCGCTGGGCGCGAACAGCAGCCGGAACACGGTGCCCCGGCCGGGGGCGCTGTCCACGCTGAGCGCGCCCCGGTGCCCGCGCACCACGCCCAGCACGGCGGCCAGGCCCAGCCCGCGTCCCGTGAACTTGGTGGTGAAGAAGGGCTCGAAGATCCGCTCCAGCGTGGCCGCCTCGATGCCCGGCCCGTCGTCGCGCACCTCGAGGCAGACGTGCTCGCCCGGCCGCAGCGGCTGCCCGCTCGCCCGCCACAGGGCGCTGTCGCCCGGGCCCACCCGGCGCAGCCCCGTGGCCACGGTGACGGTCCCGCCCCCGGGCCCGATCGCTTCCGCGGCGTTGATGACCAGGTTCATCAGCACCTGCTGGATCTGGCCGACGTCGGCGTCGACCGGCGGCAGCGCGGGCTCCAGCTCGCTGACCAGCCGGACCGCCTTGGGCAGCGCCACCTCGAGCAGGGGCAGGTTCTCGCGGACGAGCGCGTTGAAGTCGGTGGGGCGGACCACGAAGTGGCCCCGCCCGGAGTAGGCGAGCATCTGCCGGGTGAGGTCGGCGGCGCGCTCGACGGCGCTGGCCGCTTTCTCGATGTGACGCCGCGCGCTGCTGCCGGGAGGCAGGCTCTTCATGGCCAGCGAGGCGTGGCCCAGGATCGCCGCCAGCAGGTTGTTGAAGTCGTGGGCGACGCCCCCGGCCAGCACGGTGAGGCTCTCGTCCTTGGCCGCCCGCCGCAGCGCTTCCTCCGCCTCCCGCCGTTCGGTGATGTCGGTGGAGACGCCGAGCACGGCCGGACGGCCGGTGCCCGAGAAGCTGAACGGGATCTTGAGCGTCTGCAGCCAGCGGACGTGCCCGCCGGCGTCGGTGATGCGCTCCTCGGCGATCCGCTTCGGCTGGCCGCTGCGCATCACCTCGAGGTCGTCCTCCCGGAAGTGGCGCACCTCCTCCTCGGAGCTGTCGAAGTCGGCGTCGGTGCGGCCGATCAGCCGGTCGGCGGTGGTGCCGTAGGCCTGGGCGACGGCACGGTTGGCCATCAGGAAGCGCCCCTCCTCGTCCTTGGCGAAGATGAAGTGCGGCACCAGGTCGATCACCTGCCGCAGCTTCGCCTCCGACTCGCGCAGCGCACGGTCTGTCTCGCGCTCCCGGGTGATGTCGAGGGCGATGCCGACGGTGCCGGTGATGGCGCCCGCCGCGTCGCGCAGCGGCTCCACGTGAACGAGGTAGGCGTGAGCGTCGTGCTCGTACTCGAAGCCCGTCGACTCGCCGGCCAGCGCCTGTCGGTGCTTCTCGATGGCCATGGTCCCGGCCGCCCCCAGGTACTCGGAGATCGGCATCCCGGCGAGCTGGTTGGTGGAGAGGCCGAGCGCCGCCAGCCCCGAGCCGACCCCGGTGGTGAAGCGCAGCCCGGTGTCGGTGGTCCACAGCACGGCCGGCATCTGTTCCACCAGCACCCGCAGCCGGGCCTCGCTGTGGCGCAGCGCGTCGGCGGCCCGGCGGGCCTCGATGGCGGAGGCGATCTGCTCGGAGACGATGACGAACAGCTCCCGGTCCTCGGGCGAGATCCGGATGGTCGAGTCGTAGGTCTGGATGGCGGCGACGCCGATCACCTCGCCCTGGCGGAAGAGCGGCGCCCCCAGCCAGTCCACGCTGTCGCTGGCGATCAGCTCCACCTCGTCCGCCTCCCGCAGCGAGCGGAAGACCTCGGGCGTCGCCAGCAGCGGCTGGCCGGTGCGCAGCACGTACTCGGTGAGGCCACGGCCGAGGGGCACCGGGTCCGGTGCGGGGTCGCGCTCGTCGACGTAGTAGGGAAAGCTCAGGAGGTTCGCCCCGCGGTCGAAGAGGGCGATGTAGAAGTTCTGGGAGGGCACCACGCCCCGCAGGCTCTCGTGGATCGAGCGGAAGAGGGCCGGCAGGTCGCGGACGGTGCGGGTGGCCTCGGAGATGCGGTAGACGCACTCCTGGGCGCGTCGACGGCGGGCGGCCAGATCACCCGAGCGTCGCTGGCGCTCGCGCTCGCCCTCCAGCAGCCAGGCCACCAGGGCCACGCCGATGAGGGCGGTGGCCAGCACGTCGAACACGGTCAGCAGCACGATCCACACCTGCTGCTCCGGCATCGGCAGGAAGGTCACGAAGGAGTAGACGAACTGGTCGCCAGCGTAGAGCACCAGCGCCAGCCGGGTCAGGGTGCGGCCTATCGACGGCGCAGCCTGCCGTCGCAGCGACAGCGCGGCGGCGAAGACGTAAGCCAGGCCGGCCAGCAGGCAGCGGACGGCGACCGGTGACGGGGTGGCGAGGACGTGAGCCAGCGTCGCCCAGGCCGAGGCGACGCCGGCGGCCAGGGCCACGGCCACCGCACCTCGTACGAGGCGGAGCGGCGGCCCCGCGCCGACGGCGAGGCCGTGCACTCCCAGGAGGAGCCAGGCGACCTGCAGGTACGAGGCGGCGAACGCCAGCGCCAGCAGCGGCGCCTTGACCGGCCAGCTCGCCCCCACCGACCCGCTCCAGCGCGCGACGACCGCCGCCCCGATGTAGGCCGCGAGCGCCAGCCAGCTGAGCGTCCAGTAGTGCAGATACGGACGCGAGTAGGCGCGGTAGAAGGCGTTCAGGATGGCGGCCAGGGCCAGCGCCAGCGCGGCCTGCCCGATGGCCAGGGCCAGCTGCAAAGTGACGGTGTCGATGGACGACGGCTGCAGGGCCTCCATCGCAGTCGGAGGCTAAGGCCTGACGGCAGCGGCGTCAAGAATGCCGGCCGCTACAGAATGCCGGCCGCTACTCCTCCACGGCGTCCGCGTCGAGGTCGTGCTTGCGCATGTAGTAGCTCAGGTTGCGGGGGTCGATGCCGAGCAGGCGCGCCGCCTCCTTGCGCACGCCGGAGGCGCGGCGGTGGGCCTCCAGCAGCAGCTCCCGCTCCAGCCTGTTGAGTGCTTCGCGCAGGTTGAGCTCGCGGTCCGCCAGCGACGCGTTCTCGGGCGGGGGGGCCTGGCCGCCCGGCGCCAGGTCGAGCGTCTCCAGCCCGTGCAGCGGGTCGAGGATCATCGCCCGCTCGATCACGTTGCGCAGCTCGCGGACGTTGCCCGGCCAGGGGTAAGCCGCGAGCCGGGCCAGCGTCTGCGGCAGGATCTCGGGGTTGGGCCGGCCCAGCCGCGGCGCGATCTGGTCGGCGAAATAGCGGGCTAGCAGCGGCACGTCGTCGCGCCGCTCGCGCAGGGGCGGCACGTCGATGCGCACCACGTTGAGCCGGTAGAACAGGTCGGTACGGAAGCGCCCCTGCTGCACCTCCGCCTCCAGGTCGCTGTTGGTCGAGGCCACCACCCGCACGTCGACGCGGGTGGGCTGCTCGTCGCCCAGGCGCTCGAACTCGCCGTCCTGTATCGCCCGCAGCAGCTTGGCCTGGCCGGCGAAGGGCATGGCGCTCACCTCGTCGAGCAGCAGGGTGCCCCGGTCGGCGAGCTGGAAGCGGCCCTCGCGGTCGGCGGCGGCGCCGGCGAAGGAGCCCTTGCGGTGTCCGAAGAACTCGCTCTCCCACATCTCCAGCGGCACCGCCGCGCAGTTGACCTTGACGAAGGGGCCCGCCGCGCGCGGCGAGAGCGCGTGCAGCCGCCGCGCCACCAGCTCCTTGCCGGTCCCCGACTCGCCGGTGATCAGGACCACGGAGTCGGTCGCCGCGGCGGCCTGGGTCATGGCCAGCACCCGGCGCCAGGGGCCGCTGTCGCCCACCGCCACCTCGGTCTGGGCGGCGACGGTGCTGCGCAGGTAGCGAACCTCGCGGCGCAGCGCCCGCGTCTCCAGGGCGCGGTCGAGCGCCACCTCCAGTGCCTCGGGCTCGGCCGGCTTCAGGATGTAGTCGCTGGCGCCCGCCTTCAGGCACTCGACGGCGGAGACCACGTTGCCGTGGCCGGTGAGGATGACGACCGGCACCTCCGGGGCCGCGCCCTGCATCCTCCGCACCAGCTCCAGGCCGTCGGCGCCCGGCATGCGCAGGTCGGAGAGCACGACGTCCACGGGGGTGCGGGCGAGGTGGGCGACCGCCTCGGCCACCGACCCCGCCGCGCCGACCTCGAAGCGGCGCGCCCGCAGGATCTCGACCAGCGAGTCGCGCACGTACGCCTCGTCCTCGACCACCAGCACCCGGCCGCGGCTGACCGCGCGTTCGCTCATCGGGATCGGGCCTCCGTCGTCGCTTCCGCCGAGAGGGCGGGCCCGGCGAGGGCCGGCAGCCTCAACCGGAACACCGACCCGCCACCCTCGCGCGGCCCGACCTCGAGCTCCCCGTCGTGCTGCCGGACGATGGTATGACAGATCGACAGGCCGAGCCCGGTCGAGTCCTTCGTCGAGTAGAAGGGCTCGAAGATGCGCTGCCGGTCGGCTGCGGGGATCCCCGGCCCGCGGTCGGCGAACTCGGCCTCCACCCGCCCCTCCACCCGCCGCGAGACGACCCGCACCTCGCCCCGGTCGGGCTGCACCTCGCAAGCGTTCACGATCAGGTTCATGGCCACCTGGCCGAGCATGACCGGGTTGCCGTGCACCAGCAGCTCCCCCTCCGCCAGCTGCAGATCGAAGGCGACGTGGCGGAACTCCTTGCGCGAGCGGACGAAGCCAAGGGTCTCGCGCAGCAGCTGGTTGAGGTCCACCGGCGTGCGCGGCGCCTTGGCCGGGTCGGCGTGCGCGAGCACCTGGCGCACGATGCCGGCCGCGCGGTCGAGGCCCTGCTTGGTCGCCGCCACGTGGCGGGAGGCGGCAAGGGCGTCGCCGCGGGCGAGCGCGTCGCGGGCGAGGGTGAGATAGTTCTTCATGCCCTCGAGCGGGTTGTTGATCTCGTGGGCGATGCCGGCGGCCAGACGGCCGACGGTGGTCAGCCGCTCGGCGTGGAAGAGCTGCCGCTCCAGCTCGCGCACGCGCGCCTCCTCGCCGGCCTGCGCCTCCAGCCGGGCGCGGCGCCGCGCCTGCTGCAGCGCGAACCCGCCCAGCAGCAGCCCCAGCGCCATGACCGCCAGGTTGAGCGCGGAGGTGGTGCGGTAGCGGGTCCACACCGGCTCGGAGGCGCCCAGGGTGGCCCCCTCCGGCAGCACGCAGTCGAGGTGCAGCGGTCCCGGGACCGACCAGCCTTCGGCCGCCACCGGCCACGACTCGGTCAGGGCGGGGACGCCGCCCCGCTGCTCGTGCGGCCCGCGCTCGCGGCCCAGCACCCGGCCGGCGTCGTCACGGAGCAGGCAGTGAGGCCCGTTCTCGGTCCGGCCCCACAGGTCCAGCAGCGAGGCCGGGTCCACCTCCGTCTCGATGCTCACCGTGCCCGACCGCGCGCGGGCCGCCTCGCCCTGCGGAACCCGGGTGGTCAGCCGCGGCCGCCGCGGGTCGATGGCGGCGCCTTCGTGCCCGGTCGGCGAGGCCGAGACCCACAGCACCGGGACGCCGCCGCGCCGGCCGACGTGGGCGAGCGGCCGGTTGTCCTCGGACCACACCACGATGCGCACCAGCTCGGGGTGGCTGCGCAGGAACACCAGCAGCGAGCTGTCGGCGGCCTGCCGCAGCACCGAGGCGGTGGCCGGGTCGGGACCGGGCGCATCGAGCCGCTCGATGAAGGAGGCGTCGGCGGTGAGCGTGAGGTCCGACTGCACGCCCGACAGCCTCGCCTCCAGCAGCAGCGCCCGGGACTTCACGTCGGTCGCGAAGCGGCTGCGCGCCTCGTCGAGCGCTCCCTGACGGGCGACACGGATGCCCCACAGACCCGCCAAGTTGACGGCCGCGACTGCGGCCACGGCGATGACGGTCAGCCACCCGGGGGTGGCGCGCAGCGGTCTCATTCTCCGGAGGGGCGATCCCCCGCCCGACTATACCGTAACGGCCCGCCTCAGAAGACGCAGCGGCCGAAGCGGTCCTCGCACACGCCGGGGCCGCCGGTCGTGTTGCACGAGTCCCCCGCCTGGCAGGGATTGCCCGGCTTCGCGTTGTCGCAGGCGCCGCCGAGCGGAACCCCGTTCGTCGTCAGCCCGCACGAGGCGCCGCTGGTGATGTTCTCGTTCTCGCAGAAGCAGGGAGCGTTCGGGGCGCCGACGATGCAGTAGCGGGCCGAGCAGCTGACCGTTCCGCTGCCGCCGCTGCTCTTGCCGGCCTTGTTGACGGCGTACAGCGCCCCCAGGCCGACGAGGTTGACGCCGATGATGGCGGCCACGTTCGCGACCTTGTGGCCGCCCCCCGACTTGCCTGGCGCGGGGGCGCCGGCGGGGGCGGCGGCCGCCGCCGGCTCGCCTGCCGCGGCCTGGGGGGCGGCCGGGCGCTGCACCCACACCTCGCCGCTCAGCCGCGCGAGCGGCCGCACGCCGCCGGGGCCGGCGAACCCCTCCGAGAGCGGCTGGCCGACCCCGCCCTCGCGCCAGGCGAGCATCCCCTGCAGCACGGTGCCCGAGCGGCGCACCGACAGCGTCCACTCGTTGCCGCCGGAGTCGCTGAAGGACACGGTCCCCGGCCCGGTCGACACCTCGTCGATCGCGTAGCGCTTGCGCAGCGGCGGACACGCCGAGGCCTGCTCCGCCGGCAGGTCGATCGCCACCGAGCCGTGCACCCGGCCGGCGTCGTTCGTCAGCTCGAGGTTCACGGACACGGCGTCGGGCGAGCCCTCGTACCGGCACGGCAGGCCCGGCCAGTCGTTCTGCAGCTTGGCCCAGCCCTGCCAGTGACCGGCCAGGTCGGCCGCGCTGATCGTCGTCGGCGGGGTCGGCTGCTGCTGCGCCAGCGCCGCGGGGGGAACCACCACGGCCAGTGCCAGGAGGAGGGCGAGCCAGCGTCGCGCGGGAGATCGCATTCAGGCCGGACCGGGCGCAGATCCTATCACGCGAGCGTCTTCTTGGCGGCGTCGATGCGGGCGTTGTTCTCCTCGTACGAGAGCGGCGCGCTCGCGCCCGACGGCGGGTACACGTGGCCGCGGTACGCGGGGTAGGCCTCGGTGCGCAGGTGGGCGAGCATGTGGTGCCCCCGACGCACCTGGCGCTCGTGGCGCAGCGCGGTGACGTCGATCGGCGCGGTGACGATCCGCTCGCCGGGACCGGGCGAGGCCTGGGCCAGGATGCGGCCGTCGTAGTCCACCACCATGCTGCCGCCGGGCCAGGAGTACGGCGGGTAGCGGCGCAGCTGCGCGCCCTGGTTGGCGGCGACCACGAAGGCGATGTTCTCCAGCGCGCGGCAGCGGTTGACCAGCGTCCACCAGTCCATGGGCTCGGTCGCCCCCCAGGGGTCCATGTAGGCCGAGACGCGCACCAGCACCTCGGCGCCGTTCATCGCCAGCTGCCGCAGCGCCTCGGGGAACAGCCAGTCGTAGCAGATGGCGCAGCCGATGCGCCCGATCTCGGTGTCGGCCACCGGGAACAGCGGCTCGCCGTAGCCGGGGAGCTCGTGCGGGCTGGCGTGCACCTCGTAGGGGATCCACGGGTTCACCTTGCGGTACTTGTAGAGGATCCCCTGGGGACCGACCAGACAGGTGGCGTTGAACACGACGCCCGGCCACTTCGGGTCGCACTCGATCATGGTGCCCGTCTGCACGTAGATCCCGTGCTCCTTCGCCTTGGCCTGGATGCGGTCGGTGTGCTCGTTCGGCACCGGCACCGCCAGCTTCTCCAGCAGCTCCTCGCGGGTGGCGTACACCGGCGCCGCGTGCGCGAACTCGGGGAAGACCACCAGCCGCACCGGCAGGAAGGGCGCCGCCCCGGCCATCGCCGAGTCGATCATCGACAGCATGCGGTCGGTGTTTCCCTTCATCTCCAGCCGGCCGAGCGGGTTCGGCAGGTCGGTTTGGCAGCAGGCGGCGCTGTAGCGCACCGGGGTCACACGCTCCGGTGTCATTTCCAATAGCCCCACCGCGGAAATGACACCGGAATGCGGTGGTCCGTTGCTGTTGTTGTTGTTGTTGCTGTTTCCGTTTCCTTCTTCCTCATGGCCTGTCGTCTTAAGCCGGCGGGATGGTTGGAGGGCGGACGAGGGAGAGGAACAGGAACCATTCACGGCTTCGCCTGTACCTGACGTCCATGTTCTGGGGGGACTCCATCCCCCCAGACCCCCCTGGGTAACGCGACAGCATCACTTGCCTGCTGCCTTCGGTGGCTCGCTCGCCCTGGCGCGTGACTCGTCGGCAGCCTCCTTCGCGTACAGCTCGATCGGCATCATCGGTCGGGCCACCAGCCTGGTGTTCCAGGCCGCGGCCTTCTCCAGCCGCTGCCTGACCGCCGCCGGCACCTCCGCCTCCGGGTACGGGTAGCTCTTCATGCCGTGGTACGGCAGCGGCGCCACCACGTCCGGGCTGGCGGAGTTGATGTCCATCTCCTTGCTGAAGCCGTCGCCCTGGACCAGGAACGTGCGCGAGGAGCCGGGCCGCAGCGCGGGCAGCGCAGCAGCGTCGAAGCTCAGCGCCAGCTCGTCGCCGGGCTTGCTGACCACGAAGGAGTCGTCGACCGCCATCAGCAGCGGCCGCACGTCGCCGGTGCGTGTGTAGCGTCCCGGCATCGTCTTCCAGGGCGAGAGCAGCGAGACACGCGCGTAGTCGTAGCCCCAGGGCTCGCGACCGTCGGGGCTGGTCTCGGCGGAGAAGCCGCGCTCGGCGAGGGTGGCCCGCACCGGCGCCAGCGCCAACGGCTGCAGGCGCAGGTCGGCGGCCGGGGCCCCCACCTTCGCCTCGTCCCAGTAGACGCGGAAGGTGGTGACGAGCC
Organism: Vicinamibacteria bacterium; assembly: GCA_035542035.1. Taxonomy (GTDB): domain Bacteria; phylum Acidobacteriota; class Vicinamibacteria; order Fen-336; family Fen-336; genus DATBSL01. Next base: position 62,542 of record DATKME010000042.1, on the reverse strand, counting down.
GGGCTCGCCGCGACGGGCCCAGCCGGCCGGCGAGGTCGACCACGATCGTCTGCGGCCGGCCGACCGGGATCCCGATGTCGTCGATCGCCCTCTTCCAGCTCCCGTCCGCCTGCTCCACCTCCAGCCGCGGCGCGATGGACGGCAGCCCGGCCTGGTGCGCCGCCACGTTGTCGCTGGAGAAGGAGTAGTCGGTCCAGCCGGTCAGCAGCAGCAGCGTGTGGTCGGCCGGGAGTGCCGACAGGTCGAAGACGAGCACGTGCGGCCTGGCGTAACCGCGGATCCTCGTGAGCGGCAGATCGTCGACGAAGACCCGGTCGCGCTTCGCCAGCCGCCCGGTCACGTCGCGCCCGGCGTCGTCGGTGGCGCGGGGCACCCGCGGGTCGCGGACCGCGTGGAGGCGGAAGGGCTTGGGCGGGTCGGTCATCCCCTCGTTCGGATACACCTCGACGTCGGACGGGTGGTCGATCGCCAGCAGCCGCAGCCGGTCGAGGTAGAGCACCTCCTCCAGCTCGTTGGTGACGCGCAGTTCGTAGCGGCCGTCGACGGCCGTCAGCTGCCCGGGCGCCAGGCGGACGTACTCGACGGGGTTTGGCACGTTCCGCAGGCCCGGCGCCTCGTAGTAGCCCATCTCTCCGGCGCCCAGGAAGTCGGTGACGAACTCGAACCGCGTGCCGTTCCAGGCGTAGAGGTAGGGGCAGGAGGAGGGCTTGCGGTCGAGCTCGGTGACGGCGAGGGACGCCCGCCTGCCGGGTGCCGGCTGTCCCATCTCGATCTCCGTCTGCACGATCCCGGAGACCCAGATCATGCGCACGGCGTCCGGCACGGAACGCGAGCCCAGGCCGAACAGCAGGTCGGACGGCGCGGCCATCGGCACGGCGTCGGAGGTCTCGAGCTTCTGGCGCAGGCTGCCGGCGCGGATGTCCACCCGGACGCCGACCGCCTGCTTGTTGCTCACCCGGCCGGTGAGCTGCACCGCGAAGGAGTGGTTGCGGTTGCCGCCCTCGTTGGTGAAGGAGACCAGCCGCCTCGGGGTGGCGACGAGCGCGTCCTCGTCGCCGTCCTGGTCGAGGTCGGCGACGGCGAGCGCCGCGCCGTCGTAGGTCGCCTCGCGGAGAGCGCCGAAGGCGGCGGCGGTGACGTCGGCCCACCTCCCGCCCAGGTTGCGGAGCAGGTGCGGCCCCCTGGCGGTCACCACCAGCAGGTCGAGCAGGCCGTCGTTGTCGTAGTCGAGGAACTGCGCCGCCAGCGCGCCGGCGGCGGCCGCAGGCGCGGCGGCGACCTGGAAGGCTCCCTTGCCGTCGCTCAGGGCCAGGTACGAGGCGCCGGCACCGCCCAGGAAGAAATCGGTGAAGCCGTCCTTGTTGACGTCGGCGGCGGCGGCGCTCCAGAAGGGGCCCTTGGCCTGAAGCCCCAGCTCCGCGGCCATGTCGCGGAAGGTGCCGTCGCGCATGTTCTTGAACAGCACCGGCCGTTCCGACCGCAGCACGAACAGGTCGATGTCGCGGCGGTTGTCGAAGTCGGTCGGGATCACCGCCACCGTGTGACCGCGGCCGCCGAGCTGGGTGCTGGCGGTGATGTCGGTGAAGGTGCCGTTGCCGTTGTTCTGCAGCACCAGGCTGGGCGCCTCGGCGTAGCCGGCGGGAAAGGGCGACGACGTCGCGCCGGGCGGGACGGAGGTGTCGGCGAGTCCGCCCACGAAGATGTCGAGGTCGCCGTCGTGGTCGATGTCGACGAAGGCGGCCGTCACCGCCAGGTACGGCCAGGCCGGGAGCTTCGCCTCGGCAGTGACGTCCTTGAAGCGGCCGTCGGCCTCGTGGTGGAAGAGGGCGAGCGCGCCCGGCTTGAGCACCAGCAGGTCCACCCGGCCGTCGTTGTCGTAGTCTCCGGCGACGACGGCGAGCGCGGGGACGCCGGCCAGGCCGAGGGACTGGGTGACGTCCTGGTAGCGCCCCTTCTGGTTGTGCAGCACGCGCAGCGAGGGCAGGCCCGCCTCGATCACGTCGAGCGCGCCGTCGCCGTCGACGTCGGCGAGCACCAGGGCCGCCCGCGGCAGGGCCTGCGGGAGCGCCGCCGAGCCGGCCTTCGCGCTCCACAGCGTCGGTCCTGCGGCCTGCGGCGAGGCCCCGGCGGGCACCTCGCCCTCCACCAGCTTCACCGCCGGCGTCTTCGGGTCGACCGCCTCGGCCTCCGCCCCGGTGGAGGCGAGGGCCTCCGCGTACCGCCCCTGCTCCATGTAGTTGGAGCCGAGCGCGCTCTTGTAGCCGCTGTCGCGCAGCTTCTGGAAGCGCTGCATGGCCGCCTGCCCCTCCTCGCGCTTGCCGGAGCGCGTCAGGGCCACCCCGAGGTTGTAGGCGGCGCTCACGTTGTACGGCTCGGCGTCGGACGCCAGCTTGAACGCGGCCGCCGCCTTGTCGTAGTCGCGTATCTGCAGGTAGCACTGGCCCAGGGTGACGTTGGCGCCGAGGTCGCGCGGGTCGCTGGCCAGGACCTTCTCCAGGTAGGGGATCGCCTCCTCGGCCCGACCCTCGGTGCGGGCGATCAACGCCAGCAGGTAGTTCGGCTGGGCCGCGTCGGGGGCTGCCTGCAGCGCGGCGGCGGCCGCCGCCTTCGCCGCGGGGATGTCCGGGACGTACAGGTAGGCGATCGCCAGGTTGATCTTCGCCGCCGTCAGCGAAGGGTCCCTGGCCAGCGCCCGCTTGAACGCCTCCGCGGCGTCGGCAAAGCGGAACTGCTCCAGCTCGGCGACGCCGACGTTGTTCTCGCGCCAGGCGGCCTCGCGGACCGGCGAGGTCGCCGCTGGCGCGGCGCCCTTGGCCTGGGCCAGCAGCAGGGAAACGCCCGCGCTCGCCGCCAGGCCGAGCGCCAGCACGCCGGGGAGGACGGCTCTCCGCAGTATCATGCCGTGATTGTTTCCGGGTGCGGCCCCGCCTTCAAGGGCGCAGCGGCTGTCCCTTCGCCGGCAGCGTCTTCGCGGCGAGCAGGCCTCGTCCCTCCTGGACGAAGGCGACCTGGTTGGCGGTGACGGGCCCGGTCCGGTCCACCTGCCCGCTGGGCCAGCTCACCTCGATCGACTCGACCCGCTGGTTGGCGCCCAGGCCGAAGGTGAGCGCGGTGTCGCTCTGCGAGCAGTAGCTGGACCCCGTGTGCACCAGCTGCCACTCCCGGTGGCCGTCGGGCAGGGTGACCGTCACCCGGGCGCCGATGCCGTCGCGGTTGGAGCGGGTGCCGAGGGTCTTCACCCGCAGGAAGCGGTTGCGGTTGCCGCCGTCGTTGCGGAAGAGCCGGGCGGGCCCGTTGTTGGTGCTGACGAACACGTCGAGGTCGCCGTCGTTGTCGAAGTCGCCGTTGGCCGCGCCCCGGGCGACGATCGGCTGCTGCAGCGCCGGTCCCAGCTGGTCGGTGACCGTCTCGAAGCGGTGGTTGCCGAGGTTCCTGAACACGTGCGGCCGCTGGGCGTGCGTCACCCGCGGCTGCACCGCGTTGATGTCGTCGGCCACGTGCCCGTTCCCGGCAAAGATGTCGAGCCGGCCGTCGAGGTCGTAGTCGAAGAAGAAGATGCCGAAGGCGAGCGTGAGCATGCTGGCGCGGCCCACGGTGGAGGCGGGGGCTTCGTCCACGTAGAGCCCGTTGCCCTCGTTGTGGTAGAGGCCGATCATCTCGTTCGCGAAGTTGGCGATCAGCAGGCTGGCCCGCCCGGTGCCCGAGTAGTCGGCGGCGTCGACCCCCATGCCCGCGCGCGCCACCCCGGTCTCCCCGAAGGCGATGCCGGAGGTGGTGCCGATGTCGGTGAAGGTGCCGTTGCGGTTGTTGTGGTAGAGCTTGTTGGGCTGGGTGTCGTTGGCCAGCACGAAGTCCGGCCACCCGTCGTTGTCGTGGTCGATCATGGCCACGCCCAGCGCCTTCGAGCTGGGGTCCCACAGACCGGCCTTGCGGGTCACGTCTTCGAAGGTCCCGTCCCCGCGGTTGTGGAAGAGGGTGGGGCTCTCGCCCTGGTACGACTCGGGGGTGCAGTAGGACTTGGTCTTGCCGTCGAGCGTGCAGAACAGGTCCTTGTCGATGGTCCAGGTGACGTAGTTGGCCACGATCAGGTCCAGCTTCCCGTCGCGGTCGTAGTCGAAGAACATGGCGCTGGTGCCGAAGGTGCCGGGGCCTTTCGTTCCCGACTTCGCCGTCACGTCTACGAAGGTGCCGTCGCCCTGGTTGTGGAACAGGTGGTTGCCGCCGATGGCGGTGACGTACAAGTCCACGAAGCCGTCGTTGTCGTAGTCACCGGCGGTGACGCCCTCGGCGAACATCTCGACCGCCAGCCCCGCCTGCTTCGTCACCTCCGTGAACGTGCCGTCGCGGTTGTTGTGGTACAGCGCCGAGTAGGTGGGCGGGCCCGGCTGGCCGGGCCAGCGCGTGCCGTTGCAGAAGAAGACGTCGAGCCAGCCGTCGTTGTCGTAGTCGAAGAGGGCGAGCCCCGAGCCCATCGTCTCCGGCAGGTACTTCTTGCCGAAGGCCCCGGAGTTGTGGCGGAAGCGGATGCCGGCCGCCGCAGTGCCGTCCACGAACTGGATCGGCTGGCCTCCCGCCTGGGGCGAGGCGATCTCGGGGACCAGGGCGGCCGGCAGGCTGACGGCAAGGGCGGCGGCGAGGAGCCGCCGGCCGCTCACTGCGCGCCTCCTGCGGCGTAGGCCGCCGCCGGCAGCGGCACGCCCCTGCCGTCGAGCCCCGAGACGTGCTCGTGGACCGCCTGGCGCTCGTTGTTGTCGTAGGGATGCAGCCGGCGGAAGGGCCCGGTGATCGTCTGCGAGGCCTCGTCCGCCTTGAAGCGACGGTAGAGCGCCTCGTGCTTCTTCGCCATCTCCGCGTCTCCGACCCCCTGATAGGAGAGCATGAGATTGTAGTGCGCCTGCAGGTCCTCGGGATCGATCGCCAGCACGCGCTGCAGCGTGGCGATCGCCTCCGGGTAGCGGCGCTTCAGGAACAGCACCCGCCCGACCTGGTTCAGCACCACCCGGTCCTTCGGGTAGAGGCGGGCCGCCTGCTGCAGCTCGGAGAGCGCCTCGTCGTAGCGGCCCGCCTGCTTGAGGACGCTGCCGAGGAAGAAGTGGGTCTTGGCCAGGGCGGGGTCCACCGCCAGCGCACGGCGCAGCACCTCCTCGGCCCCCGCCAGGTTGCCCTCGGTCAGGCGGGCACGACCCACGTTGACCCAGCCGTCGGCGTAGGCGGGCTCCATCTGCGTGACCCTCAGGAACGCCGCCTCGGCTCCCTTGAGGTCGCCTTGCAGCAGCAGGCCGATGCCGTAGTCGTTCCAGCGCTCGCGCACCGAGGCGTCGAGGAAGGGCGCCGTCCTCGGCTCGGGGGCGTCCTTCGGCAGCACCCGGATCTCGGCCTTCGCCTCCGCCATCACCGTGGTCGGGATGTCCGGGATGGCCTTCAGCCTGCCGGAGACGCCCGCGGTGTCCCCGGTGAACACCCAGCGGCCGTCGTCGTGGTCCTTGGTCAGCGAGAAGCTCCCCTGCGCCGGGTCGCGCACCCCGGCGAACGCCCACTGGGTGTTCCACCAGGAGAACTTGCGGTAGTTCAGGCGCGCGGTCACGGTGAGGCGGTCGCCGCAGTCCGGGGGGACGCGCAGGCGGTAGTGGACGGTGTCGGCGGCGCCCGGCGGGATCAGCCGCACGTAGGCCACGGAGCGGGTGGACCAGGCGTTGCGCTTGTCGATGACGTTGCCGTGCTCGTCGAGCTGCAGGCTGCGGTAGAAGTGGGCGCCTCTCTCCACCGGGCCGCGGCGGTCCCTGCCGTTGGGGTCGTCCTCGGTGAAGCCGGAGTGGAAGACCTTGCGGCCGTTCGAGTCGGTCACCTCCAGCTCGACCCACACGTCGAAGGCGTCGACGGTGCCCCCTGGGAAGAAGTGGCCGACCTTGCGCGTGCGCACCACCACCTCCAGCCGCGCCGTGTCGCCGCGGCGCACGGCCGCCTCCACCTTGTCGAGCGGGCCGACGACCGGCGCCGCGGGCCGCAGCAGGGCCGGCGAGGGCCCCAGGCTCATCGACTCCTCGCCCTGGGCGAAGGTCGAGCTGAGCCGCGGCTCGTTGCCCGGCACCGCGCGCTTGGCCGCCGCCGGAGGGCCTGCCGGCTCGCCCTGCCCGCCCGGCACCAGGGCGAACACGTCGATGCTGGCGGCGGTCTTCAGGAACGCCTGGGTCAGCTCGAGCTGCTCCCTGTCGCCGTTGACGAACGGCAGCGCGGTGTTGGCGCCGGGGAAGCGGTGCGAGTGCACGCGCCCGTCGCGCGCCGCCGGGTCCTTCGAGGGCACCAGCGGCATGTGACAGTCCGCGCAGGCCTGCGGCCTGGCCGGATAGTAGAAGGAGCGCGCGCCCTCGCCGGAGACCCCGGAAGCCTGCCAGTTGTCGTACTCGTCGAAGCCGCGGATCCAGCGATAGCCGTTCACCGGCAGGTCGAGGTGGACCTTGTGGCAGGCCGCGCAGAACTGCGGGGTCTGCTCGGTGTGGAAGCTCTTGAGGAAGGTGCGCGAGTGCGGGGTGGGGTCGAGGTAGAGGAGGTAGTCGTGGCTCGCCTTGAGCACGGGGTTGCCGCTCACCGCCAGGTCGTGCAGCGGCGGGTACTCGATGGTGAAGTCGCCCTGCCCCATGGTGCTCTTCACGTGGACGATCGAGTGGCAGGAGGCGCAGGAGAGCCCCACCTGCGCCTCGGGAGTGGTGACCTGCTGGCGGATGGGAGTGTCGAACCTGCCGGCGAACACGACCGCGTGGTCGTGGCATCCGGCGCACCAGCGCGACGGCTTCGTGCCGACGACGTCCTGCATGTACTCGATCGACTTGCGGTACCACTGGTTGTTGAACGAGGCGAAGTGGTGCGCCGAGGCGTTCCACTGGTCGTAGATGTCCTTGTGGCAGCGCGCGCACTCCTGCGCGGTCATGAAGAACTTCGAGGGGACGGGGCGGCCCACGTTGGTCTCGGCAGAGGAAGGGAAGAAGGGCCCCGCCGCGCCCTGGCCCTCCCCGTCCATGGTCAGCGGCGCCAGGGGCGGGTTCGTGATCGGGTCCCGGGGCGGGCGCAGGTCGGCCACGGCCCGCGCGGCCGGCGTGGCCACGCTCAGCAGCAGGCCGGCGACGGCCGCGCCCCGCGCGGCCGCGCCGGCCAGCGGCACTCCCCGGCGCAGGACCGCCAGCAGGGCGACGAGCGCCGCGGTCGCCATGAGGGCGATGTGGGCGTACAGCAGGGGCCGGAACGGCCGGGTGGCGCCGGTGACCAGCAGGGCGAGGCCGAGCAGCGCGCCGGTGCCGAAGAAGGCGGAGGCGGTGCGCCAGAGCGGTCGGAGACGCGACCAGAGCGCGCGCACGAAGCCGGAGACGAGCGCGCCGGCCAGGAGACCGAGCACGGGATGCAGCCCGACGTTGGCGAAGTAGACGAGCGTCGCATCCGCGCGGGCAGCGAGGTAGAGGCTGTTGGCAGCCAGCGCCAGAACCGCGGCTGCGGCCAGCCGCGCGCGTGCATCCCCGCCCATCCTGCCCCCCGTCCAGGCCCCGAGGCGACCGCCGCCCCGGGTGAAGCAGGCGCCGGCCGCATCTCCCGAGAGTGCGGGGCGGGCCCGATCGCCGGACGGCAGCCAGGTGATTTGAAAAGGCTCGCCGGCCTCCGCTCGCGCCCACGGGTGCGCCGGCATCCGATACGACGCACCCGTGGCCCCCACGAGACGGGAACCGGTCGAGCCACCAACTAATCCGCAAGCTTCGTGCCCGCCGTTCATCCGCCTGGACGCAGCCCAACGCGCGGTCGCTGGGCGCCAGAGCGCGTGCCGATGGGGCGTGCAGTCAATCAGTTCGGAGCCCATGGGCGCCGGCCGGAAAAAGGAGCGGCGGCGCTGACGAGGCCGCGATCCAACGCCGCCAACTGGCGCGATCCGGTTTTCCGGAGTCTTCGCGGCGCTACCGACGGCGGCCGCTGCTCCTCTCGGAGCGTTCCTTCTCCGCCGGGCGTTCCTTCTCGCCCGCCCGCTCCGGCGCGCGTTCGCCCGGCCGTTCGCCGGGACGCAGCTCGCCGCCCCGCGGGTGCCCTTCCGCCATGTGCTGCAGCTCGACGCGGCGGCCGAGGACGAACTCGACGAAGGAGCGTGTGGCCGAGGGCTGGAAGCGGGCCAGCGAGATGACGGCGACGGTCCGGTGCAGGCGGTGGCCCTCGATGCGCAGCTTCGACAGCCAGCCCCAGGCGACCTCGTCGCGCACCGCCCAGGCGGGCAGCAGCGAGACCCCGAGGCCGCGCTCCACCATCAGCTTGATGAAGGCGGTGTCGTTGGACTCCAGCGCCAGCGACGGCTGGATGCCGACCTTGTTGAAGAACTGGTCGGTCGCCCGGCGGATGGAGCCGCCGCGCTCGAACAGGATCAGCCGCTCGCCGCGCAGCTCCTCGGTGCTGACCTCGCTGCGGGCGGAGAGCCGGTGGCCGTGGCCGACCGCCACGAACAGCTCGTCCTCGAACAGGCTCTCGATCTTCAGGGCCGGCGAGTAGACGGGCAGCGAGGCGAAGCCCACGTCGGCGGCGCCGTTGAGGATGTCGGCGACCGTCTCGTCGGTCGAGGCGGTGGTGCGGAAGGACACGTCGATGCGCGGCTGCTCGCGCATGAACTGCTCGAAGAGCGGCGCGAACAGGTGGACGATGGCCTGGGTGGCGGCGGCGGCCCGCACCCGCCCGGCCGGCGAGTGCTCGCCCCCGGCGACGCGCTCGCGCAGCGCCTCGGCCTCGTCGAGCAGGCGCACGGCGTGCTCGAGCGCGGCCTGTCCTGCCGAGGACAGCTTCACCCCGCGCTTGGCGCGGATGAAGAGCGGCTCCCGCAGCTCGGTCTCCAGCGACTTGATCTGGTGGCTGACGGCCGACTGGGTGAGACCCAGCCGCTCGGCCGCACGCGTGAAGTTCAGCGTCTCGGCGACGACCCGGAACGTTCGAAGCTGCGAAAGCTCCATCCTCGCCCCCCGCCGCCATCACGAAGGATCATGAATGATAGCAGCAAGATCAAGAGGATCAATTGAACTACGGACGGGTCAGGGCGTGAACACGGCCGAGGAGGCGGGCGGCAGCGCCAGGTGGAGCCTGCTGCCCTGGACCACCGCCTCGGCCGAGCCGATCCGGTCGACCAGGCGCACGCCGTCGCCGAGAGGGATGCCGTCGAGGGCCACCTCGAGCGTCGCCGGCGTGCTGGCCGTGTTGATGGCGACCACCGCCAGCCCGACCGCCGCGTTCGCCTCGCTCACCCGCGCGTAGACCCAGGTCCTGTCGTCCACCTGCAGGTTGAGCGAGCGGCCGCGGCGCAGCGCCGGCGTCGCCTGGCGCAGGTGCAGCAGCGTGCGGACGTGCTGGTGGACGGCCTGCTCGTCCGGCGTCCGGCCGGCGGCGGTGAAGGCGCTGCGTGCGTCCTCCTTCCAGCCGCCCGGGAAGTCGCGCCGGTTGTCCGGGTCGCCGCCGCCGGCCATGGCGATCTCGTCGCCGTAGTAGAGGAGCGGCGTGCCGCGGGTGGTGAAGAGGAACGTGAACGCGTTCTTCAGCGCGGCGACGGTGGCGCCGGGCTCGCTCATGAAGCGCGGGACGTCGTGCAGGCCGAGGAGCGTCACCAGCACCGACGGGTCGCGGTAGAGGTGGTCGCGGGCCAGCATCATCGCCGGCTGGCGCAGCGAGCCGCCGCGGGCGAAGGCCTCGCGGATCGCGAAGTGGAGCGGGAAGTCGAAGAGCGTGTCGACCCCCGAGTCGATGCCGTCGAAGCGCCGTACGCCGCCCTGGAAGAACGACACCAGAGCCGGGTCGCCGTCGAGCATCTCCCCCACCACCCGCAGCCGCGGGTACTCCTTCTTGATGGCGGCCATCCACTCGCGCCAGAACCGGCGGTGCACGTAGGGCAGCGTGTCCTGGCGGATGCCGTCGAGGCCGGTCGTGCCGACCCACCACAGCGTGTTCTGGATCTCGTAGCGCGCCACCTCCCGGTCGTCCTGGTTCAGGTCGGGCAGGATGTCGATGAACCAGCCCTGGAGCGTCGCCTTCTGCGTCGCGGGCGTCGCGTGCGGGTCCTGCAGGGTCCAGGTCTGCCAGGTGTTCGCCAGGTGGTTCTGCGGCGTGCCGTAGTACCAGGTGGGCGTCGGCGGGTCCTGCACCCAGGGGTGGTAGGGCCCGCTGTGGTTCGCCACCTGGTCCTGGATCACCTTGATGCCGGCGGCGTGCGCCTCGTCCACCAGCTCGCGCAGCGTCGCCAGGTCGCCGAAGTGCTCCTCGACGCCGTAGTAGTCGACCGCGCCATAGCCGTGGTAGTCGGTGATCGGTTTGCCGTCGTAGGTCTCGCGCTCGTTGAGGTGGTTGACGTTGTCGTACCAGGGGTTGAGCCACAGCGCCGTGACGCCCAGGTCCTTCAGGTACGGCAGGTGGTCGATGACGCCTTGCAGGTCCCCGCCGTGGTAGTAGCGGGGCCTCGCGCGATCGAAGAGGCCCTGCGAGACGGCCGGGTCGTCGTTCGCGGGATCGCCGTCGGCGAAGCGGTCCGGCATGACGAGGTAGATCACGTCGTCCGGCGAGAAGCCCTGGAAGCGGCCCTCCCGCGGCAGCGGCGAGAGCAGCTCGAACGGGATGGTCGCCGTGCCCGCCCGGGTGCGGATCGCGATCGCGCGCGGGCCCGGTTTCGCGTCCGGGGCGATCGTGAGGTCGAGGAACAGGTAGGTGCCGGCGTCGTTCACCCTCACGGCGCCGGCCGTCAGGCCGGGTCCGCAGGAGACGACCGCAGCCCCCCCCAGCCCGGCGCCGCGCACCAGCAGCCGCACGGGGTTGATCGTGTGGCCCGGCCACCAGCTCGGCGGTTCGACCTTGGTCACCTGCGCCCCAGCGGCGAGCGCGGCGGGGGCGGCGAGCGCGAGCGACAGCAGGGCGAGCGCGGCGGAGCGGGCCATGGCTACTCCGTCTCCTCCTCGCGCACGCGCAGGGTGAGCGCGGCCGCTACCAGCATGGAGGCGCCGCCCAGCAGCAGCGCCTTGGTGGCGTCGTTGCCCAGGAAGCGCTGCATGACGAAGCCGAGGCCGACGGAGGCCAGGATCTGCGGCAGCACGATGAAGAAGTTGAAGACCCCCATGTAGAACCCCATCCTGGCGGGCGGCAGCGCATTCGACAGCATGGCGTAGGGCATGGCCAGGATGCTGGCCCAGGCGACGCCCACGCCCACCATCGACAGCAGGAGCGCGCCGGGCTGGCGGATGGCGAGCACCGAGAGGAACCCCATCCCGCCCAGGACCAGGCAGGCCACGTGGATGCGGCGGGCGCTGGTGCGCCGCACCAGGGCCAGCAGCACGAAGGCGAAGGCGAACGCCACCAGGTTGTAGGTGGCGAAGCAGACGCCGCCCCAGGCCACCCCCTCCTGGTAGCGGCGGGCAGAGGCCAGCCGCTCGACCAGGCCGCTGGCTGCCGCCTGCAGGCCGGGCCCGTCGCCGGCGCCCGAACGCAGCCCGTGCTGGCCGAGGAGGGACGCGATCGTCCGCACCAGCGGGTTCTTGCGTTCGCCGTCCGAGGCCGGGGAGATGGCCGGCGCGGACAGCTCGCCGTGGATGAGCGCCGCCAGTTCGGGCGCCCCGAGCCGCGCCCCCGGGTCCGGCGGCGCGGGCTTGAGGCCGAGCATCGCCTGGACCGCGTCGAGCGCGCCTCCCGCCCGCATCGCCGGAGCGGAGCCTGCGACCTGCGCCTTCAGCCGCTCGTAGCCGCGGGCGACCGCCGCCGCCTGGTCGAGCACCGCCGCGTTCGCGGGATCGTCGAGCGCCTGCTCCACCGCCGGGTTCCTCACCCCGAGGGGCGCCCCGTGGAAGATCCGCCTGGCGACACCTGGCGCGAAGTAGATCCACAGGCAGAAGAGGCCGAACCAGGTGCAGAACTGGACCAGGGCCAGCTTGCGCATGGGCCCCGGCATGGAGCCGATGCCGTGGAAGATCTCGGAGAAGGCGTGCGACCACCCGGACCTCTCGCGCTTCGCGCGCAGGAAGGCCTCCATGTCGGCCGGCGGGTACTCGCGCGTGGTCAGCACCGTGTAGAGCACGCCGAGGAAGAACACGAAGGCGCCGATGGTGAAGGCCACGTGCACCGCCGGCGGGATGGCGCTGCCGACGGTCGACTCGGCGCTCACCCCGAAGCCGTGGGTGAGCCCGAAGGGCAGCGCCGACGACATCACGGCGCCGGCCCCGATCAGCAGGCTCTGCATGGCGAAGCCGACCTTGCGCTGGTCGTGCGGCAGCATGTCCCCCACGAAGGCGCGGAACGGCTCCATGCTCACGTTGACGGAGGCGTCGAGGATCCACAGCAGGCCCGCGGCCATCCAGATCGCGCTCGAGTTCGGCATCGCCAGCAGGGCGAGGCTGGCCAGGACGGCGCCGCTCAGGAAGTACGGCCGGCGGCGGCCCAGGCGGTTCCAGGTGCGGTCGGAGAAGTAGCCGATGATCGGCTGCACGATCAGCCCGGTGAGGGGCGCCGCCAGCCAGAGGATCGCGATCTCGTCCTCCCGAGCGCCCAGGTACTGGTAGATGGCGCTCATGTTCGCCATCTGCAGGCCCCACCCGAACTGGATGCCCAGGAACCCGAACGACATGTTCCAGATCTGCCAGAAGCTGAGGCGGGGCTTGTCGGCGGTGGCTTCCACGGAGCGCCTCCTTGTCGGCGTCGCGACGCCGCGGATTATCGCTCCGCCGGCGAGGCGGCTCACAGGGCCGTGAGGCGGGTCACAGGCGAGCGCCCGCGCCGGCCGGCGGCCAGGTCCGGGTGAAGCTCAGCCGCGAGCTCAGCCTCGGCTGAGCGGCCCTCACCACACCCGGCAGGCGTTCTCGCTGACCATCGGCTGACCGGCCCGGCAGCCGAAAGCCTTGGCGAACTCCTCGAAGTTGACCACGCTGCCGTTGACGCGGTAGCGGCCCGGCGAGTGCGGGTCGGTCTGCGCCAGCTGGCGGGCGGCCGGCTCGGTGACGTTCTGGCACCACACGTTGGCGAAGCCGAGGAAGAAGCGCTGCTCGGGGGTGAAGCCGTCGATGGCGGTGCGCGGCTTGCCGGCCAGCGCCTTCTGCAGGGCGGCGAAGGACACGCGCAGTCCGCCGTTGTCGGCGGTGTTCTCGCCCAGGGTGAGCGCGCCCTTGAGGTGGACGTCCCCGTTGACCGGGTCCGCGACCGAGACGAAACCGTCGTACTCCTTCTCGACGCAGTCGGTCCGCTGCTCGAAGGCCTTCCGGTCGTCGGGCGTCCACCAGTTCTCCAGGTTGCCCTGGGCGTCGAACTTGCTCCCCTGGTCGTCGAAGCCGTGGGTGTACTCGTGCCCGATCACCACCCCGATGCCCCCGTAGTTGAGGGCGTCGTCGGCGGCCCGGTCGAAGAAGGGCGGCTGCAGGATGCCGGCGGGGAACACGATCTCGTTGTTGGCGGCGTTGTAGTAGGCGTTCACCGTGGGCGGGGTCATGCCCCACAGCGTGCGGTCGGTGGGCTGGTCGATGCGCGCGTGGGCGCGCCTGACCTCGAACACCTCGGCCCGGCGGGAGTTGCCGAAGTAGTCGTCGCGCCGCACCTCGACGCTCGAGTAGTCCTTCCATTTGTCCGGGTAGCCGACCTTGTCGGTGTTGAAGGCCGCCAGCTTGGCCAGCGCCTTCTTCTTCGTCTCCGGCGTCATCCAGGGCAGGCTCTCGATGTCCTCGCGCAGCGCGGCGGTGAGCGCCTCGATCATGACCTTCATGCGTGCCTTGCCCTCGGCGCCGAACGTCTTCTCGACGTAGAGCTGGCCGAGCGCCTCGCCCAGGCCGCGGTCGGTGGCCTGCACGCAGCGCTTCCAGCGCGGCTCCAGCTCCTTCGCCCCCTGCAGGAACTGGCGGTTGAAGGCGAAGTCCTCGTCCACGAACGCCCGGCCCAGGTAGGGCGCCGCCTCGCGCACCATGTGCCAGCGGAGCCAGGTCTTCCAGTCCGCGAGCGGCGTGTCGGCGACCAGCCGGCTCGACTGCTCGAAGAACCTGCGGCTGCTCACGTTCAGCTTCTCGAAGGCAGGGGCGCCGGTGGCCGAGAAGAAGGCGGCGAAGTCGTAGGCGGGCGCCAGCTGCCTCAGCTCGGCGACGCTCATCGGGTTGTCCCGGTTCCTGGGGTCGCGCAGGGCGGTGCGGTCGAGCTGGGCGTCGGCGAGGGAGGTTTCCAGACGCAGCACCGTCTCCGCGTCCGCCTTCGCCGCCGCCTCCGGCTCGCCGGCCAGCTTCAGCATGCGCCCGACGTGGCCGAGGAAGCGCTCGCGCATCTCCTTCGATTTCGCGTCCTGCTTCAGGTAGTCGTCGCGGTCGGGGAGGCTGGTGCCGCCCTGCCCCACCATGGCGATGGTGCGGGTGGAGTCGTGCATGTCGGGGGCCGAGCCGAAGCGGAAGAAGACCGGCAGGGCGCCCGCCTCGTTCTCCCCCAGCAACCGGAACAGCCCCGCCTTGGACTGCACCGCGTCCACGCGGGCGAGCAGCGCCTGCAGCGGCGCTTCGCCCTGCTTCTCGATCAGCGGCTCGTCCATGCAGGCCGCGTAGTAGTCCCCGACCTTCGCCTCGATCGGCGAGCGCGGGCGGACCGGGTCCTTCGCGGCCTCCAGGATCTGGTGCAGCGCCTCGCGGTTGCGTTCGGCCAGCTCGTTGAAACGCCCCCAGCGGGTCTGGTCGGGCGGGATGGGGTTCGCCTTGCGCCAGCCGCCGCAGGCGAACTCGTAGAAGTCGACGCAGGGGTCGACCGAACGGTCGAGGGCGCGCAGGTCGTAGGCGGGCGAGGTGCCGGCCGCGGCGGCGGCCGTGGGCGGCTCCTGGCCGGCGGCGGCCGTCAGCGCGGGCACGAGCGTCAGGACGAGGGCGAACGATGGCGTCTTCATTCCAGGGACCCTCCGCTTGGGGAACCCGGGCAGGCGCGCCGCCGCCCGAGCCGGCGCGCATGATACGCCCGCCGTCGGGACCCGATCAGGGCTGCCCGTCGGGAGGAGCCGTGCGCCCCGCGCCGTCGGTGATCGCGTGCAGCCGCCGACGGACCTCCGGGGTGAGCTGGGAGACGGCGAAGCGCCACTTCCAGTTTCCCGAGGGCCGGCCCGGCAGGTTCATCCTCGACGCGCTGCCCTCGCCCAGCACGTCCTGCAGCGGCACGATCGCGGTCTCGGCCACCGAGACGAACAGGGTGCGGATGAAGTCCCAGTTGATCTCGCTGCCGTCGCCGCCCACGTAGGCGAGGGCCCGCTGGTGCTCGCGCTCGACCTCCGCCTGCGTACGGGTGGTGTCGCCCACGCCGGCCGTCCACCAGCCGACCACCGTGTCGTTGTCGTGGGTGCCGGTGTAGACGACCTTGTGCTTCGGGTAGTTGTGGGGGAGGAAGTCGTTGGCATGCGCGTCGCCGCCGAAGGCGAACTGCAGGATCGCCATCCCGGGGAAGCCGAAGCGGTCGCGCAGCGCCTCCACCTCCGGCGTGATCACGCCGAGGTCCTCGGCCACGATCGGCAGCGCTCCCAGCGCACCCAGCAGCGCTTCGAAGAAGGCGGCGCCGGGGCCTTTCACCCACTTCCCCCGCTCGGCCGTGGGCGCGTCGCCGGGCACCTGCCAGTACGCCTCGAACCCGCGGAAGTGGTCGAGGCGCACGAGGTCGACCAGCGCCAGCACCGCCCGGAAGCGGTCGATCCACCAGGCGTAGCCGGTGCGGGCCAGCGCGTCCCAGCGGTACAGCGGGTTGCCCCAGAGCTGGCCGGTGGCGCTGAAGTAGTCCGGCGGCACGCCGGCCTGGAACGAGGGCCGGCCGTCGGCGGCGAGGTGGAAGATCTCCGGGTGGGCCCAGACATCGGCGCTGTCGTGGGCGACGAAGATCGGGATGTCGCCCATGATCCGGATCTGCCGCTCCGCCGCCTGCGCGCGCAGGCCCGCCCACTGCTCGAAGAAGAGCCACTGCTCGAACTCGATCTCGCGGACCTTTCCCGCCAGCGCACGCCGTGCGGACTCCAGCGCCTTCGCCTCGCGGTGGACGAGCGGCGGGTCCCAGGTGTGCCAGGCGGCGCCGCCCCGGGCGTGCTTCAGGGCCATGAACAGCGCGAAGTCGGGCAGCCAGGCGGCCTGGGCCGCCCGGAAGGCGTCGAAGTGCCCCCGCCGTTCCGGCGCGGCGCTGCGCTCGAAGGCCGCGAAGGCCTTCGCCAGCAGCGGCCGCTTGAACTCGATCACCGCTCCGAAGTCGACCTCGCGCTCCGGCCACCCGGGGCGCCCGGCCAGATCGGCGGCCGACAGCAGTCCCTCCTGGCGCAGCCGGTCGAGGCTCACCAGCAGCGGGTTCCCCGCGAACGCCGAGAAGCACTGGTAAGGGGAGTCGCCGTACCCGGTGGGCCCCAGCGGCAGCACCTGCCACAGCCGGCAGCCGGCCCCGGCCAGGAAGTCGAGGAAGGCGGTGGCCTCGTCGCCGAGCTCGCCGATGCCGTAGGGTCCGGGCAGGGACGTCGGGTGCAGGAGGATCCCGGCGAGGCGTTCGCTCACGGCGCCTACTGGATCGCGACCTGGATGGCGGCGTTCACCAGGTTGCTGTGGTCGTCCTTGAGCTGGGCGCTCACGGTCAGGGGCGCGGCCTTGCCGGAGTTGGAGAGCTTGTAGTTGGCCGTCTGCGTCACCGTCAGCGTGCCCATCGGCTCGATGCGGTCCTTGCCCACGAAGACGATGAGGTCGGAGGAGTCGAAGTAGTTCAGCGCCACCAGCTGGCCGGTGATCGGGTCGAAGACCGACCCGTTGATGAAGTTGAACTGCCCGCCCAGGCCGTTGGTCTCGGTGACGGTGATCTTGTAGGTGGCGGTCGCCACCAGCGTCACCGGATTGAGCGTGGCGACCACCGGCGTGGGGTCCACGGTGATGGCGAGCCCGGCCGTGTTCACGTTCCCCGGGACGGTGGGCGTGCTGCTGGAGCAGGATGGCAGCAGCGCCAGGGCGACCAGCGCCACCGGCAGGGGGGTGCGGCGCAGCGTCTTCTCGAGCCTCATCGGGGGTCTCCGGGTTGAGCGCGAAACAGTCTATCTTACCCGCTTCCCACCCACCGTCCGAACGCCGCTACCGCGCGCTCGCCCGCCGCTCGAAGGCGGCCACGTCCGCGAAGTACGCCCGCGCCAGCTCGGCGGAGGCGGGGTTCGTGTACAGCTCGGGCAGCGGGTGGTGCAGCAGCCGGGCGATCGCCTCGGCCACCTCCTCGGGGGTCTGCGCCTGCATCTGCGGCGGGCCGGCGGCGCGGGCGGTCGTCGGTCCGGGCGGGGGCGCGGCCCTGGCGTTGCGGGCGAAGTCGGTGCTGACGATGCCCGGCATCACCACCGACACCTGGACGCCGGGGTACTTGGCCGCCAGGTCCAGGCGCAGGCTGGCGGTGAGCGAGTTGAGCGCCGCCTTGGCCGCCGAGTAGGCGGAGCGGATGCCGACCAGCGGCACCCGGCCCAGGAACGACGAGACGTTCACCAGGTGGCCGCTGCCGCGGGCCAGGAAGTGCGGGACGGACACCTGCATGCCGTAGAGCGCGGACTTCAGGTTGACGGCGATCATCTCGTCGACGTCCTCCTCGGTCAGCTCCAGCACGGGCCGGGCGATGCCGCGGCCGGCGTTGTTGACCCAGGCGTCGAAGCGGCCGAACGTGGACAGCGCCACGTCGCGCAGCCGCTCGACGTCGGCGCGCCGGGTGACGTCCGTCTCGACCACCGCCGCGTGCAGGGCGCCGCGCTGCTCCGCCTCCCGCGCCACCTCCCGCAGCCTGTCGCCGCGGCGCGCCGCCAGCACCAGCCGCCTCCTCTCGCCGCCCAGCCGCCGCGCCAGCGCCGCCCCGATGCCCGAGCTGGCTCCGGTGATCACCACCACGTCGTCGTTCCTGGCCACGGCCACCTCCCGATGGGGTCCGGTCCTACCTTTTAGCACCGCACCCTCGGGTAGACTCGCACTGATGACCTCCCCCGCTTCCGACGCCGACCTGGCCGGCGAGCACCTGGCCGCCCGCGAGGGCGCGGCGCTCGTCGACCTGCGCTCGCGCGGGGTGCTGGAGGTGAGCGGCCCGCAGCGGCAGAAGTTCCTGCAGGGCATGTTGAGCAACGACGTGGCCGGACTGAGAGCCGGGGAGGGCCGGGAGGCCGCGTTCATGAACGCGAAGGGCGCCGTCCAGGCGCTGCTGCGGGTCCTGGCCGAGGAGAACGCGATCGCCCTGGAGACGACAGCCGAGCGGCTGCCGCGGCTGCAGCGCAGCCTCGAGCACTACCGGGTCGCGGCGCCGGTCCGCTTCGCGCGCCGGCCCGTGTCGGTCCTGGCGGCGATCGGACCGCGGGCCGCCCCGCTGCTGGAGACCCTGGGCGTCGTCCTCCCTCCCGATGCACCCGACGCGCACGTCGCGGCCACGGTGGGCGGCGTGGCCGTGCGGGTGGTCCGTGCCGCCGACCTGCCCGCCGTCGGGTTCGTGCTGCACGTCCCGCTCGCGGCCGGCGCGGCCGTCGCCCAGGACCTGCGGCACGCGGGCGCCGTGCCGATCGGCGACGCCACCGTCGACGCCCTGCGCGTGGAGGCGCTGCGGCCGTGGTACGGCAGCGACGTCGGCGAGGACAACCTCCTTCACGAGACCGGCCTGCTCGGAGAGTGCCACTCGCCCACCAAGGGCTGCTACCTCGGCCAGGAGATCGTGGCCCGGCTGACCGGCCGCGGCGGACACGTCAGCAGGGCGCTGCGCGGCCTCCGTCTCTCGAGGCCGGCCCACCGCGGCTCGGCGATCACCGACGAGCAGGGCAAGGAGGTCGGGCGCGTCACCACGGCAGCGGTCTCGCCGCGGCTGGGGCCGATCGCGCTCGGCTACGTCCACCGCACCCGCATCGCCGCCGGCACGCCCGTGCTCGTGGACGGCGCCCCGGCGACGGTCGTCGAGCGCTTCTCTCCCGGCCCGTGAAGATCTACACGAAGACGGGCGACACCGGCGAGACCAGCCTCCTCGGCGGCACCCGGGTGCCGAAGGACCACCTGCGCGTGGCCGCCTACGGCGCAGTGGACGAGACGAACGCCGCCCTGGGTGCCGTGCGGGCCGCGGCCGGCCGCTCGCTCGGGCGGCTGGTCCGCTCTCTGCAGAAGGACCTGTTCGCGATCGGGGCGCAACTGGCCGACCCGACCCACGAGGTCGCCGCCCGGCGCGACAAGGCGGCGCTCACCCCCGCCCACGTGCGGCGGCTCGAGCGGCGCATCGACGGTTGCGACGCGCTCCTGCCGCCATTGCGCGTCTTCGTGCTGCCGGGCGGCACGTCGACCGCCGCCCTGCTGCACCAGGCCCGCACCGTGTGCCGGCGCGCCGAGCGCGCCGTCGTCAGCCTGGCCCGCGAGGCGCCGGTCGACCCGCTGCTGGTCCCCTACCTCAACCGCCTGTCCGACCTGCTGTTCGTCCTGGCCCGGCTCGAGAACCACCGCGCGGGCATCGTCGACGAGCGCTGGTAGCGCGAGACGTCGGACGGCGAGCACCGAGCGCGGGAGCGGAAAGGGAGGGTCGCTCGAGCAACCGCGGCGAATGGGTGCACGATCATCCATTCTCGGAGTGGAGCCGCTGGGCCCCATTGACCGAGGTGATGGCACCGCCGGGGATGGCGCTCGAGTTGGACGCCCCACTCGTGCGTGGACAGACCGCGCTGACCGTTGGGCTGCGCCCCACGCCCGGGACGCCTGCCGTCGCGACGATCGACCGGGTGAGCGTGGGACTGGCGCCTGCCGTCACGGGCGTGCCCTGAGGCCAGGGAGGAGGCCTCCGGCGCTGTCCCGCTCGGCGCATCGCTCGCGGACGCCACAGCTCAGCGCCCTTGGTGGGCCGCTCACGAGCGGCTTGGTGAGCCACCTCTCTCTTTAGACGTCGCAGATGTGGAAGGCCTCCTCCATCGCCCGCAGCGGGTCGCCCTTGGGCGTGAACTCCTGGGCCAGGAAGCCGGTGAAGCCGGTGTCGACGATGGCCCGGCAGATGGCCCCGTAGTTCAGCTCCTGGCTGCCGTCGAGGTCGTGGCGGCCGGGCACTCCCGCGGTGTGGAAGTGGGCGAGCGCGCCGATGTTCTCGCGGATCGTGCGGATCACGTCGCCCTCCATGATCTGCATGTGGTAGATGTCGTAGAGGAGCTTCACCCGCGGCGAGCCGACCTTCCTGACCAGCGCCGCACCCCAGGCGGTGTGGTCGCACATGTAGTCCTTGTGGTCGACCTTGCTGTTGAGCAGCTCGACGCACAGGGTGACGCCCTTCTTCTCCGCTTGCGACGCGATCTGCCCCAGGCCCTTCGCGCAGTTCTCCAGCCCTTCCGCGTCCGACATCCCCTCGCGGTTGCCGGAGAAGCAGACGATGTTCGGCACCCCGGCGTCGGCGGCGAGGTCGACGCCCTTGCGCAGCGCCTCGAGGATGGCGGGGTGGTTCTCTACGCGGTTGAACCCCTTGGGGATGTTGAGGGCGCCGCCCAGCATGGCCATCGGGCAGACGAGACCGTGCTTCCTCACGGTCGCCCAGTCCTCGGGGCCCAGCAGGTCGACGCCCTGGTACCCGATGCGTACGAGGCCCTCGCACATCTCGTCGAGCGGCATCTTGCCGAGGCACCAGCGCGAGACCGACTGCTTCAGCCGGCCATTGCCGGGAGCTGTCGCCCCGCTCCCCGGCTTCGCGTCCTGTGCCCTCCCGGGCCGCGCCACCGCGGCGACCGCCAGCGCCGCCGCGCCACGCAGCACGCCCCGCCGTCCCGGATCGAATGCCATCTGCCTTGCCTCCGCGATGCGGAGTGTAGCGCGTGCGATGATGGATGGTCCCGCCTTTGGCCCGCATGAAGCGCTTCCTCCGGCGTCTCCCGCAGGTCGTCCCCGCGCTGCTGGCGCTCGGCTTCGGCGCGTACGTGATGCGCTCGGCCGACCTCGGCCGGGTGGCCAGCCTGGTCCGCGCCCTCGGCTGGCAGCTGCCTCTGCTGGTGCTGCCGCCGCTCGCCGTGACGCTGCTCGAGGCCGTCGCCTGGTGGCACTCCTTCTCGCTGCTCGGGGTGCGGCCGCCGTTCGCTTCTCTCGTCCGAGTCCGCCTGTCGACCGAGGCCATCATGCTGGCGCTGCCCTGGGGCCCCTTCGTCTCCGAGTCGCTGCAGCCGGTCCTGCTGAAGCGCCGCTGCGGCGTCCCGCTGGAGACGGCCGTCGTGGCGAGCGTGGGGCGCAAGTTCTTCGTCGTCGTCTCCCACGGCATCGTCCTCGCGCTGGTGACGCTCGTCGCCTGGCCCGCGCTCGAGGCCGCCTCGCCGTCGGCGATCGGCCGCGGCGGGCTGCCCTGGCTGCTGCTCGGCGCCGCCGCCTTCATGATCGCCACCTTCGGCGTGGCGATCGCCGCCGCCGCCCGGGCGCAGGCGGCCGAGCGCGTTCACCGGAGCCTCCAGCGCCTGCTCGGTCGCTGGATGGGCGGCTGGCTGCAGCGACACGCCTCCGGCTTCGAGCGCACGGACCAGCAGCTCTTGCGCTTCTTCGAGAAGGAGCGCGGGGGGCTGGCGCTGCCCTTGGCAATCTACGCGGCCGCCTGGTTGGTGCGCGGGCTGGAGACTCTGCTCTACCTCCGCCTGTTGGGGGTGGACGTCTCGGCTTCGGTGGCGACGGTGCTCGAGACGGCGGTGGTGACCGTGCGGTCGGTGGCGCTCCCGGTGCCCGCCGGCCTCGGTGTCCAGGACGCGGCCTACGTGCTCGGCCTGCAGGGCCTCGGCGTCCCCGGCGCGGTCACCATCGGCACCGCCCTCGTCCTGCTCAAGCGCGGTCGTGACCTCATCTGGGCCACGGCCGGCTTCCTGCTGCTGAACCTCGGCGAGCGGGGGCACCCGCTGACGGAGGCCGCCACCGGGCGGGCGGCGGCGGCCGAGGACGCGGCTGGCGGGGTCGCCGAGGCACCCTGAGCCCTGGAAGAGAAGAAGAGGACGCTAGAAGGCCGGGATCACCGCCGTGGCGTCGGTCAGCGCCAGCACGAAGACGAGGCTCGCGTTGTAGTAGATCGCGTGCTCGGACACCGTCCAGTCGGTGTTCGTGTCCGCATAGCACTTCCCGAAGAAGCGCGAGTAGCGCCAGCCCTGGTACTGGTTGGGACCCTCGGCCAGGATACCGGGCGGCTGCGGCGTCGGGCTGAAGCGCTCGGCGCTGTAGAGGTTCGAGTAGATGCGGCTGGCCGAGTCGGCCCCGTGGCCCGTGAGGTAGCTCTTGCGCAGCGGGTTCACGCCCAGCACGTAGTTGAGCTGGGCGCGCGCCGCCTTGACCAGGTCGGGATCGAGCACGTCGCCCAGGGCACGGTCGGCCATGGCGATCGTCGCGATCGTCGCCAGGGTGACGGCGTTGCTGCCCCAGTAGTAGTCGGAGCCGACGTCACCGCTGCCGTCGTCGAGGAAGTTGCGCCAGGTCTTCTCGGTGCGGGCCATCTGCTGGGCGCGCCAGCCCTGGTAGAGCGGACGGAACCACTTGCGGATGACGTGGTCGGCCGCCGGGGCCGAGAGGTAGGCGATGAAGGCCCGCTGCTCCGGGTAGCCGGAGTTGTCGGTCGTCGACTGCCAGGTGCTGGCGAAGGTCTTGTAGTTGGCGTGGAAGTAGGCATCGTACGCTGCGCCCCGGGTGGCGCGGAACAGCTCCGCTGCTGCCCACAGCCGCTCGGCGCCGTCGGTCGACTGCTCGCCGTTGAAGCCGGTGGCCGGGATGTTCTGCGGGTTCGCCATCAGGTAGCCCCACCCGGCCACCGCCGCCGTCAGCAGCCGGTTGGCGTAGGCTTTGTCGTAGTCCCTGTAGGCGCGCGCCGCGTGCGCCAGCGCGGCCACCGCCTTGGCGGTGCTCGCCGTCGGTCGCACGTTCGGCACGCCGCCCATCAGGTCCTCGACGTAGCGCTGCTCGGTGATGTCCTCGGGCCTGCAGGAGGAGCCGTCGGCCGGGCAGTTGTTCGGGTAGACGAGGTGGTAGAAGCCGCCGGAGGCCGTGTCCTGCATCTTCAGCATCCAGTCGAGCTCCCATTTCACCTCGTCGAGCACGTCCGGCTTGCCGTTGTCGCTCTCGGGGATGTTGCTGTCGTCGCCGAAGACGAAGGGGAACGTGGTGTAGGCGTCGAGGAGGTCGACGATCGGCGCTGCCGCGAACGGCACGTACTTGCCGTAGTCGCCCGCGTCGTACCAGCCCTGCGAGACGTCGCGGACGGCTCCCGACGAGCGCATCTTCGCGCTGACGTCGCCCGGGTGGCCGAGGCCGCGGGCGAAACCCTCGGCGAACGGCTCCTCGATGGCGATGCCCTGCCGCTGGTAGAAGAAGTAGCGGGCGGCGTCGCGCAGCACCGGCTTGTAGACGCGCCAGCCGACGTCGAACGCCGGCGAGGGGTCGATGCCGGCCGCGTCCACCACCATGTAGTACCGGCCGGGCCGCCACAGCCCGCTGAAGTCGGCACGCAGGACCTTCTCGCCGGAGACGAACGCCTCGTGGGCCTCCACTAGGCTCAGCTTGCCGGTGTAGGCCACCTCGTTGTTCGACGCCCTGCGGATCTCGAACCGGGTCCCCGCGTCGGCCGCGAGGACCTCCGGGAAGTCGGCGACGTAGGCGTACTTCTCGCCGATCGGCAGGTAGCCAACCTGGTTCACGCGGATGGCCGGCGCGCTCGGCTCACGGTCGGGAGAGGTGAACTTGACGTCGTTCAGCCAGAAGGTCTTCGCGTAGGGACCCCAGTACGCCTCGCCGAAGCGGACCACCCGGAACTGCCGCGGCTCGAACGTGCCCTGCGGCACCGCCTTGTCGGGGGGGATCAGCGCGCCGAGCGGGATCTTCACGTGCTGCCACTCCGTGCTGAGCCAGACGTAGTTCCAGCTGCCGACGTTGTCGAGCGTCGTCTCGGTCGGCGTGCGCGCGTTGTCGAGGTCGCCCACCTGGATGTTGAACACCTCGCCCCCGACCGATCCCTTGACGTTGAACTCGAGAGAGCCGTTCGCCAGGTAATGCTCGAGGCTGTACGGCATCCAGTCCTGGCCGGCGAGGATGGAGACCCACCACCACTGGTTGGGCCCGACCACCTGCAGCCGGAGCGACGGCAGGCCGTCGTACGTCTCCGTCGTGTCGATCGGCAACTGGTCGTTGTTGGGCCCCGTGGTGACGATGTCACCGCCGGACCACGTCCCGTAGAGCTGGTCCTGGAAGACGGGGATGTCCTGGAGCTGGTCGGTCGAGGGCGGGGTTCCGGCCGCGGCGATGCCGGCCGCCGCCACCAGAGCGACGAGCATCCCCACAACCCGCGGCCCGCGCGAGATCCTGAGCGTGTTCATGGTTCCTCCTGAGAGTCGGCTGGTGAGCCGTCGCGACACGCCACCAACCAGCGGCGCCGGCACGGGCGCACGGCAGGATCGTCGAATGCGGTCGAAGCAGTTCTCAGACATCGACTGCCTGCACCGACCTTGCTGCAGCGACTTCGTGAGTGCGGCGCGGACGTTACGTCCGTTGACGTTCGGCCGTCAATCGTTTTTCATGCCCATGTGACACAACGCACAAAGGCACCGACACGGTCATCCGCGGCGACGCCGGCTCGAGTGCGGACCGCCGGGCGCTATGCTCACGCGGTGTCCGGCGCGGACGAGCGGCGCGGTCGGCTTGGGGCTTGCGCCGGGACGCTTCTCTTCCTCGTCCTGGTCCCGGGCACCGTCGCCGGAGGGGTCCCGTACTGGCTGACCGGCTGGCGCGGCGGCACGCCGTTCCAGCCGTTTCTGTTTCGGGCGGTCGGCGCCATGCTCCTGCTCGCCGGCCTCGCGAGCCTGCTCGAATCGTCGGCCCGGTTCGCGATCGTGGGGCTCGGCACTCCGGCCCCGCCGGCCCCGACGATCTGCCTCGTCGTCTCCGGCCAGTACCGGCACGTGCGCAACCCCATGTACCTCGCGGTGCTGGCCATCGTGCTGGGGCAGGCGCTGCTGCTGGCCCGCGTCGTGCTGCTCGAGTACGCCGCGCTCCTCGCCGTCGCCTTCCACCTGTTCGTGGTCCTCTACGAGGAGCGCGCGCTGGCCGCGCGCTTTGGAGAGTCTTACGCTGCCTACGGCCGCCAGGTCAGGCGGTGGTGGCCGCGGCTGAGGCCGTGGCACGGGATCGGGACCACGGCGGTGGCGGCGGTGCTGGTGCTGGCCCTCGGGTGCACGCCGTCGACGCCCAGCCAGGGCAGGACGCTGCTGGCTGTCTTCGCCCACCCCGACGACGAGGTCTTCGTCGGGCCGCTGCTGTCCCACTACGCGCGGCAGGGGGCGAGGGTGCGCCTGGCCGTCGTCACCGACGGCGCGAAAGGACCTCGCACCAGTATCCCGGCCGGGAAGGACCTGGCGACGGTTCGCGCCGCGGAAGTGCGCTGCTCCTGCCGGGCGCTCGGCGTCGAGCCGCCCACGCTCCTCGGCTTCCGTGACGACGAGCTCGGACGTCCGAACGACCCGCCCACCGGCTACCTGAACGAGGTCGTTCATGCGATCCGGACGGTACTGGGCCAGGTGAACCCGGACGTCGTGATCACCTGGGGCCCCGAGGGCGGTTACGGCCACCCGGACCACCGGCTCGTCGGCGCCGTGGTCACCCAGCTGGTGCAGGCCGGGGCGAAGGGAGTGCCGGCACGCCTGCTCTATCCAGCCCTGCCCGCCGACCGCGTCCGCCGGGGCGACCACGACCCGCACTGGGCCGTCACCAGCACGCGCTTCCTGACCGTTCGCGTTCCCTACGACGCCGCCGACCTGGCCGCCACCCGCAACGCCTTCGCCTGTCACGCCAGCCAGTTCTCGGCCGCGCAGATGAAGGACCTGCCGGACTGGCTCGATGCGCGCCTGGGCGGGCGCGTCTACCTCCGCCCCTGGTTCGGCGCCGAGACGAGCGACGACGTGTTCAGGCTGCAGGCGCCGTGATGGGCGAAGCGCCCGCCTACTCCCCGATCACCTTCACCAGCACCCGCTTCGGCCGCCGGCCGTCGAACTCGCCGTAGAAGATCTGCTCCCAGGGGCCGAAATCCAGCTCGCCGTTGGTGACCGCCACCACCACCTCGCGGCCCATCACCTGGCGCTTGTGGTGGGCGTCGCCGTTGTCCTCGCCGGTGCGGTTGTGGTGGTAACGCTCGGGGCTGGGGTCGTAGGGCGCCAGCCGCTCCAGCCAGCGCTTGTAGTCCTCGTGCAGCCCCGGCTCGTCGTCGTTGATGAAGACCGAGGCCGTGATGTGCATGGCGTTCACCAGGCACAGCCCCTCGCGCACGCCGCTCGCCTTCACCACCCTTTCCACCTCGCGGGTGATGTTGACGAAGTCCATCCTCGCCGGGACCTCCATGGTCAGGTGGACGGTGTGCGACTTCATGGCTGCTTCACCTCCTGCGCGACGAAGCGGCCGCCGGAGCGCCTCCTCGTCTGGACGGAGGGATTGTATGGCCGGCGACGGCCGCGGGTGCGCCCGTCAGTTGCTAGAATGGCGTCTTCCGGTGTCCATCGTCTCCGGGTCCCGTCCCGACAAAGGAGGTATGGTCGAGATGAAGCGTACGCTGTCCGCCTGCCGCGCCTTCGCCTTGGCCCTCTCCGTCCTGAATCCCGCGCTCGCTGCTTCCGCGCTCGCTGCTTCGGCCCTCGCCGCCGCGCCGCCATCGGCGCCGGCGCGCACGGACGCCGCGGGGGGCATCGAGTGGAAGGTCCCTGCCGGCTGGACGGCCGGCGGCGGCAGCGCGATGCGCGTCGCCACCTACACGGTCCCGGCGGCGAAGGGGTCCGAGCCGGGAGAGTGCGCGGTCTTCTTCTTCGGGGCGGGCCAGGGCGGCTCGGTGGAGGCCAACGTCGAGCGCTGGTCACGGCAGTTCGAGGGGACCCCGAAGCCCGAGCGGACCTCGACCACCGCGGCCGGCCTGCCGGTCACCCGCGTGCAGCTCGCGGGCACCTACCTCGCGCCCGGCGGCCCGATGATGCAGTCGACCGGGAAGAGGGCCGGGTACCGGCTGCTGGGCACGATCGTGGAGGCGCCCCAGGGCAACGTCTTCTTCAAGCTGACCGGCCCCGGGGCGACGGTCACGGCCGCCCTGCCGACCTTCGACGCGCTGATCACCTCCATCCGGAAGAAGTAGGCGGATGGCCCTGGGCGCCGTCGTGTTCGACTTCGACGGCGTGATCGTCGACAGCGAGCCCGTGCACTTCGCGGCGTTGCGCGAGGCCCTGCTGGAGGAAGGCGTCGCCATCACCCGCGAGGAGTACTGGGGCATCTACCTGGCGTACGACGACCGCAACGCCATCCGGCTGGCCCTGGAGCACCATGGCCAGCCGGCCTCCCGGGAGCGGCTGGACCGCATCGAGGGGCGGAAGGTGGCCCGCTTCGCCGAGCTGATCCCCGGCATTGCGGTGTTCGAGGGCGCGCGCGAGCTGGTGTGCGCGGCCTCCGCGGAGGTGCCGGTCGGCATCGCCTCGGGGGCGCGCCACGAGGAGATCGAGGCGATCCTGTCCGACCTCGGTTTGCGCGAGGCCTTCGCGGTGATCGTCGGCTCCCAGGACGTCCCGCGGACGAAGCCGGACCCCGCCCCCTACCTGGAGGCGGCGCGGCTTCTCGCCGTCCGCCGCCCGGGCCTGCAGCCCGGCGACTGCGTGGCCTTCGAGGACTCCGTCCCGGGGATCGTCTCCGCCAGGGGCGCCGGCATGAAGGTGGTCGGCGTCGCCCACAGCCTCCCGCCGGAGAAGCTGGGCGTCGCGCACCGCGTCGTCGGCTCGCTCGCCGGCCTCGGCACCGGCGACCTGCGCGCGCTGTTCGGCTGAGGCGCGCCGGAGAACACCATGCCCTCCCGACACACAGACCCCGAGCAGCTCCGCCGCTACGGCGAGCACCGCTACGACTTCAACCGCAAGGCGCTGGCCGGCCGCGTGGTCCTGCTGCCGGGCGGGGCGGGCGGGCTGGGCGCGGCCATCACCGCCCTGCTCATCCAGGACGGCGCGATCCCGGTGGTCGGCTACCGCTCCAACAAGGGCCACGCCCTCGCCTTCCAGCAGAGGCTGCAGGACCTCTACGGCGGGCTGGTGCACCTGGTGGAGGGCGACGTGGCCGACCCCGCCGTGCGCCGGCGCTACCTCGAGGCGGCGCTCGCGGTGAAGGACGACCTCTACGGCCTGGTGGCGCTCACCGGCGACCCGGCGCGGGTGAAGGCCGCGGAGCTCGACGGGGCTGCGCTCCACGCCTCCTTCGCCGCGAACTTCGAGGCCCCGGTCCTGCTGGCCCGCGCCGCCGCCGAGGAGATGGCGCGGCGCAAGACGCGCGGGTCGATCGTGCTCGTCTCCAGCATGCAGGGCGTCTACCCCTTCGAGGGCAGCCTCGCCTACGGCTCACCCAAGGCCGCCCTCGTCCACGCCGCGCGCATCCTGGCCAAGGAGTACGGCGGCGCGGCCGACGTCCGCGTCAACGTGGTGGCGCCCGGGGCGACGGTGGCGGGGATGGCCCGGGCCTCCATCGAGGGCGGCAAGTACGACCCCTACGTGGACGCCGGGGTGGTGCCGCGGTTCGGGCGCCCGGAGGACGTGGCGCGGGCGGTGCGCTTCCTGCTGGAGCCCGACTCGTACGTCACCGGCCAGGTGCTGACGGTCGACGGCGGCCTGACGCTGCGCCGCGACCGGCTGGCCTGACCGGGGCGCTCTCAGGCAGCCACGCGGAGCACGGTCAGCTTCGCCGACTGCGGGTCCCACTCGGCCGTGACCTTCCCGGCCGGCTCGATTCCCAGGTAGGCGGCGGGGCGGCTTGCGGCCATGGCCACGACCTCCTCCAGCGGCAGCCCGGTGAAGCGGACGGTGTTGCCGATGGCGGCGTCGAGCCGCAGCGCGGACCCGGCGAGATACGGCGTGCCCGGCACGCCGACCCGGCCGGCCGCATCCAGCTCCACGGCCTCGCCGCCGAGCACGTAGCGGCCCGGCGGCATCCCGGCGGCCGCGATGGCGTCGGTCACCAGGATGCTGCGCCCCGGCGTCTTGGCGCGGACCATGGACCGGACGGTGGCCGGCGGGAGGTGGTGGCCGTCCACGATGAAGCTGGCCAGCAGACGGTCCTCGCCGAGCTGCTCCCAGATGACGTTGGGGTGCCGCGGCAGCAGTGCCGCGCAGCCGTTGCCGAGATGCGTCGACAGCGTGGCCCCCGCCTCGACCGCGTCCTGGATCTGCCCCCCGCTCGCGCCGGTGTGGCCGATGGCGACACGAACGCCGGTCCTCACCAGGTGCTCGATCAGCGGCAGCGCGCCGGGCGACTCCGGCGCCAGGGTGACGATGCGGATGCGGCCCTCGGCCGTGTCCTGACGGCGGCGGAAGTCGTCCACGTCGGCCGGCCGGACGAAAGCGCGCGGGTGGGCGCCGCGGTACCCGTCCTCGGGCGAGATGTAGGGGCCTTCCATGTGCAGGCCCGCGATGGCCGGCTGCGTCGCGCGGGCGAGACGGCGCGCGCAGGCGGAGAAGCTCTCGCTGCTCGAGGTCACCAGCGTCGGCAGGAAACGCGTGACGCCGGTGCGGCCGATCGCCTCGACCGCGCGGGCCACCTGCTCCTCGCTCAGCGCCGGGTCGTTGAAGTCGACGCCCGCGAAGCCGTTCACCTGCAGGTCGACGAGGCCGGGCAGCTCGACCGTCCGCCTGGTGTCGGGCGCTGGTGACGGCTGCGACGCTCCCAGCCAGGTCCCTGCCGCTCCCGCGACCCCGGCGACCAGCAACGCGCGACGGCCTTCGTCGGTCATGGGCGGATCGTTGCGCGCCGTCGGGCCGGCGTCAAACCGGCAGCCGAGCCTCGCTGATACGTCGCTCCGTTGAAGCGCGCTCCGAATCGCCGCATCGGCTCACGGCCGCCAGGCCCCCTGCGCGCGTTCTTCTCGAGTGTGGGGCAGGGCGGCGATCCCACTTGTTGTACGGGATCCAGGCGCCCTCGACCAGCTTGATGTAGGCGTAGAGGCCGACGCCGATCGGCGAGGTGATCGATTGGCTGAATGCACGGGTTTCGCCCGACTCTGAGCCGTCCGGCCCATGGCCGGGGAGGCGGGAGCCTGTACACTCCCCTCGACACTGGGGGGGACCATGCCGATCGCCCGCGCCGCCTCGAGAGCCTGCCTGCCGACCGCCGCCGCTTCCGCCCTCGCCGCCCTGCTTCTCGCCGTAGCTCCGGCCGGCGCCGCGCCAGACGCCGCTGACGGCCTGGCGCTGACGCCGCCGATGGGCTGGAACAGCTGGAACAAGTTCGCCTGCAACGTCAGCGAGCAGCTGATCAGGGACACCGCCGACGCCATGGTGGCCAGCGGCATGCAGGCCGCGGGCTACCAGTACGTCGTCATCGACGACTGCTGGCAGGTGAGCCGCGCCGCGGACGGCAGCATCGTGGCCGACCCCAAGCGCTTCCCCTCCGGCATCAAGGCCCTCGCCGACTACGTCCACTCGAAGGGACTGAAGTTCGGCATCTACTCGGACGCCGGCACCGGCACCTGCCAGAAGCGGCCCGGCTCGAAGGACCACGAGGCGCAGGACGCGAAGACCTACGCCTCCTGGGGCGTCGACTACCTCAAGTACGACTGGTGCAACGCCGAGGGCCAGGACACCCGCGACTCGTACCAGAAGATGGGCCGGGCGCTGCGCGCGAGCGGGCGGCCGATCGTGTTCTCGATCTGCGAGTGGGGCTCGACCAAGCCCTGGACCTGGGCGCCGGGCGTCGGCCACCTGTGGCGGGCCACGGGCGACATCGGGGCGTGCTGGGACTGCGCCGGCAACCGGAGCGACGACGGCCTGGGCGTCACCGCGATCATCGACAGGGTGCAGGACCTCTACCCCTACGCCGGCCCGGGCCACTGGAACGACCCCGACATGCTCGAGGTCGGCAACGGCAGGCTGACGCCCGCGGAGAACCGAGCCCACTTCAGCTTCTGGTGCCTGCTGGCGGCCCCGCTGATGGCAGGCAACGACCTCAAGGCCATGGCCCCCGAGGTGAAGGAGGTCCTCACCAACACCGAGGCGATCGCCATCGACCAGGACCCGCTGGGCATGCAGGGTCGCAAGGTACGCCACGACACGGTTCGCGAGGTGTGGATGAAGCCGCTCGCCGACGGGTCGCGGGCGGTGATCCTGTGGAACCGCGGCAAGGAGGAGACGACGGTCGCCGTCGAGTGGTCGGACGTCGGTCTCGCCCCCCGCACCCAGGCCGTCGTGCGCGACCTCTGGAAGAAGGCCGAGGTCGCGACCGTGGCCGGACGCTTCGAGGCGAAGGTCGCGGGCCACGACGTCGCGTTCCTGAAGCTGACGCCCAAGTTCTAGAGAAGACGACTGTTGCAGGTCGTGGCCGGCGGCGGCAATAATCTGCCGAGTTCCCGCCCGGCTTCCTATTGGTGAGGAAGGCATGAACGGCCCGGCGCAGCCGCCCTCTCCCCTCGTCGAGCGGCTGGGTCCCTACGAGCTGATCGAGCCCCTCGGCGTCGGGGGGATGGCCGAGGTGCACAGGGCCCGCGACACCCGCCTCGGCCGCGAGGTCGCGGTCAAGATCCTCGACTTCGAGGCAGCGCGCCAGCCGGCGCGGCTGCGGCTGTTCGAGCAGGAGGCGCGCGCCGCCGGCGCCCTCGACCACCCCGCGATCGTCGCCGTGCACGACGTCGGCCGCGAGGGCGACGTGCCGTACGTGGTGATGGAGCTGGTGGAGGGCGAGACCCTCGAACGGCGACTGCTGCGGGGGCGGCTGCCGGTGCGCAAGGCGGTCGAGGTCGCCGTGCAGATCGGCCGGGGGCTGGCGGCGGCGCACGCACGCGGCATCCTGCACAACGACCTCAAGCCCGCCAACGTCATCCTCACCGCCGACGGCCGGGTGAAGATCCTCGACTTCGGCCTGGCCGGGCTGCGCGCCGGCGACGGCGCCGCGCGCGCGCCGACGGGCGGGGACGAGCGGAGCACCCTCACCCAGTCGCTGTTCGGCACGCCCGGCTACATCGCCCCCGAGCGCATCGCGGGCGCCGCCGCTGACGCGCGCAGCGACGTCTTCGCGCTGGGGGCGGTGCTGTACGAGATGCTCGCCGGGGCGCCCGCGTTCCCGGGCACCGGCACGGCGGAGATCCTCACCGCCACCAGCGAGCGCGACCCGCCGCCCATCGACCCGCCGCTGCCGCCCCCCCTCGAGCGCATCGTCCACCGCGCGCTGGAGAAGCGCCCCGCCGAGCGCTTCCAGTCCGCGAGCGACCTCGCTTACGCCCTGGAGGCGGTAGGGACCGTGACCGGCACCCGGGTCAGCCTCGGGCGGCGGCCGGGCCGGTGGTGGCTGCGCCGGCTGGCCGTGCTCGCCGCAGCGCCCGCGCTGCTCGCGGCAGGGCTGCTGCTGGGACGGTCGCGGTGGGAACGCCCGCTGCCCTCGTTCCAGAGGCTCACCTTCCAGTACGGCGCGGTCGCCTCGGCGCGTTTCGCTTCGGATGGGCACACGGTGATCTACGCCGCCATCTGGCAGGGAAACGAGGGGCTCAGGCTGTACACGACCCGGACCGACGCCCGGGGCTCGGCCGAGATCGGGTTGGGGGGGGGCGACGTGGCGGCCGTGTCGAGCACCGGCGAGCTGGCCTTCTTCCCGGGGCTGCGGCCCTTCCCGGCCCTCTACCAGCGGATCTCCAGCCCGGGCGAGACGCTCGCCCGGGTGCCGATCACCGGCGGCGCGCCGCGGGAGGTCCTGCCCGACGTGGTCGCCGCCGACTGGTCGCCGAAGCGGCGGCCCGACGGGGAGACCCTGGCGGTCGTCCGCGAGCACAACGGGATCAGGCGCCTCGAGTTCCCGATCGGGCATCTCATCTACCAGAGCTCCTACGGGCTGCGGGCGCCTCGCTTCTCGCCACGAGGCGATCGCATCGCGATCTTCGAGAACCGCGGCGCGAGCGGCGACTGCGTGTCGGTCGTGGACCTCGACGGCCGCCAGAAGGTCCTGGCCGAAGGCTTGACCTTCACGTCCAACACGCTCGCCTGGTCAGGTGACGGCACGGAGATCTGGTTCAGCGCCGAGAAGCTCGCGGACGGGCCCCGCTCCGGGGGCTGGCGTCCGGCGCTGCGGGCGGTGACGCTGACGGGACGCGAGCGGATCGTGGTCCGGCTGCCGGAGTTCCTGAGCCTGCAGGACCTGGCCCCGGACGGACGCGTGCTGGTGACCGTCGGCACCCTGCGCTCGGAGGTGCTGGGCCGCCCGCCGGGAGAGCCCCGTGAGCGGAACCTCTCCTGGCACGAGGGATCGAGCTACACCGAGCTGTCGCGTGACGGGCGCAAGCTCCTCTTCTTCGAGGCGGGCGAGCTGGCCACCTACCTGCGCCCGACGGACGGCGGGCCCGCCGTCCGTCTGTGCGAGGGCATCGCCCTCGGCCTCTCGCCGGACGGGCGCTGGGTGGTGCGCATCGGCATGGACCAGTACACCGGCCACGTCCTGCTGGTCCCGACCCAGGCCGGCGAGCCGCGATCGCTGCGGGTGCCGGCCATCTCGCCCTGGGCGGCGCAGTGGTTCCAGGACGGCCGGCGCCTGTTGATCTCCGGCAACGAGCAGGGGCGGCCGCTGCGTGCCTGGGTGGTCGACACCGAGCTCGGCTCCTCGCGGGCGCTCACGCCCGAGGGGATCGGCTGCTGGCTGGTGGCCCCGGACGGCCTCACGCTGGCCTGCGCCCGGCCCGAGAGCGGCGAGGGCTTCCTGTACCCCGTAGACGGCGGCCTCCCCCGTCCGATCCCGGGCTTCCTCACCGGCGACCACATGCGGCAGTGGAGCGCGGACGGCCGGAAGCTGTTCGTGAGCGAGGCCCAGGCACGGCCGGCACGCGTCTTCACCCTAGACCTGCAGACCGGCCGTCGCGAGCTGTGGCACGCGTTCACGCCCGAGCACCTCGAAGGCGCCGTCGGCACCATCGACCCGGCGATCACGCCGGACGGCTCCGCCTGGGCCTACGCCGTGCTGCGGCATCTCAACGACCTGTACCTGGTGGGGGGAGTCCAATGACCACCGCGACGTCGATCCGGATCAAGGGCAGCGTGCTGCGATCGCGGCTCGCGCTGGTCGAGGAGCTGAGCCCCGGCGACGGACGCCGCCGGGTGCTGGAGCGGCTCGCGCCCGAGGAGCGCCAGCAGCTCGATTCGCTGCTCCCCTCGTCCTGGTACGCGTTCGAGCTGGGCCGCCACCTGGACGAGGCGATCGTCGCGGAGCTCGGCGAGGGCCGGCCCGAGTTCTTCCTGAAGCTGGGCGAAGCCTCGGCGGAGAAGAACCTGGGCCCCGGTTGCGTGCACCGCCGCTTCCTGGTCGAGGGCAACCCCCACGCCTTCCTGGCCAACGCGCCGCTCATCTACTCCTACTATTACGACCAGGGGCGCCGGGAGTACCGGAAGGCCGGCGAGCGCGAGGCGGTCCTCACCACCCACGATGCCGAGACCTTCAGCGCCCCGGACTGCCTGACGGTCGTCGGCTGGTACCGCCGCGCGCTGGAGATGTGCGGCGCCAAGGAGCCCAAGGTGGTGGAGGAGGAGTGCCGGGCGCGCGGCGGCGCCGTCTGCCGGTATCGCCTGAGCTGGTCGTAGTCGTCTCTCAGCGCACCCCGACCAGCTCGGGCCCGCCGTCGTCCAGGCTCTCGACGTCCAGGAGGCGCCGCCCCCCGGCCCGCCAGCGCGCCCGCGCCCACGCCGCGTGATACGACGCGCAGGACGGCTGGCGCCGCACCGCCTCCGCGTACAGCCGCACGGCCTCGTCCCAGCGGCCGGCGCGCGCCGCGTCGTAGGCGGCTGCGGCCGGCTGGCGGCCGGCCTCGGCCAGGACCGCCTCGTCCGGACCGTAGACGAACACCTCGAAGACGCGCAGCCGCGGGCCCGGCCCCTGGAACACGAGCCTCAGCTCGCTCGCGCGGCGGTCACCGAGCGGGACAGCCAGCAGCGCCTGCTTGCCGGCACGCGGCGCCCCGTTCACCCACTGCAGGCCGGCGCGCGCGGGCCCCCGCGCCACCACCGCGCCGTCGACGGCGGCGGCCCAGGGCACGGCCAGGGGAGAGGCCTCGAGGTCCACCGCCAGCACCAGCGCGGCCACCCGGCGCGCGGGACGGACGCGGACGACGAGACCGCTGCCGCGGGCGATGCCCTCGGGCGAAGTCCAGCTCGTGGCGGGATCGCGGTCGAGCAGCTCCACGCCGGTCGGCGTGCCCGCCATCGTCTCGACCGTGGTCTCGGCGGCCGGTACCGCGCGCTTCTCGTCGTACGGCGGCCGGAAGCCGTGGAACACGACGAGGGGGCCGGCCGTCTCCTCGGCGAAGCCTCCGCCGATCGCGCCCAGCGCCTCCCGGAACCCGCCGGCCCTCGGCATCCCGTAGGAGAGGCGGTTCGAGAGCACCCAGGCCGGCGCCGGGTCGAGGTCGACCTCGTCCCGGAAGCGCAGTGGGTCGCCGGGGATGCGCTCGTTCCAGGCCTGGCTGGCGATGACGGCGTCGTGCGTTTCCAGCGTCAGGCGTCCCGCGAGCTGCAGGCTGGCGTACGCGCTGCGCACGCCTTCGTCGCGCAGGGCGGCGATCGGCTGGTCGAGCCTCGGCACCTCCCACACGCGCTCGGCGAAAGCCGGGTCGCGCCAGGCCCCGACCAGGTCGCGCTCGCCCCACCCCCAGGGCAGGAGCAGGCACCCGCCGAGGACGATCGCCGCCGCTCGGCGCCAGGCCCAGGCCACCGCCAGCCCGGCGCCGGCCAGCGCCAGGAGCGGGGCGTTGAGGCCGTAGAGGTAGCGCAGCTCCGTGGGCCCCGTCCGCCGCGACAGCCAGAAGGCGCCCGCCAGTGCGGCCGCCCACAGCAGCAGGGGCAGCGCGCGGCGGGAGCGGCTGCCGAGGAGCAGGGCCGCCGCGAGCCCCGTGGCGAGCGCCGCCTCCAACGCCAGCGGCAGACGCGCCCAGCGCGGCCCGTCGACCACCAGCGGGACCTGCAGGCCGGTGAGGCCGAGCAGCGCGTGGCCGAGGTACTGCGTGCCGTCCCACCACTCGTGGCGGGGGCGCAGCGCGGTCACCGCGCTCGCCGCGGTCACCACCTTCGAGCCGGAGGCGCCGATGGCGCGGGCGATCGCGAGGGGTGCGGCTCCGATCGTGGCGCCCAGCGCGAACAGGCCGGTGGCGGCGAGCCGCGGCCGCAGGCCGGCAGCGACCAGACCCAGCGCCATCCCGGCGAAAGCGGGGACGGCGAGCGAGGAGTTCCACACCGCCAGGCCGCAGACCAGCCCGAGGCCGACGGCCGCTGGGCGCCCGAGGGCGGGGCGGTCCCGCCCCGACCCGGCGAGCGCCGCCGCCAGCGGGAACCCCGTGACGAGCGGCATCAGGAAGTTCGGGGGGGGCCCGGTCGCCGCCATCAGCCCCATGTAGGGCGTCCCGAAGGCGGCGAGCAGCGCGCCCGCCCAGCCCGCCGCCGGGCCGCCGACGCGCCGCGCCAGCAGACCCACCAGCAGCACCAGCAGCAGCGCACAGAGGAGCTGGTACAGGCGGAAGGCCTCGTGGTGCGGGAAGAGCGCCAGCAAGGGCGCCAGCAGGTAGGCGTCGAGCGCGCCGTTGTACGGCTGGTTCCACAGGGTGGTCGCCAGCTCGCCCTTCAGGACGTGACGGCCCATCAGCAGCAGGATGGCGTCGTCGTTCGAGACCGGCAGGGCGAAGGTGACGGCGTGCAGCGCGCCCCGGGCGGCCGCGAACGCGGCCAGCAGGCCGAGCGCCGGCAGCACCAGGCGGAAGACGCGGGCCCGCACAGGCGGACAGTGTAAGGCATCGACAGCCGGACGCCGCGAGTGTCATGGTCCCACGGCGTGGTCCCACAGCGTTGACGGCCGACGGGCCACCGCTTAGCCTGTCGCATGCTCCGCCGCCGCCCGCACTCCTTCCTGCTGCTGCTCCCGGTCGTCGCCGTCGCCGCCTGCTCCCGCGCGCCCGGTGCCGCCTCCCCCGGCTCGTCCCCGGCACCCGCAGCCGCCTCCTCGCCGACCGTCTCCGGCGTCGGCGTGGTGGCGGAGATCGACGGCGCCCCCATCCTGGCCGCCGACCTGGAGCAGAAGGCCGCCGGCCGGCTGGCACGGGTGCGCCAGGAGGAGTACGAGATCCGGCGGCAGGCGCTGGACGACATGATCGGCGAGCGCCTGCTGGCCGCGGAGGCCGCTCGCCGTGGGATCTCCCCGGAGGCGCTGCTGAAGCGCGAGGTGACCGACAAGGTGGAACCGGTGTCCGAGAGCAGGGTCGGCTCCATCTACGATGAGAACGCCCCCAGCTTCGGCGCCACGCCCAAGGCGCAGGCCATGGCCCGCATCCGGGAGGTGATGAACGGCCGCGCCCAGGGAGCGCGCCGCGCCGCCTTCCTGAAGGAGCTGCGGGACAAGGCGCGGGTCGCGGTCCGGCTCGAGCCGCCGCGGGTGACGGTCGCCATTCCCGACAACGCACCCGTCGACGGGCCGGCCGGCGCGCCGGTCTCGATCGTGGAGTTCACCGACTACCAGTGCCCCTACTGCCACCGGGCGCAGTCGGTGATCGAGCAGGTCCTCTCCCGGTACCAGGGCAAGGTGCGCCTGGTCCACATGGACTTCCCGCTGGACGGCCACCCGGGCGCCTTCC
This sequence comes from Vicinamibacteria bacterium, assembly GCA_035542035.1. Taxonomy (GTDB): domain Bacteria; phylum Acidobacteriota; class Vicinamibacteria; order Fen-336; family Fen-336; genus DATBSL01. The sequence goes on along the minus strand of DATKME010000042.1, from coordinate 24,994 downwards.
CCGCCGCGCGTGCCGCCCGCTGCGCCGGCGAGCAGGGCCGGTTCTGGGAGTACCACCGCGGCCTGATGAACCAGAGCGGGGCGCTCGACGAGGCCGACCTCAAGGGGCGCGCCGACAAGCTCGGCCTCAAGGCGGCCGACTTCGCCTCCTGCCTCGGCGCGGGACGCCACGACGAGGAGATCCGGGCCGCCTTCGAGCAGGGCGAGTCGCTGGGCGTGACCGGCACGCCGGCCTACTTCGTCAACGGCCGGATGATCTCGGGGGCCCGGCCGCTCGAGGACTTCACCCAGGTCATCGACGCCGAGCTGGCCACGCGCTGAGACCGTCGGCGGTTCCCCGCGCAAAACCGCGTGGAACCCTCAGTTCCCTCTGGACTTCACCGCACGGACCTGTACACTCGAATCGCGTGCTCGCTCGAGCGCAGGAGGTGCAGGGCGAAGTTGCAGACTGACCTGAGGGCCTGGACGGTCAAGGACTCGCTGGAACTCTACAACGTCAACGGCTGGGGCCGGGACTTCTTCACCATCAACGAGGCCGGCGACATCGCCGTCACTCCCGCAGGACCGGGCTCGCTGCGCATCGACCTCAAGGAGCTCGTCGACGACCTCCGCAGCCGCGGCCTGAGCCTGCCCATCCTCATCCGCTTCTCCGACATCCTGCGCACGCGCGTCGAGCAGCTGTTCGGCGCCTTCCAGCAGGCGATGGCCGAGAACGACTACAAGGGCACCTTCCGCGGGGTCTACCCGATCAAGGTCAACCAGCAGCGGCACGTGGTCGAGGAGCTGATGCAGTACGGGCGCCCGTTCAACCTCGGCATCGAGGCGGGCTCGAAGCCCGAGCTGCTGGTGGCCCTCGCCCTGCAGGAGAACCCCGAGGCCTTCATCCTGTGCAACGGGTACAAGGACCGCGCCTTCATCGAGACCGCCCTCCTGGCCCAGAAGCTCGGCCGGCGGGTGGTCATCACCATGGACCGGCTGGGCGAGCTCGACACCATCCTGGCGGCGGCGGCGGAGCTGGACCTGCGGCCGGTGATCGGCGTGCGCGCCCGGCTCACCACCAAGGGCGCGGGCAAGTGGGTGGAGTCGACCGGCGACCGCTCCAAGTTCGGCCTCACCACCGCCGAGATCGTGACCACCGTGGAGAAGCTGCGCTCGGTCGGCATGCTCGACTGCCTGCAGCTGCTTCACTTCCACATCGGCTCGCAGATCACCAACATCCGCGCGGTCAAGGACGCCCTGCGCGAGGCCAGCCGCATCTTCGTCGAGCTCCACGGGATGGGCGCCAACATGCGCATCCTCGACTGCGGCGGCGGCCTGGGCGTCGACTACGACGGCAGCCAGACCAACTTCCACTCCTCGGTCAACTACACGCTGCAGGAGTACGCGGCCGACATCGTCAGCCAGGTGGCGGAGGCGTGCAACGCCCGCGGCGTGCCGCACCCGGACCTGGTCACCGAGTCGGGGCGGGCGCTGGTCGCCCACCACTCCGTGCTGGTCTACAACGTGCTGGCGACCAACGAGATCCTCTCCGGCCACAACCCCTCGGCCCCGGGCCGGGAGGACCACCCGGTGCTGCACCAGCTCTGGGAGACCTTCTCCGGCGTCTCGCGCAAGAACTTCCAGGAGGCCTACCACGACGCCCTGCAGATCAAGGAGGAGGCGATCACCGCCTTCAACCTGGGCGTCCTCGACCTCAAGGCGCGGGCGCGGGTGGAGGAGATGTTCTGGGCGATCTGCGAGAAGCTGCTGAAGATCGTCCGCGAGCTGCCGTACGTGCCGGACGAGCTCGAGGGTCTCGAGCGCCAGCTGAGCGACACCTACTACTGCAACTTCTCGCTCTTCCAGTCGATGCCCGACCACTGGGCGGTCAAGCAGCTGTTTCCCACCATCCCCATCCACCGCCTCAACCGCCAGCCGCAGCGGCGCGGGATCGTGGCCGACCTCACCTGCGACAGCGACGGCAAGATCGACGAGTTCATCGACCTGCGCGACGTCAAGGGCTTCCTGGAGCTGCACACCCCGAACGGCGACGAGTACCTGATCGCCACCTTCCTGGTCGGCGCCTACCAGGAGATCCTGGGCGACCTGCACAACCTCTTCGGCGACACCGACGCCGTGCACGTCAAGATCGAGGGCGACGACTACAGCGTGGAGCACGTGGTGGAGGGTGACTCGGTGTCCGAGGTCCTCTCCTACGTGCAGTACAACAAGGAGGACCTGGTCTCCCGGGTCCGCCGCTCGGTGGAGGCGGCGCTGCGCGAGAAGCGCATCACCATGGCCGAGTCCGGCCGCTTCATGAAACGCTACGAAGAAGCCCTCGAGGGCTACACCTACCTGTCGGTCAGCGAATAGGCCGATCGAGTCGTCCGAGACGGCACGGGCCGGGGTCGGCGACGCGCGGTCCTCGGCCACCTCACTTCAGCGCAGCCGGAAGTCGACGCTGACCGTGAGCAGCACGCTGACGCGGACGCCGTCGAGCAGGGTCGGGGTGTAGCGCCACTGGCGCACGGCCTCGACCGCCGACGCCTCCAGCAACGGGTTGCCGCTCAGCACCGTCACCGACGCCATGCGGCCGTTCTCGTCGATCACGCAGTCGAGGACCACGCGGCCCTGCACGCGGGTGGCGATGGCCAGCGGCGGGTACTCGGGCGCGACGTGGCGCAGCTTGTGCGGCTCCTGGAGGATGCCGCCGCGGCCGGCCCGCACCAGCGCGGACGTGCCGACGGGTCTCGGCAGGAAGTTGTCGGCGGCAATCGTCCTTCCGTCGCCCTGGTCGGTGCCGCAGTCGACGAGGCAGACGCCGGTTCCGTTGCCCATGGGCAGACCTGGTGGCAGGCCCTCGATCCCGGGCGCGCCCGTGAGGTCGATGGTATCGGGACTGGGCACGAAACCCGCCAACGACGAGATGGCCGCCTGCGAGGGACGCGGTGGGACCCGCGGCGGGAGGCGGCGGACGGGATCCAACGGCCCGACCGCCGGCGGACCGGCGATCCGGCCGAGCATGGACGCGTCCAGCCGGACCCGGCCGATGAAGCCCCCGTCCGGCGGGAGCGGCAGGCGTTCCGGCATCAGCAGCGAGGCGAACAGCAGGGTCGCCGCGAAGGCAGCGCGGGCAGCCAAGGAGATCGACGGGCACAGCACGCGGCTGCGGTCCATCGTCCACCCCCTCTCTCACCCACTTCGACACCCGGGGTGGGGAGGCGGTTCCGTCAGGCGAGCCGGGCCTGCACGTCGTAGCCCAGCTGCCGCAGCAGGAACACGGAGAAGGAGCGCTCGAAGAAGAACAGCGGCTGGAAGACGACCTGCATGACCACCGGCAGGAAGCCGAGGCAGCAGGTCAGGCAGCCCAGGACCGTGACCACGATGCCGGTGCCGACGACCACGACCAGCTTCAGCAGCAGGTACAACACGAAGGCGCCCGGCTGCTGCATCACCAGGCCCTCGAGCACGCGCGCCGCCGGTCCGCAGGGCAGTCCCGTCGCCAGCTGCAGGGGTGCGACGAAGTCGCGCAGCGCGACCCGCGCCAGGGCCAGGAGCGGGAGCGCCAGCAGGAGCAGCAGCAGGATCGGGGTGAAGGCCGCGGCGGCGAGCCAGCCGCCGGTCTCGTGGAGCCTGCCGGTGGCCAGGGCGAAGGCGCTCGCGGCCACCACCCCCCCCGCGAACAGCATGGTGAACAGCACCGCCAGCGACAGCCCCAGGCTCCAGCCGTAGTAGGAGGCGGCCGCGCCCGCGTGCTGCCGCCAGGGACGACCGATGTCGGTGCGGCCGCTGACCACGGCGTCGAGGTACATGAAGACGCCGCGGGAATTGAACCAGAGGACGATCGCCGCCAGCACCGCGATCACCAGCACGCTGCCCAGCACCACGGCGACGACCAGCGGCGCGTGCGCGGAGAGCCAGCTGGTCATCCGCACCAGCCAGTCCGCGAGGCCAGCGGGGCCGTGCGGCCCCTCGGGAATGCCCGGCGGCACGTTCATGTCCACGGGGCCGTGGTGCCCTCCTGGGCCGCCCGCGCTGTGGAAGGATCGGCCACACTGGTCCAGGAACGCCAGGAGCCCGAGCACCAGCCACTTCTCGAAGCGGAGGGGAAAGAGCTGGCGGCGAGCGTGGTCGAACGCCTCGCGGAGCGCGTCGACCGGCGAGACCGTCGAGGGCGGAACCGGAGTGGCCATGCTGCCTCCCGCGCACGCGTGCAGCCGGGAGTGTATCGCCGTTCTGCGGGTCCCCGCGCGCGGCCGATGCGCGCGCGAGGCTCAGGACGCCATCGCGGACGACGCGCGCCGACGGGAGCGGACGAGCAGCGCGACCCCGGCGAGCAGCAGCAGGACCGACGCGTACTGCGCCACGGTGAGCCCCGCGGCGACGCGCACGTTGACCCGCACGAACTCCAGCAGGAACCGGAAGCCGCCGGCCAGCAGGCAATAGCGCCCGAGCAGCGCCAGGTCGGGGACGCCGCGGCGGCGCCAGCGGAGCAGCAGCCAGGTCAGCACCCCGAGGAAGGCCGCCTCGTAGATCTGCGTCGGGTGCACGGGCACGGCGGTCGGAGGCAGCCCGCGCGGGAAGGCCAGGCCCCAGGGCAGGCCGGTGGGACGGCCGTAGTCGTCGCCGACCAGGAAGCAGCCGATGCGGCCGAGCGCCTGGCCCGCGGCGACGGCGGGGGCGGCCGCCGCCAGCAGCGGCACCACCGGCCAGCGACGGTGCAGGACCACGGCCAGCCCGCCCACCACGCCTCCGACCAGGCCGCCGAACCAGCTCAGGCCGCCGCGGCTGGTCAGCAGCTCGAGCGCGGGCTCCTCGCCGTGGTGCTCGCCGACCCACAGCAGCTTGGCGCCGGCCATCCCGGCGACGAGGGCGACGAGCGCCAGGTTCGAGGCTTCGCCGAGGCCGCGAGCCTCCGCCTCGCGCGTGAGGATCCACGCGCCGACCACGGCGCCGAGGCCGACCATCAGGCCGAAGCTGGTGACCTCGAAGCTGCCGATCCGGAAGAGGACGGGGAACACGCCGGCTCAGCCCGCCAGCTGCGGGACCGCACCTGCGGCGGCGGCCTCCGGCTGCGGCGCCGTCGTCTGCCACATCAGGTACCGCAGGTAGCCGCCCGAGAGGTTGCGCACCCTGAAGCCGAGCTGGGAGAGCATCCGCGCCGCCACGTAGGCGCGCAGCCCCACCCGGCAGAAGAGCAGCAGCTCCTTGTCCCTCGGCAGCTCGCCCGCGCGCTCGCGCATCTCGTCGACCGGCAGGCAGATGGCCCCGGGGATGGTGCCGGCACGGACCTCGGCGGGCGTGCGGACGTCGACGAGCAGCTGCGCCGGGCCCAACCCCGCCAGCTCCTCCGGCTCCCACAGGGCCACGTCTCCGCGCAACACGTTGGCGGCCACGAAGCCGGCCATGTTCACCGGGTCCTTCGCGCTCCCGAACGGGGGCGCGTAGCACAGCTCGAGGTCCTCGAGGTCGTACACGGTCATGCCGGCGCGCAGCGCCGTGGCGATCACGTCGATGCGCTTGTCGACGCCGGCGCGGCCCACGGCCTGGGCACCGAGGATGCGGCCGTCCTCCGGCGAGAACAGCAGCTTGAGGCTGATCGGCCGCGCCCCGGGGTAGTAGGTGGCGTGGTCGGCGGGGTGGACGTACACACGGCGGTAGGCGATGCCGGACCGCTGCAGCCCGCGCTCGCTGGCGCCGGTCATGGCGAACGCCAGCTCGAACACCTTGCACACCGCGGTGCCCTGGGTCGCCGAGTAGCGGCTGGGACGCCCGAGGATGGCGTCGGCGGCGATCCGCCCCTGCCGGTTGGCGGGCCCGGCGAGCGGGATGAGCGCCGGCTGGTCGCGCACCAGGTCGGTCACCTCCACCGCGTCGCCCACCGCCCAGATGGCCGGGTCGCTGGTGCGCATCTGCGCGTCCACGCGGATGCCGCTGCTCGGGCCGATCTCCAGGCCGGCCTCCCGCGCCAGCCGCGTCTCCGGCCGCACCCCGACCGCCAGCAGCGCGAAGCCGCACTCCACGCGCGTGCCGTCCGACAGCACGGCGGCCAGCCCGTCGGCCGGCGCCGTCTCGAAGGCCTGCACCGAGGTCGACAGCCGGAGGTCGACACCATGGCGCCGCAGCTCCTCGTGCAACGGCGCGACCATCTCGGCATCGGCGACGGCCATCACCTGGGGCAGCCTCTCGACCAGCACCACCTTCGCCCCGCGCTGGCGGAGCGCCTCCGCCATCTCCAGGCCGATGTAGCCGGCGCCGGCCACCAGCACGGTCGTCGACGGGGCCCGGCCCAGCAGGTCGACCACGGCGTCCATGTCCTCGAGGCTGCGCAGCGTGCGCACCCGCGGGTGGTCGACCCCGGGGACGGGCGGCCGCAGCGGCTCGGCGCCCGGGCTCAGCACCAGCGCGTCGTAGGCGTGCCGGTACTCGCGACCACCCCGCTCGCGCACCACCAGCTCCTTCGCCTGCCGGTCGATGCGCACCACCTCGCTGTTCACGCGAACGTCCAGGGCGAAGCGGGCGCGCAGGCTCTCGGGCGTCTGCACCAGCAACCGGCGGCGGTCGGCGATGACGCCGGCCACGTGGTACGGCAGCCCGCAGTTGGCGAAGGAGACGTGAGGGCCGCGCTCGAAGACCGTGATCTCGGCCGTCTCCGAGAGACGGCGGGCACGCGCGGCGGCGCTGGCGCCCCCGGCCACGCCCCCCACGATCGCGATGCGGAGGGGATCGCTCATCGCCTCACCGGCCGAGCAGCCGGGACAGGATGCCCTTCGGACGCGGGCACTGGCAGCGCTGGTCCTTGGGCACCCCGGCCAGCGCCTGCTCCACGTGGGCCCCGCAGCCGCTCCAGGTCGGCTTGCCGCAGCGCTCGCACTTGATCCTGTGACACATCGGCTCCTGCTCCTTCAGGGTTGGACGACGCCTAGCGTTCCGCGCCCGCGCGGCTGCGCCGTCGCGCGGCCAGCACCGCCGCCTCGCGCCCCAGGGCGCGGGCCCGGGCCACCACGCTGTCGCAGACGGCGTCGCAGATGCGGACGATGGTGGGGTCGGCGATGCGGTAGTACACCTTGTTCCCCTCCCGGCGGGCCTCCACGATGCCGGCGTGGGTCAGGCTGGCCAGGTGCTGGGAGACGTTGGGCTGGGTGCGGCCGGTCTCCTCCACCAGCTCGCCGACGCTGCGCTCGCCCTTCTGCAGCGAGGCCAGCAGGCGGAGCCGCCCCGCGTCGGCCAGCGCCTTGAAGCGCTGCGCCACCTGCGGGATCAGCTCGGGGTCGATCACCACCCACCTCCATTCGATATTGCGAATATACGACTAAGCCCGCCGGTTGGCAAGCCCCCCGGCGGACACCGTATCCTCACCGGGGGGACCCCATGAAGGCAGGCGTGCTGAAGGAGACCTGGCCGGGCGAGACCCGGGTAGCGGCGGTGCCGGCGGCGCTGCCGCCGCTGGGAAAGGCCGGGGTCGAGGTGCTGGTCGAGAGAGGCGCCGGCGAGGCCGCCGGCTACCTGGATGCGCAGTATGCGGAGAAGGGTGCCACCCTGGCCGACCGAGCGGCGGTGTTGGAGCAGGCGCGCCTGCTGCTGACGGTCCGCTCCCTGGCCGGCGGCCACGACCAGGACCTCCTGCGCCGGCTGGGGCGCGAGCACGTGGTGGTCGGCTTCCTCGACCCCCTGCAGCGAGCGCGGGAGCTCACGCCCCTGGTGCAGAGCGGCACGACCGCCTTCGCTCTCGAGCTGCTGCCGCGGATCACCCGGGCCCAGAGCATGGACGCGCTGTCCTCGATGGCGACCGTCGTCGGCTACAAGGCGGTGCTGCTGGCGGCGGACGTGCTGCCGAAGATGATGCCGATGCTGATGACCGCGGCCGGCACCGTCTCACCCGCCCGCGTGCTCGTGATCGGGGCCGGTGTCGCCGGGCTGCAGGCGATCGCCACCGCCCGCCGGCTGGGGGCGGTGGTGGAGGCCTACGACGTGAGGCCGGCGGTCAAGGACCAGATCCAGAGCCTGGGCGCGCGCTTCGTCGAGCTGCCCCTCCCGACCGCCGCCGCAGAGGACAAGGGAGGCTACGCGAAGGCGCAGGACGAGGACTTCTACCGACGCCAGCGCGAGCTGCTGGGAAGGGTGGTGGCCGATAGCGATGTGGTGATCGGCACCGCGGCGGTCCCCGGCCGGAAGGCCCCGGTGCTGGTGACCGGGGACATGGTGCGGGCCATGCGGCCGGGGTCGGTGATCGTCGACCTGGCGGCCGAGCAGGGCGGCAACTGCGAGCTGACCGTCGGCGGGCAGACGGTGGTGAGGGACGGGGTCAGCATCCTGGGACCCCTCAACCTGGCGGCCGCCCTGCCTTTCCACGCCAGCCAGCTCTACGCGAAGAACGTCTCCAACTTCGTGGCGAACCTCGTGAAGAACGGCGAGCCGCAGCTGGACGGCCCGGACGAGATCGTGCGCGAGACCATGCTGGCCCGCGGCGGCGAGGTCACCAGCGGCCGCGTCCGGGAGGTGCTGGGCCTGCCGCCGCTGCCGGTGCCGGCGACCGCCTGACCGCCGCCCGGGAGGGCGATTCACCGCCCGGCGCACGAAGCCCACCTGCTATACTGCGCGCTTCGGACTGGTGTGCATGCGCCCTCAGGCGACGGACGATGCTGCAAGCCGGCTGGAGCGGGTGCTCGGCCGGCCGGCCGGCGAGGTGGACCTCGCGGAGGCGGCGCTGCTGGTCGCCAGCGAGGAGTACCCCGGCCTCGACGTCGCCGCCTACCTCGCCCGCATCGACGAGATGGGCGAAGCGCTGCGCGAGCGGCTGGCCCACGAGCCGCGCCGGGAGCGCGCGATCATGGCGCTCAACCGCTACCTCTTCCAGGAGCTGGGCTTCCGGGGCAACGTCGAGCGCTACTACGACGCGCGCAACAGCTACCTCAACGAGGTGATCGACCGTCGCACCGGCATCCCGATCACGCTCTCGACCGTGTTCATCGAGGTGGCGCGGAGGGCCGGCCTTTCGGTCGAGGGGGTCGGACTGCCCGGGCACTTCGTGGTGCGCGTGCACACGCCGCGGCAGCCGCTGCTGGTGGACCCCTTCCAGGGCGGGCTGCTGCTCACCGAGAAGGACTGCCAGGAACGTCTCGACCGCATCTTCAACGGGAGCGTCAAGCTCGAGCCGCGCATGCTGCAGCCTTGCAGCCCCCGCGACATGCTCGAGCGCATCCTCCGCAACCTCAAGGCCATCTATCTACGGGACCAGGACAGGGAGCGCGCGCTGCGTGTGGTGGACCTGCTGGTCCGCATCCAGCCCGGCAGCGCGGACGACCTGCGCGACCGGGGCCTCCTGTACGCCGCCCTCGACTGCTACGCGCTGGCGGCGGACGACCTCGAGCGCTACCTCTCGCTCGCCCCGCAGGCGAGGGACGCTGGGGAGACCGCCGCCCGCGTCGCGCAGCTGCGCCACATGGCGGCCCGACTCAACTGACCCGCGACCCAATCCATGAAGGAGACAAGGCAATCATGAGCACGCTGACGGCTTCGGTCGGTATCGCCAAGATCGAGGAGTACCTGGGCAAGGACGCCCGCTCGCTCCTCGACCACACCTGCAAGGGCATCCCCAAGTCGAGCCTGCACCTGCCGGGCCCGCAGTGGGTGGACGAGATCTACGCCGGCTCCGACCGGCCGACGCCGGTCCTGCGCGCGCTGCAGACGCTGCTATCGAACGGCCGCCTCGCCGGCACCGGCTACATGTCCATCCTGCCGGTCGACCAGGGCATCGAGCACTCGGCGGGCGCGTCCTTCGCGAAGAATCCGCTGTACTTCGACCCCGAGAACATCGTGAAGCTGGCGATGGAGGGCGGCTGCAACGCGGTCGCCTCCACCCTCGGTGTGCTCGGCGGCGTCGCCCGCAAGTACGCGCACCGGATCCCCTTCCTGCTCAAGTTCAACCACAACGAGTTCCTGACCTACCCCAACAAGTTCGACCAGATCTTCTTCGCCTCCATCAAGCAGGCGAAGGACATGGGTGCGGTGGCGGTGGGCGCGACCATCTACTTCGGCTCCGACCAGTCCGCGCGCCAGATCATCGAGGTCTCGCAGGCCTTCCAGGCCGCCCACGAGATGGGGATGGCGACCGTGCTGTGGTGCTACCTGCGCAACCCCGCCTTCAAGAAGGACAAGGACTACCACGTCTCGGCCGACCTGACCGGACAGGCCAACCACCTCGGGGTGACGATCGAGGCGGACATCATCAAGCAGAAGCTGCCGGAGAACAACGGCGGCTACAACGCCATCAACAGCAAGGAGAACCCCTACGGCAAGACCGACAAGCGGGTCTACTCCGAGCTGACCAGCGACCACCCGATCGACCTCTGCCGCTACCAGGTGGCCAACTGCTACATGGGCCGCGCCGGCCTCATCAACAGCGGCGGCGCCTCGGGCGAGAACGACTTCGCCGAGGCCGTGAAGACGGCCGTCGTCAACAAGCGCGCCGGCGGCATGGGCCTCATCTCCGGCCGCAAGGCCTTCCAGCGCCCGCTGGCCGAGGGCGTGAAGCTGCTGAACGCGATCCAGGACGTGTACCTCTGCAGGGAGGTCACGGTCGCCTAGGCCGCCGTCCCGACCTCAGCCAGGCCGCGGGCTGCGAGGCCCGCGGCCTCTTCCGTCTGGGGGGCCCCATGCGCGTTCTCTTCGTCGGCGGCACCGGGTTCATCAGCGCGGCCGTCAGCCGGCTGGCCGTCGCCCGCGGCATCGAGCTGTGGCACCTCAACCGCGGCCGGCGCGGCACCGTCGTCGACGGCGTGCGCACCGTGGTGGCGGACGCCCACGAACCGCGGGCAGTCGAGTCGGCGCTGGGCGGCGAGCGCTTCGACGCCGTCGTGGACTGGATCGCCTACGTCCCCGCCGACGTCGAGCGCGACGTCGCCCTCTTCGGTCCGCGCACCCGGCAGTTCGTCTTCATCTCCTCGGCCTCGGCCTACGAGAAGCCGCCCCGTTCGCCGTTCATCACCGAGTCGACGCCCCTGCGCAACCCTTACTGGCAGTACTCGCGCGACAAGATCGCCTGCGAGGAGGTGCTGGTCCGCGCGTACCGCGAGAGCGGCTTCCCCGCCACCATCGTCCGGCCCAGCCTGACCTACGACACCGTCCTGCCGATCGCCATCGGGGGCTGGGGCTGCGCCACGCTCCTCGACCGGCTGCAGGCGGGCCGGCCGATCATCGTCCACGGCGACGGTACCAGCCTGTGGACGGTGACCCACGCCGACGACTTCGCCAGGGGGTTCGTGCCCCTCCTCGGCCACCCAGAGGCGATCGGCGAGAGCTTCCACATCACGTCCGACCAGTCGCTCACCTGGAACCAGATCTACGCCACCATCGCCGGCGCGCTCGGGGTCGAGGCGCAGGTCGTCCACGTCCCCTCCGATTTCGTCGCCCGCATCGACCCGGAGATGGGCGCCGGCCTCCTCGGGGACAAGGCCCACAGCGTGCTATTCGACAACTCGAAGATCCGCCGCTACGCTCCGGGCTACCTGGCCTCCATCCCGTTCCACGAGGGGATCCGCCGGACGATCGCCTGGTTCCAGGCCGACCCGAGGCGCTGGGTGGTGAAGCCCGAGGTGCACGCCGCCATGGACCGCGTCCTCGCCGCCTGGTCGCGCGCCGGCGCCTGATGCTGCGTCCAGACAAGGAGGTCGCATGGCCAGGACGGGTTCGCTCCCGCTGATCGCCGTGGCGGCGGCCCTGCTGGCGGGGATGGCGTCGCTGCCCTACTCGTCGGCGCAGACGAGCCCGGCAGCCGTGAGGGTCTCGGTGGACTGGGGCACCGTCGAGCGGGTGTCCCGCACCAGCGCCACGCTGCAGGTGGTCGTCAACCCCTTGCTGCGCCGCGGCTCGAGGATCCACGACGCGGCCTTCCGCGCGCTGCGCGACCTGGGCGCCGACGACGTCCGCTTCGTGCCCTGGCTGCCCTACCCCCGCCTCGCGGTCGCGGAGCTGGAGCCGCCGCGCAAGGGGCGGACCTCCTGGGACCTCTCCCTGATCGACCCGCTGGTCTCGGACTTCATGGAGGCGACCTCCGGGCACCCCGTGGTCCTGAACTTCAGCACCTCGCCCCAGTGGATGTGGAAGACACCCGCGGCGGTCGCCTTCCCGCGCGACCCGGACGAGGTCACCTGGACTTACACGCAGGGCCGGGAGCTGAACGATCCCGGCGCCGCCGAGCTGGCCGGCTACTACGCTCGACTCGCCTCCTGGTACGCGCGCGGCGGCTTCACCGACGAGCTCGGCCGCACGCACCGCTCCGACCACCGCTACGCGATTCCCTGGTGGGAGGTGCTCAACGAGCCGGACCTCGAGCACGAGCTGGACGGGCAGGCCTACACGCGGATCTACGACGCCGTGGTGGCCGCCGTGCACTCGGTCTCGCCGCAGACGCGCTTCGTCGGCGCTTCGCTCGCCTTTCCGCGCCGGGCCCCGGAGTTCTTCGAGCATTTCCTCGACCCGACGAACCACGCGCCGGGCGTGCCGCTCGACGCCGTCTCCTACCATTTCTACGCCTCCCCCTCGGCCGACCAGCCGCGCGAGGCCCACGCCTTCACGGCCTTCGAGGAGGCCGACCACTTCCTCACCGGCGTGCGCTTCATCGAGCGCATGCGCCAGCGACTCTCGCCGGGCACCCGGACCATGGTGAACGAGGTCGGGATGATCGCCGACCACCTGCTCTCGAAGGACGGCCGGATGCCCGCGTACTACTGGAACCTGGCGAGTGCCGTCTACGCGTACCTGTGGTCGCGCCTGTCGGAGCTGGGGATCGAGGACGTGGGCGAGTCGCAGCTCGTCGGCTACCCGACGCAGTTCCCGAGCGTGACCATGCTCGACTGGGAGACCGGGCGGCCGAACGCGCGCTATTGGACGCTGAGGCTCCTGCGCGAGCGCTTCGCGCCCGGCGACGCCCTGGTCGCCACCCGCGTGGACGGCGGGGCGGTCCACGCCCGCGGGTTCCTCGGCCGTGCCGGCACCCGTCGGCTGCTGCTCGTCAACCTGCGCGACCGCGTGCAGCGGGTGGCAGTAGGCGGCGCCCCTGGCGAGTCGCTGGCCCTGGTCGCGGGCGAGGGCGACGGTCCGGCCACGGCACGTCCAGTCGCAGGAGACACCATCGAGCTGCCGCCGTTCGCCGTCGCGGTCCTGGAGCCGGCGTCCTAGCCGATTCCGCCGGCTTGCCGGCCGCGGGGCGGTACCCGGAGATGGCCGCCCAGGGCTGGGGCGATCCGCCGGCCAGGGGAAGGCATGATAGCGTTGCCCCGTGTGCGACTCGCTCGTCCTCGCGGCGGTGAAGCGGGTCGCGCTCTGGCGCTTCCAGGCCGACCTCGCCGTCCACCGAGCGGTGCGCTGGGCGCGAGGCGAACGGCCCTGGAGGCTGGGTGGCGACTGCCGGCGGTGCGCGAGCTGCTGCGAGGCGCCTGCGATCGCCGTGGGTGCGCTCACCTGGTCGTGGTGGCCCGTGCGGCGCCTGTTCCTGTGGTGGCAACGGCGCGTGAACGGGTTCCTCCCGGTACGCGCGGAGGAGGAGGGCTGGACGTTCGTGTTCCGCTGCACGCACTTCGACCACGCCACCCGCTCCTGCGACAGCTACGCCTCGCGGCCGGGGATGTGCCGCGACTACCCCCGGCTCCTGCTCTGGCAGGCGAACCCCGAGCTGCTGCCCCGCTGCGGCTATCGCGCCAGCCCGCCGAACGCGGAGGGCCTGAGGGCGGCGCTGTCGCGGCTCCCGCTCACGCCCGAGCAGCGGGAGAAGCTGCGCCGCGGCCTCCGGCTGGACGGCTGAGCCTCACGGCGCATGGGGAATGCCCCGGTGCGGTGGTGGTTGCGGCGCAGGTAGGCCCGGCCGGCCACGGCGTCGGTCTGCGAGTGGCGGCCCTGCAGGTCCAGTCGGAGGTGGCGGCTGAGTGACAGCAGCCCACCCCCGGCGACGAACCACCCGTCGGTGGCGTCGAGCCGATGCAGCAGGCTGGGGTCTCCGGCGGCGGCGGGCGCCGCGCCCCACGGGTGAAGGAGGCCCAGCAGCGGGACGGCCGCCCGCAGCGCCGGCCTTCTAGGCCTTGCCACCGTCCTGGGTCTTGGCCTCCGCCGCCGGTTCCGTCCTCGCCTCCGCGGTCGGCTCGCGGTCCTTCCTCTCGTCGGAGCCGCGCTCGCCCTCGCGCATCGCCTCCCGGAAGTTGCGGATGCCCTCGCCGAGGCCGCGGCCCAGCTGAGGCAGCTTGCCGCCGCCGAAGATGATGATGAACACCAGCGCGATCAGCAGGAGCTCCGGCATCCCCAGGCTGCCCATCCTTCAGTCTCCTCCCGACGGGGGGAAAGCCGACGCACGGCGCCGCCCGCCATGGGCCGGACAGTCCGACCCATTCGACTCTAGCCCGGGGCTGACACCTCCGCCAAGCTATCTTTCGGACGCCCGGGCCGATCTTTCGGTCCCAGGCGGTCAGTGCATCCCGGACCCGCCGGAGAGCTGCTTCACCAGCTCGCCGACCACCTGCTTGGCGTCGCCGAACAGCATGTAGGTGTGCTCGGCCGTGTAGAGCTCGTTGTCGATGCCGGCGAAGCCGGGGTTCATCGTGCGCTTGATGGCGATCGTCAGCTTCGCCTTGTCGGCGTCGATGATGGGCATGCCGTAGATGGGGCTGGTCTTTTCGTGGCGGGCGGCCGGGTTGACCACGTCGTTCGCCCCCACCACCAGGCACACGTCGCACTGGGGCATGTCGGGGTTGATGTCGTCCATCTCCACCAGCTTGTCGTAGGGGATGTCGGCCTCGGCCAGCAGCACGTTCATGTGGCCTGGCATGCGCCCGGCGACCGGGTGGATGGCGAAGCGCACGTCGACCCCGCGCCTGCTGAGCTGGTCGTAGAGCTCGCGCACCCGCTGCTGCGCCCGCGCCACGGCCAGGCCATAGCCAGGCACCACCACCACCAGCTGCGCCTGCTCCAGCGCCTGGGCCGCGCCCTCCGGCGTCTCCTGCTTCACCGCCTTCTGCTCGCCGGCGGCGGCCTTCTGCTGCACCTGGCCGAAGGCCCCGAACAGCACGTTGGCGAAGGAGCGGTTCATGGCCCGGCACATGATGATCGACAGGATGAGGCCGGAGGAGCCGTCGAGGGCGCCGGCCACCACCAGCAGCTTGTTGTCGAGCACGAAGCCCATGGCCACCGCCGACAGGCCGGCGTAGGAGTTGAGCAGCGAGATCACCGTCGGCATGTCGGCCCCGCCGATGGGGATGATCAGGAGCACGCCGAAGGCCAGCGACAGGGCGATCATCACCGGGAACAGGAAGGTCACCTGCGCCGGCCGGACGATGAGCGCCACCCCGCACACCACCGCGATCGCCAGCAGGCCGAGGTTGGTCGCGTTCTGGAATCGGTAGGTCACCGGCCGCTGCGGGATCCAGCGGATCTCCTGCAGCTTGCCCGCCGCCATCAGCGAGCCGGTGAAGGTCAGGAAGCCCAGGATGATCTCGGCGCTGATCGCGGTCATGCGGAAGCGGGTGAGGTCCGCGCCCCCGGCGGACAGCCCCAGGTAGTACTCGGCCGCCCCCACCAGCCCGGCCGCCAGCCCGCCGAAGGCGTGCGAGAGCGCCGTCCGCTGGGGAACGGCGGTGAGCGCCACCCGCGACAGCGGCACCCCCACCACGAAGCCGACGGCGATCGCCCCGGCGATGGCGCCCCAGTGCACGATCCCCGGCGTCAGCAGGGTACCGAGGACGGCCAGGGTCATGGCGACGACACCGGCGAGCACGCCGCGGCGGGCGGTCCGCGGGGCGTTCATCCAGTTGAGGGCGAAGATGAACAGCGCGGCGGAGGCGAGGTAGACCAGCTCGATCGGCGCCACGCCGCCCGTCATCGGCGGGGCTCCTTCCCCGGCTCCGTCTTGAACATCTTGAGCATGCGGTCGGTGATCAGGAAGCCGCTGACGATGTTCGTCATCGAGGCGAACAGGGCCACGGCGCCGAGCGCGGTGATGTACCAGGGGTGGTCCCGCCCGGTGATCACGATCGAGCCCACCACCGCGATGGCCGAGATGGCGTTGGTGAGCGACATCAGCGGCGTGTGCAGCAGCCGGGAGACGCGGGTGATCACGCCGAGGCCGATGAACGTCGCCAGCATGAACACGTAGAGCATGGTGGCGAAGTCGGCCCCGGCGACCGCCGCGGCGGCCAGCAGGGCATGGGTCCCTGTCACGGTGTCCTCCTGTTGGGGCGTGCGGCGGCCACGACATTCTGACACGAGCTCGCCGCCCGGGGGGCGGGCAGCGTCAGCGGCGCAGCTCGAAGCTCGCCACCACCTCGCGTCCTTCCTGGTCGGTGCTGATCGGGCCGGCGAGCTTCTCGCCGTCCCACTTCCCGGTGTAGTAGCGCGTTCCCCCGCGGATGTACACCGAGAAGCGCACGCCGTCGCGGCCGCGCGGTTCGAGCGAGGCCAGGGGCATGGTCAGCGTCAGCCCGCCCTCATAGGAGATCGAGCCGCTCCCCGACGAGAACGTGACCGTCAGGTAGCGGCGGCTCCCTTCCTCGAGCTCGCTGCCGCGCCAGCTCCCCTCGAGCGAGAGCCGTGGCGTCTCGGCGCGCACCGGCGACGCCGCCGGGCCGGCCGCGACCGGGGGGGCAGGGGCGGCGACGCCGGCCGGGACCCGCAGCGCCAGCAGCCGCAACCCCTCGCGCAGCGGCGGCCTGGCCTGCGCCATGACCTCCGGCGACGACGGCGGCCGACCGCTCTTCTGCGCCAGGTCGAAGAGCTGGACGAGCGCGCGCCCCTCGGGCGCCAGCGCCGCCGCGAAGTGGGGCCGCTCGCCGCGCAGCTCCAGCAGCACCAGGTCGCGGCCGAGGGCCTCCCACCAGCGGAGGAGCCGCCCGGGCGTGACCGCGCCGCCGCGACCGCGCAGCCGGGTCCAGTCCTCGTTGTAGGCCGCCGCGTCCTCGTCGGTGACCTCGAGCAGCGGCTCGGGACGGCCGCCCAGGCCGACGAGGGGCCGCGGCTCGAAGCGGGCTTCCAGGGTCAGCCCCAGCGTCGTGCGCAGCGGCTCCACCGCCGCGTTGAGGCGCTGCTCCGCCTCCAGCGCCCGCTGCGCGGCGGAGCGGCCGCCGGAGGCGGCCAGCACGAACACCGGACCGATCCCGGTGGCGACCACGGCGTGGGGCCGGCCGGGGAGCGCGATGAACGGCTCGGCCACGAAGCGCAGGCCGGCCGGCGACGGGACCGGCACCGCGAGCTTCCCGGCGCCGACGTTCGCGCTGCCCGGCAGACGCACCTCGAGCGCGCGCGTGGCCTCGCCGGGGCCCAGGTGCGGCACCACCACGCCGAGCGAGTCCGGCGTGGCCGAGACCACGAGGGCCGGAACGCCGCCGATGCGCACGTCGTCGAGCAGCGGGTTCCCCTCGAAGCCGACGCCGGCCACCTGCACCACGTCGCCCGGGCCGGCCGTCTCCGGGCTGATGCCGGAGACCACCGGCGGGTGCCCCACCACGAAGGGCGCGGCGTTCGACTGGATGCCGGCCACCTCGACCACCACCGGCGCGGACGTGCCGGTGCTGCCGTCGATCGCCGGCACCACCACGCGGATGCGGGTGGCGTCGAGCTCCCGGATCTCGGCGGCGGCGGGGCCGAAGCGCACCGTCGCACCGGGCCCCCAGCCGCTGCCCGCGAGCGTGACCTCCTCGCCCGGCATGGCGGCCAGCGGCGAGAGGCCGTGCAGCCTGGGCCCCTGCAGGAGCGTCACCTCGACCGGCGCCGATGCGCGCGCGCCGGTCCGCACCACCACCGCGACGCGCTGCTCCCCGGTGGCGGTGTCGGCACCCGCGGCGGGCACCTCGACCTCCAGTCGGTCCGCCGCGGCGGAGAGCACGCGGGCGCGTTCGGCGTCGAACAGGACCACGTTGCCGGCGGTCTCGGCCTTGAAGCCACGGCCGGTCAGCACCGCCCGCTGGCCGGCCCGCAGGCGCACGGGCGTCACCGACTCGAGCCGGACCGTGCCGGCCGCCCACAGCCGCCAGCCGGCGAGACCGGCGGCCACCAGGACGACGCCGCCGAGGCCGATCGCCACCAGCCGCACCCACGCCCCGGACGCCTGACGGTGGGGGACCGCTCGGCCGCCCACACGTGCCGCCGAGGCCGGGGGACGTCGCGAGGCTGGCGCGGCAGCCCTGGCCACGAGGCGCGGGGCCGTGCGGTCGGGGCTCAGCCCCGGGGAAGGCCGTGGCGTGACGACCGCCGGCCTCTCGAGCGGGGCCGGTCGCGTCGTCTGCGAGGGTGGGGACACCCGGGGCGTGGCGACGACCGCGGGCCCGCCGGCTGCGGGCGCGCCGGCTGCTCGGGTCGCCGCCGGCGGGCGCTGCACGATCGGCACAGGGGCGGTGCCGGAGGGCCGCGACGGGGGCGCCACCGGCCCCGGGGCCGGCGCTGCCGGCGGCTCCTCGGCGACGAAGAAGTCGTCGGCCGGGTCGACCTCGGGCTCCCCGGCAGCCTCGGTCGCTTCCACCAGCCCGTCTGCCGCGACCGCGCCGGCGAGCGCCACGAGATCGTCCTGCACCAGCAGCATCGGCTCGGGCCCGGCCTCGCGGGCTGGCGTCACCGCCACTGCCGGCGAGACGGCGGGCTGCCTGACTGCGGTCGCCGGGGACCCGGAATCCGCCGCTGGCGCGGGTGCGGGGAGCGCGGTCTCCTCGCCCACGTAGAAAGGGTCGTCCGGGGGCCTGATCGGAAGCACCTCGACCCACGGGGCGAAGGCCGGCTTCAGGCACACACTGTCAGGCTCGCCCGGCGGCCCCAGCCAGACGAGGTCGTTCTCGCCCACCGCCATTTCGGTGGCGACGCGGGTGTCGTTGACGAAGACGCCGCGGGGAGCGTGGGTGTCGCGGACGGTGACCGAGTCGAGGGCGGTCCACAGCCGCGCGTGGATGGGGCTGACCCCGGGCAGCTCGAGGGCCAGCTGACACGCGGGGTCGCTGCCGATGAGCAGCTCGCCGACCACCTCCTCGGGCAGGCAGTGCTGCCCGTCGAGAGGGCCGCCGACGACCGTGAGCGAGACGAGGCGCCGCTTCTCGTCGGCCATCGCGGGGCAATCTAGCACGCCCCCCGGCGAGGTCAAGGTATACTCGTCGGCCGATGAGCCAGACCGTCCTGATCGCCGGCGTCGTCGTTCTCCTCCTCGTGGTCCTGTCCGCCGTGGTGCTGCTCGCCCTTCGTCGCGACGCCGCCGTGCGTTGGGTCCTGTCCCTGTTCCGCCGTCCGCCACGCGAGCCCCGCCGGCCCGGCCCCGACCACTACTACAAGCCTTACTGGTCCTGAGCCGCAGCCTTCCTCCCGCCTGATCCATCGGGTCTATTCCCCTGCCTCGGCGGCCGGGTCCAGAGTCGATGCAACTCTCCGATCAGGAGGTACAACCATGCTCGTCGAGCGAGCGCGGCGCCTCCTCGAGACCAGTGGCGTGGTCTACGAGACCCTGCCGCACCGCGATGCCTTCACGTCGCAGGGGGTCGCGGCGGCCGCCCACGTCTCGGGCTGGTTCCTGGCGAAGGTCCTGGTCGTGCGCGCGCCGGCCCGGGGGCCGGTGATGGTGGTCCTGCCCGCCTCCTGCCGGGTCGACACCGCTGCGCTGGCGCGGGCGCTGGGTGAGCCGAGCGTGTCCTTCCTGCCCGAGGCCGAGATCCAGGCGCTCTTCCCGGACTGCGAGGTGGGGGCGATGCCCCCCTTCGGGCAGCTCTACGGCCTGCCGGTGTGGGTGGACGCCTGCTTCCCCAGCAAGGGCGAGTTCGATTTCCAGGCGGGAAACCACCACGAGGTCGTGCGCATCCGCTATGCCGACTTCGAGCGCCTCGTCCACCCGCGGGTGGCGGAGTTCTGCCTGCATTGACGCTGCGCCGCGGCGGGCAGGCGGGCGCTCGCCGCGGTGCGTCCGTCTGCCGGGGCGGCGCTATCCCCGCACCACCCCCAGCTCTCTGCCCACCTTGGTGAAGGCCGCCACCGCGCGCTCGATGTGCGGTGGCGTGTGCGCCGCCGAGAGCTGGACCCGGATGCGGGAGAGGCCCTTCGCCACCACCGGGTAGAAGAAGCCCTTCACGTACACGCCCTCGTCGAGCAGCGCGCGGGCGAAGCGCTGGGCGAGCGGCGCGTCGTCGGGGGCGAAGCGCGAGAACATGATCGGCACGATCGGGTGCACGCCGGGCTTGATCTCGAACCCGGCGGCCGTCATCCGCTCACGGAACGAGCGCGTGTTGGCCTCCAGCCGGTCGCGCAGCTCGGTCGTCTGCGTCAGCAGCTCCAGCGCCCGCAGGGTGGCTCCCACGATGGCCGGGGCCAGCGAGTTCGAGAAGAGGTAGGGCCGGCTGCGCTGCCGCAGCATGCCGATCACCTCCCGCGAACCGGCGGTGCAGCCGCCGAGCGCCCCTCCCAGGGCCTTGCCGAAGGTGGTGGTGATGATGTCGACCCGGCCGCCGACGCCGTGGTGCTCCCAGGTGCCGCGGCCGGTGCGGCCCATGAAGCCGGTGGCGTGCGAGTCGTCCACCATGACCTGCGCGCGGTACCGCTGCGCCAGCTCGCAGATCTGCGGCAGGGGGGCGACGGTACCGTCCATCGAGAAGACGCCGTCGGTCACGACCAGCCGGAAGCGCTGCGCCTGCGCCTCCTTCAGCTTCGCCTCCAGGTCGGCCGGGTCGCAGTTCGCGTAGACGTAGCGCTTCGCCTTGCACAGCCGCACGCCGTCGATGATCGAGGCGTGGTTGAGCTGGTCGGTGACGATCGCGTCATCGGCGCCCAGCAGCGGCTCGAAGACGCCGCCGTTGGCGTCGAAGCAGGCGGCGTACAGGACCGCGTCCTCCATGCCGAGGAACGCCGCGATCTTCCGCTCCAGCTCGAGGTGCAGCGCCTGGGTGCCACAGATGAAGCGCACGCTCGACACGCCGTAGCCCCAGCGGTCGAGCGCGCGGTGGGCGGCGGCGATCAGCTCCGGGTGCCCGGAAAGGCCGAGGTAGTTGTTCGCGCAGAAGTTGAGGACCGGCCGGTCGCGGCCCTCGACGCGGATCTCCGGCCCCTGCTCGCCGAGGATCGGCCACTCCTCCTTGAACAGGCCCTGCTCGCGGATGGTCGACAGCTCGGCGGAGAGGAAGTCGCGGAACGCGGGATCCATGGGTGCCTCCGCCTGCGATTCTAACCAGCCGTCACCTGGCCGGGGTGCCGGGGGCGCCGAGGTGACGGTCGGCGAAGTCGAGGTAGCGCTCCCAGTCCCAGGGCGTCAGGTCGTGCGGGCCGGTGCGGAGGTGGTAGCCGATGGTGCCGCCGACGGGCGTGTCCGGCGGGGGCTGCCGGTCGACGCCCAGGCCGGCCAGGCCGAACAGGCGGTAGACGGGCTCGGCGGCCTTCGCCGCCAGGAACTCTCCCAGCGGGTCGGCCCAGCGGTCCTCGGTCGCGCTGGCCACGTAGAGCGGCCGCGGCGCGATCAGCGAGAGCAGCTCGTGCTGATCGACCGGCAGCGCGCTCACATCCTCGTCGAAGCGGCGGTAGTTGGCGCAGAACCAGTGCGGGAACTCGCGGTTGAGGTCCTTGATCGTCTCGCCGTAGTTCCGGCGCGACAGTGCCGCACCGCCCTCGCCCGAGTCGTTGGACACCACGAGGGCGAAGCGCTCGTCCTGCGCCCCAGCCCACAGCGCGGTCTTGCCGAGGCGCGAGTGCCCGATGATCGCGACACGCCTGGCGTCCACCTCGGGCAGGGTCTCCAGGAAGTCGAGGGCGCGGGAGAGCCCCCAGGCCCAGGCGCCGATCGAGCCCCACTCGTAGGGGGCGGGACGCGTCTGGCCCGGGCGGTAGAAGAGCGGGTGGACGCCGTTTCGGAAGCCGTCGTCGAAGTCGGGGTCGAGGTCCCCGTAGTAGGCGGTCGCGAGCGCGTAGCCGCGCTCGAGGATGCGCTCCACCGGCCAGCGGCTCGCTTCCGTGCCGCGGGCCGCCTCGGTCGCGCGGTGGTCGACGACGCCTTGGCCATCCGCGAGCCAGGAGCGGGCGAGCGCGATGCCGGGGTCGCTCGAGACCGCCTGGTTGCCGCGGAAGTTCAGGCCCAGGAACGCGGGCCGCCTGCCGCCGGCTGCCCTCGGCACGTAGACGAGCAGATCGAGGAAGGGACCGTCCGCGGCGGCGCCGAAGTGAAGCGTGACCTGCCGGCGCACGGCGCGGCCACCGAACGCGTCGGCGACCGAACGCACCTCGCTGCGGACGGAGACCGCCGCCTCCGGCGTGCGACCGTAGACGTCGGCGCGGAAGAGCTCCAGCAGCTCCGGGCGACGCAGCCGACGCCAGGCAGAGGCGTCCTTCACCCGCCCGCCGTCGCGAAGCAGCAGCGGGTCGGGCAGCGTGTAGGACTGCACCTTCGACTCCGGAAACGTACCCGTTGTACGCCTCCGTTCGGACGGCGCCGAGGAGGCGGGGCATGAGGAACGCCCCCCATGGAGAATGAGGACCGAGATGCCTGCTAAGGGGACGCATGCCTTCAAAACCGAAGTGTTGATCCGGCGCGCGGTCGAAATCATCGCGGAGATACAACCGACGACGTGCCGCGCGGTCGGCTACAAGCTCCTCGGCGAGGGGCTCATCCGGACGATGGGACACGGCGGCATGGCTAAGGTCCAGCGCGCGGTCCGCGACGCGCGGCTCGAGGACCGGATCCCCTGGGAGTGGATCGTCGATAACACGCGACCGATTTACTCCCCTGGAACGTACGCCGACCGCAGTGACTTCGCCCGGGTCTTCGCCGGGGCTTACCGCGTCGACCCCTGGCCGTCGCAGCCGCGGCTCGTCGAGGTCTGGTCCGAGAAGAACACCGTCGCCGGCGTCGTCGAGCCGGTCCTCGACGAATTCCGGGTGGTGATGCGAGTGCTCTCCTTCGCGAGCTGGACGCGGATCAATGAGATCGCCGAGGCGTCAAAGCGACGGCCGATCCTCGCGCTCTACGTCGGGGACTACGACCCGAGCGGCACCTACATGTCGGAGGTCGACCTCCCGAAGCGTCTCGAGCAACGTGGGGCCGACGTCGAGATCCGGCGCCTCGGCGTCGGCGCGAACGACCTCCGGAAACTCGCCAGGTACTCCGTGCCGGTGAAGCCGGGCGACGGGCGGCTGCCCTGGTGGCAGGGCCTCCGGCGCGGGGAGCGCTGCCTCGAACTCGACGCACTGTCGCCCGACGTCCTCCGCGCTAGGGTCCGCGCAGCGGTCGAGGCGGAGGTCGACGGCGCCGCCTGGAAGGCGGCGCTCGCCGGCGAGGCGTCCGACCGCGAGGCGTTCGCGACGGCCCTCGACGGCTGGGCCCGTTCCGATCCGTAGACCGCAACGCGGGGCGACGTTCACCTCGGGCCGCGGGACGTCGACCGCGGCCCGAGTTGTGCTGGCGGGGTGCCACGCGAGGTCCGTGCTCCCGGCGGCGGAGGCGAGGCGCTACCGGGCACGCGGCGTACAATCGTCCGCCCGAGGAGGACACCGATGGCCTTTCCGATTACGGCCTTCCTGCTCGCCACCACGGCGGTCGCGGCTTCCGACGAGCCCTTCAACTACGCGACGTTCTGGGCTAACTGGAGCGCAGAGGCGCGCTATGCGTACGTCGAAGGCGTCTACGGTACCATCGGAAGAACGTACGTCGCCGCGGTGGAGGAGCTGCTGCAGCTCCGACCCGAAGCATCTCCCGGCGTGTTGCGCGCCGCTTTCGCGTCTCCGAAGGCCCGCAAGTTGTTGGAGAGGGTGTCTCTGAGTGAGGACATCAAGTCGCAGATACCCGAGGTCGTTACCGACCTCTACCGAGATCCGGCCAATGCGTTCATCGACACAACCGAGATGGTGTACATCGCGCGCGACAAACTTGGGGGTAAGGACGTGCAGCGCATCCTTGCCGCAGCGCGAGAGTTCGCCCTCGAGTATCACCGTATCGACCGGGAGAGGAAGCAGAAGAAGTAGAGTCGCAGCGTGATGGCACGCCATGTCACCTGCCGAGTAGGTGAGTCGCTCTGAGAGGCTGGGGCTCAGACACACGAGGTACACCATGAAGGTCGCCATCGGCGTTCTCGCGATCGCTCTCGCCGTGACGCTCGCAGCCGTAGCGGCGCTTGGCCGATGGCAGTCGATGCAGTCGGGCCGCATCGCAGCGCTCGAGCGATCGGTAGCGGTGCTCAGCGGCAAGCTCGAGGAAGGAAGAAACAAGACGAGTCTCGAACTCCAGGCCAAGTGCGCCGAGCAGGCCCGAAAGACGTTCCAGCAGGAAGGCTACGACAAACGGCAGATGGCGGACTATACCAACCACTACAGCTCGCCGATAAGCAGGTGCTTCGTTGAGATCCGGAACACCAGGGTGTATGGGGATACGACCTGGACCTACAGATACGTGGTCGACGCCTTCGAGGGCAAGGAATACGGCACGTACATGTGGCACACCGAGAAAGGCAAGAAGTACTGGGAGGTGCCGCCCTTCCAGTGCGAGGCCACCCTACCGTCCGGCGAGAAAAAGCAGTGCCACTCCGACGACGAGTTCACCGAACTCGTCAAGCCGTACATGGAAGGCGGACGTTAGACCAGCTTCACCAGCGATCAGCAGGAGGGGGCGCTGATGACAGACAGATACCTGACGGTCAACCTTCACGACCTCCGGTTCCGCGTGAGTACGCTGGCATGAGCCGTGCCTACGACGATCTTGCGGAGTGGTTCAACGACGGATCCAGCAACGAGGATGATATCGGGGATGTCGTACGGCGCCTCGGCGGAGAGATCCTCACCACTCCGGAGCAGGAGTGGTGGCCCGCGGTCGGCCGCGTCCAGGTCCGCGCGCGCGTTGACGGGGGCGCCGTCGCCATCGACGAAAAGGGTCGAGTGTGGATTCGTGAAGATCCGAAGGGAAGCTAACAGCGTTGACTTCTGACGCTGGGGCGCGCGCGGCTCGTGGTGCCTGTGGTACGGTGCGGATCGCGATGAGGCCGCAGCTGATGATCGCGGGCGCGCTGGCGGCCGCCGCCCTCGGGTGCGATCGCCGGCCA
>DATKME010000041.1:0-58249 GCA_035542035.1 Vicinamibacteria bacterium | reverse complement strand
CCTTGGTGTCAGTGCGGTCGGTCTTGTTGCGGCGGACATAGGGGCGAACTGCATGGGGTGGCAGGAGGACAGGCGTGTGCCCGAACCCTCGGGCGTGTCGCGCCCAGAAGTGGGCCGAGCCGCAGGCTTCCATGACGATGGTTGCCGGTGGCAAGTGGGCAAGGACGCGCGGGAACTGTTCGCGGGAGTAGCGCTTCTGCCGCGCCACCTGTCCGGGGTGGTGCGAGACGGCGACCTCGAAGACGGCCTTTGCCAGATCGACAGCGACGAGAGTCTGGTTCGCCATGGGTTGGGCTCCTCCGTGCCTCGACAGCGCGACTTGGGCGCGAGATGCCGAACTGAGTGTCGAGAGAAGTCCATCCCAGCAGATGGAGCGGGCAAAGCCAACTTCGGAGCTGCGCCCGTAGGCGGCTGTTGCCTGGGTTCGAACGGAAGGAGAGGTGGGCCTCGGCCCGACGTGGCACAGCGACATGCCGCGTCGATGCGTGCAGGGCTCCGTGTTACCACCGCTGTTACCAGTCCGTGGGCACGACCCCGGGCCAAGCGGCCTACGGCTCACCGGTCCTACCGCTCGTATCTTCAGAAGCAGTGGCAGTTACGTCGGTTGGTGTCGGTTGGTCGGGGGTACCGTCTGAGCAGCCAGGAGAAGGACGGGTAGCGGTCGGACGGCCGCAAGTCTGCTCAAGGACGGACGAAGGAGCGTGTCATGAAGACGAACATCGGCATGGTGGAGCGAATCGTCCGGGTCGTGGTCGGGCTCGCCGTCCTCTCGTTGGCCTTCGTGGGGCCGCGCAGTCCCTGGGCGTACCTGGGCCTCCTGCCGCTGCTCACCGGCCTCGTCGGCTGGTGCCCGCCCTACTCCCTGCTCGGCATCTCGACCGTCAAGGCACCGAAGTAGGGGACGGGCCGGGCGAGCCGGAGAGGTTCGCCCGCCGACGTGGGGACACCGCAGTCCTCGAACGGCGACGAACCGGCGCTCCCGCAGGGGAGGGGCGCCGTCACGTCCGCGCGACCGTCGCGACCAGCATCAGAGCGCCGATGGCGCCGTACAGCCAGCGGTAGCGGCGTCGCAGCCGCCGCACGCACTCGAAGGTCAGGCCGGCACGAAGGGCCTGCCGCGACCACACGAGGTGCAGGGGGACGCCGGCGGCCACCAGCGCGAGAACGCGCGGCACCAGAGCGTAGACGGCCAGGGCCACGAGCAGGGCATCGGCGAGCGTGAACAACGCGACCCCGGCCAGGAAGGCCCGCTTCCGGCCGAAGCCGACGGCATTGGTGCGGATCCCGTTCGAGAGGTCCGCCTCGTAGTCGCGTACCTCCTGGGTCAGGTGACCGGCGGCGAACGTCAGGGCGAAGAAGGCGGAGAGAGCCAGCGATCTCCAGCCGAAGGCTGCGAACAGCAGATAGCCGAGATGGAAGTGGAGCACTCCGCCCGCCAGGTGAAGCAGTGACCCGACGACGGGGACGCCCTTCGCTGGATGCCGGTGCAGGGAATAGAGCGCGCTGAGCCCCGCGATCGCCAGGGCCAGGGCCAGGGTGCGAACGCCCAACGGGCTCATCACCAGGGCCGCCATCGCCAGCAGGCCGACGCTGAGCCAACCCATCGTTCGCGGCGGCACGCCCTCGGCCGCGAACACGCGGGGGCGGTTCGGATCCTTGAGATCGGCGTTCATCCCGGCCCAGTCGTTGAGCACGAAGACGTGGGCGACGAGGCAGCAGCTGCCGGCGGCAAAGAGCGCGAGGGTCAGGGCCTTCACCGCCGTGGGCGTGCCGAGCGCGAGGACCGCGCCCAGCAGGGGCGTGCCCTGCAGCACGAGCACCTCGTCGAAGCGGATGCAGGCGCGCGCCAGACGCACCGTGCCGGCCATGCCGCGCTCGGCGGGCGCGCTCGTGCGGACGGCGGACAACGCGCCGGCGCTCACGACTTCAAGCCCCGGCCACGGGAGGCCGGATGCCGGCGGAGGTGCTCGTGGAACAGCCGCAGCCAGAGCGCGTAGCCGAAGTCCTCCGACCAGTAGAACCGCGGCACCGAGGCGGTCAGGTCGTTGTGGTAGACGAGCGGAGGGCTCGTGCGGACGAAGGCGAGATCGTCCGCAGCCAGCCTGCCCAGGAGCGCGAGCGTCTGCTCCGGGTCGGGCGGCGTCTGGTTGCGGCCGGCGAAGCACCGCAGCAGCTTGGCGGCGGCCACCCAATCGTCCTGGCCCGGCACGGAGGTGCGCAGGCGCGCCGCAGGAAGGTCCAGCGGGCAGCCCGCCTTCTCGAGGTCGGCCTGACGCAGGATGGGAACGGTGGGCGCCATCCGGTAGTAGACCCACACGCGGTCCTCGTCGATCACCCCGGACAGCGCGCTGCAGAGGGCGCGGGACGCCGCCGGGTCCGCCTGGGCCAGCAGCAGCAGCACGTGCATCTGGATGCCCACGTCCGTGGGGTTGGGGTCGTTTCCGGGGTCCAGGCACTGATAGCGATCGCGGGGGACGAGCCAGGTCTTGTAGAGGCCCTCGGGCGAACGGTACTCGCCGAGCGTGGCGAGGGCCGAGCCGAGGAGCTCCGGCCTGGGGCCGGGGGCGACCCTCCAGACGAGGGCGGTGTCGTCCGCGTCCGGCGAGATGAGGCACCCCAGCCAGCCGATGGTGGGGCCGTCGGGGAGCCCGTGATAGCGGACTAGCCCTCCGCTCTCGATCTGGGCGCTCAGGTGGCGTCGCGCCCGGCCCACGGCGGCGTCGAGACCCGCCTCCGCGGCGACCGGACCGAGCAGGTCGACGAGCGTGGCGGTGAGGAACGTGTTCATCTCCCGGGACGGGCGCTCGAAGCGGGTGGCGGAGGTGTAGGAGGTCAGCCAGTAGCCTTCCGGGCTCTGGTGTTGCTCGAGCCGCGCCGCCGCGCGGCGGGCGACGGCCGGAAGATCGGAGGGGCACGGGCGGAGACCGGCCGTCGATCCGGAGGAGGCCGGGGCCGGCGTCTCCGCAGCCACGATGCGGCGCGTCACCACCTCCCGGGGCGCGCCGCTCGGGCAGCTTCGAGCCACCACGCGGAGCAGGTGTGGTCCCGGGGCCAGGGCTGCGGCCCGGATGGGGATCGCCCAGCCGGACGGGCTGGCCGAGCCGAGTGCGCGCACCACGTCCGGGCGCGTGAAGAAGCGCGAGGTCGAGCCGACCGTGCGACCGTCCAGCGTGACCGCGACGCTCCACGGCGACCGGCCTTCGACGAGCGTCCATCCTTCGGCCCGGAGCTCTTCGCGGGCGGGGATCTCTCCGCTCTCCGCGCGGCCCGCCAGCAGGTCGAGGTTGCCGCGGGCGTCCGTCGCGTCGCAGCGGTACCCGGGGGCCCAGAGAACCGTCGGCGCCGGAGGGTGGCGCAGCTCCATGAGGAAGGGCGCGTTGCGGACTTCCCAGGTCGCCTGGCTCGGGCTGGTTGCGGTCATGATGGCGTCGTCGCTGACGTTCATGTACCAGAAGGCCCCGATGGCTTCGATGAGGACCGCGGCCCCGCAGGCACAGGCGAACGCCAGCCGGCTTGCTCCCCTGAGCGAGGCCACGGCCGGCGCCAGCATCCAGAAGAGGACGGGGAGGAGGTCGGTCAGCCAGCGCGGCCCCCAGGAGGCGACACGGACCCAGTCCGCCTTGGCGTAGAGCAGCAGCTGCAGGGCGACGGCGATGCCGAGGGCCGCGGTGAGACGGCGGTCGCCGGCGTCCGCCCAGACGCGCCGGAAGGCGAGGGGAACCAGGAGCAGGAACGGCGAAAAGACGAACAGGCCCCGCGCGGGGCTGAAGAGCAGCCCGGCCAGGCCGACCAGGAGATCGTTCCTGAAGAAGCGCCTGCTGCCCGTCATCCCGTAGTTGCCGGCCCGGGCGGCGACGCCGTATCCACCGGCCCAATGACCGGCCAACGCAAGGTTGTAGGCGAGGACCAGCCCGGCCGGTATCAGCGCGGCGGCGACCAGCAGCGGAGCCCGCCGTCGCGCCCAGAACAGCGCAGGGAACCCGATGGCCGCCGCCAGGAGAGCATCGGGCGGACGATTGGCCGCGATGAGCGCCAGGATCGCCCCGGTCGCGATCACCCGCGCGGGCGTGGCCGGTCCGGTGACCAGCAGCAGCGCGGAGACGAGGAGGAGCTCGGCCAGGCCGTGCTGCCACAGGGCCTGGCTGCTGATCACCCAGGTCGTGGTGCCGAACGCGTAGACCAGCGTCAGCAGCAGCGAGAGCCGCGGCGAGGCCCGTCTCCGCAGCAGCAGGAACAGCAGCGCCGCGGAAGCCGCCGTGAGCAGCGAGGCGGTGAGCTTCTCCATGATCATCGCGGCGCGCTCGACCGTCTCCTGGGGCCAGCCTTGGCTTCGGAGATAGATGGCGGCGGGCACGTAGAGCGGGCTGACCAGGACCGGCAGCACGACGGGATAGAGGGAGACCGTGCGGCCGTCGCGGCCCGGCCTGATCCAATAGGCTTCGGCGGGAGAGCGTCCCTGGCGCACCAGGCTCAGGATGGGCTCGAGCGTGAGGCTGCCATGGCGCAGGATCCCGAACGGCTGATACCGCGCGGGATAGGTGTCGCCGGCGCTGATCGAGCGGAGGTTCGCGTTGTAGACGAGCAGGCAGACGACGCCGATGAGCAGGCTCGTGCGCAGGCTGCCGCCAGGCTCGGGCGGGGGAGCGGACGACACGGGGCGCAAATGTGCCCGGCCGGGTCGGGCTTGTCAACCGAAACCCGACAGGCGTTCCGATCCAGGACCGCGCTACAATGCGCCCCCGAATCTCGGAACCCCCATGTCATCCCTGGAAGCCTGTACGATCGTCGCGCGCAACTACCTCCCGTACGCGCGCGCGCTCGCGGAGTCGCTGCGGGAGGCCCACCCCGCCTGCCGGCTGAACGTGCTGGTGCTCGATGGCCGCGCGGCGCCGTCCGACGCGGCGCGATTCCGCGCGCTCGCGCTCGCGGACGTCCTGCCGGAGGAGGAGGAGCGGCACCGGCTGGCCTTCATGTACGACGTCACCGAGCTGGCGACCGCCGTCAAGCCGCTGCTGCTGCGGAGGCTGGTCGGGGAGACCGGCGAGGCCGTGCTCTTCTTCGACCCCGACGTGCAGGTGCTGGGGCCGGCCGCCGCGCTGTGGCCGCTCGCGCGCGAGAGCGGCATCCTGCTGACGCCGCACGTGCTGGCGCCCATCCCTGACGATGGCCTCGGCGTGAGCGACGTGTTCGTGGCCCGCGCCGGGCAGTTCAACCTCGGCTTCATCGGCGTGGCTCCCGGCGCCGAGCCGTTCCTCGAGTGGTGGTGGCAGAGGCTGCGCCGCCACTGCGTGTCCGACCCCGACTCCGGTCTCTTCGTGGACCAGCGCTGGGTCGACTTCGTGCCCAGCCTGTTCCCGCGCCACGCGGTGCTGCGCCACCCGGGCTGCAACGTCGCCTACTGGAACCTGCACGAGCGCGAGGTCGAGCGCCGGGACGGCCGGCTGCTCGTGAACGGCCAGCCGCTCGTCTTCTTCCACTGGAGCGGGCTCGACCCCTGGACCACGCACGTGCTGAGCCGGCACCAGGGCCCCAACCCGCGCATCCTGCTGAGCGAGCGGCCGCGGATCCGCGAGCTGTGCGAGGCGTACGTGGCGCTGCTGCGCCGCCACGGCCTGGAGCCGGTGGCGCCGCCGTACGGCCACGCCAGGCTGCCCGACGGGACGGCGATCGACGCGATCATGCGCCGGCTCTATCGCGAGGAGCTGCTGGAGGCGGAGCGCGGCGGCGGCGAGCCGCCGCCGCTGCCGTTCCGCGAGGACGTGCTCTCGTGGCTGCGCGCCCCCTCGCGAGAGGCGCCGCGGGTCTCGCGCTACCTGCGCGCCCTGCACGCCGCGCGGCCGGACGTGCGCGCGGCCTTCCCCTCGCTCCACGGCGAGGCGGCGCGGGCGTACCTCGACTGGGTACGGCTCGACCCGCAGGCGGGCCGCATCGTGCCCGCGAGCCTGCGGCCGGCTGCGCCCGCGGCCCCGGCGCCCGCTGCGAGCCCGCGTGAGGGCGGCCTCAACGTTCTCGGCTACCTGCGCGCGGAATCGGGCACCGGCGAGGCGGCGCGGTTGCTCGCGTCCGCTGCCCAGGGCGGCGGCGTCCCCTGCCTGCCGCTGCTGAACGTACACAGCCGCAGCCGGCAGCAGCACAGGTTCTCGCTGGCGCCCGGGAGGCCCTTCGACGTGACGGTCGTCTGCGCCAACGCCGACGAGACCGCCCGCGCCCTCGACAGCCTGCCGGAGGAGGCGCGCGGAGGGTACCGCATCGGCTTCTGGTTCTGGGAGACGGAGGAGCTGCCCGCCTGCTACCGCCCCGCCGGCGCGCTGGTCGACGAGATCTGGACGGCGAGCGAGTACGTCGCCGACGCGGTGCGCTCTGCGGTGGCGACGCCGGTCCACGTCTGCCCGCTCGGGCTGAGCGAAGCCGCGCCGCTCGCCGCCTCGCGCGAGGACGTCGGGCTGCCGCCGGGCTTCACTTTCCTCTTCGCGTTCGACTTTCTGAGCCTGGCCGAACGCAAGAACCCGGCTGGCCTGGTGCGGGCGTTCCGGCGGGCGTTCCGGGAGGGCGAGGGGCCGACGCTGGTGCTGAAGTCCGTGAACGGCCACCTGCGGCGGGCCGCGCTCGAGCTGGTGCGCGAGGCGGCCCGCGGGCGTTCGGACGTGGTCGTCCGCGACGGCTACGTGAGCGCCGCCGAGTGCTCCGCGCTGATCGGACACTGCGACTGCTACGTCTCGCTGCACCGCTCGGAGGGCTTCGGCCTCACCCTGGCCGAGGCGATGGCGCGCCGCCGGCCGGTGATCGCAACCGGTTACTCGGGCAACCTCGCGTTCATGACGCCCGAGAACAGCTTCCTCGTGCCCTGGCGCCCGGCGCTGGTGCCGGCAGGCTGCGAGCCGTACCCCGAAGGCCACCGTTGGGCCGAGCCGGACGAGGACGCCGCCGCAGCGGTCCTGCGCACCGTCTACGAGAATCGTGCGCTGGCCCTGGAGCGCGGTTGCCGTGCCGCGGCCGAGGTGCGCGAGCGGCTGGCGCCCGCGCGGACCACCGCGTTCCTGCGCGCGCGGCTGGAGGCGATCGCGCGCGCGCGGCGGCCCGCCGCGGCACCGCCGAGGGTGGCGGCGGCGGCGGAGACGGCCGCGCTGGAGGCGGAGGCGCTGCTCGAGGCCGGCATCACTCACGCGACGCGGTCGCGTTTCGGCTGGCCCGGGCGCGTTGCGCGGACGGCGGTGCTGCGGCTGATGCGACCCTACACGCAGTTCGCGGCCAGCGTCGAGCGCCGGCACCTGCGCGCCACCCGCGAGATCGTGAGCTCGCTGCGTGCGCAGCGGGAGTAGCGGGGCCATGTCGACGCTGCTGCTCGTCGCCGACGTGGGGGGGGTGCGCGACTGTCACCTGGGCGACGAGGCGATGCTCGAGGCGAACGTAGCCGCCCTGCGCGCGCTCGACCCCGGCCTGCGTTTCGTCGTCCGCTCTCGCGACCCACGCCACACCGCCGAGCGGCTGGGCGTCGACGCCATCCCCGCCCCGGCTCCGCCCCCGGCGCTGCCGGCAGCGGAGTTCGACCTCGACGCCGCCGCGCGGGAGCGCGTGGGCTGGCTGCTCGACGAGCCGAGCCTCGAGACGCTGCGCCGCGGAGACGGGCTCCTGGTCTGCGGGGGCGGCAACCTGTGCGCGACGTGGCCGGGCAAGCTGCTCGAGCGTGCGGCGCTGGTGCACGCCGCCGCCGACCTCGGCCGGCCCGCCGTGGTGGTGGGTCAGACGCTCGGTCCCGCGCTGAAGCCGCGTCAGGCGTCGCTGCTGGGGGCGGCCCTGGCGCGGGCGCGACTGGTCGGCGTGCGCGAGGCGGCGTCGGCGGAGCTGGCCCTGGCGCTCGGCGTGCCGCGGGCCGCCCTCCGGCTGCAGCTGGACGACGCCTTCTTCCTGGAGCCGCTGCCGGCCGCCGGCCGCCCGGGCATCCCCGGCGAGGGCGGCCGTTTCGTGCTGGTCACGCTCGACCCCTCGCTCGCCGCCGCCGCTGGCGAGCCCGGCCTGATCGCTCTGGCGTCGCAGCTCGACTCGCTGGCGGAGGCGCTGTCGGTAGAGCTGGTGTTCCTGCCGCACGTCACGGGCGCGGAGGCCGAGGCGCGCGGCGAGGGGGACCTCGCGGTCGCGGAGCGGCTCTCCGGGATGCTCCGCACGCCCCTGGCGCTGGCCGGCCCGCTCTCGCCACGCGAGGCGGTCTGGCTGATCGGGCGCGCGACGCTCGTGGTCTCGTCCCGCTATCACGGGGTCGTCTTCGCGAGCGCCGCCGGCGTACCCTCGCTCGGTGTCTACGCCGACGCGTACACCCGTGTGAAGCTGAAGGGGGCGCTCGCGCACGCGGGGCTCTCGGCCTGGGCCCTGGACCTCGGCCGCGCGGCGCGCGGCGAGCTGCTCACGGCCGGGCTCGAGCTGTGGTACCGGCGGGACCAGGTGCGGAGCCGGCTGGCGGCGCTGCGCGAGGAGCAAGGCGCTCGTGAGCCGTTGCGCCTCCAGGCCGTGGGCAGCGCGCTAGGGCTCGAGCGGGCGCGCGCCGCCAGGCCAGCGGTGGCGGCGGTCGCCGCCTCGCGCGTCTCGCCGCCTGCCGTGGCCGATGTCCCCTCGGCGTGGCTGACGGAAGGGCAGTGGCGCGAGTACCTGGAGCGCGGGTACCTGCGGCTCGGCCGGGTGCTGGATGCGCCGGCGCTCGCGGCCCTGCGCGAGCGGCTGGAGGCGATCGTGCGCTGCGAGGTCCGGCTGCCCGCGCTGGCGACGCAGGCGGACACGGGCGGCGCCTACGAGGCGCTGCCGGACGCGGTGCCCGGCGCACCGGCGCGCGGGGTGCCGTACCGGAAGGTCCAGGGCCTGGAGGGCGACCTGCTGTTCCTGGACCTGCTGCGCCTGGGGCTCTTCCGCGAGATCTGTGCCCGCCACTACGGCGCTCACGCCCCGGTCTCCATCTTCCGGGCGATGGTGATGAACAAGCCGGCGCGCCAGGGCACGCATCTGCCGTGGCACCAGGACGGCGGCGACGTCTGGAAGCTCGACCGCGACCCGCTCGTCACCACCTGGGTCGCGCTCGACGACGCGACCCGGGAGAAGGGATGCCTCGAGGTGGTCCCGGGCAGCCACCGGCTGGGCCTGCTGACCCGCGAGGGGAGCACGCTCCGCGCCGAGGACGTGGAGAAGCACTGCCCGCCGGAGGCGGTGGTGGCGGTCGAGGTCGCGGCCGGCGAGGGGCTGC
Source organism: Vicinamibacteria bacterium (assembly GCA_035542035.1). Lineage (GTDB taxonomy): Bacteria > Acidobacteriota > Vicinamibacteria > Fen-336 > Fen-336 > DATBSL01. The sequence continues at coordinate 49,023 of DATKME010000041.1, read as the reverse complement.
TGCTGCACAACTGGCTCGTGCACCGCAGCGGTGTCAACGCGACCGACGAGCCGCGACGGGCGTTCACGGCCTGCTACATGGACGGGCGCACGCTGGCGTCGCTCACCGGCTCGCGCTTCCCCGTGGTCTTCGGCGAGCCCGAGGAGCCGGAGGAGTCGCTCCCGTTCCTGCGCGAGCTGCGGCGCGACGTCTCGCTGCTGCGCGAGACCGCGGAGGAGAGCGTGCGCTACGCGCGCAGCCTGGAGGGGGCGCGCCGCGAGGCGGAGCGCTACGCCTGGTCGCTCGAGGCGGAGATCGCGCGCCTGCGCGGCTCGGCGGGCCCGGGGTAGCCGATCGAGGTCGTCCCCGACCGGCCCCAAGGGCTCAGGAGTGACGGCCTCCGCTCCGGCTCAGCAGGATCTCGAACGACCGCCGGGTGACGGCCTTCAGCTTCGCGGCGCTGTTCAGGTTCTTGAGGATGTGCTTGAGCACCCGGGGCCGCGCGTGGAAGCGCCAGTACGCCCGCTTCTGCAGCTTCACCAGCTCGGGGCCCGGCACCTCCGAGAGGTCGTTGCGCCAGTTCCAGAAGTCGAACGACTGCAGGGTGTCGCGGTCGGCCATCCCGTCGGGGAACAGGCGGTCGTAGTCCTCCGTTCCCGGCAGCGGGCAGTAGACGGAGAAGGAAGCCGCCGTCAGCGGCAGGCTCATGGCCAGCGCCGCCGTCGCCTCGATCTCCTGGCGCGTCTCGCCCGGGAACCCCAGCATGAAGAAGCCGACCACCTCGATGTCGGCCTCCCTCAGCAGGCTCACCTGCTTCCTCACGGTGTCGAGGCTCAGGGCCTTGCGGATCTGCTTCAGTATCCTCGGTGAGCCCGACTCGATCCCCACGTTGACCTGGAAGCAGCCGCTCCTCTTCATCAGGAAGGCGAGGTCGCGGTCGAGCGAGTCGAGCCTGATGCCGTTCGGGGCGCACCAGGTCACGTCGATCCTCTCCCGGACCATCCGCTCCAGCACCTCCCGCAGCGGGCCGGTGCGGTGCGCGCAGTTGCTGTCGCAGAACTGCAGCTCGCGCACGCCGAAGCGTCCGGTCAGCAGCCGGATCTCCTCCAGCACGTTGTCCGCGCTGCGGGAGCGGATGCGGTGGCCGTTCACGGTGGCGGCACCGCAGAACGTGCAACGGTGGGGGCATCCGCGGGTCAGGATCATGGGCGCGATCGGGAACCGCCGCGAGTACCCGTTGAAGGGGATGCCCGGGAAGCTGTCCGGGGCCATGAGGTCCCAGGCGGGGAAGGGGACGGCGTCGAGGTCGGTCCGGAGCTCCGGCTCGTTGACGACCGTCTCTGCCCCGTCTCGAAACACGAGGCCGGGGACGTGCTGCAGGTCCGGGCGCCCGACGGTGCCCGAACCGACCGCCCGCACCAGCCGGGCGAGCGGCTGCTCGGCCTCTCCCTGCAGGCCATAGTCGACTGTCGGGAACAGGCGGAACAGGCTCTGGGGATCCGCCGACACCTGCGGACCGCCGGCCACGACGATCGTGCTCGGGCTCACCTGTCTGATCGTGTCGACCGTTTCCGCGACCGCGTTGGCCTGGCAGGAGAGGACCTTCACGCCGCACAGGTCGTAGCACCCTCGCCTGACGGACTCGCCGAACGCGGCGGCGGTGGGGAAGCGGTTGGGCCTCAGCTGGAGATCGACCGCGTGGCCCTGCTGCCGGAGGCAGGCTGCCAGGTAGCCGAGACCGAGGTCCGGGGCCTCCCGACGAAAGCGCGCGTCGAAGGGCAGCGTCAGGAGCACTCGCATGGCAACTGTGGGGCCGCCGGCCGTGCGCCGACCGCGGAGATCCGAGCGATGCGAACGACCTGCCCGAGTGTATCCCAGCGAGAGCCGTCGCGTTTCGGGCTTCGTCGTCCGGGAACCTCAGTGCCGGATCAGCAGGACCTGGGTCCCGATGACGACATCGCTGACGCCCTGGCCGTCGCCGAGGGGAACGACCTCGACGTCGGCGTCGCCCTCGCCGGGGAGCAGCAGCACGGTCCGCTGGTTCAGCAGACCGCGGGCGAGCCGGACGCCGTCGGCCGTGCGCACCGCGCTGATGCGGTCCGGTCGCGGCGGTACGCCGCGACACAGCACCAGACGGTCGCCGGCCGAGGCCGCCCCGCGCACGCGCGGCGCGGCGGCGACGTCCACCTCGCAGGCGAACAGCTCGGACGGCTCGAGGCCCGGGAGCAGGTCCGCATCGAGCAGGAGCGGCTCGCGCGCGCGCCGGCTGCCGTGATCCCCGTCCACCTCGAGGACGGGAACGGCGATCACGCGCGGCGGGACCAGGGCCTCGGAGGGCGAGGGCGCGACGGGACGGGTCTGCCCCGGACCGAGACGGAACGCGACCTCGCGCAGCCGGGCGGCGAACTCAGCCCCGGGCTCGGGGAGCGGATCCCCGCCCTCGACCATGCGGACGAGCGCCGGCGTGCGAGCGATGGTGGCGAGTCCGTTCAGGAGCTCGAGGTCGTGGACCCCGAGGCGCGCGGCCCGGGCCCAGGCGCGGTACAGCGCCTCGTCATCGCCCAGCGCGCGGGCGAGCGCGGCGGCGACGGTCTCGTCGGGGACTTTCGCGCCGCTTTCGATCACCGACACGTAGGAGGTCGAGATGCCGGCGCGCTGCCCCAGCTCCGTCCCCGTCATCCCGACCTGCGCCCGCCGCTTGCGGATGCGGGCATGGAGGGCGGGAATACGGGGGGCGATTTCGGTACTTGACACCGGTTTCACCAGTCAGTAAAAGTATGCTCGCATCGGAAAGAATGTCAAGGTCAAACGGCGGAACGTCCGATGAAAGAGGAGATTAGGGAGTTCACCATTCGTTGAATCGCGAGGATTGCGGCATCCGCGGAGGATCACGTTGGAACAGAAGCCATTCGGCACCGGCAGCTTCGCGCTGAACCCGGAACCGCGCTGTCCATGCCTGCTGCTCCTCGACGTGTCGGCATCGATGAACGGAGACCCGATCTCGGAGCTGAACGCCGGACTCAAGGACTTCCGGAACCACCTCGTCGCCGACGAGCTCGCCTCCAAGCGCGTCGAGGTGGCCTGCCTCACCTTCGGGCCGCTGGAAGTAGCCACCGAGTTCGAGACGGCCGGCACCTTCCAGCCACCGTGGCTGCAGCCGCGGGGCGACACGCCGATGGGGGCGGCGATCACGGCCGGCGTGGAGCTCGTCCGGCTGCGCAAGGAGGCGTACCGCGCCAACGCCATCGCGTTCTACAGGCCGTGGATCTTCCTGATCACCGACGGCGAGCCGACCGACGACTGGGAGCCGGCGGCGAGGCTGGTGAAGCAGGGCGAGGCGGAGAAGGCTTTTGCGTTCTTCGCCGTCGGCGTGCAGGCGGCCAACATGGACGTCCTGAGCCGGATTGCCGTGCGCGAGCCGCTGAAGCTGCGCGGACTGGAGTTCCGGAGCCTCTTCCGCTGGCTGTCGAACTCGATGAAGAGCGTGTCGCGCTCCGCCCCGGGAGACGAGGTGCCGCTGAAGAACCCGAAGGAAGGGCCGGACGGGTGGGCCTCGATCTAGCGGCGGGCGACTGGCGCACGCTGGCCGCGTCGATCGCGGGGCCGGCGCACGCCGAGGCGGGGCAGCCGTGCGCCGACGCCTGCGCGGTGCGCGTCGCCGGCCCGCCGGGCCGCGAGCTGCTGGTCGCGGTGGCGGCGGACGGCGCCGGGAGCTGGGAACGCGCCGCCGAGGGCGCCCGTCTCGCCTGCGAGGCCATCCTCGCCCTCGCCGCGGAGCGGGCGGCGCGCGAGGGCCTGGCCGGATTCGACCGCGATCTGGCCGCCGGCTGGCTGGAGGCGGTCCGCACCTGCCTCGGCGAGGCGGCGGCCGCGACCGGGACGGAGCGGCGCGCGTTCTCCTGCACGCTGCTCGTCGCCCTGGTCGACGCCCGGCGGGCCGTGTTCCTGCAGATCGGCGACGGCGCGATCGTCTACCGCGGCCGCGACGGAGCGTACCTCCCTGCCCTGTGGCCGCAGACGGGCGACTACGCCAACACCACCTTCTTCGTCACGGACGACGACGCCGCGACCCGGCTGCAGACGACGACCGCGGAGGACGTGGACGAGCTGGCCCTGCTCACCGACGGCCTGCAGTCGCTGGCCCTGTCCTTCGCCACCCGCCAGGCGCACGCTCCCTTCTTCGCGCCGATGTTCGAGCGACTCCGGCAGGAGCCACCGGGCGAATCGGTCGGCCTGGTCCCGGAGCTTCGCTCGTTCCTGGGCTCGCCGGACGTGAATCGGCGCACGGACGACGACAAGACGCTGGTGCTGGCGACCCGGCTCGTGGCCCAGGCGCCCACCACGGGCGGACCCGGAGGCTAGGCATGCGGGCCTTCTGCGACCTCCAGGGCCGGGAGCTCGGCCTCGGCCGCTGCGTCGGCCAGGGCGGCGAAGGCGCCGTGTACGCCGTGACCGGCGCCGGCTCCCAGGTGGCGAAGGTCTACGCGCGGCGCCCGGATGCACTGACCGCGCGCAAGCTCGCCGCGATGGTGCAGCTGGGAACCGAGGAGCTGAGCCGGGCCGCCGCCTGGCCCTGCGACCTGCTGCTCGACCCGCGGACCGGCGACACCGCGGGCTTCCTGATGCCGCGGATCGAGGGCCACCGCGAGATCCACCGGCTCTACGGGCCGACGGACCGGAAGACGGCGTTTCCCGACGCCTCCTGGGCGTTCCTGGTGCGCGCGGCCCGCAACGTCGCCGCCGCCTTCGACGCGGTGCACCGCCACGGCCACGTGATCGGCGACGTGAACCAGGCGAACATCGTCGTCTCGCGCAAGGCGACGGTCCGGCTGATCGACTGCGACTCCTTCCAGATCACGCACCTCGGCCGCAGCTATCCCTGCCGCGTGGGGGTGCCGCTGTTCACCCCGCCGGAGCTGCACGGCAGGCGGCTTGAAGAGGTCGAGCGGACGCCGCACCACGACGGCTTCGGCCTGGCCGTCGTCATCTTCCAGCTGCTCTTCATGGGCCGCCACCCCTTCGCCGGCCGCCACCCCCAGCGCACGATCACGGCCGAGGCGGCGATCGCCGAGGGGATCTTCGCCTTCGGCCCGGAGGCGGCGGCGCGGGGGTGGCAGCCGCCGCCCTTCTCGCTGCGCCTCGAGGACCTCTCGCCCCCGCTCGCCCGATTGTTCCGCCGTGCGTTCTCCGTGGAGGCCGCGGCGGGATGGCCGCGACCCGCAGCGGCCGAGTGGGTGGCAGCCCTCGACACGCTCGAGGCCTCGTTGCTGACCTGCGGCGAGGACCCGCGCCACGTCCATGCCCCTGCCGACGGCTGTCCCTGGTGCCGCATCGAGCAGGAGGGTGGACCGTCGTTCTACTTCCTGCCCCAGGGAGCGGCCTCAGACGCCTTCGACCTCGCCGCAACCTGGCGCGCGATCGAGGCGGTGCGCTCGCCGGGCAGGACGCCGCTGCCGGAGCCCGCGAGCCCGGCCGCCGCGGGACCCCGCCTGGGCCTGCCGACCGGGATCCATCCCCGCCGCGGCGCGGCCGTGCTGGCGATTCGCCGCCTGGAGGAGCAGTGGAGCGCGGTCTGCGGCGACGAGGCCTTCGAGCGTCTGCGCGAGGAGCTCGCAGCCGCGAAGGCGTCGTTCGAGACCCTGCCGGCCGTGGAGGAGCGCGAGCGCCAGGAGCTCGCGGAGCGCTACCGCGAGGCGGCCCTGCCCGAGTACCTCCGCAGCTTCGCGCTCGAGTTCGCACGCATCCCCGGCCTCGGGCCCGCCGAGGTCGCCCGCCTGGCCGGCCGCGGGATCGCCACCGCCGCCGACGTCAGCGCGGAGCGGCTGATGTCCATCCGTGGCATCGACCTCGGTCTGGTGCGCGGGCTGCTGCTGTTCCGGCGCCTCGCCGCCCGCACGTTCGACTTCGACCCGGAGGTGGGGATTCCCGGCCGCGAGCGGCGTCAGCTCGACGAGGCGCAGCAGCGGCGGCGGACGGCCCTCGTGCGCAGGCTGCAGGGCGGGTCGCGAGAGCTGACCGCGGCGAGACGGCAGGCGCTCGCCTGGCGGCAGGCGATCGCCCGCGGTATCGCCGAGGCCCGGGCCGCTCTGCAGCGGCTGGACGCGGCCGGGGCTCCGGAGCAGGGCGGCGGCCGCCAGGAGAGCGACGGGTAGCCTTCGCCCGAGCGTCGTCCGGGCGAGGTGCGGGCCTGGGAAGAGCACGGCGACGTCGGTTGGTGTAGCTTGGTGCGGACGCCGGCAGCCGCAACGCGCACGACGGGGAGGTCACTCGATGTTCACGCGCTCCCGTGTGGATGGCCGACGGCGGCTGGTGGGGGTCGGCCTCGCCGCGACCGCCGCGCTGGCGATGGTCCCCGTCGTGCGAGCCGCCGCCGGCCACCTGCCGCGGACGCCCAGGAGGCCGGTGACGGACGTCTACCATGGAGTCCGCGTGAGCGACGACTATCGCTGGCTGGAGGACTGGTCGAGTCCCGAGGTCCGCGCCTGGAGCGCGGCCCAGAACGCCTACGCCCGCGAGTACCTGGATCACCTCCCGATGCGGAGCGCCATCCTGCGGCGCGTGACGCAGCTGACGCAGACGATGGCGCCCGCGTATCTCGACCTGGCCTGCAGGCGCGGTGTCTGCCTCGCGCTCGAGAACCGGCCGCCGCGGCAGCAGCCGATGCTGGTCCGGCTCGCCTCCGTCGACGACACGACCGGCGAGACGGTGATCGTCGACCCGAACGCCATGGACCCCAAGGGCGGGACCGAGATCGACTTCTACGTTCCGAGCCCCGACGGCAGCAAGGTCGCCGTCTCGGTCTCCCGGGTCGGCAGCGAGAGCGGCACGGTGTGGGTGTTCGACGCGGCCAGCGGCCGCCGGCTCTCCGACGTGGTGCCGCTGGTGAACGGGGGCACGGCCGGCGGCAGCGTGGTCTGGAACGCCGACGGCACGGGCTTCTGGCGGACGCGGTACCCCGCGCCGGGCGAGCGGCCCCCGGCGGACCTGGGCTTCTACCAGCAGGTCTACTTCCACCGGCTGGGCACGCCGGCTGAATCGGACCGCTATGTCATCGGACGGGAGTTCCCGAAGATCGCCGAGATCGTGCTCGGCTCTTCCGAGGACGGCCGCTTCACGCTGCTCGACCTTCTCAACGGAGACGGTGGCGAGCACGCGTTCTTCCTCGGGGGGCCGGGCGGCGAGTTCCAGCAGGTCACGGCGTTCGGGGACCAGGTCGTCCAGGCCAGGGTGGGCGAGGACGCGCTGTACCTGCTCTCGCACAAGGACGCCCCGAACGGGAAGATCCTGAAGCTGCCGCTCGCCGCACCTCGGCTGGCGCAGGCGGAGACCATCGTTGCCGAGGGTGCGGTCGCCATCGAGGCCTTCGCCCCGGCCGGCTCCCGGCTCTACGTCGTCGACATCGTCGGCGGGCCGTCGGCCGTGCGCGTGTTCGACCTGGCCGGCCAGCCCCAGGGCGAGGTGCCCCTTCCGCCGATCAGCGGCGTTCGCGGCCTCGTGCACACCAGCGGCGACGCCGTGCTCGTCGACCGGACGAGCTTCACGGAGCCGCCGGGCTGGTACCACTACGCCCCCGGCGCGGCGGGTGTCACCCCGACCGCCCTCCTCGAGAACTCGCCGGCCGACTTCTCCGACGTCGAGGTGCGCCGCGAGCTGGCCGTCTCCAAGGACGGCACGAAGGTGCCGGTCAACATCCTGCTGCGGAAGGGCACACCGGTCGACGGCTCCGCACCGGCCCTGCTGACGGGCTACGGCGGTTACGACATCAGCCAGGGGCCGTCCTTCCAGGCGACGACGCGCGTCTGGCTGGAGCAGGGCGGCATCTGGGCGCTCGCGAACCTCCGGGGCGGTGGGGAGTTCGGCGAGGCGTGGCACCGAGCCGGCATGTTGACGAGGAAGCAGAACGTCTTCGACGACTTCGCGGCGGCCGCGCAGCTGCTGATCGACCGTCGCTACACCTCGCCGCAGGGGCTGGCCATCGAGGGTGGCTCCAACGGCGGGCTGCTGATGGGCGCCGAGCTCGTGCAGCACCCCGCCCTGTTCCAGGCCGTGGTGTCGCACGTCGGGATCTACGACATGCTGCGTGTGGAGCTCTCGCCGAACGGTCTGTTCAACACCACGGAGTTCGGCAGCGTCGAGGACCTCCAGCAGTTCGCGGCGCTCTACGCCTACTCGCCCTATCACCACGTCGAGGCCGGCGTGCGGTACCCCTCCGTCCTCTTCCTCACGGGGCAGAACGACCCGCGGGTCGACCCCATGAACTCGCGGAAGATGACGGCGCGGCTGCAGGCGAGCGGGACGAAGAACCCGGTGCTGCTGCGCACCAGCTCCTCGACCGGCCACGGCATCGGCAGCCCTCTCCACGAGCGGCAGGAGGAGGCGGCGGACGTGTTCGCGTTCCTGTTCGACCGGCTCGGGGTCGAATACGCACCAGTGGCCGCGCCGGGGCCGTGAGGGCGACCCTTCCCTACTCGCTTAGGGCGGCGTAGCGTCCGGGCAGCGTTCCCGCGGGGTGCCGGCGTCGGCGCCCGGAAAGGAGCCGCATGCGCAGCGGCCGTCCGGACAAGCTCGCCACCAGGCGGCGGTCGGGGGCCGCCGTGCCGGTCCTGCTGGCGGCCGGCCTGGCCGCTGCCGGCCCCGCCTCGCCCTGGCTCGACGAGAGGCGACCGATCGAGGCGCGGGTCGAGGCGCTGCTCGCGCAGATGACGCTCGCGGAGAAGGTCGGGCAGATGAACATGCCCTGCGTCTACGAGGAGCGTCTCGGCGCGAGCGACGCCGAGAAGGCCGAGGGTTGTCGACGCTTCGCAGCCGGCACCCGGGAGCCGGGCATCGGCCCGGGTGGCGGCTTCTTCACGCTGCCCAACACGATCCTCCACCAGGGCCCGCGGCAGCAGGCCGCGTTCCTGAACGAGCTTCAGCGCGTCGCGCAGAAGACGCGCCTGGGGATCCCGCTCCTGCAGAGCGAGGAGGGCACCCACGGCCTCATGTGCTCGGGCGCGACCATCTTCCCGGAGGGGCTGGGTCTGGGCAGCACCTGGGACCTCGACCTCATCCGCGAGGTCTACGCCGTCGTCGCCCGGGAGGCGCGCGCGATCGGAGTGCACCAGACCTACACGCTGGTGGTGGAGCCCAACCGCGATCCCCGGCTCGGGCGCAACCAGGAGGGCTTCTCCGAGGACCCGTGGCTGTGCTCGCGGATCGCGGAGACGATCGTCCGTGCCGAGCAGGGCGAGGACGTCTCGCGTCCCGACCACGTCGTCTCCGGGCTGTGCCACTACCCGGGGCAGAGCCAGCCGGCGAGCGGACTCGAGCGTGGGGCGATGGAGGTCTCCGAGCGGCGGCTGCGACAGGTGTTCCTGCCGCCCTGGGTGGCCGGCATCAGAGGCGCGGGCGCGCTGGGCGTCATGGCGACCTACCCGGCCATCGACGACGTGCCGGTGCACGCCTCGGAGAGAATCCTCACCCGTCTCCTGCGCGAGGAGCTGGGCTTCGACGGCCTGGTGCTGAGCGAGGGCGGCGGCATCGGCACGCTCCTCTACGAGGGGCTGGCGCCGGACACGAGGACGGCCGGCGTGCTCGCGCTGCGGGCGGGCGTGGACGTCGGCATCTCGTACGAGGACGCCTACCTGAAGGACCTGGTGGCCGCGGTGCGCGAGGGAGTGGTGCCGGAGGCGCTGGTCGACCGTGCGGTCCGGCGCATCCTGAAGCAGAAGCTCAGGCTGGGGCTGTTCGAGGACCCGCTGGTGGACCCGGAGCGCGCCGCCGCGGTGGTGCACGCACCGGCTCACCGCGAGCTGGCGCTGCGCGCCGCCCGCCAGGCGACGGTGCTGCTGAAGAACGACGGCGACCTGCTGCCGCTGCGCAAGGGCCTGCGCTCGGTCGCGGTCATCGGTCCGAACGCCGACGACGCGCGCAACCAGCTGGGCGACTACGTGGCCCGCACCGTCCTGCAGGAGGTGGTCACCGTCCGCCGGGGCCTCGAGGCCCGGCTCGGCGCGGGGCGCATCCGCTACGTCAAGGGCTGTGACGTCATCGGGGAGGGAGGCGACGAGATCGCGGCGGCGGTGCGGGCGGCGCGCGAGGGCGAGGCGGCGATCGTGGTCCTGGGCGAGAACGAGTGGCAGGCGAAGGACAGGTCCGGCACCGACGGCGAGGGATTCGACGTCGCCAGCCTGGACCTGACCGGCCGCCAGGAGGATCTGCTGAAGGCCGTGCAGGCGACCGGCACGCCGACGGTGCTGGTCCTGGTCAACGGCCGCCCGCTGTCCGTCCGCTGGGCGGCCGAGCACGTGCCGGCGATCCTGGAGGCCTGGCTGCCGGGCGAGCGGGGAGGCGAGGCCATCGCCGATCTGCTGTTTGGTGACGCCGAGCCGCTGGGCCGCCTGCCGATCACAGTCCCGCGCCACGTCGGCCAGCTGCCGGTCGCCTACGACCACAAGCCCTCGAAGGCCTACTGGCTGAAGCAGGGGTGGGGGAAACCGTACGCCGACATGAGCCCGCAGCCGCTCTGGGCCTTCGGCCACGGGCTCAGCTACACCAGCTTCGAGTACGCCGGCCTGGCGGTCGCCCCGGCCCAGGCGCGGCCGGGCGAGACCGTCCACGTGAACGTCGAGCTCCGAAACACGGGGACGCGTCCCGGCAGCGAGGTCGTGCAGCTCTACCTGCGCGACCCGATCGCCTCCGTCTCCGTACCCGTGCAGAGGCTGCGCGGCTACTCGAGGGTCTGGCTCCAACCGGGCGAGCGAAAGCGGGTGGAGCTGGTCCTGGCTCCGGCCGACCTGGCCCTCCTCGACGCGCAGATGCGCTGGACGGTCGAGCCCGGCGCCTTCGAGGTGCAGGTCGGCCGCTCGAGCGCCGACATCCGCCTCAAAGGCACGTTCGAGGTGCTACCCTAGCGTGTTCACGGAGCGGGGTGGGCGGTCGCCGCGGTCCTTCGTCATCGGGCCGGGGAGGAAAGTCCGGACTCCGCAGGGCAGCGTGCTGGCCAACCGCCAGCGAGGGTGACCTCAGGGAAAGTGCCACAGAAAACACACCGCCGAACCCGCGGGGCGACCCGCGGGTGGCAAGGGTGAAAAGGTGCGGTAAGAGCGCACCGCCGCGCTGGTGACAGAGCGGGCAGGGTAAACCCCACGCGGAGCAAGGCCGAATAGGGAGGCGCCTGAGGCTGGCCCGGCCGAAGCCTCCGGGTAGGTCGCTGGACCCCGCGGGCAACCGCGGGGCTAGAGGAATGATCGCCGCCCGCCGCGCGAGCGGCGGGGACAGAATCCGGCTTACAGTCCCGCTCCGTGAACGCTTCCGCCCCCCTGCCGGCGCGATCGATCGCCGTTCTCCAGCAGATCCGAAGGCGACCCGTCTGGGTCGCCGGTCTCGTCTACGCGGTCCTGGTCGCGCTCATGATGCGGCCGCTCGTCGCCAGGCTGGGTACCGCCGTCCCGAACGACCTCGGCGATCCGCTCCTCAACACCTGGATCCTGTGGTGGGACTCGCGGCACCTCCCGCTGACGCCGGCGTGGTGGAACGCTCCGGCGTTCTATCCTCTCCACGACGTCCTTGCCTTCTCGGACCACCTGCTCGGCCTGAGCGTGCTGACGACGCCCCTGCTGTGGCTGACCGCCAACGCCCTGCTCGCGTACAACCTGGCGCTGCTCCTCACCTTCGTGCTCTCCGCCACCAGCGCGTGCTACCTCGGCCTCACGCTCGCCGGCCGTCGCGACGTCGCCTTCGTGGTCGGGCTGGCGACCGCCTTCGCGCCCTACCGCATGGGCGAGCTGTCGCACGTGCAGGTGCTGGCCGGGTTCTGGGTGCCGCTGGTGCTGGCGGGTCTGCACCGCTTCGTAGAGACGCGGCGCCTGCGCTGGCTCGTGCTCTTCTCCGTCGGCGTGGCGATGCAGGGGCTGACGAGCGGCTACTACCTGCTGTTCCTCCCCGTCCTGCTGGTGCTGTGGGTCGTGTGGTTCGTTCCGCTGCGCACGCAGGCGGCCACGGCTCTGGCCATCGCCGGCGGCTTCGCCGCGGCGGTCGCGGTGCAGGTGCCGTTCCTCCTGCGCTACGCGGCCGTCCACGCGGCCCAGGGCTTCGAGCGCACGGTGGCAGAGACGATCTCCCACAGCTCCGGTCCCGAAGACCTCCTGCGCTGCTCGCCAGACCTGACGCTGTGGGGGCGCTGGCTGGGTCGAACCGTGGCCGCGCCCGGGCTCTTCCCGGGTGTCACCGTCGTCCTGCTGGTGGTGGCGGGCGTCGTCCTCAGCCGCCGCGGGCGCGCGACGGACGCCGGCGAGCCCCGGCCGATCCTGCCCGCGTGGGCGCGGGTGGCCCTCGCAATGGGGGCCGTCTCGTTGTCGATCCTCGCGGTGCAGAGGGCCGTGGGGGCTCCGTTGCGCGTCTCCGTCTTCGGACGGGCCCTCTCCACCGGCAGCCTGCCGAAGCTCCTGTCCGAGGCGCTGTACCTCTGGCTGCTGGTGGCAGGCACCGGCCCTCGCGCGCGGCGGCTGCTGGCCTCGCGGTCCCCCTTCGCCTTCTACACGGCGGCGACGCTCGTCATGTGGTCCTTCTGCTTCGGTCCGGTCGTCAAGGTGGCGGGAGTGGAGGTCCTCCATTGGGCGCCGTACAGCTGGCTGCTGGCCGTGCCCGGCTTCAGCGGCGTGAGGGTCCCGTCGCGATTCGCCATGCTGGCGACACCTTGCCTCGCGGCGGCCGCCGGCCTGGCCCTGAAGCTCACCCTCGCCAGGCTCGGCCGCACCGCGGGTCGCGTGCTGCTGGCGGCGGCGGCCGTCGGCATCGTCGCGGAGGGCTGGATCCGCCTGACGGTGCAGGAGCCGCCCGAGCCCTCGATCGTGCTCGCCGACGACGCTGCGGGCGGCGTGCTGGAGCTGCCGCTGCTCGAGCCGCCCGGCGACGTGGCCGCTGCCTACCGCGGCGTCCTGCACCGGCATCCCGTGGTGAACGGGTACAGCGGGTACGAGCCTTCCTACCACGCCGTGCTGCGCCTCGCGCTCCGGCGCCGGGCAGGGGAGCCGCTCGCCGTGCTCGCCTCCCACGGCGTCCGCCACGTGGTGGTGTTCCACGACCAGGACCCCGGTGGACGGTGGCGGCAGCTGGTCGGCTCCTTTCCCGGCGTACGCGAGGTGAGGCGCTCGGAGAACCAGACTCTGTACTCACTCCCTGCAGCGACCGGGCCCGCCTGCCCACCCGAGCGCGTGCGGGTTCCCGTCGCCTCCGTGGAGGCCGACCTCAATCCGGAGGACGTTCGTCGAATGCTGGACGGCGACAGCCTCACCCGGTGGAGCACCGGTCGGCCGCAGGAGCCCGGCGAGGGAATCACCGTCGACCTGGGTGGAGTTCGCGACGTGACCGAGGTCGAGCTCGCCCTGGGGCCCTACTTCACGGACTTCCCGAGGGAGCTGCGGGTGGAGGGTAGTCTGGAGCGGCAGGGTTGGCTGCCGTTGTGGCAGGGGCGCGCGGGGGGCCGCGCCGTCGAGGGAGTGCTGGAGGAGCTGCGGAGCATGCCGCTGCGGTGCTGTTTCCCGCCGGTGGGCGTGCGCTACCTGCGCCTGCGACAGACGGGCAACGACCCGACGTACTACTGGACGGTGGCGGAGCTGCGCGTCTTCGGACCGCCCGCCCTTCCCGGGACGAAGCGCTAGCGACCGGCTGGGGTGGGGGGGTGCGGCTGGCTGCGGGCGGCGGCCGCGGTCGCCTCGAGGTAGCGCTCCCAGTCGCGCTGCAGCTCGCCGTAGCTCATGGCGATGGCGATCGGCAGGGCCTCGGCCGCGGGGTGGCCGTCCGCGAGGGCGTCGATGATCCGGCGCAGACCGGCCTCGCCGTGCCGCCTGAGCACGTGGGCGACCGCCGAGAGGCTGGTGGCGTAGGCGCGCAGAGCGTCCGCCTGCGGCATCCCCACGAACGGAGGCTCCAGCGCCTCGATGCGGTCGAGGCGTCCGAGCCGGGCCAGCCGGGCCAGACCCGCGTCCTCGCGGCCCGGGTCGCCGCCTTCGAGCCACTGGGCGATGCCCTCCTGCAGCCAGGTCGGGCAGCCTGCCCCCGCCCGCGCCCGCACGAAGGAGTGCGCGAGCTCGTGGCGCAGGACCCGCACCAGCTCCGGGTTGAGTCCGGTGAGGCCGGCGACAGGGACGCGGATGATGCCGTCGTTCCAGGCCGTCGCCCACTCGGGGGCGCGGGTGGTGTCGCGGAAGACGGCCGCCGTCTGTAGCACCACCGTGACCGGCTGCTGCGGGCTGAACCCCAGCCGGCCGCGGTACTGCTCCCAGGCGCCGTCGAGGACACGGAGGACCGCGAGCCCCAGCGGCTCGTCGGCGCCGCCGTCGTACTGCAGCCTCAACCGGGCGCTGGAGGCGCTGCCGGCGGTGGCCACCAGCGCGTCCAGCTTGGCCTGCAGGCGGGGTTGCGGGTCCTGGGCGAGGGCGGCGCGGTAGTTCTCCGCGGCGGCGGCGAAGTCGCCCATCTCGGCGAGCGCGTCGCCCAGCAGCTCGCGCAGAGGCGCCCCGGTCGCGCCGGCGGTCAGCGCCGCCTCCGCGCTCTGGCGGGCCCGGGGGGCGTCTCCGAGCGCCAGCTGCGCCGCTGCCAGCGCCTGGAGTGCCGGCGCAGAGGAGCCGTCCCGGAACACGGCCAGCCGTGCCAGCCGCAAGGCCTCGTCGGGATCGCCGCTGGCCAGGCGCTCGCGGCTGCGGGACACGTCGGGGTCGGTCAGTGCCTTCCCGCTCGCCGTCTCCACGCGAGCGACGGCCTGCCGAGGCACCCGGAAGAGAGAGCCGTCCTGCCGGTAGCGCAGCTCGTCTGCCTCGTACCAGGCTTCGTCCGCGGTGATCACGCGGCCGCTGGTCAGCACGATGGAGTCGGCGCCGGCTCGGGCGGCGATCAGCAGGCTCACGGCCAGAACGGGGCAGGGCAGCGCTCGGCGCACGAGCCGGCTAGGGGAGGATCTCGGCCAGCGGCGAGACCCGGGGTCTCGCGCCGTTCTGCCGGTAGTAGGGCGGTAGGCCTCCCAGCGCCGCCTCGGCGGCCGGCCGGTCCGGGTACACGCCCCAGCACATGCGGTAGCAGGAGCGGCCGTTGAGCTGCACGGGCGTGATGAACAGCTCGCCGCCGCCGGCGGTCTCGACTGCCTTCTGCACGGTCTGCGGGGCACAGGCCGTGAGCAGCTGAATGCTGTACCGCGTGCGCGGCCCCGCGGCAAGAGAGCCGGCGAACGCGCGCGCGGCCTCGGGCAGCGAGCCGCTCCGCAGCAGCGCAGCCGCGTCGCCCCGCGTGACTGCTGCAGGCGGCTCGGTCCGCGGTTCCGGATGAGGGGCCGTAGCCGGACGAGCCGGCGTCGTCGCCGCCGGCGTCGGGGCGACGGCAGCGGCGGTCGGTGGTGGCACGGCGGTTGCTGCCGTCGTCGGCGTCGCCTCGGGTCCGGACGCGGCCGGGCCAGCCGGCGGCGGGCTGGCTGGTGACGGGCGGGCCGGTTCCGGGCGCGGCGGCACGGTGGTCGGCACCGGTGCGGTCGCGGTGCGGCGCGGCAGCAGGCCGTCCAGCGAGATGCCGCGCGCCGGACGGCCGAGGAAGTAGTACCAGGCGGCGACGGAGGTGACCAGGATCGCGGCCAGCGCAGTCAGGACGAGCGGCAGGCGCGAGGAGGACCGCTGCCGGACCCGCGCAGCCGCCGGACGGGACGGCTGCGGCGGCCGGAACTGCGGTTCCCACTTGTCGGGCCGCCGCGGCGACGGTGGCGGCTGAGGGGCGCGCACGTTCCGCCCCGAACCGTCGGGGTGAAGGAGCGCGTCGAGGGCGGCGAGGTCGGCCTGGCTCGGCCGCGATCGCGGCTGTGGCGCGATCTCCACCTCCCGCTCGCGCGCCTCGTCCGCGACCGGCGCCTCCGCCACCGGCGGCGAGTACGGCGGCGGACTCGCCGCCGGCACCGCTGCGAGCCGGATCGTCGGCTCGGGCTCAGGCGCCAGAGGCTCAGGGGCGACGGGCCGCGGCCCCGGCTCCGGCAGGAGCTCGAAGGCGCGCGCCGGAGGCGCCGGAGAGGCGGGTGGCGCTGGCGGTGAGCTGGCGGCCGAGGGCGCAGCGGCCGCTTCGTCCTCTGGGAGGAGACGACGCGATGGCGGGAGCTCCGCCGCAGGAGGCGTCGGGGCTGGCAGGATGAAGGTGGCGGCCTCCGGTGGCAGCTCTGGTGCCGCGCCTGATGGTGCCGGCGTCTCGGAAACGGCGCTCGTCGGCGGGATCAGGAGGGCGGGCGGAGAGGGGGCCACCACGAAAGGGGCCTCCTCCTGCTCGACGTCCCCGGCTGCTTCGGCGGCCGGGGCTGGGGCCACCGGCGGAACGAACCGCGGCGTGGGCGGCGCCGTCGGCGGGAGGGGGACCGTGAACAACGGCGCCTGCGCCGCGTCGGACCCGAAACCGCTCTGCGCTTCCTCGGCGAGGTCGACCTCGTCGGCCGCGGCGGGCTTGACACGGACGATGTCGAGAAACAGCAGCGCGCACGCGGTCTTCGCGGCCTCGAACTCGTCGAGACGGGTCAGGGCGATGGCGTCCTTCAGCGTGCGCCGGCCGTCCAGCCGTTCGAGCAGCGGCCACACCTCGGCGCGGATCTCGCCGAGCGCCGCCTCACCCTCGGGCGCCGGCTCCAGGACAGTCGCGAGATCGATGTGCCGCAGCGCGAAGGCGCGGTCCGGGATGCGCAGCACGGCCGCGAGCAGGAGCTTCTCCGTCGACAGCTTCAGGTCCACCGCGCCCTTCGGCAGCACGCCGTCCTCGAACTCGAAGCCGCCGGACGCCCAGGAGAGCAGGTCCGCGAGGATCCTCTCGACCTTCACGCGGGCGGCGTCGGCCAGCTCGCGCTGGGTCACGAACCCGCTGTCCGCGAGCACCTTGGCCAGCGGGTTGCCGGGCCCGACCTTCACGGTGACCTGCTCCAGCTGGTCGCGGGTGATCTTGCCGCTCTCGATCAGGATCGCGCCGAGCTGGTCGCGCGGGTCGTTGGACGAGCCAAAGAGGATGCGCCCGGCGCGGAAATAGAGCGCCTTCGGATGCGACGGGCCGTTGACCTTCAGCGAGCCCGTTGCGCCGTGTCGGTGGAGATCGACGAGGAGGTGAGGGAACGCGACCGGATCGATGTTCCCGCTGACCGGGAACGCTTCCGCCATCCACAACCCTCCGTCGCGGCGCTGGGCGGCCAGCCGCGCAGTCCTGAGCTCAAAAACCCCAAGGAGAATAGCACGTTCCACCCTAATTGTTGACGTGATTTCGAGCCGTCCCTAGACTGGTCGTGAGGCTGGTTGCGACAGCGGGTGATCCGAGGTGCCCTATCTCATCGACGGCAACAATTTGCTTGGATCGTGGGGTGGACCGGCGATCCGCGGCGACGGGCGCGTCGAGGTGCTCCGCAGGGTGGCCGACTTCTGCCGCGCGCGAGGTGCGCGCGCCATCCTCGTCTTCGACGGTGCGCCTTTCCGGACCGAGCTGGGCGACCAGGACCTGGGTCGCGTGAAGATCCGCTTCCCTTTCGAGGGCGAAGATGCCGACAGCGTGATCCGCCGGGTGCTGGACGAGACGCCGCGTCCAGCGGAGATCGTGGTGGTGACATCGGATCGCGCTCTCTACTCGTACGCGCGCACGCGGGGGGCTTCCGTCCTGCGTGCACACGAGTGGAACGCGCTCGCCCGCGGCGCGGCGGCGACGCCTCGCGGGCGTCGGGCGCGGGCGACACCGGGTGAGAAGCCGGAGAACGAGACGGACGTCGAGGGCTGGCTGCGCCGCTTCTCGCGCGGGTAGGACGACGCATCGAAACCGTCGGCTGACGTGAGTCCGTGAAGCAGCCGTAGCGCCGCGTCAACGACGGTTGACGTCGGGCAAGTCCCTCACTGCGCGTCACCTCCAGCCGGATCCGGTCGAGGACGTCAACGGCCGGTTGACTCCATCGCCCCCGCCGCGCCGGGCTGCCACGCCTCAATTCGCGATGCCAGAGCGAGTTGCCGACGACGGCGGAAGCGGCACTGCGCTTGCCCTTCCCTGGGGCGTCGTGCGGCGGCACGGCGCCCGGACGCCGGAGGGAGAGACGGCGGTCCGGGCGCCGGGACGCCTGGCCGAGAACCCGGGGGCGGTTCGCGAGGCCGTCGTGCGGACCGGCCAGGCACGCCACGCGATGCAACGAGCCACGCAGAGAGGCCGCACAACCGAGGAGGAATGCCATGACGCTCCGCCGCTTCGTCGCCACCGGCCTGGCCCTGGCCATGGCCGTCTTCATGCTCTCGGGCGCCGCGTTCGCCGCCGGCAAGAAGGCGCCCGCCGGCAAGGTCAACCTCAACACCGCCACCGTCGAGCAGCTCACCACGCTGCCGGGCGTCGGTCCCAAGCTGGCCGCACGCATCGTCGAGTACCGCCAGAAGTCCGGCTCCTTCCGCAACCCGCAGGAGCTCATCAACGTGCGCGGCATCGGCGAGAAGAGCTACGCCAAGCTGGAGCCCTGGCTCACCGTGGGCGAGGGCTCGAAGGCGCCCGCCAAGTAGCGACCGATAGCGGGGCGGCCCGGAGCCGCCGGGCCGCCCCGGCGAAGGTGAGCCATGCGCACCCGCGGGTTCTCGCTCGTCGAGTTGCTCGTCGTCGTCGCCATCGTGATGCTGATGGCCGCCGTGGCCTTCCCGATGTTCCGGCCCATGTTCGCGGACGCCCACCTGGTGGGCGCCGCCCGCACCTTCTGCTCGAAGTTCCGCCTGGCCCGCTCCATCGCAGTGCGCCGCAACGTCTACACGGCGATCCGCTTCGAGCCGCGCGGCAGCGAGATCTGGTACTCGGTGTACCAGGACGGGAACAACAACGGCGTCCTCTCGGTCGACATCGGCTCGGGACGGGACGTGCGCGTGGCCGGGCCGTTTCCGCTGACGACCGGAGGCGCGGACGTGCGCGTCGCCATCAACCCGGACACGCCCGCCCCGCCGCCTGACAGCGGGCTGCTGAGCGGCGACCCCATCCGTTTCGGCCGCTCCGACATCGTCTCCTTCTCGCCGCTGGGGACGGCCACGCCGGGGACGCTGTACCTCGCCGGCGACTCGGCGCAGGCGGCGGTGCGCGTCGTCGGCAGCACCGCCCGTACCCGGCTGCTGGTGTTCCGCGGAGGCCACTGGACGGAGCACTGAGCCGTCGGGCCCACGCGGCGGGCCGCCAAATGGTGCTAAATTCGGCGCGTACGATCGAAATGGACTCCCGCGCCTGGTTGCTCTTCACGCTGCTCTGCTACGCCGTGGGCGGGCTGCACGCGCTGCTCTACGCGGTCCTCCGGCGCAGCGTCCTCACCACCGTGAGCGTCACGGCCACGCTGCTCGGCTTCGCCTGTCACACCGCCGCGCTCGCCCTGCGCTGGAACGAGAGCGGGCACTTCCCGGCGCTGGGCATGCACGACGGGGCGATGTTGCTGGCCTGGGCGATCGTCCTCGTCTTCCTGGCCGTGTACCTCACCACCCGCGTCGACGCGGCGGGGGTCTTCGCCTACCCGTTCGCGTTCGCGCTCGTCTTCGTCTCCAACCTGACCCCGGCGACCGAGCACGTCGACCCCGTGCTGCGCAGCGTCTACCTGCCCGTGCACGTGTTCCTGGCGGTGTTCGGCTACGGCGCCCTGTTCGCGGCCTTCTCCATGGGTGTCCTCTACCTGTTCCAGGAGAAGGAGCTGCGTTCGCGCTCGCCTCGGCGCTTCTACTACCTGATCCCCAGCCTGGAGCGGTCGGACACCATCGGCGGTCGCAGCGTGGTGGGCGGGTTCGGCTTTCTGACGCTGGCGATCGTCACCGGGTTCCTCTGGAACCACAGCCTGCACGGCCGCTACTGGACCGGCGACCCGAAGGAGTGGGCCGCCCTCACGGCCTGGGCCATCTACGTGCTCATCCTGGTCGCCCGCTGGCGCGGTCGCTGGGGCGGACGCCGCGCCGCCTGGCTGGCGATCGCGGGCTTCGCGGTCGTCGTCTTCACATTCACCTGGGCGACCCTGGTGCCCGGCGTGGCGGTGGCGGCACGGTGATCGTCGTCGTCGGGTTGAACCACGAAACCGCCCCGGTGGCGGTGCGCGAGGCGCTCGCCTTCCCCAAGGAGCAGCTGGCGGAGGCGCTGGCGCGATTGCGTGAGCAGACCGGCCTGGGCGAGGCCATGATCCTCTCCACCTGCAACCGGGTGGAGGTCTACGGCCGCGCCGGCGAGCCCTGCGCCGACGCGGTGGCCGGCTTCCTCGCCCGCTACCACGCCTTCGATTCGAAGGAGCTGGAGCCGCACCTCTACCGGCTGGAGGGCGACGACGCCGTCCGCCACGCCTTCCGCGTGGCCGCCAGCCTCGACTCGATGGTGCTGGGCGAGCCGCAGATCCTGGGCCAGGTGAAGGAGGCCTACGAGGCCGCGGAGAAGGCGGGCTGCCTGGGCTCGGTGCTGAACGCCCTTCGAAACCGCTCGATCGCCGCGGCGAGGCGGGCTCGCACCGAGACCAACATCGGCCGCAACGCGGTCTCCGTGTCGCACGTCGCCGTCGAGCTGGCGCGGAAGATCTTCGGCACCCTCCACGAGTGCGCGGTGCTCATGGTGGGGGCCGGCAAGATGAGCGAGCTGGCCGCTCGGCAGATGGTCCGGGACGGGGCGCGGGCGAGCGTCCTCGGCGGCCGCACCTTTCAGAAGGCGGAGCAGCTCGCGGCCGCCCTGGGCGGCCGGGCAGCGCCCTTCGAGGCGCTGCGCTCCGAGCTGACCCGGGCCGACATCGTGATCAGCGGCACCGGCGCGGCCGGCGTGGTGGTCCACCGCGAGGACGTGGAGGCCGCGCAGGCCGCGCGCCGCGGCCGCCCGCTGTTCCTGATCGACATCGCCGTCCCGCGCGACATCGAGGTGGAGGCCGGCCGGGTCGGCGGGGTGTTCCTCTACGACCTGGACGACCTGAAGAGCGTGGCCGAGGCGAACCTCCGCGAGCGCAGGAAGGAGGCGTCCGCCGCCGAGGCGATCCTGGAGGAGGAGATCCGGGAGTTCCTCGACTGGCGCCGGTCGCTGGAGGTGGTGCCGCTGCTGGTCGAGCTGCGCCGGCGGGCGGACGAGATCCGCAAGGCCGAGATCGACAAGGCCCGCAAGCGGCTGGGGCCGCTCACGCCCGAGCAGGAGAATGCGCTCGAGGCGGCGACCTCCGCCATCGTCAACAAGCTGCTGCACGCCCCCACGGTGCACCTCAAGCAGATGGCCGGCGACGGCCAGCCCGAGCACGTGGGCCTCATCCGGAAGCTCTTCGGCCTGTGAGCCTGGTCCGGATCGGCACCCGCGGCAGCGCCCTCGCCCTCTGGCAGGCGCGGCACGTGGAGGCGCGGCTGCGTGCCCTGGGACACGAGGTCGAGGTGCGGGTCATCGTCACCACCGGCGACAGGGTGCTCGACCGTCGACTGGAGAACGTGGGAGGGAAGGGCGCCTTCCTCAAGGAGATCGAGGAGGCGATGCTGGCGCGGGAGGTCGACCTCGCCGTGCACTCGCTGAAGGACGTGCCGACCGCTCTTCCCGAAGGCCTCGCGCTCTGCGCCGTCCTCGAGCGCGCGGACCCGCGCGACGCGCTCCTGTCACGAGGCCGGCGCCTGGCGGAGCTGCCCCCAGGCGCGGTGGTGGGCACCACCAGCCTGCGCCGCCAGGCCCTCTTGCGCTCGCTGCGCCCCGACCTCCGGCTGGCGGACCTGCGCGGCAACGTGGACACCCGCATCCGCCGGCTGGGCGAGGGCGCCTTCGACGCCATCCTCCTGGCGATGGCGGGTCTCACTCGGCTGGAGCGGAGCGCCGAGGTCACCGAAGCGCTCGACCCCCGGGCGTTCGTCCCGGCGCCGGGGCAGGGGGCGATCGCTCTCGAGTGCCGGCAGGACGACGGGCAGGTGCGCGCGGCCGCGGCAGCCCTCGACCACGCCGCCACCGCCCGGGCGGTGGCGGCGGAGCGCGCGTTCCTGGCGGAGCTGGGCGGCGGCTGCAACGTGCCTCTCGGCGCCCACGCCTTCGCCGCCGGCGCCGAGCTGGAGCTGGTCGGGTTCGTCGCCGCCACAGACGGCGGCACCATGCTGCGCGGCGAGGCCCGCGGATCCGATGCCGTGGCCACGGGCCAGAGGCTCGCCCGCGAGCTCGTCTCCCGCGGCGCCTCCCGGCTGCTCGGCCACTGACGCCGATGGGCGCGCTGAGCGGCCGGCGCATCGTGGTCACCCGCAGGAGCGGCCAGGCCTCGAGCCTGGTTCAGCAGCTCCAGGCACGGGGCGCGACCGTCCTCGAGGTGCCGTCGATCGAGATCGTGCCGCCTGCCGACGTGACGCCGCTCGATCGGGCCCTGGAGTCGCTGGCCGGCTACCGGTGGGTGGTCTTCACCAGCGCGAACGCGGTCCGGGCGGTGCTTGGGCGGCTGACCGTGCTGGGGCTGCCTCCAAGGCTGGGGCCTGCGCGGGTCGCCTCGCTGGGCCCGGCGACCACCTCCGCCGTCCGACAGGCCTTCCCTGCCGACCCGGTGGTGATCGAGCCGGAGGAGGAGTTCCGTGCGGCCGGGCTCGCCCTTGCCTTTTCCCGCCGCGGCGTCCGCGGTGCCCGGGTGCTCTTCCCGGCCTCCAGCCAGGCCCGCGAGGAGTTGCCCCTCGAGCTGCGGAAGCTGGGCGCCTTTGTCGACGTGATCGATGCTTACGCCACCCGCGAGCCGGCGGACCTCGTCCCGCGGGTCCGAGCCTGCCTGGAGGGCGGCTTCGACCTGCTGACGTTCGCCTCGCCCTCGGCGGTCGAGGCCTTCGCCGCGGCGGCCGGGGGGCGTCAGCGCGGGCTGCCGGCCGTGGTCATCGGGCCGACCACCGCCCGGGCGGCACAGGCCGCCGGGTTCGAGCTGCGCGGGACCGCCCAGCCCTCGACGACCGAGGGGCTGGTCGAGGCTGCCGAGCGGGCGTTGTTGACAGGATCCGACTGAGTCACCTAACATTAGATGTTTTGCTGGGGAAAGCGTCATCCCCGCCAGAACGATCTCGATCCCTGGAGGACCCGTCTCCCACATGCCGGACATTGAGAAGACCGACAAGGCCGTCGCCCCGATCACCCGCAAGAGCAGCAGCAAGGAGCTCCCTGCGCCCGAACCCGCGGAGCCGCAGGAGGCAGCGTTCGATCCCGAGGAGTACGAGCGCCTGCTCGACATGTACGACGTCAGCTTCCGCAACTTCGCCGAGGGCGAGGTGGTGCGGGGGGTCGTGCTCCGCGTCTCCGACTCGGAGGTGATCGTCGACGTCGGCTACAAGTCGGAAGGCGTCATCCCGATCGACGAGTTCCGCGACGAGAACAACCAGATCAACGTCAAGCCGGGCGACTCCGTCGACGTCCTCATCGAGAAGACCGAGGACCGGGAGGGCTACGTCGTCCTCTCGAAGGAGAAGGCCGAGAAGATGAAGGTCTGGGACGACGTCGAGCGCGCCTACCAGGAGCGCCGCGTCGTGGTGGGCCGGGTGATCGAGCGGGTGAAGGGAGGCCTGGCCGTCGACATCGGCGTGCGAGCCTTCCTGCCGGGCAGCCAGGTGGACGTGAGGCCGGTGCGCAACCTGGACGCGCTGAAGGGGCAGGAGCTCCGCATGCGCGTCATCAAGGTGAACAAGAAGCGCGGCAACATCGTGCTCTCGCGCAAGGCCGTGCTCGAGGAGGAGAACGCCGAGCGCAAGACGCAGACGCTCGAGACCCTCGAGGAGGGCAAGGTCCTCACCGGCGTGGTGAAGAACATCACCGAGTACGGCGCCTTCGTGGACCTCGGCGGCATCGACGGCCTGCTGCACATCACCGACATGTCGTGGGGCCGCATCAACCACCCGAACGAGGTCCTCAACGTCGGCGACGAGCTGCGGGTGGTGGTGCTGAAGTTCGACCGAGAGTCCGAGCGCGTCTCGCTGGGCCTCAAGCAGCTGCAGGCCGACCCCTGGACCACCGCCACCATCAAGTACCCGGTGGGCGCGCGGGTGAAGGGCAAGGTGGTCAGCCTCACCGACTACGGCGCGTTCGTCGAGCTGGAGCAGGGCGTCGAGGGGCTCATCCACGTCTCCGAGATGTCCTGGTCCAAGAAGATCAAGCACCCCTCGAAGCTGCTGACCATCGGCCAGGAGGTCGAGTGCCAGGTGCTCGGCCTCGACCAGGAGGCCCACCGCATCAGCCTGGGCCTGAAGCAGGTCGAGGCGAACCCCTGGGAGCAGCTGACGGAGAAGTACCCGATCGGCTCGAAGATCCGGGGCAAGGTCCGCAACCTGACCGAGTTCGGCGCCTTCGTCGAGGTCGAGGAGGGCATCGACGGGCTCATCCACATCTCCGACCTCTCCTGGACCAAGCGCGTGAAGCACCCCTCCGAGGTGCTGAAGAAGGGCGACACCGTCGAGGCGGTGGTGCTCAACATCGACGCCGAGAACCAGCGCCTGTCGCTCGGCCTCAAGCAGCTGGCGACGGACGTGTGGGACGACTACTTCTCGCACCACCAGGTCGGCGACATCGTGGAGGGCAAGATCGTCCGCCTCACCAGCTTCGGCGCCTTCGTGGAGCTGGCCGAGGGCGTCGAGGGCCTGGTGCATGTCTCCGAGCTGGACGAGAAGCGCATCGACAAGCCGGAGGAGCACTTCAAGCCCGGCGACGTCTTCCCGATGAAGATCATCAAGGTCCAGGAGGCCGACAAGAAGATCGGCCTCTCCATCCGGGCGGTGAAGCAGGACGAGTACGTCCAGGACCTGCGCACCTATCGCGAGTCGACCGGCAGCGACCGCTCCACGCTCGGCGACGTCTTCCGGGCGGCGCAGGCGGCCGCCGCGGCCCGCGAGAAGGAACACCAGGAGGAGTAGACACGGTGACCAAGGCAGAGCTGGTGGACGAGGTCGGGCGGCAGGCCTCCCTCACCCGCAAGCACTCCGAGGTCATCGTCGACGCCGTCTTCTCCTCGATCCTCGAGGCCCTGCAGCGCGGCGACAAGATCGAGCTGCGGGGCTTCGGGAGCTTCCGCATCCGCAAGCGGGGGAGCCGCACCGGGCGCAACCCGAAGACCGGCGAGGGCGTGCTGGTGCCGGCGAAGAGGGTCCCCTACTTCAAGCCGGGCAAGGAGCTGCGGGAGCTGATCAACCGGGGCTGACGCGATGTCCGCCTCGCTCTACCTCAAGGACCCCGCGAGCGCGCGCTTCGTCGCGGGA
The DNA here is from genome assembly GCA_035542035.1 of Vicinamibacteria bacterium. GTDB lineage: Bacteria > Acidobacteriota > Vicinamibacteria > Fen-336 > Fen-336 > DATBSL01. The sequence continues at coordinate 23,887 of DATKME010000041.1, read as the reverse complement.
GGCCGGGCGGAGGTCGAGGACCTCTTCGGGACGCCTCTGCCGGACCTGCCCGCGCCCGAGCGCGACGAGGGACGCAGCGTCTTCCTGGTCCACGTCCACTCGCGCCTGCGTGAGCTGCAGCGACGGCTGATCGAGGCGCAGCTCTGCCAGATCGGCGCCCTGGCCGCCCGCGGCGGCGATCCCGCGCGGGACCACTCCGAGTACGAGGCGGCGCTGTTGCCGGTGGTGCATGCCGTCCGGCAGCGGGACCGCCGGCAGGGGTTGCTGAACCTGTTCTGGCTGGCGCACAGCCTGCACGCGGCCCAGCACCTGCGGGCGCTCGAGCAGCGCAGCCCCGCCCTGCGCCGGGCCAAGCACTCGATCTTCCCGCTCCTGCAGTCGCTCTACCGCCGCGTGGACCAGGACGGCCGCCGGGCGCGCAACGGGGAGGCGGGGGTGGCGAGCGGCGAGAACCCCTCGCTGGCGGCGTCGATCATCGACGATGGCTTCGCCTTCACCGAGGTCTCCGTCTCCGAGCTGGACCTCGCCCACTTCCTCTCTGCCAACAAGCGCTACCGCATCCCGCCGGAGGTCTTCTTCGAGATCCAGCAGGCGCTGGTGCAGGAGGCGGAGCGGCGCCTGCGCGAGGGTGACCGCGGGTTGCTCGCGCGCTGCACCCGCCACCTGCCGCTGCTGTCGCGGGAGCAGTACCTTCGGCCGGGCAGCCTGCTGCGCATGGTGATGAACGGGCAGGTCCTGGGCTACCTGCTGGGCGACCCCTGGACCACCGGGCCTCGCCTGCTGGCGGGCCCGGCCCTGCGGGCGGAGGCGGAGCGGCGGAGCGGGCCGGAGGTTCTCGACGTGTTCGTCGAGCTGGCCGCGGCGCTGCGCCGGTTCGAGGTCGTCTCCCACATCCGCGACCAGCTGGTCTCGCTCGGCATCGAGCGGCCTGCGGAGCTGGAGGACAAGACCCGACGCGGGCTGCGCGTGTACGAGTTCGGCGAGTCGGCCGAGGTGCTGAACAACGCCGTGCCCGCCACCGTGCTGTTCCTGGACCTGCGCGGCTTCACCCGCACCTCGGAGGGCCAGATCTCGGAGCGGGACCTCACCCGCGAGCTCTACCTCGTCTTCGACGATTTCGTGCCCATCGTCGAGCGCTTCGGCGGCAAGGTGGACAAGTACCTGGGCGACGGGATGATGGTGACCTGGGGCACCGACCGCGCGGACCCGCTCGACCCGCTGAACGCGATCCGGGTGGCCATCCTCTGCCAGGAGTCGCTGGCTCGGAAGCGGGCGGAGGGCCGCACCTGGTTCGCGATGGGCGTCGCCATTCACCACGGCCGCGTGTACCTGGCCCGCTTCTTCGCTGGCCCCGGCCAGGTGCAGTCCACGGTCATCGGCCGCAACGTGAACCTCGCAGGCCGGCTGTCGTCGGCGGCCCGGAGGGCGCTGAAGGACGACGAGCTGGGCGGGCTGCCGGAGGAGGCTGCCGTCGTCGGCGGGGTGGACGTCGACGCCGAGGGGACGCTGGTGAACGAGGGGATCGCCATCAGTCGCGATACCCTGGTGCAGCTGGAGGCCCACCTCGCCCTGGTCCACGACGGCGGGCTGCTGGAGTACGAGGACGAGACCATCGACCGCCGCATCCTGCTCCGCTATGCCGGCGACGCCAAGTTCAAGGGCGTCCGCTCCAGCCTGCCCGTGTACGAGGTCCGCTACCAGCCCCGCGGCTAGAGCATGGAGCGGCTCTTCACCCCCTGGAGGATGGCCTACGTGACGAACGCGGACCGCACGCCGGGCTGCGTCCTCTGCCGCGCTCGTGACGGCGAGGGCGACGCCGACCGTCTGATCGTCCACACGGGAGAGTGGAACTTCGTGGTGATGAACCTCTTCCCCTACACCGGCGGCCACGTGATGGTTGCGCCAAAGCGCCACCTGGGCAGCCTGGGCGAGGCGAGGCCGGAGGAGCTGTCCGAGATGATGGCGCTCGCACGGCGGCTGGAGGGCGTCTTCCGGGAGGTGTACGCGCCTGACGGCATCAACCTGGGGATGAACCTCGGCCGCTCCGCCGGCGCGGGCGTGGCCGACCACATCCACCTGCACGTGGTGCCGCGCTGGACCGGCGACACGAGCTTCATGACGGTCGTCTCCGGGACCCGGGTGATCCCCGAGGACCCCGAGCAGGCCTGCCGGCGCCTGCGGCCCTTCTTCGCCCGATGAGGTGGCGGGTGCTGCCGGGCGCCGCGCTGGCGGCATGGCTGGCAGCCTCGGCCGCCGCACCCCAGCCCCGCGCGGGGGCGCTCACCACCTTGACGCTGTTCGCCGGGACGGCGGAGGGTCTCTGGCGCTCGCAGGACTGGGGCCGGAGCTGGGACCGGGTGCGCGGCCGGGTGGCCGCAGGCGTGCGCCTCGACGAGATCGGCGCCGCGCGCTCGGTCCGCCCCCTTGGCGCCCGCGTGTGGCTGGCGGCCGACGCCGGGGTCTACGTGTCCGAGGATTTCGGCGAGACCTGGACGGCCCTGGCCGCGACCAGCGGCGCCCGCGTGCTGCTGCTGTCTCGGTATCCCGAGGCGGACCTGACCGTGTTCCTCGGCACCGAGGCCGGGCTGCTGCGCTCGCGCGACGGCGGGCGCACCTTCTCGGGGACCGGCCTCGCCGGCACGGCTGTGCACCGTCTGGAGTGGCCCGGGCCGGCCCTGGTGGCGGCCGGCGGGCGCGGCGTCCTCGTCAGCCGGGACGAGGGCGTGCAGTTCGCGGGACCGGGGGCCGGCCTGCCCGAGGGTCCCGTCGGGGCGATCGCCGTGTCCTCCTTCTTCGCAGTGGATCCGGTGCTGTTCGCGGCACCGGCCTCGGGAGGGGTCTACCGCTCGCCGGACGGCGGCGACACCTGGAGCGCTGCGGGTCTCGGTGGCGAGCGGGTGCGCGACCTCGCCTGGCTGGGGCCGTTCCTCTACGCGGCGGGCGAGACCGGGTTCTACCGCTCGACCGATGCCGGCCGGAGCTGGGAGCGCCTGTCGACGAGCCCCGGGCGTCCCGCCTGTCTGCTCTTCCCGCTCGGTGCCGGAGGCGGGCCCGAGGCGTTCCTGGCGACCGACCGCGGTCTGTTCCACACGCCCGACGCCGGCACACACTGGGAGCCTGCCGGTTTCGCGGGCCAGGAGGTGCTCGAGGTCGCCACCTTCCCGCCGCCCGAGGCTTCGAGCGGCACCAAGCGGCGATGAGGTTCACGAAGGCCCACGGCCTGGGCAACGACTTCATCCTGGTGGCCGAAGCCGAGGCCCCCGCCGACAGGGCCGCGTGGACGCGGCACCTCTGCGACCGCCACCGGGGCATCGGCGGCGACGGCGTCGTGCTGCATGCGCCCGAGCCGGACGGCGTGCGCTTTCGGCTGGTGAACGCTGACGGCCTGCCGGGGGAGGTCTCGGGCAACGGCGTGCGCTGCCTGGCGGCCCTCGCGGTCAGCCGTGGATGGGCCGACCCGCGACACGTGGTGCACACCGTGGTCGGGCCCAAGGCGGTCGAGGTGACGAAGGTCGGCGGCACCACATATCGCATCGCGACGGACCTGGGCCGCCCGGCGCTCGGCAGCCGGGACGTGCCCGTCGCCCTGGAGCCGCCGAGCGAGCGGGTGGTCGACCACCCGCTGCAGGCGGGGGGGCGGACGGTGCGGGTGACCGCCACCTCCATGGGCAACCCGCACTGCGCGGTGTTCCGCGACACGGTGGCCGACGACTCGCTCCTCTTCGAGCTGGGCCCGGCCCTGGAGCGGCATGCCTTCTTCCCGCAGCGCACGAACGTCGAGTTCGTCACCGTCCTCTCCCGCCAGGAGATACGCGTGCGCTTCTGGGAGCGCGGGGTCGGCTACACGCAGGCCTCCGGGACGGGCGCGGCCAGCGCGGCCGTGGCCGCGATCGTCACCGGCCGCGCGGAGCGCCTTCTGCGCGCCGTTTGCGACGGCGGCACGCTGGAGATCGACTGGCCCGAGAACGGCAGCCTGAAGCAGACCGGCGACTCCGAGATCCTCTTCGAAGGCGACTGGATCGTCGGCTGATCCTCGCTGGTACGTGCCGAAGCCCCGCTGCTCGCGAGTCCTCATCTAGGCAGGACTCCGAAGGAGTGCCGGCCTTCCCGCCCGCTGTCCCTCGCCCGGTTCAGTTCAGCGCCGTCGGCACGGCCAGCGAGAAGGGAGCGATCTCCGCGTCGAAGTGGGTGTTGCCCGCCGTCACCATCTGGTAGCTGCCGTGCATCGAGCCGATGGGGGTCGGCAGCGGGCAGAAGCTGGTGTACTCGAAGGACTCTCCCGGCTCCAGCACCGGCTGCTCGCCGACCACCCCCGGTCCCTGCACGCGCTCGACGTTGCCGTCGGCGTCGGTGATCACCCAGCGCCGGCTGATGAGCTGCACGGTCTGCTCGCCCAGGTTGGAGATACGGATGCGGTAGGCGAAGAAGTAGCGGCCCTCCTGCGGGGCGCTGCGCTCGGGGACGTACGCGCTCTGCACCTGCACGCGCACGCCGCGGGTGGTCGCGTCGCTCAATGGCCGGCTCAGACCGCGGGCGTGGCGGCGTGGCGCTCCGCGGCCGCCCGTCGTCGGTCGTCGGTGGAGGCGAGCAGCGCCGCCGCGCCCAGCATCAGCAGGTCGCGGCTGACCAGGAACCAGCCGACGCCGCGCGCCCAGGACGGCGGCCATCCCGGGGCGGTCGCCTCGCTCCGGGCGAGCGAGGTGCAGCCGCAGTTCTCCACATCGATCCCGCGTGCCAGCACGGAGGCGGCGGCGCCCAGGAACACGGAGAGGAGCAGGGCGATGACCAGCGCCGACTCGCGCTTCCAGACGCCCAGCACCAGCAGCGCTCCGGCCAGCAGCTCCACCCAGGGCAGCGTCACCGCCACCAGGTTCGAGTAGAGCGGTCCGACGACCTGCCACTGGTAGACGACGCGGGCGAAGGCGGCCGGGTCCAGGATCTTGTCGACGCTGGCGTAGACGAAGAAGCCTCCGAGCAGCACCCGCAGGACCAGTTGCACCCCGCGCGACCGCAGCGGCGCCATCACGGCTTCGGCTCCCGGTCCAGCGGCAGCTTCGCGTCCTCCCAGGCCGGCAGCCCCTCGTCGAGCACCGCTGCGTCGATGCCGTGCTCCCGCAGCTTTCGGGCGACCACGAGGCTGGCCTCGCAGCCGTAGCCGCTGCAGTACACCACCACCGCCCTGGCGCGGCGCAGGGCCGGCTCGAGCGGCGGGAAGGACCTGTCGAAATCGTCCTCGGGCAGGGGGAGCGAGCCGGGGATGCGGCTCATCCGCCAGAAGTCGCGCGGCCGCGCATCGAGAAACAGGGCGCCCCTGTCCAGCAGCACCCTGGCTTCCTGCGCCCTGACCAGCTCGTCGCCGGCCTGCGCCAGCACGCTGCGCGTGAGCGCGAAGCCGCGGCCCGAGAAGGCATTCCAGGCGAGGCCCGCGCCGGCGCCGAGCGCCAGTATCACGACGAATCGCCTCCAGTCGATCCACATATGGCAGGTCCTGCCGGAGGGCCCAATGTATCAGGAAATGACGGTGTCGCTGTGCTATCGTGCGTGGGTTTGTGGACTGCCGCAGCATCCATGCCTCTGCTCAACACTGAGGCCCTGGTCCTCCGGGGCTACAAGCTGGGGGAGACGAGCAAGATTGTCGTGCTCCTGACGCGGGAGCGAGGGAAGCTGCGCGCAGTGGCACGCGGCGCCCGTGGCGGACATCCGCGCTACCAGTCGGCGCTCGAGCCCTTGTCGCAGATCCGCGCCACCCTGTACGGCCGCGAGGGAGCGGAGCTCTTCCGCCTCGGGCAGGCCGAGCTCCTGCACTCCGCGTTCCGGGCCGGGGAGCGCAGCCTGGAGTCGGCTCTCGCCCTTCTCGGCTGTGCCGAGATGCTCGACGCCTTCTGCCTCGACGGCTTCGCGGAGGAGAAGGTCTACCGGCTGGCCCTGGCGGTGGTGCGGGCCGCCGAGCAGGGGGCGACGCCGGACCTCCTGAGCCGCTACCTGGAAGCCTGGCTGTTGCGGCTGCACGGGCTGTACCCCTCGCTCGAGCGTTGTGCCCGTTGCGGGGGAGCGCTGGCCGACGGCCCGCTGACCTACGACCGGCCGACCCGGGGCTTCGTCTGCGACGGTTGCCGACCGGCTTCGGGGCCGGTGCTGTCGGCCCCGGCGGCGGCGCTGCTGGCGGACCTGTTTCGTCAGCCGCCGGAGTCGTTCAGCGGCTGGCCGGCAGCCGGGTCCGCGGAGCTCGAGTCGTTCCACCGCGACCGCGTGGCCGAGCACCTCGAGCGCGACCTGCGGGGGCCGCGGGTGATCCGCGAGGCGCGCCGGGAGGCCCGGTGACGCTGCAGGAGATCGTCTTCGCCCTCCAGCGCTTCTGGTCGGAGAGGGGCTGCCTCGTCCACCAGCCCTGGGACGCCGAGGTGGGCGCGGGCACCATGCACCCCGAGACCTTCTTCCGGGTGCTGGGGCCCCGTCCCTGGAACGTCGCCTACGTGCAGCCCTCGCGGCGGCCGGCCGACGGCCGCTACGGCGAGAACCCGAACCGGCTCTACAAGCACGAGCAGTTCCAGGTGATCCTCAAGCCGCCGCCGGCCGACATCCAGGACCGCTACCTGGACAGCCTGAAGGCGATCGGCATCGAACCCTCAGCCCACGACGTGCGCTTCGAGGAGGACAACTGGGAGTCGCCGACCCTCGGCGCCTGGGGGATCGGCTGGCAGGTCCTGCTCGACGGCCAGGAGATCACGCAGTTCACCTACTTCCAGCAGGCGGGCGGCATCGACCTCCACCCGATCTCGGGCGAGATCACCTATGGGCTCGAGCGCATGGCCATGTACCTGCAGGACGTCGACGACGTCTACGCGCTGCGCTGGTCCCGCGACGTCCTGTACCGCGACGTGCGTCACGAGGAGGAGTTCCAGCTCTCGCGCTACTCCTTCGAGCTCGCCGACGTCGAGCTGCACCGGCGCAGCTTCGAGGCAGCGCTGGCCGAGGGCTGGCGGCTGCTGGAGACGACGGGCGGGCGCACCTACCTGCCCGCCTACGACTGGTGCCTCAAGAGCTCGCACGCCTTCAACGTGCTCGACGCCCGCGGTGCCATCTCCGTGACCGAGCGGGCGGGCATGATCCTCAAGATCCGCAAGCTCGCCTGCGCGGTGGCAAGGGCCTCTGTCGACGCGGTCGCACCGGCGGCGGAGCCCGGGAGCACCCGTGGCTGAGCTGCTGCTGGAGATCGGCTGCGAGGAGATGCCGGCGCCCTGGCTCTGCGGGCTCGCCGAGCAGCTGCGGGCGCGCTTCCTGGAAGCGGCCGCGCGGGAGCGCATCGACGCCCCGAGCGCTGTCGCTCTCTACACGCCGCGGCGGCTGGTGCTGGCGGCGGAGGTGGCCGCCCGCCAGCCCGACCGCGAGGAGCCGGTCTGGGGTCCCGCCCTCAAGGTGGCGAAGGACGCCTCCGGCGCCTGGACGGCAGCAGCCCAGGGGTTCGCCCGCAAGAACGGCGTCGCGGTCGACGCCCTGCGCGTCGCGGCCAAGGACCCTGCGAGACCGGCCGAGGCGTACCTGCTCTTCCTCCGTGGCACCGCCGGGCGGTCCACGGCGGACGTGGTGCCGGGGCTGCTGGCCTCCGTTCTGCGGGCGCTGGCCTTCCCCAAGCGCATGAGCTGGGACGCCTGGCTCGACGACGGCCGCGGTGCCTTCCCCTTCGGACGGCCGATCCGCTGGCTGGTGCTGCTGGTGGACGGGCAGGTCGTCCCCTTCGCCATCCACGCGCTCGAGGGCGGCGCACAGGTAGACGTCGCGGTGGAGAGCGGCCGCACGACGCGCGGGCACCGATTCCTGCCCAAGGGCTGCGGCGGCGAGCCGATCGAGGTGGGCTCGCTCGCCGAGCTGCGCGAGCGCCTCCGCGAGCGCTGCGTGCTGGTGGACCCCACCGAGCGCCTGGCGCGCATCGACGCGGGCCTGGCCGCGGCCTCCGGCGGCGCCCGCTTCGAGGACCACGGCCTGCGCGAGGAGTGGCGGGACCTCGTCGAGTACCCGACGGTGCTGGTGGGGCGGATCCCCGCCGAGTTCCGCGCGCTCCCGGCCGAGGTCCTGGAGACGGTGCTGGTGCACCACCAGAAGTACATCTCGCTGCGGGACGCGGACGGCACCATCACCCGCTTCGCCGCGGTCGTCAACGGCGACGGCGCCTGCGGCACGGAGATCGTCCGTGGGATGGAGCGGGTGGTGGTCGCCCGCCTCCGCGATGCCGCGTTCTTCCTGGCCGAGGACCGCAAGCGGCCGCTCGCCGCCCGGGTCGAGGAGCTCGCCGGCGTCACCTTCCACCAGGGCCTGGGGACCTACCGCGACAAGGCGGTGAGGACCGAGCGGCTGGTGGCGGAGATGGGGCGCCTCGGCCTGCTCGACGGCCCCGCGTGCATCGCGGCGGCGCAGGCCGCGCGGCTGGCCAAGGCGGACCTGGTCACGCTGATGGTCCGCGAGTTCCCGGAGCTGCAGGGCGTCATGGGCGGCCTCTACCTCGAGGCGGAGGGCGCCCCGGCCGAGGTGGCGACCGCCGTGCGCTGGCACCACCTGCCGGTGGCGGTCGAACCCGACGCCGACCCGGCGGCCGCGTTCGCCGGTCGCGACGGCGAGGCGCGGGTCTTCGCCGCAGTCTCGCTCGCCGACAAGCTCGACACCCTCGCCGGGTACTTCGGCATCGGCGAGAGCCCGACCGGCAGCCGTGACCCGTTCGGGCTGCGCCGGGCTGGGCAGGGCGCGGTGCGTGCCGCGCTCGACTTCTGGCGACCGAAGCCGGGCGAGCCCGCGCCCGACCTCGAGGCCCTGCTCGGAATGGCGATCGCAGGGTACCCCGGGCTCAAGCAGCCCGCGGAAAAGACCGCCGCCGTCGCCGCCACGTTCCTGGTGGACCGGCTCGCGTACGTGCTCGAGGCGCGCGGCTTCGCTGCGGACGAGGTCTCGGCCGTGCTGGCGGCTCCGGAGCGCGAGGCGTTGCGCGATCCGGTCGACGCGCTGCGCCGGGTGGAGGCCCTGCAGCGGGTCCGCCGGGAAGTGACGCAGGACTTCGCCGCGCTGGCCGAGGCCTTCAAGCGCGCGAAGAACATCCTCACCCAGGCGAAGCCCGCGGCGAGGGTGGACCCCGCGCTGTTCGAGAGCGAGGCCGAGCGGCAGCTGCTCGACACGGCCTCGCGCCTGCAGGCGGCGACGACAGGCACCTACGACGAGCAGCTCCGTGGCCTTGCAGGTTTGCGGGCCCCGGTGGGACGCTTCTTCGACGACGTCCTGGTGATGGCGGAGGAGCCGCAGCGCGGCAACCGGCTCGCCCTTCTCAAGACGACGCTCTCACTCTTCTATCGAATCGCGGACATTTCGAGGCTCGGAGGTATGTCGTGACCCAATACGTCTTCTTCTTCGGCGGCGGCAAGGCCGACGGCAACAAGGACATGAAGGACCTGCTCGGTGGCAAGGGCTCCGGCCTCGCCGAGATGACCAACGCGGGCGTGCCGGTCCCGCCCGGCTTCACCATCTCCACCCAGGCCTGCAACGCCTATTACGAGAAGGGCGGGCTGCCGCCCGAGGTCGACCAGCAGATGGACGCGGCCCTGGCCAGGCTGGAGGGACTGATCGGCAAGAAGCTCGGCGACGCGAGCGACCCCCTGCTGGTGTCCGTGCGCAGCGGCGCCAAGTTCTCGATGCCGGGCATGATGGACACGATCCTCAACCTCGGCATGAACGACCAGTCCGTCGAGGGCGTCAAGACGAAGACGGGCAACGGCCGCTTCGCCAAGGACAGCTACCGCCGCTTCATCCAGATGTTCGGCAACGTCGTGCTCGAGATCGACAAGGACGAGTTCGAGCACGAGCTCGCCGCCGTCAAGAAGAAGCACGGTGCCAGGGCGGACGTCGACCTCGACGAGGGGGCTCTCGACGAGGTGATCGTGCGCTACAAAGCGGTCGTGCAGAAGGAGACGAACCGCCCCTTCCCGCAGGCCCCCCGCGAACAGCTGGTCGGCGCCCGCGACGCGGTGTTCAAGTCGTGGATGAACCCGCGCGCCATCACCTACCGCAAGCTGAACGACATCCCGCACAACCTGGGCACCGCGGTCAACGTGCAGACCATGGTGTTCGGCAACATGGGCGACACCTCGGCCACCGGCGTGGGCTTCACCCGCAACCCCTCCACCGGCGCCAAGGAGTTCTACGGCGAGTTCCTGCAGAACGCGCAGGGCGAGGACGTGGTCGCCGGGATCCGTACCCCGCACCCGATCAAGGACCTCGAGACGCTGATGCCCGAGGCCTACCGGCAGCTGCGTGAGATCACGACCCGCCTGGAGCGGCACTACAAGGACGTGCAGGACTTCGAGTTCACCATCCAGGAGAACCACCTCTACATGCTGCAGACCCGCAACGGCAAGCGGACGGGTTTCGCGGCAGTGAACATCGCCGTCGACCTCTGCGAGGAGGGCGTTCTCACCAAGCGGGAAGCGCTGCTCAAGGTCGAGCCGCAGGCGCTCGACCAGCTGCTGCACCCGATCTTCGACGCCAAGCTGCGGAAGAACGTCGCCGTCGCGGCCAAGGGTCTGCCGGCCTCGCCGGGCGCGGCGACGGGTGCCGTCGTCTTCACCGCCGACGAGGCGGTGGCCTGGGCGCAGAAGGGCAAGAAGGTGGTGCTCGTCCGGATGGAGACGGTGCCTGACGACATCCACGGCATGTCCGTGGCCCAGGGCATCCTCACCGCCACCGGCGGCATGACCTCGCACGCGGCCGTCGTCGGCCGCCAGATGGGCAAGCCCTCGGTCGTCGGCTGCGGCGCGCTCGACATCAACGCCAAGGCGAAGACGCTCAAGGTCGCCGGCAAGGTGCTCAAGGAGGGCGACCCGATCTCGATCGACGGCTCGACCGGCGAGGTGATGCTGGCCGCGGTGCCGACGATGCCCTCGGAGGTGATCCAGGTCGTGCAGGGTCAGCTCAAGCCCGAGAAGTCGGTCCTCTACCAGAAGTTCGCCAAGCTCCTGGGCTGGGCCGACGAGGTCCGCAAGCTGGGGATCCGCGCCAATGCCGACATCCCGCGCGATGCCAAGGTGGCCTTCGCCTTCGGCGCCCGCGGCATCGGCCTCTGCCGGACCGAGCACATGTTCTTCGCCGAGGATCGCCTGCCGTACGTCGTCAAGATGATCCTGGCGGCGGCTCGCGGACAGCGGGGCCTCGACCTGACCGCCCGCCTCAAGGCCCGTCTGGCGGAGGCGAAGGGCTCGCAGGGCAAGGAGATCAAGGCCGAGCTCGCCAAGGTCAAGAAGGAGTACGGCAAGTACATCGAGGACTACACCGGCGCGCTCAAGAAGCTGTTGCCCATGCAGCGGGCCGACTTCGCCGGGCTCTTCAAGGAGATGCACGGCACGCCGGTGACCATCCGCACCCTCGACCCGCCGCTGCACGAGTTCCTGCCCAAGCGGGAGGAGCTGATGGTCGAGGTGGCGGTGCTCAAGGCGAAGGGCGAGAAGAAGAACGCCCGCGCCATCGCCCAGAAGGAGAAGCTGCTGCGCGCCGTCGAGGAGCTGCACGAGTTCAACCCGATGCTCGGCCACCGCGGCTGCCGTCTCGGCATCACCTACCCGGAGATCACCCGCATGCAGGCGCGGGCCATCTTCCAGGCGGCCCTGCAGGTCGCCAAGTCGGGCCAGGAGGTCAAGCCCGAGGTGATGATCCCGCTCGTCGGGACGGTGGAGGAGCTCAAGCGGCAGAAGGCCATCGTGCTCGAGGAGGCGAAGGCCGTTCTGAAGGAAGGCTCCGGCGTCGACTACCTGATCGGCACCATGATCGAGGTCCCGCGCGGCGCGGTCACCGCCGACGAGATCGCCAAGGAGGCCGAGTTCTTCTCCTTCGGCACCAACGACCTCACGCAGATGGGCTTCGGCCTCTCGCGTGACGACGCCGGCAAGTTCCTGCTCTACTACCAGGAGCACGGAATCGTCGAGAAGGACCCGTTCGTCACCATCGACGCCGGCGGCGTCGGCAAGCTGGTCGAGATGGGCGTGAAGCTCGGCCGCGGCGTGAAGCCGAAGCTCAAGATCGGCGTCTGCGGCGAGCACGGCGGCGACCCCGCGTCGATCTTCTTCTTCCACAAGGTCGGCCTCGACTACGTCTCCTGCTCGCCCTATCGGGTGCCGATCGCCCGGCTCGCCGCGGCGCAGGCGCAGCTCGAGTCGAAGGCGCACGACTAGGCACTCGGTCCTGTCGCGCCGCCCGCCTGCCGCGCGACAGGGCCGAGGTCGTGTTCTCCGTCGTCCGTTCCGGGCCAGGGTTCGTTGTCCCCTGGCCCCTTCCTTTTCCCTGGTCCCCTTCCTGTAAGCTCTCTCGGTGATCCAGCGTCTCCCCGACGACCTGGTCGACAAGATCGCCGCTGGCGAGGTGGTGGAGCGGCCGGCCTCGGTGGTCAAGGAGCTGGTCGAGAACGCGATCGACGCGGAGGCCCGCTCGGTCCACGTCGAGATCGCCGACGGTGGGGTGGGGCTGGTCCGGGTGCGGGACGACGGTTGCGGGATGAGCCGGGCCGACGCCGAGCTGGCCCTCGAGCGCCACGCCACCTCGAAGCTGCGGGCGCTCGCCGACCTGCAGGCGATCGCCACCCACGGCTTCCGCGGTGAGGCCCTGCCCTCGATTGCCGCGGTCTCGGAGCTGGTGCTGCGGACCTGCGCGGCCGGCGAGAGCGCCGGCACCGAGGTGGCGGCGAGCTACGGAAGGCGGCGCTACCTGCGTGACGCCGGCCACCCCCGTGGCACCACCGTCGAGGTGCGCGAGCTGTTCGGGACGGTACCGGCCCGGCGGAAGTTCCTGCGTTCGGCGTCGACCGAGGCCGCGCACGTCGCCGAGGCGGTGACGCTGCTGGCGCTGGCGCGGCCGTCCACCGGCTTCTTCCTGCGCTCCGGGGAGCGGGCAATCGTGGATGCGCCGGGCGTGGACGGGCTGGCGCCACGGCTGGCACAGCTGTTCGGCGCCCGCGCGCTCGAGGACCTGCTGGCCGTCGAGGGCGGCTTGGAGTGGGCGACGGTGCGGGGGTTCGTGTCCCGTCCGGATCGTCCGCGCCCCTCGCGGCCGGACCTGCGCCTGTTCGTGAACCGGCGCGCCGTCCGCGACCGCGCGCTGGCGAAGGCGGTGCTCGAGGCATTCCGCTCGGCCGGGGCCGGCGACCGGGGCTTCGCCGCCTACCTGTTCCTGGAGCTGCCGCCCCATCTCGTCGACGTGAACGTGCACCCGGCCAAGACCGAGGTGCGCTTCGCCGACACGCGGACAGTCTGGTCCGCCGTGGAGCGGGCGGTGCGCCAGGCGCTGTCGGCGGGTGTCCGGGAGCTGCCTGCCGCCGGTCCGGTGTCGCGCGGCGGCACGACGGCGGTGGAGGTGAGGGCAGGGGCGCAGGCTGCGCTCGACCGCTACTTCGCCGCCGCCGATCGCGTCGCCGAGGCCGTGGAGCCCGCCCAGGCGTCGTGGGCGAGGAGCGAGACGGCTGCGGAGGAGCGGACCGCGGCGGCGACGACCGGGGAGCCGCGAGTGCTCGGGCAGCACCGGCTGACCTACATCGTGGCCAGCGACAGGGAGGAGCTGGTGCTGGTCGACCAGCACACGGCACACGAGCGGGTGCTGTTCGAGCGCCTGCTCTCCAGCGCCGAGCGGCGTCTGGTCGCCTCGCAGCGTCTGGTCGCGCCGGTCATGCTGGTACTGCCGCCCGGGCTGCGGCCGGTCCTCGACGCCCACCGGGAGGCTCTGGCCGAACTTGGCTACGACGTGGAGCCGTTCGGGGGCGGCTCAATCCGGCTGGACGGCGTGCCGGCCATGCTCGGTACCGCGGACCCGGGGCCCGCTCTGGAGCGCCTGCTGCGCGAGCTGCAGGAGCGGGAGGGCAGCGAATGGACGGTGGCGGGAGCCCGCGACCGCGTGGCCGCCACCCTGGCCTGTCACTCGGCAGTCCGCGCAGGACAGCAGCTCGCAGCCGAATCGATGGCGGCGATCGTGCGCGACCTGCTGCGGACGGAGCACCCCACGCTGTGCCCCCATGGCCGGCCGACCGTGGTGCGGGTGCCGGCCGAGGATCTCAGCCGCTGGTTCGGCCGGACCGGCTGGCGCCGGCGCTGAGCGCCGCCTGGCCGCAATGCCCCGGGGCGTAGACCCGGAACGCCTCCAGCACCCGCCGGGTGAGGGGGCCTGGTGCACCGGCGCCGATCGGCACGGCGTCGACCTCGCGCACCGGCACCACCTCGCGGGTGGTGCTGGTGAGGAAGGCCTCGTCCGCCGAGAGCAGGTCGGAGAGGCGGAGCGCCTTCTCGCGGCCAGGGATCCCCAGGGACGCCAGCAGCTCCAGCACCACCTCGCGGGTGATGCCGGCGAGGATGCCGGCGGAGAGTGGCGGGGTCAGCAGGGTGCCGTCTCGTCCGAGGAACACGTTCGTGCTGGCGCCCTCGGCCAGGAAGCCCTCCTGGTTGAGCAGCACGGGCTCGTCGGCGCCCCGGGCCTGCGCCTCGCGTGCGGCCAGGATGTTGTTCAGCAGGTTGCTCGACTTGATCGCCGGGTCGAGCGCCAGCGGATGGTTGCGGCGGACGTCGACGGCGGCGACCCGCACCCCCCTGTCGTAGTGGGAGGCGGGATAGGCGGGCAACGGCTTGCAGATCATCACGACGGTGGGACCCTGCACGCGCTCGAACGCGTACGAACAGTCGCCCACCCCGCGGCTCACCACGATTCGGAGGTAGGATTCCCCGTTGGCTGCCCGCGCGAGGAGCTCGTCCGCCCGTGTCAGCAGCTCGGTGTCGGAGAGCCCGACCTCGATGCCGAGGCGGCCTGCCGAGGCGCGCAGCCTTCGGAAGTGGCGCCCCGGCGCGAAGGGGCGGCCGCCGTACGTGCGCAGGACCTCGTAGACGCTGTCGCCGAACGCGAAGCCGTTGTCGAGGACGGAGACCCTGGCCTCCTCGGCCGTCGTGATCACCCCGTTGACGGAGGCAAGGAAGCCCATATGGTCGACACTCCAGGTGGCACGCCCGCGGCGGGCGCGCCGAGGCTAGCACCCGGTCGCGCAGGGCGTCAACGAAGCGGAAGGGCAGCGTGACCACGCTGCACGCGCTCGTCCTCGGGATCCTGCAGGGGCTCGGCGAGTTCCTTCCCATCAGCAGCTCGGGCCACCTCATCGTCGTGCCCTGGCTGCTCGGCTGGCCCGACAGCGGGCTGTCGTTCGACGTCGCCCTCCACCTGGGCACCCTGCTGGCGGTGGCGGCGGCGTTCTGGCGCGACTGGCTGCGACTGCTCACGGCCTTCCTGCGCGCCCTTCCCGGTGGGCGCGTCCTGGCCGACCCGGACTCCCGGGTCCTCGTCTACCTCGCCCTCGCCACCATCCCCGGGGCGCTCGCCGGCCTGCTGCTGGAGAGGCGGGCGGAGACCGTGTTCCGCACGCCGGGTCTGGTGGCCGCGATGATGGCGGCGCTCGGCCTCATCCTCTGGTTTGCCGACCGCCGCGCCAACCGCATCCCCGGAGACGACGACCGCCATGTGTCGCTGCGCGACGCGCTCATCATCGGCTTCGCCCAGGCGCTGGCGATCGTCCCCGGGACCTCCCGCTCCGGGGCGACCATCTCGGCCGCCTTGTTCCTCGGCCACCAGCGCGAGGAGGCGGCGCGCTTCAGCTTCCTGCTGGCGCTGCCGATCACGGCCGGAGCCGCGCTGGTGAAGGTGCCGCACCTCTTCCATGCCGGCGCGGAGGCCGGTCCCGTGCTCCTGGGCATGGCGGCCGCGGCGGTCTCCGGCTTCGTCGCCATCCGCCTGCTCCTCACCTACGTGCGCAAGCGGACCTATTCCCCGTTCGTCGTGTACCGCTTCGCCCTCGCCCTGCTGGTGGTGGCCGTCCTCCTTGGGAGGGGCGGCCTCCTGCGATAGAGTCGCCTCGTGATTCCCGTGCTCACCGCCGAGGAGATGCGCCGGGCCGACCGGCGCACCATCGAGGAGGTCGGGCTCCCCGGCGCCGTGCTGATGGAGAACGCCGGCGCCGCGGTGGCGCGCGTGGTCGAGGAGCGCTTCCCGGCAGCGCGGCAGGTGGTGGTCCTCTGCGGCCGGGGCAACAACGGCGGTGACGGCTTCGTGGTCACCCGCCGGCTGGGCTCCCGCGCCCTGGGCCTGCTGCTGGGCCGGCGCGAGGCCGTCCAGGGCGACGCCCTCGTTCACCTGCACGCCTGCGAGCGCTCGGGTGGGCGGGTCCTCGAAGCGGCGACCGAGGCGGCGTGGGCGGATCTCCTGCCCCGCGTCGGCGCAGCGGACCTGCTGGTCGACGCCGTGCTCGGGACCGGGCTGAGCTCCGAGCCGGCCGGCTTGGCGGCGCTGGCCATCGCCGAGCTGCGCGGCCGCTACGCGGCGGGCGTGCCGGTGGTGGCGGTCGATCTCCCGTCCGGCCTGTCCGCGGACGCCGGCGTGTGCGATTGGCCGGCGGCCAAGGCCACCGTCACGGTCACGTTCGCCGCGCCCAAACGCTGCCACGTGCTGCCGCCGGCCTGCGACAGCGTCGGCGAGCTCGTGCTCGCCGACATCGGCATTCCGACCAGCAGCCTGGCGGCGGGCGGGCCGTCGCTGTTCCTGCTCGAGGACAAGGACGCGGCCGCCGCGTTTCCGGGGCGCCGTCCTGGCGCCCACAAGGGAGACTTCGGCCACTTGCTGGTGGTGGCCGGGTCGCTGGGCAAGAGCGGCGCCGCCGTGCTCTGCGCCGGCGGCGCGCTGCGCAGTGGCGCGGGGCTGGTGACGGTGGCGACGCCCGAGCCCTGCCTGCCGCTGGTGGCGCCCGCCCGACCGGAGGCCATGACCGAGCCGCTCCCGGCGACGGCCGCCGGCGGCCTGGCCGAGTCAGCCTTGTCGCGTCTCGAGGCGCTGGCCCGCGATCGCGACGCCGTCGTGCTCGGACCCGGCCTGGGACAGGACCCGCAGACCCGCGCGCTCGTGCGCCGGTTCGTGGCCTCCTGTCCCGTGCCGCTGGTGGTCGACGCCGACGGGCTGAACGCCCTCGCCGCCCGCGGCGCAGAGCCGGACGCCCTCACCGCGCTGCGGCGGTCCGCGCCGACCGTGCTGACGCCGCACCCCGGGGAGATGGCGCGACTGGTCGGCCGCTCGATCCGCGAGGTGCAGGCCGCGCGCCCGGAGCTGGCGACGGCGCTCGCCCGCGACACCGGCGCGGTGGTCGTGCTCAAAGGGGAGCGGACGCTGGTCGCGGATGCGGACGGACGGGCGGCCGTGGCCGCGGTCGGCAACCCCGGGATGGCGACCGGCGGCACCGGCGACGTGCTGTCCGGGGTGGTGGGCGCGCTGGTCGGACACCACGGCGCGCTGCTCGCGGCCACCGCCGGAGTGGTGGTCCACGGCCGGGCCGGGGATCTCGCCGCCGCGCAGCGCGGGCAGGAGGGCATGACCGCGGTCGACGTGATCGAAGCCCTGCCCGCGGCCGTCGAGGCGGTGCGCCGTGCCGCCGGAGGTGCGGCATCCGCGAGGTGACGACGCACGGCGAGGAGGAGA
Organism: Vicinamibacteria bacterium; assembly: GCA_035542035.1. Taxonomy (GTDB): domain Bacteria; phylum Acidobacteriota; class Vicinamibacteria; order Fen-336; family Fen-336; genus DATBSL01. The sequence continues at coordinate 6,376 of DATKME010000041.1, read as the reverse complement.
CCGAGGACGTCGCCGCGTCGCTCGCCGGCTCGCTGCGGGGCGGCGAGGTGGTGCTGCTGACCGGCGAGCTGGGCACCGGCAAGACCGCGTTCGTCCGCGGCCTGGCGCGGGGGCTCGGCGTCGATCCGGGGGAGGTGGCGAGCCCCACCTTCGTGCTGCTGACCTCGTACCCGGGCCGCCTGGTGCTCCACCACGCCGACCTCTACCGGCTGCGCGGGGACGGCGACGAGGCGGATCTGGGGCTGGAGGAGTTGCCGGGGGCCGGCGCGGTCCTGGCCGTCGAGTGGGCCGAGAGGCTGCGCGAGGCGCCGTGGCCGCGGACGATCCGCGTGCGACTGCAGCACGCCGGCGGCGACGAACGGAGGCTCACCATCGAGGAGGCGGCGTGAGGCAGAAGGCGCTCCGCGCCGCGGCCGTGGCGGCGGTGCTGTGCGCGCCGTTGGCCGCGTGTCCGGGGCGAGGAAAGCAGGAGCAGGCGGCGACCGCCTCGCCGTCGGCGGCCCTCGCGGGCGCCCGGCTCAACGTCCTGCTCGTCACCGTCGATACCCTGCGGGCCGACCACCTGGGCCTGTACGGCTACCGGCGCGCGACCAGCCCCCACCTCGAGGCGCTGGCGCGGCGGGCGACCGTCTTCGACCAGGCGTACACCTACTGGCCGAAGACGCGTGGCAGCTTCGTCGCCATCCTCACCGGCCGGCTGGCGTCCCAGACCGGGTATTCCAAGGGCCGGCAGGAGCTGCTGGACTGGAATCCGACGCTCGCCAGCGTCCTGAAGCAGGCGGGCTACAGGACCGAGGCCACGGTCGACAACCCGAACGTGGCGGCGGCGCTCGGCTACGCCAGGGGGTTCGACCGCTACCGCCAAACCTGGCTGGAGCCCTCGCTGCCGACCGAGGTGGACCGCATGCGGGCGATCACCGCCGACGGCGTGCGCGCGCTGCAGCAGGCGAAGGCGGGCCAGCCGTTGTTCCTGTGGCTGCACTACGTCAACCCGCACGCGCCGTACCAGCCGCCGCCGCCGTTCGACTCGGCGTTCCTCGACGCCGAGGCCGCGAAGGGCCCGGTGCTGCGGGCCGTGAACGGCTTCCACGGGGGGGCACACGCGCCCTGGGCGAAGGCCGGCCGGCCGCTCGGCTGGTACGTCGCCCAGTACGACGGCGAGATCGCCACCGTCGATGCCGAGATCGGCAGGCTGGTCGCCGCGCTGGACGCCTCGCCGGTCCGCGATCGCACGCTGTTGATCGTCACCTCGGACCACGGCGAGAGCCTGGGGGAGCACGACTACTACTTCGACCACGGCGAGGACCTGTTCGATCCTTGTCTGCGCATACCGCTGCTGATCGCCGGTCCCGGGGTGAAGGCCGGCCGCAGCGACGTCCTGGCCAGCACCCTCGACCTGGTGCCGACGGCGCTCGATGCCGTGAAGGTCTCCTATCCTCCGGAGCTGGCCGGCCTGAGCCTGCTGCCCGCGACCCGCGGCGAGGATCGCCCGCGGCGGCCGCGGCTGCCCGGCCAGAACGATCGCAACCTCCTCGGCGCCTGGGACCGTCGCTACAAGATCGTGGCGACGCCCGAAGGCGACGGCGCCCGCTACGCGCTGTACGACCGTGAGCGCGACCCGGCCGAGACCCGGGACGCGTCTCGTCAGGAGCCCGAGCGGCTGCGTGACGAGCGGCGGGAGCTGGAGCTCCTTCGCGACCGCGTCGACGCCCAGATGGCGAAGACGATGCGGCTCCTGCAGGGGCTCCCCGAGCCGCAGAAGCTCGACGCTCCTTCCTGCGAGCGCCTGAAGGCGCTGGGGTACGTGCTGCCGGCGGGCTGCTCCTAGCGCCTCACTTGAGGCCCTGGCAACGGGCGCAGACGTCGAGCAGCCGTCCCTGCAGCATGTCCTCCAGGCGCTGGCGCCGCGGCTGGCCGGTCCAGATCTCCTCGACCGAGCTCTCGAAGACGTTCGCCGTCCGGGTGTGGCCCTCGTAGTCCGTGCAGCAGCTGACGACGTCGCCGTTCCACTGGATCACCAGTTGGTCGTACGGGGCCGGGCAGTAGGTGTCGTGGCCTTCGGTGGCGTCGGCCGGCGGCGTCCAGCCGGCGCCGGTCTCGGCCGCTGCCGCGGGGTCCCCCTTGCCTCCGACGACACCGCCCCAGGAATGGCAGCGCTTCCACACCAGGTGCACGCCGTCGAGCAGCGTGTAGCGGCCGCCGTTCTCGTCCTGGTCGAGGAACCGCGCGCTGCGGAGCCCCTGCCAGTCGTGCGGCCGGGGGGGGAGGCCGTAGCGGGCCTCGAGCCCCTGGCAGAACCCGATCCAGTCGCCCAGGAAGGCGAGCGCCTGCTCGTCCTCGCTCACGATGCGATACCCGTCCGCGTGCTTGGTGTTCATGATGTCGATCTCGAGGTTCGTCCGCGCCGCGAGCGCCACCTTGCGCTCGACGGCGAGGCGGACCTTGTCGCGATACTCGTCGAACACCAGCTTGGGCGCCTTGCGGGTGCGGAAGGTCGCCGGGTCGGGCGTCTGGTACGAGAGGATCAGGTTGGTGAGGCCGGCGCCGTAGAGGGCGTCGATGCGCTCCTGCGTGATCAGGCCGCAGTTGGTGTTGAGCTCGATCGGCAGGCCCCGTGCCTCGGCGCGCGCCACGATCTCGGGGAGATCGGGGTGCAGCATGGGCTCGCCCATCTGGTGCAGCTTGACCGGGAACACCGGGCCCAGCCGCGGGCGCTTCTCGGCCACCTCGTCCAGGATGCGGAAGACGCGCTCCTTCTCCATGAAGCCGCGCCGGCGGCCCATGATCTCGTCCGGGCACCAGGTGCACTTGAAGTTGCAGGCGTTGGTGATCTCGATGAAGAGGTAGTCGAACGGGTACAGCCGCCCGGGCAGCTTGCGCAGGTCCGGCAGCGGCGCCACGGCAGGGAAGTCGGCGAGATCGGCGGGCGGCACCAGCATCGCGGCCAGGTGAGAGACCAGCAGCTCCCGGCGGAACTCCAGGCGGAAAGACGCGCCGAGATTCTGCGTCCTCTCCGCGTCGAAATCCGGCAGCCGGAAGAGCGCACGGCGGAACCGACGCAAGCCGGCCGCCTCGGGCTGCCAGCGCTGCTCGGCCATCTTGTAGAGCCCTTCCCAGGGCTCGCCACGGTCCGTGGAGGCGTACTGCAGGCGGAACTCGCCGTAGCGGGGGCCGAAGTACTCGACCTCCACGAAGAGCCCTCGTCCGGCACGGCGGCGGAAGGCGTCCGGCAGGACGAAGTAGAGGTAGCTCGACTCGGCCGTGGGTCGCAGGCAGGCGCGGCCCTGCACGAGCGTGGTCTCCCACACCCCGTCGCGACCGCAGGGGACGGCGATGGGGCCGTCCGGGCCGCCCGTGCCGATCGAGACCTCCAGCCGTTCCGGGCCCCGCAGCAGCCGGCCGAGGCCGCTGCCGAGCCGGGCGAAGGGCGCGTTCAACGGGTGGCCCCGCCGGCGGTGGGGGAGGCCGTGGGGGTGACGGTGATCGGCGCGACCAACGCGGTTCCGGGAGGCGTGTTCCCGAGGCGCAGCGTGGAGGCGATGTAGTCCGCCCAGCGCGACGCCCGCGGGAAGACGTCCTCACGCGCCTCGAAGCTGAGCGAGCAGCCCCGCCCGGCCTCCGCGTAGTAGTAGCGCTTGATGAACGAGACCGCGACCGGGGTTTCCGTCCGCATCACGTCGACGTAGCCGCCACGGAAGGCCTGGTGGCTGGTCACCTGGTAGTTCTCGCCCAGCTTGCGGCGGGTGGACTCGTAGTACTCGCGCAGGCCGCCGCCCTCCGGCACCGGCTCCAGCGTCACCGAGAGCGCGGCGTTGACGGTCTGCCGCTTGTCGAGGGCCAGCGGCGGGCTGGCGAACTGGACGAGCAGCGTGCCACGCCCGGAGAACTGCCGCGTCTCCCGCCAGGACTCGGGCACGCCGAGGCTGGCGTCGAACGAGCGCCAGCGGTGGACCGGGTAGCGGTCCGGTCGCTCGACGGTGAAGCTCGACCACATCTCGTCCAGGACGGCGGCGTTCTTTTCCACCGCCACCGCGTCGCCCTGTGCGTAGAGCCCCGCTATCCGGCCCCCCCGGGACACCAGCAGCAGACGGTAGCCCGTCTTGCCGTCTGACGAGGCGAACACCCACGACCTGCCGGGTACGCCCTGCCGGTCCTCGGGCCGGCTGGAGGAGACGGTGAGGCCGGTCAGGTAGGACCGTGCGTAGTCGTCCACCGAGGCCGCGGTGGCGCCGGCGAGAAGAGTCACCGACACCGGGGCCCGGTTGTCAGGGCCGGGCGGTGGCGCCAGGAAGTAGCGGTACCAGACGCCGTCCTGCTCCGCCTGGTCGGTCCGCCAACTGGCGGCGTAGCGCACGGAGAGGCCGTGGTCGCCGTTGAAGTAGGTGAGGAAGGTCTCGCCGCGGCCGCGACAGCCGGCGAGCGCGACCACGCACAGCAGCGCGGCGGCCAGCAGGCCGCGGCGGCTACTCGAGCCGGTAATTGGGCGCCTCCTTGGTGATGATGATGTCGTGGACATGGCTCTCCTTCAGCCCGGCGGAGGAGATCTTCACGAACCGGGCGCGCGCCTGCAGATCGCGGATGCTGGCGGCACCGCAGTAGCCCATGCCGGAGCGCAGGCCGCCCACCAGCTGCTGCACCATCGCCGCGATCGACCCCTTGTAGGGCACCATGCCCTCGATGCCCTCCGGCACCAGCTTCTCCATCGTCGCCTCGTGCTCCTGGAAGTAGCGGTCGCGGGAGCCCGCCTTCATCGCCCCGAGGGAGCCCATCCCGCGATAGGACTTGAAGGAGCGGCCCTGCCGCAGGATCAGCTCACCCGGGCTCTCGTCGGTGCCCGCGAACAGCGAGCCGATCATCACGCAGGAGGCGCCGGCCGCCACCGCCTTGGTGATGTCGCCCGAGAACTTGATGCCTCCGTCCGCGATCAGCGGGGTGTCCGTGGCGGCGGCGGCTCGCGCCGCCTCGGCGATGGCGGTGATCTGCGGCATGCCCGCCCCCGAGACCACCCGGGTGGTGCAGATCGAGCCCGGCCCCATGCCCACCTTCACCGCGCTGACGCCGGCTGCGATGAGGTCGGCGGCGCCGTCGTAGGTCCCGATGTTGCCGGCGATCAGGTCGAGGTCCGGGTGGGCGCAGCGGATCCTCTCGACCACCTCGCTCACGTTGTGGCTGTGGCCGTGCGCGGTGTCCACCGTCACCACGTCCACCTTGGCGTCGACCAGCGCCGCCACCCGTTCCATGGTGTCGGGAGCGGTGCCCACGGCTGCGCCCACCCGCAGCCGGCCCAGCGCGTCCTTGCAGGCGCTCGGGTACTTGATCTGCTTCTGGATGTCCTTCACGGTGATCAGGCCCTTGAGGTTGAAGTCGCGGTCGACCACCAGCAGCTTCTCCACCTTGTGGCGGTGGAGCATCTCCTTGGCCTGCTCCAGCGTCGTGCCCACGGGCACGGTGATCAGGTCCTCCTTGGTCATCAGCTCGGAGACGGGCAGCGTGGTGCGGGTCTCGAACCGCAGGTCGCGGTTGGTCAGGATGCCCACGAGCTTCGTCCCCACCGTCACCGGCACCCCGCTGATGCGGTACTTCTTCATCAGCGCCAGTGCCTCCGCCACCGGCGCGTCGGGGGCCACGGTCACCGGGTCGACGATCATCCCCGATTCCGAGCGCTTCACCTTGTCGACCTCCGCCGCCTGGGCGGCGATGGTCATGTTCTTGTGGATGAACCCGATGCCGCCCTCCTGGGCGAGGGCGATCGCCAGGTGCGCCTCGGTGACGGTGTCCATGGCCGCCGACACGATGGGAATGCGCAGGGCGATGTTGCGGGTCAGCCGGGTGGTCACGTCGACCTGGGAGGGGAGCACGTCCGAGCGCTGGGGCACCAGCAGCACGTCGTCGAAGGTGAGCGCCTCGGTGATGCGGTCTTCGGTCATTCAGTTACCTCGGCAACAGGCGACGCCGCTCGGGCGTCGCTCCCCGGTTCAGCTCCCGTGGCATTTCTTGTACTTCTTGCCGCTGCCGCAGGGGCAGGGGTCGTTGCGGCCGACCTTGTCGGCGGTGCGGCGCGCCGGCTCGGCCTTACGTTGTTGCGCTTGCTGGGCTCCGCCGGCGCCGCTCATCACCATTTGCATCGGCTGTGGGCGTCGACGCGCTTCCATGCGCTGCACGTCTTCCTGGCGCGCAATCTGCACCGTGAAGACTTTTTCGACGACGTCGGTTTCGAGCTGCTGCATCATCGTCTCGAACAGCTCGAAGCCTTCCTTCTTGTACTCCTGCAGGGGGTTCTGTTGCGCGTAGCCGCGCAGCCCGATGCCCTCCTTCAGGTGGTCCATCGACAGCAGGTGGTCCTTCCACAGTGAATCGAGGGTCTCGAGCAGCACCA
>DATKME010000040.1:0-70617 GCA_035542035.1 Vicinamibacteria bacterium | reverse complement strand
GTTCTTCAGCGTCACCAGGATGCCCTCCAGGAACTTCGCCGGGATGGACTCGGCCTCGGCGATGGCGTGGATCTTCACCAGCCCGTGGTCGTAGGCCTCCGCCAGGTGAACCAGCGCCTCCAGCGCGTAGAGCCCACGACGGGAAAGCCGCATAATCCCTACCGGGGTAGAAGACTAATACAGCCCCGCAGGCGAGTCAAGTCGGCGCCGGGCCGCCTGCAGGTCGTCCTGCGCCCGCAGCAGCAGCAGCCGGGCCTCGCCCAGCGCGACCTCGGCGAAGCTCCGGTCGAGGCTCGACTTGCGGTTCGCCTTGGCGAGAGCCGAGACCCGGTCCAGCAGCAGCTGGCGCTCGGCCACCGTCTGCTCGGCCACGTCACCACGGCACGCCCGGGTCGGTCCGCGGGAAGCGCGTGGTCGACCTCCGTCTGCATGGTCCGAGTCGCCCGGTCCACCTGCCCGGCCAGCCGGGCGACCCTTCCCGTGATGGTCCGGTGCACGGCCTGCGCGTCGCTCTGCACGGCCGTCCCCTCGCTAGAAGAGCTTGCGGCTGTCGAGCAGGATGGTGACCGGGCCCTGGTTGACCAGGGCCACCTCCATCATGGCCCCGAAGACTCCGGTGGCGACGACGAGACCCGTGGCGCGCACCCGCGCCACGAGATGCTCGTACAGCCGGTTCGCCTCCTCCGGGCTCGCGGCGCCGACGTACGAGGGGCGCCGGCTCTTGCGGGCGTCTCCGTACAGCGTGAACTGCGAGACCACCAGCAGTTCTCCCGCGACCTCGAGCAGCGAGCGGTTCATCTGCCCGGCCTCGTCGGGGAACACCCGCAGGTTGACGATCTTCTCGGCCAGGTACTCGGCGTCGCGCTCGGCGTCGCCAGTGCCGACCCCGAGCAGCACGGCGAGGCCCCGCCCGATGCGGCCGACCATGGCGTCGTCGACCCGGACCGACGCCTCCGTGACCCGTTGGACCACCGCACGCACGGCGGCGGAGGATATCATTGCCGCCATGCCGCCCCCCGAACGCATCGGCCGCTACCGTGTCGCCGGTGAGCTGGGCCAGGGGGCGATGGGCACGGTCTACCGGGCCGTCGACGACGTGCTCGAGCGCGAGGTGGCCGTCAAGGTGATGTCACGCAGCGCCGCCGACGCGGACGCCCGGGCCCGCTTCATGCGCGAGGCGCGCGCCGCCGCGAAGCTCCAGCACCCGAACATCGTGGTGATCTACGAGCTCGGCGAGCACATGGGTGCCCCCTTCATGGCCCTCGAGCTCCTGGACGGGGTGGACCTGCAGCGCGCGATCCGGAGCGGGCTGCGGCCCGACCCCAAGGCCACGGTGCCCCTGGTGCTGCAGCTGCTGGCCGGCCTCGGCCACGCCCACGAGCACGGCATCGTCCACCGCGACGTGAAGCCCTCGAACCTCTTCCTGCCGCTCGGCCGCCCCGCGAAGATCCTCGACTTCGGGGTGGCCCGGCTCTCAGGCGTCGGCACCCACACCGGCACCGGCGCCATGGTGGGCACACCCAACTACATGTCGCCCGAGCAGGTCTCGTCGGGCGAGCTGGACGGCCGCAGCGACCTCTTCTCCGCCGGGCTGATCCTCTACGAGCTGGTCACCGGCGAGAAGGCGATCCAGGCGGACTCCGTGATCTCGGCGATCTACAGGATCCTGCACGAGACCCCCGACCTTTCGGTGCTGCCCTCCGGCCCCGGCTGGCCCGCCCTGCGGGCGGTGCTCGAGCGGGCGCTCGCCCGCGAGCCCGACGCGCGCTACCCGGACGCCCGCACGATGGCACGCGAGCTGGCGCAGGCGCTCGTCGAGCTGGGCGGCACGGTCGACCCACTGGCGCCTGCCGACCGCGCACTCATCGATCGACCGAAGCCTCGCCCGAAGCCGGCGGTGATGCCCACCCCGCGGCCGGTCGCCACTCCACGTCCGGGGGCACCGGGACCGCTGTCCGGGAACCGGCCGCTGCCGCCCACCACGGTGGCGCCTCTGCCCTCCCGCGGGAGCTGGCGTGGCGTCGCCTTCGGGGGCACCGTTGTCCTGGCGATCGCCGCGGCCGGCTGGCTCGCCCTCGCCCGCCGCGTGGTACCGGGGCCCTCGCCCGCCGCGGCGCCCACCGCCCCAGTGCCGCCCAGCCTGGCCCCCGAACCGCAGCCGTCGACATCGGAGGCTACCGCCAGCCAGCGTCCCTCACCGCGCAGCGGGCCCTCGCCGGCGGCGGCGAGCCCGGCCGAGCCGCGACCGCGGGAGGTCCCCGCGACAGACGCCGAGCGGCTGGCCCGCGCCCGCGACCTCATCGGCCGCAGCCGCTGGGCGGAGGCGCTGGCCGAGGCGCGGGCAGTGCTCGACCACGAGCCCACGAACGCGGAGGCGGCCAGCCTGGCCGAGCAAGCGGAGGCCGAGACGGTGATCGAAGACTGCCTCAGCAAGGCCCGCGCGGCGCTGCGGGCAGGAGACCGGGAGCGGGCGCTCGACGAGGTGCGCCGCGGGTTCGCGGTGCGCAAGGACGACCCGCGCCTGCTGGCCCTGCATCGCGAGGCCGTGCAGCAGTAGCCCGGCTCAGCGCGGGGCAGAGGAATTGAGCTAGGATGCCTTCTGGCCCGGCCCCACCGGGCACTCCCATCCAAGGAGGGTCGTTCCATGGCGTACGTGATCGCCGAGCCCTGCATCAACACGAAGGACACCGCGTGCGTCGAGGTCTGCCCGGTCGACTGCATCCACCCCAAGAAGGACGAGGCGGAGTTCGCCACGGAGACGAAGCTCTACATCGACCCGGAAACCTGCATCGACTGCGGGGCTTGCGTGCCGGTGTGCCCGGTGCAGGCCATCTTCCCGCAGGAAGAGCTCCCCGAGAAGTGGGCGCACTTCACGAAGATCGACGCCGACTGGTACACGAAGAGGAAATAGCCCGGCTGAGCCTGCGTTTTCGACGGCTGGGACCCCGGGGCACCAGTCGGGGGACCCGCGCCGACCGACTCCCGCCACAGGGACCTGCCGTCTTGACGTGTCAAAAGAAGTTTTGCTAGCGTTCCGCCGCGCTGGCGACTCCGGTCGCTCTGGCATCCGCACGTTGCGGCCGTCCACGGTGGGCGGCCAGGGGGCGGACGCGCAGGAAGCTCGTCGCCAGGCACAGGCTAGGGAGGCCGCGTTCATGGTCGAAGGTACGGTGAAGTGGTTCAACGAGTCGAAGGGTTTCGGATTCCTCTCTCGCGAGGGTGGACCGGACGTCTTCGTCCACCACAGCGAGATCAAGGCGGAGGGGTTCCGGACCCTCAACGAGGGTGATCGCGTGCGCTTCGACGTCGTCGAGAGCCCGAAGGGTCCGCGCGCCGCGAACGTCGTGAAGATCGGGTAGGCGACTCGTCTCGAGCCACTGAACCGAGAAGCGCCCGGGGCCGAAGGCTCCGGGCGCTTTCGCTTTTGTGCCGCCTAGACGAACATGGCAGCCGGCCACGGCGGCGCCTCCGGCCGCTACGACCACCTCGAGGGGATGGCGCTCGACTACGCCTTCATGTTGAGCGAGATGGGCGTCGAGTAGCGGCCCTCTTCAGCGGCCGCCCAGCCGGCGCGCGATCACGCGGGCGAGCCGACGGATGCCCTCGTCGATCATCTCCGGTCCGCAGTAGGAGAAGTTGAGACGGCAGGTCCTCTCCCCGCCACCGCGCGGGAAGAACGACCCCCCGGGCACGAAGGCGACCCGCTCCTGCTCGAGCGCCTCTCGCAGCAGCTGCGCCGAGTCGAAGCCTTCGGGCAGGGTGATCCACAGGAAGAGGCCGCCGGCGGGCTTCGTCCAGCGCACACCCGGCGGGCAGTAGCGCTCGAGCGAGCGCAGCATGGCGTTGCGCCGCTCGCCGTAGACGTCGCGGATGCGGCGGACGTGGCGGTCGAGGAAGCCGTCCCGGGCCACCTCGTAGGCGACCACCTGGCAAAACGTGCTGGTGTGCAGGTCCGCCCCCTGCTTCATCTGCACCAGCCGGCTGATCACCGACTGCGGCGCCACGATCCAGGCGATGCGCAGGCCGGGGGCGAGCGTCTTGCTGAGGGTCGACAGGTAGAGCACGTTGCCGGTGAACTCGCCGTCGCCGTCGAGCCCGTGCGCCTCGGCGTCGATCTGGACGATGGGCGGCAGGTGCTCCCCCTCGTAGCGCAGCTGCCCGTAGGGGTCGTCCTCCACGATCGGCGTGCCGTAGTGGTTCGCCAGCTCCACCAGCCGCCGGCGTCGCGCCAGGCTCAGGGTGACGCCGGCGGGGTTCTGGAAGTTCGGCAGGATGTAGAGGAACTTCGGACCCGCGCGCAGCTGCGCCTCCAGCCGCTCGACGTCGAGCCCCTCGTCGTCGATGGGCACCGTCAGGTAGTCGGCCTGGTAGGCGTTCCAGGCCTGCAGCGCCCCGAGGTAGGTGGGCGACTCGGTGAGGATGCGGTCACCGGGGTTCACGAACAGCTTGCCGATGAGGTCGAGCCCCTGCTGCGAGCCCGAGGTGATGAGGACGTTCGCGGGCTTCACCCGGATGCCGTAGCGGGACATGTGCCGCACGATCAGCTCTCGCAGCGGGATGAAGCCCTCCGTCGTCGCGTACTGCAGGGCGGTACGGCCCTGCTCGCGGATCACCCGGTCGGTCGCCGCGGCGATCTCCTCGAGCGGGAAGACCTCAGGCGCCGGTAGGCCCCCGGCAAAGGAGATGACGTCAGGCTGTTCGGTCAGCTTGAGCAGCTCACGGATCACCGAGCTCGTCATCCGCTGCGTGCGCTGCGCGAAGCGCTCGCTCCACAGAGTCGACGTCAGTCCGTTCCTCCGGCCGTTGTTGACAGCGGCCTTCTGCGCCTCGATCTCGAGAGCCGGGATCGGCATGGTTGAGCCTCCACGAAACGCTTGCGGGGACACGCGGCCCCGCGGGTGAATGAAGCATTAACCCTGCCAATAAGTGCCATGAAAGCACCGAACAGCCCAGACCGCCCATGCCAACGCACGTCGGCATGCCGTCCGTGGCTTGGCGCGCCTCTCAGCTCTTGCTGCCCTTGGGCGGGACCTTGAGCCCGGCGAGCACGGCGAACGGGTTGTTGAACGCCGGACGCCGCGGCTCGGGACGCCGCTCCGCCGGGGGTCGCGGCCGGCGGCTCTCTGGCGGTCGCGGGTCGCGTGCCTGCGATGGAGGGGCCGGTCGCGGGGTCGGTGGCGGCGCCGCCTCGGCGGCGGGCGCCGCAGCCGGGTGGTCCTCCGCCGACACACGTGGCGGGTGGGCGGCCACAGGGCGAAGCGGCGGCGAGCTCGTCCGTGTGCGAGCGGCGCGGGGACCCGCGGCCCGCTCGGCCATCGCGGTGGCGACGGCGGTCGAAGCCGGGCGGCCCGCGCGAGCCGGACGCGGCTTGGCCGCCGGACGCGGCTGCGGCCGCGGGGTCGCCGGCCGCATGCTGAGCGAGATCTGCTTCTTGTCGAGGTCGACCTTGAGAACCCGCACCTCCACGCGGTCGCCCGGGGCCACCACCTCGCGCGGCTCCTTGACGAACGTGCGGCCGAGCTGCGAGACGTGGACGAGCCCGTCCTGGTGCACGCCCACGTCCACGAAGGCGCCGAAGTTGGTGACGTTGCTGACGATGCCCGGGCAGGTCATGCCCGGCTTGAGGTCCTCGAGCTTCTGCACGTCCTCGCGGAACGAGAAGGGGGTGAAGCGGCCGCGGGGGTCGCGCCCGGGTTTCTCCAGCTCCTCCACGATGTCCTGCCAGGTGAAGGCGCCGAGCTGGTCCCTGAGGGAGGTTGCCTCCCGCACCAGGCGGGCACCCGGGCCCATCAGCTCGGGGAGGCTGCGGCCCAGCCGGGCGGCGAGCGCCTCGAGAGCGGCGTAGCGTTCGGGGTGGACCGCGGTGTTGTCGAGGGGGTTCTCGGCGTCGGGGATGCGCAGGAAGCCGGCCGCCTGCTCGAAGGCCCTGGCCCCCAGCCGCGGCACCTCGAGCAGCTGCTGGCGTGAGCGGAACAGACCCTTCTGCTGGCGGTGCTGCACGATCGCCAGGGCCAGGGCGGGACCGATGCCGGCGACGCGCGAGAGCAGGTGCGGCGAGGCGGTGTTGACGTTCACGCCCACGCCGTTCACGGCTCCCTCGATCACCGCGTCGAGGGCCTTCTCCAGCGTCGCCCGGGCGACGTCGTGCTGGTACTGCCCGACGCCGATGGCGCGCGGCTCGATCTTGACCAGCTCCGCCAGCGGGTCCTGCAGCCGCCGGGCGATGGAGACGGCGCCGCGCACGGTGGCGTCGAGGTCGGGGAACTCGGCGCGGGCGACGTCGCTGGTGCTGTAGACGCTGGCGCCCGCCTCGCTCACCAGCACCACCGGCACCGCCAGCCCCGCCTCCCGCAGCGAGCGGCGGGCGAAGACCTCGGCCTCGCGCCCCCCGGTGCCGTTGCCGACCGACACCGCCGCCGCCCCGCTCTCGCGGGCCATGCGGGCGAGGGCCTCGCGGGCCGCGGTCTTCTGCTCGTCGGTCTGCAGATGGATGACCTCGTGCGCCTTCAAGGCCCCGGCCGCGTCGACCGCCGCGAGCTTGCAGCCGGTGCGCACGCCCGGGTCGATGGCCAGCACCGGCCGCGGTCCGAAAGGGGGCTCCAGCAGCAGGCGGCGCACGTTCTCGGCGAAGACCTGCGCGGCCACGGCGTCGGCCGCATCCTTCAGGACGCGGTGGACCTCGTTCTCGATCGAGGTGCGCACGTTGTTCTTGAAGGCGATGCGGCCGGCGTGGCGCAGCACCTCGGCCCCCGGCGCGTCGGGAACGCTGCAGGCCCGCTCCTCGAAAGCCGCCACCAGGCGCGCCTCGAACTCGCCGTCCTCCGCCGGACCGCCCACTACCACCTGCAGCTCGCCCTCGGACTGCCCGCGGCGGATGGCCAGGTAGCGGTGCGAGCCCGCCGGCTCGCGCAGCGACAGCACCTTCTCCTGGAAGGCGAAGTAGGTCTCGAACTTCGAGTGGGGCTTGGCCTTTTCGGCCTTGGTCGCGCGGACGGAGCCCTGCTCGAGGTAGGCGCGGCGGACGAGCCCCCGCAGCTCGGGGTCGGAGGCGAGGCGCTCCACCAGGATGTCGCGCGCGCCTTCGATCGCGGCCTTGGCGTCCGCGATTCCCTTCTCCTCGTTGCGGAAGGTGAAGGCCCACAGCTCGAGGGTCTGCCCCTCCTGCGGCGTCTCCGTGCCGTGGCCGGTGTTCCAGATCCAGTCGGCGAGCGGCTCGAGCCCCGCCTCGCGGGCGGCGGCGGCGCGGTTCTTCTTCACCTGTCGGAAGGGGTGGTAGAGGTCCTCCAGCTGGTCGAGGTCGAAGGTCGCCTCGATGCGTGCGCGCAGCTCCGGGGTGAGCGTCGCGTGCCGCTCGATCGACTCCAGGATGATGGCCTGGCGCGAGAGGATGCGGTCGAAGAGGTCCTTCGCCTCCAGCACCTGGCGCACCGCTACCTCGTCGAGGTTGCCGGTGCGCTCCTTGCGGTAGCGGACGATGAAGGGCAGCGTGGCGCCCTCTGCCGCCAGCTCCAGCACCGCGCGGGCACCCGGCGCCGGCAGCGCCGGGTGACGCTGCTGCAGCCAGGATTCGAAGGCCGGGTGGAGAGGATCGCTCACGGGTCGGCTCGAAGGCCCCAATGCTGCCATTTTTCGGGTCACCCGGGGAAGGGGCTGTGCGTGCTAAGTTGCCGTCGGTGACGCCCCTCGCCCCGGCCGACACCGAGCCCTCCCCCGAGCAGCGCGAGCGCCTGCGCCGTTTGTCCAAAGTCGAGCTGCACCAGCACGTCGACGGTTCCATCCCGCCCGAGGTCACCTGGGACCTGATGCGGCACTACCGCCTGCACCCGGTCGACACCCTGGAGGCGATGCGCGCGCACCTGGAGATCCAGGACGGCGAGGAAGGGACGCTGCTCGCCTACCTCGACAAGATGCACTACCCGCTGTGGGTCACCCAGTTCTACGAGAACATCTCGCAGGTGGTGGAGGCGATCTGCGTCGCCGCCGCCCGCGACGGCGTGCAGACGCTGGAGCTGCGCTACGCGCCGCTCATCCACACGTACGCGGGCCTCACCCCCCGCCAGTCGATCCGCGCAGCCCTCTCCGGCATGAACCACGCCCGCAAGCGCCACCCGGAGATGAAGCTCGGGCTCATCGTCATCGCCATGCGGCAGCACGGCCCCCACATCGCCAAGATCCTGGCACGTCAGGCGCTCGCCGAGGCGCAGCACCTGCACGAGCGCACCGGGGTGGTCGGGTTCGACATCGCCGGGCCGGAGCGTGGCAACCCGCCGCGCGTGTTCCGCAGCGCCTACGAGATCGCGAGGCTGGGCCGGCTGGGGCTGACCGCGCACGCCGGCGAGGAGGGACCGGCGGAGTACGTGTGGCAGGCGGTCGACGAGCTGGGTGTGGAGCGCGTGGGGCACGCCTGCGCCGCGGCGCGCGACCCCGAGCTGCTGCGGCGGCTGGCACGAGACCGCATCGCCGTCGAGGTGTGCCAATCCAGCAACTACCACACCGGCGCGGTCCGGCGCGGAGAGCCTCACCCTCTGCACGCCTTCCTGGAGGCCGGCGTGCCCGTTGCCCTGTGCTGCGACAACAGCACGGTCTCGCGCACGAGCGCGGTCAAGGAGTCGTGGCTCGCCGCTCGACAGCTCGGGATCGAGGCCGTCGAGGCGGTCCACCGGGCGGCGGCCCGCTACAGCTTCATCCGGCCGGAGACGGCGCTCGCCGGCTCACCTGAGGGCCGCTCGGCGTGAGCCGACGGCCGGCCTCGAAAGCAGCTCCGGGGCGCCCGAAGGCGCCCCGGAACCAGGAGGATGATCCCCTCTTTGGGGGGGTAGGGTTGTTAGACGGGATTCATGTATAGGTTGGATGAGCCATCAGGAAAGCATGGATCACTGGCGCTCATCAGTAGCAAGGGGCGGGCCAGCCAGCCCGTGGGCGGGTGTTGTTCGCCAAGTGACTCAAGGGCCGATGGTTACGAAGCCCGCTCTGCGGCGCTCAGCGGAACAGGCCGTCCATCAGCGAGAAATCTTCGAGTGGATCCTGGACGGGAAACCGGTCACGCGCGAGTTTTGCGCCCCGGCTAGTGCCCACCACGCCCGCGCGCCGCCTCCAGCTCGCGGGCGCAATCGTGGCACAGGAAGTCGTAGCCGGAGAGGATGTCGTAGACCCTCAGGCAATCGGCACACGCGAACCGCTCGCAGATGTCGCACTGAAGCAGGGCCGGCTGGTGAACGACGGCGTTGCCCCGGCGGTAGTCGAGCCGGCTCTCGTCGACGGCCCGACGACACGCCTGGCAGCTGTCTGGGGGTTGCATGGGAGGGTGCTCGACGTCCGCGCACGCGCGAACGGCACTGAGTACGATAGCATAGAGCGTTCTCCGGCATCCCGGGCCGGAGCCACCGACGGGGGCGGTCGCGGCCCGGATGGCGGCCCGGATGGATGTCTGCACTAACACCAAAGACGGAGCGACCACATGAAGACACGCCTTGCCGCTCTTCTCGCCCTCGGCGTCGTGGCGGCCCCCGCACTCGCGCAGCAAACGAAGCTCGACCAGGCGATCGCCAAGGCTGACGAGCAGGTCCAGAAGGGCAAGCCCGACGACGCCGTGAAGACCGTGACCAAGGCCGCCGCCGAATGCGCGTGCGCCGAGGGGCAGGCCGCCCTGGGCCGGCTGCAGGAGCGACTCGGCAACCTCGATGCGGCGGCGACGGCCTACCAGGCGGCAGCGGCGGCGGGCCAGTCGAACCCGGACGTGCTCGCGGCCGTGGTGAACTTCACGCTGCACCACGGCAAGGCCAAGGACGCGCTGGACATGGCCCGCAAGGCGGTGGCCGCCGGGCAGACCCCGGCCGCTCTCGCCGCGCTCGCCCGCGCGCAGGCCCGCTTCGGGGACGGCCCGGGGGCGCTGGTCACGGCGGACAAGGCCGTCGCCGCCGGCGCCAACAGCGCCATGGCGCACGTCGCCCGCGCCGAGGCGCTGCTCGTGCTGCACCGGCCACAGGAGGCCGAGGCAGAGGCCCGCAAGGCGACCGAGCTCGATCCCAAGTCCCCCCTGGCTTACGCGCGCCTCGCGCTGGCCCTCGTCCAGCTCAAGCGCCCGCAGGAGGCGGTGGCCGCCGGCAAGCACGCCACCGAGCTCGCCGACAAGTTCGGCGAGGGGTTCGCCGCCGAAGGGCTGGCCATGATCGCCGCCTCGCCGCAGAAGAACTGGAGCGAGGCGATCGCCCAGGCGCAGCAGGGCGCCTTCCTGGACCCGGACGACCCGACCGTGCTCTGGACCGTCGGCCAGATCTTCGAGGCGAACGGGCAGGTCGAGCAGGCGGCGAACTCCTACCGCAACGCGTTGAAGGTGGACCCCGGCTACGGTCCGGCCCGGGTGGCCCTCATCCAGGCCGAGCTCAACGCCGGCCATCGCGACGCCGCCATCGAACAGGCCAAGCAGATCCCTCCGCCGGTCCCTCCGGAGATCGACAAGCTGATCGGCGAGGACGCGGCCCGCAAGGGTGACTGGGTCAACGCCACCCCGTACCTCGAGCGCGCCGCGCAGGGGCTGCAGGGGAGCGCCGAGAGCTGGGCGACGCTGGGCATCGCGTACAACGCGCAGCGCAAGTACGCCGAGGCGGCGGACGCCTTCAAGAAGGCGACGGACCTGGCCCCGAACAACAACGAGTACCGAACCACCTATGGGCTCATCCTGGGCCAGGCCGGCAAGCCGGACGAGGGCCTCGCCGAGCTGCGGAAGGTGGTCAACACGCCCGGGTACAAGGACGCCGACGGCTGGATCAACCTGGGCTGGGTGTACCGCAGCATGAACAAGCCCCAGGAGTCGATCGACGCCTACCAGAAGGCGCTGCAGCTCGACCCCAAGCAGTGGCAGGCGGCGCTGGGCCTCGGCTGGGCCTACTCCTACACGAAGGACTACGACAGGGCGATCACCGCCTACCAGCAGGCGGTGCAGGTCGATCCCAAGCTCGCCACGGCCGACGCCGCCCTCGGCATCGCCTGGGCGTACGCGTTCAAGTCGATGAGCACCGGAGGCAAGGAGCTGCCGCAGGCGCGGGAGTGGAGCGCGAAGGCGGCGGCCGCCGGGCGCAACGTCGCCGCACTCAACACGCAGATCGACAAGATCGACGACGCCATCAAGCGGGGCGCGATCCTCGATGCCAAGCAGCAGGAAGAGATGCAGAAGCAGCAGCAGCAGGCCGAGGAGGCCAACAAGAAGATCGAGCAGGCGAACGCCGAGATCGGCTCACGCAACGCCGCCAGCCGTGTGCGTGGCTGCCGTGACATGGCCTCGGCGGCGGGCGGTGCGGCGGTATCTGCGCTCGCCACGCTGATGCAGACCGACCCGGACTACGACGTGCGGATCGCCTGCACCAACGCCCTCGGCTCGCTCGGGGCCGCCGCCCGGCCGGCCGTCCGCAACCTGCAGGCCATGCTGAAGCAGCCGCCGCTCGAGGTCGGCGTCAACGCCACCGCGCAGCAGCTCGACGCCCAGATGAAGGACGGCGACTACCGCCGCGCACTCCGCGACGCGCTGGCGAAGATCCAGTAGCATCGCCCGGCGCGCGGAGCGCGAGGGCCTCGTCCCGAAGCGGGCGAGGCCCTTCGTGTTCTCGGGGTCAGGCCCAGACGCCGGGGATGGCCCGGGCGCACGACGGGCAGCGGCCGTCGGGCCCGATCGCGTCTCTCAGCACCCGGAAGCCCTGCCGCTCGACGAGCAGCGCCCGGCAGCCGGGGCAGTACGTGTTCTCCCAGCGGCGGACGGCGCCGGGCAGGTTGCCGGCATAGACGAACTGGAGCCCCTCTTCGCAGCCGATCTCGGCGGCGCGCAGCAGCGTGGCGACTGGCGTCGACCGGCGGTCGTCCATCCGGTAGTCGGGGTGGAAGGCGGTCACGTGCCAGGGGATCTCCGGCGAGACCGAGACCAGGAAGCGCGCGACGTCGCGCAGCTCCTCCGTCGAGTCGTTGAAACCGGGGACCACCAGCGTCACCACCTCCACCCAGAAGCCCTTCTCGTGCAGGGCGCGGATGGTCCAGGTGACCCGCTCCAGCGTGCCACCGAGGTCGCGGTACGGCCGGTCGCGGAAGCCCTTGAGGTCGACCTTGTAGAGGGACACGAACGGGCGCAGGTACTCCAGCACCTCCTCGGTGCCGTTGCCGTTCGAGACGTAGGAGCAGACCAGCCGCTCCCGCTTCGCCTCCTCGAACACCGCCTTGCCCCACTCGCTGGTGATCAGCGGCTCGTTGTAGGTCGAGGTCACGATGCGCGCGCCGCGGTCCAGGGCGAGCTCCACGATCTCGCGCGGGGTCACCTCCTCGGCGGGCGCCACCGAGTGCGGGTCGCGCAGGGCCTGCGAGGTGAGCCAGTTCTGGCAGTAGCCGCAGTGCAGATCGCAACCGAGCATGCCGAACGAGAGCGCCCGGGCCCCGGGGAGAGCGTGGAAGAAGGGCTTCTTCTCCACCGGGTCGAGCTGCAGTGCCGCCACGTAGCCCCAGGGCACCTTCAGGGTGCCCTCCTCGTTGAAGCGCACGCGGCAGATCCCGTCGCGGCCGGGTGGGACCAGGCAGCGGTGGCCGCAGGCCACGCAGCGCACACGCCCGTTCGCCAGGCGCTCGTACAGCTCGCCCTCCCGCGTGTGGCGGGCCAGCACCTGGGCCAGCGGCTGCGCGACGGCGGACATCGGACGTCTCCCTCCCCGATTATAGGCATCGACCGGCCGGGCAGGGCGTATTTCTGGGAGCTTCTCTCCTCCGCTGTTGAGACTCAGTCTCAATAAGCCGTCGGCATGAGATCGAACCCGCGGCGATATACTCGATCCCAATGACCCTGCGCCTGGAACGCGAGGGTGGTCTCGTGCGGCTGCGGCTCGACAAGGGCCGCGGCAACGCCATCGACGACGCGCTGGTTGCCGACCTGCGCCGGGCCGCCGACGAGCTGGCCGCGGACGAGTCGGTGCGAGGCGTGCTGCTCGCCTCCGCCCACCCCAAGCTGTTCTGCCCCGGCCTCGACCTCGTCACCCTGGTTCGGCACGACCGTGCGGCGATGAAGGCGTTCATGGCCGCCTTCGTCGACGCCGTGTGGGCGCTTTACGGGCTGCGCCAGCCGATGGTGGCGGCGGTGAACGGCGCCGCGGTCGCCGGAGGCTGCATCCTGGCGCTCACCGCCGACTACCGGGTGCTCCGGCGGGGGGCGCCGATCGGGCTCAACGAGGTGAAGGTCGGGGTGCCGCTGCCCTGGTCGGTGACGGCGCTGCTGCGGGCCAGCGTGCCGCCGACGGCGCTCACGCGCATCGCCCTCCTGGGGCGCAACTTCACGGACGAGGAGGCGGTCGCGGTGGGCCTGGCGGACGAGGTGTGTGAGGAAGGGCGGGTGGAGGCGGTCGCCCTGGAACGGCTCACGGAGCTGGCCGACAAGGAGCCCTCCGCCCTCGCCGCCACCAAGGCGTGCCTGCGCGAGCCGGTGAGGCAGCAGATGCGCGCCCGCGAGACTGAGCACCTGCAGAGCTTCGTCGACGTCTGGTTCTCCCCCGCGACCCGCGAGCGGATCCAGGCTATCGTCGCCTCGCTGCGTCCCCGGGGTTGAGGCTCGTGCCGCGGCGCGAGCGGCGCCACAGCCACAGCAGGACGGCGACCGCCAGCACGGCGGCCACCGCACCCAGGACACGGTTGGTGCCCGCGACCACCTCCTTCACCGCTTGCCAGTTCTCGGCGACCGCGTAGCCCGCCCAGCCCAGGAATGCGTACCACAGGGCGGAGGCGAGGGCCGCAGGTACCAGGGCCCGCCAGGGTCCCAGGCGGGCGACGCCCGCGAACGGCGTCACCGCGGCGCGCAGCCCCGGCAGGAAGCGGCTGAGGAAGATGCCGGCCGTGCCCCAGCGCACGTAGGCCTCCTCGACGCCGGCGAGCACGGCGGGGCTCATCAGCTTGCGCCCCCAGCCCTCCCGGAAGAAGGCGGGGCCGTGGCGGCGGGCGACGAGGTAGGTGGCCGTCGCGCTGGCCAGGTTCGCCAGCCAGCACAGCACGACCAGGGGCACCACCGAGATCTGGCCGCGGCGGGCGAGAAAGGCGCCGAGGGCCACGGCGGTGTCGGCGGGCACCGGAGGGAAGACGTTCTCCAGCGCCGAGAGGACCATCAGCACCAGGTAGGTGGGGACCAGCGGCAGCGCGGAGAGGGTATCGAGCAGCCTTTCAAGCACGCGCGACGGCCTCGCGCACCAGGTGCAGCAGCGAGCGGAAGGGCCGTCCTAGCGCGCGGCTCATGCCGATCTCGCAGGTCCTGCAGGTCGAATAGCACCCGGCTTGCGGCTCGCGCTCGAGGACGGCCCGGATCTCGGCAGCCTCCGTGGCCGTGGCGCTGCTGGTCAGCTCCGGGACCAGGAAGCCGCGATCGCCGGCAAAGCCGCAGCACTCGGCGAAGCGCGGGACTACCAGGCACTCGGCGTGCGCCCGCGCGACGGCCAGGAGGTCGCTGGTGCCGCCGGCCTTCACCAGCGTGCAGGTCGGGTGCAGGATCGCGGTGCCGCGGCGCCGCGGGGGGTCGGGTCTGCCCGGCAGCACGTCGTGCGCCCAGAACGAGGGAAAGTCGAGCATGCGGACGGCGCGGCCCTGCAGCGCCAGCACCTCGGCCACGCCGCCGGCCAGCGTTCCCGCGCAGGGCGAGGCGTCGGTGACGACGGCGAGGCGGCCCCCGTCGGAGGCCCGCCACAGCGCCTCGGCGGTGCGCCGGGCGGCGGCTCGCGCCGCCTCGGGGAACCCCTTGCTTGCGAAGGCCATGCCGCAGCAGAGCCCGTCGAGGCCGGCGGGGAGCACGACGCTCAGCCCGGCCCAGGCCAGGACCTCCAGCATCGCCCGCCCCGTCGGCACCAGCTCCTCTCCCGGAAGCGCGCCGATGATGCGGGTCAGGCAGCTCGGGAAGTACACGACCGCGCGCTCGCCGGCCGTCGGAGCGGCCGGCGGCAGCGCCGGCGCTGGCCGCGGCAGGAGAAGGCCCGGAGGGACGTGCGGCACCACCGAAGGCAGAGCGGCGTGCAGCAGCTCGCTGGCGACGTCGACCACCTGGTCTCCGAAGGGCAGTGTCCGCGCCACGTGTGCCAGCCGCAGCCCCGTCCGCGCCGCGGCCGACAGGGCCGCGAAGTGCAAGGCGGCCCCGGCGGCGAGCTGGTGGGCCGCCGGGGCATGAGCCTCGGCCTTCAGCTCCTTCACCAGCGCGCCCGTGTCGATGCCGACGGGGCAGGCCACCTGGCACATCGAGTCGCCGGCGCAGGTGTCGATGCCGTCCCAGCGGAAGTCGGAGGCCACCTGGTCGGCGAGGTCGCGCTCCTCCGGCCGTCCCGACCCCCGCAGGCGGGTGAGCTCGCGCGTGACGACGATGCGCTGTCGCGGCGTGAGGCTGAGGTCGCGCGAGGGGCAGCGCGGCTCGCAGAAGCCGCACTCGGTGCAGCGGTCCGCGAGCGGCGAGATGGTGGGGCAGGGCTTGAGCCCCGTGAGGTGCGCGCGCGGATCGTCGTTCAGCAGCACGCCGGGGTTGAGGATGCCGTCGGGATCGAAGGCCCGCTTGACCCGCCTCATCAGCTCGTAGGCCTGCTCGCCCCACTCCGTGCGCACGAAGGGAGCCATGTTGCGCCCGGAGCCGTGCTCGGCCTTGATGGCGCCGTCGAACCGGTGGACCACCAGCTCCACCAGGCCCTGCATGAAGGCGCCGTAGCGCTCGATGGCTTGCGGGCTGCGCACGTCCTCGGCCAGGACGAAGTGCAGGTTGCCGTCCTTGGCGTGGCCGAACACCGCCGTGTCGGGCACGCCGTGGCGGGCGAACAGGGCCTGGAACTCGCGGATGGCCTCGGCCAGCCGCTCGACCGGGACGGCGACGTCCTCGGTGAGGAAGGCGGTGCCGCTCGGCCGCAGCGCCCCGGTGCGGGCGGCCAGGCCCTTGCGCAGGTGCCACAGGGCCGCCCGCTCGGCTTCGCCGGTGGTGAAGTGGAGCGGCTCGACGAGCGGGTAACGGTCCAGGATCGACCCGGCCGTCTGCATGGCCGTGCGCAGTGCAGCCTCGTCCGCCCGCCGTAGCTCCACGAGCAGCGCCGCGTGCTCGCGGTGCACCTCGAAGCCGAGGGGGCGCTCCGCCGAGATCGAGCGCAGCGACACCGAGTCCAGGATCTCCAGCGCGTCCGCGCCGGCTGCGGCCAGCGGGGCGACCGCCGCCCCCGCGTCCTCCAGGCGGGCCAGGCAGACGAGAGCCGTGGCGCGCCAGGGCGGCTCGGGCACGGTACGCAGCGTCAGCTCGGCCACGAAGCCGAGCGTGCCCTCGGAGCCGACCATCAGCTGCGCCAGGATGTCGGCTGGCCGGTCACGGTCCAGGAAGGCGTTGAGGCTGTACCCGCTGGTGTTCTTGGTCGAGAACTTGTGTCGCAGGCGCCCCTGTAGCGCGACGTCGCGGCGGATCTCGTCCCGCAGCGCCAGCAGCTCGGCGTGCAGGTCGGGCCGGCGACGCCGCAGCTCGTCGTCCGCGTCGGGCTGCTTCGTGTCGACCAGGGTCCCGTCGGGCAGCAGCACGGTCACGCCGTCGAGGGTGTGGTAGCTGTTCTGAGCGACGCCGCAGCACATCCCCGAGGAGTTGTTGGCCAGGATGCCGCCGATCATGGCGGCGTCGATGGAGGCGGGGTCGGGGCCGATGCGCGTCCCGTGCGGAGCCAGCAGCCGGTTGAGGTGCGCGCCCACCACCCCCGGCTGCGAGCGGATGCGCCGCCCTTCGTCGAGGACGTTCGCCTGGCGGAAGAAGGGAGCGACCTCGACCAGCAGGTCGTCCGAGACAGACTGCCCCGAGAGCGAGGTGGCGGCCGCCCGCAGGGTGAGGTGCCGCCGCTTCCGGCGGCACCAGGCGAACAGCGACCGCATCTCCTCCGTGTCGAGCGGCCGCACCACCGCCTCCGGCACCAGGCGGTAGATGGAGGCGTCGGCCGCGCGCGACAGCCGCTCGATCGGCCGGGCCAGGACCCGCGCGGGGGCGAGCAGCTCCCGCAGCTCGAAGACGACCGCGGGGTCGGCGGGGCGCACGCGCCTTGCCCGCTAGTGTTCGGGCTGAAGCACCGGCACCTCGAAGCGATAGCGGGTGCCGCCGGCGTTCAGCGTGACGATCGAGGCCTTGTGGGCGGTGAGCCGGTCACGAGTCATGCCCTGCGCGTCCGTGACCAGCACGTTCCCGGCCGAGTACAGCGAGCCCTCGGAGGCGCGGAGGCGCACTTCGACGCCGGGAAAGCGTGCCCCGCCGCGGTGCTGCACGCGAACCAGGATCTGCACCTGCCCGCCCCCGGGCGGCAGCTGGCGCGGCTCGGCCCAGGCGGCCACGACGATCGGCTCCGGCACGACGTGCACGGGCCCCGGCTCCTCCTCGCGTTTCTCCGCCGCCGGCGGCGGAGAGGGAGGCAGCGGCTCTCCACGGGGCGGCGGCGGGGGCGGCGGCGGCTCGTGGTGGCTCGCGCAGGCGGGCAGCAGCGCGGCGAGCAGAAGCGAGACAAGGACGGGTGCGGTTCGTCTCATGGTGGGCGCCCGGGCGCGGGCGCCATCATCCTACATCGGCGGGGTTCGCCGGTGACACAAGGCGGCGCCGTCCGAGCCGTTGGAGGACGCGGGGCGAGACCGCACAAGCGGCCTCGCCCCGGGAGGGATGATCCGGGTGAGGATCCGCACCCGGCGACGGTATCAGTACGTGGTCCCTGGCCCCGGGAGCGTGGTGCACACAGGCAGGCGACGACGGCTCGATGGACGACCCGGGGAGCGACGCAATGGTAACGCAAGAGGAAGGCCGTGCCACTCTTTCTCGTGCGGACGTCGAAGCAGAGCGTTAGAATCGGCCCTCTCAACACATATAGAGCGTTTCGGCCGTTTCGCCAGCCATGGAGGGAGGGCGATGACCAGCATTCGGCAGATACTCGCGCACAAGCCGGACGTGTACGCCATCGACCCGGACGCGACCGTGTTCGACGCGCTGCGCACGATGGAGGAGAAGAACATCGGCGCCCTGCTGGTCATGAGGACGGGCCGGCTGGTGGGCATCTTCTCCGAGCGCGACTACGCCCGACGAATGGTCCTGCACGGCCGCACCTCGCGCGAGACGCCGGTGCGCGAGGTGATGACCGAGGAGGTGTTCGTGATTCCGCCCGACACGAACGCCGCCGAGTGCATGGTGCACATGACCGACCGGCACATCCGCCACCTGCCGGTGGTGGACGAGGGGCGCGTGGTCGGCGTCATCTCCATCGGGGACGTGGTGCGCGCGGTGATCGACGACCTGCGCTTCTCCATCCACCAGCTGGAGCGCTACATCCAGAGCGGCGGGTGAGGCGCGACGGGCGGGCTCAGTCGATCTCGCCCTCCACGAACCACGAGCCGCGCAGCCGGTCGAGGAAGATCCGGTAGACGCCGCCCCTGGCGAGCGCCACGTCCCATTCCTCGCGGCTGAAGGCGACGTCCCACCAGTCGCCTGAGGTGCGCCACGGCCCCGCGCAGCCGGTCACCGGGCCGCGGATGCCGGCCGCCTCGACCGACACGGGGCGGCCTCCGCTCAACTCGACCAGCGCCGGCCTCGGCGGACGGAACACCCGCAGGGAGCTGCGCGCCGGGGACGGCGGGGTCTGCGCCGCGGGACGGCCCGGTCCCGGCGCGAACGAGCTCACCGCGAACGCACCCGGACGGTGGGTGTCGAGCAGGTGCGGGGTGCCGGCGCGGCCGTCGACCGTCCACTCGTGCAGCCGGGCCAGGGTCTCGGCCAGCCGCTCCGGCGAGGGCAGCGCCGGGTCGAGCAGCGAGAACTGCGCGGCCCGCGCCGGAGTCGGCTCAGCGCGGGCCGCGATCCGTGCGATGGCGTCGCGCGGCGGGTGCGTCTCGAGGTCGAGCAGGGCCAGCGTGCGCCAGGTGCGCGGCTCGACGGACGGCGCGGCTGGCGCCAGCCGGCGGGCGTGCGTCGTCCCGTCCACCAGGCCGAGGCTGACCTCGAGCGCCGCCGCCTTGCGGCCGCGGGCCACGAGGGCGGCGCACAGCGGCTCGAGCACTCGGGCCAGCAGGAAGGCGAGCGGCTCCAGGCCCTCGACGGGCCAGTCCAGCTCGAGCGTCATCTCGAAGCGCTCCGGTAGCGGCGCCCGCATCAGCAGAGCGTCGTCCTCGCCGCGCGCCAGGCGCAGCAGCCGGGGGCCGTCGGGACCGAAGCGCTCGGCCAGGCCCCTCGCCGGCAGCCGCGCGAGGTCGCCGATCGTCCGCAGGCCCCAGCCGCGCAGGACGTCGGCGTGCTCGGGCTGGAGGTCGAGCAGCGACAGCGGCAGCGGCGCCAGCGCCGCCGCCTCGCCACCGGCGGCGACGGTGGTCAGCCCCGGCCGCGCACGCGCCAGCAGCAGCGCGGTCGCGGGCGAGAAGGCGAGCGCCACCTGGACCTCGATCGCACGCTCGGCGCCCGCCGTCAGCAGGGCCCGGCCGAGCGCCTCCGGCTGCGGCCAGAGCCGTCCCAGACCCGAAAGGTCCAGCAGCACCGGGCTCGGTCCCCGCGCCTCGACCCGCGGCGTGAAGCCGCGCGCCAGCTCGAGGAGGGCGCCCTCGCGCTGAAGGGGACGGGGAGAGTGCAGGCCGCCGAACACGGGCGTACGGGAGCGGCTTCAGGCGGGCGCCGCCAACGCGAGCTCGGCCGAGCGGAGCGCGTGACGACCGGCGCACGCGCGAGCGACGAGCCCGCCCAGCTGGCGGGCGGGACCCGGCGGCCCCGACCAGCGGGGACCGGCCGGCTCGAGAGCGAGCGACACACCCGCCGGGCTGCACGCCAGATGACGGTCGGCGACGACCAGCAACGCCGTCGGCGTCTCTTCCACCAGCCGTTGCAGGCGCAGCCAGGTGGCGGCCGGCAGCATTCGGACCGCGCCGCCCGGCATCCCGGCGAGGTCGACCGCGACCAGCTCGAACAGCCCCGAGCCGGCGAGTGTCGCCGCGGCCGAGGTGGCGGCGACGAGCGCTTTCGGGGGGGTGTCCTCGTCGGCGGAGCGCGGGCCGCGCAGCCACAGCAGCCGTTCGAGGTCGGCGCCGGCGGCGGCCGCCGAGCCGGGGTCGAGGCGGTCCAGCGGGTCGAGGAGCGTGACCAAGCCGCCACCGGCGGTGAGCCGGGCGAGGAGCGCGAGCAGCACGCCGGTGCGCCCGGAGGAGGCCGGGCCGTGCACCTCGGAGAGCTGGCCGCGAGGGAAGCCGCCTGCGAGCAGGCCGTCCAGCTCCGCAATCCCGGTCGCCAGCGGTCGCAGGCGGCGGTCCTCTCCGCGCAACGGCGGGGCGTCGTGCTGCAACCGTCGGGCGCGGAGGAGGCTTTCGAGGGCGCGCCGTGTCGCCGGGCGGGGATCCGCATCGTCCGGGGCATCGATGCCCGCGTCGGCGGCGGACGGCACAGAGATGGGAAGGGCGCTCATCGGGTTTCGCCTTTTGTTCGCTACAGGCAAGATGCGACCCCGCAGCGCCGGCGTCAATCCCAAAACCTTGGGGTGTCTCTACTCGAGCGCTAGATGTTGAGGGCCTCGGCGAGCCTTCGTCAGCGCGGTGCCGCCGCGATCTCGGCCAGCACCAGCTCGAGCGTCGGACGTACGTTCTCGGCGAGCTGCTGCTGTCCCGCGGCGTTCGGGTGCAGGCCGTCGCCGAACAGCCTCTCTGCGTGGCCGCCGACGCCGTCGAGCAGGTCGGCGACGAGCGGCACCCGTTCCTCCGCCGCGACCCGGGCGTGGATCGAGGCGAAAGCCCGGAGCCGCGCGTCGGCCGTTCTCGGCCCCCCCACGCCCACCAAGATCACCCGCGCGCCGGCCTGCCGGGCTTCGGCGACGATGCGGCGCAAGGCCGCCTCCGCCGCCCCGGCCGGCAGCCCGCGCAGGGCGTCGTTGACGCCGAGCGCCACCACCAGCACGTCGGGCCGCCGCTGCAGGACCTGTGGCAGCCGGGCGAGACCCTGGGCCACCGTATCGCCGCTGCGTCCCGCATTGATCACGCGGACCGGCCTCCCGCGAGCCGCCAGCGCCCTGGCGACGAGCGCCGGGTACGCCTGCTCCTGGCTCAGTCGCCACCCCGAGGTGAGGCTGTCCCCGAGGAAGGCGACGAGCGGGCCCTCGCCGCGGGCGCAGCCCTGCCAGGAAGCGGCGAGCAGAGCGGCCGGCAGCATCCGCTGCAACCGCGGGAAGCGTCGCGCCAGCGCGCGGATCACGCCCTCTATCATGGAGGAGAGAGTCGACTCCGGTCAGCTGGGCTGCTTCGACTCCGGCGGCAGCTCGGCGAACCCGGCCTGCGGGACGGTCTCGTGCGGGCGACGCAGGCCGAGCCAGGAGCGCACCGCCTCGGGCCAGCTGTCGAGGTAGGTGTAGACCACCGGCACGACGACCAGGGTCAGCAGGGTCGAGGTGATGAGGCCGCCGATGACGGCCCGCGCCATGGGCGCTCGCATCTCGGCGCCGGCCCCCAGGGCGAAGGCGAGCGGCAGCATTCCGAAGATCATGGCCAGCGTGGTCATCACGATCGGACGCAGCCGGGTGGAGCCGGCCTGGACCAGCGCCTGGTTCCTCTCCGCCCCGCGGGCGCGGGCCTGGTTGGTGAAGTCGACCAGCAGGATCGCGTTCTTGGTCACCAGGCCCATCAGCATGATGAGACCGATCATGCTCATGATGTTGAGCGAATCGCGGGTGGCCAGCAGGCCGAGGGCGACGCCCACCAGCGACAGCGGCAGCGACAGCATGATGGCGAAGGGGTGGAAGAAGGACCCGAACTGCGAGGCCAGGATGAGGTAGATGAAGATGACGGCGAGCGCCAGCGTCTGCAGCATGTTGCCGAACATCCTCTTCAGCTCCTCGGAGTCGCCGCCGGGCAGGATGTCGTAGCCGGGGGCCAACTTGAGGGCGGCCCCCGCCCGCTCGATGTCGCTCGCCACTTCCTGCAGGCTGCGCCCGTCGTTCGCCGCCGAGATGCGCACCTCACGCTGCAGGTCCTTGCGCCGGATGGTGGAGGGACCGCTCGCCGGCACGGCCCGCGCCACCTCGCCCAGCGGCACCAGGATCTTGTCGCCGCGCGCGTCGTCCTTGTCGGTCGGGACCCGCAGCGCCAGCAGGTCGTCCGCGTAGCGTCGCTGGTCCGGCTGCAGCCGCACCCGCACGTCGTGGCTGTCGCCCGCCGCGTCCTCGATGGTCGAGGCGACCTGGCCGGTCACCGCCGCCCGCAGGGTCATGGCCACCGGCGCCACGTTCAGGCCCAGGTCGGAGGCACGGTCGCGGTCGAACTCGACCCGCAGCTCGGGCTTGGACTTCTCCAGGCTGGTCTCCACGTCCGCCACGCCGCGGATCTGGCCCATGGCCCGCGTCAGCTCGCGCGAGATGCGGTCGAGTTCGTCGAGCTCGGGGCCGCGCACGCTGTACTGCAGCGGCTTCTGGCCGAAGGGGCCGGCCTCGGTGAAGCCGAAGCTCAGCCCGGGCACGCCGGCCAGGGCCTGCCGCGCCTGGCGCAGCGTCTGGCTGAAGGTCATGCCGTGCCCGCGCCTCAGCCTGACGTAGATCGAACCCTCGGTCACCGGCCGGCGCAGGATGCCGGCCTCGCCGATGGTGGTGTAGGTGAAGTCGACGCTGGGCAGCGCCTTCAGCCGCCGCACCGCCTCGAGCGCCCGCTGCCTCGTCTCCGCCAGGGTGGAGCCGGGAGTGGACTTGAGCATGACCTGGTACTCGCCGCGGTCGAAGTCGGGCATGAAGTCGCCACCGAGGATGCCGAGCACCGGAAAGCTGCCCAGGAACGCTACGGCGGCGGCCGCCAGCACGGTCTTGCGGTGGTGCAACGCCCAGCCCAGCAGGCGTTCGTACCTGCGGTGCAGGTCCTCGAACCACTGGTTGAAGCGGGCCAGGGTGCGGCCGACGAGGTGCGGGTGGTGGCCCTTCTCGATGTCGGGGTCGAACCAGCGCGACGACAGCATGGGGTCCAGGGTGAAGGAGACGAACAGCGAAGCCGCCACCGCCGCCGCCACCGTGATCCCGAACTCGTAGAAGATGCGGCCGACCATCCCGCCCATGAAGGCGACCGGCACGAAAACCGCGAGGATGGTGAAGCTGGTCGCCATCACCGCCAGCCCGATCTCGGCGGTGCCGTCGCGGGCGGCGTCGAAGTGCCCCTTGCCGCGCTGCAAGTGGCGGACGATGTTCTCCCGGACCACGATGGCGTCGTCGATCAGCATGCCGATCGCCAGCGAGAGGCCCATCAGCGTCAGCACGTTGAGGGTGAAGCCGAAAGCCCGCATGGCGATGAAGCCGGAGACGACCGAGATGGGCAGGGTGAGGCCGGTGATCACGGTGGAGCGCCAGGAGTTGAGGAACAGGTAGACGATGAAGACGGTGAGCAGGCCGCCGATCAGCATGGTGGTCCGGACGTCCTCGATCGACTCGCGGATGAAGCTGGAGTCGTCCTTGATGATGGAGAGGGTGATCCCCGCCGGCATCTCCTTCTGCAGCTTCGCGACCGCGTCGCGCACGCCCTCGGCGACGGCCACGGTGTTGGCGCCCGACTGTTTCTGGATGTCGAGCGCCAGCGCCGGCCGCTCGTCGATGAGGGCCACGTTCTTCGGCTGCTCGACCCCGTCGATCACCTGCGCCACGTCGCGCACCAGCACCGGGGCGCCGGAGGCGCGCTTGATGGGGATGACGGCGATGTCGGGCGCGGTGCGGCCGCGGGCGGCCACCCGCACCAGCGCCTCGGTGCTGCCGCGTTCGGCGCTGCCGGCAGGCACGTCGACGTTCTCGCGCTGCAGCGCGCTCACCACCTCGGCCAGCGAGACGTGGTACGCCTCCAGCTTGAGCCGGTCGACCACCACCTGGATCTCGCGGGTCGACTCGCCCACCAGCGCCACCGAGCCCACGCCGCGCACGTTCTCCAGCCGGCGCTTGACCACCTTGTCCGCGAAGGTGGTGGCCGCCTGCGGCCCGAGTCCCGGCGCGTTCACGCCGACGGAGAGGATCGGCATCAGCGAGAAGTCGATCCGCTGCACGATCGGCTCCTCGATCTCGCGCGGCAGGTCGCCTCGGAGGCCGGCGATCTTGCCGCGCACGTCCTCCGCCGCGGTGACCGCGGACACCTCGAGCTCGAACTCGATCTGGATGTTCGAGAGGCCTTCCTGGGAGACCGACTCGATGTGGCGGACGCCCTCCACCGTGTTGATCGACTCCTCGAGCTTCTTGGTGACCTCCCGCTCCACCGTCTCCGGCCCGGCTCCGGGATAGACGGTGGTGACGGTGACCACCGGGATCTCGATCTTGGGGAAGAAGTCGACCTTCAGCTGGTCGTAGGAGGCGATGCCCAGGACCGCCAGGGCCGCCATCATCATGGTGGCGAAGACGGGGTGCTTGATCGAGAGGTTGCTGAGGAACATGGTCGGGCTCTAGTTGGCCGCGCGCCTCGCCGCGGGCGCGGCGGCGTCCTGCGCCACGACCGGGCTCCCCGAGGCGAGCGCCGTCGGCGGGTCGAGCACGACCACGTCGCCGGCGAGGAGCCCGCTGGTCGCCTGCACGCCGTCGGGAGCTTCGACGCCGACGCCGATCGCCTGCCTCTCCGCCAGGCCCTTGCGGACGACGAAGACCTCGGCCCGCGCCGGGTCCGAGCCGTCGCGCAGCAGCGCAGCCGGCGGCACCACCAGCGCGCCCGGCACCGTGCCCACGCGCAGGCTGGCGCGGGCGAACAGCCCCCCCACCAGATCCTTGCGGCCGGGGAGCTCGACCACCACCCGGAACGAGCGCGAGCGCTCGTCGACGATCGGCTCGATGCGGGCCACGCGTCCCTCGACGCGTTCCGCCGGCAGGGCGTCGATGGCCAGCCGGGCCGGTGCCCCCGGCTTCACCCGCGCCAGGTCACGCGAGGCGACCTGGCCCTGGAACTCGAGGACCGAATCGTCGACCAGCGTGAAGAGCGGAGCGCCGGCGGTCAGCATGGCGCCCGGGTCCGGGAGCCGCTTCGCCACGCGTCCGGAGAAGGGGGCCTTCACCTGCGTGCGCGCGAGCTGCTGGTCGGCGATCGCCACCTCGGCCCGGGCCTGGGCGAGAGCGGCGTCGGCCACCTGCAGCGCCACCTGCGCGGACAGGTGGTCGCGGTCCGTGATGCCGCCGGTCTTCAGCAGGTTGTCGGCTCTCTGCTTCTCGGCCTCGGCGTGCGCGCGGTTGGCCTCCGCCACCGCCAGCGCGGCGCGCGAGCGGTCGCTGGCCAGGCGGTAGTCGACGTCGTCCAGCACCGCCAGGGTGTCGCCCCTGCTGACCTGGGCGCCCGCCTCGCGGACGACACGGAGCAGCCGGGCGCCGACCTCGGCCACCACCTGCACCTGCGCGCGCGGCTTCAGCGTGCCGGTGAGCACGATCTCGTCCGCGAGCTCACGGGTCTGCAGCGTCGCGGTGCGGACGGCGAGCCCGCGTGGCGTCTGCGGCGCGGCAGCCTGCGACCGCGAGCAGCCGGCGAGGGGAGCGAGGACGACGGCGAGCAGGACGACGGCACGCGTGTTCATGGGGTCACGAGTCCTTCGCGGCGCGGCCGGGATTGACCGGCGCGGGCGCGGTCCCGGCCGGGAGGGGCGCCTGCGCGGGGAGAGAGTCGGTCGATGTGGGCGGCCTGCCGGGGCTGGCGGGAGCCGGGGGCGGCGCCATCTCGTCCAGCGGGTCCTGGCCCATCACGTAGCGCAGCCCGGCGCGGGCGTTGGCGTGAGCGTAGAGGGCCTCGATACGGTTGACCTCCGCCTGGGCGGAGGCCGCCTGGGCGTCGAGCACGTCGAGGCTGGTGGCGGCGCCCAGCTTGTAGTTGGCCTCGATCATCTCGAGCGCCCGACGCGCCTGCACCACGTTCAGCTCGGCCGCCTGCAGCACGCTGCGGGCGACTCTCAGCCGGTCGACCGCCTGCTTCGCCTCCACGTCGATCTGCGTCTCCAGGGCGACGCGGTCCTGGCCGACCTTGGCGCGGTCGGCCTGCGCCTGGGCCACCCGGCCGGCGGTGCGCCAGCCGTCGAAGACGGGCACCTTGAGGCCGACGCTGAAGGTCCAGGCCCGGTAGTTGTCCTTGAGGAAGTTCTCGGGCAGGCGCACGGCCCAGCCGAAGGCCCCGTTGAAGTCCACCCGGGGCTGCATGTCGGCCTTGTAGATGCCGACCGCCTCGTCGTAGATTTTCTCGTTCCAGCCGATGGCGCGCAGCTCCGACCGGTGCGCCATCGCCTCCTGCCGCACCGCCGGCTGCTCGGCCGCGACGTCCACGAAGGCGAGGGTGTCGGTGGGCTCGATCGGGGTGTCGGTGGGCCGGACCATCACGGCGTTGAGGTCGCCCCGGGCGAGCTCGGCGGCGCCCTGCAGCCGCAGCAGGTCGGCGCGAGCGTTGGCCAGGTCCACCTCGAAGCGCAGCACCTCGACGTCCGTCGCCACCCCGTTGCTGCGGCGGTTGCGGGCCATCTCCAGCTGCTGTTCCTTCTGGTGGACCAGCGTCTCCGCGACCTTCACCCGCTCCAGGGCGACCAGGTAGGCGTTGTAGGCGAGGATCGCCCGCAGCGCGACGTCCTGGCGGGCCCGCTCGAGGTTCTCCCTGCCGAGCTGTGACGCGTAGCCGGCGGCCCGGATGGCCTTGCCCAGGCTGAAGCTCCACAGCGTCTGTCGGACGCTGATGCTGCTGCCCCAGAGGTTGGTCGCCAGCGGCCGGAACGCCTCGATGAGCTCGGGCGGGAACTCGCCGATGTTGGGGCTGTTGAGGAAGCCAGGGTCCAGGTAGCGCTGGAAAGAGCCGTGGAGGGCGATCTCCGGCAGCGCGTCCGCCCTCGCCTCGCGGGCACGGCCGTTCAGCTTGTCGTTGTCAGCCACGCTGCGCAGGATGTCGGGGTTCTTCTCGAGAGCACGGGCGACGGCCTGCGCCCGCGAGAGCGGCTCGGCCCCGGCCAGCGCGGCGACGAACAGGAGGACGACGGAGAACAGCGTTCGTTTCATGGAGGTTCAGTGGTTCGGTGAAGGAGGCGCGGCCCATCCCAGCAGCACGGTGTCGACGAGCGTCTCCGGAAGCTGCGGCGTCAGCTCGGGGCGCCCGACCAGCAGGTGGCCGTGCATCGCCTCGCCCAGCGCGCCCATGAAGACGAGCATCCGGACCTGGGTGGGACCCGTGCCGATCTCGCCGGCGGCGACGGCGGCGTCGACCGTCCGCGCCAGCTCCGCGAGGATCGACTCGTAGAAACCCACGAAGTCGGTGGCCGGGGCCGACCGCGGCGACATGTGGATGAGCGCCATGATGAAGCGGGCCAGCTCCGGCTCGCGCGCGGTCGATTCGATGTAGGTCCGGGCCATGCGGACGAGCCGGTCCCGGAGCGACCCGGGGACGTTCAGCGACCCGAGCATCTCGGCGCGGAAGCGGTCGAGCGCCCCCTCGACGATCGCCCGGTAGACGCCTTCCTTGCTGCCGTAGAAGTGGTACAGCGTCGGCTTGGTGACGCCCGCCGCCTCGCAGATCTCCCGGACCGAGGTCGCGTCGTAACCCTTCTCCGAGAAGAGCTCGAGCGCTTTCGTGAGAATGCGGCTATTGGATCGGCCGTGAGGGGTTGCCGGGGCGTCGGTCATCGAGCACCTGTACGTACCGGACGGTATACTGGTTCCGTTTTCTCGGCCTGATCCCTTCGTGCTACGCTTCTCCGAACGCTCGCAACGTCCGCGGCGTCCGGGGGTTCCTCCCGGCCGGCTGTGTCGGTTCGAGCCGGGGTTGGTCGCCCGGGAACCCCCCACAGGAGGGAGATTGGCAGGCAGCACGCAGGACGAGCAACGACTCGCCCTCTTCATCGACTTCGAGAACATCGCCATCGGCGTCCGCGACGCTCACTATCGCAAGTTCGACGTCAACCTGGTGCTGGAGCGGCTGCTCGACAAGGGCAAGCTGCTGGTCAAGAAGGCCTACGCCGACTGGAGCCGGTACTCCGACTACAAGAGGGCCTTCCACGAGGCGGCGATCGAGCTGATCGAGGTGCC
The DNA here is from genome assembly GCA_035542035.1 of Vicinamibacteria bacterium. Lineage (GTDB taxonomy): Bacteria > Acidobacteriota > Vicinamibacteria > Fen-336 > Fen-336 > DATBSL01. Next base: position 42,637 of record DATKME010000040.1, on the reverse strand, counting down.
CCAGAAGTCCGTGGGCGGCAAGAACTCCGCCGACATCCGGCTGGTGGTCGATGCCATGGACATGTCGTTCCAGAAGGAGCACATCAACTGCTTCGTGGTGTGCTCCGGCGACTCGGACTTCTCGCCGCTCGTCTCCAAGCTCAAGGAGAACAACAAGTACGTGATCGGCCTCGGGGTCAAGAACTCGACCTCCGACCTGCTGATCGAGAACTGCGACGAGTTCATCTTCTACGAAGACCTCGTCCGGGTGCAGCAGCGGCCGCTGCCGGCCATCACCAGCTCGCTGCCCGAGAAGCTGCAGGACTGCTACAGCCTGCTGGTCGACGCCGTGGTGGCGCTGCAGCGAGAGAACAAGGAGCTGCTCTGGGGCTCCATGGTCAAGGAGACCATGAAGCGCAAGCGCCCCTCGTTCAACGAGACCTACTACGGGTTCCGCACCTTCTCGCACCTGCTCGAGGACGCCCAGCGGCGCGGGGTCGTCATGCTGCGCCGGGATCAACGCTCGGGCAGCTACATCGTCGAGGACCTCGGGCCGGCGGCACGCACCGAGGCGATCGCCAGCTCCGAGCCGGCTTCCGAGCGGCGGGCGGAGGCGACCGCGGCTGCCGGCGACGGTGACGGGGCGAACGGCAGCCGTCCGGGGCGGCGGCGGCGCGGCCGGGGCGGTCGCCGGACGCGCACCGGACCGGTCGCTCCTGGCGGCGAGGCCGGCGCCTCCGCCGTCGAGGAGGACGAGGAAGAGGAGAGCGACGAGGCCGCTTCGGGGGTCGAGGAGGCCGAGACGGTTGCGCACGGGCACGACGACGCGCAGGAGCCCTCCGAGACGCCCGCGCCTGCGGCAGACCCGGCCGCGGCGTCCGCCCTGGCGGCCGCGCCCCACGAGCGCAGCGGCGGCTTCTCGCTGTTCTCCTGGCTGCGGCGCGAGCCGTCGGAGGACAAGAAGGCCTGAGGCGGGCCGGGCCGCCCCGCAGCGGCTGCGGCCCTACTTGAGCGACCAGATCCCCGACGAGCCGCCGGTCACTTCGACGGTGGCGTGACCGCCGCCGCCGGGATGCGGCGCCGTGATGTCCACCTCGCCGATCACCTCGGAGCTCCCGTCGGGCATGCGGGCCTCGAAGTGATACGAGGCCTCCTTCAGGACGTCGTGGCCGTGCCCCACCTCGCGATCGAAGCTGGTGGCGCGGGCGCTCACCTCGATGGTGACGCCCTGGCCCCTGGCCAGCGACTCCAGCTCCCGCAGCCGCGACTCGATCCCGTGGTTCTGGAGGGCCTGGTTGACCTCCTGCGACGCGTACATGAGCCCGTCGCGGGCCTCGTCGCCGAAGCCGGGACCCCAGACGTGGGCGATCTCGTAGCCGGGCAGCCCGATCTCGCGGCCCGTCGGCAGCGTCCGGTTGTAGTTGGGCGTGGAGGCGGCCTTCCGGTCCAGCGGAGGCCCGAGCACGCCGTTGACCTGGACCCAGACGGTTCCGTCGCTGGCACGCTCGCCCGAGATCCTCTGGATGTGACCGGCGCCGGCCGTCTCGCCTGTCAGCTGCATCGTCCTGCTGACCAGTTGCGGGCCGTGGTGGGCCACCGGCGGCGGGGCGGGCTGGGCTGCGGCCTGCGGCTGCAACCAGCCGGGAAGCGGAACGAGCGGAAGCCGGAGAGGCGGACCAGATCCCATGGCTGCACCCTCGTCGGGCCGGCGAGGCCCGGTTCTCGCGCATCAGCAACGGCAGCAGCCCCGACGCTCCGCGGGCTATGCCAGTGACTCAGGTGGTCGTGGTCGGGTTGGTAGCGCTACGGGGATTCGAACCCCGGTTTAATGGCTGAGAACCATTCGTCCTAACCCCTAGACGATAGCGCCGCTCGCCAGTTTAGGAACGGCCCGACGGCAAGTCAAGGCGAGCGTGCCGTGTGATAGCCTCGGCTTTTGCCATGGCCGTCCGCACCCGCATCGCGCCCAGTCCGACCGGCGATCCCCACGTGGGGACGGCGTACGTCGCCCTCTTCAACTACGCGCTCGCCCGCAGGCACGGCGGGCAGTTCGTGCTCCGCATCGAGGACACCGATCGCGAGCGCAGCTCGGCCGCCAGCGAGGCGATGATCTACGAGGCCCTGCACTGGCTGGGGCTGCGCTGGGACGAGGGCCCCGACGTCGGCGGAGCCCGCGGCCCCTACCGGCAGAGCGAGCGCACCGCCATCTACCGCGAGCACGCCAGCGAGCTGGTGCGCCGCGGCGCCGCCTACCCCTGCTTCTGCACCCGCGAGCGCCTGGAGACCCTGCGCGAGGAGCAGAAGGCGAGGAAGCAGAACCTCGGCTACGACGGGCGCTGCCGGGCGCTGGCACCGACGGAGGCACGACGGCGGGTGGAGGCGGGCGAGGCGCACGTGGTGCGGCTGGCCATGCCCGCCGCGGGCGAGACGGTGGTCGCCGACCTGCTGCGAGGCGACGTGCGTTTCGACAACGCGCAGGTCGACGACCAGGTCCTGCTGAAGACGGACGGCTTTCCCACCTACCACCTGGCGAACGTGGTGGACGACCACCTGATGGGCATCACCCACGTGATCCGGGCGGAGGAGTGGCTGTCCTCGCTGCCGAAGCACGTCATCCTGTACCGCGGCTTCGGCTGGCAGCCCCCGGTCTTCTGTCACCTGCCGCTGCTGCGCAACGCCGACCGCTCGAAGATCTCCAAACGCAAGAACCCGGTGAGCCTCAACTTCTACCGGCGCGCCGGCTTCCTGCCGGAGGCGATGCTCAATTTCCTCGCGCTCATGGGCTGGTCGATGCCCGACGAGCACGAGGAGTTCACGCTCGAGGAGTTCATCGCCGAGTTCACCCTGGAGCGCATCTCGCTGGGCGGCCCCGTGTTCGACGTGGAGAAGCTGCGCTGGCTGAACGGCAAGTACCTGCGGCGCCTCTCTCCGCCGCAGCTGTTGGAGCGGCTGCGCAGCGGTCTTCTCTCCGACGGCTACCTGCTCGAGGTGCTGCCGCTCGTCCAGGAGCGCATCGACATCCTGGAGGGCTTCTTCGAGTACGCCTCCTTCTTCTTCGTGGGGGAGCTCGTCTACGACGCGGAGGCGCAGAAGGCCATGGTGCCGAAGGGACGGGCCCCGGGCGAGGTCTCGAGGCTGCTGCGCATGCTGCTGGAGGAGGAGGTGGACCTCGTCCTCGACTGGCGCCAGCAGACCCTGGAGCCGGCGCTGCGCGGCTTCGCGGAGAAGGCCAGCTGGTCGACCGCCGAGCTGTTCATGGCGGTCCGCGTCGCGGTCACCGGGCGCGCGGCCTCGCCGCCCCTCTTCGAGACGCTGGCCGTGCTGGGCAAGGAGACCTGCCGACGGCGGCTGCGCCGCGCCGCCGACCTGTTGAAGGCGATCAAGTAGGAGCTGAGATGGGCACCGACACCCCGGCCGCCGAGGAGCGCGAGCGGGCCGACTTCATCCGCGAGATCGTCGCCGAGGACCTGCGCAGCGGGCGGCACAAGACCGTGATCACCCGCTTTCCGCCGGAGCCGAACGGCTACCTCCACATCGGCCACGCCAAGTCCATCTGCCTCAACTTCGGCGTGGCCCGGGAGTTCGGCGGCCGCTGCCACCTGCGCTTCGACGACACCAACCCCACCAAGGAGGAGCAGGAGTACATCGACGCCATCGAGGCGGACGTGCGCTGGCTGGGCTTCGACTGGGGAGAGCACCTCTACCACGCCTCCGACTACTTCGAGCAGCTCTACGAGTGGGCTCTCCACCTGATCCGCACCGGCAAGGCGTACGTGGACGACCTCTCGGCCGACGAGATCCGCGAGTATCGCGGCACGCTGACCGAGCCGGGGCGCGAGAGCCCGTACCGCGGCCGCCCGGTCGACGAGAACCTCGACCTCTTCACCCGCATGCGCGGGGGGGAGTTCCTCGACGGGGCACGCGTGCTGCGGGCGAAGATCGACATGGCCTCCGGCAACATCAACCTGCGCGACCCGGTGCTCTACCGCATCCTGCACGCCAGCCACCCGAGGACGGGCGACAAGTGGTGCATCTACCCCACCTACGACTTCGCCCACGGGCAGTCCGACGCCATCGAGAACATCACCCACTCCATCTGCACGCTGGAGTTCGAGGACCACCGGCCGCTCTACGACTGGTTCATCCAGAACCTGCCGGTGCCCTCCCGCCCGCGGCAGTACGAGTTCGCCCGGCTCAACGTCACCTACACCGTCCTCTCCAAGCGCTTCCTGCTGAGGCTGGTGAACGACGGCCGCGTGCGCGGCTGGGACGACCCGCGGATGCCCACCATCAGCGGCATCCGCCGACGCGGCTTCCCGGCGGAGGGCGTCAGGGACTTCGCCGCCCTGATCGGCGTGGCCAAGAGCGCGAGCGTCGTCGACTACGCGATGCTCGAGCACTGCGTGCGCGACGTCCTCAACCGCGACGCGCTGCGCCGCTTCGCGGTGCTGCGCCCGCTCAAGGTGGTGATCGAGAACTACCCGGAGGGCCAGGTCGAGGAGCTCGAGGCGGTGAACAACCCCGAGGACCCGAGGGCGGGGACGCGCGCGGTCCGCTTCTCGCGCGAGCTGTGGATCGAGCGCGAGGACTTCATGGAGGACCCGCCGAAGAAGTTCTACCGCCTCGCCCCGGGACGCGAGGTGCGTCTGCGCTACGCCTACCTCGTCACCTGCCGCGAGGCGGTGAAGGACTCGAGGGGCGAGGTGGTGGAGCTGCGTTGCACGTACGACCCCGCCACCCGCGGCGGCGACGCTCCGGACGGGCGACGGCCGAAGGCGACGTTGCACTGGCTGTCGTCCACCGACGCGGTGCCGGCCGAGGTGCGCCTCTACGACCACCTGTTCACCCGTTCCGACCCCGGGGCTGACGGCGATCTGCTGGCCGACCTCAACCCGCGCTCGGAAGAGGTGCTGACCGGGTGCCTGGTCGAGCCGGCGCTCGCCTCGACCGTCGTCGGGGAGACGGTGCAGTTCGAGCGGCTGGGCTACTTCTGTCTGGACCGCGACGCCGCACCGGGCCGCCCCGTCTTCAACCGCACGTGCGCGCTCAAGGACACCTGGGTGAAGCTGCAGGCGAACGGGCGGCACGACACCTAGGCGTCAGAGAGCCGCTTACGGACGCGGACTCGCCTCGGGCGGGGAGGGCTTCAGCGAGCGGGCGACCAGCCCCAGCCCGCCGGCGAGCAGCAGGACCATCAGCAGCGTCTCGAAGAGGCTGGTCGGCTCGAAGTAGATCCGCAGGTTCAGCAGGATGCCGAGGAAGACGATGAGCGCGCCGCCGCCGGTGAGCGCCCAGCCCAGGCGACTTCGGCCGTCGTAGAACAGGAAGCCTGCCCCGACGAGGAGGGGCAGCAGGGTGAGCCCGAACGAGTGGCCGCCCCAGAAGCTCCAGAAGCCGCTGGTGACCGTCACCCGCTCGGTCAGCAGGTAGGCACCGGCCACCACCATCGCCAGGCCGCCAAAGAACGTCCACACGCCGCCCTCAGTCCCACCTGCACCCATGGCGCCCTGGATTGTAGTGCCTCGAGCGCCCCTAGGAGGCGGTGGCGGACTTCAGGCGGGACTTGGGGACCCGCTCGCGCGGGATGTTGTAGCGCTGCAGGCGCAGGTACACCGTACGGCGGGTGACGCCCATCATCCGGGCCACACGTGCGATGTTCCACTCGTTGCGGTTGAGCAGAAGGAGCAGCTTCTCGCGCTCCATGTCCTCCACCGGGGTGCGCTCGAGGTAGGTCTCCCAGGCGTCGGGCGAGCCGCGGTGCGGCGAGGCAGTCTCGGTCACCGACTTGGCGATGATCCGCGAGAACTTGCCGAGCCTCTCGATGTCGTGGGTGTCGCAGAAGTGCGGCTCCTGGCTGTCCACGTACAGCAGCGCCAGCAGTCGCTCATCCTGCAGCACGGGGACGACCGCCAGGCTCGCCGGCCCCGGCCGTTCTCCACCTCCCAGCCCCGGGATCCGCCGCTCGCTCGCGCAGTCCGCCACGTAGAAGATCTCGCCCTTGCGGAGCGCGTCCTGCTGCACGCTCCAGATGGCGGGGACGATGTCGAGCACCGCCTGGTCGATCCCTCGCGACGCGAAGAGGACGGGGGAGGTCTCGCCGGTGAACACGGCGCCGCTGCGGCCGTTCAGCAGCGACATGATCACTTCCAGCGTCCGCTCGGCGAGCCTCCGAGGGTCGTCGGCTCCGACCACGAGTTCCGTGAACTGGTCGATCAGGTCGACGCGACGCGCCATCGCGCACCTCCGCGCCCGGGAGTATCCATTGGCCAAGGGGAATGTCAAGGTTCGTGCGCACGAAGTTCGACTCGCTTCACGCTCGAGGCCGCCCCAGCGGCAATTCTGAGACCCATAGTCTGTGTCTCATCGACAAGAAGCGAGTAGAGAGGGCCCACCCTCTGTAGCCCTCGCGTGTCCGCGCCAGGGGATTCGGAGACGCTGGAGGTCGTCAGCCGTAAGGACTTGCGCAGTTTCCGCTCACCCCGGATGACGTGGCGTGATCCGAAGGCGGGGGCCTTTGGAGTCCGCACTCCTGACGGGGGAAATCCGCCGTCGCCGGTGGATCCCCCTGAAACGATCACCAGGAGCTCGCCGCTGGCGGCGCTTCGCCGGCGGGGTGGTATTGCAGCACGGTTTGCGCGTGAAGGAGGATTCCTGCATGCCCGATCCCCGCGTGGTCCACCACCCCGTGCCGGCGACCGGAGCCTCCGGGCTGTCGCGAGGCACCGCCGGCTTCGGGCTGGCGATCCTGACGCTGCTCAACTTCGTGAACTACATCGACCGCTACGTCCTGCCGGCGGTGGCGCCGCGGGTCAAGGAGGCGCTGTCGCTGAGCGACGAGCAGCTCGGCCTGGTCGGCAGCGCCTTCCTGCTCTCGTACCTCTTCACCTCGCCCGCGTTCGGCTACCTGGGCGACCGGTTCTCGCGCACGCGCCTGATGGGCCTGGGTGTCGCGCTGTGGAGCGTCGCCACCGCCGGGGCGGGGCTGGCCCGCAGCTTCGCTCAGATGATGGTGGCGCGCGGCGCGGTCGGCGTGGGCGAGGCGTCCTACGCGGCGATCTCTCCCGCCCTGCTCTCAGACTACTACCCCCGCGAGCGACGGGGCCGGGTGTTCGCCGTCTTCTACCTGGCGATCCCGGTCGGCAGCGCCGTCGGCTATCTGTTGGGCGGACTGCTCGAGCACCACTTCGGCTGGCGGGCGGCGTTCTTCGCCGTGGGCCTGCCGGGGCTGCTGCTGGCTCTCCTCACGCTGACGATCGCCGACGTCCCCCGGGGCATCAACGACCCGCCGGAAGCTCGGGCCGAGGGCAGCTACGGGGAGTCGCTGCGGGCGCTGGTGCGCAACCGGCGCTACCTGCGGGCCGTGCTGGGGTACGCCGCGTACACGTTCGCGGTGGGCGGCCTGTCCTTCTGGGCCCCGGTGTACTTCAGCCGCGAGCGCGGCCTGCCGCTCGGGCGCGCCGACCTGCTGGTCGGGGGCGTCTCCGTGGTCGCCGGGATCGGCGGCACATTCGCCGGCGGCTGGCTCGCCGACCGGCTGGCCACGCGGGTGCGGCAGGCCTACCTGTACGTGTCGGGCGTCTCCATGCTGCTGGCGATGCCTCTGTCCTGGGTGGCGCTCGCCGCGCGCACCCCCGCCGTCTACGTGGGCGCGCTGCTCCTGGCCGAGTTCATGGTCTTCCTCAGCACCGGACCGATCAACGTGGTGATCGTCAGCGTGGTGCCGGTCGCCATGCGCGCCACCGCCATGGCCGGCAGCATCTTCGTCATCCACCTCCTCGGCGACGCCGCGGCGCCCTGGGTGGTGGGCGCCCTCTCGGACCGCATCGGCATGGCGCGGGCCGTCCTCATCATGCCGCTCGCCATCGCGGCCTCCGGCGTCATCTGGACCGCCGCCGCGTGGGTGGCCGCCCGCAACGACGCCTTGCCGCGAGCCGATCGGCTCTAGCGTCCGCCGCCGCACGGGCGCAGCTCGTGCGCGAAGGGGACGGGGCCAGGTGGTCACGGTGACCATCCCGTCGCACCGCGTTAGCGGGCGCCCTCGACCCGCATCCACTGGATCACCCACACCAGCCCCTCTTTCGCGAGGCGACCCTGGCGGTCTGCCTGCTCGGGTGCACGTGCCGGGGAGCGGCCGGCGAGGAGATACTGACCCTGGCGCGGGCGCTGCGGCTGGCGACCCTCGGCCCCGCGGTGGAGGCCGCGCGGGCGATCGCCTCGGGAGCGGAGTCGCGCGTCGAGGAGGTGCAGGCGTCACGGCGTCCGCGCGCCGAGGTGGAGGCGCAGGCCCCGAGCGCTGGCGCAGGACCCGGGGCTCCTGCTGCCCAGGTACGTCCTGGGCAACCCCGAGGCCATCCCGTTCGTGTCCGGTGAGAAGAACACGGCCAGCGTCGGCCTTGGAGCTGCAGCAGGTGCTGTGGGACGGGGGGCGCAGCGGGCACGCGCGTGACGCGCTGCGGGCGGGCGGCGAGGCCGCGCTCGCCGACGTGACGACGCGCACCCGGACGGTCGCCCTCGCCACCGTGCGGGCCTTCGCCGGCAGCGTGGCCGCGGGCCGCCGGGTGGAGGTGCTGCGCGACGCCATCGCCGCCACCGACGAGGCCGTCCGGGTGGTGACCGCGATGGTGGAGCAGGAAGTGCTGCCCCGGTCCGACCTGCTCGCGGCGCGGTACCACGGCCAGCAGCTGCGCGCCCAGCTGGCCACGGCCGAGGCCGACGAGGTCGCCGTCCGTGCGGCGCTGGCGGCGCTGTTCGGGCACGAGGTCCGGGGCCTGGCTGACCTGCCCCCTCTCCCCGCCGCCGCTCCGGACGCGGAGACGGCTCCCGCCCGAGCCCGCCCGGCGGGATGGTGGAGCGCAGGCAGGCCGCACCTCTGGGACCGCGCCTGGACCTCGTCGGCCTGGTGCTGCTGTCCTGCGCGCTGGCCTCGCTGGTGGTGGTGCTGACGAAGGGTCAGCAGCTCGGTTGGCTGCGGTCGGACTTCATCCTGGCGTTGACGCTGTTGTGGGCGGCGACCTTCGCCGCTTTCGTCGCCTGGGAGGCTCTCGCCGCCGAGCCGCTCATCCCGCGGGCCCTGTTCCGCCGGCGCACCTTCGTGATCGGGCTGGTTGCCAACTGCATCTCCACGGCCGTCATGTACGGCGTCTTCTTCCTGCTGCCTCTCTACCTCGAGACCCTGCGCGGCCAGACCGCCCTCCAGGCGGGCCTGCTGCTCGTCCCTGGCTCGATGGCCGCGGCCTTCGGGACGCTCGTCGGCGGCGTGCTCACCGACAGCTTCCGGCCGAAGTGGGTGGCCGTGGGCGCGCTGGCCGTCACCGCCTGGGTCATCTGGCGGTTCCGGCTCGGCCTCGACGTCCCGCTTCAGGCCGTCACCGGCGACTTCCTGCTGTGGGGGCTGATCGCCACCGGTCTTCGCCGCCTCCATCAACCTGCTGGCGCTCGCCGCCGTGCGGGAGGAGGACATCCCACACGGGACGATGGTGATCAACCTCCTGCGCCTGGTGGCTGGTGCCGTCGGCACCGCCTACATGACCAACGTGCTGACGTCTCGGAGCAGCGCCTTCTACAGCGCGCTCGCCAGCCGCCTCGACTGGGGCTCGCACGCGGGTCGGGAGCTCAGCGCCCGGCTGGCCGCGCTCGCCGGGGGCGGAGAGGCCGCCGTCTTCAACCCCGACGCGTACCACGGGACGATGTACCTGGGCCAGTCGTTGCGGGTGCATGGCCCCTTGCTGTGCCATCTTCCGGACAGCGTGCGGTATCATCCGGTCACGCGGGTCCGCCCATGGGTACCAAGCGCTCCCGAGACGAGCACGAGGCTCCCAGGAAGCGTCTCACCTCACGGGCGACGGCCCTCGAGCGTGTGCTCGGCGAGCACGAGAGGGCGGAGAAGCAGCTCGCGGCCGCGAACGCCGAGCTTCGTCGTCGGATCGCCGAGGGCGAGCGGCTCGAGACCGAGCGCCGGGCGGCCGAGCGGGATCTGCGCGAGGTGCACGCGCGGTTCGAGAGCGCGTTCGCCAATGCCCCGATCGGCATGGCTCTCGTGGACATGGAAGGCCGCTGGCTGCAGGTGAACGACGCGCTCTGCCGGATCACCGGCTACACCCGGGCCGAGCTGAAGGCGACAACATTGCGGGCCCTGACCCATCCGGAGGACGTCGATCTCGATGCGGGCTCTCTGCAGGAGCTGGTCGACGGTCGAACTCCCAGCTACCAGATCGAGAAGCGCTACCGCCATGCCTGGGGCCACTACGTCTGGGGGCTGCTGACCGTGTCGCTCGTCCGGGACGATCGGGGCAGGGCGCTCCATCTCGTTTCCCAGGTCCAAGACATCTCCGAGCGCAAGGAGCTGGCGCAACGCCTCGAGTACCTGATCGACCACGACTTTCTCACCGGGCTCGTCAACCGGCGCCGCTTCGAGCAGGAGCTTTCCCGTGAGGCAGAGCGGGTGGCGCGCTACGGGGCCCCGAGCGCCGTCCTCGTGATCGACCTGGACAACTTCAAGGACGTCAACGACGCTTTCGGCCACAAGGCGGGCGACGACCTTCTAAAGGGTGTGGCGGGCGCCGTGAGACACCGCATCCGGCAGACGGACCTGCTCGCGAGGATCGGCGGGGACGAGTTCGCGGTGCTCCTTCCCCAGACGGATATCGACCAGGCCCAGGTCGCGGCGGACGGGCTCGTCAAGGCGATGGGCCGGCACGTCGCGGTGCTCGGGGACCGTTCGATCCATGTCACGGCCAGCGTGGGGCTCGCCATGTTCGACGGCCTCTCCGCGGCAGAGGTACTGGCGTGCGCCGACCTCGCGATGTACGAGGCCAAGCAGGCGGGCCGGAATCGCTTTGCGCTGTACGACCCTGCCCGGGGACGTAGGGGGCGGGTGTCGGCGCGACTGGCGGAGGTGGAGAGTCTCCGCACCGCGCTCGCAGAAGATCGCTTCGTCCTCTACGGTCAGCCGATCCTCGATCTGCGGGAAGGCGCGGTTCGCCGTTACGAGGTGCTGCTGCGGCTCCGAGACGAGGAGAGCGGCGAGCTGCTCGCGCCCAACAGGTTCCTGTACGTCGCCGAGCGCCTCGGGCTGATCCAGGACATCGACGGCTGGGTGGTGCGCCGGGCGATCGAGCTCATCGCCGAACTCGAGCGCGCCGGCCGCCGGCTGGTGCTTCACGTCAACCTCTCGGGCAGGTCCATCGGCGATCCCAGGATGGCGGCGCTCACCGAAAGCGCTCTGACCGAGGCCGGGATCGATCCCTCCCGGCTCGTCATCGAGCTGACGGAGACGGCGGCGATCGCCAACATCGAGGCGGCCAAGGACTTCGCCCACCGGCTGCGGGCCCGCGGATGCCGCCTGGCCCTGGACGACTTCGGTGCCGGCTTCGGCTCCTTCTTCTATCTCAAGAACCTGCCCTTCGACTACTTCAAGATCGACGGCGACTTCATCCGGGGCATCGCGTCGAGCTCCATGGACCAGCTCGTGGTCGGGGCGATCGTTGGCATCGCCCGCGGCATGGGCAAGAAGACCATCGCGGAGTTCGTGACCGACGACGAGACGCTCCGCCTGCTCGCGAAGGCCGGCGTCGACTATGCGCAGGGCTATCACGTGGGACGCCCGCGGCCATTGCGCGATCTCCTGCTGCCTGCCTAGGCGAAGAGGCCTTCTCGGGAGCCTGAGCCCGCGACGCTCGTCCGGGCACGAGTTCGAGTTCACTGACTATCCAGCCGAGCGCTGCCGCACTACACTCGACGCGGTCGATCGTCCTGCCGCAGCACGCGAAAGCCCATCCGCAGAGCTGTTGGAGTGCCTTTGGGCTCGATCAGTGCGCCAGGGGTCATGCTGGGACGGCGACGCTCCGGATCGACCTCGCCGCAATGAGACCTCCGCCGCCCTGGAGCGTGGCGCGCAGGGGCGAATGCCCATGAGCCAGGTCCACGACGCGGGATCGCGAGCCTCTGCCGCCCTGCTTGGGCGCGTGATCGACAGTCTCGACGACGGCGTCGTCGTCTCCGACCTCGACGGACGATGCCTCCTGTCCAACCCGGCGGCGCGCCGACTCTTGGCGACGGATTTCGCGGACGTCCCCGCGGCCGAGTGGACATCGATCTTCGGCTGCCTGCTGCCCGACATGGTCACGCCGTACCCGCCGCAGGACCTGCCGCTCACCCGTGCGCTGCGTGGCGAGGTCGTCAGCAACCTCGAGCTGTTCATGGTCAACCTGTGGGCGCCACAGGGAGTGTGGCTCAGCGTCAACGCAACGGCGATCCGGGACGCGCACGGAGAGATCGAGGGTGGCCTGGTCGTCCTTCGTGACATCACCCGCTTCAAGCGCAAGATCCAGCAGATCGAGCTGCTGTCGAATGTCGTCGAAGCGACGGCCGACGCGGTGATCGTCACCGACCGCGGTGGCCGGATCGAGTACGTCAACCCTGCGTTCGAGACGGCCACCGGCTACGCCCGCGCGGAAGTCCCGGGATGCAATCCGAACATCCTCAAGTCCGGAGCGCACACCCGGGAATTCTACGTGGGTCTGTGGAGGTCTCTGATCGAGGGGCGGGTCTTCCGCGGGACTTTCATCAACCGCAAGAAGAGCGGCGAGCTGTTCTTCACCGAGCAGACCATCACGCCCATCCGAAGGCCGGGCGGAGGCATCACCCACGTAGTCTCGGTCGGCAAGGACGTCACGCAGCTCCGGCGAGCGGCGGAGCGCGAGACCACCCTGCTTCTCGCACGGTCCGTTCAGCAGCGACTCTTTCCGTCACACGCGCCTCTGGTGCCCGGGTTCGACATCTTCGGGGCGACCTTCGTGGCCGATGTCACGGGCGGGGACTACCACCGTGGTCGTGAAGTGTCTCCCTGGGAGCTGATCGCCCGGCGGCCGGCTGCGTTTCAGTACATCCCGCCCTCCGGCGACATTCCGCCGCCGCCCCGGCTCTCCCCCTTCTCCGCGGGGAGCTCGCAGACGACGGCCTCGGTGCTGAGCAGCAGCGAGGCGATGGAGGCGGCGTTCTGGAGCGCGGAGCGCACGACCTTGGTCGGGTCGATGACGCCGGCCTCGACCAGGTTCTCGTAGACGTCCGTCTGGGCGTTGAAGCCGACGTCGCCCTTCTGCTCGCGGACCCGCGCCACCACCACGGCGCCTTCGTGCCCGGCGTTGCCCGCGATCTGGCGCAGGGGCTCCTCGAGGGCGCGACGGATGATGTTGACGCCGATCGCCTCGTCGCCCTCGCCCTTCACCGCCGCGACCGCGTCCAGGCAGCGCAGCAGCGCGACGCCGCCGCCGGCCACGATGCCCTCTTCGACGGCAGCCTTGGTCGCGTGCATGGCGTCCTCGACCCGCGCCTTCTTCTCCTTCATCTCCGTCTCGGTGGCCGCGCCGACCTTGATCACCGCCACCCCGCCCACCAGCTTGGCCAGCCGCTCCTGCAGCTTCTCGCGGTCGTAGTCCGAGGTCGTCTCCTCGACCTGGACCCGCAGCTGCTTGACCCGGCCCTCGATGTCCTTGGCCTTGCCGGCACCCTCCACGATCGTGGTGTTGTCCTTGTCGATGGTGATCTTCTTGGCCTTGCCCAGGTCGTCGATCTTGAGGTTCTCCAGCTTGATGCCGAGGTCCTCGGTGATCGCTCTGCCGCCCGTGAGGATCGCCATGTCCTCGAGCATGGCCTTGCGGCGGTCGCCGTAGCCCGGCGCCTTCACCGCCGCCACCTGCAGCGTGCCCCGCAGCTTGTTGACGACCAGCGTCGCGAGCGCCTCGCCCTCCAGGTCCTCGGCCACGATCAGCAGCGGCTGGCCGAGCTTGGCCACTTGCTCCAGGAGCGGCAGCAGGTCCTTCATCCCGGAGATCTTCTTCTCGTGGATCAGGACGAGGGCGTTCTCCAGCACGCACTCCATGCGCTCGGGGTCGGTCACGAAGTAGGGCGAGAGATAGCCACGGTCGAACTGCATCCCCTCGACGATCTCCAGCGAGGTCTCGATCGACTTCGCCTCCTCGACCGTGATGACACCGTCCTTGCCCACCTTCTCCATCGCCTCGGCGATGATCTTGCCGATCGTCTCGTCGTTGTTCGCGGAGATGGTGCCGACCTGGGCGATCATCTTGCCCTTGACCGGCTTGCTCAGCTTCGTCAGCTCCGCGGTGACGACGGCCACGGCCTTCTCGATGCCGCGCTTGACCGCCATCGGGTTGGCGCCCGCCGTCACGTTCTTGCTGCCCTCGCGGTAGATCGCCTGGGCCAGCACCGTGGCGGTCGTGGTCCCGTCACCGGCGACGTCGGAGGTCTTGCTCGCGACCTCCTTCACCATCTGGGCGCCCATGTTCTCCAGCGGCTCCTTGAGCTCGATCTCCTTCGCCACCGTCACCCCGTCCTTGGTGATCAGCGGCGAGCCGAACTTCTTGTCCAGCACGACGTTTCGGCCCCTGGGGCCGAGCGTCACCCGCACCGCGTCGGCCAGGCGGTTGACACCGCGCAGGATGGCCTGCCGCGAGTCGTCCCCGTACGTGATCTGCTTCGACATCGCATCCGCCTCACCGGGAAGCCACGTGGCGGCTTCCCAAACCGGCGCTTCGCGCCACGTGCCAGCTGACTACGGACCCCGCGAAGCGGAACCCGCGCGGTTCACCCCAGGATGGCGAGAACCTCGTCCTCGCGAACGATCAGGACTTCCTCGCCGTCGATCTTGATCTCGGTCCCCGAGTACTTGCCGAACAGGATCTTGTCCGCGACCTTCACGTCCAGCGCGACCTTGGTCCCGTTCTCCAGGATCCGGCCGTTGCCCACGGCCAGCACCTCGCCCTTCATCGGCTTTTCCTTGGCCGTGTCGGGGATGATGATGCCCCCCTTGGCGGTCTGCGGCTCTTCGATGCGCCGAACCAGCAGCCGATCGTGAAGCGGGCGCACCTTCATCGCTTCGCTCCTCTCGAGCGAAGCCCTGCTCCGCCCGTGGAGCCGCCGGCAAACGGCACCACGACGGTCTCGCTCTCCGCGCTCGCGATCACCTGCGCCAGCGAGGGTACGGAGCGGCTGCGCACCACGAGCGCGGTCGCAACCGCCGAGCCGACGAGGCCGGCCACTGCGACGGCGCTCCAGAAGAGGCCCCCGGGGACGAAGGCCGCCCAGGCCAGTCCCCCGAGCGCCAGCAGGCCGACCCCACGCGTCCAGCGGCCGAAACGGCCCGACGTCATCACTCTCATGGCTGGCTCCCCAACGAGGACACGAGGCCGGACGGGGAGGGAATCGCCGCCGCTTCCGCCGGCGTCAGACGGGAGCGGTCGCAGTAGCCGCGACCTTTCAGACACGCCGTGTAGTTCCGCCGGTGCTCGGCGCCGGCCAGCACCGCCGCCTCCGACGGCGTCAACATCGAGTAGTCACAGCCTTCTCCGCCGCTGCGACACTCCGTCAGGTTGCGCGCGCGCAGGGCGAGGTCCACCTCGGTCTCTTCCTGCCGGCTGAGCTTCGAGCGGTCGCAGCCGTCCCAGCCATCCATGCAGGTCGAGAGGTTGCGCCGGTGCTCGGCGAGTTCCACCGCGCGGGCCTGCGATCGCGTCAGCTGCGGAGGGTCGCACTTCGCCATGCCGTCCAGGCAGTCCGCGAGGGCTCGCTCACGCGTGCCGGCCGCCACTTCGGCGCGTTCTCGGTCGGTCAAGACGGAGGCGTCGCAGGGTCCGATCCCGCTCGTGCATGCGGCAACCTGGCGCCGCCGCAGGGCGGCGGCCACGTCCAGCGCTTCGGCTGTCGTCAGCCGGGACCTGTCGCAGGCGCCGAAGCCGTCTGTGCAGTTCGACACGTTGCGGTCGTGCTCCGCGACGGCCAATGCGGTCGCCTCCTCGCGGCCCAGCCTGGAACGGTCGCAGGTTGCCAGCCCGCGGCGGCAATCGGCTACGTTGCGTGCGTGATCGGCTCGCGCCAGCTCGCTCACCTGCGGCACAGTCAGCAACGAGCGATCGCAAGACGCCGAGCCCTGTCTGCAGGCCAGGAGGTTCGCAGCAGGATCGGGCGCGCCGGCGAGCGACGCCGCGGGCCACAGGCCCAGGCAGGCCACGGCAGCCGCCAGGGTCTTCGAAGACATCCTCGTCATGTGTCACCGGTTTCTCGCGGGTCGGGGGGTCGCCGGGCGAGTGCCCAGCCGTTCATGCCCGCGACTCCACTGTAGGCGTCGCGGCAGCGCGCCACTAATCGATTGTTCGACCGCGATCCATCGGAACGGGCCGATGTCCCGCTCGCTAGGCGAACAGCGCGCGCGCGCGCTCCGAGATGGCGACCACCGCCGGGTTGCGCAGCTTCCTCTCGACAGTGATCGCGTAGAAGCGCTGTCGTACCGACTCGAGCCGTCCCACCAGCCGGACGCGGTACTGTCGGCGCACCTCCGCGTCGATCGCGGAGGGCATGGCGAACAGCCCCGCGCCTGCCTGCCCGAAGGCGTCGATGAGCGCGTTGTCCTCGAAGGTGCCTACCACCCGCGGCCGGATGCCCTTCGTACGAAACCAGTCCTCGAGCGACAGGCGCAGCCCGGAGTCTCCGCTCGGCAGCAGGAAGGGCGCCCCCTCGAGCGAGCCAGGGAAACGGCGGCGGCAGCCGGCGGCGACCCGCTCGGCCCCGAAGATCGAGACGCCGCACTCGCCCAGCAGGTGGCTGTAGGCGCGCACCCTGATCGCCGGCGGCGCCGGCGTGTCGGCGAGGACCAGATCCAGGGAGTACACCGCCAGCTCGGCGATCAGGCGTTCGGGCCGCTCGTGCACGCAGTCGAGCTGCACCGGCTCGCGAAGGTGCAGCGCCGGCTCGAGGATCTGGTAGGCGACCAGCTTGGGCACGACCATGGCCACACCCACCGCCAGGCGCGTCGGCTGCGAGACCCGGCCCTTGACGGCCTGCTGCAGCTCGCGGCCGAGGGCGAAGATCTCGTCCGCGTAGCGATAGACGGTGCGGCCCACCTCGGTGAGGACGACGGTGCGCCCGGAGCGAACCAGCAGTTTCTCCCCCAGCGCTTCCTGCAGCTCGCGGAGCTGGCCGCTGACGGTGGGCTGCGACACGTTGAGCTTCTGGCTCGCCCGGGTCACGCCCCCTTCCCGGACCACCGTCCAGAACTGGTACAGATGGTGATGGTTGAGCGTGTCCACGCGCCGACGATACATCGAAGCCCACCTATGGGACAGCCCGCGAACGGGTATTGGACCGCGCCGCCGGGGCGTCCCTAGACTCCACATGGCCCGAAGGAGCCTCCGGCACCATGTCGCCGCTGCGAGATTGACGATCGACGTCACGAGCGTGGGCTTCGTGCTCACGAAGGCCCTTCGTGGCGAGGTGCGGCGGCGCGTGCTCCTCGCCATGAGCCGGTTCGAACCGGATGTTCGCGCCGTGAGGGCCAGCCTCGCCGGGGCGCCGAACCCCCTGGGCGGAGTCGATCAGCGCTGCCGCGTCCGGGCACGCCTGCGCTGCGGGCTCGTCCTCCGGGCCGAGGCAATGAGCGGCCTGATCGAGACGGCGGTCGGCCACTCCGTGGCCCACCTCGCGCTGCTCGTCGGCGACGCCCTCGACGACGCCTTCCGCCGCCGACCGCCGACCGCTCTACGCCGGCGGGGGCGCGTCGAGTGACGTCCGCGCTCGGAGGCCACGACCCGTGTTCCGGGCGGCGGAGCAAGCGGCTTCCCGCCAGGAAGCAGGCGTGCCGGAGCGGCGTTCCCGACGGCACGCACCTTGCCGCCGTGTGGTCCAGGCGCCCTTCTACGGTCGAAAGCGGGCTGACATGGAGCCTCGAGACGTCAGCGCACGAGCGCGCCGCCGGCCGCTGCCACTGATCCGCTTGCCGTCGACACCGTCACTAACGCGTAGGGTGTCGCTCCAGCCGACGCGAGCGGGGCCAGCCCGTTTGATTCCTGACTCAGCGAGTCAAACGCGCAGGCTCCTCAGGAGGCGTGATCGGGTCGCGAACCGGAAGAGCGACTGGCTACTTCGCGGGTGGAGGCCAATCCAGGGGGATCACGCTCACACCCTTGTCTGAGCGTGCGCGAAGGGCCACGTAGTCCGCGATGACGTTTCCGAGGTAGGGGACGAGCTTCTTGTCGTTGCTCAGGAATGCCCCCGCAAAAGCGTTGTTCGCGGTGGACAACCTGGTGTCGTGCAGCAGATCCCCGCTCTTCCCGTCGAACAGCTTGACCTGGTAGACGACGTGGGACTTGCCGGCTAGCGCCCCGGCGAAGAAGCGACTCCCCCCGCCCACGATGTGGTGGTCCAGGACCACGCACTTCACCAGCAGGAACGGCTCGTCGGGGATCGTGTCGGTCTTGACGTCGACCTTGGTGAACGCCTGCGTGCTCCGCAGGCGAGTCATGGCCTGCGTCTTCGTCTGGTCGACGTACTTGGCGTTGTCCTTCTTCAAGTTGTCCGGGATGTCGATCTCGTCGAAGACGACCACGCGGTAGGCGAGGTCGGTCGTGGCCAGCGGTTGCGGCGTCTCCCGCTCGGCGGTTCCGTAGGGATCCAGCGACTTCGGGGGTTTCTCCTTGCCGGCGGCCCGCACCGCCGCCGGCAGGACCAGCAGGAGCACGAAGACCCAGGCGGACCACGTCTTCATGGCACTCCTCCTTTCGACCGAAGAGCCGATGCAATGCGCGCAGTGCTGTTACGGTGCCGCGATTGTAGTACCGACGAGATCTGCGAGGAACGACTCAATGAAGGTCTGGCGATCGCATCCGGAGGGGAGACGACTCGAACCCCCTCTTGCGGCAGCAGGCGGCCGCGCCTCGAGATTCGGACGGTGGCGTGTAATCTCCTTGCGTGCGAACGCTCCCGACGCCGATGAGCGGCGTGACAGGCAGGCGGAGGCCGTGGCATCTGGCTCTCCAGCGAGGCCCAGCATGCGGATCTGGGGGAGAAGGGGCGTTCGGCGAACCTGGCGGTGTCCCACGGCATCCTGCGCCGCCTGCCGCTCCCCCCAACCGCCGACAGTGGAGGGGCTGAGCTTGGGCGAGTACCTGGACGAGGTCGTCTTTCCGGTGCTCGTCGTCGACGAGGACGTCCTGTTGATCGCGGCCAACACTCGGAGGGCCGAGCTGCGCCCGCTCAGCAGCTTGGCGGAGAGGGGGGGATTCGAACCCCCGGTACAGGCTTTAATCCCGTACAACAGATTAGCAATCTGCCCTGTTCAGCCACTCCAGCACCTCTCCGCGGACGCGACCGCCGGTGGGAATGGCGCACCGGAAGGATACCACGCAGCCGCGGCGGGCAACGCCCGCCGGCTGTATCAACGATTGATATAGATGGAAGCGGGATGGCGGAGGGCGGGGGACTCGAACCCCCAAGGGCCGCGAGGCCCGGGAGCTTTCAAGGCTCCTGCCTTACCAGTTAGGACTAGCCCTCCGCCGCCGATTATGAGCCCGGGCCCCCGCGGTTGCACGCCGGGTCCGCACGGCCGACGGCTCAGCGCGGGTCGTCCTGCGTCTGCGGGGAGCCGAGGTAGGGCCGCAACTGGCGCAGGAGCAGCGCGA
This sequence comes from Vicinamibacteria bacterium, assembly GCA_035542035.1. Lineage (GTDB taxonomy): Bacteria > Acidobacteriota > Vicinamibacteria > Fen-336 > Fen-336 > DATBSL01. The sequence goes on along the minus strand of DATKME010000040.1, from coordinate 23,189 downwards.
CGAGCTCCGCGTCGCCGCGGGTCCAGAGGTCGGGGATGTCCAGGTCGACGACCGGCCGGAGAACGTCGGGGAAGCCCAGTCGGAGGATGGTCGCGTGCCGGTCCTCGGCCTCGTTCATCACGAACACGCGGTCGGCCCACAGCAGCGCCTCCCGCGTGATCGGCACGGCGGCGTAGGCCGCCACCCCTGCCGAGCGCACCTCGTAGCGGGGGTCGCCGCGGTAGAGGTCCTCGGCGGTGCGGCTGCGGTCGACGTTGGCCGTGCACACGAACAGGATCCGCTCGCGCCCGCCGCCGGCTCGGCCCGCCGCCGCCACGGGAATGATTGTAGGGCGCGGTGTACACTGACGCTGGCGTGGGCCGGCCCGGCCCCCCGCGTCGAATGAACCTCGAACGACTGCTGCGCGAAGTCGACCGGCGCCTCCAGGACTGCGACGAGCCGGTGCGTCGCGAGGTGGAGGACGCGCTGCGCGAGTCGCTCGCCCGCGAGCGGCGCTTTGCCGGGCCCGCGGCCACGCTGGAGGCCGAGCGCGACCGGCGGGTGCTCGCCGAGCAGATGCGCGCCGCCGTCGACGCCATCGGCCGCCCGGCCTCCATGGACGGCGCGCTGGCCGAGGCCGTGAAGCAGACCTCCCGCGCCGTCGAGCTGGACGAGGTCGCCATCATCTCGCACGAGCCGGGGGCCGGCTTCCGGGTGGTGGCCGGCCAGGGCGAGTCCACCGACCTGGTCGGCCGGCTGCTCAACGACCCGGTGCTGCCGGCGCTCGCGCAGCTGCGGCAGCCGAAGAGCGTGGCCGACGCGGAGGAAACCGGCGAGCGCGCGCCGCTGCCATCGCCGGTCAACCCGCGGGCCTGGGTCGCCCTGCCCATGGTGCACGAGGGCGAGCGTGTCGGCCTGCTGTTCCTCGGGCGGCGCACGGCCTCGGGCTTCACCGAGGAGGAGCTGCAGCGGGCGCGGCCGATCGCCCTGGCCACCGCCGCGGTGCTCAAGCACGGCCACCAGCTGGCGCAGGTGCGCCGCTACGCCACCATGCTCGAGCAGGTGGTCGACATCGACCAGCGCGTCTTCCTGGGCGAGCCTCCCGAGAAGCTGGGGCAGGCGATCCTGGAGTGCGCCTGCCGGGTCGGCGGCTACGCCGGCGGGCTGCTGGTGCAGCAGACGCCGCGGGGGCCGGTGGTGGCGGCGACCGCCGGGGAGGCGTTCCAGCCGGCGCTGGGCCGGCCCGCGCCCATCGACCTCGCCTCCACCGCCTCGCGGCGGCTCACCGCCCAGCGCATGCTGGAAGTGGCGGACGCGCTCGAGGTGTCGCTGCCCGCCGGCCAGACGCAGCTGGTCCCGCTGGCGACGCCCGACAGCTACGTTGGCTGCCTGGCGCTGCTGGAGCCACCGGACGAGCGGCAGGACGAGCGGCTGATCGAGGCCTACGCCTCGCGCGCCGCGATCGCCTGGCGCCACGCGGCGGCCCAGGCGGGGCGAGGCTGAGCCGGGGCTAGGGCACGGCCGTCCGGGCGATCCGCTCCAGCCCGCCCATGTACGGGCGCAGCGCCTGCGGCACCAGCACCGAGCCGTCGGCCTGCTGGTAGTTCTCCAGCACCGCGATCAGGGTGCGGCCGACCGCCAGGCCGCTGCCGTTCAGCGTGTGCAGGAAGCGCGGCTTCTGCCCCGGCTCCGGCCGGTAGCGCAGCCCGGCGCGGCGGGCCTGGAAGTCGGTGCAGTTGGAGCAGGAGGAGATCTCGCGGTAGGCCTGCTGTCCCGGCAGCCAGACCTCGAGGTCGTAGGTCTTGGCGGCGGAGAAGCCCATGTCGCCGGTGGAGAGGACCACCACCCGGTAGGGCAGATCCAGCCGCTTCAGCACCTCCTCGGCGTCCGCCACCATGCCCTCGAGCTCCGCCATCGAGGACTCGGGCGTCGTCAGCTTCACCAGCTCGACCTTGTGGAACTGGTGCTGGCGGATGAGACCGCGCACGTCCTTGCCGTAGGAGCCCGCCTCCGAGCGGAAGCAGGGGGTGAAGGCGACGTAGCGCCTGGGCAACGAGGCGGCGTCGAGGATCTCGTCGCGGTGCAGGTTGGTGAGCGGCACCTCGGCGGTGGGGATGAGGTACAGCGTGCGCTCGCCCGCCTGGGTCTTGAACAGGTCCCCCTCGAACTTGGGGAGCTGTCCGGTGCCCTCGAGCGTCTGGGCCGTCACCAGGTAGGGCGGGATGACCTCGCGGTAGCCGCGGCCGGTGTGCAGGTCGAGCATGAACTGGATGAGCGCGCGCTCGAGCCGCGCGCCCGCGTCCCAGTAGACGGCGAAGCGCGCTCCCGACAGGGTCGCCGCCCGCTCGAAGTCGAGGATGCCCAGCTCCGGTCCCAGGTCCCAGTGCGCCCTGGGCGTGAAGTCGAAGCCGCGCGGCGTGCCCACGCGGCGCACCTCGCGGTTGGCGGTCTCGTCTGCTCCCACCGGAACGCTCGCGTCCGGCAGGTTGGGGACCACCATCAAGAAGCGCTCGATGGCGGCCTTGACCTCGTCCAGCCGCTGCTCGCCGGCCTTGATGCGCCCGGCGACGCCCTTCATCTCCGCCTTGAGGGCGGTGGCGTCCTCCCTGGCCTTGCCTCGCCGGGCGATCTCCTCGCCGACCGTGCGCTGGCGGTGGCGCAGCTGCTCGACCTCCTGGATGAGGGCGCGGCGCACGGCGTCGAGCGCCCAGGGGTCGACCCCCTCCAGCCCGGGGAAGGCCTGCACGGCCTGCAGCGTCTGACCGCGGCTCTCCAGCATCCCCAGCACGGCGTCGCGATTGTCGACCACCCAGCGCGGATCGAGCATGGCAATCGCCGAGGATAGCACGCCGATCGCCGCTGATCGTGCGTGTTAGCATCTGGGACATGCCTGGCTCCCGGAAGATCCGCAAGGCGGTGTTCCCGGCTGCGGGCCTGGGAACCCGCTTCCTGCCGGCGACCAAGGCGCAGCCGAAGGAGATGCTGCCCCTCGTCGACAAGCCGATCATCCAGTACGTGATCGAGGAGGCGGTCGCCTCCGGCATCACCTCGATCATCATCGTCACCGGCAAGGGCAAGAACGCGATCGAGGACCACTTCGACGTCTCCTACGAGCTGGAGCGACACCTGGCGGCGCGCAACCAGCGCGACCTGCTGGAGCAGGTGCAGGCCATCTCCAGCATGATCAACGTCTCCTACGTGCGCCAGGGCGAGCAGCTCGGTCTGGGCCACGCCGTGCTGATGGCCAGGGACCTGGTGGGCGAGGAGCCGTTCGCGGTCATGCTCGGCGACGACATCATCGACAGCCCGGTGCCGTGCATGAAGCAGATGGTGAACGTCTTCGAGAGCTACGGCGGGGCGGTGATCGCGGTGCAGAAGGTGCCGAAGGAGGACATCTCCGCCTACGGCGTCATCGACGGCACCCCCCAGGGCGACAGCGGCCGGCTCTACCTCATCCGCGACCTGGTGGAGAAGCCGAAGGCCGCCGAGGCGCCCTCCGACCTCGCCATCATCGGCCGCTACATCCTCACCCCCGAGATCTTCCCGGAGCTCGAGCGCACGCCTCGGGGGGCCGGCGGCGAGATCCAGCTGACCGACGGCCTGCGCCAGCTCAGCCGCACCCGGCCGCTCTACGGCTACCAGTTCGAGGGCGTGCGCCACGACGCCGGCAACAAGCTCGGCTTTCTCAAGGCGACGGTGGAGTTCGCCTTGAAGCGGGCGGATCTGGGCGGCCCCTTCCGCGAGTACCTGCGCTCGCTGCGACTGTGAGCTACTTCTTCTCGGTGCCGGAGGACGTGCCGCCCGAAGACGGGCCGGAGGTGCTGCTCGAGGAGGAGCTGGCGCCGCGCGTCGCGTCCTTGCTGGTCGCGGGCTCCTTCTTCTCGGAGGAGGCGCCCTTGTCCTTGCCCCCCTCCGACTTGCGGGCGTAGTCGGTCACGTACCAGCCGGTGCCCTTGAACTGGATGGCGGGCGCGGAGAGCAGCTTCTCCACCGGCCCCCCGCACGTCGGGCAGCGCGTCAGCGGCGGGTCGGAGAACTTCTGCATCCTCTCGAACGTCCCGTCGTTCGGGCACTCGTACTCGTAGAGCGGCAACTCCGATACCTCCAGCATCTTTCTAGCAGGGCTGCCGCCGCGGGTCAAAGAACCCGGCGGCGCTCAGTGGACATCGGCCCAGCTGCGGCCCAGCCGAGCGTCGGCCACCAGCGGCACGTCCAGCTGCAGCGCCCCCTCCATCACCTCGCGGACGAGGGTGCGCGCCGCCTCGGCCTCCGCCTCAGGCACCTCGAGCAGCAGCTCGTCGTGGATCTGCAGGATGAGCTGCGACGACATCCCCCGCCGGCCGAGCTCGCCGTGCAGGTCGATCATGGCCCGCTTGATCAGGTCGGCGGCCGAGCCCTGCACCGGCGTGTTCATGGCCTGGCGCTCGGCCTCCATGCGCACGGCGAAGTTCCTGGCCCGGAGGTCGGGCAGCCGGCGCAGGCGCCCCAGCAGCGTGCGCACATGGCCCGTCTCGCGGGCGCGCACGATGGTCTCGTCGATGAAACGGCGCACGCCGGGGTAGCGGGCGAAGTAGGCCGCCACGAACTCCTCCGCCTGCCGGCGGTCGATGTTGAGGTCGCGGGCCAGGGTGAAGGCGCTCTTCCCGTAGAGCAGGGCGTAGTTGACCATCTTGGAGATCCGCCGCTGCTCGTCCTTCGGCACGGCGGAGAGCGGGCCGAAGATCTCCCGCGAGGTGCGGTCGTGCACGTCCTCGCCCCGGCGGAAGGTGTCGATGAGGGTGGCGTCCTTGGACAGGTGCGCCAGCACCCGCAGCTCGATCTGGCTGTAGTCGGCGGAGAGCAGCAGGTGACCGGGGGCGGCCACGAAGGCCTCGCGGATGCGCCGGCCCTCCGGCGTGCGGATGGGGATGTTCTGCAGGTTGGGGTCGGTCGAGGACAGCCGGCCGGTGGCGGCGACGGTCTGGCTGAAGGTGGAGTGGATGCGCCCGGTCTGCGGGTTCACCAGGCCGGGCAGCGCGTCCACGTAGGTGGACTTCAGCTTCTGCACCGCCCGGTACTCGAGGATGTGCTGCGGCAGCGGGTGCCGGAGCGCCAGCTCCTCCAGCACGTCCTCCGCCGTCGAGGCGGCGCGGGTCTTGGCGGTCTTCCTGGCGCTCTTCAGGCCCAGCCGGTCGAAGAGCACCTCGCGCATCTGGATGGGAGAGTTGATGTTGAACTCGCCCTTGGCCAGCAGGTAGATCTGCCGGGTGAGCGCGGTCATCTGCGCGTCCAGGTCGCGGCTCATCGCCTGCAGGCGCTCGACGTCGACCTTGACGCCGGCCCGCTCCATGTCGGCGAGCACCGCCACCAGCGGCATCTCCATGGTCTCGTAGATCTCGAGCAGCTGCTCCTCCCGCAGCCGCTGCCTCATCGGCTGGTGCAGCCGCAGCACCAGCTCGACGTCCGACCCCGCGGCCGTGGCCACTGCCCCCGCCGCCGCGTCCTCCGAGGCGACGCCGTCGCCGCAGGGGCTGCGCCGCTCGCCCAGGTACTCGAAGGCGAGGTCCTCCAGCTGGTACCCGCGGCGGCCGGGGTCGATGAGGTAGGAGGCGAGCAGCGCGTCGAATCCGAGGCCCTCCAGCGCGACGCCGAGACGGCCCAGCACGACGCGGTCTCGCTTGGCGTGGGCGGAGACCTTGGTCACCGCCGGGTCAGAGAGCAGCGGCCGCAGCGGCGCCAGCACTTCGGATCCGGGCGGCGCCTGCTCCACCTCGAGCCCGACGTGCGTCAGCGGCACGTACACCGAGCGGCCTTCGCCCCAGGAGAGCGCAATCCCCAGCGGCCGCGCCCGCATGGCCTGGCCGCTGGTCACCACCACCCCCAGCGCCAGCCGACGCGCCGCGCGGGCCTCCTCCGCCGCGGCGCGGACCTGCGCGGCGTCCGTCAGCAGCCGGTGCTCGCCGGAGCCCGGGGTCGCCTGCGGCGCGTACTCGCGGGCGAGCGCCTGGAACTCGAGCTCCTTGAAGAGGGCGTGGCAGGCGGCGCGGTCGGGCTCGCGGCAGACGATTGCGTCGAGGTCGAGCCGGACCGGCACGTCCCGGCGCAGCGTCACCAGCTGCTTGGACAGCAGCGCGTCCGCGGCGTGGCCCTTCAAGCCCTCGCGGTAGGCGGCGCGCTTCACCTTGTCGGCGTTCTCGATCGCCGCCTCGACCGAGCCGTACTCGCGGACCAGGTCGCGGGCGCCCTTCTCGCCGATCCCCGGCACGCCGGGCACGTTGTCGATCGAGTCGCCGACCAGGGCCAGCACGTCCACCACCCGTTCCGGCGGTACGCCCCACTTCTCCTCCACGGCCCTGCGGTCGAGAAGGGTGGCGCCGGTCCCTTCCCGGCCCGGGTTGAGGACCACGACGTCGTCCGCCACCAGCTGCAGCATGTCCTTGTCGGCGGTGACGATCACCACCTTGAAGCCAGCGGCCACCGCCTGGTCGGCGAGGGTGGCGATCGCGTCGTCCGCCTCGAAGCCCGCCACCTCGATGACGGGCAGGCGGAACGCCTGGCACACCCGGCGGATGTAGGGGACCTGCACCGCCAGGTCGGAGTCCATGGTCGGGCGGTTGGCCTTGTACTCCGCGTACTGCTGGTGGCGGAAGGTGGGCCCCGGCGGGTCGAAGAGCACGGCCACGTGCTCCGGCTTCTCGTCCTGCAGCATCTTGCGCAGCATGGTGGTGAAGCCGTAGGTGGCGTTGGTGGGCAGGCCGCGGCTGGTGGCGAGGCCGCGGATGGCGTGGAACGCTCGGTAGAACTGGCCGCTGCCGTCGACCAGGTGGACGGTGCGGGGGCGGGGCATAAGTGAATCTTATAGAATCCCCCGGCCATGGTCCCCCGGCTGGCGCTGGTCGCGCTCGTCGCGATCGCCCTGCGCGGCTGCGTCCACTACGAGTACGAGCACGAGTTCTGGCTGAAGGTCGACGGCTCGGGCAGCGTCACCGTCACCGGACGCCCCGCGCTGTGGTCCGCCTTCAAGGGCGTCGCCATCTCGGACCAAAGCGACCCGGAGGAGACGAAGCGCGTGGTCCGCGCGCTGTTCGAGAGCGCGGGGCTCCACGTGCGCAAGGTGACGGTGGTCCGCCGCCGCGGCCACCGCTACGTCTACGTCTCCGCCGACTTCGACGACGTCAACCGCATCTCCTACACCCGCGCCTTCCCCGACCTGCGGGTGGGCCTGCGGCACGAGGCGGGGCGGCTCCAGCTGGACGGCAGCTGGCAACGGCCCCTGGAGTCGCAGCCCGGCGACGGCGAGCCACGGGAGGGGCTGATCGCTGTGCGCTTCCACATCCCCAGCAAGGTCTACGGCCACCGCTGGGCGGCGGAGGGCGTCGAGCGCGGCAACATCCTGAGCTGGCGCGAGGACACCGCCGCTGCCCTCGACGGCGGACGGCTCGAGTTCGGCGCGGAGATGGACGAGCGCAGCATCCTCTTCTCGACCGTCATGCTGTTCGCCGGGGCCGTGGTGCTGGCGGTGGTGCTGCTGGCCGTCGCGCTGTGGGCGGTCGTGCGCCGCGGCCGCCGCGACCTCGCCCGCAGCGCCTGACCGGAGTGGTCGCCGCCGCGTCGTATAATCCCGACTCGCGGAGGCCGTTCCTTCCCGCGCGAGGTCCCCATGAACGTCAAGCTCGCCTTCACACCCGCCTCCCGCAACCCGGCCGACCTGCTTGTGGTGGTGCTCGACGACGAGAAGACGTTGCACGAGATCGACGACCCGACGCTCGCCGACCACGTCCGTCGCGCGGCCGAGGGCCTGCGGGCCAAGGCCCTGAAGCGCGAGTACTTCACCACCCTGCCCGACGGCGGTCCCGCCCGCGCGCTGGTCGTCTACTGGAGCCCGCAGCTCAAGGGCTGGAACCTCTGGGAGAACGTCAAGACCTTCACCGCCCGCGCCCTGCGCCTGGCCCGCGACTACCGCCTGCCGCGGGTCGCCCTGGCGCTCAACGGAAGGGACGGCGCGCCGCTGGTGGGCAAGGCCACCGAGGGCGCGCTGCTCGGCAGCTACGTCTTCGACCGCTACCGCAGCGAGAAGGACGAGTTCCTCGCCAGGGAGGCGACGCTCACCATCCTGGCCCACCCCGACCACCAGGCCGACGCCGAGGCGCGCAGGGCCCGCTACGCCTGGGTGGCGGAGAACGTGAACCGGGCCCGCGACCTCATCAACGAGCCGGGCAACGTGGTGACGCCCGAGTCGATCGCCAGCGACGCCGGCGAGATCGCGCGCGAGGTGGAACTGGAGGTCGAGGTGCTGGACGCGGCCGCCCTGCGCGCCCGCGGCTATCAGGGGATCCTGCGGGTGGGAGCCGGCAGCGTGAACCCGGGGCGCATGGTGGTGCTGCGCCACGTCCCCCGCAAGGCCTCCGGGGAGACGCTGGCCCTGGTGGGCAAGGGGATCACCTTCGACTCGGGCGGCATCAGCATCAAGCCGGGCGACAAGATGTGGGAGATGAAGGGGGACATGGCGGGCGCCGCGGCGGTGCTCTTCGCCATGCGCGCCCTGGGCCGGCTGAGGCCCGAGCTGCGGGTCATCGGCATCCTCTGCTGCGCGGAGAACCTCCCCGACGCCAACGCCCAGCGCCCCGGCGACATCTTCACCGCCAAGAACGGCAAGTCGGTGATGGTCGACAACACGGACGCCGAGGGGCGCCTGGTGCTCACCGACGGCCTCGCGCGCGCGGGCGAGGAGGGGGCGACCCACGTGGTCGACATCGCCACCCTGACGGGTGCCGTGGTGCGGGCGCTGGGACCGAGCGTCGCCGGGGTGATGGGCACCGACCGCGAGCTGGTGCGACGGGTGATCGCCTCCGGAGAGAACCACGGCGAGTCGTTCTGGGAGCTGCCCCTGGTCGAGGAGTACCGCGACTCGCTGAAGACGCCCTACGCCGACATCAACAACATCGCCCAGGGCGGGCTGGCGGGCGCCATCACCGCCGGCCTCTTCCTGCGCGAGTTCGTGCCGTCGGGGGCGGCCTGGGCCCACCTCGACATCGCCGGGCCCATGTTCAAGGACAAGGAGTGGAAGTACTTCGACGCCGGCGCCATCGGCTTCGGGGTGAAGACGCTGGTCGACCTGTGCGAGCGCTTCCGTGATCCTGTCGCCTGAGCGCGCCAGCTTCGATCGCGTGACCGAGCTCGTCTGGCTCGGCTCGCGCCTCACCTGCCTCGAGGACTACCGGCGGCTGCGAGCCGAGGGCGTGCGCGCGTGCGTCGACATGAAGCTGGAAGGCGCGGACCCCTGGGGCTTCGAGGCCTTCCTCTGGCTGCCGACGCCGGACCACGAGCCACCCAGCCAGCTCCACCTCCGGCTGGGGCTGGCGTTCCTCCGCGAGTGCGAGGCGGTGGGGCTGCCGGTCTGTGTCGCCTGCCACGCCGGGGTGGGCCGCTCTTCCGCCCTGGTCCTGGCCCACCTGCTGGCCGGGCCCTTTCGCGAGCAGCCTCCGCAGGCGGCGATCGACTTCCTGGTCTCCCGGCGCCCGGTCGCCCGCCCCAACCCCGAGCAGGTGGAGGCCGCACGACTCGCGGCGTTCTCCTTCCTGGAGACGGCCTGAGCGGCCGTCCGGCGCCCGCCGGCGAAGGCCGTCGGCTCGCCGATCGGCCGGGAACCCAAAGGCGGCCGCCCCGTAGACTGACCTGACGGAGACACACGGCCAAGCGAGGGCGGCATGGTGAGAGTCGACGCCAACGGCAGCATGGGGGGCCTGATCCGCGTGCGGGGGCTGGACAAGAGCTACCGCCGCGGCGGGGAGGAGATCCACGTCCTGCAGGGGCTCAACCTGGACGTGGACGCGGGCGAGTTCATCGCCTTCATGGGGCCGAGCGGCTCGGGCAAGACCACCCTGCTCAACCTGCTGGGCGGGCTGGACGTGCCCAGCGACGGCACCATCACCGTGGCCGGGGACGAGATCACCAGCCTCTCGCGCCGGAAGCTGACCGCCTGGCGCGCCCGCCACGTCGGCTTCGTCTTCCAGGCCTACAACCTGATCCCGGTGCTCTCGGCCTACCGCAACGTCGAGCTGCCGCTGCTGTTGACCCCGCTCTCCCGGCCCGAGCGGCGAGAGCACGTGGAGGCGGCGCTGCGCATCGTGGGACTGCAGGAGCGGATGCACCACTTCCCGCGCCAGCTCTCCGGCGGACAGGAGCAGCGCGTGGCCATCGCCCGGGCCATCGTGGCCGACCCCACCTTCCTGCTGTGCGACGAGCCGACCGGCGACCTCGACCGCAGGAGCGCCGACGAGATCCTGGACCTGCTCTCGCTGCTGGTGTCGGAGCGCAAGACCACCATCCTGATGGTCACCCACGACCCCCGGGCGGCCGAGCGGGCGAGCGCGCTCCTGCACCTGGAGAAGGGCGTGCTGGTGGAGTCGAAGGCGCGGCGGGTCTTCGCTGCGCCGGTGCCGCAGGAGATCCGGCGGTGAGGTACCTGCCCCTGCTGCTGGCCAACCTGCGGCGGAAGAAGATCCGCACCAGCCTCACCATCGGCTCGTTCGTGGTGGCGCTCTTCCTGTTCGGGGTGCTGGCGGCGATCCGCGCCGGCTTCAACCAGGGCATCGAGGTGGCCGGCGCCGACCGCCTGGTGGTGATCGGCAAGATCTCGCTGATGCAGCTGCTGCCCATGACCTACCAGGAGAAGATCGCGCGCATCCCCGGCGTGCGCGCGGTGACCCACTCCACCTGGTTCGGCGGCATCTACCAGGAGCCGACCAACTTCTTCCCGCAGTTCGTGATCGAGCCCGAGCAGTGGCGGCAGATGTACCCCGAGTTCGCCGTCGACCCCGCGGAGTGGAAGGAGTTCCTGGCCGACCGTCAGGGCGTCGTGATCGGCCGCTCGCTGGCCCGGCGCTTCGGCTGGAAGCCCGGCGACCGCGTGCCGCTCAAGGCGCCCGGCTACCTGGGCGGCGGCGCCTGGGACTTCAACGTGCGCGCCATCTACCACGGCACGCGACCGGGCGACGACGAGACCCAGTTCTGGATCCAGCACAAGTACTTCTTCGAGAAGGCGCCGCGCTACTTCCAGGGCAACGTCGGCTGGTACGTGGTGCGGGTGACGAGCCCGGACGAGGCGGTGCGGGTGGCGAAGGCGATCGACGCCGAGTTCGCCAACTCCTCCGGCGAGACCCGGACCCAGACCGAGTCGGCCTTCGCGGCGGCCTTCGTCAAGCAGATGGGCAACATCGAGTTCCTGATCCTGGCCATCGGGTCGGTGGTCTTCTTCACCCTGCTGCTGGTCACCGGCAACACCATGGCCATCGCCGTCCGCGAGCGCACCAACGAGCTGGCGGTGCTGAAGGCGGTCGGCTTCCCGGACGGCTTCGTGATGGCGCTGGTGCTGGCGGAGTCGCTGCTGATCGCCGCCGTCGGCGGGGGCTTGGGCCTGCTGCTGGCGCGCGGCCTGGTGGCCCGCGACATCACCCACGGGCTCCTGGTCATGTACCTGCCCGGCGGCGCCCTTCTGGCCGGAGCGGTGGTGGCGGTCGCCACCGGCCTGGTGGCGGCGCTGCTCCCCGCCGTCAGTGCCATGCGGCTGAACGTGGTCGACGCCCTGCGGAGGTTCTGACGATGCCCATCCCGCTCGCCTACAACCTGCGCAGCGCCAGCGCGCGCTGGACCTCCTCCGTGGTCGCGGTGCTGGGCATCGCCGGCACCGTCGGCGTCTTCGTCGCCATGCTGGCGCTCGCCCGCGGTTTCAAGGCCACCATGACCTCCTCGGGGCTGCCCGACAACGTGATCGTGCAGCGCGGCGGCGCCGACAGCGAGATGACCAGCATCCTCACCATGGACGACGTGCGGGTGATCGAGGACGCGCCGCAGGTGGTGCGCGACGGCACGGTGCCGCTGGTCAGCCCCGAGGTGGTGGTGATCGCGGCCCTGCCGCTGCGGCAGACGGGCACCGACGCCAACGTCAGCGTGCGGGGCGTGCAGCCGCGCGCCCTGCAGGTGCACCGGCAGGTCGCGCTGGTCGAGGGCCGCTTCCTGACGCCCGGCATCGCGGAGGCGGTCGTGGGCCGCGGCGCGCAAAAGGCGTACGCGGGGCTCGACCTCGGCGCCACCGTGAAGATCGGGGCCGGCACCTGGACGATCGTCGGCGTCTTCGACGGCAAGGGCACGGCCTACGACTCCGAGGTGTGGGCCGACGGCAACGTGCTCGACGGCTTCTACAAGCGGCCGACGAACATCTTCCAGTCCGTCACCGCGCGGCTGGGCTCGCCGGACGAGTTCCCCGCCTTCAAGGCGCTGCTGGAGGGCGACCCGCGGGTCAACATCCAGGCGACGCCGGAGAAGACGTACTACGAAAAGCAGTCGGTGCTGGTGACCACGCTGATCAGCGTGCTGGGATCGCTGGTGGCGGTGGTCATGGCCCTGGGCGCGGTCTTCGGGGCCCTCAACACCATGTACTCCGCGGTCTCCGAGCGCTCCCGCGAGATCGCGGTCCTGCGCGCGATCGGTTTCGGCGGCGGCGCCATCGTGCTCGCCTTCTTCGTGGAGGCGCTGGCCATCGCCTTCGTCGGCGGGGTGGTGGGCTGCCTGGCCGCGCTGCCGGTCAACGGCGTCACCACCGGAACCATGAACTGGCAGACCTTCTCCCACCTCGCCTTCGCCTTCCGCATCACCCCCGACCTGCTGGCCTGGGGCCTGGCGTTCGCGCTGCTGATGGGCGCGGTCGGCGGGCTGCCGCCGGCGATCCGGGCCGCGCGGGCGAACGTCGCGCACACGCTGCGGGCGTTCTGACGCACCGCGTCGAGGCTTCGCCTCGACGCGGATCCGGCCGGTCCCGTGGCCCGTTCCTCTCCGTTTCGTTTCCGTTGAGGCTCGTTTCCGTCTAGGCCTGTCGCGCTGCCGTCCTCAGGCTGTCCAGCAGCAGGCGCGGGAGCGCCCGCAGCAGCCGTCGCCCCAGGCCGACGTAGGCCTGCTCGCCGATCACCAGCTCCGCCAGCGTGTCGCGCACCCCGGCGCTGCGGGCGCTGTAGCGGACCATGCGGCGGGCGAAGCCCCTGGCGAAGAACAGCCGCCGCAGCCGCGCGGCCCGCAGCAGCTGGCGGCCGAAGTCCTCCAGCACCCGCCGGGGATAGGCGCGGGCGCTGCTCTCGCTCAGCAGCGACTCGGCCAGCAGCAGGGCCGAGCGCAGGGCGTAGCGGATGCCCTCGCCGGTCACCGGGTCGGCGAGGGCCGCGGCGTCACCGACCAGGGCCCAGCGCGGGCCGGCGATCTCCAGGATGGAGGCGGGGTCGCTGGTGGGACAGGGGATGGTGTGCGCCTGGCGCGACCGGGACGGGGGCGCGAGCTGCGGGAAGGAGCGGGCGGCCTCGCTGTCGAGCCGGGCCAGCAGGTCGCGGGTGGGCACCAGGCCGAGCGGCGCGCAGATCCCCACCTCGACGTGGTCGGGCCGGGGGAACACCCAGAGGTAGCCGGGCAGCCCGGGCGTGAAGCGCACGAGCATCGGCGCCTCGCCCGCAGCCAGCCAGCCGCCGGCCATGAGCAGCCGCGACTGCGGCGTCGCTCCCAGCAGCGTCCTGCGGACGAGGCTGCCGGCCCCGTCCGCGCCGACCACCAGGTCGAAGGCCTCGCGCTCGCCGCCCGCCACGCGCAGCCCGCCTTCGGCGTCCACCGCCACCACCCGCTCGGCCCGGTGCCGCGCCCCCGCTTCCCTGGCCCGCCGCAGCAGCCAGGCGTCGAGCTCCTGGCGCGAGGCGACCCGTACCGGCTCGCGCAGGGGCACCTCGACGGCGGCGCCCTCGCCGGACTCGAACCGGCAGCGGTCGACGCGGCGCGCCGGCAAGGGGTCGTCGGCCGGCTCCGGCGGCAGCAGCCGCACCGCTCCCGGCGTCAGCCCGCCGCCGCACGGCTTCTCGCGGGGGTGCGAGGCGTCGAACACCACCGCCTCGATCCCGCCGCGCGCGAGCGCCCACGCCAGCAGGCAGCCGGCCGGTCCGCCGCCCACGATGGCGACGCGCACCGCTACTCGCGCCGCAAGGCGTCCACCGGCTCGAGGCCGGCGGCGTGCCAGGCGGGATAGAAGCCGAAGCTCACGCCCACGGCGACGGCCATCACCAGCGCCAGCAGCAGCATCAGCGGGTGCACGGCCGTGGGCCAGCCGGCGAAGCGCTGGATCAGGAACGAGCCGACCAGGCCGAGCGCGCTGCCCAGCACCCCGCCGAGGGCGGTCAGCAGCGAGCTCTCCACCAAAAACTGCGCGGCCAGGTCGCGCCGGCGGGCACCCAGCGCGCGGCGGACGCCGACCTCGCGGGTGCGCTCGGCGACGCTCGCCAGCATGATGTTCATGATGCCGATGCCGCCGACGATCAGGCTGATCGCGGCCACGGCGCCGGTCACCACGTCGAAGATGCGCTGGGCGCGCTCGCGCTGGCGGAGGATCTCGCGCGGGACCAGCAGCTCCAGCGGCTGGCCGCCGGTGAGCCGCTGCACCAGCTTCTGGGCCAGGGCCGCGGCGGGCACCACCGCCTCCGGCGAGCCGAGGCGCAGCACCAGCTCGTCGACGCCGTCGCCCGATGCGGCCCCGCGGTCGAGCGAGGGCAACGGCACCAGCACCGCGCGGTTGAGGTCGCGCGCCTGGATGGCGGCGCCGTGGCCGCGCGGCGCGGCACGCCCCTCGAGGACGCCCACCACCTGGAAGAAGTCGCCTCCCAGCCGCACGCTCTCGCCGAGCGGGCTGTCGACGGGGAACAGGGCGCGGGCGACCGCCGCCCCCAGCACCGCCACCCGCTTGCGGTCGGCCACGTCCAGGTCGGTCAGGAAGCGGCCGCCGGCGAGCGCCAGCCGGGCCGCCTCGCGGTAGCCGGGGGTGGTGCCCAGGGCTATGGCGGTGGCGCGGCGGCTGCCGGCCTCGGCCGGCAGCTCGGCCACCCGCAGCGCTGCCACCGCGCGCACGTCGGGCACCACCCGGCGCAGCGACTCGGCCGCCGCCGCCGGCAACGCCGGGGCGGCGGGAGCTCCCGGTGGGGCCGGGCGGGGCCGGAGGGTGACGGTGTCGATCCCGAGCGCGGAGATCTGCGCCAGGGTCTCGCGCCGCGCGCCTTCCCCCACCGAGGACATGGCCACCACCGCGGCCACCCCGAAGACGACGCCGAGGATCGACAGGCTGGAGCGCAGCTTGTGCAGCTGGAGGCTGCGCACGCCGAGACGCACCAGCACCCGCAGCCTCATGGCTGCTGCTCTCCCTCCAGCCGGCCGTCGCGCAGACGCAGCACGCGCTCCGCGCGCCGGCCCAGGGCCTCGTTGTGGGTCACCAGCACCACGGTGCGGCCCGAGCCGTGCAGCTCGTCGAGGAGGGCCTCGATCTCCCGGCCGGTGCTGGTGTCGAGGTTCCCGGTGGGCTCGTCGGCCAGCAGCAGCCGGGGGCGGGTGACCAGGGCGCGGGCGATCGCCGCCCGCTGGGCCTCGCCGCCGGAGAGCTCGCCGGGGCGGTGGAGGGCGCGGTCCGCGAGGCCCACCTGCTCGAGGGCGCGCAGCGCCCGCGGTCGCCACTGCGCGGGCGGCACCTCCCCGTACTGCAGCGGCGTCTCGACGTTCTCGGCCACGCTCAGCTGCGGGATCAGGTGGAAGGCCTGGAACACGAAGCCGATCTCGCGGTTGCGCAGCCGCGAGAGCGCGTCGTCGTCCAGCGCTTCGACCGGCCTCCCGTCGAACAGGTGCGCGCCCCGGGTGGGCCGGTCGAGGCAGCCCAGGATGGAGAGGAGCGTCGTCTTGCCCGAGCCGGAGGGGCCCATGATGGCCAGCTTCTCGCCCTCGCGGATCTCGAGGCTCACGCCCGCGAGCGCCACCACCTCGCGGGCGCCGCGCGGGTAGACCCGCGCCACCTGGCGCAGCTCGACCAGCGGCGGTGCCTCAGGAGCCGGGCGCACCGCTGAAGTCCGGGGTGGCCGCCTCGGGGTCGCGCAGCAGGACCCGCTCGCCCCGGGAGAGGCCCTTCTCGATGACCACGAAGTCGGCGTTGGAGGGGCCCAGCACCACCTCGCGCGGGCGCGGGCGCCGGCCCTCCAGGTACACGAGCGAGCGGCCCTCGCGCTCGAAGACGGCTTCCAGCGGCACGTAGAGGGCGTCCTTGCGCTCCTCCACCTGGATCTCGACGCGCGCCGTCATCCCCGGCCGCAGCCGGGGCTCCGATTCGTTCACCAGCAGCGTCACCGAGAAGAACTTCGCCCCCCGCCGGTCCTTCTCCTCCTGGGCCAGGGTGCCGACCAGGGTGACGGTGCCGGTCAGCCGCAGGTCGGGGTAGGCCTCCACCCGTATGTCGACCTTCTGGTTGCGGTCGACCTTGTGGATGTCGGTCTCGCGCACCCGCGTCTCCACCACCATCTTCGAGATGTCGGGCAGGATGATGAGCGGCTGGTTGGCCCACACCTGGTCGCCCACCTGGGGCTTGCGCTGCTCGGAGCCGAAGAAGACGTCCTTGTAGACCACGATCCCCGGCACGTCGGCCCGTACCTCGCAGCGCGCCAGCTGCTGCCGGGCCAGCTCCAGCTTGGCCGAGGTCTCCTCGATCCGGCTCTGGGCGGAGACGATCGCCGCCTGCTTCTGCGCGGTGCGGTAGGAGGAGGCGCTCTCCAGCTGGTGCAGCGTTTCCTTGCTGGCCTGCGCGTCCGAGCGTGCCTGGCTCAGCTCCAGCGGTCGGCCGAAGTCCACCAGCGCGTCGCGCCTGCGCTTGGCCAGGGCCAGGTCCTCCTTGGCCCGTGCCAGCTGCTGCTCCGCGCGCTCCAGCTCCATGCGGGTGATGAAGCCCTCGGCCAGCAGCGGCTTGAGGTCGTCGAGCTGCGATTGCGCCTTCTGCTGGTCGCGCTCGGCGTTGGCCACCGCCTGCTCGGCCTCGTCCTCCTTCACCAGCCCCTTGCCCTGCTGGACGTCCTTCAGCTCGAGGTCGCTCTTCTCCACCCGCAGCCGCGCCGCCTGCAGCTCTTCGCGGTTCTGGATGTCCTGCAGCTTGAGGTCCTCGCGCGCCTTCAGCAGGTCGGCCTGGGCCTGCGCGAGCAGGGCCTGGTTGCGGCGGATCTCCTCCTCGAAGGGGGCCGAGTCGAACAGGATCAGCAGGTCCCCCTTGCGCACCAGCCTGCCCTCGGGGGTGAGGGCCACGATCTTGGCCTGGTTGCTCTGGATGGTCGAGGCGTAGGTGACAGAGCGCAGCGCCTGCAGCGTGCCGCTCTCGACGATGGTCACCCGGAAGGGGCCCTCCCTCACCTCGGCGGACACGGCGTCGCGCCGGCCGCCGACCAGCGACCAGCCGACCAGGCCGGCAGCCGCCAGGAGCAGGGCGAGCGCCGACCAGGCCCGGCGGTGGCGACGGGCCGCCGCGAGCGCCTCCTTCAGGTTGCTGCGGGTCCAGTGAGCGCGGTGGAGCCACGGTCGTGCGCTGCGGCCGAGCGAGGCGGCGCCGGCGAGGGCGCGGGCCACCGCGGCCCGGGCGTTCTGATGGGTGTCCGGCGGGGCTGTGCTCACGGCTGGAACTCCGTGAAGACGTCGAGGGTGCCGGTGGAGCGCTTGAGGTCGAGCTGCGCCACCGCGAAGCTGGTGAGCAGCTGCACCAGCGCCGAGTGGGCGGCCACCAGGCTGCCCTCGGCGTCCACCACGTCGAAGTTGCTGCCGAGACCCCGCTGATAGCGCAGCACCGCCAGCCGCCGCTGCTGGGCGGCGACCTCCACCGCCTTCTGCTGCAGCTCCACGCTCTTGCGGATCTGCTCCAGGTCGCGCACCGCCTGGCGCACGTCCTGCTCCACCGTGATCTCCTGCGCGCGCACGCCGCGCTCGCGGCTGCCCACCTGGATCTGCGAAACGGCGGCGTTCGCCCGCTCCGCGTATTGCTGGACGGGATAGGAGGCGCTCAGGAACACCTCCACCCGACGGTCGCTGGCGTTCCAGGCGTCGCCGAAGCTGCCGCCGACGCCGAGCTGGGTGACGCCGAGGTTGACGTCGATCTGCGGCAGCAGGTTCTGGCGGGCGAGCGAGGCGGCCCGGCGCGCGTCGCTCACCTGGTCGCGGGCCTCCGCCAGCTCCAGCCGCGTCTGCATCGCCTTGCGCACCAGCGCCTCGACGGGCTCGAGGTCGGAGGCGCCCGGCCGCGGCAGCTCGGCCGCCTCCGGCTCCACCGGATCGCCCGGCGGCAGCGCCAGCAGGCCACGGAAGCGCTCCAGCGCCTGCTGCAGCGAGGCCTCGGAGCGCACCATGGCCTCCCGCGCCTGCTGCGCCTGCAGCTCGGCGCGGAAGACGTCGAGCTTGCTGGCCATGCCCACCTGCAGGCGCGCGTTCGAGGCGCGCAGCAGCGACTCCGTCCGCGCCAGGCTCTGGCGCGAGACGTCGAGGAGCTGGCGGTAGGCGACCACGTCGTAGAAGGCGCGCGCCACCTCGACCGCCAGCCGCTGCCGGGCCAGGGCCAGCGCCCGCTCCTGGCCGACGCGGGTGCGGCGCGCGTTGCGCAGCGAGAAGAAGGTGGCGTTGGGGCCGAAGCCGCGGAGCAGCGGCTGGCTGAGCAGCATCTGCACCTCGCTGGTCTTGCCGAAGAGCGAGGGCGCGGTCGGCTGCGAGGTGTAGCGGCCGCTGGCGGTGAGGGTCGCCCCGCTCCAGGGCACCGCCTCCGTCACGTCGGCGCCGAACACCGTGCGGTCCTGCCCCCTCTGGTAGATCGGCGTGACCTGGGGGAGGAAGGGTCCCAGGGCAGCCTTCTCCTGCCAGCGGGCGCCGCTCACGGCGTCAGCCTGGTCGAGCAGCGCGAAGTTGTGCTCGACCGCCGTCCGCACGGCAGCCGCCAGGCTGAGGGTGGGCGCGCCCGGGGTCGGCCCCACTACCCGCTCCACCGCGGGTTCCTCCTCGGGCGGCAGCGGGGGCTCCTGCGGGCTCCCGCCCAGGCACGTCCAGGCGAGCACGGCGAGGAAGGCTGTCGTCACCTGCCGTCGAGGTTATCGGGCGGCGCGCGCGGGCGTCAAATAGCCGCTGAGTTTGCCCGCCGGCTCCCCCGCGATACTCTTCCACAACGGAGCCGAGCATGAGACCCAGGGAGACGCGCAAAGCCTCACGTCTGACGGCCGCCCTCGCCCTGCTGCTTCCGGCCGCCGCCGCCGCGGCCACCGAGAAGCCGCAGATCAAGGTCGAGGAGACGGTGCTCTCGAACGGAATGCGGTTCCTGCTCTACGAGCAGCACGACTCGCCCACCGTCGCCGCGGGCTGGACCGCCCACGTCGGGTCGGTCAACGAGCGCTCGGGCATCACCGGCATCAGCCATTTCTTCGAGCACATGATGTTCAAGGGCACCACCACCATCGGCACCACCGACATCGAGGAGGACCTGAAGCTCATCGAGGAGCAGGAGAAGGTCCACCAGGCGATGCGCGCCGAGATGGAGGTGATGCGCCTGCGGCTGCGGGAGGGGCAGATCCCGGACCTGGCGAACCCCGAGAGCTGGACCGACCGCTACCGGCAGCTGGACAAGGAGGCGGACGAGCTGGCGGCCAGGGAGCGCCGGATCATCGTCAAGGACCAGCTCGACCAGATCTACACCGCCAACGGCGGCGAGTTCCTGAACGCCTTCACCACCGAGGACCAGACCGCCTATTTCGTGCGCATCCCCAGCAACCGGCTGGAGCTGTGGGCCTGGCTCGAGTCCGACCGCCTGCTCAATCCCGTGTTCCGCGAGTTCTACTCCGAGCGCGACGTGGTCTTCGAGGAGCGGCGCATGCGCACGGAGTCCACGCCGCTCGGCAAGTACGACGAGGCCTTCAACGCCACCTTCTGGGAGGCGAGCCCCTACAAGTGGCCGGTGGTGGGGTGGCCCTCCGACATCCCCATGTACTCGCTCCAGGAGGCGAAGTCCTACTTCGCCACCTACTACGCCCCCAACAACATCACCGGCATCCTGGCCGGCGACTTCCGGAGCGCGGAGGTGCGTCCGCTGCTGGAGCGCTACTTCGGCCGCATTCCCCGCGGCCGGACCGAGCCCCCGCCGGTGGTGACCATGGAGCCGAAGCACGTGGCCGAGAAGCGCTTCGACGCCAGCGCCGAGACCTCGCCCACCGTGCGCGTCTGGTGGCTGACGGTGCCGCAGCTGCACAAGGACACGCCGGCCCTCGACCTGCTCTCCGACGTGCTCAGCGGCCGCACCGGACGGCTCTACAAGGGGCTGGTCCAGGGCCGCCAGATCGCAAACGGGTGCGAGGCGGCGATCGACCCCCGCAAGTACGAGGGCCTGTTCACGGTGGAGTGCACCGTCAAGGACGGCAGGCAGCCCGCGGCGGTCGAGCAGGCGGTGTACGAGGAGCTGGAGAAGCTGGAGAAGGAGCCGGTGCCGGCGGAGGAGCTGCAGAAGGTCAAGAACGCCTTCAAGGCCAACTCCTACCGGCGGATGTCGACGCCCTTCGCCGTCTTCATGCAGCTCGTGCACTTCGACGGCACCGGCGACTGGCGGCTGGTCAACGAGGCGCCGCAGCTCGCCGACGCGGTCACCGTCGCCGACCTGCAGCGGGTGGCGCGGCAATACCTCACCGCCGAGAACCGCACGGTCGGCATCTTCCTGCGCAAGGAAGCCGGCGCGCCGGAGGACCAGGAGCGTCTGCAGTCGCTCTCGGGCGAGAAGAAGTGAGGACCGCCATGAAGCGCAAGCGCGCCGTCGCCGGCCTCGCCCTGCTGCTCGCGGCCGCCGCCCTGGGCACCGCCTTCGCCCAGCAGCCCGCGCCTCCCATCCCCGCCCGGCCCGACGCGCTGCACTTCGAGCCCGTCCAGTTCCAGCCGCCGGCGGCGAGGGATCACCGGGTGGTGCTCCGGAGTGGCATGGTGGTCTTCATCGCCGAAGACCGCGCCCTGCCGCTGGTGAACATCGCCCTCACCGTGCGCACCGGCAGCTGGCTGGAGCCGCCCGACAAGGCCGGGCTGGCCGCCTTCACCGGATCGCAGATGCGGCGAGGCGGGACGAAGAGCCTGACGGCCGAGCAGCTCGACGAGAGGCTCGACTTCCTGGCCGCGCAGGTGGGCACCGGCATCGGGGCGACCGCCGGCTCGGCCTCGCTCAACTGCCTGGTCGACAACCTGGACGAGTCGCTGCGTCTCTTCGTCGAGGTGCTGAGGGAGCCGCGCTTCCAGGAGGACCGCCTGGCCCTGGCCAAGGAGCAGGCCCTGCAGGAGATGAAGAAGCGCAACGACGAGTCCTCCGACATCGAGGCGCGCGAGTGGGGGGTGCTCCTCTATGGTCCGGAGCAGTTCACCAACCACTTCACCACCGAGGCCTCGGTTCGCTCCATCAGCCGCGACGACCTCCTCGCCTTCCACCAGAAGTACTTCTACCCGGCGAACATGATCGCCGCCGTCTCCGGCTCGTTCGCCAGGGCCGACATGCTGCGCCGCCTGGAGGCGGCCTTCGCCGGCTGGCCCTCGCCGAAGGCGTCCATCCCGGCCATCCCCTCGGCCATCGCTCCGGCTGCGCCTGGTCTCTACCGCATGGAGAAGGAGGTCAACCAGGGCCGGGTCTCCATCGGGCTTCCCTCGGTGCGTCGCGCGGACCCCGACGTCTACGCCCTCGAGGTGATGAACGAGATCCTGGGCGGCAGCGGCTTCACCTCGCGCATCACCCGCACCGTGCGCTCCAACGAGGGCCTCGCCTACTCGGCGGGCTCGAGCTTCGCCCCGGGCATCTGGTTCCCGGGCCGCTTCCGGGCGGGCTTCCAGTCCAAGAGCCGCACGGTGCCCTGGGCGACCGAGCTGGTGATGCAGGAGATCCGCCGCATCCGCGAGCAGCCGGTGACGGCGGAGGAGCTGCAGACCATCAAGAACAGCCTGATCCAGACCTTCCCCTCGGAGTTCGCCACCAAGGCGCAGTCGATGGCGATCTTCGCCTCCGACGAGTACACCCACCGCGACCCGACCTACTGGCAGACCTACCGGGAACGCATCCAGGCAGTGACGGCCGCCGACGTGCAGCGGGTGGCGCAGAAGCACCTGTCGCCCGAGCGGATGATCGTGCTGGTGGTCGGCGACCAGAAGGAGATCGACAAGGGCGACCCCAAGCACCCGGTGACCCTCGCTTCGCTGGCGCCGCAGGGGAAGGTGACGGTGCTGCCGCCGCGCGACCCGATGACGATGCTGCCGATCCGGTGACGCGCGAGGCGAAGCGAGATGGGGATGCGACGCGTTGGGTGGGCGGCGGTGCTGGTGGCGATCGCCGCGCTCGGTTGCCGGAAAGCCCCGGTCAGGGACCTGGTCCGCGACTTCCCGTCGGCGGAGCGGGTCGCTGAGCCCGGGCTGATCGACCTCGGCACGCCGGCGGCCCGCCCGTTGCTCCGCGGAGGCTGGTCGATCGACGAGTCGGCCGTCAGCTCGGCGACGCGCTACGTGTGGAGCCTCGGCCCGCGGTCCGTCCTCGAGTTCACCCTGCCCGAGCGGCGGGACCTCGCGCTCCGCGTCCGCGCCGCGCCCCTGGAGGTGCCGGCCATGCCGCCGCAGACGGTCACGGCGACCCTCAACGGCGCCGGCGCACAGACCTTCAGCCTGGCGAAGGGCATGCACGACTACCAGCTCGGCTTCCTCGCGGCGGCCACCCGGCAGGGACTCAACCGCCTCGAGCTGCGCTACGGGTGGACCCGGCGGCCGGCCGATGTGTCCGGCGGCCGCGACCGCCGGGAGCTGGCCGTCTGCTGGGACAAGGTCCACGTCGTCGGCCTCACGCGCGAAGCGGAGACCGGCCCGGTGGCCGACCCACTGAAGAAGTCCCTGTTCATCCCCTGGGGATCCTCCGTTCGTTACTACCTGGACCTGCCCGCGCACGCTCGCTTCTCGCTCGCCGGGCTAGCGCAGACGGGTCGGGGACGGCTGGAGGTGCGAGCCGAGCGCGACGGCGCCCCCGGGACCAGCCTGCTCAGTCGAGACGGCGCCTCTTCGGGTTCTGCCAGCGCCCACTTGCCCTTCGCAGGTATCGCCCGCCTGAGCCTCACTGCGGTCGGCGCGCGCGCGGGCGCGCCCGGCGGCCTCACCGTCTTCGCGCCTTCGGTGTCCGAGACGACGAAGCCCGTGGCAGCGGCCTCCCGGCGACCCCGAGCGCGACCCCCGATCGTCATCTACCTGATCGACACGCTGCGTGCCGACCACCTGGGCTGCTACGGCTACCCGCGACCGATCACTCCGCAGATCGACGCCTTCGCCCGAGAGTCGATCGTCTTCGAGAACGCGGTCAGCGAGACCTCGTGGACACGGCCCGCGGTCGC
>DATKME010000039.1:0-185716 GCA_035542035.1 Vicinamibacteria bacterium | reverse complement strand
TGGTGATGCCGGGGGACAACACGCAGATGACGGTGGAGCTGATCACGCCGATCGCGATGGAGAAGGGGCTGCGCTTCGCCATCCGCGAGGGCGGGCGCACCGTCGGCTCCGGCACCGTCAGCGAAGTCATCGAGTAGGCGGACGCCATGGCCATGATGCTCAACGAGAAGATCCGGATCCGGCTGAAGGCGTACGACTACCGGATCCTGGACCAGTCCACGGGCGAGATCGTGGACACCGCGAAGCGCACCGGCGCCCGGGTGGCGGGGCCCATCCCGCTGCCCACCATCAAGAACCGCTGGACCGTGAACCGCTCGCCGCACGTGGACAAGAAGAGCCGCGAGCAGTTCGAGGTACGCACGCACCGCCGTCTGCTGGACATCTTCGAGCCCACCCCGCAGACGGTGGACGCTCTCATGAAGCTCGACCTGCCGGCGGGGGTGGACGTGGAGATCAAGGCGTTCGGGAAGGAGCACCAGAAGTAGCTATCGGGGGGCTCCGGGGGGACGATGAGTCCCCCCGGCATGAGTACCCTTTGGCACGAGGAATTCGGTGAGAGGCTACGTCGCTTGGCGCCCTCGTTGAAGCCGTTCTCCTCTTAATGGAGTGAAGGCGACAAGGACCATGTCGGTTCAGGGAATCATCGGCAAGAAGGTCGGCATGACCCAGGTCTACGCCGAGGACGGTCGGGCCTACCCGGTCACCGTCATCGCGGCGGGGCCGTGCGTGGTCGTGCAGCGCAAGTCGAAGGACAAGGACGGCTACTCGGCCGTGCAGCTGGGGCTGGTGGAGCCGCGCAAGGCGAAGAGGGTCAGCAAGCCCATGAAGGGCCACTTCGACAAGGCGGGCCTGCCGCCCTGCCGCGTGCTGCGCGAGTTCCGGGTGGAGGACGCCGCCGAGATCAAGGTCGGCGACAAGGTCTCGGTCGAGCAGTTCGCGGCCGGCGACACCATCAGCGTGTCCGGGACGAGCCGCGGGCACGGCTTCCAGGGCGTGGTCAAGCGCCACCACTTCCGCGGCGGAGCCGCCACCCACGGCTCCATGTTCCACCGCGCCCCGGGCTCGATCGGCGCTTCGGCCTGGCCCTCACGGGTCCTGAAGGGGATGCGGGCCGGCGGCCACATGGGCAGCGAGCGGGTCACGGTGCGCAACCTGCAGGTGGTGCGCGTGGACGGGGCCAACAACCTGCTGGTCGTGCGCGGCTCGGTGCCGGGCGCGGGTGGCTCGATCGTCGAGATCAGGAAGAGCTAGTGATGGCTGACAAGAAGGAGACCGCCCACAAGCAGCAGGCTGCGAGCGCAGGCGGATCCACTCCGCCGAAGCGAGCCGGGGGTCCGGGGGTAACGGCGCAGCCCGCCCCGGAGAATGGAGCCCCGCCGCGGGTGCCGGTGGTGAACGCGGCCAACGAGACGGTCCGCGAGATCGAGCTCTCGCCCGAGGTCTTCGGGGCGAAGCGCAACAGCCACCTCGTCTACGAGGCGGTGAAGCAGTATCGCGCCGGCGCCCGCCGCGGCACCCACATGACCAAGAACCGGGCCCTCGTCTCCGGCTCCGGCAAGAAGCCGTGGCGGCAGAAGGGCACCGGCCGCGCCCGCGTGGGCGAAACCCGCAACCCGCTGTGGCGCCACGGCGGCACCGTGTTCGGGCCCCAGCCGCGCGACTACTCCTACACCATGCCCAAGAAGGCGCGGGCCGCCGCGCTGCGGGCGGCGCTCAGCATGCGCCTGCGCGAAGGGGCGGTGAAGGTGGTGGAGGGGCTCTCCGTCGAGCAGCCCAAGACCAAGCTGCTGAAGAGCGCGCTGGCGCGGCTCGGCATCGCCGGCAAGGCGCTGCTGGTCGAGCACGAGCCCGCCGACGCCCTGGTGCTCTCCGGGCGCAACCTGCCGGGAGTGCGGGTGGTGGCCGACAGCCACCTCACCGTGTACGACGTGATGGACTGCGCGCAGCTGGTGGTCACGCCGGAGGCGCTGGACAAGCTCGAGGAGCGTCTGGCGCTCCGGGCGCGGGAGTAGCGCCGATGGACAGCATCTACCAGGTCATCCGCCGCCCGCTGATCACCGAGAAGTCGACCCTGCTCAAGGAGTCGCAGCGCACGCTGGTGTTCGAGGTGCACCGCGACGCCACCAAGCCGGAGATCAAGAAGGCGGTGGAGACCCTCTTCGACACCAAGGTGGCCACGGTGCGCGTCTCCAACGTGCACGGGAAGGTCAAGCGGCAGGGCCGCTACGCCGGCCGCCGGCCGGACTGGAAGAAGGCGTTCGTGGTGCTGGCCGAGGGCGCCAGGGACGTCGAGTTCTTCGAGCAGAAGTAAGGGGCAGCCATGGCACTCAAGCAGTACAACCCCACCTCCGCCGGCCGCCGCTTCATGACGACGCTCGACTTCTCCGACCTGGCGGCGAAGCGGCCCGAGCGGTCGCTCACCGAGCCGCTCAAGAAGACGGGCGGCCGCAACAGCAAGGGCCGGATCACCATCTGGTTCCGCGGCGGCGGCCACAAGCGGCGTTACCGGGTGATCGACTTCCGCCGCGACAAGCTGGACGTCCCGGCGAAGGTCGCCACCATCGAGTACGACCCCAACCGCTCGGCGCGCATCGCCCTTCTGAACTACGCCGACGGCGACAAGCGCTACATCCTCGCCCCGGACGGGCTCAAGGTGGGCGCGGCCATCGTGCGCAGCGACAGCGCCGACATCCTGCCCGGCAACGCCCTGCCGCTGAAGGCGATCCCGGCCGGCACCATGATCCACAACCTCGAGCTGCGCAAGGGCCGGGGCGGCCAGCTGGTGCGCAGCGCCGGTGCTGCCGCCCAGCTGGTGGCCAAGGAAGGCGACTACGCGCAGGTGAAGCTGCCCTCGGGCGAGGTGCGCCAGGTGCATGTCGACTGCATCGCCACCATCGGCCAGGTGGGCAACATCGACCACAAGAACGTGTCGTTCGGCAAGGCCGGCCGCCGGCGCTGGCTGGGGCGCCGCCCCCACAACCGCGGCGTCTCCATGAACCCGATCGACCACCCGCACGGCGGCGGCGAAGGCCGCACCTCCGGGGGGCGCCACCCGGTCACCCCCTGGGGCAAGCCGACCAAGGGCGCGAAGACGCGCAACAACAAGCGGACGCAGCGGTTCATCGTGAAGAGGCGGAAGTAGCCATGGCAAGGTCGCTGAAGAAAGGACCGTTCGTCGACGACCACCTGATCAAGAAGGTGGAGGCGATGAACGCCGCCGGGGACCGCAAGGTGATCAAGACCTGGTCCCGGCGCTCGACCATCACGCCGGAGATGATCGGCCACACCCTGGCCGTCTACAACGGCAAGAAGTTCGTGCCGGTGTACGTGACCGAGAACATGGTCGGGCACAAGCTCGGCGAGTTCTCGCCCACCCGCCAGTTCAAGGGCCACTCCTCGAAGGTGGAGAAGGTGGCCAAGATGGCGGCGGCGGCCGGCCCCGGCGGCGGCCCCGGCGCGGGCGCGGCCGGCGGCGGCTCCGCGGCGGGCGCCGCGCCGGCCAAGAGCTAGGAGGCGACCATGGCGACGCTGGAAGCCACGGCCACCAACAAGTACGTGAGGACCTCGGCCCAGAAGGCCAAGCTGGTTCTGGACCTCATCCGCGGGAAGAAGGCGGGGGACGCCCTCAGCATCCTGCGCTTCACCAAGAAGTCCGTCGCCCGCGAGGTGGAGAAGACTCTGCGCTCGGCCATCGCCAACGCGGTGCTGGTGGCCGACCGCAACCAGAAGCGGCGCCTGGACGAGGAGGACCTGGTGGTCTCCGACTGCTTCGCGGGCCAGGGTCCCTCGCAGAAGCGGGTGCGCCCTGCGCCGATGGGCCGGGCCTACCGGGTCATCAAGCGTACCGCGCACATCACCGTCCGGGTCGCGGAGAGGGAGCAGCAGTAACGATGGGTCAGAAAGTCCATCCGATCGGGTTCCGCCTGGGGTTCAACAAGACCTGGCGCAGCCGCTGGTACGCGGAGAAGGAGTACGCGGGGCTGCTGCACGAGGACCTCCTGCTGAAGAAGGACCTCAAGAAGCGCTTCGCCCACGCCGGCGTCAGCCGCATCGAGGTCGAGCGCGCCGCCAACAAGCTGAAGATCACCATCTACACCTCGCGGCCGGGGATCATCATCGGGCGCAAGGGGCAGGAGGTGGACAAGCTGAAGCAGGAGGTGCAGAAGCGCACCGGCAAGGAGGTCTTCATCAACATCCAGGAGATCCTCAAGCCGGAGCTGGACGCGCAGCTGGTCTCCGAGTCGGTCGCGCTGCAGCTCGAGAAACGCATCGCCTTCCGACGCGCCATGCGCAAGGCGGTGGACGCCGCCCTGCGCTTCGGCGCCCGCGGCATCAAGATCCGGGTCTCCGGCCGGCTGAACGGCGCCGAGATCGCGCGCTCCGAGTGGTACCTGCACGGACAGCTGCCGCTGCACACGCTGCGCGCCGACGTCGACTTCGGCTTCCACGAGGCCCACACCACCTTCGGGCAGATCGGGGTCAAGACCTGGATCTACCGGGGCGAGACCGACGCGCCGCGCGCGACGCGCGCGCTCGCCTAGCGAGGACAGTCCGCCATGTTGATGCCGAAGAAGGTCAAGTTCCGCAAGCAGCAACGCGGACGCATGAAGGGCAAGGCCTGGACCGGCGGCTCGCTGTCGTTCGGCGACTACGGGCTCAAGGCCACCGAGTGCGGCTGGGTCACCGCCCGCGAGATCGAGGCGGGCCGCATCGCCATCACCCGTTTCATCAAGCGCAACGGTCGCATCTGGATCCGCATGTTCCCCGACAAGCCCATCACCAAGAAGCCGCAGGAGACCCGCATGGGCAAGGGCAAGGGCGCGCCGGAGGCCTGGGTGATGGTGGTGAAGCCGGGCCGCATCCTCTACGAGATGGAGGGCGTGCCCGAGAGCGAGGCCCGCGAGGCCCTGCGCCTGGCGGCCCACAAGCTCTCCATCAGCACCCGCTTCGTGACGCGGGCGGAGGCGGCCTGACATGAAGCCCAGCCAGGTTCGGGAGATGGGACCGGACGAGCTCCGGGCCAAGGAGAAGGAGCTGCAGGAGCAGCTGTTCCGGCTGCGGGTGCAGAAGTCGATCGGGCAGCTGGACAACGCCGTCAAGCTGCGCGAGGTCCGGCGCGACATCGCGCGGGTGAAGACGGTGCTGAGAGAGAAGCAGGTGTCGCGATGACCGACAGCAGCGAAGGCAAGCCGCAGGCGGCCGCCCGGCCCCACCGCCAGCAGCGGGTGGGTGTCGTCACCACGGCCAAGATGCAGAAGACGGTGGTGGTGGCGGTGGAGCGCCTGGTCCGACACGGGTTCTACCGCAAGACCATCCGCCGCACCTCCACCTTCATGGCCCACGACGAGTTGGGGGCCAGGGCCGGCGACCGGGTGCGCATCGCGGAGACCCGTCCGCTCTCGCGCCACAAGCGCTGGCAGGTCACCGAGATCCTCGAGCGCGCGGGCGCCGAGGCGGCGCCGGTCGAGCTGTAGCGGAGGCGGGAGGACGACATGATACAGATGCGAACCATCCTCCAGGTCGCCGACAACAGCGGCGCCCGGAAAATCTCCTGCATCCTGCCGGTGGGCGGGTCCACCGGCCGTTACGCGCGGCTGGGCGACGTGATCACCGCCAACGTCAAGGAGTCGGCGCCCGACGCCCCCGACCCCGTGCGCAAGGGCAAGGTGGTGAAGGCGGTGATCGTGCGCTGCCGCAAGGAGCAGCGGCGCCGCGACGGCAGCTACATCCGCTTCGACGAGAACGCGGCGGTGCTGATCAACGAGAACCGCGAGCCGGTGGGCACGCGCGTCTTCGGCCCGGTGGCGCGCGAGCTGCGCGACAAGAGGTTCATGAAGATCGTGTCGCTGGCGCCGGAGGTGCTGTAAGCCCATGGCCAGGCAGAAGACGAGCGAGCGCGTGAGGATCCGGCTGAGGAAGGACGACCTGGTGGAGGTCCTCTGCGGCCGTGACGCGGGCAAGCGCGGCAAGATCCTGGTGGTCCTGCCCGACAAGGGGCGGGTGATCGTGCAGGGCGTGAACTTCATCAAGCGCCACACCCGGCCCAACCCGCAGAAGAACATCAAGGGGGGCATCGCCGAGCGGGAGGCCCCCATCCACGTGTCGAACGTGATGATCGTCTCGCCCGACGACGACAAGCGGACCCGCATCGGGTCCAGGCTCCTGCCCGACGGGCGCCGGGTCAGGATCGGCCGCCGCGGCGGCGAGGTGCTGGACAAGTGAGCGCAGCAGCGAAGGCGATGCCCCGGATCAAGGAGAACTACCAGAAGCAGGTGGTCCCCCGCCTGTTGAAGGAGCGGAGCTACACCAGCGTCATGGCGGTGCCGCGCCTGCTGAAGGTGGTGGTCAACATGGGCGTGGGCGAGGCCACCCAGAACATCAAGGTGCTGGACACCGCCATGGAGGAGCTGGGCCGCATCACCGGCCAGCGGCCGGCCATGCGGCGCGCGCGCAAGTCGATCGCCGCCTTCCGCCTGCGCGAGAACATGCCCATCGCCGCCACCGTCACCCTGCGTGGCGACCGCATGTACGAGTTCCTGGACCGCCTGTTCAACGTGGCGCTGCCCCGGGTGCGCGACTTCCGCGGCGTGCCCACCAACGCCTTCGACGGCCGCGGCAACTACACGCTGGGCCTGCGCGACCAGATCATCTTCCCGGAGATCGACTACGCCAAGGTCGAGAAGCTCCGGGGCATGAACGTCACCTTCGTGACCACGGCCCGGACGGACGAGGAGTCGAAGCTTCTCCTCGCATACCTCGGCATGCCGTTCCGGAACCAGTGAGGAGGTAGCCGAGTGGCCAAGCTGTCGATGATCGCCAAGGCGAAGCGGAAGCCGAAGTTCGCGGTGCGCGCGTACCACCGCTGCCGCCGCTGCGGCCGTCCCCGAGCGTACATCCGCAAGTTCGAGCTGTGCCGGATCTGCTTCCGGGAGCTGGCCCTGGCCGGCGAGGTCCCGGGCGTGATCAAGGCGAGCTGGTAGGAGCCGGAGAGGTAAGTCCGATGAACATGACGGATCCCATCGCGGACATGGTCACGCGCATCCGCAACGGCGTGCGGGCGAGGCTGCCGAAGATCGACGTCCCCGCCTCCCGCCTCAAGGTCGAGATCGCCCGCATCCTGAAGGACGAGGGCTTCATCGCGAACTTCCGGATGGTGGACGACGGCCGGCAAGGGGTCGTCCGCATCTTCCTCAAGTACGGCCCAGGCTGGGAGCGGGTGATCACCGACGTGCAGCGGGTCAGCCGCCCCGGCTGCCGCATCTACTGCGGCAAGGACGAGATCCCGCGCGTCTACGGCGGGCTCGGCATCAACATCCTGTCCACCTCCCGCGGGGTGATGACCGGCCGCCAGGCCGCCAGGACCGGGGTGGGTGGCGAGATCCTCTGCAACGTCTGGTAAGGAGCCGCAATGTCTCGGGTCGGACGCAAGGTCATCGTGGTGCCCTCGGGGGTGAAGGTGGCGGTCAAGGACAGCCACCTCGAGGTGCAGGGTCCCAAGGGCAAGCTCACCACCCCGGTGCCGCCGGGCATCTCCTTCTCCCTGTCGGGGATGGAGCTCTCCTGCCAGCGCACGAACGACGAGCGCCAGCAGCGTGCCTTCCACGGCATGGCGCGGGCTCTCGCCCAGAACGCGATCAGGGGCGTGACCGAGGGCTTCTCCAAGGACCTCGACATCGTGGGCGTGGGCTATCGCGCCGCCGTGGAGGGCAAGAAGGTCGTCTTCTCGCTCGGCTTCTCGCACCCGGTCGAGTACCCGATCCCCGAGGGGATCAAGATCGCGGTCGACAAGCAGACCCGGGTGACGGTGTCGGGCATCGACCGCCAGCAGGTGGGCCAGGTGGCGGCGGAGATCCGCAACCTGCGCCGGCCGGACCCCTACAAGCAGAAAGGCATCCGCTACGTGGGCGAGGTGCTGAAGAAGAAGGCCGGCAAGGCCGGCGCCACCGGAGCGAAGTAAAGGAGCGGCGGGGACGCCGCGGGGCCAGACGGCCCTGCGGGAACGCCCGCCGAACGAGCCACCATGAGCCTGAAGACGAGACAGGACGTCCGGCAGCGGCTGCACCAGCGCATCCGCAAGAAGCTGCGCGGCACCCCGGAGCGGCCGCGGCTGGCGGTGTTCCGCAGCGGGACCCACATCTACGCGCAGCTGATCGACGACGACGCCGGCCGCACGCTCTGCGCCGCCTGCTCGCTGGACAAGGAGCTCAAGGCGAAGCTGAAGAGCGGCGGCAACGTGGAGGCGGCCAGGGAGGTCGGGGGCCTGATCGCCAGCCGCGCGAGGCAGAAGGGCATCGAGGCGGTGGTGTTCGACCGCGGTGGCTTCCAGTACCACGGCCGTGTCAAGGCCCTGGCCGAGTCCGCCCGCGCCGCCGGGCTCAAGTTCTAGGGTGGCAGGTAGCCAGAGGCGAGTGAGCCGATGAGATTCATTGCCGAGAAGATCGACGTGGGCAGCCTGGAGCTGAAGGACCAGGTGGTCTCCATCAACCGCGTGACCAAGGTGGTCAAGGGCGGCAAGAACCTGTCCTTCTCCGCCCTGGTGGTGGTCGGCGACGGGGCCGGGCACGTGGGCTACGGGATGGGCAAGGCGCGCGAGGTCTCCTCCGCCATCAAGAAGGGCGTGGAGGCCGCCAAGAAGAACGTGGTCCGGGTCCCGCTGACCGAGAAGGGCGCCACCATCCCGCACGCGGTCACCGGCCAGTTCGGCTCGGGGACGGTGATGCTGAAGCCGGCTTCCGAGGGCACGGGCGTGATCGCCGGCGGCGCGGTGCGGGCGGTGATCACCGCCGCCGGCATCCAGAACATCCTCACCAAGAGCCTGGGCTCGACGACCGCCCACAACGTGGTGAAGGCCACCGTCGACGCGCTGCTGCGCCTGAAGGCGCCGCAGCGGGTGGCGAAGCTGCGCGGCCTGCCGGTGGAGGACGTGACCGGTGTCGACAGCAAGCCGAAGGCCGAGGCGACACCGGTCGCGGTGCCGGCACCGGCCCCGGCTGCCGAGCCGCCGGCCCCGGCCGCCGAGCCGCCGGCCCCGGCCGAGGCGTAGGGAGCGAGAGCACATGGCGAAGGGCAACCAGCCGGCACAGGCCGGCCGAACCATCAAGGTCAAGCAGATCGGCAGCGTCATCGGCTGCACCGACGACCAGCGCGCCACCGTCCGCGGCCTCGGGCTGCGGCGGATGAACCAGGTGGTGGAGCGCGAGGACACGCCGATGGTCCGCGGCATGATCAGGAAGATCCCGCACCTGGTGGCGGTGGTCGAGTAGCTACGAGCGGAGACGAAGAGTGGGCCTTCACGATCTGAAGCCGGCCAAGGGCAGCGTCAGGAACCGCAAGCGCGTGGGGCGCGGCCCCGGCAGCGGGCTCGGCAAGACGGCCGGGCGCGGCGAGAAAGGGCAGAAGAGCCGCAGCGGCTTCGCCCGCCGCCCCGGGTTCGAGGGCGGCCAGATGCCGCTGCACCGGCGTGTGCCAAAGCGCGGCTTCAGCAATCATCCGTTCCGCAAGGAGTTCGCGACCGTGAACCTCGGCCGCCTCGAGGTGTTCGAGGCCGGGACGATCGTCACCCCCGAGCTCCTGGTGAAGCAGGGCATCGTCAAGCAGCTGCGCGATGGCCTCAAGGTCCTGGCCGACGGCGAGCTGACGAAGGCCCTGACCGTCCACGCGCACCGCTTCTCCGCCAAGGCGAAGGAGCGGATCGCCGGCCTCGGCGGCAAGGCCCTGGTCCTCGAAGGATAAGAGACGATGCTCTCGGCACTGCGGAACATCTGGGACATCCCCGACCTCAGGAAGAGGGTGCTGTTCACCCTCGGCCTGCTGGCGGTGTACCGACTGGGCAACCACGTCCCCACGCCCGGGATCAACCCCCAGGCGCTGATCGACTTCTTCGAGCAGAACCGGGCCAACTGGTTCGGCCTGGTCGACATGTTCTCCGGGGGCAACCTGGCGAAGGTGACCATCTTCGCCCTGGGCATCATGCCCTACATCTCGGCCTCGATCATCCTGCAGCTGCTGACGGTGGTCTGGCCGTACCTGGAGAAGCTCAGCAAGGAAGGCGAGCTGGGCCGGCGCAAGATCACCCAGTACACCCGCTACGGGACCGTGCTGCTGTCCGTCATCCAGTCTTTCGGCATCGCCGTGTACCTGGAGCGGATGACCGTCTCCAACCAGTTCCACATCGTGGACAGCCCCGGCTGGGGCTTCCGCTTCATGGCGGTGCTGACGCTCACCACCGGCACCGCCTTCATCATGTGGCTGGGCGAGCAGATCACCGAGCGCGGGATCGGCAACGGCATGTCGCTGATCATCTTCGCCGGCATCGTGGTCGGGTTCCCCCGTGGCCTGATCGACTCCTTCACCATGGTGCAGCGGCAGGACCTCAGCCTGTTCGCCGCCCTCATCCTGCTGGCGGCCATGGTGGTGGTGGTGGGAGCCATCGTCTTCGTGGAGCGCGGGCAGCGTCGCATCCCGGTGCAGTACGCGAAGCGGGTGGTCGGCCGCCGCGTCTACGGCGGGCAGACGACCCACCTGCCGCTGCGCGTCAACACCGCCGGAGTGATCCCGGTGATCTTCGCCTCCTCGATCATCGCCTTCCCGCAGACGGTCGCCTCCTTCTTCCAGGCGAACAACCCCTGGATGCAGTCGGTCTCCGAGCAGCTGCGCTGGGGGATGCCGCTCTACAACATCCTCTACGTCTCCTTCATCATCTTCTTCTGCTACTTCTACACGGCCATCGTCTTCAACCCGGACGACGTCGCCGAGAACATGCGCAAGTACGGCGGCTTCATCCCCGGCATCCGCCCGGGCAAGCGCACCTCCGAGTACCTCGATCACATCCTGGGCCGCATCACCTTCGGCGGCGCCATCTACCTGGCGCTGGTCGCCATCCTGCCCGAGTTCCTGATCACCGGCTTCAAGGTGGCGCCCATTCCGGTGATCGGGCCGCCGCTCGACCTGTTCCTGTCCAACAACAACCTGGGCTGGATCACGGAGGGCCTGCACCTCAACTTCTACTTCGGCGGCACCTCGCTGCTGATCGTGGTCGGCGTGGCCATGGACACGATCGCACAGGTGGAGGCGCAGCTCATCATGCGCCATTACGACGGCTTCACCGGGCGCGGAGGCAAGAGGATCCGTGGCCGACGCTAGCGCCCGCCGCCGGGCAGACGCCGTGCGCGTGATCTTCCTCGGTCCCCCCGGGGCGGGGAAGGGTACGCAGGCGGCCCGACTGGCGGCGCACCTGGACGTGCCCAGGGTGGCGACGGGCGACATGCTGCGCACCGCGATCGCGAGGAGGACGCCTCTCGGGCAGGAGGCGGCGCCGCTGATGGAGCAGGGGAACCTGGTCCCCGACGACCTGCTGGTGGCGTTCGTCCGCGAGCGGATCACCGAGCCCGACTGCGGCCGCGGCTTCGTCCTGGACGGCTTCCCCCGCACGCTGGGCCAGGCCGAGGGTCTGGAGCAGATGACCGGCGGGGACCCGCGGGCCTGGGTGGTGTTCGACTTCGAGGTGCCGAGGGAGGTGCTGATGCTGCGCCTCTCCGGCCGACGCTGGTGCCCGCGCTGCCAGGCGACCTACCACGTGGTCAACGACCCGCCCCGGCGCGACCTGGTCTGCGACCGCGACGGCGTCGAGCTGGTGCAGCGGGACGACGACCGCGAGGCGGTGGTGGCACACCGGCTGGAGGAGTACGCCCGGCGGACCTTCCCGCTGATCGACTACTACGGCCGGCGCGCGCGCCTGGTCCCGGTGGACGGCAACCGCCCGATGGACGTGGTGTTCCGCGACCTGCTGAAGGCGGTCGAGGTGCGGGTGTGACCGTCAAGTCCTGGGGCGAGATGCAGACCATGGCGCGGGCCTGCCGCATCGTGGTGGACACCCTGGACGTCCTGGAGAAGGCCGCGGTCCCGGGCATCACCACCAGGGAGATGGATCGCATCGCCCGCGAGCAGATCGAGAAGGCGGGAGCGCGGCCGGCCTTCCTGGGCTACCGCGACTACCCGGCCACGCTCTGCATCTCGGTCAACGAGGAGGTCGTCCACGGCATCCCCGGCCCGCGCCGGCTCAAGGAGGGCGACATCGTCGGCCTCGACCTGGGCTGCATCGTCGACGGGTTCTACGGTGATGCCGCCCGCACCGTGGCCGTGGGCCAGGTGAGCCCGGAGGCGCAGCGGCTGGTGCAGGCCACCCGGGACGCGCTGCACGCCGGCATCGACATGTGCCGCCCGGGCAAGCGCGTGGGCGACATCGGCCACGCGGTGCAGTCGACGGCGGAAGGCCGGGGCTACTCGGTGGTCCGCGAGTTCGTGGGGCACGGGATCGGCACCAGCCTGCACGAGGAGCCGCAGGTTCCGAACTACGGCCCTCCCGGCCGGCGGGAGCGGCTGGTGCCGGGAATCTGCCTGGCCATCGAGCCGATGGTCAACATCGGACGGCCCGAGGTGGAGATCCTGGCCGACGGCTGGACGGCGGTCACCCGCGACCGCAGCCTGTCGGCGCACTTCGAGCTGTCGGTGGCGGTGACCCCGTTCGGGCCCTGGATCCTGTCGGATCCCTACCCGTACGCGCAGGAGGCGGCACATGCCTGACCCGGGCGGACGGGAGACGCTGGAGATGCCCGGAACCGTGCGCGAGCTGCTGCCGAACGCGCTCGTCCGGGTGGAGCTGTCCGGCGGGAGCCGGGAGGCGGTGACCGCGCACGTGGCGGGCGAGTCGAGCCTGCTGCGGCTGCGGCCGGGCGACGCGGTGGTGGTGGAGATCGCCCCGTACGACGCGGGGCGGGGCCGCATCGTGAGGCGGCGCTAGGGGAATGACACTGTGAAAGTAAGGTCGTCGGTCAAGAGGATCTGCGTGAAGTGCAAGGTGGTCCGTCGCAACGGCGTGGTGCGGATCATCTGCCCGAACCAGAAGCACAAGCAGAGGCAGGGATAGCATGGCTCGCATCGCAGGCATCGACCTCCCGCGTCAGAAGCGGGTCGAGGTCGCGCTCACCTACATCTACGGGATCGGCCCCACGCGCTCCAACCGCATCCTCCACCAGGCGGCCATCGACCCCAACGTCCGGGTCAAGGACCTGTCGGAGGAGGAGGCCAGCCGCATCGCCCGCATCATCGACGCCGAGGGCGAAGTGGAGGGCGACCTGCGCAAGGAGGTCGCGGTCAACATCAAGCGGCTGATGGAGATCGGCTCCTACCGCGGCGGGCGCCACCGCCGGAACCTGCCGGTCCGCGGCCAGCGCACCCACACCAACGCGCGCACCCGCAAGGGCCCGCGGCGCGGCATGATCCGCGCCAAGAAGACGGCGGTCTAGGAGACGAGATGAGCACGAAGGTGGTCGGGGCCAAGAAGGGCAAGAAGGAGAAGCGGCACGTGGTGCACGGCATCGCCCACGTGCACGCCTCCTTCAACAACACGATCGTGACCATCACCGATCTGGAGGGCAACGTGGTGTCCTGGTCGAGCGCGGGGACGCTCGGCTTCAAGGGCTCGCGCAAGGGCACGCCGTTCGCGGCCCAGCAGGCGGCCACCACCGCCGCCGGCAACGCTCGCGAGCACGGGCTGCGATCGATCGACATCCGGGTGAAGGGGCCGGGCAGCGGGCGCGAGTCCGCCATCCGCGCCCTGCAGGCGGCGGGGATCGAGATCAAGTCCATCAAGGACGTGACCCCCATTCCGCACAACGGCTGCCGCCCTCCCAAGCGGCGCCGGGTCTAA
Organism: Vicinamibacteria bacterium; assembly: GCA_035542035.1. GTDB lineage: Bacteria > Acidobacteriota > Vicinamibacteria > Fen-336 > Fen-336 > DATBSL01. Next base: position 172,008 of record DATKME010000039.1, on the reverse strand, counting down.
GGAGTCTCTAGCGTGGCGAGATACATCGGTTCGGTCTGCCGGCTCTGCCGCCGGGAAGGCATGAAGCTCTTCCTCAAGGGCGACCGCTGCTTCACGGAGAAGTGCGCGATCGAGAAACGCAACTACGCCCCCGGGCAGCACGGCAAGGGCGGGCGCATCAAGCAGAAGCTGCAGGGCTACGGCCTGCAGCTGCGCGAGAAGCAGAAGGTGAAGCGGCTCTACCGCATGCTCGAGGGCCAGTTCGCCCTCACCTTCCAGCGCGCCTCCCAGGAGAAGGGCGTCTCCGGCGAGCTGCTCCTGCAGAAGCTGGAGCGGCGCCTCAGCAACGTGGTCTACCGCCTCGGCTTCGGCAGCTCGCAGGCACAGGCGCGGCAGCTGGTCCGCCACGGGCACGTCCACGTGAACGGCCGCAAGATCGACATCCCCTCCTACCAGGTGCGGGTGGGCGACCAGCTGACGCTGGCCCCGCGCACGGCGAAGAACGCGCTGGTGCAGTCCTCCGTGGAGGCCGTCAAGGGCCGCGGGGTGCCGCGCTGGCTGGAGCTCGACCCCGCCACCATGAGCGCGAAGGTGCTGGCGTTGCCGGCGCGCGACGACGTCAGCTTCCCCATCCAGGAGCAGCTGATCGTCGAGCTGTACTCGAAGTAGCGAAGAGACAAATGCCGCGGGGCGGGGGCGCCCCCGGCCGGAGGGTCCTGAGAAATGCTTTGGAAAGGCTTCCAGAAGCCGAAGCGGCTCGAGGTCGATCGCGACACGCAGACCGACCACTACGGCCGGTTCTACGCGCAGCCGTTCGAGCGCGGCTTCGCCACCACGGTCGGCAATGCGCTGCGGCGGGTGCTGCTCTCGAGCATCGAGGGTGCGGCCGTCACCGCCGTGCGCGTGGAGGGCGTGCTGCACGAGTTCTCGCCCATCCCGGGGGCGATGGAGGACACGACCGACCTGATCCTCAACCTCAAGCGCGTCCCCCTCAAGATGCACGTCGACCACCCCAAGACGCTGACCCTGCGCACCTCGGAGCCGGGCGAGGTGCGCGCCAAGCACATCACGCCGGACGCCGACGTCGAGGTGCTCGACCCCGAGGCGTACATCGCCACCCTGGGCGCCGGGGCCACGCTGGCCGTCGAGATCCGGGTCAAGCCGGGCCGCGGGTACGTCTCCGCCGACAAGAACTTCGACGAGGATCTCTCCATCGGCTGGATCCCGCTGGACTCCGTGCACTCGCCGGTGAAGAAGGTCAACTACTTCGTGGAGCAGGCGCGCGTCGGGCAGGCCACCGACTACGAAAAGCTGACGCTCGAGGTCTGGACCAACGGCGCCGTGTCGCCGCGTGATGGCGTCGGCCTCGCCGCCAAGCTGATGAAGGACCACCTGCAGATCTTCATCAACCTGGAGGAGGAGGACGAGGAGGAGGGCGTCGAGACGCCTCCGGTCGAGGTCTCCGACGAGGAGAAGGGCGCCCTCTACGAGAAGCTCAACAAGAGCGTCGACGAGATGGAACTCTCGGTCCGTTCCTACAACTGCCTCAAGAACGCGAACATCCGCACCATCGGCGAGCTCGTGCAGAAGACCGAGGGCGAGATGCTCAAGACCAAGAACTTCGGCCGCAAGTCACTCAACGAGATCAAGGAGATCCTGGCCAACATGGGTCTCTCGCTCGGCATGAAGCTCGACGACTGGCCGCAGGCGCAGAAGTAGGCGCTCGGGGACCGCCGATCATGAGACACCGCGTCGCCCACCGCAAGCTGGGGCGCATCACGCCCCACCGGATCGCGCTGTTGCGCAACCTCACCACCGCTCTCTTCGACAAGGAGCGCATCCGCACCACTCTGCCGAAGGCGAAGGAGGTTCGCTCCTTCGCCGAGAAGCTGATCACCCTGGCTCGCCGCGAGGAGGACCGCCTTCACGCCCGGCGGCTGGTCGCCCGCGACATCCAGAACCCGGTGGTGGTGAAGAAGCTCTTCGACACCCTGGGGGCCCGCTTCGCCACCCGCCCGGGGGGCTACACCCGCATCCTGCGACTGGGCCCGCGGCACGGCGACGGCGCGGAGATGGCGTACCTGGAGCTGGTCGGCTACGAGTACAAGCCGCCCAAGGAGAAGTCCCCGGCGAAGGCCGGCGACTCCCGCAAGGAGGCGAAGGCCGAGGAGCCGAAGCCGGTGGCCAGGAAGGGCAAGTCGAAGGGGAAGGACGAGGAGGCCGCGGCCGAGTAGACGACGCGGGCCTGGCGTCTGGGGCCGCCCCCGCCGCTGCTACTGACGGGGCTTGGGGCCCGTGGGGTTGGGGCCCACCGCCCCTCCCGTGACCGCCTGCGGCGACGACGTCGCGACCGGGCCGGCGGGGGCAGCCGCCACGCCCGGCGCCGGCTGCGGGCGGACCACCGCGGTCGCCTTGTCCTCGCCGTAGCTGAAGACGGCCGTGAGGTAGGCGCGGTCGGCCCGCGTGCGGCGGAAGACCCAGGAGGCGACCGCCCCCTCCGCGGCCTTCTTCAGCAGGTCGGGGCCGGCGACCGACTGGACCAGCGTGGTGCCGGCGGCGCTGACGGAGAACTGCACCTCCACCGTGCCGGTCGCCCCGGCGATGCGGGCGAACGGCGGTGCGACCGGCCGGCGGCCGCGGGTGAGGTCGGGGACGCCCGGCTGCAGGGTGACGTCATGGATGGCGGAGACGCCGTTCTCGGGCGGCGCCTGCGGCGGCGGCGCCGTGATCACCTCGACGGGCGGAGGAGCCGTCTGGCCAGCCGTTGGCGGTGTGCCGCGGGCGGTCGCCGGGGCCGGGCCCGCCGGCGGCGGGACCACGGGTGCCGGTGAGACCGGCTGCGACGGCGGCGGCGCCTTGTCGGGACCGGAACCCGGCTGCGAGGGGGCGGCGAGCGGAGGCGGCAGGGGATGGTCGCCGGCCCCCGTCCCCGTCGTTGCCGGCGCGGTGCCGGACGAGGCGATCGGCGGCGTCTGCGCCTGGGGCGCGGCGGCCGGGGGCTTCGGCGCTGTCGGAGCCGGTGCCGCCGGAGTCGTTGCCGCCGGAGTCGTTGCCGCCTGAGTGGGGGAAGCCGGAACGGGGGAAGCCGGAGCGGACTCCGCCAGCAGGTCGCTCCGCTGCAGGCCGCCCGCCTTCAGAACGACGCGCGCGTCGGCCGGACGGGAAGGATCGAACTCGGCTGCCACGCGGAACGAGAGGCTCGCGTCGTCCGGCGGCGGCGTGAAGCGCCAGGTCTGCAGCGCCTGCAGCAGCGCGCCGGCCCAGGGCTCGCTGCCCTCGACGACGCGCGCGGCGGCGACGCGGCCGTCCGCCTCCAGCGTGAGCTCGGCGGTGGCGGTGCCCCGGCCCTGGGCGTCCTTTGGGATCGACGGGACCACGCCCTGCCGCAGCTCCGGGACGCCCGCCTCCCGCACCAGCTTGGGCAGGGCGAGCGAGAAGGTGATCGCCTGGGTGAGCCGCACGCTCACGGCCTTGCCGCCCATCCGTGCCGGCTCGTACTGCCACTGCTTCGCCGCGGCGATGGCCGCCTCGTCCAGGCCGGGCACGCTGCGCACGACGGTGGCGGAGGTGACGCGTCCGTTGGGGTCGATCACCAGGTCGAGGATGACGATCCCCCGCAGGCCCTGGGCGATCGCCTCCGGTGGGTACACCGGCTGGACATGCTTCGTCTTCTTGGGGACCGGGACGCCGCCCTCGCCGGCGAGGAGCGGCTGCTCCTGGTCGGCGAGCAGCGAGGGCCCGGAGAAGAGCGCAGCGAGCAGCAGCAGCGCGGCACGGCTGACCAGCTTCATGGGGAAAGTCTAGCGCCGTTCAGCCGGTGCTGCTGGCGGCGGCGCTACTCCTCTTCCTTCACCTCGCCGCGCTCGGCCTTGGCGGCGGCGATGATCTTCTCCTGCAGGTGGCCGGGGACCTCGTCGTAGTGGTCCATCTCCATGTGGTACGAGCCGCGGCCGCCGGTCATCGAGGTGAGCTCGGCGTCGTAGGAGAGCATCTCCGCCAGCGGCACCTCGGCCTTGATCACCTGGGCGGACCCGCGCGGCTCCATCCCCTGGGGCCGCCCGCGCCGGCTGGAGAGGTCGCCCATCACGGCCCCGGCGTACTCGTCGGGCACCGCGATCTCCACCTTCATGATCGGCTCCAGCAGGGTCGGCCGGCACTTGGGCACCGCGTCCTTGAAGGCCAGCGAGCCGGCGATCTTGAAGGACATCTCGGAGCTGTCGACGTCGTGGTACTGGCCGTCGTACAGCTCCACCTGGAAGTCCACCATGGGGTAGCCGGCCAGGAAGCCCTTCAGGCGGGCGTCCTGGATACCCTTCTCCACCGCCGGGATGAAGTTCTTGGGGATGGAGCCGCCGAAGATGTCGTCGACGAACTTGAAGTCCGAGCCGCGCGGGAGCGGCTTCATGCGGATCTTGCAGTCGCCGAACTGGCCGTGGCCGCCGGTCTGCTTCTTGTGGCGCCCGTGCGCCTCGCACGAGCCCTTGATCGTCTCCCGGTAGGGGATCTTGGGCTTCTTCAGGTTGACCTCGACCTTGTAGCGCTTGCGCAGCCGGGCCACCACCACCTCGATGTGGAGCTGGCCCATGCCGGACAGCAGCATCTCGTGGGTCTGCGCGTCGCGCGAGACCCGCAGCACCGGGTCCTCCTCCAGCAGCCGCTGCAGGGCGGTGGAGATCTTGTCGTCGTCGCCGCGGGTCTTGGGCTCGATGGCGAAGGTGGTGGCCGGCTCCGGGAACTCGACCTTGGGGTAGACGATGGGGCTCGCCTTGTCGGCCAGGGTGTCGCCGGTCTGGGTGTCCTTGAGCTTGGCCACCCCGCCGATGTCGCCGGCCGAGAGCTCCGGCACGTTGGTCTGGGCCTTGCCCTGAAGCAGGAACAGCGAGCCCACGCGCTCCGCCTCGTCGCGGGAGACGTTGTGGACCGGCGAGTCGGACTTGAGGACGCCGGAGTAGACGCGGAACAGGCTGATGCGGCCGGCGTGCGGATCGACGACGGTCTTCCACACGTAGGCCGAGAGCGGGGCATCGGCGGCCGGGGGGCGAGTGGCCTGCGCCTCGCTCGCGGGGTCGAGCCCGCTGGCCGGGGGCCGCTCCGCCGGCGAGGGCAGCAGGTCCACGATGGCGTCGAGCAGCGCGTGCACGCCGACGTTGACCAGGGAGGAGGCCGGCATCACCGGGTGCAGCCGCCCGCAAACCACAGCCTGGCGCAGTCCGCTGGCCAGCTGCTCCTGGCTGAGCGTGCCCTTGTCGAAGAACTCCTCCATCAGCTCCTCGTTGCTCTCGGCCACCATCTCCACCAGCTTCTCGCGCGCGGACTTCGCCGACTCCTGCACCTCGGCCGGGACCTCGGCCGACTCGCACTTGCCGCTGCCGTCGGTCGCGTAGAGGAAGGCGCGCTGCGCCACCAGGTCGACGATGCCGGCGAAGCCGCGCTCGCGGCCCACCGGGATGGCGACCGGCACCGCGCTGCGGCCGAAGGCGCGCTCCACGGTCTCGAGGGCCCGCTCGAAGGAGGCGTTCTCGCGGTCCATGCGGTTGACCACGACCAGCCGGGCCAGGCCCTGCTCCTCGGCGTAGCCCCACACCTTCTCGGTCTGCACCTCGACCCCGGAGACCGCGTCCACCACCACCAGCGCGGAGTCGGCCACCCGCAGGCCCAGCCGGGCCTCCGACAGGAAGTTGGCGTAACCGGGGGTGTCGATCAGGTTGAGCTTGTTCTTCTTCCACTCGCAGAATGCGAGCGCCGCCTGCAGGCTGATCTTGCGCTCCACCTCGTCGGGATCGAAGTCGGTCACCGTGGTGCCCTCGTCCACCCGCCCCAGCCGGTTGACCGCGCCGGCGTCGAAGAGCAGGGCCTGCGCAAGCGAGGTCTTGCCGCTGCCGCCGTGCCCCACCAGCGCCACGTTGCGGATCGCCGGAGCGTCGTACACCTTCATGAGCGCGTCCCTCCAGATGCAGGCAAAGGCGGATCATACACCCCGCCCGCGGTGGCCCGCGAGCGTTACCATTGGGGTCGTGGCGCTGGCGGGCAGGGGTGTCTACGTGGCGTTCGACGCGCGTGCCGTGAGTGCCGCCGCCGTCGGCCGGTCCCTGGCCGGCGTGCGGCTGGCGGGTTTCGCGCGGGAGCCGCTGGCGCCGGGCGCCCTGGCACCGTCGGCCGCCGGCCGCAACCTGGGCAGGGCGGACGAGGTGCGCGAGGCGATGGGGCGGGCGCTGCAGCGCCTGCGTCACAGCGGCGGACAGGTCACGCTGGTGCTTCCCGACGGCGTGGCGCGCCTCGCCCTGGTCGAGCTCGCCGCCGACGCGGATGCCCGCGACTACGTCCGCTTCCGCCTGGCGGGCTCGCTGCCCTGGCCGGCCGCCGACGGGCTGGTCGAGGTGCTGCCGGTAGGACGCGGCCGCGTGATCGGCGCGGCCGTGCGCCGCGCCACCGTCGCCGAGTACGAACAGCTGGCCGCCTCTGCCGGCCTGGAGGGCGAGCGTGTGCACCTCGCCCCGCTGCTCGCGCTGGCGGGGGTGGCGCGGGCGCGCGACGCCGTCCACGTGATGCTCGGCGACACCGTCGTCAGCCTGGCTGCCGTGCGCGACGGTGCGGTGGCCGTCTTCCGGAGCCGCCGCCGCGACGTGGCCGAGGACGAGGCGGACCGCCTGCTGGCGGAGGCGACGCGCACGGCGCGGCTGGCCGGCGACGGGGCGAGCGCGCCGCGCGTGGTCTTCTCGGGGTCCGACGCTGCCCGGCTGTGCGCCCAGATGGGTGCCGAGGCTGCGGTCGCCGTACCCGGGAGCGGAGAGTGGCCCCATGCAGCGGAAGCGGCCTGGCTGCCCGGGGTGGTGACGTGAGCCTGCAACCCGACTTCGCGACGGCGCCCCGCTCGCGCCGCCGGCCCTCCTGGGAGGCGGTGCTGCTGGTCGGTGCGGCGCTGGTGCTCCTCTACTCCGCCTTCGCCGCCTGGCGGGCACGGAGCGAGGCCGACTTCGCGGTCGAGCGCGTCGCCGTGGCGCACCGGGAGATCGACCAGACGGCCGCCCGGCTGCGGGCGCAGAGCCCGGTGGCGAGGGACGCCGACCGGCCGGCGCCCTCGCACATCCTCGCCGCCATCGCCCGCGTCCTGCCGGGCGACGCGCGGCTGGTGGGGCTCACCGTCGACTACACGCACGGGGTGGGCCTCGAGCTGCAGGTGGAGGCGCGCGACGCCGCCGCCTGGGACCGCCTGCTGGCGCGCCTGGACGTCTCGGCCGACTTCGCCGACGTCGAGCCCGGGCCCGAGAAGCGCGAGGCCGAGGTGCGCAGCGTGGTGCGGGCGCGGTGGACGGGAGGAGGGCTGTGAGCGCGCGGGTGCTGGCGGCGGCCCTGCTGCTGGGGGCGGCGGGGCTCTGGCTCGCCGTCACCCTGCCGGCGCTCCGCGAGCGCGACTCTGCCTACGTCGAGTTCGCCCAGGTCCGCCAGCAGCGCGAGCAGCTGCGGTCGCAGCTGGCCGCTTCCGAGGCCAGGAGCGCCGCCTTGCGCAGCCCGGAGGCGGGCGCCGCCGCCGTGCGCGCGGTGCGCGCGTCGCTGCTGCGGGCGTCCTCGGGGCTGGGAGTGGCCGACGTGCAGATCGCGACCAGCGGCAGCGGCGGGCGGCCGGGGGCCAGCGGGCAGCTGAGCGCCGAAGGCCGCATGGCGGAGGTGGTCACGCTGGCGGACCGCCTGGCGCGCCGCGACTCCGGCGTGCGGGTGGAGCACGTCCACTTCGCCGCCAGCGGCGGGGGCTCGTCGCGGATGCGCGTGGACCTCGACTGCGCGACGGGGAGCGCCGGCCCGTGAGGTCCCGCACCGGTCTGCTGACCGCGCTGGCCTGCGTGGTGCTGGCGGTGGCACTGGCCTTCGGCCTGACCCGCGCCGCCGCGCCGCCGGCGCCGGCGCCGCGTGCGGCCGCCCCCGCGCCGACGCCAGCCCCGCCCCCGGCTGCCGCGGAGCCCGACCCCAGGCAGCTGCGCGACGTGTTCCGTTTCGCCGACGAGATGCCGCCCGCTCCGCCCGCGGCCGAGCGCCGCGGCGGCCGGCCCTATCCGTCGCCGGTGGCCACGGTCACGCCGCCGCCCGGCCCGCGGCTGGTCGGGCTGCTGCGCCGGCCGGGCGGTCTGGTGGCGGTGCTGAGCCTCGAGGGCGAGGTGGAGCTGGCGGCGGCCGGCCAGGCGGCGGCGGGTGTCACCGTGCTGGCGGTCGACGAGGACGGGGCGCGCGTGCGCCGTGCGGACGGCAGCGAGGAGACACTGACTCTGCCCGAGCCCGAGTGAGCAGGTTGCCCCCGTCGGACCCGAGTGTGCTATCGTCCGCCGACTTCCGGGGGGTGCCATGGCGCTTCGGGAGAAGTTCGGACGGCTCGTCCTTCTCGAGGAGACCGAAGTCTCGGCGCTCGGGCGCGAGCTGCGCGCGGCCCGTGTCGGCCCGTCCGGGCTGGACCGGATCGTCACCGTCACCTGCTTTGCGCCGGCAGTCTCCTCGCACGCCGCCGCCACCAAGCGGTTGATGGACGAGGCGCGCCTCGCTGCCCGCCTGCAGAACGCCGGGCTGGTGCGCGTGCTCGGCATCGGCCGAGTCGAGCAGACCTTCTACGTCTCCACCGAGCTGGTCGAGGGCCGGACGGTCGCCGCCATCGTGGAGCGCTGCGCGCGCGACTCCTTCCCCTTCGCCGCCGACCACGCGCTGATGATCGCCAGCCGCGCGGCGGCGGCGCTCGAGTACCTCCACTCGAAGAAGGACGACGCCGGGCGCATCCTGTTCCACGGCCTGCTGGCGCCCTCGCGGGTGGTGGTCGCCTTCGACGGCGAGGTGAAGCTGAAGGGCCTGGGGCTGTGGCCGGCCCTGCGCGACACCGGCCTGCTGGACGAGGCACAGCGGGCGCGGCTCGCCCCGGAGCAGAAGGACGGCGCAGCCGGCGACCCGCGCTGCGACGTGTACGCGCTCGCGCTGCTGCTGCTGGAGTCGCTCGCCGGCTCGCTGCCGGCGGACCCGCTGGCCGCGTTGCCGTCCGCACGGCTGACCAACGCCGCCGGCGAATCGCTGCCGCTGCCGAAGCCGCTCTCCGACCTGCTGGGCCGCGCGCTGGCGCGCGACCCCCTGGCGCGCTTCGGCTCCATCGCCGAGATGCGGAAGGCCATCGACACCCTGCTCTTCTCGGGGGACTTCACCCCCACCACCTTCGACCTCGCCTTCTTCATGCACACGCTGTTCCGCGAGGAGATGGAGCGCGAGGCGCGGGAGATCGAGGAGGCGCGCAAGGCCGACTACCGGGAGTTCGTCGACGACCGCTCGAAGCCGGCCGCCGCGGCTGCCGCCGGCCCGGACGCGTCGCAGGTCCTGATGGAGCCGCCGCTCGCCGCGGTGCTGAGCGAGGCGCCACCGCCCGCGCCGGCGGCTTCCCCGGCCGCGCCGCCGGCCGTCCGGGCCGAGCCGGTGCCGTCGCCGGCGCCCCTGGCCGAGGCCGCCGCCGAGCCGTCCGTCGTGGCGCGCGAGAGCCCGCGGCCCGCACGCGACGCCGCCCATGCCCGCGAGGCTGCGGCCAAGCTCACCTTCGGCGGCGTCGCCACCGCTCGCCCGCCGTCCCGGCGCGGCCTGTGGATCGCCCTCGGGGTCGTCGGCCTGCTGGCGGTGGCCGGCGCCGGGGTCCTCTACGTCGCCCGCCGTCCCGCCGCCGCCACCACCACCACCACCACCCTGTCGCCCGAGGCGGTCGCCGCCATGCAGCGGGTGAAGCAGCTGGAGGACCGCATCGCGCAGCTCGAGCGCGAGCGGGCCGAGGCCGAGGCCAAGGCCGCCGACGAGGCGAAGAAGAAGCTGGAGAGCCAGGCAGCGGCGAAGGGCCGCACCGTGGACGCGGCCGTTCTGCAGCGGGCGCAGGAAGAGGCCCGGGCGCGGGCCCGCGCCGAGCAGGAGAAGAAGCAGCAGGACGAGCTGGCCCGGCTGGCGGAGCAGCGCAAGGCCGAAGAGAAGCGCATCGCCGAGGCCTCGCCGACGCCACCCTCGACCACGACCACCACCGCGCCGGCCGAGACGGTCACCGCCACCCCGGGCGGCGCGGCGCCCGGCGCCAACGCGACCGAGGTCGCGACCCAACCGGCGCCGCCGGCCGTGGTGCCGACGCCGGCGATCGCCGCCACACCGCTGGTGACGGAGGCCGTGCCCGAGAAGGAGGCGCGCATCGTCCCGCCGATGCTGCTCAGCCAGACGCCGCCGCGCTACCCGCCTATCGCCCAGCAGCGCGGGATCGAGGGCATCGTGGAGCTGACCGCACTGGTGGACGAGACCGGCCACGTGGCCGAGGTGCGCGTCACCCGCACCCAGCCGGCGAAGATCGGCTTCGAGGAAGCCGCCATGCAGCACGTCCGCACGAGGCGCTACAAGCCCGCCACGCGGGACGGCACGCCCATCCGGATGGTGGTGCCGATCGTGGTGAAGTTCACCAAGTCGCGCTAGGCATTGGAGAACGGGGCGGCCGCAGCCGCCCCGCTCTCCGGCAGGGTGCGGGAGGCACCCCGCCGACGACCCGAGCTAGAAGCCGCCGCCGTGCGGCATGCCGCCGCCCATCGGCGCCTTCTCCTCCTTCTCCTCCGGGATCTCGGAGACGAGAGCCTCGGTGGTCAGGAGCAGGGAAGCGATGGATGAGGCGTTCTGGAGCGCCGAGCGGACGACCTTGGTCGGGTCGATGACGCCCGCCTCGACCAGGTTCTCGTACTCGTCGGTGAGCGCGTTGAAGCCCTCGTCGGTCCCCATCTCGCGCACCCGCGCCACCACCACGGCGCCCTCGAAGCCGGCGTTGCCGGCGATCTGGCGCAGCGGCTCCTCGAGCGCGCGGCGGACGATCGCGACGCCGACACCCTCGTCGCCAGAGGCCTTGACACCGTCCATCGCCTTCTGGGCGCGCAACAGGGCCACGCCTCCGCCGGGGACGATGCCCTCCTCGACCGCGGCCTTGGTCGCGTGCATGGCGTCCTCGACCCGGGCCTTCTTCTCCTTCATCTCGGTCTCGGTGGCCGCCCCGACCTTGATCACGGCGACGCCGCCGACCAGCTTGGCCAGCCGCTCCTGCAGCTTCTCGCGGTCGTAGTCGGAGGTGGTCTCCTCGATCTGGGTGCGGATCTGCTTGACCCGGCCCTCGATCGCCTTGGCGGTGCCGGCGCCCTCGACGATCGTGGTGTTGTCCTTGTCGATGGTGATCTTCTTGGCCTTGCCCAGATCGTCGAGCTTCAGGTTCTCCAGCTTGATGCCGAGGTCCTCGGTGATGGCCTTGCCACCGGTGAGGATGGCGACGTCCTCCAGCATGGCCTTGCGGCGGTCGCCGTAGCCCGGGGCCTTGACGGCCGCGACCTGCAGCGTGCCGCGCAGCTTGTTCACCACCAGGGTGGCCAGGGCCTCGCCCTCGACTTCCTCGGCGATGATCAGCAGCGGCTTGCCCAGCTTGGCCACCTGCTCGAGCACGGGCAGCAGGTCCTTCATGCTGGAGATCTTCTTCTCGTGGATCAGCACCAGCGCGCTCTCGAGCACGACCTCCATGCGCTCGGGGTCGGTCACGAAGTAGGGCGAGAGGTAGCCGCGGTCGAACTGCATGCCCTCCACCACCTCGAGCGAGGTCTCCAGCGTCTTCGCCTCCTCGACGGTGATGACGCCGTCCTTGCCCACCTTCTCCATGGCCTCGGCGATGATCGAGCCGATGGTCTCGTCGTTGTTCGCCGAGATGGTTCCGACCTGGGCGATCATCTTGCCCTTGACCGGCTTGCTGAGCTTCTTCAGCTCCTCGGTGACCACGCCGACGGCCCTCTCGATGCCGCGCTTGATGTCCATCGGGTTGGCGCCCGCGGTGACGTTCTTGATGCCCTCGCGGTAGATCGCCTGCGCGAGCACGGTGGCGGTGGTGGTGCCGTCGCCGGCGACGTCGGAGGTCTTGGAGGCGACCTCGCGCACCATCTGTGCGCCCATGTTCTCGAGCGGCTCCTTGAGCTCGATCTCCTTGGCGACGGTGACGCCGTCCTTGGTGATGAGCGGGGAGCCGAACTTCTTGTCGAGAACGACGTTGCGGCCCTTGGGACCGAGCGTCACCTTGACCGCGTCGGCCAGCCGGTTGACGCCCCGCAGCACCGCCTGACGCGAGTCGTTTCCGTACGTGATCTGCTTCGCCATTTTCTTGCTCGGCCTCCCTTAACCGATCACCGCCAGGACCTCGTCCTCGCGCAGGATGAGGTACTCCTCGCCGTCGATCTTGATGTCGGTGCCGGAGTACTTGCCGAAGAGGATCTTGTCGCCGGCCTTCACGTCGAGGGCCAGCTTGGTGCCGTTGTCGAGCACCTTGCCGTTGCCCACCGCGATCACCTCGCCCTCCTGGGGCTTCTCTTTCGCGGTGTCGGGGATGATGATCCCGCCCTTCACCGTCTCCTTCTCCTCGATGCGCCTGACCAGCAGGCGATCGTGAAGCGGTCGAACCTTAGCCATTCTTCGCTCTCTCCTTGATTGAACCGTTCGATCAATTGCCAAACTCACGGGGGGCCGGGAGTCGCGCACCCGCAGCCGGCTGGCAGTCGTTGCTGCTGACTGCTAGGAAGATATTCGCCTGCTAGCAGACTGTCAAGGCGAGTGCTAACGGCGAGCGCCCTTCACCCAGCCGAGAGGGCCGTCAACGCTTGTTGAGACTGAGTCTCAACAAGCTCAGGGCTGCAGCTTGTACTCGCCGATCTTCTTCCCCAGCGTGTTGCGGTGGATCTTGAGGTCGGCGGCGGCGCGGGAGAGGTTGCCGCGGTGCCGCTGCAGGACGCGGGCGATGAAGCGCTTCTCGAACTCGCGCTTCGCTTCCTCGAAGTGGATCCCCTTTTCCACCATCTCGGTGACGAGGGCTTCCAGCTGCTGCTTCACGGCGGCGCTCCCCTTGAGCCGGGCCCTCGGGCCCGGGCCTTCCCTGCCTAGCGGGCGGCCCCCCGGAGGCGCTCGAAGGCCTCCGCGTACTTCTCCACCGTGCGCGCGACCACCTCGGGCGGCAGCTCGGGGCCGGGCGGCTGCTTGTTCCAGTCGAGGGTCTCCAGGTAGTCGCGCACGAACTGCTTGTCGAAGCTGGGCTGCGGGCGCCCGGGCGCGTAGCCCTCGCGCGGCCAGAAGCGCGAGGAGTCCGGCGTCAGCGCCTCGTCGATCCACATCATGCGGCCTTGCCGCACCCCGAACTCGAACTTGGTATCGGCGAGGATGATGCCGCGCGCCTCCGCGTGGGCCCGCGCGCGGCGGTAGAGCTCGAGGCTGGTGCGGCGCGCCTCGGCCGCCCGCTCGCGGCCCACGGTGGCCTCCATCGTCTCGAACGGGATGTTCTCGTCGTGGCCCGTCTCGGCCTTGGTGGCGGGGGTGAAGATGGGCGGGTCCAGGCGGTCGGACTCGCGCAGCCCCGGCGGCAGCGCGATACCGCACACCGCGCCCGTCGCCTTGTAGTCCTTCCAGCCCGAGCCGACCAGGTACCCGCGCACCACGCACTCGACCGGCAGCACCTCCGTCTTGACCACCACCATCGAGCGGCCCTCGAGCTGGTCGCGGAAGCGCTGCAGGTTCGCGTCGTAATCCGAGACGTCGGCGCTGACGACGTGGTTCTCCACCACCTCGCGCAGGAGGTCGAACCAGAACAGCGACAACTGGGTGAGGACGACGCCCTTGCCGGGGATGCCCGTCGGCAGCACCACGTCGAAGGCGCTCAGCCGGTCGGTGGCCACGACCAGCAGCCGGTCGCCGAGGTCGTAGACGTCGCGGACCTTGCCCCGCTTCCACAGCTTCACACCGGGGAGGTCGGTCTGCAGGAGCGGTCTTGCCGTCGGGTCGATCTTCATGCTGTCGCACGCCGGCGGAAACGACGGGCTGTCCGGCCGTGCACCCGTCGGTTTCGGCGGAGGGTGCCGAGTCTACCGGAACCGGCTTTCGGGTGGCAAGGACGAAAACCCCCGACGAGCCCCTGCCACGGCGCCCGCGTGTCGCATGCCTACGCGCCGCACCGCGCCGGTAGCCGAGAAGTGCTCAGCGCGGCGTCGGGTTCGCGCGCTCGGCCGGCCTCGGGGTGGCGGCCGCCTGCTCCGCCGGCGGCCGAGCCGACGGCCGGGCGATCGGCTGGTCCGCGATGGCGGAGGCCGACTGCGACTCCAGGGTGACGTCGCCGTCTGCGCGCACTGTCACGTTCGCGCCGCCGCCGCCGAGCTGCGCCTGCAGGCGGTGGCCGGGACCGCCCTCGCTGCCGGTGGACGCGAGCCCCGGCAACTCCGACCGCACCTCGCCGCGGCGCGACTGCGCGAGGAGCGACAGCCGGCTGCCCTCGGGCACCGCGAGCCGGGCCTCGCCATTGCCGACCTCCACCGTGAGCGGCGCGTCGAGAACGGCGCGCGGTCGCAGCTGCGCCGACCCCCGCTGCACCTGGACGTCCACCGGTCCGCTGAAGCCCTCGAGCTGCACGTCGCCGTTCTCGGCGCGGACCCGCGCGCCGCGGGCGAGACCGTGCGCCTCCAGGCCGCCGAAGCGCGCGTGCGCCTCGACCGGACCTCCCACGCGGGCGAGGGTGATCCCGTCGTGCGAGGTCTCGGCGTCCACGCCTCCGGTGACGTCTTCGGCGTGGAAGCCGCCGTGCTCGACGCGGCCGCGCGCCTCGCCGCCCACGCGCTCGAGGTGCACGCCACCGAAGGAGGTCTCGAGGTCGGCCTTGCCGGTGACGTCGTTCGCCCGCAGCTCGGCGTGCGTCGCCCGCACCACCAGGTCGCCGCCGACGCCGTCCGCCGTCAGGCTGCCGTACTGCTGGCGCACCTCGAGTGCGCCCGTCTGCTCCGCCTTCAGGTCCCCGTGCTGCAGGTCGACCCGCGCCGGCCCGCGCAGGTCGCGCAGCTCGACGGCGCCGAAGCGCGAACCGAGCACCACCGGGCCGCCGACCTCGGACACCGACACGTCGCCGTGGCGGCTGTCGACCTTGAGCTCGCCCAGCAGGCGTTCCACCGAGACGCCTTCGAAGGACGAGGTCACGTCGGCCGCGGCGATCCCGGCGACGTCGACGCGGCCGTGCTCGTTGCGGACGGTGAGCACCGTGTCGGCCGGCGCCTCGACCTGCAGGTGGGTCTCGAACCCGACCTGCTCCCCGCGCTCGAGCTCGGAGCGGTTGGTGCCGACGCGGAGCGGCTGGCCGTCGCCGGCCAGGCGCAGCTCGATGCGGTCGGCAAAGGCGCGCGCCCTGTCCTCCGTCGGCTGGTACACGACCTTGCGCAGCTTGGCCCGCACCACCCCCGGCGCCCCGGCGATGACCTTCACGTCGCCGAAGGCGTTGCTGATCTCGACCCTCGGCGCGGCGCCCGAGAGCGCGCGCTCGGCGGTCTGCTCGAAGGACCAGGACGGGCCGTAGAAGCGGCCGCTCACCACCCGGCAGCCCTCGGGTCCCAGCCGCAGGTCGCCGTGCACGCTCCAGACGGTCTCGATGGTGGCGCCGAAGACGAGCAGCAGGAGGAGGAAGCCGATCTTGCGGCCGCTCATGAGGACCTCCGCGAGGCCCGGCGCATCGCCAGGTCGACGAGCTCGAGCACGCCCCAGAGAACGAACGACAGGGGCCACCAGGTTCGCAGCACCGCCAGCGTGTCCAGGCGGCCCATGTTGCCGAGCGTCCAGACGAGCCCGAGAGCGACGAGGCAGATCCCGAGCGTCAGCCCCTCGGGGCTGAAGACGCTAGACCTGCGGCGGCTCATTCGTCGACTCCACCGCCGGCGCCGACTCCGCGGCCCTCTTCTTCTGGATCGACTGGTAGACGAACCAGCCGCCCACCAGGATCAGCAGGATCGGCCACCAGCGCGCCAGACGCTCGAGGTCGAGCCAGCCCAGGTTGTTGAAGAGGATCAGCACGCCGAAGACGGCGAGCAGGCCGCCCCACAGCGGCGACTCGACGCCCGCGTCCTGCTCGGGCTCGCTGCGCCCGCCCAGGAACCGCTGGTTGATGGCGCTGGCTCCCTTCCAGGCGTCGATCACGTTGTAGAGGTACACGAAGGGGATCACGAACGCGAAGGGGAACTCGTGGCCGCTCGCGGTGAGGTAGATGCTGCCCACCCACGAGAAGAAGAACGCCAAGGCGCGGGCGATCTGGCCGTTGTAGACCTGGCCGAGGCCGGGGAACAGCGACAGGAACGCCGCCAGGCCCGGGCTCTTGGGGAGCCGCACGTACGGGCCCGCCGTGGGCACCGCGGCCACGGGGGGCACCGCGGCCGGCGGGGAAGGCACCGCGTGCACTGCGGGCTGCGGGTCGTAGGACTGGCTGCTCATCGTCATCATCTCCTTGCGCTACCGTCCTCGTTCACGGGGTGTTACGCGGAGGGGCGGCCGCCGGTTCTGAAAGCTGAGGCGACGGCGCTGGGGAGGGGGGGGGAGCCGCTGCCCCTTTTGGAGTCGCCCTCGCCCGGCGCGGGCCTCTGCCGCTCGATCAGCCTGCGGTAGTCCTCGAGACGCTCGTTGACGCGGTCGAGGCGGCCCTCGAAAGCCGTGCTCAGCACCACCCCGAGCACGCGCACGTCCTCCACCAGGCGGTCCTTGCGCTCGATCAGGTTGTTGCCGGCGCTCACCGTCTGGCCGACCAGCCGCTGGGCCGCTCGCGTCGGCCGCTCCGGACCGACCACCATCAGCAGGCCGCCGAGGGCGATGAGGGCGAACCCCGCCGCGGCGGCCTGGACCCAGGCGGGGACGACCAGCGCGGGCCGGGCGACCGGCGGGCGCCAGCGCGACGCCAGGACGGCGGCGGCGGCGCGCTGCGACAGCCCGAGCGGGGGCTCCAGCGCGGGATACGCACGCAACGCGGAGACCACCTCCTCGAGCGCCGCGCGCAGCGCGCGGCAGTCCACGCAGGACGCCAGGTGAGCGTCGAGCTCCCCACGCAGGATCTCGTGGAGGGTCCCCTCCAGGTGATCCGAGAACAGCTCCTCCGCCCGTCTGCACTCCATCGTCGTCACTCCCCGGCCGTGCCGGGCGCGAGCTGCGCGCGCCGCCCCATCAGGCGCTTCGCCAGCTCCAGCCGCGCACGGTTGATGCGGCTCTTCACCGTCCCCAGCGGGATCCGAAGCTCCGCGGCGATGTCCTCGTACGCCATCCCCTGCAGGTCGCAGAGGATGAGCGGCAGGCGCAGATCCACCGGCAGCGCCCGCAGTCCCCGGTGCACCAGGCTCGCCCGCTCCTGCCGCTCGAGCCCCGCGACGGGGTGCTCGCCCTCCGCCGGCATCGTGTCGAGCACGCGCGTGTCCTCGCTGCGGCGCAGCCTCTCCTGCTTGCGCCGCCGGTAGTGGTCGATCGCGTGGTTGCGCGCCACCGCCATCAGCCAGCCCCCGAAGGGACCCTCCGACGGCCGATAGCGATCGAGCGTCTGGTACACCTTGACGAAGACCTCCTGTGTCAGGTCCTCGGCCTCGTCGACGCGCCCCGTGAAGCGGTAGGCCAGGCCAAAGACCTTGCGAGCGTAGAGGTCGACCAGCGCGTGCCAGGCGGCCTCGTCACCCCGGCGACAACGGGGCAGAAGATCGGCGTCGGTGGTGGTCAATGTCTCCGTACCGGCCTCGGACGATCCCCTGCCGTTCAAAAGCCGGAACGCAGCGCCCGCAGGGCGAGTTCGACAATCGTGGGCGCGGAGCCCGCCGGAGGGGACCGGTTTGCGCTCGACGGCGCATTGTAGTAGAGTCCGCGGCGTCGATCAAGTTCCAAGTGCCTGAACTGGAAGAATTTGTGACCGGAGGAGCGCGTCGGTGAAGGGCCAGCGCGGGCGGCTCCTCCTCGGGCTGCTCGCGGCGATCGTCCTGCTCGCGCTCTTCTTCCGGGGGATCGACTGGGCCGGCCTCGGTTCCTCCCTGGCGGGCGCCCGGTGGCTCCCGCTCGCCGGCCTCGTCGGGGTCACGGTGGTCCTGTACGGGATCCGCGCCTGGCGTTGGGGCGGCCTGCTCGGTCCACTGGGCCGCGTGCGGTACGCGGACCTCTTCTCGGCGACGATGGTCGGCTTCGCCTCGGGGCTGCTCATCCCGCGTGCCGGCGAGCTGCTCCGCCCCTGGCTCGTCTCGCGGCGATACCCGATCCCGACCTCGGCCGGTGTCGCCACGATCATCCTCGAACGCATCGCCGACACCATCACCGTCCTGCTGCTGTTCGCGGTCTACCTCTTCGTCCTGCCTCCGCCGGCGGCGCAGGGAGAGGGTCGCGTCCTCTTCGACCTGTGGGGGGCGAGACTGACGGCCATGGGTTTCATCAAGGCGGCGGGCGCGCTCGCGCTCGCCGTGGTTGCCGCCGTGCTGGTGTTCCTGGCTGCGCTGCACGCGGACCCCGGCCGCGTGGTGGGCTGGGTCGAGGCACGGCTCGCCGGCGCGCCGCGCTGGCTGGGGGGACCGCTGGGCAGGATCCTGCGCTCCTTCTCCGACGGCCTGGCGGCGCTGCGCGCGCCCTTGCCGCAGCTCGCCGTCATCGGCCTGCAGTCGCTCGCCATCTGGCTGCTGATCGGCCTCGGCTTCCACCTCAACCACCTCGCCTTCGGCATCGACCTGCCGTACCGGGCGACCTTCCTGCTGATCGCCTTCCTGGTGGTAGGGGTGGCGATCCCGACCCCGGGCATGGTCGGCGGGTTCCACGCGTTCTACCTGCTGGCCCTGGCGGAGGTCTTCGGGATCGCTCGCGAGAAGGCGGTGGCCGCCGGGCTCGCCGCCCACGCCCTGACCAACCTGCCGATCCTGGTGTTCGGCCTCGCGCTGCTCGGGCGCGAGGGCCTCAGCCTCGGCCGGGTCGCCGCTGTGACCCGCGGCGAGGAGGCGCAACAGGAGGTGAGCCCGTGAAGTGCCCGTTCTGCTCCCACCTCGAGGACAAGGTCGTCGACTCGCGCGAGAGCAAGGAGGGCGACGTCATCCGGCGCCGCCGCGAGTGCCTCTCCTGCGGCAAGCGCTTCACCTCCTACGAGAGGATCGACCAGATCCCGCACCTGGTGATCAAGAAGGACGGCCGCCGCGAGCGCTTCGACCGCGAGAAGGTGATGCAGGGGCTGCTGCGGGCGTGCCAGAAGCGGCCGGTTTCCATCAAGACGCTGGAATCGGTGGTGGACCGGGTCGAGGCCATGGTCCAGGAGAGCCCGGACCGCGAGGTCCCGACGGTCCAGATCGGCGAGTTCCTGATGGACCGCCTGCGCGAGATCGACAAGGTGGCTTTCGTGCGCTTCGCCTCGGTGTACCGCGACTTCAAGGACGTCGACCAGTTCATGGCGACGCTCAAGGGGCTGCTCGAGGCGCGGTAGGGCCGTCCCGTCCGCGACCGCTGTCACCTCCGGGGTGTGGCTCTGGAGCTACACTGCTCCGGATGCCGCGGGAGCGCCTCCAGAACAACGTCAAGCTGGTGCTCTCGGTGGCCATCGGCCTGGTGCTGGTCTTCGCCCTCGCCGAGCACCTGCTGCGCAAGAGCAGCGACTACCAGCCGGACTTCCTGGCCTCGGCTCTCCTCTTCGGCCTGACCGTCCTCAACCTCTCGCTGCTGCTGGTCCTGCTGTTCGTCCTCGGCCGCAACCTCGTCCGCATGCTGATGGAGTGGCGGCGCGGGGTCTTCGGGGCCCGGCTGCGCGTGCAGCTCCTGCTGATCTTCCTGCTGATGGCGGTGGCGCCGTCGGCGCTGCTGCTGCTCGTCGGCAGCGACCTCATCCGCCAGGCGGTCGACCGCTGGTTCAACGTCGACGCCGAGCGCCTGCTCGCCTCCTCGCAGGCGCTGGGCGCCGCCTTCGAGACGCAGGTCGCCGACAACAGCCGGGTGCACGCGCGGCTGCTCGCCCGCGAGATCGAGGCCCGGGGGCTGCTGAACCCGGAGGCCCAGGTGCGGCTGCGGCGGATGGTGGAGACGCGTGCCCGCGAGCGCGAGCTGGATCTGGTGACCGTCTACGGCCGGTCGGGGGAGATCGTCTCCATCATGGACCCGCAGGTGCCCACCGTCGCCACCTGGGACGCGGCCTCCGGCCAGGCGCTCGCCGACCAGGCCCTCTCCGGACGGGAGGCCACCGGCACGGTCGCGCTCGGCGCCGGCCGGCTCGCCCGCGTGGCGGCACCGGTGGCCGGCCCGGACGGCAGGCCGGCGGGGGCGGTGGTCGTCTCCACCCTGGTGGCACCGGAGGTGGCCGCGGCGGTGCGCGAGGTCCAGGATCGCTACACGAAGTACCGCAAGACCCAGACCTACCGCGAGCCGATCCTGGCCTTCTACCGCTCGCTGTATCTGTTCCCGGCGCTGCTGATGCTGTTCGGGGCGGTGTGGCTGGCGCTCTACCTGGCGCGGCGCATCACCACGCCCCTGCGGCTGGTGGCCGAGGGGGCCGAGCGCATCGCCGCCGGCGAGCGGGGCGTCCGGGTCGACTTCCCGTCGGGCAGTGAGGAGCCGCGGGCGCTCATCGCGGCCTTCAATCGCATGTCGGAGCGGCTGGCGCGGACCGAGGAGGAGGCGGAGTTCTCGCGCGCCGGGCTGGTGCGCAAGAACCAGGAGCTGGAGGACCGGCGTCGGCTGACCGAGACCGTGCTGGAGACGGTCGGCACCGGGGTGGCGGTGGTCGACCAGGACGGCGTGCTGACCGCCGCCAACGCCGCGGCCCGCGAGCTGCTCGACTTCCCGCCCTCGTCGCTGGGCCTGCCGCTCGAGCGCGTGCTGCGCGGGCCCGGCCGCGACGACATCCGCAGCATCGTACTGCGGCTGCTCTCGGGCCGGGTCGCGCGCCAGCAGCGCGAGGTGATCGTGCCCTCGCGCGAGCGCGACCGGCACCTGGCCGTCACCGTGGTCAGCCTGCCGGGCTCGCTCGGCTCCGCCCCGGGGGCGCTGGTGGTGGTCGACGACCTCACCCCGCTGATGCGCGCGCAGAAGGTGGCGGCCTGGGGCGAGGTCGCCCGCAAGCTGGCCCACGAGATCAAGAACCCGCTCACCCCCATCCAGCTCTCGGCCCAGCGCATCCGCAAGGCCTGGCACAAGTCGGACCCGGCCTTCGAGCGGGTGCTCACCGAGTGCACGCGCTCGATCGTGGACGAGGTGGAGGCGCTCAAGAACCTGGTCGACGAGTTCGCCCAGTTCGCCCGGCTGCCGGCGACCAACCTGCAGCCGGCCTCGCTGCACGAGGTGGTCGAGCAGGCGCTCTCGCTGTACGACGGGCTGTCGCCCGGGATCACCATCGAGCGGCGGCTGGCCCGCGACCTGCCCCGGCTGAGGCTGGACACCGACCAGATGAAGCGCGTGCTCATCAACCTGGTCGACAACGCGGTCGAGGCCACCGAGGGACGCGGCTGCATCCAGGTGACGACCGACTACGACCGCTCCGCCGGCCGGGTCCGGCTGGTGGTGGCCGACGACGGCCCGGGGGTCGCCCCCGGCGACCGCGACCGCCTGTTCGTCCCGCACTTCTCGACCAAGAAGCGGGGCAGCGGCCTGGGGCTGGCGATCGTCAGCCGCATCGTGCAGGAGCACCTGGGCACCATCCGCGTGGAGGACAACGGCCAGCGGGGGGCCCGCTTCGTGGTGGAGCTTCCCGCGTGAGGACGAGGCGATGAGGGAGACGATCCTGGTGGTGGACGACGAGGCCGGCGTGCGCTCGTCGCTGACGGCGATCCTCGCCGACGAGGGATACGAGGTCGAGGGCGTGGGCAGCGGCGAGGCCGCCCTCCTCGCCCTGGAGGCGCGCCGTTACGACCTGGTGCTGCTCGACGTCTGGCTGCCGGGCGCCGACGGGCTGGAGGTGCTCTCGCACATCCGCCAGGCCGACACCGAGCTGCCGGTGGTGGTGATCTCCGGCCACGGCACCATCGAGACCGCCATGAAGGCGGTGCGCCTGGGCGCGTCGGACTTCGTGGAGAAGCCGCTCTCCCTGGAGAAGACGCTGCTCACCGTCCGCAACGCCCTGCAGCGCGGGCGGCTGGAGACGGAGGTGAAGGACCTCCGCCGCCGGCTGGACGAGCGCTACGTGATGGTGGGCGACAGCCCCGCCCTGCGGCGGCTGCGGGCGGAGATCGCCCAGGCGGCGCCCAGCAACGGGCGGGCCCTCATCTACGGCGAGAACGGCACCGGCAAGGAGCTGGTGGCCCGCAGCATCCACGCGCAGAGCCATCGCGCCCAGGGCCCCTTCGTCGAGGTCAACTGCGCGGCCATCCCCGAGGAGCTGATCGAGAGCGAGCTGTTCGGGCACGTCAAGGGTGCCTTCACCGGCGCGCTCACCGCCCGCAAGGGGAAGTTCGAGCTGGCCGACAGCGGGACGCTGTTCCTCGACGAGGTCGGCGACATGAGCCTCAAGACCCAGGCCAAGGTGCTGCGGGCACTGCAGGAGCAGCGCATCGAACCGGTCGGCGGCGCGGGCTCGGTGGCCGTGGACGTGCGGGTGATCGCCGCCACCAACAAGAACCTGGCCGAGGAGATCCGGGCCGGCCGCTTCCGCGAGGACCTCTACTTCCGCCTGAACGTCATCCCCTTCCAGGTGCCGCCCCTGCGCGAGCGGCGCGAGGACGTGCCCCTGCTGGCCCGCCACTTCATGGAGGCGCTCTCGGCCGAGCACGGCCGCCGGGCGCGGGAGATCGCGCCCGAGGTGCTGAAGCTGCTCTCGCAGCTCCCCTGGCCGGGGAACGTGCGCGAGCTGCGCAACGTGATCGAGCGGCTGGTGATCATGGCGCCGGGCGAACGGGTCGAGCTCCGCCACCTGCCGGCCTCGCTGCTCGACGCGCTGCCGGCCGGCGGCGAGGCCGACGCGCCGGCGCTGGGACCGCTGCCCGACTGCGGGACGCTGGCCGGGGCCCGCGAGGAGTTCGAGCGGCGCTACATCCTGCGCAAGTACCGCGAGGCGGGCGGCAACATGAGCCGCACCGCGGAGGCGCTGGGGGTGGAGCGGTCGAACCTCTACCGGAAGATGAAGGCCTACGGCCTCCTGCCGAGCCGACGCGACCCCGCGGAAGAAGCTTGAATCCCGCCGCCGCTCTCTCCATAATGCCGGCCGTAGCGAGGCACCGAATAGAGCATGTTCACTGCCGCTGAACCGGCCGCGCTTCCTCCGGTGCGGCGCGCCTGGCCGCGGCGTGCCCTGGTCGGGCTGTGGGTGGTGGTGTTCGTGCTCGCCGGCGTGGGGCTCGCCTCGCGCTGGGATTCCCTGGTCAGGCACCTCTCGCGGCCGCCGGTCGGTGCTTCGGCTGCGGACGGCACCCTGCGATGACCTGCCCCGCGTGCGGCGGGGAGCTGGTCGATGGCGGCGCTCGCTGTCCGGTGTGCGACGCTGCGGTCGCGCCGCGCGTCGAGGGTGCGCTCGCCGCCGACCCGCGGCAGGTCACCCCCCCGGCTCGCGCCCGCGGCCGCGGCGAGGCGCCCGCCGGGGAGCCGATCCGCGGTGTCCCGCCCCCGCGGCGTGAGTCTCGCGACGCCTGGCGCGAGGAAGTGCGCGACCGCATCCGCTCCCGCCGGCAGAAGCGGGCCGACGCCGGCCTGCCGCTGTTCGACCGGGCCGAGCCCTTGCCCTCGCCCGAGCCTCCCCCGGCGGCGGCCCCTGCCGCGCCGCCTCCGCCCTCCCCTCTGCGGCAACCGACGGACGCTGGCGAGTTGCGGCTGCAGCCGCCCGCCCCGGAGCCCCCGACGGTGGCTGAGCCCGCTCCCCCGCAGAGGCTCCCCGCGCCGGACGGCGACGAGCTCGTCTCGCCCGGGCTCAGCGAGGCGGAGCTCGCCGACCTTCCCCTGCGCGCGATCGGCGCGTCAGCCCCGAGGAGCGGGCAAGAGGCCCCGTCGCTGGTCGACGCGGCGCTCGCCGCGGCCGGGTCGAGGCCGGGCTCGCGCGGCCGGCAGGCACGCGTTCCCCCCGTGATGCCCTCGATCGAGGACGAGATCCTGCTGGCCGACGCCGACAGCGAGCCGGAGATCGCGCTGGAGCCGCCGACGCTCGCGGGGCCGTCCCCGGTGGAGCGGCCGGCCCGCGCCTTCGAGCGCTTCCAGGCGGCCGCCGTCGACCTCGCCGTGTTCGTGCTGCTGGGCACGGTGGTCGTCTACTTCGCCGGCCGCGCGGCCCGCGTGCCGCTGACCAGCCTGGTCGTGACCTGGCCGTGGCTGGTGTCGTTCCTCGGCCTGCTGGCGGTGTTCTACGCGGGCTACTTCACCGGCGGCACCGGCCAGACACCCGGCAAGCTGATCACCGGCCTGCGGGTGGTGGGCACGGGCGGCCGCCCTCCCGGCTATCCGCGCGCCGCGGGCCGCGCGCTCACCGGCCTGCTCGGCGTGCTCGGCGTCGGCGCCGGCCTGCTGCCGATCCTGTTCGACCCCGCCCGCCGGGCGCTGCACGACCGCCTGTTCCGCACCCGCGTCGTCCGCCACTGAGGACGGCCCGGCCGGGCGGCCGAGCCTCCCTCCTCCGCCACGGCTTATGATCGTTCGATGCAGCGCGCGATCGACTTCCTGGCCCGGGTGGTGGCGACGGCCTTCGGCAGCGGCTACTCGCCGTTCGCCCCCGGCACCGCCGGGTCCGCCGTGGGTCTGCTGCTGTTCATCCCCCTGGCGCGCCGCCCCTGGCCCTGGCAGCTTCTGGCCTGCGCCGTCGTGTTCCTGGTCGGCGTGGCCGCCGCCGGGCGGGTGGCGGCGCTCCTGAAGATCGAGGACCCCGGGCTGGTGGTGGTGGACGAGGTGGCGGGCCAGTGGCTCACGCTCACCGCGCTGCCGTTCACGCCGGCGGTGGCGGTCGCCGGCTTCGTGCTCTTCCGGGCCATGGACGTGCTCAAGCCGTGGCCGGCGCGCGACCTCGAGCGGCTGCACGGCGGCTGGGGGATCATGCTCGACGACGTGATGGCCGGCGTGTACGCGCATCTGCTGCTGCGGGTGGGGCTGCTGATCTGGCCGGTGGCCGTCTCGTGAACGCCGAGCTGGTGGCGATCGGCAGCGAGCTGCTCGGCCCCCTGCGGGCCGAGACCAACACGCTGTGGATCACCGAGCAGCTGCTGGAAGCCGGGGTCTCGGTGGCGGCGCGGGTGACGGTGGCCGACGAGCTGCCGCTGATCGCCTCGGCCTTCCGCGCGGCCCTCGGGCGCGCTGACGTGGTGATCGCCACCGGCGGGCTCGGCCCCACCGCCGACGACCTGACCCGCGAGGCGGCGGCGGCGGCCACCGGCCGCGAGCTGCGGCGAGACCCGCAGATCCTCGCGCGGCTGCGCGAGCGCTTCGCCCACTACGGCCGCACCATGAGCGACACGAACGCGAAGCAGGCGGACCTCGTGGCCGGTGCCGCGCCGCTGGCGAACCCGCGGGGCACCGCCCCCGGCCAGCGCATCGAGGTGGACGGCCGTCACCTCTTCCTGCTGCCCGGCCCACCCGGCGAGATGAGGCCGATGTTCGAGGCGGAGGTGCTGCCGCGCCTGCGCGCCGCGCTCGGGCCGACGGCGGTGGTGCGGCGCCGCGTGCTGAGGATCGCCTCGATGCCGGAGGGCGAGGTGGACCAGGTCATAGCACCCGTCTACTCGCGCTTCGACAACCCGAAGACCACGATCCTCGGCTCGCCCGGGCAGGTCGAGCTGCACCTGGTGGCTCGGGGAAAGGACGCCGACCAGGCCGAGGCGGCGATCGCCCGGCTCGGCGACGCGCTGCACGAAGCGCTGCCCGGGCGCATCTACAGCGAGGACGGCCGCGACCTGCCGGCCGTGGTGCTGGACCTGATGGTCGCGCGCGGACTCACGCTGGCGCTCGCCGAGTCGTGCACGGGCGGGCTGCTGGCCTCGCGGCTGACCGAAGTCCCGGGCTCGAGCCGGGTGCTCGAGCGCGGATACGTCACCTACTCGAACCGGGCGAAGACGGAGGATCTGGGGGTGCCGCCGGCGCTGCTGGAGGAGGTGGGCGCAGTCTCCGAGCCGGTCGCCGCGGCCATGGCGGAGGGAGCCCGGGCGCGGGCCTCGGCCTCGATCGGCGTCGGCATCACCGGCATCGCCGGCCCCGACGGCGGCACGCCGGAAAAGCCGGTCGGCCTCGTCTTCGTGGCGATCTCCGGCGCGGCCGGATCGGCCTGGCGGCGCTGCCTGTTCCCTGGCTCGCGCGGCCGCATCCGCTACCAGGCCTCGCAGTACGCGCTCGAGATGCTGAGAGGCGGCCTGCTCGGGTTGCCGCTGCCGTGAGCGCGCCGCTCGAAGGCCCGCTGCGCGCGTTCCTGGCGCTCGAGCTGCCGGCCGCCGTGCGCGACCGGCTCCAGGAGCTGCAGGCCCGGCTGCGGCCTCGCCTGGGCGGGATCCGGCTGGTGCGGCCGACGGGCATCCACCTCACGCTGCGCTTCCTCGGCCACTCCGAACCCGTGCAGGTCGAACGCATGCGAGAGGCGCTGGAGCGGGCGGCGGCCGCCTGCCCGCCGGTCGACGCGCGAGTCGCCACTCTCGGCACCTTCCCCGATCGCGGAAGCCCGCGCGTGCTCTGGCTGCGGATCGAAGTGCCGCCGGAGGTGCTGGCGCTCCAGGAGGCCTGCGAGCGTGCCGCCCGCGCCGCCGGCTTCGAGCCGGAGACGCGGGGCTTTCGTGCGCACCTGACCCTCGGCCGCTGGCGGGAGCGGGCGCCGCGGCCCGAGCTCCCGCCGACGGACCTCGGCACCACCCGCCTCACCACCTTGGTGCTGTTTCGCAGCGAGCTGCGCCCCGACGGCGCCGTCTACACGCCCCTCCTGCGTTTCCCGCTGCGGGGCTAGACTAGGACCATGTGGCCGGCGATCGCGGTGGTCGCGGCCTCGTACCTGCTCGGCTCCATCCCCTTCAGCTTCCTGATCGCCCGCGCGTTCGGCGTGCGCGACGTGCGGCGCGTGGGCAGCGGCAACGTCGGCGCCACCAACGTGCTGCGCAGCGCCGGCAAGGCCGCCGGCCTGCTCGCCTTCCTGCTGGATGCGGCGAAAGGTGCCATGGCCACGCTCCTCGCGCAGCAAGTCCTGCCCGGCGACGACCGCCTGCCCGCCCTGGCGGCGCTGCTGGTGGTCGTCGGTCACATGTACCCGGTGTGGTTGCGCTTCCAGGGCGGAAAGGGCGTCGCCACCGGCTTCGGTGCCCTGGGGCCGCTCGCCCCCTGGCCGGCGCTGTGGGCGGTCTCGGCCTTCGTCGTCGTCGCCGCCCTCACCCGCTACGTCTCGCTCGGGTCCATCGCCGGCGCCGTGGTGCTGGCGGCGCTCGCCTCGGCGCTGGGCACCTGCCCGCGTCCGGTGGCCGTGGCCGCCGTCCTCGCCGGCGCGCTGGTCGTCTTCCGCCACCGCTCGAACCTCCACCGGCTGCTCGCCGGCACCGAGCGACGGGCGGCGCAGCCCAAGGAGTGAGGCGATGAGAACCACGGTCGTGGGCGGGGGGGCGTGGGGGACGGCGCTGGCCGCGCACTGCGCGCGGGCCGCCCTGCCGGTGCGCCTGTGGGCGCGCGAGCCGGAGGTGGTGCAGGCGGTGAACGAGGACCACCGCAACCCCCTCTTCCTCCCGGAGGCGCAGCTGCCGCCGGGGCTGCGCGCCACCGGCCGGCTGGACGAGGCGGTGGCGGACGCGGAGGTGGTCATCGTCGTGGTCCCCTCCGAGTTCTGCCGGGCGGTGTACGCGCAGCTCGGCTCGCTGGCGCCCGCGGGCGCCATCCTGGTGTCGGCCACCAAGGGCCTGGAGATCGACACCCTGCGGCGCATGAGCGAGGTGGCCGCGGCCGAGGCCCCGGGGCACCCCCTGGCGGCGCTCTCGGGCCCCTCGTTCGCGCTCGAGGTGGCTCGGGAGCTGCCCACGGCGGTGGTGGTCGCCTCCGCCGACCACGCAGTCGCCGAGGCGGTGCAGCGGCCGCTCTCCACTCGCGCCTTCCGGGTCTACTCCAGCGCCGACCTCGTGGGCGTCGAGCTCGCCGGCGCCCTCAAGAACGTCATCGCCATCGCCGCCGGGATCATCGACGGTCTCGGCTACGGCCACAACACGGTGGCGGCCCTCATCACCCGCGGCCTGGCCGAGATCACCCGGCTGGCGAGGGCGGAGGGAGCGCAGCCGGACACCCTGGCGGGGCTGGCGGGGCTGGGCGACCTGGTGCTCACCTGCACCGGCGGCCTCTCGCGCAACCGCACCGTGGGCGCCCGCCTGGGTCGCGGGCAGTCGCTCCCGGAAGCGAGCGCCGGGCTGCACCCGGAGGGCGTTCGCACGACGGTCGCCGCCTGCGCGCTGGCCGGTCGGCACGGCATCGAGATGCCGATCGCACAGCAGATGAGGGCGGTGCTGTACGAGGGCAAGCCGGCGCGCGCCGCGGTCGACGAGCTGATGCTCCGGACCCTGAAAAGGGAGTAGACTTCCTGCGGTCGAGCGCGGGGGCAGGGCGCGCCCGCCGGCAGGAGCGATGTACCGGCTCATCTATCAGGACGGGGAGACGCCGCAGACGTATTCCTTCGCCTCCGGCGAGGTGGTGATCGGCCGCTCCCCCGAGTGCCAGATCGTGCTGCGGGACTTCGGCATCTCGCGCACCCACGCCAAGGTGGTGGTGGGCGAGGACGGCACCTGCCGCATCCTGGACCTCAAGTCGAAGAACGGCACCCAGGTCAACGGCGTCCCGGTGGTGGAGGCCCCGCTGCGCGACGGCGACCGCATCCTGCTCGGGAAGTCCGAGCTGACTCTGACCAGGGCGCTCGAGGCCAAGGTGGTGCTGGACGAGGCCAAGCCGCTCTCGGAGGAGGCCGGCACCATCGTTCGCCCGGTCAACGAGCTGTCGAAGCTGCTGACCGGGGCGGCCGCGCCGGTGGCGCCGGACGAGAAGAAGCCGGCCGCGGTCGACCTGCAGGAGATCGAGAAGTCCAACCGCATCCTCAAGGTGCTCACCAAGGTGGCGGAGACCCTGATCGCGGTGCGGCCGGTGGAGGAGGTGCTGCAGCAGGTGATGGACATCGTCTTCGAGCACATGCCCGCAGACCGCGGCTTCCTGATGCTGGAGGACGACGCCCGCACCAAGCTGGTGCCCATGGTGGTGAAGCACCGCTCGCCCGGCGCCGGGGAGGGGCGGATCACCATCTCCCGCAACATCGCCGACAGGGTCATGAAGGATCGCGTCTCCATCCTGACCTCGGACGCCATGGTGGACCCGCGCTTCGGCGACGGCGACTCCATTCGCTTCCACGGCATCCGCAGCGCGATGTGCGCCCCGCTGTGGAACAAGGACGAGGTGATCGGCATCATCCACGTGGACTCGCCGATGCTGACCAACTGCTTCACCGTCAACGACCTCGACCTGCTGACCGCGCTCGCCAACTACGCGGCGGTGGCCGTCGAGCGCGCCCGGCTGAACCAGAAGGTCCTCGCCGAGGAGAAGAAGCGCGAGCGGCTGGGCCGCTTCTTCTCCCCCCAGGTCACCAACCGGATCCTGGCCGCGACCGACACGCTGGCCGGCGAGCTCGGCACCCCCGAGGTGCGCGAGGTCAGCATCCTCTTCGCCGACATCGTCGGCTTCACCGGGATGTCGGAGACCATGAGCCCGGCCGCGGTGGCGCTGCTGCTGAACGACTACCTGTCGCGGATGACCGACGTCATCTTCAAGTACGAGGGCACCCTCGACAAGTACATCGGCGACGCCATCATGGCCGTCTTCGGAGCGCCGCTGGACATGAAGGACCACGCGGAGCGGGCGATCCGTACCGCCCTGGAGATGCAGGAGCGCCTGGTGGAGTGGAACGCCGAACGCAGCCAGGGCCCGGCGCTGCAGATCCGCATCGGCATCAACTCGGGCAACGCGGTCGCCGGCGAGATCGGCTGCGTCAACAAGAAGGAGTACACGGTGCTCGGCGACACCGTGAACACGGCCAGCCGCCTGGAGAGCGCGGTGGCCAGGCCGGGCTCGGTGGTGATCGGCGAGAACACCTACAAGCTGGTCGAGGGACGCTTCGAGTGCCGCTCGCTCGGAGCCTTCAGCCTGAAGGGGAAGCAGCGCGAGGTGCTGGCGTACGAGGTGGCGCTGCCCGCGGCCGCCGGCCAGCCGGCGGCGGAGGGTGAGGCCTCGCTGCCGCCGCGGGGCGTCGCCTGAGGCATGTCGGACGTCCGCTCCCCCCGCCGCCGCGGCCGCATCCTCTTCTCCATCCTGCTGCTGCTCTTCACCGTAGGGCTGGTTCCGCTCGTGTACCTGTCCTGGGATCTGGTGAGCCGCAGCCGCGAGAGCATCGAGAGCACGCAGCAGGAGTGGCAGCTCGACAAGGCGAAGCTGATCTCGGCGCAGGTCGCGATCTACGTGGCGGGCCTGCGCTCGCAGGTGTCGTCCATCGCCCGCACGCTGGAGATCGACGCCGCCGGCGGCAACTTCGCCCGGCGTGTCGACCAGATCCGCGCCGAGAAGGCGCTGGCGCGCTACCTGCAGAGCTCCGACAGCCTGGTCTACCTCAGCGTGGCCGACACCACCGGCAACGGGACCTGGTCGGGGCTGGACCTGCGCGACGCCCGGCTGACCGAGCAGCGGGAAGAGGCGTTCCAGCGGGGGCAGCACGGGACGGCGATGATCTCGGTCCCGATCGTCTCCGAGTCGCTGCAGGAGCCGGTGGTGGTGCTGGGCGAGCCGGTGTTCGCCGGCCAGACCGTGGCGGGGGTGGTGCTGGCGGTGGCCAGCCTGCAGCCGATCCGCGCCATCACCAGCGCCACCGGCGGGCGGCTGTTCGAGGTGTACGTGGTGGACAACCGCGGCCGGCTGGTCGCCCACTCCGACCCGAAGATGCCCCTGGCGGCGGACATGTCCGGCGTCGAGATCGTGCGCATCTTCATGAGCGTGTCGGACGCCTCCGGGGGCGCGGCCGGCGGCGGCCGGCGCAGCGGCGCCTTCGGCACCACCGCCTTCCGGCTCAGCCAGCCGGGGGCGCGGCCGCGGCAGATGATCGGCACCTTCATGCGGGTGCCCGACGACTCCGGCTGGGGCGTCATCGTGCAGAGCGACGTGGAGACGGCGTACTTCACCGCCATCGACCTGCGCCGGCAGTCGCTGAAGGTGGCCGCCGCCGTGGCCGCGCTGGCGGTGGCGCTCGGCTTCCTGTTCGCCGGCCAGATCAGCCGCCCCGTGCAGAAGCTGGCCCAGGGCGCGCGGCAGCTGGCCGGCGGCGACTACGGCACCCGCGTCTCCATCGAGAGCGGCAACGAGGTCGGAGTGCTGGCCGACGCCTTCAACCAGATGGGCGAGGAGATCCAGAAGGCGATCCAGGAGATCGAGCGCCGCGCGGAGGAGAACAAGGAGCTGTTCATGGGCTCCATCCGCATGCTGGCGAACGCCATCGACGAGAAGGATCCCTACACGCGCGGCCACTCGGAGCGGGTCGCCTACTATTCGGCCTGCACGGCCAAGCACCTGGGCATGACGGCCGAGGAGGTCGAGCGCGTGCACCTGTCGGGCATCATCCACGACGTGGGCAAGATCGGCATCGAGGACAAGATCCTGCGCAAGGCGTCGGCGCTGACGGACGAGGAGTACGCGATCATGAAGCAGCACCCCACCAAGGGGGAGCACATCCTGGACGCGGTGCCGCTGCTCAAGGAGAAGGCCGGCGACGGGCTGATGCACCACGAGAACGTCGACGGCAGCGGCTACCCGCTCGGGCTGCGCGGCGAGACGATCCCGCTCCTCGGCCGCATCGTCAGCGTGGCCGATGCCTTCGACGCCATGACCACCGACCGCCCCTACTCGAAGGCGATGACCTTCGAGGACGCGGTGGCCCGGCTGAAGGCGCTCGCCGGCAGGAAGTTCGACCCGGCCTGCGTCGCCGCCTTCGAGCGGGCCTTCCTCTCGGGGGACGTGAGCCCGGCCAGGGCGCGCCGGGCCTCCGTCGCCTCGCGCCACTTCGACATCAAGGAGCTGGTCGGCGAGACCGCGTCCGCGGCGGCTGCCGGCACAGCCCAGAGCGCGCTATGAACCTGCACCACTCGCTCGTCCGCCGCGCAGCACCCGTCCTGCTGCTCGCCGTGCTCGCGTCGCCCGCCCTGGCCCAGAGCCCGCCCGACGCCGAGATGCACTTCACCACCGGCGTCAGCCACCTGCGTGAGGGCCGCGTGGACCTCGCGCTCGACGAGTTCAAGCGGGCGGCCAAGGCCGATCCCAAGAACCCCTACTTCCAGAAGGGGCTGGGCCAGGCCTATGCGGCGAAAGGGGAGTGGGCCCTCGCGATCGCCGCCCTGCGCAAGGCGCTCGAGCTCAATCCCTACTACGTGGACACCCGCAACGACCTGGGCTACGCGCTGGTGATGTCGGGCGACAGAGAGGGCGGCAAGAAGGAGTTCCTGACCGCCTTCAGCGACCCCATGAACCCGGCGCCGGAGATCTCCGCCTACAACCTCGGCCGCGCCTATCTCGAGGAGAAGAACTACGCGGAGGCGACCAACTGGCTGCGCACCAGCGTCAACCGCAACAAGGCCTACTCCCTGCCCTACCTGCTGCTGGCGGAGACCCTGCTGGCGACCGGCCGTGCCGACGACGCGATCGTGCAGCTGGAGGCCGGGGTCCGCGAGGCTCCGAAGGACCCCGATCTGCTGCTGGCCCTCGGCCGCGCGTACCTGAAGGTGGGCAAGCTGGCCCAGGCCCGGATGCGGCTCGACGACGCGGTCAAGGCCGACCCGTCCGGCCCCGTCGGGCGTGCCGCCGCCGAGCAGCTGCAGACGATCGCCAAGTAGCGTGCCCTACGCGGGGATCCTGGAGTCGCTGCTCGCGCAGGTTCCCGGCTCCGTCGCCGCGCTGCTCGTGGACGCGCAGGGCGAGCTGGTGGTGGGAGCCGGCGGCATGGACGACCGCCAGCGGCTGATCGGGGCCTACGAGGGCATAGCCCTGACCATCGCCGCGCGGGCCGCCCGCCGCACGGGCGCGGGAGCGGTGCGCTCGCTGGCCTGGCGGCACGAGGGCGGGACCGTCCTGCTCGCCCCACTGCACGACGGCTACTATCTCATGCTCTCGCTCGAGCCGCAGGCGCTGGTGGCGCTGGCCCTGCGCCGCTGCGAGGAGGCGAGGGCCCGCCTGAACGCCGAGATCTGATCCGGGCGCCCGGCACCGCATAGAATCGAAGCCGTGGGCCTCCTCGACCGGCTGCGCAGTGGCCTCACCCGCACCCGGGCGGTGCTCAACACGCCGCTCGACGACCTCGTCCGCGGCCGCCGCCCGCTGGACGAGGACGCCCTCGCGGCGATCGAGGAGGGGCTGCTGGCCGCCGACATGGGGCTGGGGGCGGTCGACGACGCCATGGATGTGCTGCGCGAGAAGTCCGGCCGGATCGCCGCGGGCGGGCTGGGCGCCATGCGTGAGGCGCTGCGAGAGGAGCTGGCCCGCGCCCTCGAGCGCCCGTCCCGGGTGGTGCCGTTGTCCGCCAAGCCGTGGGTCGTCTTCATGGTCGGGGTGAACGGGGCGGGCAAGACCACCACCATCGGCAAGCTCGCCTCGGCCTGGGTCGCCGAGGGCCGCTCGGTCCTGCTCTGCGCGGCCGACACCTTCCGCGCCGCCGCCGCCGAGCAGCTCGCGGTGTGGGCCGAGCGTTCGCGAGCGGAGTTCCACCGGGGCGCCGAGGGCTCCGACCCCTCGGCGGTGCTGACCGACGCCCTGCGCGCGGCTCGCGCCCGCGGCGCCGACGCGGTGCTGGTGGACACGGCCGGGCGGCTGCACACCAAGTCGAACCTGATGGCGGAGCTTGCGAAGATGACGCGGGTGGCTGGACGCGAGGTGCCGGGGGCGCCGCACGAGACGCTGCTGGTGCTCGACGCCACCGTGGGCGCGAACGGATTGGCCCAGGGGCGCGAGTTCGCGCGCTCCGGAGGCGTCACCGGGCTGGTCCTGACCAAGCTCGACGGCACCGCCAAGGGCGGGATCGCGGTGGCGGTGGTGCGCGAGCTGGGGGTGCCCATCCGCTATGTCGGCGTGGGCGAGAGGCTCGACGACCTGCTGCCCTTCGACGCCACCGCCTTCGCGGCCTCGCTGGTGGGCGACTAGCGTGCGCTCCCGCGGGCGTGCCTCTGGCAGTCGGGCCCGCGACCTGGCGATGATGCGGCGCGCGCTGGCACTGGCCGCGCGCGGACTGGGGGAGACGAACCCCAACCCGGTGGTCGGCTGCGTGGTGGCGCGCGGAGAGCGGGTGGTGGGCGAGGGCTGGCACCACCGGGCGGGCGGGCCGCACGCCGAGGTGCTGGCCTTGCGCCAGGCGGGCCCCTTCGCCCGGGGCGCCACCGTGTACGTCACCCTCGAGCCCTGCGCCCACGTCGGCCGCACTCCTCCGTGCGCGCCGCTCGTCCGCGACAGCGGGGCGACGCGGGTGGTGACCGCGCTGCGCGACCCGCACCCGCTCGTGAGCGGCCGGGGCCTGGCGCTGCTCAGGCGCGCCGGGCTGCAGGTGGAGACGGGTCTCCTGGCGGCGGAGGCCGCGCGGCTGAACGGCCCCTTCCTGACCGCGGCGCGGCTCGAGCGTCCGTTCGTGCTGCTGAAGGCCGCTCTCACCCTGGACGGGCGCATCGCCACCGCCGCCGGCCGCTCGAAGTGGATCACCAGCCCCGCCCAGCGGCGCCAGGCCCGCTGGCTGCGCCGCCTGCACGACGCCGTGCTCGTCGGCATCGGCACGGTCCTGGCGGACGACCCCCTGCTGCTGCCGGCCCCGCGCACCGGCCGGCCGTTCACCCGCGTGGTCCTCGACTCGCGGCTGCGCTTGCCTCTCGCCTCCCGCCTGGTGCGCAGCGCCTCCCCGCGTGCGCCGGTGGTGGTGTTCACCTGCAACGGCGAGGCCTCCGGCCTCCGCCTGCTGGAGGAGGCGGGGGTGAGCGTCGTCGTGGTCAGGGAAGGGCGCGGCCGGGTGCGGCTGCGGACGGTGCTCGACGCGCTGCAGGCGCGCGGCGTCACCAGCCTGATGGTGGAGGGCGGCTCCGAGGTCCTCGGCTCGTTCCTCGCCTCCCGGCTGCTCGACCAGGTGGCCCTGTTCCGGGCGCCGCTGCTGCTCGGCGGCCGCGGCAGCCTGCCGGCGTTCGGGGGCGAGAACCCGGCGGACGTCGGCGACGCGCTGCGGCTGGAGCCGCTGCCCACCCAGCCGCTCTTCCCGTGGCCGTGGCCCCCGCAGTTCGAGTTGTGGCGGCCCAGGAGATAGGCATGTTCACCGGCATCGTGGAAGGCACAGGGACGGTCAGCACCGCGGCGCGCCGCGGCGACGTGATGAGCGTCCGCATCGAGGTGGGCGGGCTGTTCGAGGGGCTGCCGCTCGGCGGCAGCGTGGCGGTGAACGGCTGCTGCCTGACCGCCGTGCGCTCGGACGCCGGCGGCTTCGAGGTGGACCTCACCGGCGAGACGCTGGCACGGACGCGCTTCGACGAGCGCCTGGTACCCGGGGCGCTCGTCAACCTGGAGCGCCCGATGAGGGCCGACGGCCGCTTCGACGGCCACGTGGTGCAGGGCCACGTGGACGGCATAGGCCGCGTCCGCGGGATGCGCTGGCTCGGCGAGTCGGCCGAGCTCCAGGTCGAGCCGCCGCGCGAGCTCGAGCGCTACCTGGTGGAGAAGGGCTCGGTCTGCGTCGACGGCATCTCGCTGACGGTGTTCGGCATCCGCGACGGCGCGTTCTCGGTCGCGCTCATCCCGTATACTCTGCAGGTAACCAACCTGCGGGAGGCGAAGGCGGGTGGCCTCGTCAACCTCGAGGCCGACGTCATCGCCAAGTACGTCGAGCGGCTGCTGGCCGCGCGCGGGCTCTAGAGCGCACCCGCCGGGAAGGAGGCCGATGCCGTTCAGCCCGGTCCCCGAGGCGATCGAGGAGATCCGCCGGGGGAAGATGCTCGTGGTCGTCGACGACGAGGACCGCGAGAACGAAGGCGACCTCACCATCGCCGCCCAGTGCGTCACCGCCGAGGCCATCAACTTCATGGCCCGCTACGGGCGGGGGCTGATCTGCCTGCCGATGACCCCGGAGCGGCTGGACGAGCTGCGCATCCCGCTGATGGTGGGCGCCGAGCAGAACAGCGCCAAGTTCGGCACCGCCTTCTGCGTCCCCATCGAGGCGAAGAAGGGCACGACCACCGGCATCTCGGCCGCCGACCGCGCGCGCACCGTGCTCGCTGCCGTCGACCCCAAGACCCGGCCGGAGGACCTGGCGCGGCCGGGCCACATGTTCCCGCTGCGGGCGCGGCCCGGCGGCGTGCTGGAGCGGGCGGGGCAGACCGAGGCGGCCGTCGACCTCGCGCGCCTGGCCGGTCTCTTCCCGGCCGGCGTGATCTGCGAGGTCATGAACGAGGACGGGAGCATGGCCCGCGTCCCGCAGCTCGAGGCCTTCTGCCTCGAGCACGGGATCCGCATGATCACCGTGCGCGACCTCATCCAGTACCGCATGCGGCAGGAGCGGCTGGTGCGCAAGATCGCCGAGGCCAGCCTGCCCACCGGCTACGGCGGCTTCCGCATCCACGCCTTCGAGAGCCGCATCGACGGCCAGCACCACGTGGCGATGGTGATGGGGGAGGTGCGCACGGCCGACCCGGTGCTGGTGCGGGTGCACTCGCAGTGCCTGACCGGCGACATCTTCTCCTCGACGCGCTGCGACTGCGGGGCGCAGCTGCACACCGCGCTCGAGCAGATCGCCGCCGAGGGCCGCGGCGTCCTGCTCTACCTGCGCCAGGAGGGCCGCGGCATCGGTCTCGTCCACAAGATCATGGCCTACCAGCTGCAGGACCAGGGCAAGGACACCGTGGAGGCCAACGAGGCGCTCGGCTTCAAGGCCGACCAGCGCGACTACGGCATCGGCGCCCAGATCCTGGTGGAGCTGGGGGTGGAGAAGCTGCGGCTGATGACCAACAACCCCCGCAAGTTCGTGGGACTGGAGGGCTACGGCCTGACCATCGTCGAGCGCGTCCCTATCGAGATCCCGCCTTCGGAGGCGAGCCGCCGCTACCTCAAGACCAAGCGCGAGAAGCTCGGGCACCTGCTGCGCTCGGTGTAGGCGTTGACAGCCCGCCCAAGCCGCCCTTAAGATCATCATTTGCTTTGGCTTGGGTAGGCCCAGGCTGCGGGGCGGTGCGCCGTGTTCGAGACGCTGAGCGAGAGGCTACAGGGCATCTTCAAGTCCCTGCGCGGCCAGGGTGTCCTCACCGAGGCCCAGGTCGACGAGGCGCTGCGTGAGGTCCGTCTCGCCCTGCTGGAGGCCGACGTCCACTTCAAGGTGGCGAAGCAGCTGCTCGAGCGCGTCCGGGCGGCCGCCATGGGCCAGGAGGTGCTGAAGAGCCTCACGCCCGACCAGGCGGTGCTGCGGATCGTCCGGGACGAGATGGTCGAGATCCTGGGCGGCCCCCAGGCGAAGCCGCTGGCCACGGCCTCGACCCCGCCGACGGTCATCCTCATGGCGGGGCTGCAGGGCTCGGGCAAGACCACCACCTCGGCGAAGCTCGGCCGCTGGTTGAAGGGCCGCGACCGGCACCCGCTCCTGGTCTCGACCGACGTGCAGCGGCCCGCCGCCCGGGAGCAGCTGCGCACCGTCGGCCAGCAGGCCGGCGTCAAGGTCCACCACCCGGCGGAGCTCGACCGGGCCCGGCCGATCCTCGAGTCGGCGCTGCACGAGGCGCGGGCCGTCGGTCACGACACCGTCATCGTCGACACCGCCGGCCGGCTGCACATCGACGACGTGCTGATGGCGGAGCTGGCAGAGCTGAAGGCGGCGGCGAACCCGTCCGAGGTCCTCTACGTGGCCGACGCCCTCACCGGCCAGGACGCGGTGCGCAGCGCCGACGAGTTCCACAAGCGGGTGGGCATCACCGGCATCGTGCTCACCAAGCTCGACGGCGACTCCCGGGGCGGCGCGGCGCTCTCGGCGGCCGCGGTCACCGGCCAGCCGGTGAAGTTCGCGGGGACCGGCGAGAAGGTGGACGCCTTCGAGCCCTTCGAGCCCGCCCGCATGGTGGGCCGCATCCTCGGGCTGGGCGACGTGCTCGGCCTCATCCAGCTGGCCGAGGAGAACGTCGAGCGAGAGCAGGCCGAGGCGCTGGTCAGGAAGCTGCGCCGGCAGGAGTTCACGCTGGAGGACTTCCGCGACCAGCTCAAGCAGGTGAAGAAGATGGGGCCGCTGGAGCAGGTGATCTCGATGATCCCCGGCGTCGGCTCTGCCCTGAAGGGCGTCGACGTGGGCCGGGGCGAGCAGGAGATGAGGCGCTCGATCGCCATCGT
Source organism: Vicinamibacteria bacterium (assembly GCA_035542035.1). Classification (GTDB taxonomy): domain Bacteria; phylum Acidobacteriota; class Vicinamibacteria; order Fen-336; family Fen-336; genus DATBSL01. Next base: position 133,944 of record DATKME010000039.1, on the reverse strand, counting down.
CGACTCGATGACGCCGCAGGAGCGGCGCGACCCCGCCGTCATCAACGGCAGCCGCCGCAAGCGCATCGCCAGAGGCAGCGGCAGCTCGGTGGAGGACGTCAACCGTCTGCTCAAGCAGTTCGCGCAGACACGCAAGCTGGTCAGGGAGATGGCCTCCGGCGGCAAGGCGATGAAGCGCCTGGCGGCCCGCCTCCCCAACTTCCGCTAGGAAAGGATCACTGGATGCTGTCCATCAGACTGAGGCGTACGGGCTCCACCAAGCGTCCCTACTACCGCGTGGTGGTGGCGGACTCGCGCTCCTGGCGCGACGGCCGGTTCGTCGAGGTGCTGGGCCACTACGACCCGCGGCGCGACCCCGCGGTGGTGAAGATCGACACCGAGCGCGCGCGGTTCTGGCTGGACAAGGGCGCCCAGGCCAGCGACACCGTGCGCAGCCTGCTCGAGCGCGAGCAGCCGAAGCCCGCCGCCCAGGCCTAGCCTTGCGCGAGCTGGTGGCGCTCATCGCCCGCGGGCTGGTCCGCGAGCCCGACCGCGTGCGCGTGCGCGAGCACGCCTCTGCGGAAGGGACCGTGATCGAGCTGTCGGTCGCCCCCGGCGATCGGGGGCGGGTGATCGGCCGCGAGGGACGGGCCGCCTCTGCGCTGCGGACGCTGGTGGCGGCGCTGGCCAGGCGGCGGGGCGTCGCCTGCACCCTGGAGATCCTCGACTGATGGCGGATTTCCGCGAGCTCGTGCTGGTCGGGCGGGTGGTGAAGCCGCAGGGGCGGAACGGCGAGCTGGCGGTCGAGTGCTTCTCCGACCGCGAGGATCGCTTCCCGGCGCTGCAGCGGGTGTTCCTGCCGGACGGCGACGGCCGCGGGCGCGAGGTGCGGGTGCTGCGCGCCTGGCCGCACAAGGGCCGCTTCGTGCTGAAGCTCGAGGGCGTCGATTCCATCGAGGCGGCCGAGCGGCTGCGGGGGCTGGAGCTGCGGATCCCGGAAGAGGAGCTGCAGGCGCTGCCCGAGGGCTCGTACTACCACCACCAGCTGGCCGGGCTCTCCGTCGTCGACACCGCCGGCGCGCCCCTGGGCGTGGTGGAGGACGTGCTCGAGACGGGCGCCGAGGCCCGGGTGCTGGTGGTGAGGGGCGAGGGCGGGGAGACGTTGCTGCCCTTCGCGGAGTCGTTCGTGCGCCGGGTGGACCTCGCCCGCAGGACGCTGGTGGTCGAGCGGCCGGAGTACGTCGTTGCGGATTGACGTGGTCACCATCTTCCCGCGCATGGTCCTCTCTCCGCTCTCCGACGGCATCGTGCAGCGGGCGCGCGAGGCCGGCCTGGTCGACCTGCACGTCCACGACCTGCGCGACTACACCGACGACCGCCACCGCACCGTCGACGACGCGCCCTTCGGCGGCGGGCCGGGGATGGTGATGAAGGCCGAGCCGTTCGCCCGGGCGCTGGAGGCGATCGGGGCAGGCGGTGGCGACACGGCGGCGGTGGTGCTGCTCTCGCCGCGCGGCCGCCGCTTCGACCAGGAGACCGCCCGCCGCTACGCGCGCCTTTCCCGGCTGGTGCTGCTGTGCGGCCGCTACGAGGGCATCGACGAGCGCGTGGCCGGGACCCTGGTGTCGGAAGAGGTGAGCCTGGGCGACTTCGTGCTCACGGGCGGCGAGACGGCAGCGCTCGCGGTGGTGGAGGCGACCGTGCGTCTGCTGCCGGGGGCGCTCGGCGACGAGGGCTCGGCCGGCAGCGATTCCTTCGAAGGAGGGTTGCTGGACTGGCCGCACTACACGCGGCCCGCCGAGTGGCGCGGCCAGCCGGTCCCCGCCGTCCTGCTCTCGGGCGACCACGGGCGGATCCGGCGCTGGAGGCGCAAGCAGGCGCTCCAGGCGACGCGGGAGAGGCGCCCGGAGCTGCTGGCGGGCGCCGAGCTCCGGCCCGAGGACCGCGAGCTGCTGCGCGAAATCGAGGACGAGGAGAGGGCGGGCGCGGCCGCGGCCCGGGAACCGCTGGACAAAAGGGCCGCCGTACTACACAAATAGGGGCGGAAAAGGACCATGAAGGCCATCGAGACCGTCGAATCGGCAGACCTCAAGAAGCTGCCGCAGCTCAACCCGGGCGACACGGTGCGGGTGCACGTGCGTGTCAAGGAAACCGCCGTCAAGGAGGAGAAGGGCAAGGCCAAGGAGACCGAGCGCGAGCGCGTGCAGGTCTTCGAGGGCCTGGTGATCGGCGTGCGCGGCAGCGGCTCGCGTGCGACCGTCACCGTGCGCAAGGTCTCCTTCGGCCACGGGGTGGAGCGGATCTTCCCGCTGCACGCTCGCACCATCGAGAAGATCGAGGTGGTGAAGCAGGCGCGGGTCCGCCGGGCCAAGCTCTACTTCCTGCGCGAGCGCAGGGGCAAGGCCGGGCGCATGAAGGAGAAGAGAGCCGAGACGTCGGCGGCCCAAGCCTGAGTCGGCGGCAGGCGTCTTCGACCCCGGCACGGCGCGCCGCGGCGGGCCGATGCCGGGGCAGGAGGAACCGGGCGGCATGACAGGGACGTCGAGGCGGGGCCGGCGGCCGATGGTCCACAACGGCGTCGTGCTCCGCTGCGGCTGTCGGTTCGAGAACGAGGCGCGCAGGAGAGGCCATCGCGTGGTGGCGGGCGTCGACGAAGTCGGTCGCGGCGCCCTGTGCGGCCCGGTGGTGGCGGCCGCAGTCGTCCTCGGTGAGGGCTTCGACACCACAGGCCTGGACGACTCCAAGCGGCTCACTGCCCGCCAGCGGGAGAGGCTGGCGGAGCGGGTGCGCGCCTCCGCCCGCGGCTGGGCCGTGGGCAGGGCCGAGCCGCGCGAGATCGACGCCATCAACATCCTGCAGGCCACCCTCGTCGCCATGCGCCGGGCGGTCGAGGCGCTCTGCGTGCGCCCGGACCTGGTGCTGGTGGACGCCCTCACCATCCCCGGCCTGGACGTCGAGCAGCGCGCCATCGTCAAGGGCGACGCGCTGTCGGTGTCGATCGCCGCCGCCTCCATCGTGGCCAAGGTCACCCGCGACGCGCTGATGATCGAGCTGGACGCCCGCCACCCCGGCTACGGGCTGGCCCGCAACATGGGCTACGCCTGCCAGGACCACCGCGACGCTCTGCGCCGGCTGGGTCCCAGCCCCATCCACCGGCGGTCGTTCAACGGCACCCAGGCCTGGTTGTTCAGCTGAGGACGCGCGGCCAGTGGCGAAAGTCAACCCGGTCAAGCTGAGACAGGAAGCCGACGCGGCCGAGCGCGCGAACCGCCTGGACAAGGCGATCGACGCGCTGAAGCAGGTGGTGGCGGACAACCCCCGCGACTGGAACACCGTCAACCGCATCGGCGACCTGTACGCGAAGCTCAACAACCCCAAGGCCGCCAACGAGCAGTACGTCAAGGTCGCCCGCTACTTCGCCGACGACGGCTTCTACCTCAAGGCGATCGCGGTCTGGAAGAAGGTGCTGCGCAACGAGCCGGCCATGCTCGACGGGCACGTGGCGCTCGGCGAGCTGTACCAGAAGCAGGGCCTGGTGGCGGAGGCGCGCCAGACTTTCGGCTACGTCTACGACGAGTTCGTCAAGCGCAACAAGCTGCGGGAGGCCGGCGAGGTGCTCCGCCGCATGGCGGACGTGGACCCGGGCGACCTGAAGGTCCGCATCCGCCTGGCCGAGCTGTACGCGCGCGAGGGGGACCCCGACCGTGCGGCCGGCGAGTACGTCACCATCGCCGAGGAGCTGGTCAAGAAGGGCCTGCTGGCGGAGGCGCTGCAGCTGCTGGACAAGGCGCTGCGCGGCGGGCAGCGGCGCCCGCGGCTGCTGGCCGCCGCCGCCCGCGTCCACCTGGCGCAGAAGGACTACACCCGGGCCGCCGACCTGCTGCGCGAGGCGCGCAAGGTGGCGCCGGACGACCGTGAGCTGGCGCTGCGGCTGGCCGAGGCCAGCCTGGGGGCGCGGCGTGCCGACGAGGCCCGGGCCGTGCTGCAGTCGCTGCTCGAGCGCGACCCCGGCGACGACGACGCCCGGCAGCAGCTCGTCCAGGTCTACCTGGCCGAAGGGCGCTTCGACGAGGCCCACGCCGAGGCGCTGCCGGCCGTCGACCGCCTGGTGCAGAAGCGGCAGGTGGAGCGGGCAGCCTCGCTGCTGCAGCAGATCGTGCAGCGCAAGTCCACCCATGTGGCCACGCTGGCCAAGCTGGTCGAGCTGTACCGGCTGACGAAGAACGACGCGCTGGTGGCCCAGACCTACCAGCAGATGGTCGACGCCTACATCAGCGCCGGCGACATGGAGCAGGCGGCCTCGGTGGTGGAGCTGCTGGTGCAGCTCGAGCCGTCGAACGAGCAGCACCGGAGCAAGCTGAAGTGGCTGCGCGAGCAGCAGAACGCGCCCGCCGGCTTCGAGGTGGACCTCGAGGCTCCGGCGTCGGCGGCGACGCCGCGCGCCGCGCCCGCCCCGCCCATGGCCATTTCGCCGGCGCGCTCCCCGGCCGCCATCGAGCTGAGCGGGCCACTGTCGGGCGACGACCAGGAGTTCGTCAGCGAGCACCTGGCCGAGGGACGCGTCTTCCGCAAGTACGGCCTCACCGAGAAGGCTCGCGACCAGTTCGAGGCCGTGCTCTCGCGCTTCCCCGACGACACCGAGGCGCTGCAGGAGCTGGTGGAGCTGCACCGGGACAAGGGAGAGGTGGAAGCCGCCGCCCAGCGCCTGCGCACCCTCGCCCAGGTCTACCGGCTCAAGGGAGACCGCGACGCCGCGGCCCGCGCCGAGGCGGAGGCGGGGGGCGGCGGCCCTGAGCCGGCGAACGTGGAGGCGGCACGACTGCCAAAGGCTGCGCCTGCCGTCGAGGCGCCCTCCCGGTCGGCTGCCGCGCCCGCCCGAGCTTCCGCGGCGGCCCCGGCTCCCGTGGCGCCGTCGCCGGCCACCGCCGCCCATCTGGCGCCCGCCGCCCCGGACCTCGGCGTGCAGATCGACGTCGAGGAGGCGGCGGAGGGGCCGGCGGTCGGCGGTGGGACGGGGGCGCCTCCGCCGGAGCCGGAGCTCGACTTCGACCTGGGCTCGCTGACGATCGAGCCCGAGGCGAAGGTCGGCGCCTTCGACGAGGGCGAGATCTCTCCCGTGGGCGAGATCGGCGGCCAGTTCATCGACGACGACGATGCGGGCGCCCCCCCGGTGGCCCCGCAACGGCAGGAGCCGGCGCGGGCGGCCAGGGCAGGCGCGCCCCGGCCGGCTTCGGACGCCGCCCTGCCGTTGCCGGCGCCGCTGGTCGCCCAGCCCAACGTGACGGGCAGCCCGGTAGGCGAGGTGCCTGGCGAGCTGCGCCGTGCCCTCGACGAGGCCGATTCCTACGTCTCGATGGGCTTCGTCGAGGACGCGCGGCGCGTGCTGGCGGAGGTGGCGCTCCGCTTCCCGGCGCACCCCGCGCTGCAGCGTCGCGCCGTGGAGATGGGCCTGGAGCTGGGCGCCGGGGGACGAGCCGACAGCGGGTTCGCGCTCGTCGAGAGCGGCGCGCCGGAGGAGCCGCTGCAGCTCGAGCCCGGGTTCCTCTTCGGCGAGGAGCCGGCCAGGCCGGCACCGGTCACCCAGCCGGTGCCTGTCGCCAAGCTGCCGCCCGCCTCCAGGCCGGCGGCGAAGGCCGCCCGCCCCGCAGCGGCGAAGCCGCAGCCGCCCAGCCAGGAGAGCCCGCCCTCGACCGCAGAGGCGGGCGGCTTCGACCTCTCGGCCGAGCTCGGCGACCTGTTCGGGGCGAAGCCCGCGCTCGCGCCCGACGAGGCGGCGGGCGGCACCGCGTTCGAGGACACCTCGCTGGCCGACATCTTCCGCGAGTTCCAGAAGGGCGTCGAGAAGCAGCTGGGCAAGGAAGACTACGAGACGCGCTACAACCTCGGTATCGCCTACAAGGAGATGGGGCTGGTGGACGAGGCGATCGCCGAGTTCCAGCTCGCCGCCAAGGACGAGTCGCGCCTGCTCGAGTGCTCGAGCATGCTGGGCATCTGCTTCCTCGAGAAGGGCATGCCGAAGCTGGCCGTCAAGTGGTTCGAGAAGGGGCTGCAGGCTCCGGGCCGCAGCGAGGAGGAGTACCAGGGCCTGCGCTACGACCTCGCGAACGCGCTCGAGCAGGACGGCGACACCGAGCACGCGCTGGCGCTGTACACCGAGCTGTACGGGCAGAACGCCAAGTTCCGCGACGTCGCCGACAAGGTGCGCCGTCTCGGCCGACGAGGCTGACCTCGACTGCATTGGGCGCGGTGCTGTCGATCATGAGCTCGCTGCTGGTGGGCGTGGTGCTGGTGGTTGCACCCTGGACCGCGCTGTGGGACGGCAACTGGCTGCTGCAGTCCTGGCCGGCCCTGCGCGGCGTGCTGCTGACCGGCTTCGCCCGCGGTGCCGTCAGCGGCCTCGGGCTGGTGAACCTGGCGGTCGCCGCCTCGGACCTGCACCGCCGCCTGTTCTCTCCCCGTGGCTGAGCCGGCGGCGGCGAAGCGCACGGAGGAGAGGGAGGCCGCGGCCGTCGACGCGCTGTTCCAGGCGGCCCTGCGCGCCGGCGAGAACCGCGCCCAGGCCCGCGCGGTGCTGGCCACGGTGCACGACGAGCGGCCGCTGGTGGCGCTGCTGCGCCGGGCGGTGCCGCTGGCGCTGCTGGAGGAGGTGGCGGCCGTCCCGCCCTGGTGCGAGCGGCCGCGGGTGCTGGCTCGGGTGGTGCTGCACCCCCGGGCCGGTGCCGCGCTGGCGCTGCGGCTGGTGTCGACGCTGCACTGGCGCGACCTGGCCGAGGTGGCCGCCACCATGCGGGTGACCGCTTCCGTGCGCGCCCGCGCAGAGTCGCTGCTCCGCGACGGGCTCACCGAGATGAGGCTCGGCGACCGGATGACGCTCGCCCGCCTCGCCACCCCGGCCGTGCTGCCGCTGCTGCTGGAGTCGGCCGAGCCACGGGTGGTGGCGGCGGCTCTGGAGAATCCCCGCCTGCGCGAGGAGGACCTCGTGCTGGCGCTGCGCTCCGCCAGCGTCTCCCGCGCGCTCGTCGAGTGCGCCGCCGCCTCGCCGCGCTGGCGCGAGAGCTACGCCGTGCGGCTGGCCCTGGTGCTGCAGCCGCGGACGCCGCTGTCGCTCGCGCTGCATCGCATCAGCGGCCTCGTCCCTCGCGACCTCGGCCGCGTCTCGGGCGACCGCTCGCTGCTGCCGGTGGTGCGGCTGGCGGCGCTGCGCGTGCTCCGTGGCGACCGCCAGTGACGTCTCCGCACACCATACTCTGTTCGCCAGTGGCCGTCGGTTGATGTGGTACAGCGGAGGCTCCGCGCGAGCAGCGTATGGTGCAATCCACGGTGGCTCAACGAGATGCATGTTGACATGGTGAGTCGTCGGGACTAAAATCCCGGCCCGCTGCGGCTCGTGGCCGCGTGCGCGAGGCGGAAGCGATGGCGTCCTTCGGCGAGAAACTGCGGCAACAGCGCGAGATGCGCGGCGTCAGCCTGCGCGAGATCGCCGAGGGCACGAAGATCAGCGTCCGCTTCCTGCAGGCCCTCGAGGAGGACCGCGTCGACGTCCTGCCGGGAGGACTGTTCCCGCGCGCGTTCGTACGGCAATATGCCTCGTTCCTCGGCCTCGACGCGGACCGGCTGGCCGCCGAGTTCCTCGCCGAGCACACCGCGCCCGCGGTGGAGCGCAGGCCGGCGCCGGCCCTCGCGCTGCCGCGCGTGAGCGTGACCGCCGGGCAGGTGTTCCTCGGGGTGGTGGCGGTGGTGGCGGTCGCGTTCCTGCTCCACCGTTCCTCGACCGACGGGCGCCGCGCGACCCGGGCGATGCCCTCCCCCACGCCGGTGCCGGCGGCTCCCGCGGTGCTGCCGACCGACCGCGTGCTCCCCGCGGCGACGTCCCTGCCTGCGAGCGCGGCCGCGCCGGCGCAGGACCGGCTGGTGCTCTCGATCACCGCCGAGGAGGAGTGCTGGGTGGAGGTGCGTGCGGACGGCACCACCGTGCTCAACCGGGTGCTGGCGGGGGGCGAGTCGCAGACACTCGAGGCGCGCGGGCGCATCGTGCTCTCGGTGGGCAACGCGGGCGCGCTGCAGGTGCGCCTGAACGGCCGGCCCGCCCTGCCGCTGGGACACAGCGGCGAGGTGAAGAGGAACATCGTGATCACGCCGGAGAGCCTGCCGTCACTGGTGGACCAGGAGCGCGTCGCCGCCGACGGTCGCAGCGGCTAGCCGCAGATGGCCGAGGCCCGCGTCACCAACCCCCTGGTCGAGCAGTTTCGGCGCGGCGGCGTCGCCCGCGACCTGCGCCTCTTCGCTGCCCAGGGGCTGCTGCCGCTCAAGCCTGAGGACCTGCTGGAGCTGTGGACGGACCTGCTCGGCGACGCCGACGCCGAGGTCCGCCAGGCGGCCGACAGCTCGCTCGCGGGGTTCGCGGCGGCGGAGCTCCTGCCGGTGCTGAAGAGTCGCGACACGCCGCCGGCCGTGCTCTCCTGGGCGCTCACCCAACGTCCCGAGCGCGAGCTGCGAGAGAGCGTTCTGCAGAACACCTCGCTGCCCGACGAGACCGTCGAGGCGGTGGCGCCCTCGCTGTCCGAGAACCTGGCCGAGCTGGTGGTCATCAACCAGACCCGCCTGCTGCGGCGCCACTCGCTGCTGGTGGCGCTGGAGAGCAACACCTCGCTGAGCAACGACCAGCGCCGGAGGCTGCGCGAGCTGCGCGAGTCGTTCCACATCGGCGCCCCCCAGCCCGCCCCGGCTGCGGCCGGCCCGGCCGCGCCGGTTGCGGTCGCTCCTGCGCCGGCGCCGGAGGAGGCGCCGGCCGAGCCCGCGCCCGCCGAGGAGGAGTCGCCGCTGAGCGAGAGCGAGGCGGTGGCCCGCTATCTCAGCGCCGAGGAGCAGCTGGAGCCGGAGAAGGTCAGCACGGTCCAGGAGATCTACACCCTGAACACCTTCCAGAAGCTGCAGCGGGCGATCAAGGGCTCGCGCATGGACCGGGCGATCCTGATCCGCGACCCCAACCGACTGGTGGCCGCGGCGGTGATCGGCAGCCCCAGCCTCACCGAGCCGGAGATCGAGTCCTTCGCCGCGATGAGGAATGTCTCGGACGAGATCCTGCGCAAGATCGGCCAGCACCGCGAGTGGACCAGGCGCTACGCGGTGGTCAACAACCTGGTGCGCAACCCGCGCACCCCGATCGGCATCGCCCTCAACCTGGTGCCGCACCTCAACCCGCGGGACATCAAGGGCGTGGCGATCGATCGCAACGTCGCCGAGCCGGTGCGCAAGCAGGCCCAGAAGTTCGTGAGGGGATCGAAGTAGCGCGATGGCCGACTTCTACGGGCGGCTCGGCGTCGGTCCGGCGGCCTCCGCCGCGGAGATCCGCCAGGCCTACCTGCGGCTGGCGCGCGACCGGCACCCCGACCGCTTCACCGACCCGGCCGAGAAGCGACGGGCGGAGACCGAGTTCCAGGAGATCACCACCGCGTTCAATACGCTGGTGAATCCCCGCAGCCGGCAGGAGTACGACGAGGCGCTGGCGCGCCCGCAGCCCCAGGGGCCGGCCGCGCTGGCCAGGGACGCCTACTCGCGCGCCCTTCCGCTGCTGGAGCAGGGGCGGATCGAGGAGGCGGTGACGCTGTTGCGCGCGGCGGTCCACCACGCGCCGGAGGTGGCGGTGCACCACGCGGCCCTGGGGGGGGCGCTGGCGCGGCTGCCGCACTCCGCGCGGGAGGCGGTGCAGGCGCTGGAGAAGGCAGCCCAGCTCGATCCCGGCAGCGCGCGAGTCTTCGCCGAGCTGGCGGCGGTGCTCGCCGGCCAGGGCCTGCGCCTGCGCGCCCAGAAGGCGCTGGAGACGGCGCAGCGGCTGGCCCCGCACGACCCGCGCGTGCAGCGACTCGTCGCCGAGCTCGGTCTCTCCTGACCAGGGCCAGCATGAAGATCCGGTGCGAGACGCGCAGCGACGTCGGCCGCAAGCGGAAGGGCAACGAGGACGCCCTGGTCGCCAACTTCCAGCAGAAGCTGTTCGTGGTGGCGGACGGCATGGGCGGCCACGCCGCGGGGGAGGTGGCCTCCCGGGTGGCGGTGGAGGCGATCGAGGAGTTCGTCACCCTGACCGGTGGCGGCGAGGAGATCACCTGGCCCTTCGGCCTCGACGACTCGCTCTCCTACGACGGCAACCGGCTGAAGACTGCCATCCGCCACGCCAACCACCGGGTGCTGGAGGCGACCCGCCAGCGGGCGGACTACGAGGGGATGGCGACCACCGTCGCCGCGGTGCTGTTCGACGAGGACACCGCCAACCTCGCGCATGTCGGCGACAGCCGCATCTACCTCTGGAGCGGCGGCCAGCTCCAGCAGCTGACCAGCGACCACTCCTGGGTCAACGAGCAGCTGCAGCACGGGGTCATCTCCGCCGAGCAGGCGCGCAGCCACCCCCTGCGCAACGTGGTCACCCGCGCCCTGGGCGGCCGCGCCGACCTGCTGGTCGATCTGCAGTCGCGGCGGGTCAGGCCGGGCGAGCTTCTGCTGCTGTGCTCGGACGGTCTCACCACCATGGTCGACGACGGCGAGATCGCGCACATCCTGGGGGCGGCGGAGGGCGACCTGCCGGGGGCGGCCCGGGCGCTGGTGGATGCCGCGAACGCGCGCGGCGGCGAGGACAACATCACCGTGATCCTGCTGGGGTTCGAGGAGTGAGACCGGTGCCGGAGCCGGCGGCGGAGACGCGCAGCCTGCGCATCGGCAGGTACCGGGTGACCGGCCGCATCGGCAAGGGCGGCATGGGCATGGTCTATCGCGGCCTGGACGAAGCGCTCGAGCGCGAGGTGGCGGTCAAGACCCTGAACCCGGAGTGCAGCTCGGACGCCGACAGCCTGCAGCGGTTCGAGATCGAGGCGAAGGCGGCGGCGAAGCTGCAGCACCCGAACATCGTGATCGTCTACGAGCTGGGCGAGGACCGCGGCGTCCACTACATAGCCATGGAGATGCTGCCCGGCTCCGACCTCGAGGCGGTGCTGCGCGGCGGCGAGCCTCTGTCGCTGAGCGAGAAGCTGGAGGTGATGGCCCAGGTCTGCCGCGGGCTGGCTTTCGCCCACGAGCACGGCATCGTCCACCGCGACATCAAGCCCAGCAACATCCGCCTGCTCGACGACGGCACCGTCAAGATCATGGACTTCGGCATCGCCAAGCTCGGCGGCACCCACCTGACCAAGACCGGCATGATGGTGGGCACCGTCCACTACATGAGCCCCGAGCAGGTCCGCGGCCGGCCGCTCGACGGGCGCAGCGACGTCTTCTCGGTCGGCGTCATCCTCTACGAGCTGCTCACCGGCGAGCGCCCCTTCCGGGGCGAGGGTGCCACCCAGGTCCTCTACAAGATCGTCAACGAGCCGCCCCCGCCACTGCAGCCCGAGGCGCTCGGCGAGGTGGGGTCCCGGGTGTGCGCGGCGGTGGGGCGGGCGCTGGCCAAGGACCGCGAGGCGCGCCATCCCACCGCAGCGGCGCTGGGCGACGAGCTGCAGGCGCTGGTGGACGAGATCCAGCGCCAGGCCGGCACCCCGCCCGCCCCGGCCCTGGAAGCGCTGGCGGAGGCGCGCGCCCGGCTGCGCCAGGGCAGCGTCGAGGCCGCCATCGTGCGGCTGCGGGAGATCTGCGAGGCCCACCCGGAGTTCCTGGAGGCCCGGCGCGCGCTGCGCGCCGCCATCCGCGAGCAGACGAACCGCCTGCAGCCGAAGGCCGCGGAGCCCCAGGGCTATCCAGAGCTGGAGGCGACCTTCCAGCCGACGGCCACCCGCCTCGATCCCGAGACCGAGCTGCAGCCGACGGTGATGCTCGGCGGGTCCCGACCAGCCGGCGCACGGGCGCAGCGGGGCGTCTCTCGGCGTGCCTGGCTGTGGGCGGTGGCGGCGGCAGCAGCGCTGGTGGCGGGCTCGGCGCTGGTGCTCCTGCGCTCCCCGCGGCCGGCGGCGCCGGTGCGGCTGTCCGTCCGCTCGCAGCCCGTCGGCGCGTCGGTGCTGGTGGACGGGCGCGACTCCGGAGTCGTCACCAACGGCGAGCTGCTGCTGGCCCCGCCGATCCCCCGGCAGGTGGTGCTCACGTTCCGCAAGGCCGGCCACCGCGACGAGACCCGAGCCGTCGCGCTGCCGCTCCCGCCGGGCGAGGGCGTCTCGGTGACGCTGGAGGCGAGCCAGCCGATGCTGAGGCTGCGGACCGATCCACCGGGGGCCAGCGTGACCGTGGACGGCGAGCGAGTCGCCGGCACCACGCCGCTCGAGCTCGCGCTCGACGCCGGCCGCGAGCACCGGCTGGTGGCCTCGCTCGACGGCTACCTGGCGCAGGAGGTCCGGATCGACGCCGGCGACACCCGCGCCCAGCTCGACCTGCCCCTGCAGAAGCTGGCGCCGCCGGGCACGGTCTCGGTCAGCTCGAGCTACCCGCTCGACGTGCTCTGGCACGGCAAGCCGCTGGCGCGGGGCACGCTCTCGCCGCGCGTCAGCGTGCCGGGCGGCCGGCAGGTGCTGACGATGGCCGCACCCGCCGTGTTCCTGCACACCGAGGCCACCGTGGACGTGCCTTCGGGCGGCGAGGTGACCGTCGAGGCGCCTGCGCTCGGCCGCTTGAACGTCCGCGCCAGCCCGGACAACTGCGAGGTCTTCGTCGACGGGGCCTTCGTCGACTACCCGCCGATCCTCGACCGGCCGGCGGCGGTCGGCCACCACACCATCGGCTTCCGCTGGCCGGACGGCCGGCGCAGCGAGCAGCCGGGCGACGTCCAGGCGGGCGCCCCCACGTTCGTCTTCGGCCGCAAGGAAAAGGAGTAGCCGTGCGACGCATCGCGTTCGTGCTCGTCCCGTTGCTGCTCGTCCCCACCCTCGCCCGCTCCCAGGAGACCTCGGAGCAGCAGGCCCGCAGGCTGCTCGAGGACGGCCGCACCTATCGCGCCCAGGGCAAGCTGAAGCAGGCGCTCGACAACTTCGGCATCGTGGTCAGCAGCTTCCCCGGCACCGAGGCGGTCGGCCAGGCCCTGCTGGAGATCGGCCGCTACCGCATGGAGGTGGACGGCGACCTGGAGAAGGCGCGAGCCTCCTTCGAGGCCGTCGCCAAGGAGCACGCCCGCAGCGATGCCGCCCCCGGCGCCTACTACTACCTCGGGCTGCTGACCCTGGGTCGCGCCGCCACGCCGGCCGAGATCGACGATGCGCTGGCGCAGTTCGCCCGCGTGGAGACCCTCTACCCGCGCAGCCCCTGGGTGCCGCGCGCGTTGCAGGCCTCGGCCAGCGGGCTGCGCCGCGCCGGGCGCTACGCCGAGGCCGCGGACCTCAACCGCCGGGTCTCCCTCGAGTACCCCGCCAGCGACGCGGCCCCGGCGGCGCAGTTCGAGCTCGGCCGCGCGCTCGCCCTCTCCGGCCAGCCGCGGCAGGCGATGGAGGAGTTCCAGCAGGTCCGCAACCACTACCCCCAGAGCGAGTGGGCGCAGCCGGCTCTCGAGCGGATCACCGCGCTCTACCGGCTGTACGGCGGCGCCCGGCCCGTCTTCGCCGCCGACGCGGGCTTCGCCGCCGGTGTCGGCGACGTGCTGAAGGACGTGAGGGCGCTGGCGAGCGCCCCCGGCAGCGGCCTGTGGATCGCCTCCGCCAAGACGAGGAGCGTGGTCAACGTCGACGGCGCGCGCATCGTCGCCAGCGTGCCGGCCGAGGAGCCGCGGGCCCTGTCGATCGGGCCCCGGGGCGAGCTGGTGCTGGCCGCGGCCACCGCCGTGCGCGTCGGCCTCAAGGACGTGCGCGGCTTCAACCTGCCCCCCGAGAAGCCGGGGGCCCAGCCCAGGCCTGTCAACCACATCCTGGCGGCGGCGGTGCTGCGCGATGGCACGGCGCTCGTCTCCGACGAGGAGCGCGAGAAGATCCTGCGCTTCAACGCCAAGGGCGAGCACCTGGGCACCTTCCCGGCGAACGACACCGCGCGGCGCAAGGTGACGCGCATCGTGGTCGACGCCGAGGGCGGCATCCTGACCCTGGACCGCGAGGACAGGACCGTCCGCGTCTGGGACGAGGGCGGCAGGGCGCTGCGCGCGCTGGGGCCGGCCGGCCTGAAGAAACCCGTCGACCTGGCGGTGGACCCCTTCCGCAACGTCTACGTGGCGGACGAAGAGCTCGGGGTCGTGGTGTTCGACCCTCAGGGTCGGCTGCTCGCCACCATCGCCTCTCCCGATCTGCGCCGTGCGCGCGCCGTCACCCTCGATCCCGCCGGCGCGGTGCTCGTCTACGACGACCGCGCCGAGCGCGTGTTGCGGTTCCGCTAACGGAGGCCCCTTGTCCCGCGAATCCACCCGGTCACTGGCCCGCCGGCTGCCGCTGCGGCCGGCGCTCGCGCTCGCCCTCTTGCTTCCCGCTGCGGGGGTCCGCGCCCAGGACGCCCAGGCGCCCGAGGTGCCGGAGGCCGTCCAGCGTGAGGTGCAGGCTGCGCAGGAGGCGCTGGCGCGCGCGGTCGTGGAGTTCGACGGGCCCCAGCAGAGCCGCTCGATCGTCGACTTCGACGAGGTGGTGGGCAAGCTCGACGCGATCGGCGCGAAGGCGCTGCCGCCGCGGGGGCGGGACATCCTGGCCCAGGCCCTCGAGTACCGCGGACGCGCCTACTACGGCATCGGCCTCTCCGAGAAGGCCTCCGAGAACTTCCGCCAGCTGGTGCAGCTCAAGCCCGACTACGTGCTGTCGAAGGAGCGCGTCTCGCCGAAGGTGGTGGAGCTGTTCAACAGCGTGAAGCGGGCGCTGGTCGGCTACCTGGCCGTGTCCTCGAAGCCGGCCGGGGCCCGGGTGACGCTGGTGGGCCCGGGTGGCGCTCGCACCGACCTCGGGCTCACCGATTTCTTCCCGCTGGAGGTGCTGGCGGGGGACTACTCGGTGGAGATCACCCGCCCCGGCTACCAGAACGAGACGCGGTCGGTGAGCATCCCCGCCCGCTCGACCGAGACGCTGCAGGTAGACCTCACGCGCGTGCTGGCCAGCCTCTTCTTCGTCACCGACCCGGCAGGGGTGGAAGTGTGGGTGGACGGCGAGCTGCGGACGACCACCGCCGGCAACCTGGCGACCGACTTGCAGGAGGCCGCGCGGGCCCGCGGCCTCGACCCGGCGAAGGCCTCGGCCCGCACCGAGGTGGCGAACGTCTCGGTGGGCAACCACGCCATCGAGTTCCGCCGCAAGTGCTACGAGACGGTGAAGCGGACGCTGGACGCCTCGCAGCCGCAGGACTACGACGCCGATCCCGTGAAGATGGAGCCCTCGCTGGCGTCGCTGCGGCTGGCCTCGGACCCGCCGGGAGCGCGCATCTTCCTGAACGGCGAGGCCCGGGGCATAACCCCGGCGCAGATCGACGGCATCTGCGCCGGCCGCGTCCACGTCGAGGTGAAGAACGCTGCGGGCAAGTTCATCAAGGACCTGGTGCTGGCCAAGGACGAGTCGGTGAGCATCGACTGCCCGATCCGTCCCACCCTGGCCTTCCTCGGGGTGGAGGCGGCGAGCGCCGCCGGCCAGCGTCACCTGGCCGACGCCACCGAGAAGATCCTGGAGAACCTGTCGAGGCTGGCCTCGCTCAACCTGATCGCCGCGCCCCGCGAGGCCGTCGACCGCATCCTGGAGCAGGAGAAGGCGACGCGAGCGGCACTCCTGCCGGGCAGCGGCAGCGACCCCGACCTGGTGCGCAAGGTCACCGAGCGCCTGGCGACGGCCCTCGAGGTGCAGGGCTTCCTGCTGGCGGTGCTGCCGGAGGAGCGACTACAGCGTACCGCGCGTCTGTACCTGCTGGCCGCCGGGAACACCACCGCCGAGGCCGTCGACGTGGCCTTCGCCGAGAGCGCATCGTACGGGGGGGTGGTCTCGCGGCTCGACGGCCGCTTCGCCAACCGCCGGCCCTGGAGCGGCCTGGTCACCGTGGACACCATGCTGTTCGACGGCGTCCCGGTCCTGCGGGTGGTGCCCGGCAGCCCGGCGGCGCAGGGCGGGCTGCAGCCGGGGGACCTGGTGACGGCCGTGGACGGGCACCCGTCGAAGCAGACCGCGGACCTGCTGGCGGCGGTGGCCGCCAAGAAGCCGGGCGACAAGCTGGCGCTGCAGGTGCGCGGCGGCGCGCCGGGGGCGGCACCGCACGCCGTCGAGCTGACGCTCGGCGAGACCGCGCGCGAGATCCCGCTGTACGACCCCCAGCTCGTCTACAACAAGGTGATGATGGACGAGCGCTCGGTGGTCGAGGGCTACCCGGGAAGCGAGCGCTCCGCCTACGCCTGGCTCAACCTGGCGCTGTGCGCGATGCACTTCTCGGACTACGCCGGCGCCCACGACTACCTGCAGAAGGCCAAGGCCGAGCTGCCCGCGCGCCCCGGCCTCTCGCGCGGCACCGCCCTCTACTACCTGGGGCTGGCGCTGGAGAAGCTGGGCTACAAACCGCAGGCGGTCGAGGCGTACAAAGCGGCGGCGGAGGCGAAGGACGCGACGCTCACCGACAACGACGGCCCGATGATCGCGCCGCTCGCCTCGCGGCGGGCGGGCCCGTGACCGCACAGCTCGTGTGGAGGCGCGGCGAAGGCGACGAGGTCGAGTTCCCGCTCGACGAGGACGTGCTCGAGGTGGGCCGCGACGAGGGCGTGGCCATCCGCATCGACGAGCCCCTCGTCTCGCGCCGGCATGCCCGGCTCGAGCGCCGGGACGGCGTGTGGACCGTGCGGGACCTCGACTCCACCAACTTCACCCGGGTGAACGGGCAGCGGATCAGGCGCGAGCAGGAGCTCAGCGACGGCGACGAGCTGCTGTTCGCCCGGGCACGGTGCCTGTTCCGCAGCCGGCCGGCCTGACACACCGGCTCGCCGTTGCCGGGCCGGCTGCCGGTGCCCGGCGGCGCGCCCTGCTAGAATAGCGGCCCACGGGAGGGCCCGCTGCCGATACTGGGACGCATCCTGCGCGACCGCGGGGTGATCACCGAGAGACAGCTGCAGGAGGCGATCCAGCACCAGGTGCTCTACGGCGGCCGGCTGGGCACCAGCCTGCACGAGCTCGGGTTCATCACCGAGGAGCGCCTGGTGGACGCGCTGGCCCGCGCGCACGGCGTGCCGGCGGCCGACCTCGGCAACCTGCAGCCCGAGGCGCTGGCGCTGGTACCGAGGAAGCTGGTGCACCGCTTCAAGGTGTTCCCCTGCCGGGCCCGGGGCAAGACCCTGTGGCTGGCCATGGTCAACCCCGGCGACCACGCGGCGGTCGCCCACATCGGCTACTCGCTCGGCTTCATCGTGCGCCCGCTGGTGGTGGCCGAGTTCCGCATGGTCCAGCTGCTGCACGACCACTACGACATCGACGAGCGCTGGCGCTACACCGACCTGCGCGGCCCGGCCGAGCCGCCGCCTCCGCCGGAGCCGCGCGACCCCGAGAGCGCGGTCGCCGCCCTGGACGCGGCCTGCACCCGCGACCAGGTGGTGGAGGCCGCCCTGACGCTGGGCCGCTGCTACTTCCGCCGGGTGATCTTCTTCATCGTCCGCGAGCCCTGGGTGATGGGCTGGGACGGCGCTGGCGAGTCCATGAACCGCGAGCGGGCCGCCGCCCTGCGCATCGCGCTCGACCAGCCGTCGGTTTTTCAGACGGTCACCCGCAACCGCTCGATGTTCGTGGGCCGGCCGGGTCCCGAGGAGGCGAACCTGGAGTTCCTCGCCTCCATCGGCAAGAAGCCGGGCACCACCGCGGCCCTCTTCCCGATCGCGGTCCGGGGCCGGGTGGTGAACCTGCTGTGGGGCGACAGCGGCGCCGCCGGCGCAGCGCGGCGCGACCTGGGCCAGCTGCTCGCGCACATGCAGAAGATCCCGCGCGCCTACCTGCGCATCATCCGCGCGCGCGTCGCCGAGTCGAAGAGGGAAAGAGAGGCCGCCGGCCAGCAGGCCGAGGCCGTCGAGGAGAGGAAGGGCTGATGATCGAGAGGCACAAGGAGATCCGCCGCCGCCGCCACCGCAAGGAGAAGGCCAGGAAGGGGCGCAAGCGGGAGGCGATCGCCGCGGCCAAGAAGGCCGCCAAGAAGGCCTAGCGGACCAGCCGGGCGAGGGCGTAGAGGACGACCACCAGCAGGACCGTCAGCAGCGACGACCAGGCCAGCCAGGCCGAGAGCCTCCGCCGCTGGTCCTCGTCCCACGCCACCTCGACCCGGCGCCGGGTCTCCGGCCGGCCCACCACCTCGAGCTCGTACACCGGCAGCGGCCCGCTGACGTCGAGGGGGCGGCTGCGGAGGAGCGCGCCGCACGAGGGACAGCGCCGTGCCGGCCGCTCCGGCCGACCCTCGAGGGGGGCGTCGCAGCCGGGGCAGGCGAAGGTCACGGGCCGAGTATAGCCAGCGCCAGAGCCGCCGATGAGCGCCCCAGAGCCGCCGCCGACCGTGCTGCCCGGCTTCCTGGCCGGGTTCTCCTTCCGCAGCTTCCGCCTGCTGTGGGCGGGGGCCTTCCTGTCGAGCATCGGCACCTGGACCCAGGACGTGGCGCTGTCCTGGCTGATCCACGTCCGCATGCGCGACCCCTTCTACCTGGGGCTGCGCAGCTTCTCGCAGGAGGCACCGCTGCTGGCGCTGATGCTGGTGGGCGGGGCGGCGGCCGACCGTGTGGACCGCCGGTGGATCCTGCTCTCGTCGCAGCTCTTCCAGATGGCCATGGCGCTGCTGCTGGGGACGCTCTTCGCGGTCGACCGGCTCGGCATCGTGGCGATCGTGGCGATCGCCTTCTTCACCGGCGTGGTGCAGTCGCAGTCGGCACCCACCTATCAGGCGGTGATCACCACCCTGGTGCCGCGGGAGCGCATCGCCAACGCCGTCGCCCTGAACTCGCTGCAGTTCAACCTCTCCCGCGCCATCGGTCCCGTGATCGCGGGCGTGCTGCTGGCCCAGATGGGTGCGGGCGCCTGCTTCGCGGCGAACGCGCTGTCGTTCCTCGGGGTGATCGCCGCCCTCTGGACGATCGAGCTGCCGCCGCCCCTGCCGGCGCCGGAGAGCCTGGGCCGCAGCCTGCACGCCGGCCTGCGGCACACCTTCGGGGACCCCGTGCTCCGGGCGGCCACCGTGTTCTCGTTCAGCGCCAGCTTCCTCGCCTTCCCCATGATCACCTTCCTGCCGGTGATCGCGGGCGACGTGCTGAGGACGGGGGCCTCCGGCTACAGCCTGCTGCTCACCAGCCTCGGCATCGGCGCCATCGTGGGCGCAGTCGGCACCGCCCAGCGCGGCAAGGTGGAGGGCCGGGGCCGGCTGATGCTGCAGGCCTTCGTGCTGTTCGGAGCGGTCACCACGGCGGCGGCCCTGTCCCGCTGGCAGTGGCTGTCGATGCTGCTGCTGGCGGGCTCGGGGTTCTTCCTCACCACCGCTTTCTCCACCCTCAACTCCCTCGTCCAGGAGATGGCGCCGGACGCCCTGCGCGGCCGGGTGCTCTCGATCTTCGGCCTCGCCTTCCGCGGCGGTGGCCCGGTCGGCAGCCTGGTGGCGGGTGCCCTCGTCCGGAGGGCCGGGGCGCCCCCCGTCATGTCGGCGTACGCGGCCCTCCTCCTGCTGACGGCCGCGGCCCTGCTCGTCCGGGGCTCCCGACTGCGGCAGCTGTGAGCCGGGCGGCCGGACCCCGTGCCCCGTGATGCGGGCCGCTTGCCGGGCGGGGAGGGGGAGCGTAAGCTGCGCGCGATGGCGCTCACCCGACGCTGGATGAAACCGGCCGCCCCCCAGCGTCCCGCGCCCCGCGGGAAGAAGGTCACGCACTTCGAGGCGGGGCGATACCTGGGGTGCATGTCCTGCGGGCGCCTGCTCCGCATCGAGTGGGCTGTGCGCAGCCTCGTCTGCTCCTGTGGCGCGCGCATCCCGGTGAACCCGGACGAGGGGAAGCAGACCTGAGCCCGCGGCGCCGGTTCGGCGTTGACGGAGCGATCGTCCCCGGCCTGCTGCTCCTCGTCGCGCGCGACCTCGCGCTGCACGACCCCCCGCGCGTCCTCGCCTGGCGCCTGGCGCACGACGCCCGCCTCGCCGGCCTCTTCGCCCCGTTCGGCGCCGCGCTGCCGGCCGCCTCCGGAGCGCTCGACCGCGACCCGCTGGCCCTGCTGCTCGGCGGGCTCGCCGTCCTGCTCGCGCTCGCCTACGCCGCGCTCGCCGCCTTCGGAGCGCGCGCCGCCTGGCGGTCCGCCATCGTCGCGGTGGCCGCGCTGTCGCTGGTGGTGCTGCCCAGCCTCGCCCTCGTGGCCATGGGCGCGGCCACGGACCGGCCCTACGGGCAGGACGGCGGCGTCGTTCAGCTCCCGCTGGCGATCGACCGCATCCTCTCCGGCCGGAGCCCGTACGCCGCCGACTACTCGGGGACCATCCTGGCGAAGCAGGCCCGCGCGTCCAGCTTCTGGGACGAGTGGGGCGGCAACCCGATCCTGCACCACCACGCCTACCTCCCGGGCACGCACGCGGTCATGCTGCCCTTCCAGCTGCTGTCGCGGAGGCTCCTCGGCTTCTTCGATCCGCGCCTGGTGACGCTGCTCTTCTACGGGGCCGTGATCTTCCTCGCCTCCCGCCTGCCCCACGGGTCCCCGGCCCGGCTGACCGCCGCCGGTGTCGCCGCCCTCAACCCCCTCGTCTACTGGCACCAGATCTTCGGCGCCAACGACCTGGTGTTCGTGGCCATGATCCTGGGCGCCGTCCTGACGGCGCGGCGGGGCCGCCGGGTGCCCGCCGCCGCCCTGCTGGGGCTGGCCTGTGCCACGAAGCAGCTGGCGTGGCCGTACGCGCCGTTCCTGCTCCTCGCCCTCTCCGGCGCACGCTCCTGGCGGGACCTCGTTTCCAGGGTGACCTGGCGGCGCCTCGTCGGTCCGCTGGCGGCAGCGGCCGGCGTGTTCCTGGTGGTGGTGCTGCCGGTCGCCGCGCTCGACCTTCGCGCTTTCTGGAGCGACATCGTCGCCTACAACGTCGGGCTCCCCGGCGACAACTACCCGCTCGGCGGCACCCCCGGCTTCGGCTTCGCCAACTTCCTGATCGACTTCGGCCGCGTCTCGAGCCTGCGCGACTACTTCCCGTTCTCGGTCTTCTACGTGCTGCTGGTGCCGCTGGGGCTGTTGCTCCTGCGCTCGCAGCTGCGCTCGGGACGCGCCGAGTGGGCGCTCGCCACCGGCAGCGGCGCCCTCGTCGCCTCGGTCTACTTCTCCCGGGTGGTGCACCCGAACTACCTGATGGCGGCGGCGGTCCTGCTGCCGCTGGGCGTGCTCGCCTGCCGGCGCGCCGCCGACACGGCTCTCGCGCCGCTGCTGCTGCTGGCGGTGGCCGTCGAGGTCGCCGAGGGCGCGCTCTTCCGCACGGCATGGGAGCAGGCGGTGGCCGCGGGCCTGCCGTCCCGGCTCGGCGGGCTGGTGGCCGCGCTGTCCCCGCGGGCCGGCCCCCCGCTCACGCGGGACCCGCTCGGCCTGCTGTTCAGCGCCGTCGCTGCGGGCCTGGCCGTCGCCTACCTCTGCGGTGCCGTCCTCGACGTCCCGCGGCGCGTCCGCGCCGGGCTGCTGGTGCTGGCCGTCGCCGCGGTCGTTGGTGTGCCCACGCTGGTGCTGGTCGGCCTCGGGGACCGCACCGGGCTCTTCCGCGCCCAGGACCCGGCCGTGGTGCAGGCGGCCGCCGACGCGGGGCGCCTGGCTGCGGGCCGCAGCCCGTACACCCCACCACCGGAGACGACGCCTCGCGGCCGCCAGGCGGTCTCCTCCAGCTTCCGCCTCGACCCGCCGGCCGAGCAGGAGCCGGACCACCCGCTGCTGCCGCCGGGGCCGGCGGAGGCGGCGCTTCTCGGCCGGCTGCTCGGCATCCGCGACCTGCGCGCGGCCTCGCTGGTGGCGCTCGCCGTGCTGGTGGCGATCGGCCTCCGACTCCAGCCGCCAGCCCGCGAGGTCGTCGTGGCGACGGCGGCGCTGGCTCCTCCGGTTGCCGTCGGCCTCGTCCTCGGCTCGCCGGCCGTGCTGCCGGTGGCGGCGCTCGCGGGCACCTGGGCTTGTGCGCGCCGCGGGTCTCTGCTGCTCGCCGGCGCGCTCGCAGGCCTGGCGACAGCCCTCGATCACCGTGCCGTCTTCGCGGCCGTGCCGCTCGTCTGGCTGTCGTACGCCGGCGAACCCGAGACCCCGCGGCGTCACGGGCCGGGCCGCGCGCTGGTGACAGCAGCCGCCGTCTACGCGGCCCTGGTGCTGCCCGTCGCCGTCCTCGATCCAGCCGCGTTCCTTCGCCACCTCTGGCCGGCGGCAGCCCCTGGCGTCGGCCTCGGGGTCTTCGACCTGCTCGCCTACCGTGGCCTCGAGGGCGCGGCTGCGGCGGTCGCTCTGGGCGCGCTCGCGCCGGTGCTCGTCGCCCTGATCACCCTGGGGCTCCTGCGCACGGCGCTGACGCCCGCCGCCGCGGCCAGCCTCGCCGCGCTCAGCGCTCTCGCGCTGGCGCCGGCCATCTCCGCCGAGTGGACGGCGGTCCCCCTGGTCCTGCTGGGGCTGACCGCGACGGAGGGCTGAGGCCGCCGTCGTGCCGGCGCGCCGCCGGTCGCGCGCGGCACCGCGGCGGGGCAGGGCCGACCCGCGTCAGCTCAGCGGCAACACGCGGACGCCGAGCTGGAAGGTGTCGGCTGGCGCGGAGCCGGCACCCTGCTGGCCGCGGACCTTCTTCAAGCGCAGCGTGGAGCTCCCGAGGCGCACCGCCTGGAACGTCAGCAACCGCCGGCCGCCGGCGCCCACGCCCGTGCCCTCGCGAACGTAGCGTGAGTCGGCGGGCGCGACCACATCGTCGACGCCGGCCTCGAGCTGCCACCTGTAGCCGGTGGTCGGGTTCTCGCCGAGCTCGATCTCCAGCTCGTCGTTCAGCCGAATCTCCAGCGCCGCTCCGTTCGCCCGGTCGTCGACTCGATGCCGCAGGAAGCACCCCCTCCCCGTCGCGTCGATCGAGGCCTCAAGCCGTCATCGCGCGAATCGTCCAGAAGTCGTTCGAGAGGTCGTCGTCGGTCAGGTAGGCGTACGGCATGTAGAAGTAGCCTGCGTCCTGCACCGACGGGCCCCACGAGTTGCGGATGATGAACAGCGATTTCGCGTCGTCGTATCCGACGGCGAGCACCGCGTGGCCGCCCTCGGAAGCATCCGCGGGGGCGGGCATCGGCAGGTCGACCACCGGATTGCCGCTGCTGTCCCACAGGCTCGAATACACGCTGAAGCCGAACACGAAGGGATAGCCGTCGGCCAGGCAGCCCTTCATCTGCCGCAGGCTGTTCGCGATGCGGAAGTAGGACAGCGCCTTGTACTTCGCGGCCTCGGCATAGGCCTGGGGAGACGGCTTCGTCACCGGCGGCGATCCCTGCGGGAAGAGGTGCGTGTCCGGATCGGCCGGGGTGTCGTCGTAGCGCCAGGTGCCCTCGGTGCAGACCCCGGTCTTGTGGACGCTCTTGATGCCGTCACGGATCTGCGCGCCGTTGTCGAGCGGGAGAGTGTGCTCCATGGCCCGTTCGTTGTAGTAGATGAACAGCCGCGACGGGGTGAACGGCGGCTGCTGCTTCGCCTTGGCGCGCTCGAACTGGATGGCGCCGGCGATGGCGTTCGCCGTGCAGCTGCCGATCTGCCCCTGGTCATAGGGCGGGCCCGGGAACTGGGGGCGCAGGTCGACCCTGGGCGGCAGGGCCTGCAGGGTCTCGCGGGACGCCGAGTACATCAGGTCCCGGTGGTCTGGAAGGTCCGGGATCCACCCGAGCTTGAACGGCCTTTCAGGCATCGTTTCCTCCTGTGCGCTTGCTGTGCTGGGGGTGAGCGGCACACAGAATGCGCGCCCGATCCGTCACTTTCAAGAGAAAACGGGCACGGACAGGTGACAGAGACTGCACGGACGACCTTGCATTAGTCTTTCGATGATTCGCGGTTCGCCAACTCGTGGGGCCGGACGAGGACTCGCCCCGGGGATGTCGCGCGTTCGGATCGCACGACGATGGTGCCGGAGGCGGGATTCGAACCCGCACGGATTTCTCCACACGCCCCTCAAACGTGCGTGTCTGCCAATTCCACCACTCCGGCACGGAGCCGCACGGGGCGCGGACCTACGAGCCCCTGATGCTATGCCCCGGTCCCGGGGCTGTCAACGCTCGGCGGATCGTCTCCACGGGATGAGCATGGGCACGCGCTCGCGGTACCGGCGGTAGGCGTCGCCGAGGTTGGCGACGAGGTCGTGCTCCTCGAGCCGGGCGCCGACGGCGATCCACGCCGTCCACAGCAGGGCCAGCTCGAGGCGGGCGGGCGCCATCGACGGGTCGGCCCACAGGAGGACGATGATCGCGGAGTAGAGCGGGTGGCGGACCCAGCGGTACGGGCCGCGGATCACGAACGCCCTGGCGTCGTCCGACGAGCGGGACGGCGAGGCGTCACCGTCCCGAAGATGGCGCCGGATGGGTCGCAGGCCGAAGGGGTCGAAGGTCCGCAGGACGACGATGGCCCAGGCGAAGGTGGCCACTGCCAGGAGCGCGGCGGCGATGACCAGGGCCCGTGGCAGGGCGTGCAGGACGAACAGCGGCGGCCCGGCCGGCTGCAGCACCCCGGCCACGAGCAGGAGCGCCAGCCCCGAGGTGACCGCGTAGAAGGCGCCGTCGTAGCGCGCGGGGATCACGGTGGCGAGGCGCGCCCGGACCGGCCGCCGGACCATCACGCTGTGTTGCGCGAAGAAGACGCCCGAGAGGAGCGCGTTCCAGGCCAGGGCGGCAGGCGGGGACAGGCCGAGGTCGAGCAGCCGGGGGCGCCCGGCCCAGGCGAAATACGCCATCGACCCGCCGCCGAGGACGACGGCGAGCGCCATCATCACGTGGTCGACGGCGCGGGCCGTCCGGATGAGCGATCTCCTTCGAGCGCAGGCTCGTGCGAGGCTATCGCGATGCTACACCTTGCCGTCGCGATCTCCGACGCGCCGCGATCGGCAGTACGCTTGCACCCTGCAGGAGGCGCCATGCCGGAGTTCCGCTACGTCGATCCGTTCCCCTCGGCCGAGAGCCACACCCCGTACCGCAGGCTGGGCGCCGACCTGGTCTCGGTCGGCCGCTTCGAGGATCGGGAGGTGCTGAAGGTCGCCCCGGAGGCGCTCACGCTCGTGGCCCGCGAGGCCTTCCGCGACGTCTCGTTCCTCTACCGGCCTGAGCACCTGGCGCAGCTGGCGGCGATCCTCGAGGATCCCGAGGCCTCCGAGAACGACCGCACCGTGGCCCTGGCGCTGCTGCGCAATGCGGAGGTCGCGGCCGGCTTCGTGCTGCCGATGTGCCAGGACACCGGCACCGCCACCATCATCGGCAAGAAGGGGCAGCAGGTCTGGACCGGAGGCGGCGACGCCGAGCACCTCTCGCGCGGCGTCCACCAGACGTACACGAAGGAGAACCTCCGCTACTCGCAGACCGTGCCGCTCACCATGTACGAGGAGGCGAACTCGGGCACCAACCTGCCGGCGCAGGTCGACCTCTACGCCACCGACGGCATGGAGTACCACTTCCTGATGATCGCCAAGGGCGGCGGCTCCGCGAACAAGACCTACCTCTTCCAGGAGACGAAGGCGCTGCTCAACCCGGCCAGCCTGGTGAAGTACCTCTCCGAGAAGATGCGGACGCTGGGCACGGCCGCCTGCCCGCCGTACCACCTCGCCTTCGTGATCGGCGGCACCTCGGCCGAGGCCTGCCTCAAGGCCGTGAAGCTCGCCTCGGCGAAGGCGCTCGACGGGCTGCCGACCGCCGGAAACCGCGAGGGACAGGCGTTCCGCGATCTCGAGCTGGAGCGGGCGCTGCTGGAGGCGGCGCAGAAGACCGGGATCGGAGCCCAGTTCGGGGGCAAGTACTTCGCGCTCGACGTCCGGGTCGTGCGCCTGCCGCGCCACGGCGCCTCCTGCCCGATCGGCATGGGTGTCTCCTGCTCGGCGGACCGCAACGTCCTCGCGAAGATCGACCGCCAGGGAATCTGGGTCGAGGAGCTCGAGCGCGACCCCGGCCGCTTCATCCCGGAGCGCTACCGGACGACCCGCGACCGGCCCCGGGTCTCCATAGACCTCAACCGGCCGATGCCCGAGATCCTGGCCCAGCTCTCGAAGCACCCGGTGGCGACCGCGCTGACATTGACGGGTCCCATCGTGGTCGCCCGCGACATCGCCCACGCGAAGCTCAAGGGGCGGCTCGACCGCGGGGAGGGGCTGCCGGCCTACTTCAAGGATCACCCGGTCTACTACGCCGGGCCGGCGAAGACGCCGCCGGGGCTGCCCTCGGGCTCGTTCGGGCCGACCACCGCCGGCCGCATGGACTCCTACGTCGATCTCTTCCAGTCGCACGGCGGCTCGCTGGTGATGATCGCCAAGGGCAACCGCAGCGCCCAGGTCGCCGAGGCCTGCCAGCGCCACGGGGGCTTCTACCTCGGCTCCGCCGGGGGCCCCGCCGCGCTGCTGGCGAAGGAGTGCATCCGCAAGGTCGAGCTGATCGAGTTCCCGGAGCTGGGGATGGAGGCGGTCTACAGGCTCGACGTCGTCGACTTCCCGGCCGTGATCCTGGTCGACGACAAGGGCAACGACTTCTTCCAGCAGCTTCCGAAGGCGGGCTGAGCCGCGAGGTCCATGGGGTAAGGGGCCTATTGCGCCCTTCGGGCGTCGGCCGTAACGTGCCCACCTTCGGAGGGAGCGATGGACGATCCCTATGCCGTCGATCGGCGCGGTTTCCTGAAGACGGGCGCCGTGGCCGCCGCAGCCGCGGCCGCGGCCTGCGGCCGGCCGGCCAGCCGGTGGCGGGTGCTGAGCGAGGAGGAGGCGGCCACGCTGGGCGCGGCCTGCGACCGGATCGTCCCGCCGGACGAGGACCCCGGCGCCGCGCAGGCCGGGGTGGTGACCTTCATCGACCGGCAGCTGGCGACGAGGCAGAAGGAGTCGCTCCCCGTGTGGCAGGCGGGGGTCCGCGCGCTCGACGCCACCGCCCGGCGCCGCCACGGCCGCCGCTTCACCGAGCTGCCGCCCGCCGCGCAGGACGAGATCCTGCAGGCCATGCAGGAGGGCTCGGTGTACGTCGGCGACTGGCAGGAGGTCGATCCTGCCGAGTTCTTCCACCTCCTGCACCGGCACACGATGATGGGCTTCTACGGCGACCCGCGGCACGGCGGGAACCAGGACCGCGTGGCCTGGCGCATGCTCGGCGTGCCTGACCCGCCGGTGCGCGGCCGGCTGCACGAGACGCCCCCGCCGCCGGCGCTGGCGCCGCGGGTGGGTCCGCCTCTCCCGCCGCAGAGGAAGGGATAGCGCCATGGCCCTGCCCCGCGTCGACGCGATCGTGGTCGGGTCGGGTGCCGGCGGCGGCGTCGCGGCCTGCGTGCTGGCCGAGGCCGGCCTCAGCGTGGTGCTGCTGGAGAAAGGCCGCTGGCACTCGCCCTTCGACGAGCGCA
Organism: Vicinamibacteria bacterium; assembly: GCA_035542035.1. Classification (GTDB taxonomy): domain Bacteria; phylum Acidobacteriota; class Vicinamibacteria; order Fen-336; family Fen-336; genus DATBSL01. Next base: position 106,591 of record DATKME010000039.1, on the reverse strand, counting down.
AGGACGACCTGGTCAACCAGCGCAACTCCAGCCTCGGCGTGGCCTACGGGGAGGAGGAGCCGAACCCCCGGGTGTTCGTCGGCCTCGACGGCAAGGAGCAGATCGTCTTCCCGCACGACGGCCGCTACCAGCCGAACGCGCAGTGCGTCGGCGGCGGCACCTTCAGCTACGGCGCCCAGGCCTGGCGCTACATGCCGCAGGACTTCCGCATGCGCTCGACCTACGGCCAGGTGGAGGGCTCGACGCTCGAGGACTGGCCCATCTCCTACGACGACCTGGAGCCCTACTACGAGCGCGCCGAGTACGAGATCGGCGTCAGCGGCGACGTGGAGCCGAACGTCTTCAAGGGGCCGCGCAGGAAGCCGCTGCCCATGCCGCCCATGACGCCGAAGCCGCGCGAGTACGAGATCCTCAAGCCGGCGGCGCTGCGGCTGGGCCTGCACCCCTTCGACACCCCGCTGCTCATCAACAGCGTGCCCTACCACGGCCGCTCCGCCTGCATGCGCATCCGCTGGTGCGTGGGCTTCGGCTGCGAGACCAACGCCAAGAACGGGACCCACAACACGGTGATCCCGCGCGCGCTCGCCACCGGCAACGCGGTCCTGCGCACCGAGTGCAAGGCGAGGGAGATCCTGCTCGACTCCCGCGGCCGCGCCCGGGGCGTCGTCTACCACGACGAGAACGACCGGCTGCAGGAGCAGCCGGCCGACGTGGTGGTCGTCTCCTGCGGCGCCACCGAGTCGGCGCGGCTGCTGCTCCTCTCGAAGAGCCGGCTGTTCCCGACCGGAATCGGCAACCGCCACGACTGGGTCGGCCGCAACCTCACCGGCCACACCTACACCGGCGCCGTCGGCTTCTTCGAGCAGGAGACCTACGACGACGTCGGCCCCGGCGTGGCGATCTCCGTCTGCGACTACAACCACGGCACGCCCGGCCTGGTCGGTGGTGGCATGCTGGCGAACGACTTCATCCGCCTGCCCATCCAGTTCGTCGACCAGCAGCCTCCGGGCACGCCCTCCTGGGGCAAGGCGCACAAGGACTTCATGCGGCGCTACTACCGCCGCAACATCCTGGTCTTCGGTCCCACCCAGGACCTCCCCACCTGGGACGGCCGGGTACAGCTCGACCCCAAGGTCAAGGACCGCTGGGGCATCCCGGTGCTGCGCATCTCCGGCAACAACCACGAGCAGACGGTGCGTACCGCCGACAAGCAGGCCGAGCGCGCCGAGGCCTGGCTCAGGGAAGCCGGCGCCGTCATCACCTACCAGCGCAGGGCGGGTCGCGGGGTCACCGGCCACCAGCACCAGTCCGGGACCTGCCGCATGGGCCACGATCCTCGGACCTCCGTGGTCGACGCCGCCTGCCGCGTGCACGACGTCCCGAACCTGTTCGTGATCGACGCCTCCGTCCACGTCACCAACGGCGGCTTCAACCCCGTGCTCACCATCTACGCCAACGCGTTCCGCGCCGCCGAGCTGCTGGCCAGGGCCTGGAAGGCCGGCGGGTTGCGCGGGTAGGAGGGGCACCATGGAGACCCTCCGACGCCTGCTGAAGACCGCGCTCGCGCTCGGCGTCCTCGGCGTGGCGGTCCTGGCCGGGAGCAGCTGGTACTACGGCGGGGCGGAAGGCAGCGGCTGCGCGCGCTGCCACGAGATCCGGCCGCTGGTCGAGTCCTGGTCGCACTCCAGCCACCGCGACGTCGCGTGCAAGGACTGCCACGGCGGCGCGTTCCGCGACCAGCTGCGGATGCAGGCCAAGAACCTGCAGCGGGTCTGGCTGCACGCGCGTGGCCAGACCCCCGAGCAGATCCACATCCGCCACCAGGACGTGCCGCCTCTGGTCGAGCGCTGCGGGAGCTGCCACCGCCAGGAGCTGGCGGATTGGCAGAGCGGGCCGCACGGGGTGCCGTACGCGGGCATCTTCATCAACCCGCAGCAGAACGCCAACCAGCAGCTGATGGACGATTGCCTCCGCTGCCACGCGATGCACTTCGAGGGGGGGATCCGCGACCTGGTCACTCCCCTGGACCGCAAGGGCCCCTGGACCTTCGTGCGCGAGGAGGACGCCGGCCTGCCGGCCGTCCCCTGCCTGACCTGCCACCAGGTCCACCGGCCGGGCGAGCCGCTACTGCCGCGCAGCCGGCGGGTGGCGCAGGAGGGCCGCGAGCAGGAGATCCTGCGGCCCTCGCTGGCCTTCTACGACCGGCGCGCGTTCGAGCACGTCGGCGTCCTTCGCCTGCCGCTGCCGGCGATGCGCGAGGGCGAACGCCTGGTGAAGACGAGCCCGGATCGGCGGCAGGCGCTGTGCTACCAGTGCCACGCGCCCCGCGCCGGCAACCAGGTCTTCTCCGGCGACGACCGCACGCCGGTCGGCGTGCACGAGGGCCTGAGCTGCCAGGCCTGCCACGCCAAGCACGGGATGACCACCCGGGCCTCCTGCGCCGGCTGTCACCCGCGGCTGTCGAACTGCGGGCTGGACGTGGAGACGATGGACACCACGTTCAAGTCGTCGGAGAGCCGGCACGACATCCACCGCGTGGCCTGCCTCGACTGCCACCCGGCGGGGGTGCCGAAGAAGAAGAAGACGTCCTAGTACTTCGTGCGCGAGGCGACGCCGCCGTCCGCGTTCACCGGGACGCCGCCGATCAGCCGCCGGGTCGCGACGGCGAGGTCGCCGACCTCGAAGCCCGGCGGGGCCGCGCCGGAGGCAGAGGCCGCGAAGCTCACCTCGACCCTGCGCGGGTGGTCCAGGCGGACGGCGCCGGTGTCGGTCCCCTCGACGTCGAACACGCGCGCGTAGTCGCGGGCCGTGCCGGGAGCGAGCGGAAGCCGGTCCTCGAAGCCCGGGCCCTGCACGCGGACGACGGAGCCGACAGCGGTGCGCAGGCGGGCGGTGAGCGTCACGCGGACGGCGCCGTTGCGCCAGTTGCGCAGCTCCAGCACGGCCTCGGCTTCGCATCGGCTCCACCACCCGTCCGCCGCCGGCGCTTCCTCGCCGCAGCCCGCGCGCCACCGCGACACCGGCATGTCGGCGAGCAGCCGCTGGCGCAGGTGGGCGACCGCGTCCTCCCCCAGCCCCGCCAGGAGCCGCGCCCGGTACGGCTCGAGGCTGAAGAAGGAGTAGCGGCCGCGACCGCTGGCCAGGAAGGTCTCGCCGGTCACCGCGGTCAGCTCGGCCTCCAGCGGGGCGAAGGGCGGCCGCTTCGTCCCCGTGTACCCCCAGCGGTCGACCGCGATCCCGCCGAACCCCACGAGCGCCAGGACCCGCACCTGCTCCGGCACCGGCAGTGCCGCCACCGCCCGGGTCCAGTCCTGGTGGCGCCCGATCATGGCGCCCCAGCTCCAGCGCAGTGCCCTCGAGTGGAGGTACAGGCGCCCGGGGTCGTAGTAGAGCATCGGCGGGTGGGTCGCCCGGTCGACCGGGACCGTCATGCTCGGAAGCTGGAACACCATCGCCCCAGGCGGCAGCCGCGACTCGATCGCGTGCACGAAGTCGCGCTCCTCGGCGAACGCCTCGGCCGTCCCCTCTCGCAGGGCGGCCAGCCGGACCAGCGGGACCTGGTCGGCGACGCCGGCGACCAGCAGCCCCGCGGCAGCCACCAGCCCGGGCCCGGGACGGCGCCAGGGGGGCGGCAGCGCGGCGGCAGCGCGGTCGAACAGCGTCCCCGCCGCCAGCAGGCAGTAGAAGGACACGAAGACGACGATGCGGTCCCAGCAGCGCACGTCGGGGCTGACGAAGACGCTGAACAGCGACGCGAGCCCGCCGACGTTCGCCAGCAGCAGCGAGACCAGCGTGAGGGCGGCCGCGCCGGCGAGCCGCTCGTCCGGCGGCCGGGCCGTGGCGCCGGCGGCACGGAGCGCCGACCAGCAGAGGAGCGCCAGCAGCCCCAGGCTGCCCAGGGTGCCGAGCTTCGACAGCGCGTTCTCGTTGTCGCCGGGGAAGTCGACGGCCTCCGCCTTCCCGGAGAGCGTGCGCCAGGGCGGCAGCGGGTGCTCGGCGATCGGCAGCAGCAGGTGGCGCAGCTTCAGACCGTAGGTGTCCGTCTCCGCCGGCGGCTTGTAGTCGAGGTCGGGGTTGTAGCCGTGCTGGCGCCAATAGCCGAGGCTGGGGGCCAGCATCACCACCGTCGAGCCGCCGAGCAGGGCGATCGCCAGCCCCGCCTGCAGCAGCAGCCGGCGCTGTCGCGTGCGCAGCCATCCGATCGGCGCTGCGAACGCCAGCAGCGCGCAGGCGAAGGCGCTGTAGTACACGTAGCTCAGAGCCTGGCCCACGCACGCCAGAAACGTCAGCACGCGTTCGCCCGGGGTCTGCTCGCCGGGCGCCACCCCGGCCACCCGCAGCGCCAGCAGCGCCAGCAGGGGCACGAAGGGGAAGGCCAGGTTGACGTGCTCGACGTTGCGGTAGAACGCGTATGGCTGGAAGGCGTACAGGACGCCCAGCACCAGCGACGGCCACGGCCGCAGGCGCAGCCGGCGGAGCGCCCAGGTCGCGAGCAGGGCCGCCAGAACGATGGTCGACATCCAGTACACGTTGATCGCAGTGCCGGCGTCGCCCAGCAGGCCGGTCAGCAGCGACAGCTGGGAGAAGGGCAGCCACATCCCCAGCGGCCAGTCCACGAGGTCCGTGCCGAACGGCGCGCCGAAGTGGGCGGCATGCCGGAAGCCGTCCTCGTGGATCGCCTTGGCCAGCAACGTCAGGAAGAGCCCGTCGCGCTCGTAGGTGATCGGCACCCGCAGCGGCGTCGCCCTGAGCGGGGGCAGAGCGGCCAGCAAGGCGACGCTCACCGCCAGCTGGGCGCCGTAGTGGGCGAGGGCCCGGGCGGCCTTCACGGCAACCCCGTGCCGCCGTCCGTCGCCTTCATGTCGATCACCTCGACGCAGCGCGGGCGTGGGCTCGTCGCCTCGCAGGGCCCGGCGAAGGCCATCTCCAGGCGCAGCCGGCCGCCGGCCGCGACCGTCAGCTCGCGCCGATACGGGACCACCTCGCCCGCCAGCACCAGGGTGTCCTCGTGACCGTCGAGCCGCAGGCGCAGCCGGCCGGGCCGGCCGGCGCGCAGGCCGGCCGACACCACCAGCCTGCGCTCGGTGCTGCCGACGTCGTCGAATACGGCACAGGCGCTCGCACCGCAGACGCGGGAGGGGAGGAGCAGGGTCCCCTGATCGTCGGAGCAGCCGGCTTGCCAGCGCGGCAGGAGCACGGAGCCGGCGAGCCTGCGGGCCTCGTCTGCCGCGTAGGCGAGCGGGTCGACTCCGCCGGCGAGGCGCTGGCGCAGCGCGCCCAGGCGGAGGAACGAGCGGCGCCCGTCGGAGCTGACGAGCGGCGGCTCTCCGACGGCAGCGGAGAGGGCCGACTCGAGCGCCGGCCAGGGTCGCGGGCCGTCCCGCGGATACGCTGGGCGGTCCACCCAGATGCCGTCGAAGCCGGCGAGCGCGAGCCGGCGGGCCATCTCGACCGGTGCCAGCATGCTGGTCTCGGCTTGCCAGTCTCCGTTCCGGCCCAGGACCGAGCCCCAGCTCCAGCGCAGCCTGCGCGAGTGCAGGAACGCCCGGCCGGGGATGTCGGCCTCGGGCGGGCGGGCGCCCGCGTCGACGGGGATGCTGGCGTGCGGCAACTGAAAGACCATCGCCCTGTCCGGCAGCAGCGACTCGAGGCGCTCGACGAAGTCGGCGTCGGCCGCAAAAGCGGGTGCCGTGGACCAGCGGAGCCGGCCCAGGTAGGCGCGCGGCACCTGGTCGCCGACCACCGCCGTCGCCAACAGCGTCAGCAGCGCCGGCCGGACCCACGGCGGACACGCTGCCGGCAGGCGCGCGAGCGCCCGGCTGACGAGCGCGGCCGCCGCGTGGAGGGCGAAGAAGCCGACGAACACGGCCATCGCGTCGAGTCGACGGAGCTCAGGCCTGACGAACACGCTGACGAGCGAGCCCAGGCCGCCGACCTGGGCGAGCAACAGGGCCGCCGCGGTGAGCACGGCCGGAGGGCCGAGCGACTCGTCGGGCGCCGCCACGCCGCCCGCGCGCGCCACCAGGAAGCCGAGCAGCCAGGCGAGGCCGATGGCGCCGAGCGTGCCCAGCCGCGCCGTCGAGTTCTCCTCGTCCTCCGGGAAGGCGGCGTGGTGGACGCGGGCGGCGGCCCAGCGCAGCGGGGCGAGCGGGTGGTCGTCGATCGGCACCAGCATCGGCCGCAGCTCGAGGCCGAAGCGGTCCGCGTCCGCCGCCGCCTTGAACTCGAGCTTGGGGTTGCGGCCGTGGTGGCTCCAGTAGACGAAGCTCGGCAGGAGCGGCACTGCGGCGCCGAGCACGAGCAGCAGCAGGGCGGGTGCGGCGAGGCGGAGGAGGTCGCCCCGCCGGGTGCGCGCCCAGCCGATGGCCGTGGCGACCAGCAGCAGGAAGGCGGCGAACAGCGAGTAGGGCACGTAGCACAGCCCCTGCGCCAGGCAGGCGGCCCACGTCGTCCACCGCTCGAGCGGCGGCACCGCGGGCGGCGCCTGGCCGGCCGCGCGCAGGCAGACGAGCCCGAGCACGGGCACCAGCGGGAACACCAGCTCGGGATGGTCCACGTTGCGGTAGAAGCCGCAGGGCAGGAGCGAGAAGGCGAGCGCGAAGACGAAGGCGACCAGCCGGCCGTGCCCGAGGCGGCTGAAGGTCCAGGCCGCCGTGAGCGCGGCGAGCACCGTCGAGGCCAGCCACAGCAGGTTCACCGCCAGGCCGGGCGCCCCGGTGGCGCGCACGACCGCGCTGGTCAGGAGCAGGGGCAGCCACATCCCGAACGACCAGTCGACGGCGTCCGACCCGAACGGCGCGCCGATCCGGGTCAGGTGGAGCGGCCCGTCTTCCGCCGCCGCCTTCACCAGCGTGGTGGAGAGGATGGCGTCACCGCCGTAGTGGAAGGGCACCTGCAGCGGGAAGGGGCCGAACGGCACCACCGCCGCGAGCAGCAGCGCGGCCACCAGCGCCACCACGGCGTAGTAGGCGAGGGCGGCCCCGGCCTTCACGCCCGCGGCTCCCGGCAGCGGGCGACGACGGTGAGCGAGCCGTTGTTGGCGTACAGGCTCACCCGGTTGAGCGCGGCCAGCGGCGGGCGCAGCAGCGCCGGCGCCGGCGTTCCCAGCCGCAGCAGCCGCCGCAGCAGGAAGCCCGCGGTCGCGTACTGGCCCGCGCCCGTCAGCTCCAGCACCTCGAAGCAGGGGTCGAGGGCACGCCGGATGGTGGCCGGCGACCAGTAGAAGACGTGCTCGGGGATCTTGAAGGAGACCCAGCGCCGGCCCGACAGGCGCGCCAGCAGGCTGGTGGGGTCCGGCGTGGTGATGGCGAGAAGGCCGCCGGGCCGCAGCAGGCGGCGCGCCGCCGCCAGGAAGCGGCGCGGGTCGTAGACGTGCTCGAAGGCGTCGAACGCAGTCACCAGGTCGAAGTACCCGGCGGGAAGCGTGGCCGTCTCCAGCACGCCGACGTGGACGTGGTCGCCGAAGCGGCGGCGGGCGATCTCGACCGCGAAGACCGACGGGTCGAGGCCCCACGGCTCGTAGCCCCGCCCCGCGGCCGCCTCCAGGAAGAAGCCGGGCCCGCAGCCGACGTCGAGGGCGCGGCCGGGCGCCTGGTGGCGGGCGAGCGCGCGCAGCCTGCGGTCGAAGGTGCGGATCCAGTGATCGCGCACCTCCAGGTATTCGTCGTAGCCGCGCCCGGCGACGCTCGAGTCGTAGTAGGCGGCGTCCTGGTAGAGCTCGAGGGCGCGCTCCTCGGTCGGCCGCGGCGAGAGGAAGAGGAGCGAGCAGCAGGCGCACTGGACCACGCCGTAAGGCGGGAACTCGTGCCGGCGGCGCTGCGGCGCGCCGGGGCCGCACAGCGGACAGTCCGGCCGCTCGAGGTCGGCCAGCCCCTCGGCGCTCATCGCTTGAGCAGGCCCGCGAGCCCGCCTCGGTCGCGCCGGGCGAAGGCAGCGAGCAGGATCTTGTTGAGCTGCACCAGCGAGACGAGCATCATCAGCGCGCCGCCCACGAAGACCAGCCAGTCGCGCACGAGCGGCGGCAGGAACTGCAGGGCCAGCACCCGGAAGACCTGGCGGACGGGAGGGTGCAGCACCACCGGGGTCAGCAGCTTGGCGACGCCCACGCCGAACAGGAAGACGCCGGCTACGAACACCACCATCCAGAAGCGCGCGGCCAGGCCGGGGTTGAGCCAGCTCCAGAAGCTGGCGCGGTAGTAGATGCGCAGGGCGTCCACCCCCGTCTCCAGCAGGTGCCGCGGCGCGATCCGGCCCAGCCGGCCGTCGCGGCCGTAGGAGGTGGCGACCGGGCACTCGGCGATGGTGTAGCCGAAGCGGGTCACCGCCACCAGCAGCTCGATGTCGAAGGCGAAGCGGCTGGTGGTCATGCGCGGGGCGACGCGCTCCAGCACGGAGCGCCGGAAGAGCTTGATGCCGGTCTGCGTGTCCTCGACCGGCAGCCCGAACAGGAAGGCGACGCCGCGGCGGAAAGCCGCGCTCAGCAGACGCCGCGGCAGCGGGAAGTCCGTCGGCTCGCCGCGCCTCGTCCCCACCACCACGTCGGCGCCCGAGGCGCAGAGCCGCTCCAGCAGCTTGAGCACGTTCTCCGGCGCGATCTCCAGGTCGGCGTCCAGGAAGGCCACCAGCTCGCCGGTGGACTCGGCCAGGCCGCGGAAGAGGGCAGCGCCCTTGCCGAGGTTCTCGGGCTGGCGCACCGTGCGCACCGGCAGCCCGGCCTCGGCGGCGCGCAGGCCCTCGGCCGCGGTCGCGTCGTCGCTCCCGTCGTCCACCACCACGACCTCGAGCTCCTGCCCCGCGAGAGCCTCGCACACCCGCTGCAGGTTCTCCCGCAGGTGGTGGGCCTCGTTGCGCGCGGGGAGGATCACCGAGAGGCGCATGCTCAGGACGGGAAGTTGATCTTCTCGTCGACCAGGTAGCGGGGCCGGTGCTTCACCTCGTCGAGCACCCGACCCAGGTACTCCCCGACGACACCCAGGAAGACCAGCTGCACCCCGCACAGGAACACCACCAGCAGCGCCAGCAGGGCGGGGGCGCCCGGGTCCACCCCCTGCAGCAGCCAGCGGCCGGCGAGGCCGGCGGCCACCAGCAGGTCGAAGGCCATCGCCAGCGCACCGGCCAGCAGCGACAGGCGCAGCGGGACCCGGCTGAAGGAGACGACGCCGTCGACCGCGAGGTTCAGCATGCGGCGGAGCGAGTACTTGGTGCGGCCGGCGGCGCGGGGCGCCAGCCGGAAGCGCACGGCGGCGCTGCGGAAGCCGACCCAGTTGAACAGCCCCCGCAGGAACAGCGAGCGCTCGTGCAGCTCGTCCTGGAACACCCGCGCCACCCGCCGGGAGACGAGGCGGAAGTCGGCGGCCCCCTCGTGCACCGGCGTCTCCGAGATGCGGTCGAGCAGCCGGTAGAACAGCCGCGCGCTGCGCCGCTTGAACCAGGGCACGTCGGGGGTGTCCTCGCGCAGCGTGTAGACGACGTCCGCTCCCTGCTCGTGGGCGGCCAGCAGCTCGGGGATCACTGCCGGCGGGTGCTGCAGGTCGGCATCCATCATCACCACCGCGTCCGAGTCGCTGTGGTCCAGCCCGGCCAGGAGCGCCGCCTGCTGGCCGAAGCGGTTGGAGAGGGCCAGCACGCGCACGCAGGGGTCGGCGGCGGCGATCCGGCGCAGCTCGTCGAGGGTCCGGTCGCTGCTGCGGTCGACCACGAAGAGCATGGTCGGGCGCCAGCGCTCGGCCTCCGCGCGGAGGACGCGCGACAGCTCCGAGTAGAACGCCTCGACGACCGCCTCCTCGTTGTAGACCGGGCAGACGACGGTCAGCGTCCTCACGATGGGCTCAGTCCCAACTTCCCTCGAACCGGCAGACAGGGTCGCCGCGGTGCACGCAGCGGCTGTGCGACGAGCGCAGGTTGCGGACGCCGGTCAGCTCGAGCGTGCGCTGCATCCAGCCGTAGATTCTCTCGCAGAACTGCCGCCCTGACCCCTCCAGCCCCCGCAGCTCCACGGCCACGTGGCGCTCGCCCCTCTCGACCACCACCAGCTCGCCGGTGTCGTAGTAGTTCGCGAGCACGCGGGCGGCGCGGTCGATGGTGAAGCCGGGCGAGCCCACCCTCAGGAAGATCTTGTAGATGCCCTTCAGCCCCTCGTCGCAGGAGGCGCGGCCCATGTTCTGCAGCAGCCTCGGTTCCTGGGAGGCGAGTTGCCGCTCCGCCTCCTGCATGAGGCGCAGCAGGCACCCCATCGGGTACCAAGAGGAGGCGAGGACCAGCCCCCGCAGCAGGGCTCCGTCCTCGGCCGGCATGGCGGAGAGGACCCCGGCCAGAGCCTGCTCGCCGAAGCGCGCGCGGAGGTAGCGCAGGGACGACAGCACGGCCGTGCCCTTCACCTGGGCCATCGGATCTTCGCCCCTCCCGCGCGCGAGGGTAGCACGGCCGGATTAAGATGACGGGCTCCGGGAGGAGACCATGAGCGAACGGCGCAGCCGGGCCATCACCGCGGGCGACGAGCGCGCCCCCAACCGCTCGATGTTGCGCGCCGTGGGCTTCGGCGACGCCGACTTCGCCAAGCCCATCGTCGGCGTGGCGAGCGCCCACAGCAACCTGACCCCCTGCAACGTGGGCATCGGCCCGCTGGCCGACCGCGCCATGGCGGCGCTGGCGGAGGCCGGCGCCATGCCGCAGCTGTTCGGCACCATCACCGTCAGCGACGGTATCTCCATGGGCACCGAGGGCATGAAGTACTCGCTGGTCTCGCGCGAGGTGATCGCCGACTCCATCGAGACCGTCTGCGCCGCCCAGTTCATGGACGGGGTGCTGGCGATCGGCGGCTGCGACAAGAACATGCCGGGGGCGATGATGGCCTTCGGCAGGCTCGACATCCCGGCGATCTTCGTCTACGGGGGGACCATCAAGCCGGGCTGCCACGAGGGGAAGGACCTCACCATCGTCAGCGTCTTCGAGGCGCTCGGCGGCTACGAGGCGGGCCGGGTGCCGAAGGAGGAGCTCGACGCCATCGAGAGGAAGGCGATCCCCGGGGCGGGCGCCTGCGGCGGCATGTACACCGCCAACACCATGTCCTCGGCCATCGAGGCCATGGGCATGAGCCTGCCGCGCTCCTCGACCATGGCGGCCGTGGACGCGGAGAAGGCCGAGAGCGCCGCGGAGTCGGCGCGCGTGCTGGCGCGCGCGGTCGCGGCGGGCCTCACCGCGCGGCGGATCCTCACCCGGGAGGCCTTCGAGAACGCGATCGCGGTGGTGATGGCGATCGGAGGCTCCACCAACGCGGTCCTGCACCTGATGGCGATCGCCCACGCCGCCCGGGTGCCGCTCGCCCTGGACGACTTCGAGAAGATCCGGGCGCGCGTGCCGGTGCTGTGCGACCTCAAGCCCTCGGGCCGCTACGTGGCGACCGACCTCCACCGCGCCGGCGGGATCCCGCAGGTGATGAAGATGCTGCTGGCACACCGGCTCCTCCATGGCGACGCCCTCACCATCACGGGGAAGACGGTGGCCGAGAACCTCGCCGCCGTGCCCGAGGAGCCGCCCTCGGGGCAGGACGTCATCCGCTCCTGGGCGAGTCCCCTCTACCCGCAAGGCCACCTGGCGATCCTGCGCGGCAACCTGGCGACCGAGGGCGCCGTCGCCAAGATCACCGGCGTGAAGTCGCCGCACCTGACGGGACCGGCGCGGGTCTTCGACTCCGAGGAGGCCTGCATCAGGGCGATCTTCGGCAAGCAGATCCGGCCTGGCGACGTGGTGATCATCCGCTACGAGGGGCCCAAGGGCGGCCCCGGCATGCGGGAGATGCTCTCGCCCACCTCGGCCCTGATCGGAGCCGGCCTCGGCGACTCCGTCGGCCTCGTCACCGACGGCCGCTTCTCCGGCGGGACGTACGGTCTGGTGGTCGGCCACGTCGCGCCCGAGGCCGCCGTCGGCGGGACGCTCGCCCTCGTGCACGAGGGCGAGCGCGTCACCATCGACGCCGACCGCCGGCTGCTGCAGCTCGAGGTGGACGAGAAGGAGATCGCGCGCCGCCGGGCGGCCTGGAAGCCGCCCGTTCCGCGCTACACCAGCGGCGTCCTCGCCAAGTACACCAAGCTCGTCACCAGCAGCGCGCTCGGGGCGGTGACCGACCTCGACCTGCTGGGCTGAGCCGTCGCCATGTGCCGCAGCATCCGGCCGCTGTTCAACTTCGAGCCGCCCGCCAGCGACCAGGAGATCCGGGCGGCCTCGCTGCAGTTCGTCCGCAAGCTGAGCGGCTTCCAGGCGCCCTCGCGGGCGAACCAGGCGGCGTTCGACCGCGCCGTCGCCGAGATCGCCGCGTCCGCCCGGCGCCTGGTGGACGGCCTGGTGACGACGTCGCCGCCGCGTGACCGCGAGCAGGTGGCCGCGCAGGCGCGGGCCCGCTCGGTGCGGCGGTTCGGGACCAGCCCACCGCCCCGCCGATCCGCTGGCTGATCTGGCATCGTCGGCTCGGCCCGCTCCCCGGGTTCACGCCGATCTCGGGCCGAGCCGTGAACGACTCAGTTCAGACAAAGGAAAGCATGATTGACATTATGTAAAGTCTAGCGTACATTCCGCGCTGGCAACAAGGAGGCGCGGATGCAGGATCCCACGATGCCCGGTACCCCGGCAGTCGTGGCGCCCGACAGGACGCTCGGAGTCGGAGGGATGTCGCGCGAGGGCCTCGTCCCGGCGGTGCTCGCGGTGGCGGGGCTCTGCGGCGGGATGGCGCTCATGCTGGTCTTCTTCCGGCACTACCTCGACCCGAGCTGGAGTCAGAAGGTCGCGCTCGTGTCGGGGCATGTCGGTCTCGTGCTCGCGATCTGGATGACGGTGCGCCTCGCGCGCCGTGGCGACTACCCCTGGCTCATGGTCGTGGTCGCGGTCGCGCTGCCGCTGTTCGAGCCGCAGCACAAGCCCGACACCCTCCCCTGGCGCATGTTCGGTGCGGCGTACGGTCTCGTCCTCGTCGCCGTCGCCGTCTTCGCCTTCGTGCGGATGGTCGCGCGCACGGACGAGCTCGAGCGCCGCGTGAACCAGGAGGCGCTGGCCGTCGCCTTCGCCAGCTCCCTGGTGCTGGCGATCGCCTACTCGCTGTTCCGGGAGCTGCTGCCGGAGCTGCAGGGCGTGTGGGTGGCCGCCGGCATGATCGCGACCTGGCTCGTCGGCTGGAATCGCGCCTGGAGGCGGTACCGATGAGGAACCGTCTCCGGGTGCTCCGCGCCGAACGGGACTGGTCGCAGGCCGAGCTGGCGGCGCGGCTCTCGGTGTCGAGACAGACCGTGAACGCCATCGAGAACAGCCGCTACGACCCGAGCCTGCCGCTGGCCTTCGCCATCGCCCGTGTCTTCTCGCTGACGATCGAGGACGTGTTCACCCCCGACGGGAAGTGACCACGCCGGAGGAGGTCGTCGGCGTCAGCCCGGGGCGTCGCTCTCGCTCCCGAAGGGAGGCCCGCGGGCGCCGACCAGGAGGCCCTCGGCTGATAATGGGAGGTCCTGGGCCGGATCGGGCGCCCAGGCCTGCGAAGGAGGTCCTGATGCCCCTGATGGTCGGCCTCGCCCTGCTTCTGGTGGCCGCAGAGCCGTCGAGCACCGGTTCCATCGGCTACTATCGCTCTCCGGCCATCCACGGGGACACGATCGTCTTCGGAGCGGAAGGCGACCTGTGGCAGGTCCACCGCTCGGGTGGCGCCGCCGCCCGGCTCACCAGCCACCCGGCGGACGAATCGTACCCGGCGATCTCCCCCGACGGGACGACCCTCGCCTTCTCCGCCGCCTACGAGGGCCCGACCGAGGTCTACACCATGCCCCTGGCCGGTGGCTCCCCGGTGCGGCGGACGTTCGACGGCGGCGGGGCGCTGGTGGCGGGCTTCGCTCCCGACGGCGCGCTCGTCTACTCGACCCGGCGGTACAGCACGCTCCCCGACACCCAGCTCGTCCGCCTCGACCTCCGCACCGGCGAGCGCACGACGGTGCCCCTCGCCCAGGCTGCAGACGGCGCCTGGACCCCCGACGGGCGCACGCTCTTCTTCACCCGGCTCCCGTTCCAGGGCAGTCACACGAAGCGTTACCAGGGCGGGACCGCCCCGAGCCTCTGGAAGTACGCGGACGGAGCGGCGGAGGCGGTACCGCTGACCGCGGACTACCCGGGGACGAGCAAGTCGCCGATGTGGTGGGCCGGGCGCGTGTACTTCCTGAGCGACCGGGACGGCACCATGAACGTGTGGTCGATGGACGCGGAAGGCCACGACCTGCGCCAGCACACGCACCACCAGGGGTGGGACGCCGACACGCCCTCGCTCTCGGATGGCCGGATCGTCTACAAGCTGGGGGCGGACCTCTGCCTCCTCGACCTCGCGACGGGCGTGGACCAGACGCTCGACATCCGGCTCTCTTCCGATTTCGACCAGGAGCGGGAGAGCTGGGTGAAGAAGCCCATGGACTACCTGACCTCGGTCGCCCTTTCCCCGAAAGGCGACCGTGTGGCTCTCACCGCGCGCGGGCAGGTGTTCGTGGCCCCGGCGAAGCAGGGGCGCCTCGTCGAGGTGACCCGTTCGGCCGGCGTGCGCTACCGCCGTGCGACCTTCCTCCCCGACGGGAAAGGCCTCGTCGCCCTCTCCGACGAATCGGGGGAGGTCGAGCTCTGGAAGCTCCCCGCCAACGGCGTGGGAAAGCCGGAGCCGATGACGAGCGACGGCACGATCCTGCGCTGGGAGGCGGTACCGTCTCCGGACGGCAAGTGGATTGCCCATCACGACAAGGACCGTCGGCTCTGGCTGTGGAGCATCGAGAAGAAGACGAACACCCTGATCGCCACCTCCCGCGCCGGTGACTTCCAGGACCTCGCGTGGTCCCCCGACAGCCGATGGCTCGCCTACACCGCCCCCGCCGCCAACCAGCTCGGCCAGGTGTTCCTGTACCGCATCGAGGGTGGCACCACGACGCCGGTCACCACCGACCGCTTCGACAGCGGCAGCGCGGCCTGGAGCCCGGACGGCGAGTGGCTCTACTTCCTTTCCGACCGCAACCTCGAGACACTCGTGCGATCGCCCTGGGGCCCGCGCCAGCCCGATCCCTTCCTCGCGAGCCCGACCGAGATCTACGGGGTGGCGCTGAGGAAGGACGGGCGCTTCCCCTTCGCGCCCCCTGACGAGCTGCACCCCGAGGAGCCGAAGAAGGAGGGGAAGAAGGACGAAGCCTCGGCGGGGAAGGACGCCGGAAAGGCCGGCGAGAGGCAGAAGGATGGGGCGCCGACCGGGCCCGCGGGGGCACCACCGAAGCCGGTGGTGATCGACCTCGAGGGGCTCTCTGCCCGTCTCTACAAGGTGCCGGTCCCAGCCGGCCGCTACGATGCGCTCCGGACCGACGGCCTGCGGCTCTACTGGCTCTCCGTCGACAACTCCTTCGAGCCGAAGGGCAAGCTGCAGGCCCTCGCCATCGGCCGCGAGAAGCCCGAGGTCAAGACCGTGATGGAGGGCGTGCGGGAGTACCAGATCTCCGCCGACGGCAAGAAGCTCCTCGTTCGGAAGGAGAAGGAGGGCGACCTCTACGTCTTCGACGCCGGCGACAAGGCGCCGGAGAAGCTCGACGAGTCGAAGGTGGACCTCTCGCGGTGGACGTTCAGCTTCCACCCCCGCGAGCAGTGGCGGCAGATGTTCGTGGAGGCCTGGCGGCTGGAGAGGGACTACTTCTACGACCGGGCCATGCACGGCCTCGACTGGCCGAAGATCCGCGACAAGTACCTGCCGCTGGTGGACCGCGTGAGCAGCCGGGACGAGCTCAACGACCTCCTGGCCCAGATGGTGAGCGAGCTCTCCGCCCTCCACATCTTCGTGGGCGGGGGAGACGTGCGGAAGGGGCCGGACGAGGTCGAGGTGGCCTCGCTGGGAGCGGAGCTCGCCAAGGACGCCGGGGCGGGCGGCTTTCGGGTGGCGCGGATCTACACCGCCGACCCCGACCTCCCCAAGGCCCTCTCCCCGCTCCGCCGGGACGGGGCGGGGATCGAGGAGGGCGACGTGATCGAATCGGTGAACGGCGTGGCCGCGCTCTCGGTGCCCGACCTCGCCGCCCTCCTCCGCAACCAGGCCGGCCGCCAGGTGCTGCTGCGCGTGAAGCCGAAGTCGGGAGCAGCCCGGGAGGTGATCGTCTTCCCGATGACGGCGCAGGAAGCGCGGGGCCTCCGCTACGACGACTGGGAGTACGAGAGGCGTCGCCGGGTGGAGGAGGCGGGCAAGGGCGCGATCGGCTACGCGCACCTGCGGGCGATGGGCGGCGGGAACTACGCCGAGTGGGCGCGCGACTACTACCCGGTCTACCGGCGCCAGGGCCTGATCATCGACGTGCGGCACAACCAGGGAGGGAACATCGACAGCTGGATCCTGGGCAAGCTCCTGCGCAAGGCCTGGTTCTACTGGCAGGACCGGGTGGGGGACCCGACCTGGAACATGCAGTTCGCCTTCCGCGGCCACCTGGTCGTCCTCGTGGACCAGTGGACGGCCTCGGACGGCGAGGCGTTCGCCGAGGGCTTCAAGCGGCTGGGCCTCGGCAAGGTCATCGGCATGCGCACGTGGGGCGGCGAGATCTGGTTGTCCGGGAGCAACGCCCTCGTGGACCACGGCATCGCCACCGCAGCCGAGTTCGGCGTCTATGGGCCGGAGGGGCGGTGGCTCATCGAGGGCCACGGCGTCGACCCCGACCTCGTCGTCGACAACCTCCCGCGGGCCACCTTCGGCGGGAAGGACGAGCAGCTCGACGAGGCCATCCGCTACTTGGAGGAAAGGATCCGCACGGAGCCGGTCAAGGACCTGCCCCCGCCGGCCTTCCCCCGGAAGGCGGTCGAGTGAGGGGAGGGTCGACGCTCCTGCTCCGCGCCCTTCTCTTCGCCGCCGCCGCCTCCGCCCAGCCGGCGACGCCCCCGCCCGAGCGCGTCACCGTCACCGTGCTCGCCACCACCGACGTCCACGGCTCGATCTACCCGTACGACTACTACACGCGCGAGACCTCCGCGCGCGGGCTCGCCAGGGACGCCACCCTGATCGAGGCCGTTCGGCGCGAGACGAAGAACACGCTGCTCGTCGACTGCGGCGACACCATCCAGGGGTCGCCCCTGGAGAGCGTCCACCAGAACGCGGTGCGCGCGGGGAAGACGCGCGCTGCGGACCCCATGATGCTGGCCATGGACGCCATGGGCTACGACGCGATGGTGGTCGGCAACCACGAGTTCAACTTCGGCCTCGCCAACCTGCAGGCGGCGCGGGAGTCGGCGCGCTTCCCGTGGCTGTCGGCGAACACGGTGTCGGACGGCGCGTTGCCGCCCTTCGCACCGTTCCTGGTGAAGACGGTGGGCGGGGTGAAGGTGGCCGTCATCGGGGTGACGACCGCGGCCGTCCCGAGCTGGGAGAGGCCGGAGACCATCCGCGGCCTGCGCTTCCTGCCGCAGGAGGAGGGCGTGCGGCGGGCACTCGACGCCCTCGAGCCGGAGCACCCGGACGTCGTCGTCGCTGCCGTCCACGCCGGCCTCGACCGCGACCCGCAGACCGGCGCCCGCCGGCCGGGCGAGCCGCCGACCGAGAACCGCGTCTGGGAGATCGCCGAGCAGTTCCCGCAGCTGGCGGCGATCGTCTACGGCCACACCCACCAGCGCGAGCCCGGCCGCCGGGTCGGCAACGTGCTGCTGGTGCAGCCGAAGAACAACGGCGCCGACGTGGCCCGCATCGACCTCACCCTCGTCCGCGACGGCTCCTCTCGCTGGCGGCTGGAGAAGGCGGCCAGCAGCCTGATGCCGATCGAGCGCGACACGGTGGCGGACCCGAGGATCCTCGAGATCGCCCGGCCCTACCACGAGGCCGCCGAACGCTGGCTGGACCAGCCGGTGGCCGAGTCGGCCGTCGAGCTCTCGGGCGAGCGTGGGCGTTTCGAGGACACCGCGCTGGTCGACGCCATCCAGGAGGTGCAGCTCCACTACGCGCAGGCGGACGTCAGCTTCACGGCGCTCTTCCGGCCGCAGGCGCGCGTGCCCAGGGGAAGGGTGAGCGTTCGCGAGCTGGCGGGCCTGTATGTCTACGACAACGAGCTGTACGTGGTGGAGGGGAACGGGCGGATCGTGCGCGAGGCACTGGAGAACGCGGCCCGCTTCTTCCGCAGCTGCCCCGAGCCGTCCTGCGCGACCGGGCCCCTGCTCGACCGCTCCGTCTTCGGCTACAACTTCGACATGGCCGAGGGTGTCGACTACGACATCGACCTCACCCGGCCGGTCGGGCAGCGCATCGTGGACCTGACCTTCCGCGGCGCACCGCTGCGCGACGAGCAGCCGCTGCGGATCGCCGTCAACAACTACCGGGCGGCCGGCTCCAACGGCTACACCATGTTCCGCGACGCCAGGATCGTCTGGCGCAGCGGCCGCGACATCCGGGACCTCATGGTCGAGTACTTCACCCGGACGAAGCGCCTGCCCGCCCGGGCGGACGGCAACTGGAGCCTGCTGCCGCCGCAGGCAGTGGAGACGCTGGCGCGCGAGGAAGCGGTCGGAGCCCGTCCGGCGAGCGGCACGCCGAACGGTCGCCATTGACCCGCCTGGCGAATTTTCTGGACCGAGGCTGTTGACACGGGGGTGCGCCGACACGTATCCTCACAAACCTGTCGTATGCCTGCCTCGGCTGAAGCCCGCTTCGCCGCCCACCCCGACGTCGCCGTACGACTGTCCATTCGACTGTTCCTGCTGGCCCTGCTGGTCCTGGGCCTGCGACTCGGGGGTGCGGTGATCTAGGCTGACAAGCCCAGGCCACCCGCAAGCCCCCGAGGAAAGGAACCTCGGGGGTTTTGCTTTTTAGGGACTTTCGCGGAGGAACGAGTGCAGCGCACGGGCGCACAGATCGTCTGGGAGTGCCTGACGAAGGAAGGCGTCGACGTCGTGTTCGGCTACCCGGGGGGCGCGATCCTCCCGACCTACGACGCCATGCTCGACTACTCGGTGCGGCACGTCCTGGTACGGCACGAGCAGGGCGCGGCGCACATGGCGGACGGCTACGCGCGGGCGAGCGGCCGGGTGGGCGTCGCCATCGCCACCTCGGGCCCGGGGGCCACCAACCTGACGACCGGCATCGCCACCGCCATGCTCGACTCCTCGCCGACCGTCTTCATCACCGGCCAGGTGTCCTCCAAGGTGCTGGGGACCGACGCCTTCCAGGAGGTGGACGTCACCGGCATCACCCTGCCGATCACCAAGCACAACTCGCTGGTGACGGACGTCCGCCAGGTGGCCCGCACCATCCGCGAGGCCTTCGTCATCGCGCGCTCGGGCCGGCCGGGGCCGGTGCTGGTGGACATCACCAAGGACGCGCAGCAGGCGAAGACCGAGTTCCACTACCCCGAGGTCGTCCACCTGCCGGGCCTGCACGAGCCGGACCCGCCGGACCCGGAGAGCCTGGCGCAGGCCCTCGAGCTGATCGCGGGCGCAGAGCGGCCTCTCATCCTGGCGGGCGCCGGCATCATCCGCTCCGGCGCCTCGAGGGCGGT
This sequence comes from Vicinamibacteria bacterium, assembly GCA_035542035.1. GTDB lineage: Bacteria > Acidobacteriota > Vicinamibacteria > Fen-336 > Fen-336 > DATBSL01. The sequence continues at coordinate 87,083 of DATKME010000039.1, read as the reverse complement.
GGTCGAGTTCGCGGAGAAGGCCGGCATCCCGGTGGCGCTGACGCTGCTCGGCATCGGCAGCTTCCCGCAGAGCCACCCGCTGTGCCTGGGCATGATGGGCATGCACGGCGAGGCCTTCGTCAACCACGCCATCCAGGAAGCCGACCTGCTGCTCGCCCTCGGCATGCGCTTCGACGACCGGGTGACGGGGAACCTCAAGAGCTACGCCCCCCACGCCAGGAAGATCCACGTGGAGATCGACCCCTCGGAGGTCAACAAGAACGTGAAGGTCGACGTGGCGCTGGTCTCCGACCTGCAGGCGGCGCTTTCGGCGCTCACGCCGCTGGTGGCGGCCCGGCAGCACGACGAATGGCTGGAGCGTATCGCCGCCTGGAAGAAGGACACCCGCTCGCGGGACATCCTGCACCGCGACGGCAACGGCACGCTGCTGGCGGCCCACGTGATGCACGACATCTGGCGCACGACCGGCGGCAACGCGGTGGTGGTGAGCGACGTCGGCCAGCACCAGATGTGGGAGGCCCAGTACTACAAGCACGACGACCCGCGGACGCTCATCACCTCCGGCGGCCTGGGGACCATGGGCTTCGCGCTGCCGGCCGCCATCGGGGCCAAGATGGCGCGGCCCGACGCGGAGGTCTGGGTGATCGCCGGCGACGGCGGCTTCCAGATGACCCAGTGCGAGCTGGCGACGCTGCAGCAGGAGCAGCTCGACATCAAGATCGCGGTCATCAACAACGGCTACCTGGGCATGGTCCGGCAGTGGCAGGAGTTCTTCCACGACAAGCGCTACGCGGCCACCCCCATGCTCTCGCCCGACTTCGTGAAGCTGGCCCAGGCCTACGGCATCGAGGGCCACTGCGTCGGCAGCCGCCAGGAGGTGGTGCCGACGGTGGAGAAGGTCCGCGGCTCCGGCCGCGCGGCGCTGGTCGAGTTCAAGGTGCAGAAGGAGGACGCGGTCTACCCCATGGTCCCCTCGGGGAGCGACCTCCACGCGATGATCCGCCGGCCCGCCGAGGCCGGCACGGAGGTGCGCTCGTGAAGCACACGCTGGTGGCGAGAGTCATGGACCAGCCCGGCGTCCTCAACCGGGTGGCGAGCCTGTTCCGCAGGCGCGCCTTCAACATCGAGTCGCTGACCGTCGGCCACACCGAGACCGAGGACGTCTCACGGATGACCATCGTGGTGGACACGGCCAAGGTGCCGGCGCCCATCGTGGCCGCCAACCTGCGCAAGCTGATGCCGGTGGCGGAGGTGGTGGACGTCACCCACCTGCCCACCGTGGACCGCGACCTGGCCCTCATCCGCGTGCGCTGCGCGCCCGAGGAGCGCGCCGAAACGGCGAGCCTGGTGGAGATCTTCCGGGCCCGCATCGCCGACGTGGCCGCCGAGTCGGTGATCGTCGAGGTCACCGGGGACGAGCAGAAGGTGAACGGCCTGGTCGACCTGCTGCGGCCGCGCGGGATCATGGAGATGGTCCGGACCGGCAAGGTGGCCATGGTCCGGGGAAGGGTCGCCGAGCAGAGGCCGGCGGCCGGAGCGAGTCACGCGCACGCGGCGGCGCCCGCGGCGACCCACTGAAGGGAGACAGGAAGACGATGGCACGCATCTACTACGACTCGGACGCCGACCTCTCGCTGCTCTCGGGCCGGCGGGTGGCGGTGATCGGTTACGGCAGCCAGGGCCACGCGCACGCCCTCAACCTGAAGGACAGCGGGGTGGACGTGGTGGTGGGGCTGCCGGCGGGCAGCCGCTCGCGGGCCCGCGCGCAGGCGGACGGGGTCACCGTGAAGACCCCGCGCGAGGCGGCCGCCGAGGCCAACGTCGTCATGATCCTCACCCCGGACACCGGCCAGCCGCAGCTCTATCGTGACGACATCGCACCCGGCCTCAAGCCCGGCAAGACGCTGATGTTCGCCCACGGCTTCAACATCCGTTTCGGCACCATCACCCCGCCGCCGGGCGTCGACGTCTCCATGATCGCGCCCAAGGCCCCGGGCCACCGGGTGCGCGAGGTCTTCAAGGAGGGGCAGGGCACGCCGTGCCTCCTCGCCGTGCACCAGGACGCCAGCGGCAAGGCGAAGCAGAGCGCGCTGGCCTACGCCAAGGGCATCGGCGGCACCCGCGCCGGCGTGATCGAGACCACCTTCGCCGAGGAGACCGAGACCGACCTCTTCGGCGAGCAGGCGGTGCTCTGCGGAGGGGCCTCGGCCCTGGTCAAGGCCGGCTTCGAGACGCTGGTCAAGAACGGCTACCAGCCCGAGATCGCCTACTTCGAGTGCCTGCACGAGCTGAAGCTGATCGTGGACCTCATGTACCGAGGCGGGCTCAACTACATGCGCTACTCCGTCTCCGACACCGCGGAGGACGGCGACTACACGGCCGGCCCCCGCATCGTCACCGAGGAGACGCGCCGGGAGATGCAGCGCCTGCTCGACGACATCAAGAGCGGGGCGTACGCCCGGCGCTGGGTGGCGGAGAACGAGGCCGGCCGGCCGAAGTTCAACGCCACCCGGAGCGCGGAGCGCAACCAGCTCCTGGAGCAGGTGGGGGCGCGCCTGCGGGCGATGATGCCCTTCCTCGACGCGGTCGAGGTGACGGCGGATGGCGAGGTGCGGCGGGCCTCCGCCACGCCTGCGGCGAAGCCGGTGGGGGCGGTACGATGAGCGCCGCCCAGCGCATCACCATCTTCGACACCACGCTGCGCGACGGCGAGCAGTCCCCCGGCTGCAGCCTGCACACCGCCGAGAAGGTGCGCATGGCGACGCAGCTCGAGTGCCTGGGCGTCGACATCATCGAAGCCGGCTTCCCCATCGCCTCGCCCGGCGACTTCGAGGCGGTGCAGGCCATCGCCGAGGCCGTGAACGGGGCGCGGGTCGCCGCCCTGTGCCGGGCCAAGCCGCTCGACATCGAGGCCGCCGGCAAGGCGGTGGCGCAGGCGCGGCACCCGGTGATCCACACCTTCCTCGCCACTTCCGGCATCCACCTGAAGTGGAAGCTCAAGATCACGCCGGAGGAGGCGCTCAAGCAGGCGGTGGAGGCGGTGAAGCTCGCCCGCACCTACACCGACGAGGTGGAGTTCTCGGCCGAGGACGCCTCGCGCTCGGACTACGGCTACCTGCGCGAGGTCCTGCAGGCCGTGCACGCGGCCGGGGCGAAGACGTTGAACGTCCCCGACACCGTGGGCTACGCGCTGCCGCACGAGTACGCGGAGATGGTGCGGCGGCTGGTGCAGGACATCCCGGCTGCGATCATCTCCGTCCACTGCCACAACGACCTGGGGCTGGCGGTCGCCAACTCGATCGCGGCGGTGCAGGCGGGCGCGCGTCAGGTCGAGTGCACCATCAACGGCATCGGCGAGCGCGCCGGCAACGCCTCCCTGGAGGAGGTGGTGATGGCGCTCAAGGTGCGGCGGGAGGTGCTGGGGTTCGAGACCGGCATCCGCGCCGAGCTGCTGGCGCCCACCAGCACCCAGCTTTCGACGCTCACCGGCGTCTGGCCGCAGCCGAACAAGGCGATCGTCGGCCGCAACGCCTTCGCCCACGAGGCGGGCATCCACCAGCACGGGATGCTGGCCAACCCCCTCTGCTACGAGATCATGACCCCGGCCAGCGTCGGCGTTTCGCAGTCGATGCTGATCCTGGGCAAGCACTCGGGGCGCCACGCGGTGGAGGCGCGGCTGAAGCAGCTCGGCGTGAAGGTGAAGCCCGAGGAGATCGAGTCGGTGACGTCCGAGGTGAAGGCCCTGGCCGACCGCACCAAGTTCGTCTACGACGACGACCTGCTGGCGATCGTCTCGCACACCATCGAGCCCCGCGCTCGGCTCATGCGCTACCAGGTGCTCTCGGGCAACCACATCCTGCCCACCGCCACTGTGGAGGTGGAGGTGGAGGGGCACCGCCGCTCCGCCTCGGCCGTGGGCAACGGGCCGCTCGACGCCGCCATGAAGGCGGCCGACGCGGCGCTCGGCTTCGAGCTGCAGCTGCTGGAGATGCACACGCGCGCGGTCACCGCCGGCAAGGACGCTCTCGCCGAGGTGAGCGTGCGCGTGGTGCACGACGGCATCGAGTCGCTGGGCCAGGCGGCCAGCCGCGACACCATCGAGGCGACGCTGAAGGCGTACCTCTCCGCCGTGGCGGCGGCCCGCGAGGCGCGCGCCGGCGCCTGAGGACCGCCTCGGGAGGTCTATCGATGAAGCCGAAGATCGCGGTGCTGCCGGGCGACGGCATCGGCCCGGAGGTGACGAGCTCCGCGCTGCGCGTGCTCGAGGTCTGTCTTCCGTTCGAGGCGTTCGAGGCCAGGGTCGGGGGCGCGGCCATCGACTGGACGGGCGACCCCCTGCCCGCCGACACCGTCGATCTGTGCCGGCGCTGCGACGCCGTCTTCCTGGGCGCGGTGGGCGGGCCGAAGTGGGAGGCCGGCGGGCCGAAGTGGGAGGCGGGCCGGCCCGAGGACGGCCTGCTGCGTCTGCGTCGTGAGCTGGGCGTCTACGCCAGCCTGCGGCCGGCGCGCTACCTCGGCCTGCCCACACCGCTCAAGGAAGGCCTGGCCCGCCACGCCGACCTGCTGGTGGTGCGGGAGCTCTCCGCCGGCATCTACTTCGGCGAGCCGCGCTGGCTGAAGGAGGAGGCGGCGCTCGACACCTGGCAGCAGACCGCGGAGGAGGTGCGCCGGGTGGCCCATCTCGCCTTCCGGCTGGCCCGGCGCCGCCGCCGGCACGTCACCTCGGTCGACAAGGAGAACGTGCTCGCCTCCTCCCGCCTGTGGCGCCGGGTGGTGGCCGAGGTGGCGGCCGAGTACGGCGACGTCGCGCTGGACAACCGCCACGTGGACGCGGCCAGCTTCGAGCTGCTGCGCGCGCCGCACCAGTTCGACGTCATCCTGACCGACAACCTGTTCGGCGACATCCTCAGCGACGAGGCGGCGGCCCTCGCCGGCTCCACCGGAGTGCTGCCTTCGGCCTCGCTCGGCGACGGGCCCGGGCTGTACCAGCCGAACCATGGTCCCGCCCCCGACATCGCCGGCCGCGGCATCGCCAACCCGACCGGCGCCATCCTGACGATCGCGCTGATGCTGGAGCACGCCCTGCGTCGCCCGCAGATGGCGCGGGCCGTGGAGGCGGCGGCGGTGGCGGCGCTGCGCGAGCTGCGCACGCCGGACGTCGGCGGCCACGCGACCACCGAGCAGGTGACCGACGCCGTCCTCCGGCACCTGTCCTGGTCGCGCTGGACGAGCGAGGCCGAGGAGGAGCCGGTCGCCGCCGACTGGGGCGTGTAGGCCCGGGCCGGTTTTACAGCGCTTACAGCGCATTTGCAGCGCAGTGGAGACGCCGGCCGGGAGCGGGCGCTAGAGTGGGATCGAAGAGCGCCTCACCGACCACGGGAGATCCCATGCGCACGCCGCTGCTGCTTGCCGTCGTCGTGCTGGCCGCCGCCGCCAACCTCGCCTCGGCCCAGGAGCCGCGCGATCCCGGCGGGACCGGCCGCGTCGGGTTCGACCTCGTCGCCGCGCCGGCGCCGGGCTTCGGCGTCCCCATCCGGCTGACCCGGAACCTGACGCTCCGTGCCACTGCCGGCTTCGGCTCCTCCCCCGCAGGCGGCACGGCGGCGAGCGTCGGCGGGGACCTGCGCTACACGCTGCGCCCGGACTCCGACTGGAGCGCCTACCTCTCCGGCCAGGCCAGCTATCTGCACACCTCCGATTCGTCCGGCTACTACGCCGCGGGCACGTCAGGCTCTGCGGGCAGCGCCGGGCTCTTCGGCGGCGGCGTCGGCCTGCGCCGGAAGTTCAGCCGCAGCACCTCCGCCTACGCCGAGGCGCGCTACGGCCGGCTGACCTCCACCGGGGTCTACGACTCGTGGGGCATGTGGGGCGTGGGCGGCCAGAACACCGTCGCCCTGGCGCTGGGCGCCACCTTCGGGCTCAGGTGAGGCGGTGAGCGCGGCGGCGCTGGGCATGGCGACGGCGCTGCTGGTGGCTGCGCCGGCCGCCCCGGGGCGGGACAGCGTGGTCGGCGAGGCGGCCTCGGTCGCCCCCGCCGAAAGCCGGCTGGTCGTGCACAAGGACGGCGGCGGCGAGGTGGCGGTGACCTGGGACGCGAAGACGGTCATGGTGCGGGCCCGGCCCGGGGCCACCAGCCTCGAGGGGGCGACGCCGGTGCAGCCCTCCGACATCGCGGCGGGGGACCGCCTGCTCTGCCGCGGGACACTCGACCCGTCGGGCACCACGCTCGCCGCCAACCGGGTGGTGGTGATGACGCGGGCCGACGTCGAGGACCGCCGCACCCGCGAGCAGGAGGACTGGCGCAAGCGCGGCATCGCCGGCGTGGTCACCGCCGTCGACCCGGCGACGCACCAGGTCACCGTCCGCGTGAGGCAGGCGGGCGTCGCGCACCCGGTGGTCGTGGACGCCGGGGGCCGGGACCTGAAGTACCGCCGGTACGCGCCGGCGTCGGTGCGCTTCAGCGACTCACGCCCGGGCACCTTCGAGCAGATCACGGTCGGGGACCAGATCCGCGTGCTCGGCAACGGCAGCGCCGACGGCTCCCGCATGAGCGCCGAGCAGGTCGTCTCCGGGTCGTTCCGCGTGCTCCGGGGGACGGTGGCCGGGGTCGACGCGGCGACGGGCACGCTGACCGTCCGCGAGAACGGCGACGGCCACGGCGGTCTCGTGCGCGTCACGATCGGCGGCGACGCGCTCGTCCGCCGTCTTCCCCCGATGATGGTGATGCGCCTGCTGCGCGCCTCCGAGCTGACGAGCGGCGATGCGCCCGCCGGTCCAGCGGCACCCGCGGGAGCCGGCGGACGCTGGGCGGGGGCGGCTGGAGGCCGTGCCCCCGATCCCGACGAGGTGCTGGAGCGCCTCCCCGCCGTCACCGCGGCGCAGATCCAGAAGGGCGAGGAGGTCGCGGTGCTCGGGCCGAAGCAGGACGGCGCCGCCGAGATGCCGGCCATGAAGGTGGCGGTGTGGACGATGACGTCCCTGCCCAGCGGGCGCGGCGGCGGCCGCGGCCGCGCCGACGCCGGTGCGGGGGCGGCCGACCCGTTCTCGGACCTGCTCGGGGCCGGAGGGGAGACACCCTGGTGAGGACGCTTCGGGTCGTACTCTTCGCCGGTGCGGCGATGACGCTCGTCGGAGCCGGCTCGCTCGCGGCCGTGGCCGCGGCCCGTGACTCGGGGTCGTTGACGGGCCTGGTGACCGACCCGTCGGGTGCGGGCGTGCCCAACGCGCGCGTCGAGGCGACCGGACCGGCCGGGACCCGCTCGGCGAAGACCGACGGCCACGGCGGCTGGCGGATCGACGGCATCGAGCCGGGCCGCTACACCGTCGTGGTCGCCCGCCAGGGGTTCGAGACCGCGGCCCGTGGGGACGTGACGGTGGCTGCCGCCAGCGAGACCTCCGTCGACACGCCGCTCGCCATCGCCCCGGTGCAGGAGAAGGTCACCGTCACTGAATCGAGTCCGGCGCTGGGGATGTCGGCGGAGCAGGCCGCCGGCGCCATCGTGATCGAGGGCACGCAGCTCGACGCGCTGCCGGACGACCCCGACGAGCTGGCCGACGCGCTGCAGGCGCTGGCGGGGTCGGCGGCGGGGCCCAACGGGGGGGAGATCTTCGTGGACGGCTTCAGCGGCGGCCGCATCCCGCCGAAGTCGGCGATCCTCCAGATCCGCCTCAACTCCACCCCCTTCTCGGCCGAATACGACCGCCCGGGCTTCGGCCGCATCGAGATCATCACCAAGCCGGGCAGTGACACCTTCCACGGTCAGGCCTCGGTGCGCTTCAACAGCTCGACCCTCAACAGCCGCGATCCCTTCTCCAGCAACGAGCCTGACTACCACCGGCTCACCTGGAGCGCCAACGCGGGCGGCCCGCTGGTCAAGGGCAGGGCCTCCTACTTCGTCGACTTCGAACGCCGCTCCATCGACAACGCCCAGCTGATCAACGCCACGGTGATGGACTCCCAGTACGCACTGCAGCAGTTCAACCGCAGCCTGGTGGTCCCCCAGTGGCGGACCAGCGTCAGCCCGCGGCTCGACCTGCAGCTCGGCAGCGCCAACGCGCTGACCATGCGCTACGCCTACACCTCGACCGAGCAGGACAACGCTGGCATCGGCGGATTCGCGCTGCCGTCGCTCGCCTACGACACCGCCAGCAAACAGCACCTCGTCCAGATCGGCGACACCGGCGTCTACGGCAAGCTCGTGAACGAGCTGCGGATGCAGTGGACGCGGCAGCACAACGGCGACGCCCCGCTGGGCTTCGACCCCACCCTGACCGTGCAGGACGCCTTCACCGGTGGCAGCGCCAGCATCGGCCTCTCCAGCCACGTCCAGGACCAGCTCGAGGTGCAGGACGTGCTGTCCTGGACCGTGGGCACCCACTCGTTCCGGAGCGGGTTCCGCCTGCGTGACGCGCTGGTGAGCGACGTCTCGCGCCAGGGCTTCAACGGCGACGTCACCTTCGCCGGCACCTTCGGTCCGGAGCTCGACGCGGACGGCAAGCCCGTCCTGGGCCCGGACGGCACTCCGGTGCTGGTGCCGGTCACCAGCATCGAACGCTACCGGCGAACCATTTTGCTCACGAGCCTCGGCTACTCGCCCAGCCAGATTCGCAACCTGGGCGGCGGCGCCAGCCAGCTCCAGCTCTCGGGCGGCGACCCCTACGCCTCGGTGCGGCAATGGGACATCGGAGCCTTCGTCCAGGACGACTGGAAGGTGCGGCCGGACCTGACCCTCGGCCTGGGCCTGCGCGTCGAGAGCCAGGGCAACCTCTCCTCCGACGTCGATCTCGCGCCGCGGCTCTACGCCTCCTGGTCTCCGGGATTCCAGGGGCGCGGCACGCCCAAGACGGTGGTGCGAGCGGGGGCGGGGATGTTCTACGACCGGGTGGACGACTCGCTGGTGCTGGACGCGCGTCGCTTCGACGGCAGCGAGCCCAAGAGCTTCCTGGTCACCGATCCCGCAATCCTCGACCAGATCGTCTACGACCCGGCCACCGGTGACGTCACCAGCCTGCCGGCCTTCGAGTCCCTGGCCGGCGCCGCCCAGCCGCAGGTGGTGCGACTGCTGGCGAGCGACCTCGCGGCGCCGGCGACGCTGCAGGCCTCGCTCGGTGTGGACCGGCAGCTGCCTGGCAACTTCACTGCGAACGTCACCTGGATCCACTCCAACACCTGGCGGGCGCTGCGCTCCCGGGTGGTCAGCGCGCCGGCGGCCCTGGCGGCGGACGGCTCCACCGTCGCCTACCAGTACGAGTCGACGGGCCACGTGCGGCAGGACCAGATCGTGCTCGGCCTCAACCGCCGCCTCGACCAGAGGCTCAGCCTCTCCGCGCGCTACTTCCTCAACTGGGCATACAGCGACACGGACGGCGCCGGGAGCTTTCCCGCCAACTCGGCCGACCCGGCCGCGGACTGGGGACGCGCCTCGAACGACATCCGCCAGCGTTTCGTGCTGATGGGCAGCGTCACCCTGCCGGGCGACGTGCGGGTGAGCCCGTTCCTGATCGCCTCCACCGGCGGGCCGTACAACATCACCATCGGCCGCGACGTCAACGGCGACACCGTGTTCACCGACCGCCCGGCGTACGCCTCGGACCCGTCGCGCTCGGGCGTGGTCGACACCCCCTACGGGCTGCTCGACCCCAACCCCGTCGCCGGCGAGGCGATCGTGCCGAGGAACCTGGGGCAGGCCCCGGGCTTCTTCACGTTGAACCTGCGCATCAGCCGCACGATCCCGCTCGGCCGCTCGCGGCACGCCCAGACCGGGTCCGGCGGCGGACCGGGCGGAGGACCCGGCGGTGGCCCTGGTGGACCGCCGGGAGGTGGCCCGCCGCCGGGAGGCGGACCGATGGGACCGCCACCAGGTGGCTGGGGTGGAGGGCGGGGCGGCGGCTGGGGCGGCGGCGGCAGCCAGACGTCGGGGCCGTCGCTCACCGTGATGCTGTACGCGCAGAACGCTCTCAATCACGTCAACCCCGCGGCGCCCGTCGGCAACCTCAGCTCGCCGTCCTTCGGCGAGTCGCTGGCCAGCGCCGGCGGGTTCGGCCGCGGCCCTGCCGGGTTCGCGATGTCCGGGAACCGCGCGATCGAGCTGCAGCTGCGGGCGTCGTTCTGAGAAGAGCAGTGTGGGAGGTTGGAATGAGAAACGGGATCTTCGGCGTGGTGGCGGCCGCGGGCTGCGCGGCGGCCCTCGGCGCCGTCGCCTCGCGGGCGGCCGTCGCCGGTGAGAAGGCGGACGCGGCCGCGGTCGCCGCCGCGCGCCAGTCGCTGGTCGGCGAGTGGAAGCTGAACACCCAGCTCAGCGACGACCCCCGCGCCAAGATGGCCGAGGGCCGGCCCGAGGGCGGCGGCTGGGGTGGTGGTGGGATGGGCCATGGCGGCGGCGGTGGCCACGGCGGCTGGGGTGGTGGCGGCATGGGCCACGGCGGCGGCATGGGCCACGGCGGTGGCATGGGCCACGGCGGCGGGATGGGCGGCGGCGGACAGGAGGGCAACCAGGGCGGCCAGCAGGCTGCGGCACGGTCGATGCTGTTCCGGGCCAGCCAGTTCACGGTCACGAACCTGACGCCCGACGTGACGATGCTGGAGCCCGGCGGCGAGGTCCGCACGCTGCACGCGGACGACAAGAGCTACGACCTGGACGACGGCACCACCCAGGTGAAGACGCGGTGGGACGACGCGAAACTGGTCGTGGAGACCAAGACCCAGCGTGGCCACATCAAGGAGACCTGGTCGGTCGCCAGCGACCCCAAGCGTCTGACCGTGCTGCTGGAGGTCGACCGGCCCTGGGGCGGCACCGCGAAGATCAAGCGCGTGTTCGACCCGGTGGCGCCGGGCGCCCCCGCCGAGACGGGTTCGCAGGCGCCGGGGACCCCGCCGGCCCCCGCTTCCCAGGCCGCGCCGCCCAACGCGGGGAAGGCCGCGCCGGACGCCGGCAAGCCCCAGAGCGAGGGCCCGCCGCCCCCGGGCCACTGAGGCCCGCGACGCCGCCGCGCTCCACCCGTCCGCCTACACCGCGGTCAGCGTGGTCACGCAGCGCAGCTTCGAGAACACGAAGGGGTAGTGGGGCTGGAACCAGTTGCGGAAGCTCGGCCGCAGCAGCAGAGGCTCCGTGGCCCAGGAGCCGCCGAGGAGCACGAAGTGCGAGCCGTCGAAGAAGTCGGCCGAGTAGCCGGGGTAGCGGGGCATCGGGCTGAAGCCCGGCAAGGGCGCGAAGGGGGTCCCCGTCCACTCCCAGCCGTTGCCGACCATCTCGAAGACGCCCCACGCGCTCGCGCCCGCGGGCTGCGACCCCACGGGGAGAGGGGATCCCCGGTGGAAACCGAGGTTCGCGCGGTCGGTGGCCGGCGTCGCGTCGCCCCACGGCCAGCGCCGTGATCCGCCGTGCGGCGTGCCGTAGGCCGCGCGCTGCCACTCAGCCTCGGTCGGCAGCCGCGCGCCGCGCCAGCGGGCGTAGGCGCACGCCTCCGCCCAGCTCACCTGCACCGGCCAGCCGGCGGCGACCTCGAACCGCACGTCTGCGAGCAGGCTGCGCACGGCCGGGGCCGCCTCGTCCGTCCGCCAGCCGTGCGGCCGCACGAGACCGCGGCGCTCGCGCCACCGCCAGTCCTCCTCGCGCCAGAGCCGAGGCTCGGCGTAACCGCCGTCGGCGACGAACTCCCGCCAGTCGGCGTTGGTGACCGGGTGCTGGTCGACACGGAAGGCCGGCACGTGCACGCGACACTCGGCGAACTCGTTGTCCCAGCCGAAGGCCGCGGCGCCGGCCGGCATGCCGAGCACGGCCTCTCCGTCGGGCACCTCGACGGTGCGGTGCGGCGGGGTGACCCGGGGCCGCGGCAGCTCCGGCCAGCCCGCGGGGCGGCGCTTCCGGCAGTGGTCCAGCTCCTGCACCATGTAGAGCAGCGTCTCCTGGTGCATCCACTCGTGCTCGGCCACCATCGCCAGCACGTCGTTCCCCTGTGCCGGCAGGTCGCCGCCCAGCGCCGACTGCAGCGCCTCGCGCACACGGTCGCGGTAGTCCAGCACCGCCGGCCGCTCCGGCCACGAGGCGAGCGGGACGTAGGCGTCCACCCCGACCGGGTCGATGCCGCGCTCGAACAGCGCGTCGAACGACGGCTGGAACGGAGGAAGGCCCAGCCACCCGCGCCCCAGCTGATTCCAGGCGAAGGCCGGGAGGTGGCCCAGGTAGAAGAGGAACGGCTGGCGCAGCCGGATCGGCTGCTCGAGCCAGGCGTCGTCCGCCAGGATCGACAGCAGCCGGTCCGAGCGCGCCCAGGCCGCCTGCAGGTCGGCGAGGTTCATGTCCGCCGCAGCAGCACGCAGGCGAACAGCCGTTCCGGGTCCGTCAGCCAGCGCTCGATGACCAGTCCGCTGCCGGCCAGCCGCCGTTCGAAGGTCTCGCGGGTGTACTTGCAGGACAGCTCGGTGCGGATCTCCTCTCCGGCCGAGAGCCGCAGCTCGAGGCCGGCAAGACGCAGCCAGGCGCGCACCGGACGCCGGGCCCGCAGCCTCATCTCGATCCACTGCCGCTCCGGGTCGTAGAAGGCCACGTGCTCGAAGTCCGCGGGCCGGAGATCGCCCGACAGCCGCGCGTTCAGCACCCGGAGGATGTTGCGGTTGAACTCGGCGGTGACCCCGGCGGCGTCGTTGTAGGCGGCGTGCAGGCGTGCCGGGTCCTTGACCAGGTCCACGCCGACCAGGAAGCCGTCGCCCGGGGCCAGCGTGCAGGCCGCACGGCCGAAGAAGGCCGGCAGCGCGTCGGGGTGGAGGTTGCCGACGGTGCCGGCCAGGAACAGGAGCAGGCGGCCGCCGCCACTGCGGCCGAGAGCGGGCAGGTCGTGGACGAAGTCGCCGACCACGCCTCGCACCCGCGCCTCGGGGTAGTCGGCCTGCAGCTGGGCGACGGACTCGTGGAGGTAGGCCTCCGCGATCTCGAGGAGCACGACGCTCTCCAGCCGGCTGCGGCGACGCATGGCGTCCAGGAAGAAGCGGATCTTGCGCCCGGAGCCGGAGCCCAGCTCGGCCAGCTCCCGGGCGGCCACGGCCTCCACGATGTCGGCGGCGTGCGCCGCCAGGATCTGGGTCTCGGTGCGGGTCGGGTAGTACTCCGGCAGCTCGGTGATCCGCTCGAAGAGAGCGCTGCCGCGCTCGTCGTAGAAGTACTTGCACGGCAGCTCCCGCAGCGGGCGCCGGAGAAGGCCTGCGCGCACCTCCGCGGCCATCGTCTCCAGCGCGCGGTCGCTGCTCGCGGCGCGGACGATGGCGCGAGGATCCCGTCGTCGTCCGCCCGGCGGGCGGACCCCGTTCATGTGCATGGCGGCCTCGGGAGAGTGAAGCCACTATTATCGCGGATTCCTCGGCCGGCAGCCCGCTACCGCGGGCCGCCTCCCGTCACGGGCCGTAGCTGGACGGCGGCGCCGCCGCCCCGGACGAGGTCCAGCGTCAGCGTCCCGGTCGGCCCGGAGGCCGATGCCCTCCTCGGCGTGACGCCGAGCTCGGTCGGCCTCTCGGCCGAGGCCGGCACGTCGGCGTAGACGGTGGCCTCGAAGGCGCCCGGCCCCAGGAACGCCAGCGGGATGGAAAGGCGGCGCGGGGCGTCGGTGATGGCGCCGACGAACCAGTCGCTGCCGCGGCGGCGGGCGACCACGACGTACTCGCCGATCCGGCCGTCGAGGACCCGCGTCTCGTCCCAGGAGGCCGGCACCGCCTTCAGGAACTCCGCGCCCGGCTGGCCGCGGTAGGCGCCCGGCGAGTCGGAGAGCATCTGCAACGGGCTGTCGAAGACCACGTACAGCGCCAGTTGGTGCCCGCGCGTCCCCATCACCACCGGCAGCAGGTTGCGCGGCGCGAACTCGGCCGCGGTCACGTTGCGGAACCCGCCGGGCGTGAAGTCCATCGGGCCGACGAGCATTCGCGTGAAGGCCAGGATGACGTCGTGCCTCGGCGTCACCCGATCGCTCCACTTCGAGTACTCGAGGCCCATCACCCCCTCGCGGGTCAGCAGGTTGGGGAAGGTCCGCTCCTCGCCCGAGCCCGCGTAGGCACCGTGGAAGTCCACGGCGAGGTGGTACTTCGCCGCAGTGCGCAGGGTGCGCTGGTAGAAGGCCACGATCTCCTGGTCCTTGCGGTCCATGTAGTCGACCTTGACTCCGGCGACGCCCCACTTCTCGTAGAGCGGGAAGGCGACGTCCATCTGGTTGCGCACCGTGTCCCAGTTGAGCCAGAGCAGCAGCCGCACGTTCTTCGGCTTCGCGTAGGCGGCGAGGCCGGCGATGTCCATGCCGGGGATCGGCCGGGTGATGTCGGCCTCGCCGTCCCGGTGGTCCCCGTACCAGCCGGCGTCGATCAGCACGTACTCGAGGCCGAACTCGGCGGCGAAGTCGATGAAGTAGCGGAAGGTCTCGTCGTTCATGCCGACCTCGAAGGGCGCCCCCGGGATGGCCGGCCCGTTCCACCAGTCCCAGGCGACCTTGCCGGGCCTGATCCACGAGGTGTCGCCGATCTCGTTCGGGTCGGCGAGGCGGGTGAGGATCGTGGACTCGATCAGCTCGCCGGGCCTGCTGCCGAGCATCAGCACGCGCCAGGGCGAGACCATCGGCGTGGTGCCACGAACCACCACGTCCGCCTGTCCGGGCAGGGGGGCGAGCTTCGTCACCAGCGTCGGGTGCAGCGAGTCGGCGCCGCCCTCCACCCGGGCGAAGTGCAGGCCCGACCAGCGGCGGAGGTTGGCCTCGGCCAGCGCCACCACCAGCCCGTCACCGGCCTCGACCAGGAGCGGCGGCCCCACGATCGACTCGGGCTTGATCGCCAGCAGGGGCACCGGCACGAACTCGCGCTCGTTGCTGGTGGTGAAGGAAGCGAGGAAGAGCGCCCAGGCCCGGTGGTCCGCGAGGAAGCGGAAGCGCGAGTCCTCCGAGACCACGTCCACGTGCTCGAGGGCGGCCTGCTGCGGCAGCCGGTAGCGGAAGGCGGCGCCGTCGTCGTAGGCGCGGAAGACGAGCTCGAGCCGGACCGGTCGCTCGCCGCCGCGCTCGAGGGCGACCGTCATCTCCTCGCCGTGGTCCCAGCCCTCGCGGGTCTTGCCGGCGACCAGCGGGTAGCGCTGGTCGCGGCTGGCGCGCGTCACCTCGAGGACGCGGAGCCCGCCCGCGAGGGGGCCCGTCTGCCGCAGCGTGAGGCCGAGCGGCGAGTCGGCGACCACCGGCTGGCCGGCGAACGTCACCGAGTAGAGCGGCGCGCCCTGCGGGCTCAGGGAGAAGGACACCTCGACCTTGCCGTTCGGCGACCTCAGGGCGTAAGGCTCGGCGAGCGCGGTCCCTGCCAGGGACAGACAACCGACGAGAGAGCAGGCCAGTCTCATGAGTGACTCCATGGTCAAGAGGCCCGCGGGGTCCGTGGCGGCGGTCCCGGCCGGCGGAAGCGGGCCCGCGCCTTCTCCACCCGCGCGCGGACGGCGCAGCCCTCGAGGTGGTCGTTCACCAGGCCCATCGCCTGCATGAAGGCGTAGGCGGTGGTGGGGCCGACGAAGGAGAACCCGCGGCGGCGCAGCGCCTGGCTGAGCGCCGCCGACTCGGCGGTGGAGGCGAGCCTCCTCAGCGCCGCCAGCGTGAGCCGCCTCGGCCGGGCCGAGGCGGGGGGCTCGAAGGACCAGACGAACGAGGCCAGGGATCCGGCCTCCGCCTGCAGCTCGAGCAGCCGGCGCGCGTTGTCGAGGGCCGACTCGATCTTGCCCCGGTGGCGGACGATGCCCGCGTCGCCCAGCAGCCGCCTGACGTCCCGCGGCCCGAACCCGGCGAGCGCCAGGGGCTCGAACCGGGCGAACGCCGCGCGGAAGGCCTCGCGCTTGCGCAGGATCGTCAGCCAGCTCAACCCGGACTGGAAGCCCTCCAGGCAGAGCTTCTCGAAGAGCCGCCGGTCGTCGGCGACGGGGAAGCCCCACTCGGCGTCGTGGTAGAGCAGGTACAGCGGGTCGCTGCCGGCCCAGGAGCAGCGCACCACCCCGTCCTCGCCACGCAGGAGCCCGGCAGGGAGGCGAGGCATCGCTAGGCCCCGCCCGCCTCTGCGAGCGCGGCCAGCAGCTCCCGCCCGAAGGCCTCCACCCGCCAGCGCCGCAGCCCGTCGAGCGCGAGCAGGCCGTCGCCGTCGCCAGGCGTCGCCTCGGCCAGCCGGTCGATGAGGCGCTGGGGCAGCACCACGGAGACGTCGACCTGCAGCTCGGCCGCCTTCCTCGCCCGCCAGGCCCGCAGGCGCTGCACGCGCCGCAGCGCCTCCTCGCTCATCGTCGGCCTCGGCTGCCGCGGGACCGACGGCAGCGCGTCCTGCGGCTGGGCCTCGGCCCGCCGCAGCGCCTCCAGCAGCTCGCCCTGCCGCCGCTGCAGACGCGGCGGCAGAGGGGGGAGGGCGCGCAGCTCGCGGGGACGCTGCACGGCCAGCTGGAGCAGCAGCTCGTTGCCGGCGATCTTGAAGGCGGGCGTGTCGGTCTGCTCCGCCAGGCGCTCGCGCCAGGTCGCCAGCTCCCGCAGGGCGGCGAGGGCCCGCGGCGCCAGACGGCGCGCCCCCTTGATCGACAGGTAGGCCTGGGGGTCGTGCTGCTTCCTGGCCAGAGGCGTGAGCGCCGCGACGGCCTCGCACTCCTCGATCAGCCAGGGGAGGCGGCCCTTCTCGTCCAGCTCGGCCTCGAGACGCTCGCGCAGGGGGACCAGGTGGGCGACGTCGGCCAGGGCGTAGGCCTCCTGCTGCGGGGTGAGCGGACGGCGCGACCAGTCGTCCTTCTGGTTGTCCTTGGACAGCCTCACCCCGAGCAGGTCCCGCGCCACCGCCGCCAGGCCGATCTCGGCGCGCCCCAGCAGGCGTGCCGCGATCATGGTGTCGAAGAGCGAGGCGAAGCGGAAGGAGAAGTCGCGCTTCAGCGTGGTCACGTCGTAGTCGGCCCCGTGCAGCACCTTCGCCAGCCCCGGGTCCGCCAGGGCCGGCGCCAGCGGCGAGAGGTCGCGCACCGCCAGCGTGTCGATGAGGACCTGCTGCCCGCGGTCGGTCGCCAGCTGGACCAGGCAGACCTTCTCGAAGTGGTGATAGAGGCTGTCGGACTCCGTGTCGAGGCCGATGGCCCGGCAGCCCTCGAGCGAGCGGACGAGGGCATGGAGCGCGTCGGGCGTGCGGATCCAGGGGTCCACGGCGGGGTGAGTATATGCAACTCTCGCATCCCTGGACGGTTGCGCGCACCGCCCGCGTCCTGTAACGTTTTCGGACCGACCCGGTCCAACAGTAGAGAGGGCCCGCCCCGCGGGTGCCGGGTCCCCGAACACGAGGAGCGAACCTTGAACAAGGACGTGGTGGTTCTCACGGACGCGAACTGGAAGCAGGAGGTCAGCGAGGCGCAGGTGCCCGTCCTGGTCGATTTCTGGGCCGAGTGGTGCGCGCCGTGCCGCATGATCGCGCCCTCGGTCGACGCGCTGGCCAGCGCCTACGCGGGCCGGGTCAAGGTCGGCAAGCTCAACGTGGACGAGAACCCGGAGGTCTCCGAGGCCTTCAGCATCCGCTCGATCCCGACGCTGCTCGTGTTCCGCGAGGGTAAGGTGGTCGATCAGCAGATCGGCGCCGTCCCCCAGCCCCGCATCGCCGCCATGCTCGAAGCCCAGCTCGCACAGCCGGCCGAGGTGATGACCCGCCGCGCGTGAGCCTCCACCTGGAGACCGCCGAGGTCGAGCCCGGCGCCGCCGCCGACGCCGCGGTGGTGCTGATGCACGGGCTGGGGGCCGACGGCCACGACTTCGAGTCGGTGGTGCCCGAGTTGCGTCCGGGAACAGGCCCCGTTCTGCGCTGGGTGTTCCCGCACGCGCCGGTGCGGCCGGTGTCGATCAGCGGCGGCTACCGCATGCGCGCCTGGTTCGACATCCTCGGCCTGAGCAGCGGCTCGCCGGAGGACGAGGCCGGCATCCGCGAGTCGGCGGCGGCGATCGACCGGCTGGTCGAGCGGGAGGCCCGGCGCGGGATCCCCGCCGACCGGGTGGTGCTGGCCGGCTTCTCCCAGGGTGGCGCGCTGGCGCTGCACACCGCCCTGCGCCACCCGCAGCGGCTGGCGGGCGTCATCGCTCTGTCGACCTACCTGCCGCTGACCACACGGCTCCCGGTGGAGGCGCACCCGGCGAATGCCGCGGTGCCGATCTTCATGGCCCACGGCACCTGGGACGACGTGGTCCCGCTGGCCCTGGGCGAGGCCTCGCGCGACGTCCTGCTCCGGCAGGGCTACGACGTCGAGTGGCACACCTACCCGGTGCCGCACAGCATCTCGGCCGAGGAGATCGCGGACGTCCGCGAGTGGCTGCGCCGAGCGCTGCCGCCGCGCGGATGAGCTACTCGGGGAGCCGCTTCGCCTCTTCCCAGTAGCGGTCCATCTCCTCGAGGGTGGCATCCGCCGGCTGGCGGCCCCCGGCCGCGAGCCGCTGCTCGACGTGGTGGAAGCGGCGGCGGAACTTCCGGTTCGCGGCCTTGAGCGCGCTCTCCGGGTCGACGCCGGAGAGGCGGGCCACGTTCACCGCGGCGAACAGCAGGTCGCCGACCTCCT
The DNA here is from genome assembly GCA_035542035.1 of Vicinamibacteria bacterium. Classification (GTDB taxonomy): domain Bacteria; phylum Acidobacteriota; class Vicinamibacteria; order Fen-336; family Fen-336; genus DATBSL01. The sequence goes on along the minus strand of DATKME010000039.1, from coordinate 68,523 downwards.
CGTACACCCTGTCGTGGCCGGCCGCGGCGGCGACGGCCTCGCGCAGCTCGCCGGCCTCCTCCTCGAGCTTCGAGAGCGCGCCCTTGGCGTCCTTCCAGTCGAAGCCGACCCGCGAGACCTTGGTGGTGATCTGGAACGCCTCCATCACCGCGGGCAGTCCCCGGTGCACGCTGTCGAGCAGGGAGGCGTCCTGCTTGCCGCGGTCCCGCCGCTCGCGGGCCTTGATCGCCTCCCAGTTGCGCAGCACGTCGCCCGAGGTCTCCGCCTCCTCCGCCCCGAAGACGTGCGGGTGGCGCCGCACCATCTTGGCGGCCACCCGCTCGATCACCTGGCCGAGGCGGAAGGCGCCGCGCTCCTGCGCGATGCTGGCGTGGAAGACCACCTGCAGCAGCAGGTCGCCCAGCTCGCCCAGGAGCTCGTCGTCGTCCTTCTCGTCGATGGCCTGGGCCACCTCGTAGGCCTCCTCGACGGTCATCGGCTTCACCGACTCGTGCGTCTGCTCGCGGTCCCAGGGGCAACCGCCGGGGGCGCGCAGGCGGGCGATCAGCTCGACGAAGCGGGCGAACAGGCGGCCGGCCTCGACCGCCTCGGCTGAAGGGTGGATCTCGCTCATCGACGGATTGTCGCCCGGCCCCGCGCCGGAGGATACTCCGGCCATGAAGCTGCCCCTGTACCAGGTCGACGCCTTCGCCAGCGGCGTGTTCTCCGGCAACCCCGCCGCGGTGGTCCCGCTCGAGCGCTGGCTCGACGACGCGACCCTGCAGAAGATCGCCGCCGAGAACAACCTCTCGGAGACGGCTTTCTTCGTCGGCGGCTCGGGCGAGTACCACATCCGCTGGATGACGCCCACCTCCGAGGTGGACCTCTGCGGCCACGCCACCCTGGCCTCCGCCTGGGTGATCTTCAACCGCCTCGACCCGCGGCGCACCGAGGTGGCATTCCGCTCGAAGAGCGGGCCGCTGCGGGTCACCTCCGACGGGGACCGGCTGGCGCTCGACTTCCCCTCGCGGCCGCCCGTCTCGGCGGAGGGCTCGCTGGCGGCGGTCGCGGACGCCCTGGGCCGGCAGCCCCTGGCGGTGCTGGCGGCCCGCGACTACCTGGCGGTGTACGAGAGCGATCACGACGTGCGCTGCCTGCAGCCCGACATGGCGAAGACCGCGGCCCTCGACCGCATGGCGGTGATCGCCACCGCGCCGGGGCGCGACTGCGACTTCGTCTCCCGCTTCTTCGCCCCTGCGGTCGGCGTCCCCGAGGACCCGGTGACGGGGTCGGCGCACTGCACTTTGCTGCCCTACTGGTCGAAGCGGCTGGGGAAGACCCGCCTCTTCGCTCGTCAGGTCTCGGTCCGCGGCGGCGAGCTGTGGTGCGAGGAGCGCGGCGACCGCGTGAGCGTGGCCGGCCGGGCCTCGCTGTTCCTGGAGGGGACGATCGAGCTCTAACTGCCGCGCAGCGGGATGCGACGGGACTGGCCGGTGCCGACGTCCTCCAGGTCGACCGACTCGATGCCGATCCGGGCGATGCGGTAGCGGTTGGCGATCACCTGGCCGGCCTGGCCGGTCAGCACCTCGTCGCGGTCGGTCAGCAGCACGGCGACCTTCACGCCGCGGCCGTTGTCGACGGTGCCGATGTACTTGACGTTGAGTTGTGACCCCGCGATGGCGTACGGATCGCCCCCGGGCACGCCGCCGGGGAAGCCGCCCGGGCCCGCGACCGGAGCCTGCACCGGCGGCGTCGCCACCGCCACCGGGGGACGGCTCGACGGGGGGGCGACCGGCGCGACGCCGTAGGCGAAGATGTCACGGCTGCCGGCCCGGGCCTGGGGCCGCGGTGCGTCGAGCCGGGACAGGTCGATGCGCGGCACCGGCGCGAGCGGCGTGCCAGCGGAGTCCCGGGTGACCAGCGCCGGCCCCGCCTCGGCCCGGCCCAGCCACCACCAGGCCGCACCCACGAGAGCGGCCGCGAGCAGGACGAGGGCCGCCACCTCCCGTCGCGTCAGCTTCCTCAACAAGGGGCTTCTTTCCTCGCGCGCTCCCCGAGCGAGGGTAGCACGAACCGTCGTACGCTCTAGGTGCGCCCGCGGCCGGCGCTCGGGGAAGGAGTGAGGCGATGAAGGCGATCCGCATCGACGCTTTCGGCGGTCCCGAGGTCCTGCGTGCCGTCGATCTGCCGACGCCGCAGCCGGGCCCAGGTCAGTTGCTGGTCCGGCTGGAGGCGAGCGGCGTCAACTTCCTCGACGTCTACCACCGCACCGGCCTCTACCCGAACCCGCTCCCTCTGGTGCCCGGCCAGGAGGGCGCCGGCGTCGTGCAGTCGGTGGGCCCGGAGGCCGGCCGCTTCCGCGCCGGCGACCGCGTGGCCTGGACCAATGTCCCCGGCGGGTACGCGGAGCTGGCGCTGGTGCCCGCCGAGCGGGCGGTGGCGGTGCCCGACGCCGTCGAGACCCGGACGGCGGCGGCGGTGATGCTGCAGGGCATGACCGCGCACTACCTGTGCCACGACACCTACCCGCTGTCGGCGGGAGAGGCCTGCCTCGTCCACGCGGCGGCCGGGGGAGTGGGTCTCCTGCTCGTGCAGATGGCGAAGCGCCGCGGTGCCCGCGTGATCGGCACCGTCTCCACGCGCGAGAAGGCCCGCCTTGCCAGCGAGGCCGGCGCCGACGAGGTGATCCTGTACACGGAGGAGGACTTCCTGGTGGCGGTGAAGCGCTCGACCGGCGGGAAGGGCGTCCAGGTGGTGTACGACTCCGTCGGCAGGACGACGGCCGAGAAGAGCCTCGACTGCCTGGCGCGACGCGGCATGCTGGTGTTCTTCGGCAACTCGAGCGGGCCGGTGGCGCCGGTCGACCCGCTGGTGCTCACGCGCAAGGGCTCGCTCTTCCTCACCCGGCCGAGCCTCTTCGACTACGTCGCCGACCGCGCGAGCCTCGAGGCCCGCGCCGGCTTCGTGCTGGGTGAGGTGGCGGCGGGGCGGCTGAAGGTTCGCATCGGGGCCACCTTCCCGCTGGGGCAGGCGGCCGAAGCCCACCGCGCGCTCGAGTCGCGGCAGACCACGGGAAAGGTGCTGCTCGTCCCGTGAGCGCCTCCAGGGCGGTCGGGCTGGTCGCACGAGAGCAACAGCCCGGCGGCGGCGCCTTCGAGGTGGTGATCGGCGACCTGCTCTCCGAGCGCGTCGAGGCCATCGTCAACGCCGCCAACGGCCACCTCGCGCACGGGGGCGGCGTGGCGGGGGCCCTGGCGCGGGCCGCCGGCCCGGCGCTGCAGCAGGAGAGCGACCGCGTGGTCGCGGAGCGCGGCCCGATCCCGACCGGCGAAGCGGTGGCGACGGGTGCCGGAGAGCTGCCGTTCCGGGCCGTCATCCACGCCGTCGGTCCCCAGCAGGGCGAAGGGGACGAGGAGGCGCTGCTGGTGTCCGCCCTGCGCTCGGCCTTCGCGCTCGCCGCCGAGCGCGGCTTCTCCACGGTCGCGTTTCCAGCGGTGAGCAGCGGGATCTTCGCGGTGCCCCTCGAGACCTGCGCCCGCGCCTACGTGCGGGCGGTCCGCGAGCACTTCCAGGCGCACCCGGCAGGGGCGGTGCGCTCGATCCGCCTCTGCCTGTTCGGCGGCCCGCTGGTCGAGCTGGTGCGGAAGCGGCTGGCCGGCTGAATCGGTCTCACGAGGCGCCGCAGTTCACCAGCGTGCGCCCCAGCGACCGCCGGTCCACCAGGCGCAGCGCACGGTCCACCACCGCGTCGAGCCCCACCACCTCGTGGACGATCGCGTCCAGGCCGGCGGGCTTCAGCTCCGCACCCAGCCGGTTCCACACCTCGGTGCGCAGCGGCATCGGGCAGTTGGCGGAGCTGACGCCGAGCAGGCTGACGCCGCGCAGGATCAGCGGGAACACGGTGGTGCTGAGCTCGCCCGAGGCGGCCATCCCGATGCAGGCGATCTGCCCCCACAGCCCGACGTGCCGGGTCAGCCCCGCCAGCAGCGGGCCGCCGACGTTGTCGATGGCGCCGCCGAAGCGGGCCGCCTCCAGCGGGCGGCTGCCGAGCTGCAGCTCGTCCGGCGTGCAGACCTCGGCCGCGCCGAGGCGGGCGAGGTACTCGCGGTGCTCCCGCCGGCCGGAGACGGCGATCACGCGGTAGCCTCGGCCGGCGAGGATCGAGATGGCGACCGAGCCGACGCCGCCGGTGGCTCCGGTGACGACGATCGGTCCCAGGTCGGGGCGCTGCCCGTTCAGCTCCATCCGGTGCAGCGCGAGGGCGGCGGTGAAGCCGGCGGTGCCCAGCGCCATCGCCCCGCGCGTGGTCAGGCCGGACGGCAGCGGCACCACCCAGTCGGCGGGGAGCCGCAGCCGCTGCGCGAGGCCGCCGTCGTGCGTCTCGCCGAGGCCCATGCCGTTCGCCAGCACGGCCTCTCCCGGGCGGAAGCGCGCGTCCGTCGACGACTCCACCACGCCGGCCGCGTCGATGCCGGCGTTGAGCGGGAAGCGGCGCAGGATCTTCCCGCGGCCGGTGAGCGCGAGCGCGTCCTTGTAGTTGATCCCGGACCACTGGACGCGGACGACCACCTCGCCCGCGGACAGGGCGTCCGTCTCCATCTCCACCACCCGCGGCGCCACCCGGCCGTCCTCCTCGAACACACGACAGGCGCGGAAGCTCATGGCGTCTATCGTCGCTCGGGTACGCGCGGGCGGGAAGGCGGCTACTCGGCCGGCGTCACCACCACGTTGCGAAAGCGCACCTTGCCGTGGTCGCCCTGCAGCATCAGCGGCCCCGGCTCGTCCTCCCAGGGATTGATGGCGCCGCCGGTGACGCCCTCGACGGTCCCGTTCACGATCTCGGTGCCGTTGAGGACGACGCTGACGTGGCGGCCGACGAAGGTGACGTCGAGCGTCTGCCACTCGCCGGCGGCCTTGGCGGCGTCCACCTTCGGGGCGAGGCGGCTGTAGATGGCGCCGCAGCCGTGGGAGTCGAGCGCCATCTTCTTGTCGGGGTTGTCCAGGATCTGCACCTCGTAGCGGCCGCGCAGGTACGCGCCGCTGTTCGAGTGCTTGTCGACGTTGAACTCCAGGTGCAGCTTCATGTCCTGGAAGGTCTTCTCGGAGACGAGGTCGGCGTTGCCCTTCGGCTCCACCACGGCCAGCTCGCCGTTCACCACCGCCCAGCCGTTCTTCGCCTTGGGGTCACGCAGGTGCCACCCGTTCAGGGTCTTGCCGTCGAACATCGTCACCGGCGTGCCCCACTTCGGCGCCCGGCTCGAGTCGAGCTTCGGCGCCCGGCGGCCCTCGAAGTGCGCGACCTTGCCGTCTGGGTAGGTCACCTGGCCTTTCAGGGTGGCTCCCTCGAGCTTCGCCTCGAACACGTCGAGCCGGCCCTTGCCCTCCTCGTCACGGACGATGCGCAGCGTGCCGTCCTTCACCTCGACGCTCTTCGCCGGCAGGAAGCTGCCCCAGCGCCAGACCAGGCCTCCCGCCAGGGCGTCGGCCTTCTTCTCGATCTGGAAGCCGCCGCTGGCGAAGGTGTCCTGGGCGTCGGTGATGCGGACGTCCCAGCTGCCGACGTACTTGTCGTCGGCCGCCGGCAGCTTGCCGGGCGCCTGGGCGGCGACCGCGAACGCGAGGACGAGACTGAGCATGGTGGACTCCTTTGAGGCGAGGGCGCGCTCGCCGGCGCCGTCGCGCGACCGACCGTATGCCCGGGACCCCGGCGTGTCAATTGCCGGCGCGGCGACGGAGCCGCCCCGGCCCGTCTGCCGTACACTCTGCAGGCGGAGGGCGACGAGCATGGGTCGGTCTCGCACCAGCCAGCTGCAGGCCTCCTGTTGGGCCGCCTTCCTGACCCTCGCCGCCTGGCCGGCGTACGCCGGCGGCACCCAGCTGCCGATGGAGGGTGCCGAGGCCGAGAGCTTCCTGCGCAGCGCCGCCGTGGTCGGCCGCAAGGCGATCGGGAGCGGCATCAGCCAGTCGCAGAAGCTCACGCTGAGCGATGGCACCCGCACCGCCCACGCCGCCTGGAAGACGATCCACCAGCACTTCTTCGGGCTGCAGCAGATGGCCGGCGGACGCGCGGAGTTCGACTTCCGGGACTCGTGGGAGCACGACGTGGCGGCCTACGAGCTCGACAAGCTGCTGGGCACCGGTCTCGTCCCTCCCACGGTCGAGCGGCACCTCGACGGCAAGGCGGGAGCGCTGCAGCTGTGGATCGAGCACGCCACGGACGAGTACGACCGCCGCCATCGGAAGCTGCAGCCGCCGAACCTCGCCATCTGGAACGCCCGCCAGGCGGACGAGCGGCTGCTGCGCGAGCTGGCCTACGACACGGACTACAACATCCGCAACACGCTGTACGACCCCGCCTTCCGCGTCTACGCCATCGACTTCTCCCGGGCGTTCCGCATCCAGCCGCAGCTGCAGGACCCCGAGCGCCTCTCCCGCTTCTCCCGCGCGGTGCTGGAGCGGCTGCGGGCGCTGGACCGGCCGATCCTGGACGAGCGGCTCGGCCACTGGCTGGACCGGCTGCAGATCGCGGGCCTGCTGAGCCGCCGCGACCGCATCCTGGAGCTGGTGGAGAAGCGCATCGCCACCCAGGGCGAGGCCCAGACGCTCACCCCCTGAGCACGGGGGAACCGCAGCCCCTCAGCGGAAGACGACGGTCTTCCCTCCGTTGCGCAGCACGCGGTCCTCGAGGAGGTAGCGGACGGTCCGGCCCAGCACCGTCTTCTCGACGTCGCGTCCGAGCCGGACCATGTCCTCGACGGAGTCGGTGTGGTCCACCCGGATGACGTCCTGCTCGATGATCGGCCCCTCGTCGAGCTCGGCGGTGACGAAGTGGCTGGTGGCGCCGATCAGCTTGACCCCGCGGTCGTAGGCCTGCTGGTACGGCCGGCCGCCGCCGAAAGACGGCAGGAAGCTGTGGTGGATGTTGACGATCCGGCCCTGGTAGCGCTGGCAGAGATCCACCGGCAGCACCTGCATGAAGCGGGCGAGCACCACCAGCTCGACCGCCACCGCCTCGAAGAGCCGCTCGATCGCGGCGAAGGCGGTGCAGCAGGTCGACCAGGCAGTGGGTCTCGCGGCTCACCAGCAGCAGCACGCGCCGGCGGTGGCTGGAGTCGCGCACCGCGAACTCCATGTGGTGCCGGCGCGCCAGCGGCAGGAAGCCGCTGGGCCTATACTTCCGGATCCGCCCCCGACATCGGATCCGAGGAGGTCCCATGCCGGCCCTGCGCGCGCTCACGAGGGACGGCGAGCCGACCAGGATCGGGAGGAGCTGACGCATGCTGAACGTGGGCGACACCGCGCCCGACTTCGCCGTCGGCACGACCACGCTGCGCCGCATCCTGCAGCAGTGGACGGCCGTCGTCTTCTTCTTCCCGAAGGCGTTCACGCCGGGCTGAACCCAGGAGGCCGGCGGGTTCCGCCGGAACCACGAGACCCTGCGCCAGGCCGGCGCCGAGGTGATCGGCGTCTCGGGCGACGACCAGCCGACGGCCGACCGCTTCCGTGAGTCGCTCGACCTGCCGTACCCGCTGGTGGGCGACCCGGCCGTGGTGAAGGCCTGGGGCGTTGCCATCCCGCTGCTCGGCGTGGCCCGTCGGGTGACCTTCCACGTCGGCCGGGACGGCCGCATCACCCACCGGTACGAGAGCAATCTCGACGCCGGGTCGCACGCAGGCCAGGCCTGCGCGTTCGTCCGTCCGCCCCGGGACCGCTGAGCCCCGCACGGCACCCCGCCGTCGTATCATCCGGGCGCGGAACCCCCGCGGGAGGGCGAGGTGCCGAAGATCCCGGTCATCGGCTTCCTGTTCCAGGTGCTGGGGACCGTGGCGCTCGCCCTCATGCTGTCCTCGTTCCGGCGCAAGGGGCCCCGCCCCGGCGTCAAGGACTGGTCGCTGGGCCTGTGGTTCCTGGCGGCGAGCCTGCTGGCCGCCGTCGCCGGTCTGCAGGCGGTCGGCACGCAACTGCGCGCGCCCCTGCGGGCGCTGGAGTTCGTCCTCGCGTACTGGTCGTTCGCGCTGGTGCTGCTGGGGACCTGGTGCCGATGGAACCGTCGAGAGCTCCCCGGGGCGCGGCCCGTGCTGCTCGTCGGCCTCGCCGTGTTCGGGTCCGTCACCTCGCTGGCCGGGCCGTGGTGGGGCATCCCCGCGCGCATGACCGCCTACAGCCTGGTCGCCACCGCCTCTCACCTCGCCGCGGGTGTCCTCCTGATGCAGGGAGGGGCCGGCCGCCGGCGGTTCGGCGCCCGCGTGCTGGGGGTGTCGTTCCTCGGGCAGGCGATCGAGGACGCGCTGTTCCTGGTGTTCGCCGCGGGGGGACGGGTGCCCGTCCCCAGCTCGGACCACCTCGTCGAGGCCGAGCTGCTGATGCTGATGCTGATGGGCGTCGGCATGATCTCCTGGCTGCTGGAGGACGAGAGCGAGTCGGCCATCGCCCTGCAGCAGGAGCTGCACCGCAAGGAATCTCTCTCCGCCATCGGCACGCTGGTGGCCGGCGTCGCCCACGAGGCGCGCAACCCGCTGTTCGCCATCTCGGCCACGGTGGACGCGCTGCTGCCGCGCGCCGGCAGCGGCAAGCCGGCCTCGCCGCAGCTCCTGGCCCTGCAGGAGCACACCACGCGGCTGGGCCGGCTGATGACGGACCTGCTGGACTACGGCCGGCCGATCGCCGGCGACCTGACGCCGGGGCCCCTGTGCACGGTCGCCGCCAAGGCGATCGCCTCCTGCGCGGACCTCTCCAGGCAGGCTGGCGTGACGGTCGAGCTGGCGGGAGACCCGGCGCCGAACCTGGTCGACATGGACGAGGACCGGCTGCAACAGGTGTTCCAGAACCTGCTGCAGAACGGCATCGAGCTGACGCCCCCCGGCGGACGCGTCGAGGTGGAGGTGCGGACCGAGGCGCGGCGTGGCCGCGCCGGGGTGCTCTGCACGGTGCGCGACTCCGGGCCGGGCTTCGACCCGGCCCACCTGCCGCAGGTGTTCGAGCCGTTCTTCAGCCGCAGGAAGGGCGGCACCGGGCTCGGCCTCTCGATCGTCCACCGGATCGTCGAGCAGCACGCGGGAGACGTGGAGGCGGCCAACCACCCCGCGGGCGGCGGGATGGTCAGCGTCTGGCTGCCCGCGGCGGCGGCGGCCGCCTAGAGAGAGCCGCCTCGACCGCCGAGGCGACCCGGCGGCGCCGTCGTGATACCGTCCGGCGTGCCTTGGTGAGGGCAGGAGGATCCCATGGACCGGACGAAGAGCATCGACCTTCTCAACCGTGCCGTGGCCGACGAGCTGGCGGCCGTGCACCAGTACATGTACTTCCACTTTCACCTCGACGACCAGGGGTTCGCACCGCTGGCCCTGCTCTTCAAGCGGACCGCCATCGAGGAGATGGGCCACATCGAGCGCCTGGCCGAGCGCATCCTCTTCCTGAAGGGCGAGGTCGCGCTGGTCCCCAGCGCGGGGGTGGAGAAGATCGTGGAACCCGAGAAGATGCTGGCCAAGGCGGTGGAGATGGAGGCCCAGAGCATCGTCGACTACAACGAGGCGGCCAAGGTCTGCGCCGCCTGCTCGGACGCTCAGTCGAAGCAGCTCTTCGAGTCCCTGATCGGCGACGAGGAGCGCCACCAGGACCAGTACGATCGGCAGATGGAGAACATCCGGCGGTTCGGTCCGAGCTACCTGGCCCTGCAGGCGATGAGCGGGCCGGCGGACAAGCCCGCCCCGGCCGAGTGAAGCAGAGCGTCAGCCTCGAAACGGGCCGCGTCGTGAGTTGCCCTGGACGTCACTGACACTGGCAGGCGCGGCACGGGAACCCAAGATCTAACCTCTACCGCAAGACCGTGATCCCGCTCGTCTGGGGCAACGGCAGGATGCCGTGTTCTAATCGTCGGTAGAACCCCTGGGAGGAACCGATGAGCCGAACCGGCCGAGGAAGGTCGTGGGTGTGCGCGGCGGCGGCCGCCGTCGTGGGCGCGACGGCGGTGGCCGTGCAGGCAGCGGACCAGGCCGGCTGCGCGAACCCGTCCTGGGCGCAGGCGCGGATGCCCGGGTTCGAGATCACCTCGTGCTCCCACCGGGACTGGGCGCGTGTCACCTTCGAGCTGCCGAGCGGGGAGAAGGCCGTCGAGGGCGAGGTCGACCGCGTCGACTTCACGCTGGTCGACCCGTCGAAGGATCCCGCCAACGCGGTCGCCTGGCGGCATTTCGCCGCCGAGGGGCAGAAGGCGGGCGCGAAGCTGGTCTCGGATCCCTCCGGCGGCTGGAGCGCGACGCTGACGCGCCAGACCCCCCAGGGCGAGTTCTGGTACGACTACTCCCACGGAAGCGGCAACGACGAGTCGACCGGCTCGTTCACCCTGACCACTGTGCGCGTGGCTCCGCTCAAGCAGGAGGTCGTCGTTCGCGCCGCCGACGATGTCGCCGAGTCGCCGGCCGGCCCGAGCGCCGAGTGCCGTGCGCCCGCCTGGCTGGTCAAGCAGTTCGCCGCCTTCGTCCTCGACGGGTGCGAGAGCGAGGACTTCGGGTCCGTCACGGTCGAACTGGACTCGGGCACCCGGACCATCGCGGGGCGCGTCGGGCACGTGAGCTTCCGGTTGAGCGACCCCAAGAAGGACATGCCGCCGCTGGCGGTCTGGAAGAACTACGTCGACGCCCTGCGCGGGATCGGCGCGCGGCTGGTGTCGCGCGAGGACGACGCCAACCAGGCCCTGCTCACGCGCAAGACGGCGGAGGGCGAGGCCTGGTACCTGTACCAGCACGGGTCGGGGAACGAGGAGTCGACCACCAGCTATGAGCTCACCGACGTGCGCGTGGGCGCGCCGCCGCCGAACAAGTGCACGCTGCAGGTGTACGGCGTCAACTTCGACACCGACAAGGCGACCCTGCGTCCCGACGCGGAGCCGGTCCTCACCCAGGTGCTGGCGATCTTCCAGCGCGATCCTTCCTACGCCGCGGAGATCGGCGGCCACACCGACGACGTCGGCGGCAAGGCACACAACCGAACGCTCTCGATGGCCCGGGCCGAGTCGGTCAGGGCCTGGCTGACGAGCCACGGCGTGCCGGCCGCCAGGCTGACCGCGGCCGGCTACGGCGACGAGAAGCCCCTGGTGCCCAACACCACCGACGCGAACCGTGCACGCAACCGCCGGGTCGAGCTCAGGCGCGCGAACTGCAAAGGCTGATCGCGGGCCGCAGCCCTCCGAGCCGGCGCTTTCCGCGCGCGCCGGCAGGTTGGGTGCTCAGACGCACGGCCGGCCTGAGTCGTCGGTGGCCTGGTGCCGGAGGAGGGAGTCGAACCCTCACGGGGCGGAAGCCCCTCGGGATTTTGAGTCCCGCGCGTCTGCCAGTTTCGCCACTCCGGCGGCGGGCAGCGGACCCAGTGTACGACGAGCAGCGGGTGGACGACGACTAGTTCGCGCTCTCCTTCGAGGGCGGCTCGGCCGCGGGGACGGAGGCGTCGACCCGGGCCGCCATCGACACGGAGGTCGAGCGCGGGGAGACGGCCGGCTCCGCGGTCAGGCCGTAGACCGCGACCCGGTTGCGGCCGGCGTGCTTCGCCGCGTAGAGCGCCTCGTCGGCCGCCCGGATCAGGGTGGCGCCGTCGACCGCGTCGACCGGGCACTCGGCCACGCCGCCACTGACGCTCACCATGCCCAGCGGCTGGTCCGTTCCGAACGGGAACTCGAAGCGGGCGATCGCCTGGCGGACGTTCTCGGCCGCCCGCATCCCCCCGGCCTTCGCGGTACCCGGGAAGATCATCAGGAACTCCTCGCCGCCGAAGCGCCCCACGATGGTGTCGCGCCGGGTGGTCACCTGCACCAGCTTGGCCAGGGCGGTGAGCAGCCGGTCGCCGGCCAGGTGGCCGTTGCGGTCGTTGTAGTGCTTGAAGTTGTCGACGTCGAACATGAAGACGGAGAGGCTGCGCTTCTCGGCCAGCGCCTTCTGGATCTCCTCGTCCAGCCGGGCGGTGATGTGGCGCTTGTTGAAGACGCCGGTGAGGCCGTCCACGTTGGCGGTCACCTGCATCTCGCTGTACCGCGCGTAGGTGTAGAGCGAGACGGCGCCCACCAGCGCGAACAGGCGCAGCACGTCCTTGGTCTCGCTCGCGCTGCGCTTGAGGCCCTCCAGCGTGATCACCCCGACGACCTCGTTCTTGAACACCATGGGCGCCACCAGGTCGGGCCGATGGTCCTTCCCGGTCTGCTCGCGGAGGCGGTCGCGGATCGCCTGGGGCTGGCGGTCGAAGTCGGCCCGGTCCATCACCCATTGCAGCTCGATGGCAAAGCCGATCTCGCCCTGTCCGGCGACGATCTGGCTCCCGAGCAGGGCGGGGTCCTCGGGCCAGACGGCGGCGATCGTGAACTGGCGCGGGCCGGTGCCCTCCGCGTCCGGCCGCCGGGCGATGGCGATGGTGGCCCGGGTCGGCTCCAGCAGCCGCACGATCGCGCTCAGCAGCAGCGAGGGCACGTGCCGGTAGCCGCCGGCGTGCAGCTCGTGCGCGACCTGGGGCAGCTCGTGGACGAAGCGGGCCAGGAAGCGCTCGTCTGCGGCCTCGGCGGGCGAGTCGTCCTCGCCCACGGGCAGCGGTGGCGGCTCGGGCGCTCGCCGGCGCCGCCAGAGCGCTGCCGCGAGGGGCAGCAGCGCGACGCCGCCCAGCGCGCCCACCAGCAGGGGCCCAGTCACGGCCTTCCGCAAGGCAACCGGCGTGCCCGGAGAATCGAATCAGACGAGTACGCGAACCGTAAAGCAGCCAGCTCTTGGCCGGAGTTTCTGGCTGGTTTCCGGACGAGTGATTCGGCCGAACAACTGCCGTCGCGTACCGTGTCCTCCGGCCGGCGGGAGGACACGCTCCCGTTCATCCACCCCGTTCATCCACGCGTTGGCTCCAGGAAAGGACAGGCGTTCCAAGCAGTTCCTGGCGGCGACGGCGCACGCGTGCGCTGCATCAATTGCTGCCGTATCCCGCGGCTGGTAAAATCCTTCAAACGCGCGTCGTCCGCAGGTCCCTCCCGCAAAGACCTGGGAAAGAGAGGCCGCTGTGGAGTTCCAAGTTGGGGAGAAGGTCATCTATCCGAACCATGGGATCGGCGTGGTCGAGAGCATCCAGACCCGGCCCGTCCCGGGCGGCAAGATCAGCCTCTACCAGCTTCGGATCCTCGCGAACGACTCCCGGGTCTGGGTCCCCCAGCAGAACGCGGACGGCGTTGGGCTGCGTCCCGTCATCCGGTCGTCGGAAGTCCGCAAGATCTTCACCCTCCTCGGGGACGGCAAGGTCGAGCAGGTCGCGAACTGGAAGGGCCGCTTCAAGGAGAACTCGGACAAGATGCGGACGGGCAGCCTCTTCGAGGTCGCGGTCGTGCTCAAGGGGCTGACCTACCTCTCGCGCAAGAAGGCGCTGTCGTTCCGGGAGAAGCGCATGCTCGAGCGCGCGAAGTTCCTCCTCATCAGTGAGATCGCCGAGGCGGAGGAGAAGGCGCGGACGAGCGTGGAGGAGCGCGTCGACAAGGCGCTCGAGAAGACCTTCGGGGCGCTGAGCGCGAAGCCGACCCAGCGACCCGTCGGCGCCCGCAGGATCTCCAACGCCTGATTGCCCCTATCCCCCGGCGGCTCCTTGACTTCGGGGGATTCGGCGCGCTAGGATTTGCCGTCTTTGCCCGCCCGTTGCGGGGGTCGAACGGAGTTCTGGCGATTATGTCCGAGCCGGCACGAACCGCAATGACGAAGGCCGACCTGATCGGCGTGGTGGCGAAGCGACTCGACATCACCCAGGTGCAGGCAGGGATCATCGTCGAGGCCGCCCTGCGCAGCGTCGTCTCGGCGCTACAGGGCGGGCAGGAAGTGGAGATCCGCGGCTTCGGCTCGTTCCGGTTCCGCAACCGCGCGCCACGCAAGGGTCGCAACCCCAAGACCGGCGAGAAGGTGGACGTTCCTCCGAAGAAGATCCCGTACTTCAAGATGGGCAAAGAGTTGAAGGCGCTGCTCAACAGCGTCCCGCAGGCTGACGAGACGCCCGCGAGCGCTCCCGACGGCCAGTAGCGGCCAGTCGCGCCGCCGATGAGCGCACCCAGCCAGAAGCGCAGGGCCGAGCGGATCCAGCCCTTCGTGGCGTCCTGCCGCTACGTCCTGGAGGGGGGACAGAGGGTGCCGGCCTTCATGACGGACCTCAGCACGCATGGCGCCCGCGTCCACACCGACAACCAGCCACCCGCCCAGGCGGCCGCGATCGTCGTCGAGGTGCGCCTCGGCAAGAGCCCGACCCACCAGAGGCTCCCGGCCACCGTCGTCTGGAGCCGCCCGTCGAGCCGCGGCGGGTTCGTGTTCGGTGTCAGCTTCGAGGGTGCGGGAGGCGCCGAGCGCGCCGTGCTGGAGAGTGTCGTGGAGGAGTTCCGCCGACGCGCGGCGGCGCTCGAGTAGCGCTGCCCATGGGCGCCGGCGTGCCGTCGCGTCGTGCCCGTGCCCGCGGCGCGCTGCCCGGCCAGGACGGCTGGCTGGCGCTCAGCGACGACGACCTGCTGTTCCAGATCCAGTCGCTGCCCCCCGACCACGACGACGACGAGGAGCTGCTCCGCGTGGTGCGCAGCTCGCGGCACTTCTTCCTGCGCCAGGAGGCGGCCAAGCGGATGCACGACGCGGCGCGGCTGAAGGACCTCGCCGGCGACCGCCACATCGGCCAGATCCTGGCCCGGCACATGGAGCGCGCCAGCGACGTCGACTACCTGCAGCGGCTGGTGCGCGAGAGCCGGCACCTCGACGTGCGCAACGCCGCCCGCGCGCAGCTGCAGGCGCTGCTCCGGGCCAAGGGCCGCCGCGCCCGCTGAGGCCCTCCCTTCAGGCCCGGGCCGCCGACCCCACGAACGCGCGAACCTCCTCGACGACGCGGTCCAGGTCGGCGACCGGCAGCTCCGCGTAGAGCGGCAGGCACAGCACCTCGCGGCACAGCCGCTCCGACACCGGCAGGTCTCCCGGCCGGCCCCCGGCGGCCGCCATCGAGGGCTGCAGGTGGATCGGCCGGGGGTAGTGGACGGCGGTGCCGATCCCGCGCGACTGCAGGTGCGCGGCCAGGGCGTCGCGCCCCGCGACGCGGATGGTGTAGAGGTGCCAGCAGGAGCGCGCGGCCGGCTTCTCCGAGGGCGGGGTGATCCCCGGCAGCTCGCCGAGGGCCTCGGTGTAGCGCGCCGCGCGCTCGGCCCGCTCGGCGTTCCAGCGCTCGAGGTGGCGCAGCTTGACCCGCAGGATCGCGGCCTGCAGGCTGTCGAGCCGGCTGTTGGTGCCCAGCACCAGGTTGTCGTAGCGGTGGCTGCCGGCGCCGTGGTTGGCGATCTGCCGGACCCGCGCGATGAAGTCGGCGTCGCCCGACACCACCATGCCGGCGTCCCCGCAGGCGCCCAGGTTCTTGGTCGGATAGAAGCTGAAGCAGGCGGCGTGGCCCAGGGCCCCCGCCCGCCGCCCCTGCCAGGTGGCCCCGTGTGCCTGGGCGGCGTCCTCCAGGACCGGCAGCTGATGGCGGGCAGCGACGGCGTTGATGGCCGTCATGTCCGCAGGGTGACCGTAGAGATGAACCGGGAGGACGAGCCGCGTACGCCGGGTGATCGCGGCCTCCAGCCGGGCCGGATCCATCGTGTGCGTGGCCACGTCGACGTCCACGAAGACGGGACGGGCGCCGACCAGCAGGATGGCCTCGCCGGTGGCGATGAAGGTGTTGGCGACGGTCACCACCTCGTCGCCGGGGCCGACGCCGTAGGCGCGCAGCGCGAGCTGCAGCGCGTCCGTTCCGTTGCCGACGGCGCAGGCGTGGGCCGTCCCGCAGAAGGCCGCGAACTCGCGCTCGAGCTCGCGGACGTCGGCGCCGCCCACGAAGGCGGTGCTGGTCAGCACGCGGGAGACGGCCTCGTCCACCTCCGAACGGATGCGGGCGAGCTGGGCCTTCAGGTCGATGATGGGGACGGCGTGCGAGTCGCTCACGGCCGTCGATCCTAACCCAGCAGCCGTTCCACGGCCGAAACCAGGTCCGTGGAGAACAGCTGCGGAGCGGCCTCCTCGAGCGCCCTGCGGTTGGGGAAACCGCCCGGGACGCCGACGGCGAGGACGCCGGCCGATCGCGCCATCAGCACGTCCTCGGGGCTGTCGCCGACGTAGGCGGCCTCCGCCGGTGGCACGCCCAGCCGCTCCAGCGCCAGCAGCAGCGGCTGCGGGTGCGGCTTGCGCTCTTCCGTCTCGCCGCCGCAGACGACAGCGCCGAAGTATCCCGCCACGCCCAGGCTGACGATCTCCCGCCGCACCCGCGAGGGATCGCCGCTCGACACCAGGCCCCGGAGCTTGCCGGAGGCGGCGAGCCTCGAGAGCGCCTCGCGCGCGCCGGGCAGGAGCGAGCTGGGCTCGGTCTCGTAGCACTCGAGCCAGCGGGCGTCCGCCTCCGCCCAGGCCTCCCGCGGCAGCCCGATCTCCTGGTAGGTGCGGTACCAGTCGGGCGAGTAGGTGCGCTCGAACATGGCGTGGTCGTAGTCGATGCCGTAGGCGGAGAACACGCGGACGTAGCAGCGGTAGCTCTTGGCCGCCGAGTCGACCAGGGTGCCGTCCCAGTCGAACAGCACCGCGCGCAGGGCGTGTCTCGCCGCCATCGGGACCGGGAATCCTAACCCGGGGAATAGAATCCGGCGTGGCCCTGCCCGCGCTGGCGCTCCTGCTGCTGCTCCCGGGCCTGCTGGTGGTCCGGGCGCCGTGGACGGCGGTTCCCGCGCTCTCGCTGGCCTTCTGGGCGGTGAGCGCGTCCTGGCTGCCGGGGCTCTCCCGCTCGCGGTCCGTGACGGCCACGCTCCTCGTCTCCGTGCTGCTGCTGGCGCTGCGCTTCCTGCCGAAGCACGAGGTCCCGCCGCCGCCCGGCTGGCCGGTGCCGCCCGCGCCCGCGCCGGTGCCGCGCCCGGGCCCAGACCCGCCGCGACTGCGCAGCGGTCCCTCCCTGCTGATCGCCGCCGTCGCCATCCTGCTGCTGGCGCCCGCCGGCGGCCGGCGCCACGCACCCGGCCCGCGGCTGGCGTTCCAGACGACGGCCGCCCGCCTGCTGCTCTGGCACGACGGCCCGCCGCTCTCGGCCGAACCGCTGCTGCCGCTCGCGCCGTTCGGCGCGCACGCGCCGGCCGTGGCGACGCTCGCCGCCGACCTCTCGGCGCTGTCGGGCGCCGATGCGGCGCAGACGGTGCTGGCGGTGGTGGTGGCCGCCGCGTGTCTCACCCTGGTGGGCCTCTTCGCGCTCTGCGCCACCTGCCTTCCGCCCGGGGTGGCCGCGCTGACGGCGCTGGGAACGCTGGCCGTCGCGCCCTGGCCGGGGTGGCTATCCGCCTTCGGCCCGGGCGAGGCGCTGCTGGCGCTCGGCTTTCTCCTCCCGGCCGCCGCGCTGCTGGTCGGACACGCCTCGCGCTCCTCGGCCGTGGCCGCCGGCCTGCTGACCGCCGCCGGCGCCCTCGCCCACCCGTTGCTCGCCCTCGTGGTCGTCCTCGCCTCCGGCGTCGTCCTGGGCCGAGGCCCCCGCGGCCGCGCGGCGCTGCGCCGGCTGGCGCTGGCGGCAGCGACGGCGGCGCTCCTGGCCGGGCCTGGTCTGCTGCCGCTCGCGCGTGCCCTTTCGCCGGCCGAGCTGCTGGCGCTGGCGCGTCTGCCCGCGCCGACGGCGTTCGCGGGCCTCGGCGTCGCGCTCGCCCTCCTCGTCGGCACACCGCTCGCGGCGGGCCGGGTGGGCAGGGGACGGGCGCGTGTCCCGCTGGCCGTCCTGGCGGCGCTCCTCGCCACGCTGCTGCTCCGCGTGCGCGTGCATCGCTGGATCGCGGCAGGGCAGCTCCCGGCGGCCACCCTGTCGGCTCTCGTGGAGGCCGCCGCCCGCACCGGCCCTCTCGATGCGGTCTGCGCCCCCGACGGCGTGCGCGATTGGGTGCCGGCGCTCGCGGCACGAGCGGCCGGCGAGCCCGGCCCGTGGATCCCGACCGTCTACGCCGATGCGTGGGCCCGACGCTCCCCGCGCCGCTGCGTCGCCGTCGTGCCAGCGCCCCGGTGACATCGTTTCACCCGAGCGCGGGAAACGATCGATTCGAGCCAGCGTACTAATAGATGGACGGGGGGGCACGACGCCGCCGACGAGGTGACGGCGCGCGCGGGCCGATCGAATGCCCCCAGAGAGGCCCGAATGCGCGGTCCGTCGTGTCGGGTGTCGTGCTCTCCCGTTTTTCTGCGCCCGCTCGACTATGATGGTTCGTTCCATCCGAGGAGGGCTGACGCCGCATGTGGACCTGGCTCAAGCGCGCGCTGCTGCTCGCGCTCGCCGCTGTCGTGCTCTTCGTCTTCGGCTGGGTCCCCTGGTACCTCGCCGGCATGGCGACCACGCGCCGGTTCGTCTACCACGACCACGAGAACGAGGGGCTGACGCCCGCTTCCTTCCACCTCGCCTTCGAGGAGGTCGCCTTCCGCTCCAGCGACGGCGTCGAGATCCGGGGATGGTGGATCCCCTGCACCGACGGCAAAGGCACCGTGGTCCTGGTCCACGGCCTCAACCGCTCCCGGATCGAGATGGTGCGGCGGGCGCCCTTCGTCCACGAGAGCGGCTGGAACGCGCTGCTGATCGACCTGCGGCACCACGGCAGGAGCGGCGGCGCCGTCACCACCTTCGGCGCGCGCGAGAAGGACGACGTGGAGGCGGCGGTGCGCTACGCGCGGGGGCGCTCGCCCGGCAAGGTAGTGCTGTGGGGGGTCTCGCTGGGGGCGGCCTCGGTGATGCTGGCGGCGGCGGAGACCCCGCAGGTGGCCGGCGTGATCTGCGACAGCAGCTACCGCTCGCTCGGCGACACCTTGCGCCACCACCTGCAGCTGTTCCGCGGCTTCCGCTGGTGGCTGCGCATCGTGCCGGTGTGGCCGGTGGCGGACGAGATCCTGTTCTGGATGCGCGAGCGGGGCGGCTTCGACCCGGCCTCCGTCGACATCCGGGCGGCGGCGGGGCGGCTCGACGGGCGGCCGGCGCTGTTCGTGGCCAATTCCGAGGACGTGCGCATGCCCAAGCAGATCGCCTTCGACCTGCAGGCGGCCGCCGGCCGGGACGCCGAGGTCCTGATCGTGCCCGGCCGCAGCCACGGCGGCGCCTGGCGCGACGGCACCGCCGCCTACGAGGCGGCGGCGCGAGCCCTGCTGCAGCGGGTCGCCTCCTGACCCGGGCGAACGCCGTGGATTCCAGAGAACGAGGAGAACCGTGACCGACGAGAAGCCGCGCCACCAGCCCTTCCCCGAAGAGGACGAGGGAGCCGCGCGGGCGCAACCGACCTCGTACACGATGGTCGAGCCGCGCTTCCGCGAGATCTACTTCCAGTTCTACAAGGAGACCTACCGACCCTCCACCCTCGACCGCAAGACGAAGGAGCTGATCGCGATCGCGGCCAGCCTCGCCGCCAGGTGCCAGGGCTGCCTCGAGGGCCACATCAAGAAGGCGCTGAAGTTCGGGGCCAGCCGTGAAGAGGTCTCCGAGGCGATCGCCATCGCCATCGGCGTGAACGCCGCGGCCATCGTGGACCTCACCGACATCGCCGCGGACGACATGGACCTGCGGCTGTTCCCGGAGCGCGGAAGATGACTACGCCTTGCTGCCCAGGTACTCCATGATCGAGAGCGCGAGGATGTCGGCCAGCGTCTCGAAGAACGCCTCGCCGTCCTCCGTGCTGGCCGCGGTGGGGTCGCCGAAGTAGGCGTCCTCGCCCCCGGCCTCGGCGAAGGACTTGGCGCCCTTCTTGAGCGCCGGCCCCAGCGGGTCCATGGGCGGCAGGCTGATGCGCTCCTTCTCCCGGACCTGCGCCCGCGCGCAGGCCATCATCAGCGAGGTCTCGAAGCTGCCGCCGTGGTCGCCGGCGTTGAAGGCCGGCCCCAGCCGGTCGGACCAGCGCTTCTTGGTGAAGTCGGTATAGCAGACGCCGGCGCCGGCCTTGCGGGCGTCCTCGGCGCCCTTCTTCAGGGCCTCGATGTTCGCGGGCTCCTGGTTCGAGTTGACCAGGGCCACCGCCCGGAACTTCTTGGCCAGGGCGACGCAGACGTCGCGCACCAGCGCGGCGGCGGTCTCCGGGGCGAGGCTGACCGTGCCGGGGAAGTCGGACCCGAGCTGGGAGACGGAGAACGTGACCGGCGGCGCGATCAGGGCATGCAGCCCCCGCTGCTTGAGCCGGATGGCGGCGCGGCGGGCCATCTCGATCGCGATCACGGTGTCGGTGGCGATCGGCAGGTGGGGGCCGTGCGCCTCGGTGGTGCCCACCGGCAGCAGCGCGATCGGGCGCTCCTTCAGCGCGTGCTCCACCTCGGTCCAGCTCATGTCGGACATCAGGACGTTGTCGGCCATGTTCCTCGAAGGAAGCTTCCTTCGTCTCCTTTCGGATGGTCCGGCTCGCGTGATTCGCGGGTGCTCTGCCTCGGGGTGCCGCCTCGCGGCGCTCGGACGGCGTCGGCTGGAAGCGGCGGTGGCGTTTCGATGGGACGTTTATACTCGATCGTCGCGCCGCTTGTCACTCCGGTCCGCCGCCCAGCCGGTGGTAGCCGCCGCGCTGGTAGAGCAGCGGGCGGCCGGGGTGGGTGGCGAGCGCCACCACCTCGCCGACCCAGACCGTGTGGTCGCCCTCGTCGTGGAACGAGCGGACCCGGCACTGCAGGTGGGCGATCGCCCCCGGCACCAGCGGCAGCCGCAGCCGACCCTCGGTGAAAGCGAAGCCCTCGAACTTGCCCGGGCCGGAGGAGGCGAACCGCCGGGAGACCGCCACCTGGTCCTCGGCCAGCACGCTGACGGCGAACAGCCCGCTCGTCCTCATGGCGCCGTTGGCGTCGGCGCGCTGGTCGATGCAGACGAGCACCAGCGGCGGGTGCAGGCTGACCGAGCAGAAGCTGCTCACGGTGAGGCCGCGGGGGACCCCCGAGGCATCCCGCGTGGTCACCACCGTCACGCCCGACGGGAACTGCCCCAGCGCGCGGCGGAAGGAGTGGGCGTCGACGCTCATTCCCTCGGCCGGTCTCCCGCCTGCTGCAGCTCCACCTGCCCCGCGAGCAGTCCCAGCCGCAGCGCGATCTGGGCGGCCACGAAGGCCTCGAACAGCGCCAGGGCCAGCAGCTGCGTGGTCCAGCCGCTCACCGGCAGCCAGCGGTCGAGCACGCCGAAGAGGCCGACGAGCGCGATGCCCGCGAGGCCCACCACGAGGTACTGCAGCAGCACGGCTCCCAGCTGGCGCGCGCAGAACCCGAGGCTGGAAACGAAGGCCAGGACCGCGCTCCGCCTCTCCTCGCACACCAGGATCACTTTCGCATACGACGACACCAGGTGCAGCAGCAGCAGCGCCAGCAGCAGCAGGGCTGCCCGGCCGAACACCAGCACCAGCGCCGTGCGCTCGGAGACGGCCTCCCGCGCCAGCCGGTCGGTCCAGGCGGTGAGCGGTCGCCAGGCGGCGAACAGCACAGCCGCCCCGGCCACGGCCAGCAGCGCGACGCGCAGCAGCCGGGCGAAGTGGAAGCCGCAGGCGTGGACCAGCCCCCGGAAGGTCCAGCCTCCCGCCGGCGCGCGGAAGGTGGCCAGCAGGCCGCCCGTCAGGAACACCTGCAGCAGCCAGTAGAGCGCCGCCAGGGCGAGGAGGGCGGCGTCGGCGCCGGTGAAACCGGAGAAGAGGCCGGCGGGCACCACGCCCTGCACCAGCAGGTCGAGGTTGCGCCAGGCAAAGCCGGTGCCCAGCAGGTCGGGCGCGAAGTCGCCGGCCAGGCCCCCGGCCTGGTGGTCGAAGTGGCGCCACCAGTCGTAGTCGAAGCCGTACATCATCCGGGTGGAGGCGCCGGTGTGGGACAGGTCCTCCCGGAGCAGGGAGGCGACGGGCAGGGCCGCCACCAGGGCCACCGCCGCGTTCAGGGCCAGCACTAGCACGATCAGGCCGGCGTTGCGGAAGAGGCCGCGGAAGCCGTCGAGCAGAGCGCGCATGGACCTCACCCCACCACCGTCTGCAGCTCCAGGAAGGCCTGCACCCAGAGCAGGAAGCGGGCCGCCCAGCGGGTCGAGGCGCGGCGGGCCGGGCCGTCCGTGTCGATCCACTCGTTGTCGACCCGGTCCACGTCGATCGCGATGCGACCCTCGGGGTCGACCACGGCGCGGACGACCTTCGCCGAGGGATACTCGAAGCGCTTCCAGCGGTCGCGGCCGTCCCAGGTCTCGTTCGCCACCCGTCCGCCCTCGAACTCGACCCGCAGCTGCACGGGCATGCGCACCTCGCCGCGGCGGACGACGGTGACGCGCGAGTCGACCGCGCCCTCGCGGCCGGACGGCTTCGGCGGCGCCTTTCGGTACTCGAGCTTGCCGTCCCTGCCCTCGAGCCAGCCGGTCGGCACCCGCACCGGCTGGCGGTCGACGGTCACCGCGTAGTCGCACAGGTCGCTGGAGAAGAAGGTCTCGTCGAAGAACCAGCGCCAGTCCTGCCCGGTGACCTCGTTCACCACCGCGATGAAGTCGGCGGTGGCGGGGTGGGCGAAGCGGAAGCGGCGGGCGTAGGTGCGCAGGACGCGGGTCATGGTCTGGTCACCGAGCAGGCCCTCGAGCGTCTGCAGCACCAGCGCCGGCTTCGAGTACGAGTTGAGGCCGTAGGAGGCGGCGTCGCGGTAGGCCCAGCCGGGCCTCGCCATCACGTCCTCCTTCCCGCCCTCGCGCAGCTCGGCCCGCTCGTCGGCGCCCCGCGGGACGCGGACGCCCCTCTGCACCACCGGCCAGCCCAGGCGGGCGCCGGTCCACTCGCGTCCGCCGAGCACGCGGCGTCCCCAGGCCGGCTCGCCCAGCGACGCGTCGATGGCCTTCGCGGTCATGTAGGTGTTGAAGCCCTCGTCGAGCCAGGCCTCCTCGAACTCGTTGTTCGCCACCAGGCCGTACCAGAACTGGTGCCCCGCCTCGTGCACGGTGACGCCCTCGGGGCTGTGCAGCTCCGGCGGGGAGAGGATGCGGGCGCCCCCGGTGAACAGCGTCGGGTACTCCATGCCGCCCGAGGCCGAGCCCCAGGCCGGGTCCACCACGGTGATCTGCGGGTACGGGTAGGGAGCGGCCCAGGTACCGTAGTCGCGCAGGGCGATCTTGGTCGCCTCAACGTAGCGGGCGGCGAGGTGCTCGTGCTCGGGCTGGACCAGCAGCCGGATCTCCACCGGTGGGTAGCCGGGGTCCTCGAAACGCCCCCGCCGCTCCAGGAAGCGGCGGCTGGCGGTCCAGGCGAAGTCGTGCACGTCCTCCTGCACGAAGCGCAGAGTGCGCGTGCCGTCGGGGTTGTCCCGCGACTCCTGCAGCCGGCCGGTGGCGCCCACCACGAAGCCCCGGGGCAGCGTGAGGCGCACGTCGTAGACGCCGAAATCGGAGAAGAACTCGGTGGTGGGGTAGAACGGGTGCGCGTTCCAGGACCCGTGCCAGAAGACCCCGATCTTGGGGAACCACTGGGCCACGAAGTGGTAGTCGTGGACCCAGCCGGCGCGCCCGGGGTCGCCGTACGGCTCGAGCGCGTCCCACTCGATGCGGAAGCGCGCGCTCGCTCCGGGCGCCACCGGTCTAGCGGAGCGAACCTCCATGACCGTGCGGTCGTCGGCGTTGCCGTCCTCGTGCAGGTACTGGCGGGTGGGGGTGAGGTCCTCCTCGCCCTCGTCCACCCGGCGGACGCTGCGCACCTCGATCCAGCCGAAGCGGCGCCTGTCCTCGCCGGGCTCGAAGCGGCGGCGGCGGCCTTCGCCCCGGGCCGTGGTCGAGAGGTTGTTGCGGAACGCGTTCCAGTAGAGGTGGAACGGGAAGCTGGAGAGCGCCCTGTCCGACGTGTTCCGCCAGTCCAGCACCAGGCTGCCGGCGATCGTGTGCTCGCCGGGGTCGAGCCGGGCCTCGATCGTGTAGCTCGCGTTGCGGGGCGACACCGCCGGCACGGGCGGCAGCCCGGGGGCGTCAGGCCCGGCCGGCGGCGGCAGCAGCAGCGGCCGGAGGCGGTACGGCTGTGGACGGCTGCAGCACACGCTCGCCGCCGCCAGCGCGGCGAGGAGCACGCCGGTCGCGATTCGTCGCATGCCTGCCCCCGGAAGGCCGCGAGAGCCCGCGGCCTGCGGATTGTAATGCAGCGGCGAGGCCGCCGCCTCAGTCCGTCGTCGGCTTCATCAGCCGCACCGGTCCCACCAGCCCTGCCGGTATGGGCGGGAACCACCAGGCCCAGCGCCGGGTGGCGGCGTCGTTCTCGCGCGTGCGCATGAGGTTGCCGAGGGTGGTCGTCACCTCGACCTCGAGGACGTTGCGGCCCCTCACCAGCGCTCCGCTGGCGTCGTAGAGGTGCCGCCCGTACCAGCGGACGCCGAGCGGCCGCCCGTTGAGCCGCACCGCCGAGATGCCGTTCACCGTTCCCAGGTCGAGGAGCGACAGCGACGGATCGCCCCAGTCGAACTCGGCGCGGTAGGTGGCCGTCCCGCCGAAGCCGCCGACAGGGGCGTCGCCCGCGGCGAGGCTGAGGTCGAAGAGCTGGGGGACCTGACGCTGGAACGGCGCGCCCGCGGCCGGGCGGAACCAGACCTGCCAGGGCGCCACCACCGGCAGCGCGTCCCTGCCGTTGCGCAGACGGGCCGGCGGGCTGCCCGCTTGCGGCTGCGCGTCGGCGGGCTCGTAGACGAGGAGCAGCGACTCGAGGGGCTCCAGGTGCAGAAGCAGCCGGTCGGGCCTCTCGCTCCACGCCATCGGCGCCCGCTCGCCCGTCTCCGGGTCCCAGCGCCAGGGCAGGCGGCTGCCGGTCGGGAACTGCGCGACCGTGTCGACCGCGCCGTCCCGGCTGGCGTTGGCGAAGAAGAAGATCTCCCGCTCGCCGCCTGCACGGTGGTGGACGACGCCGAGGTCGGGGTGGGGCGCCTGCAGCGCGAGCTCGGGGGCGGTCGTGGTGTGCGGCATCCACCGCAGCACCCACTGCAGGAGCGAGCGGCGCGCGTGCTCCGGCAGCGGCTCGCGCGTGGAGTCGCCGGCCAGCGGTCCGCCGGGCTCCGGGCCGGGCCAGGTGGCGGCGACGGCCGCGCGGGAGCGGAGCCGGTCCATCGCGGCCCGGACCCGGCGGTCGGCTTCGGCGGCGTCGCGCAGCCCCGGCGCGTGCTCCGGCGTCCGGCCGACCAGCACCACGCCGACGCCGCTCTCGGCGAAGCGGGCGAGCGCCTCGGCGGTCTCGGGCTCGAGCGACTCGAGCCCCATCAGCAGCACCGTGTCGTAGGCCCGCGTCCCGTAGCGCAGTCGGGCGCCCTCCGTCCGCGCGGCCTGCAGCACCGCCTCGCTCACGTAGTCCGTGCCGTAGCCGGCCTGCTGCAGCGCCTGCCACAGGTGGTACTGGTACCAGGGCCGCTGGACCTCGGGGAAGGGCTGGTACAGCAGCCCCTCGCGCGCCCACTCGTCCGCACGCGGGGCCAGGAGGGCCACGCTCGCCCGGGACTCCGACTGCGCGAGCACCGCGGTGAGCCGGGCGGCGTAGTCGGCGAAGCGGCGGAAGTGCGGCCACCAGGGGTTCTGCTCGTTGAGCCAGGAGCCGAAGCGCACCCAGCCGGGGAAGCCCGCCTGCGGCGGGGAGTAGTTGAACCCGTGCATCACGGGCTGGTGCACGCCCGCCAGCAGGCTCAGGTCCATCCCCAGCTTGAAGTCCTCGGGCATCTCGCGAAAGACGGGAACGGCGTTGGTCATCGCCTCGAAGCTGACCGGAGCTCGGCCCGAGAGGTGCGCTCCCGAGGACACGTACTTGTTCACCACCGTCGGGCTCACCACGATGCGGTCGTGGCCCGACCAGAGCCAGCTCTCCCCCTCCGGCAGGTCGGGGACGAAGCTGCCCTGCAGCGGGTGGGTCTCGCGCCCGTACGCCTGCATGCGGGCGAGCAGCCCGTTGTCGTGCGCCCAGGCGACGTACGTCTGCAGGAAGCGCTCGTGGAACAGCTCCACCAGCGTGCGGTGGAAGTCGTAGCGGGCGCGGCGGACGGTCGAGGCCCGCGGGGTCTCGCCCTGCGCCTCCCCGGGGTCGAGGACGAACGGCAGGTACGGCGGCAGCTCGTAGCCGCGGCGCTTCGCGAACTCGGCCGGCAGGTCCTCGGTCCAGTTGGCGCCGTCCAGCTCCAGGCTGTCGACGAACGACGCGCGCAGCGGCCCGCCGTGCGCCTGGCCGAGCTGTCCGCCGAGGGCCGGGGCGAGGCCGCCCGACATGTGGTCGAGGTAATGGCGCACCGCCGCCGCGTTCCAGTGGTCGACCACCGGCCCGTCCGCGCCGGGGGCTCCCAGCTTCACCTGCGTGAAGCCGGTCTCCAGCAGGCCGATCCGCAGCTGGTACTGCCCTGCGGGCACCCGCACGTGCAGCCGCCCGTCCCGGACCGCGCCTCTGCCCAGCTCCTCTCCGAGGGCGAGCTCGGCGCCTTCCGGGGGCACCAGGCGCGCGAAGAGCACCCGGGGCGCCAGCGTCCTCCGTTCGTGGGCGCCGTCCCTGGCCCCTGCCAGCTCCTCCAGCGCCGCCTCGAACGTCGTCGGACCCGCCAGCGCGCGGGTCACCAGGCGCACGCGCTTCGTCTGCTCCTCTGGCTTCAGGAAGCGCCCGCCGAACGGCCAGCCGGAGCCGACGAGGAGGTCGACGGTCATGCCGCGCGCGCGGGCGCCGAGCGCCGCGGCCTTCACCACCGCGCACCACCCGGGAGACAGCCAGGGTCTCTCGGGGAAAGCGGACAGCGTTTCCGTCGGCACGTGCTCGGGCATGGCGATGGTGTTGATCTCGACGCCGCCGATGCCGGCCGCCTTCATCACGTCGAGCTCGCGCAGCGCCTCGGTCTCGTCCACGCGGCCACCGTTCCACCACCAGCGGACGAACGGGCGCAGCCGCGACGGCGGCTCCCGGAAGGAGCCGTACAGCCGATCGCCGTCGGCGTCGCCGCGCTGGGCCGCCGGCCGGCTCGGCCGCTCCGGCGGCAACGCGAGCGCGAGCGAGGAGAAGGCGCAGCCCAGAGCGAGGCCTCGGGCGCGGCGCCTCAGCACGGGGCCTCAGAACCGGTACGAGATCCCGATGGTGGCCTGCACCCACCAGGGCTGGATCTCCACCGACGGCAGGCTGGAGAGCGTCCGGTTCAGCAGCTCCTGCTCCAGCGGGGTGAGGGGCGACTCGATCACGCCCTGCCACTCGGCCGTGCGCTTGGGGAACACGAAGCCACGGCCCTCGACCAGGATGCCGCCGTGCTGGCCCAGGCCGATCTGGAAGCCGAGGCCCAGGTTGCCGCCCCAGCTGCTGCCCTGCTTGTCGAGCGGGACCTGCGCCTGCAGGTCGATGGTCGCGACGTTGAGCTTGTTGGTGACGAAGTCGGCGGAGGTGACGCCGAGCGCCACCGGCTGGCGGATGCTGGCCTGGAGGTTGCCGAGGTGGCTGAGTCCGCCGGAGGCGAACAGGTGTGTCTGTCCCCCGGTGCGCACCCGCAGGTTGATCGAGTACGTGTTGGCCGTCTTCAGGGCCGCGGTCCCCTGGTCGAGGGTGAGGGTCGAGTGGATGGGCTCCAGCGGCGCCGGCAGCGTGACGTCGACGTCGAAGGTCGAGGCTTCGGGCTCGAGCTTGAGGTCGGCGCTGTCGAGGCGCACCTCGA
Organism: Vicinamibacteria bacterium; assembly: GCA_035542035.1. GTDB lineage: Bacteria > Acidobacteriota > Vicinamibacteria > Fen-336 > Fen-336 > DATBSL01. The sequence goes on along the minus strand of DATKME010000039.1, from coordinate 40,945 downwards.
TGCCGATGGCGTGGACCGGGTAGAAGGCGAGCGCGCCCCCGAAGGAGGCGCCGCCGGAAGCCTTGATCTTGAAGCTGCCGCTCTGGGTGATCGAGATGTCCGGGATGTTGATCGAGATGGGTCCCGGGCCGTAGGTGAAGGTCTGGCTGTAGAAGGGGAAGGTGTAGCCGCCGAAGCCGGTGATCTCGAAGTCGGCGGCGACGGCGATCGGGGCGGACGCGAGCAGGCAGACGACCGCGAGCGGCCACGGCTTCAGGGCGTTTCGCATGCGGCGAAGTCTAGCAGCGCCGCCGGCGGCCCGGGCGCTCTTCGGCCTGGCGGCTACTCCTCCTCGCCGCCGCGCTTCCCGCCGGCGCGCGCGCCGGGCCAGTCGGGGCGCATCTCCGCCTCGATGCCGTGGTCCATCAGCCGCTGCTGCAAACGGTCGAAGCCGCGGCGGTCGGGGCCCTTCTGGTCGCGGTACGCCTCCAGGATCTCCTCCAGCCGGTCGAGGCGGTGGGCGATCTGCCGGAGCACCTCGACGGAGAGGGTGGCGCCGCCCTCCACGGCCGTCCTCCAGCCCCTGGCGTCACCCCAGCCTCCCAGCAGCTCCACCAGGCGCGTGCTGAGGCTGTCGGCGGACGCGACCAGCTCCTCCTGGAGATAGGACTCCTTCACCACGCCGAGCACGTCCTGGATGTCCTCGTCCGACCATTGGCCCCGCAGCCGGTCCCAGGCGTCCGGCGGAAGCAGCAGCCCGTCGGGCCCCTCGTCCGCCAGCTCGGCGATCTCGGCGCAAAGATCCGCGATCCGTCCCATCTCCCGTCTCTCCTCGACCGATCGTCTCACGAGCCGCCTGCCCGCGGCGAGCGCCGCCCCGCGCCTCGCCCCGTCGGCCCCCAGGAGGCCGCCGTGGCGCTCCTGCCCGCCGCCCGCTTCCGCCCGGCGTTGACATCGTTTCACCTCGGACGCGAACGGTTGACGTACGCCGGGCGTACCCGAGAGAGGACGATAGGGGCGTCGGACGGCAGAGGGGTGGGCATGCCAGCAGGCCGGCGGACGGCGTGGGCGGCCATGGGGACACTGGTGCTGGCCGGGCTCGCCGCGCCGGCGCTCGCCGCCGACGACGACCTGCAGCACCGGGTCGAGGCCCGGCTGGCTGCGGCCGGCCTCGAGGGGCAGGCCGACATCCACGTGGCCGTCGACGGCGGCGTGGTGAAGCTCACGGGGCTGGCGGTCAGCTACCTCGACTACCGCAAGGCGGAGCGCGCCGCACGCAGGGAGTCGCACTCCGTCGAGAACCTGGTGCGGGTGGTGCCGGAGGTGCGGCGCACCGACGGCATGATCCGCGACGACGCCGAAGCCGAGGTGCTGGGCTGGGAGCGCTACGGCGCGTACGACGCGGTCGGCGTCGAGGTGAAGGACGGGGTGGTGCTGCTGCGGGGCTGGGTGGACAACCCGTCCAAGAAGGACGAGATCGAGGAGCGCCTGTCCCACCTCGAGGGGATCCGCGACGTGCACAACGACCTGCGGGTGCAGGGCTTCTCCTCGCTGGACCGCCGGCTGCTCCGGGAGATCCACAGCCGCATCTACGCCGACCCGCTGTTCGAGCGCTGGGCCGGCGACAACGACCCGCCGGTGCGCGTCTACGTCTCCCGGGGCCGGGTGACGCTCGCCGGCACCGTGCCCACCACCGTCGAGAAGGTGGCCGCCTTCGCCATCGCCCGGGGCACCATGGCCTTCAGTGTCAGCAACCAGCTGCAGATCGAGGGCGAAGCGCGGCGGGAAGAGGACTCGAAGAAGAAGAAGGAAGACGAGAGCTAGAGACGAGCTGGACGTCGAACCTCCAGACGGATGCAGCGAAGGGCCGGGGGCCCGCAGGCTCCCGGCCCTTCGTCTTTCTCTCCCGCACCCTTTCCGGTCCCCACCGGGCGCGTGCGGCCCGCCAGGACCGGCAGGCTCGGAGACGACGCCCCAGACGAAGGCTCGGCCAAACCGGCGCAGGACGCCTAGAATGACCTCCGCGGATGGAGCCCTTCTTCCAGAAGTGCTACACGGCTCTCGTCGACGCGCCGAATGGCTCGGTCATCTGGTGGCACAGCCTGCCGTTGCCCGACGGCAGGCGGGTCAACGGCCACCACCCGGACAAGAACCTGCAGCTCAAGATGTGGGCCGCCATGCAGATCCCCGAGGACGGCGGTCTGCGGGGAAAGAAGGTCCTGGACGTAGGTGCCAACGACGGCTTCTTCACTGTCGCGGCCGCGATGGCGGGCGCCGCGAGGGTGACCGCGATCGACAAGGACTGGTCGACCTGGCCGGCGAACATCGAGTACTCGTGTCGTGCCTGGTCGGTCGCGCCAGAGGTCGTGAGCGGCGACTTCCTGAGCCGCCCGCTGGGCGGCCTCTACGACGTGATCTTCCTGCTGGGTGTGCTCTACCACCTGGAGAACCCCTCCCAGTGCATGCGGCGGCTGCGCAGCCTCTTGGTGGAGGGTGGCGTCGTCTACGTCGAGACCCAGATGTCGCAGATGGAGACGCCGCTCCCGGTCTTCGAGTACGCGAGCGACATCTACCCGACGGTGGCGATCCAGGACAAGAAGAACCTGGAACTGGTCGGCATCAGCAACCAGCTCTTCCCGAACGAGCCCGCCGTCCGGAACCTGGCCTACTCCTACGATTTCGCGTGTGAGTCCCTCTCGGGCCCCCACAACGCCTACACGCGCGAGAACCCTTACCGGCAGTTCTTCAAGCTGACCATGCGCGGCTGAGACGGGCTTCGTCTCTAGGCGGCCTCGGCCCGCGCCGCCGGCCGGGCGATCACCCGGCCCGCCGCCAGCACCACCGCCCCCACCACCAGCGCCACGGCGCCCGCCGTCGCCGCCTGGTGCGGCGCCACGTGGATCTCGTGCCAGTGGGCCAGCTCCTCGGTGGTGATGCCGGAGAGCGTCATCCACCCGAGGACCGCGGTGAAGAAGCCGTTGAAGAGGGCCAGTGCCCCCAGCAGGGTGACGAGGTTGCCCGCCCGCTCCCGTCCGCTCTGGGAGGACTGCTCGGCCCGGTCGGCCAGCTGGCTGTGCTTCCGCCCGTAGAACCAGTAGATCATCATGCCGATGTCGAGCCAGACCAGGAAGCGCACCCAGGTCGCCACCGAGAGGCTCAGCATCAGGTAGAGGCAGGAGAGCACGCCGCAGATCGGGAAGAGGTACCCGAAGGGCACCCGGAACGGCCGCCGGGCGTCGGGCCGCTTCACCCGCAGCATGATCACCGCCGAGCAGACGATCACGAAGGCGAACAGCGTGCCGATGCTGGTCATCTCGCCCACCACGTTGATGGGGATGATGGCGGCGAAGAAGGCCACCACCAGGCCGGTGATGATGGTGGTGATGTAGGGCGTGCCGAAGCGCGGATGCACCGCGCTGACCCGCGGCGGCAGCAGGTGGTCGCGGCTCATGGAGAAGAAGATGCGGGGCTGGCCCATCAGCATGACCAGCAGCACGCTGGTGATGCCGGCGGCGGCACCGGCCGAGATGAGGCCGGCGGCCCAGTCCTGGTTGATGACGTGCAGGGCATAGGCCACGGGCGCGTTGAGGAAGGCTGTGCTCTCGCCGATGGGGACGATCGGCGTCCCCGGCAGCCCCGCCGGGTTGGTGCGGAAGTGGGTGACCGGGACGATGCCGGCCAGGATGCCGGAGACGACGATGTAGAGGAAGGTGCAGATGAACAGCGAGGCGATGATGCCGATGGGCAGGTCGCGGCTGGGGTTCTTGGCCTCCTCGGCGGTGGTGGAGACGGCGTCGAAGCCGATGTAGGCGAAGAAGACCACGGCGCCCGCGGCCATGATCCCCGACCAGCCGTAGGGCGCGAAAGGCGACCAGTTCTCCGGCTTGACGAACTTGAACCCGGCGAAGATGAAGAAGACCACCGCCGCCAGCTTGATCAGCACCATGGTGGCGTTGAAGCGGGCGCTCTCGCGGATGCCGATCACCAGCAGCACCGTGATGGCGAGCACGATGAAGACCGCCGGCAGGTTGAAGACGGAACCCGGCATGGTCCGGGGGGCGGCGCAGATGGCGGCCGGCAGGTGGATCCCGAAGCCGGCCAGCAGCCGCTGCATGTAGCCGCTCCAGCCGATGGAGACGGTCATGGAGCCGACCGCGTACTCGAGGATCAGGTCCCAGCCGATGGTCCAGGCGATGACCTCGCCCAGCGTCGCGTAGGCGTAGGCATAGGCGCTGCCGGCGATCGGGATCATGGCCGCGAACTCGGCGTAGCAGAGCGCGGCGAAGCCGCAGGCGAGGCCTGCCAGCACGTAGGAGAGCGTGATCCCGGGGCCGGCCTGGTTCGCGGCGGCGGTGCCGGTCAGCACGAAGATGCCGGTGCCGATGATGGCGCCGATGCCCAGCAGCGTGAGGTCGAACGCGGTCAGCGTCCGCTTGAGGTGCTTGCCCTTCTCGATGTCGTCGACCAGCGCCTCGATCGACTTCGTCTTCAACAGGTTGGAATCCAAGCCTGACCTCCGGGGTCGGGACGTGCGGCGGATTATAGCCGTCGGGTCTGCGCCTTCGCCTTGCCGCTGGAGAGTCCGGTGCGCTCAGCCGGTCGGCCCCGAGCCCTTCAGCGCCGCTACCGCCAGCTCGCCCAGCTCGCGGCTGCGCCGGGTGGCCTCCTCGACGGCGTTCATCAGCGTCGTGCGCAGGCCGCCGGCCTCCAGGGTGTGCAGGCCGGAGATGGCGGTCCCGCCGGGCGAGGTGACCATGTCCTTGAGCCGCCCGGGGTGCTCGTTGGTCTCGATCAGCAGCTTGGCCGAGCCGAGCACCGTCTGCGCCGCCAGAGCCTGCGCGTTGTAGCGCGACAGGCCGACCTTGACGCCGGCGTCGGAGAGCGCCTCGATGATCAGGAAGATGTAGGCGGGGCCGCTGCCCGAGAGGCCGGTGACGGCGTCCATCTGCGCCTCCTCCAGCACCACCGTGGTGCCGACCGAGTCGAAGATGCGCCGGGCGGCCTTGATGTCGTCGGCGGTCGCGTGCCCGCCGGCGGCGATGGCGGTGGCGCCGGCGCCCACCAGCGCGGGGGTGTTGGGCATGGTGCGGATGACCCGGGCCTGCGGCAGCTTGCCCTCGATGGCCGCCAGCGGGATGCCCGCGGCGATGCTGATCACCAGCGCGTGCGGGTGGATGTGCAGCGAGACCTCCTCCAGCACCCGGGCCATCACCTGCGGCTTCACCGAGAGCACCAGGATGTCGGCCTGGCCCGCCACCCCGGCGTTGTCCTCGATCACCCGCACGCCGTAGCGCTCGCTCATCTCCCGGCAGCGCTCCTCGCGCGGGTCGCTGCCCAGGATCTGCGCCTTCTCCGCCACCCCGGCGTGCAGCAGCCCGCGGATCAGCGCCTCGGCCATGTTGCCGGTGCCGATGAACCCGATCGTCCCCTCGATCTTCATGGTTTCTCCGGAAGAGGGCATTCTACTGTCACGCTGGGCGGAGCGCGGACGAGCGACTCCACCGAACTCGTTCCGGAAAGAGCTGAATCGGGCCCGCCCGCGACAGGCTCGGGCTCGTCGTGCGGGCGGTCCCCCCCGGCGGACCCTCCCGCTATGCTTGCTCTTTGCAGCCACCTGTGCCAAGATCGCCGTGCATTAGTAGGTCGTCGCTCTGGCGTTCAGGAGCCGCCCACGGTGGGCGGCTTTTTTTGTGACGGCCCCGGCGGCGACACACTGAGGCAAGAGGCCAGGAGGCCTGCACACGCATGATCGAAGGTACCGTCAAGTGGTTCAACGAGTCGAAGGGTTTCGGGTTCCTCTCGCACGAGGGTGGTCCGGACGTGTTCGTCCACCATTCCGAGATCCGGGCCGAGGGTTTCCGCACCCTCAACGAGGGTGACAAGGTCCAGTTCGAGATCACGGACAGCCCCAAGGGGCCCCGCGCCTCGAACGTGACTCTCGTCCGCTAGACTCGCCACTCGCGACGTCAAGAGCCCGGGACCGCGAGGTTCCGGGCTTTTTGTGTCTCAGGCGCATGAAATGCGGGCCGCGGCTGCCGTGCCGGGCCTGGACGAGGTGATCCATGCGCTCGATTGACGGCCCCCGCCGTTCGCATTAGTCTCCCTCGATTTCGTGCAGGGCCGTGCCCGCGGCCTCAGGAGCACGTGCGTCCGGTGCGGCCCGACCCAATTCCTCAACGGAGGCGTCATGCCCATTGATACCGTGCTGCCGCTGGTCCTGGGGATCAGCGTGCTGTCGCTGCTGGTGGCGGGGCTGCTCGCCCGTCACGTCCTGGCCGCCGACACCGGGACGCCCCAGATGCGGACGATCTCGGACGCGATCCGCGAGGGCGCCGAGGCGTTCCTCAGCCGGCAGTACCGCACCATCGCCATGCTGGCCGTGGTGGCGGCGCTCGCCATCTTCGGCTTCTACTTCTGGAACCGCGAGGTCAAGAACATCGCCGAGATGGGCGAGGGCACCTTCTGGCGGGTGACCGTCTCCTTCCTGGTGGGCGCCACCTGCTCGGCGGTCGCCGGCTACATCGGCATGTTCGTCTCCATCCGCGCCAACATCCGCACGGCCACCGCGGCCATGACCAGCCTCAACCGCGCGCTGCAGATCTCGCTGCGCGGCGGTGCGGTCTCCGGCCTGTCGGTGGTGGCCATGAGCCTGCTCGGCGTGGGCGGCCTGTTCTGGCTGTTCGGCGGCATGCACGCGGGCGGCTACCGCCACGTGCCCCTGCAGATCGTGGGCTTCGGCTTCGGTGCCAGCTTCGTCGCCCTCTTCGCGCAGCTCGGCGGCGGCATCTACACCAAGGCGGCCGACGTCGGCGCCGACCTGGTCGGCAAGGTCGAGGCCGGCATCCCCGAGGACGACCCGCGCAACCCGGCGGTGATCGCGGACCTCGTCGGCGACAACGTGGGCGACTGCGCCGGCCGCGGCGCCGACCTCTTCGAGTCGACGGCGGCCGAGAACGTCGGGGCCATGATCCTCGGCATCGCCCTGTTCCCGGTGTTCGGGATGGGCGGGATCCTCTTCCCGCTGCTCGCCCGCGCCTTCGGCCTCATCGCCACCATCGTGGGCGTCTTCACGGTCAAGGTCCGCGAGGACGAGGACCCGATGAACGGCCTCAACCGCGGCTACCTGGTGACCACCATCCTGGCCATGATCGGCTTCGCGGCGGCCGTCTTCCTGCTGCTGAAGCCCGTCGCCGGGTCGACCCAGGAGAGCCACTCCATCTACCTGCTGGGCGCCGGCATCGTCGGCATCCTCACCGCCTACGCCTTCGTCTGGATCACCCAGTACTACACCGAGTACAAGTACCGCCCGGTGCGCTCGATCGCCGAGGCCAGCAAGACCGGCCCGGCCACCAACGTCATCAGCGGTCTCGCGGTCGGCATGGAGTGCACCGGCATCCCGGTGCTCGTGATCTCGGCCGCGCTGATGGCCGCCTACAAGCTCGGCCAGCTCGCGCTGCCCGGGACCCCGGGCGCCGGCCTCTACGGCACCGCGGTCGCCACCATGGGCATGCTGGCACCCTGCGCCTACATCCTGGCGATGGACACGTTCGGCCCGATCACCGACAACGCCGGCGGCATCATCGAGATGTCCGGCCAGCCCGAGGAGATCCGCGCCAAGACCGACCGCCTGGACGCGGTCGGCAACACCACCAAGGCGTTGACCAAGGGCTACGCCATCGGCTCGGCCGCCCTGGCCGCCTTCCTGCTGTTCCGCGCCTACCTCGACGAGGTCACCAAGATCACCGGCCAGTCGATCGGCGTCGACCTCACCCGGGTGCCGGTCTTCGTCGGCGGCCTGCTCGGCGCCACGCTCGTCTTCGTCTTCTCCTCGCTGGCGATCAAGGCCGTCGGCAAGGCGGCGCAGAGCGTCATCACCGAGGTCCGCCGGCAGTTCCGCGAGAACGCCGGCATCATGGCCGGCACCGCGAAGCCCGACTACGCGCACTGCGTCGACATCGTGACCAAGGGCGCCCTGCGCGCGATGGTCGCCCCCGGCCTGCTGGCCGTGCTGACACCGGTGGCGGTCGGCTTCAGCTTCAAGTTCCTCTCGCCCTACGGCCGCATCGGCGCCGAGTCCGTCGCCGGGCTGCTGATGGTCGGCACCATCGCCGGAATCCTGATGGCGATGTTCATGAACAACGGCGGCGGGGCCTGGGACAACGCCAAGAAGTTCATCGAGTCCGGCAAGTTCACGGTCGACGGCGTGGTGGTCGGCAAGAAGTCCGACGCGCACAAGGCCGCGGTGGTGGGCGACACCGTCGGCGACCCGTTCAAGGACACCGCCGGCCCCTCGCTGCACGTGCTGATCAAGCTGCTGTCGACGATCACGCTCGTGCTGGCGCCGCTGTTCATCTAGAGCCGCGCAGGGGGTCGGGTCCTGCATCCGAACACCGCACGTTAGGACGCAAGACCTGACCCCCGCTCGCCATGGGCAGCCGGAGCAGCATCAGCGGGCCGGCGCGGTTCGGGGTCGGCCTCGCCGTGGGGGCGGTCCTCGGCCTGATCGTGTTCGAACTGGAGCTGACGGCCCTCTTCTCCTCCTGGGGCGACGCGAGCTGGGTGGTGGCAGCGATCGCCCTGGCCTGCGGCCTCCTCTGGCTGACGCCGCTGCGGCGGCTGGTGGCGGCGGCCGCCGTCCTCGCCGCCCTCGTCTGGCTGGCTGCGGCGTACACGCCGCTGGTGGCCCGGCTGCGCGACGGCCTCGAGCGGCGTGACGCCCCCGCAGCCGCCGACGCGGTCTTCGTCTTCGGCTCGCGCATCCAGCACGACGGCGACCCCACCAGCGAGGCCATGAGCCGGCTGGCCAAGGGGCTGCAGCTCGTCGCCGAGGGCCACGCCGGCCGCCTCGTGGTCTCCGAGCAGAGGCGGTCCCGCTCCTACGCGGCCATCGCCCGCGCGTGGGCCCAGGACTTCGCGCCGCGGGCGGAGATCATCGCGGTCGGACCCATCGTCGACACCCACGACGAGGCGGTGGCCGTGGCGCGTCTGTTCCGGAGCCGGGGGTGGAAGAGGGTGCTGGCCGTCACCACCCCCGCCCACGCGCGGCGCGCGGCCGCCTGCCTGGAGGCCGTCGGCCTGGACGTGATCTCCGTCCCCTCGGTCGAGACACGGTACGACTACGAGACCCTCGACGAGCCGCGCGACCGCCTGCGGGGCTTCTCCGCGGTCCTGCACGAGCGCATCGGCACCTTCGTCTACCAGCGGCGCGGCTGGATCCGCTGATTGCGGCCCGAAGGCGCCGGGCGCCTGGTCGACGGCCTCGCGGCCGCGTTCCTGGCCCTCGTCCTGGTGTGGGCCGGGCGGCAGATCTGCGTGGACGAGACGGCCTCGGGAGCCGTCCTGGCGGCGGCGGCCCTGCTGCTGGCCGTCGTGTGGCTGCGGCGGCGGCGGCCTGCGCCCCGCGAGGTCGTCCTCGGGCTCGGCGCCGCGTTCGCGGTCTGGTCCTCCGGGTTGATCGCGATGTCCTCGACCCGCGCGCCCGACGGCAGGCTGTACTTCTGCCTCTTCGACGACGCGTTCGTCTCGCTGCGCTACGGCTGGAACCTGGCGCACGGTCGAGGCCTCGTCTGGAACCCCGGCGAGCGGGTGGAGGGCTTCACCAACCCCCTCACCACCCTGCTGATGGCGCTGCCGTCCGCGGTGCTCGACCGCAGCCGGGCGGCGCTCGCGGTCCAGCTCCTGGGCGTGGCGACCGTGCTGGCGATCGCGCTGCTCTCGTATCGCCTGGCCCTCCGCCTGGGGCTGCGCGCGCCCGCGCTCGCGTACCTCCTCGTGCTCGCCTGCTACCCGCTCGCATACTGGTCGATCCTCGGCATGGAGACGGGGCTGGTCGCGCTCCTGCTGGTGGCCGCCACGCTCGTCGCCGTGGGCGAGAGGGACGGGGCCGACTGGCGGGTCGCGGTGCTCCTCGGACTGGCGGTCACGGCGCGGCCCGACGCCCTGGTCTCCGCGCTCGCGGTCCTCGGCTGGCGCGCGCTGTGCCGACGGCGGGCATGGCGTGCCGGCCTGGCCGAGGCGGCGCTGTTCCTCGCCTTTCCGGCCGCGGTCCTCGCCCTGCGCTGGCTCTACTACGGGGCGCTGGTCCCGAACACCTACGTGCTGAAGGTCGCCGGGCTGCCGTTGTCGTTCCGCCTGCGGCTGGGGACGCAGGCCGTCCTGCACTACGTCGGCTGGCTCACGCCGGCGATCGCCCTGGCGGTGGCCAGCGTCGGCCGCGCCGACGACCGCCGGCGACGGCTGCTGCTGCTGGCGGTCTGGGGCTCCTCGATCGCCGCCACGCTCTTCGTCGGCGGCGACGCCTGGCCGCGCTGGCGCTTCCTGTGCCCGACCCTGCCGATGCTGCTGCTGCTGGCGGCCGACGGCGCCGCCCAGCTCGCCCGGCGCCTGAGGCGGCCCGCGCTCGCCTGGGTGCTGGCCGGCCTGGTCATCGTCGCCCAGGACGCGTCCTTCGGGCCGGAGGTGTGGCTGGCGCGGGAGGCCTTCGGCATCCCCGAGGTGAAGCAGCAGGTGGAGGTGGCGGTCCTCCTCTCGCGGCTGTGCACGCCCCAGGCGAGCGTCGGCGTGTTCCACGCCGGCACCGTACCCTACTACACGGGCCTGCGCGGGATCGACTTCCTGGGCAAGACGGATCCGCACGTCGCCCGCGCGGCTCCGAACCTGCGCGGCCGCCCGGGACACAACAAGACCGACCTCGCCTTCTCCATCGGCGCGAGACGCCCCGACTACGTCGAGGGCTTCCGCTGGGGAGCCGACCAAGCCCCGTCCGACGACTACGAGCCGGTCGGCCCCCTGTGGCTGCGCCGCGGGTCGCCCAACGTCCGCTGGGACCTGGTCCGGGGCGGCCCGGGCGCTACCTCGCCGTGAACCGCGTGCGCAGGGCGGTGGTGCCCCAGCTCAGCTTGAGGTCGCCGTCGTTGCCGGAGCCGGTGAGGTCGATGGTGAACTGCTCGACGCTCTGCGGCAGCGCCTCGACGGTGAGCGGCACGTCGGCGACCTTCGAGCGGTCGGCCTGGTTGAGCACGTTCAGCGTCCAGCCGTTGGCGTCGACCTTGGTCGCGGTCAGGATGTACTCGCCCCTGGGCACCCTGGCGCCGCCGAAGGCGAGATCTGCGTCGGTCTTCAGGGTGGTGGGAGCGTTCGCCCCCATGCGCCAGGCCTGGCCGACCTGGGACTGGGCCAGCATGTCGCGGCCGCGGAGGCTGGGCCGGCCGTAGTCGATCGACACCGGCTTGCCGGCCACGGTGGCCTTGGCTTCGCCGCGGGGCGCCGTCGTCGGCTGCGCGCCCTGCTGGGCGAAGGACGACACGGCCAGCGCCAGCGCGGCGCCCGCGATCGCGATGCGCTTCTTCATCAGGACCTCCGTTGGGGTACGGCGTCGATCTTATCCCGCCTCAGGCCGCCGGGCGGCGCAGCAGCAGCCCGGCCGAGGCGTTCCCCTTCAGTCGTTGTCGAAGGGGTGCGGCGGCCTCGAGGTGGGGTCGGCCTCGGCGCGCTTGCGGGCCTCCTCGAACTTCTTGTCCAGGATCTCGCTGGAGCGCCGCGTCTGCTGCACGGAGCGGGCGAACTTCTCGTCGAGCGCGCTGCGGTTGCGGCCGACGCGGTCCACCAGGTCGTCGAAGTCCCTGGGCGGGGCCTTCTTCCTGTCCGTCCAGACGACGGCGGCCGTTTCCGGGTCGACCTTCAGCTGCGCCTGGCAGCAGGGGCAGGTGACGTCGATGGCTTCCGGCATGGGGGCATTGTAGCGCCGGCCTCGGCAGAACGGCCCCGGCGCCCGGGTGACCCCGGTCACTTGAAGTTGAAAACGCGTTTCAATATCCTGCGGCGGATGGACCGAGGCCGCAGGTCGAATCGTCCCCCCTGTCCCCGGAAGCCCCGGCGATGACCCGCTGCCATTGCACCGACACCCCCTTCGAGGAGGTGGTGCGCCGGATGCGCGCCGGCCTGAGCTTCGAGCAGGCCCGGCTGGAGGCCGGGGCCGGGCTGCTGTGCAGCGCCTGCCTGCCGGACCTGCGCGCGCACGTGGCCGGGATCGAGGAGGAGGCCGTCGCCGCGCCAGCCGGCTCCGAGCCGAGCGCCGCCTGAGCGCCCGGGCCCGTCCCCGCCGGCGCGCCCGCCGTCGCCCGCCGCCCCCGGCCCGCGGTAAGATCGTCGGTCACGGCCCGGCCGCCGATCGCCGCCCGGCAAGAGGAGGACCCATGAAGGGCAACGAGGAGGTCATCGCCGTCCTGCAGGACGTGCTCTGCGCCGAGCTGACTGCGGTCAACCAGTACTTCATCCACGCGCGCATGTGCGAGAACTGGGGCCTCCAGCGCCTGGCCGAGCACACCCGCAAGGAATCCATCGAGGAGATGCGGCACGCGCAGAAGGTGATCGACCGCATCCTCTACTTCGACGGCCAGCCGAACATGCAGAAGTACATGAAGATCAACGTCGGCCGCACCGTCAAGGAGCAGTTCCAGCACGACCTCGAGGTCGAGTACCAGGCCGTGCCGCGCCTCAACCGCGGCATCGAGGTGGCCCGCGAGAAGGGCGACAACGGCACCCGCGCGCTGCTGGAGGAGATCCTGAAGGACGAGGAGGAGCACGTCGACTTCCTGGAGGCGCAGATCGCGCTGATGAAGTCGATCGGCGAGGACAACTACCTCGCCCAGCACCTCCACGAGTAGAGCCCGCCCCCGGCCACCGGCCGCGCTACAGTAGTCGCGGGAGGAGACATGTTCCGATCCGGCAACCCGGCCCTCCGGGCCGACACCTTCCAGACCGGCGTCCGCGCGTTCGGGAGCGGGGCGATGACGCTCGAGGGCGCCGTCAACAAGACCGGTATCTCGCTGGTCATCCTGATCGCCTGCGCCGCCCTGCAGTGGAACCAGGTGTTCGGCGACCTGGCCCCGCTGGTCATGGTCCTCGGCGTGTTCGGCGGCTTCATCCTGGCGCTCGTCACCACGTTCAAGAAGGAGTGGGCGCCCGTCACCACGCCCCTCTACGCCGCCCTCGAGGGCCTGCTGCTGGGCGGTGTCTCGCTCACCTTCGAGGCCCGCTACCCCGGGATCGTGATGAACGCCGTGGGCCTCACCTTCGGAACCCTGGCAGCGCTGCTGCTGGCCTACCGCTCCGGGCTCGTGCGCGCCACCGAGAACTTCAAGCTCGGCGTGTTCGCCGCCACCGGCGGCATCGCCCTCCTCTACCTCGTCTCGATCGTCCTCGGGCTCTTCGGCTTCCGCATGGCCTTCCTGCACCAGGGCAGCCCGATCGGCATCCTCTTCAGCCTGGCGGTGGTGGTGATCGCGGCGCTGAACCTGGTCCTCGACTTCGACTTCATCGAGCGCGGCGCCGCCGCGGGCGCCCCCAGGTACATGGAGTGGTACGCGGCCTTCGGCCTGCTGGTGACGCTCGTCTGGCTCTACCTGGAGATGCTGAGGCTGCTGGCCAAGCTGCAGGACCGCCGGCGCTAGGCCGGCGGGCAGCAGCATCCGCTCAGCCGGTGTTGCGCAGGCCCGCCGCGATCCCGTTGACGCTCAGGCGCACCGCGTCGTGCAGCGGCTCCGCCTCCGGGGGGGCGGGCTCCGCTCGCGTGCGGCGCAGCAGCGCCACCTGCACGTAGTTCATGGGGTCGATGTAGGGATTGCGCACGCGGATCGAGCGCTGCAGCCAGGGCGCCTCTTCCAGCAGCTCGCGCTGGCCGGTCAGCCGGCACAGCGCCGCCTCGCTGCGCAGGTACTCCTCCTGGAGGCGGGGGAACACGGCCTCGCGGTCGGCCGGGGAGGCGAGCGTGGAGTAGACGCGCGCGATCAGCATGTCGGCCCCGCGCAGCGCCAGCTGGGCGTTGTCGGCCAGCGTCCTGAAGAAGGGCCACTCGCGGTACATGGCTCGCAGCAGCGACCAGCGCCGCTCGTCGGCGCCCGCCCAGGAAGAGGCGGCGTGGCCCAGGCCGTACCAGCCGGGCAAGCTCACCCGGCTCTGGGTCCAGGCGAACACCCAGGGGATCGCCCGCAGGTCGGCAAACCCGCCCTGGCCGCGGCGGGCGGGGCGGCTGCCGATGTTGAGCCGGCCGATCTCCTCGAGCGGCGTCGCCTCGTGGAGGTAGCGGACCAGCGCCGGGGTCTCGTGGACGAGCGCGCGGTAGGCCCGCTCGGCGCGCGGTGACAGCTCGCCCATCGCCTGGTCCCAGGCGGCGGCGGGCGCGGTCTGCCGCCCGGCGCTCGCCACCAGCACCGCGTGCACCAGCTGCTCCAGGTGGCGCCGCGCCAGCGCCGGGTTGGCGTAGCGGTTGGTGATCGACTCGCCCTGCTCGGTCAGCCGCAGCCGGCCGCCCACCGACTCCGGCGGCTGCGCCAGGATGGCGCGATTGGTGGGGCCGCCGCCGCGGCCGACGGTGCCGCCGCGGCCGTGGAACAGCGTGAGGCCGATGCCGTGGCGCCGGCAGAGGGCGGCCAGGCTGCGCTGCGCCAGGTGCAGCTCCCAGTTGGCGCTCAGGTAGCCGCCGTCCTTGTTCGAGTCCGAGTAGCCGACCATGATCGTCTGCGTCCGCCCGCGCCCCGCCAGGTGGCGGGCGTAGGCCGGGTTCTCGAACAGCTTCTCCATGGTGGCGGGCGCGCCGTGGAGGTCGGCCACCGTCTCGAACAGGGGCACGAGGTCCAGCCGGTCGGAGACGCCGGCGTCGCGGGCCAGCAGCAGCACGGACAGCAGGTCACTGGGGCCGCGGGTCATGCTGACGACGTAGGTCTCGACCGCCGCCCTTCCGATCCGCTCGTGGGCGCGGCGCACCAGCCGGAACAGCTCCAGCGTCTGGTTCGTCGCCGGCGAGAAATCGAGGCGGTGCGGGGCGAAGGGCCGGCCGCCCAGGATCTCCGCGGTGAGCAGGGCCGTGCGCTCCTCCTCGCCGGCATCGGCGAAGGAGGTGGCGAGGCCGTAGCGGCCCATCACCTCGGCCAGCGCCGCGGCGTGGCTCGCGCTGTGGGCCCGCAGGTCCAGGCTGGCCAGGTGGAAGCCGAAGATCGCCGCCTGGCGCGCGAGGGTGCCCAGCCGGCCGTCCGCCAGGCGCTGGCCGTGGTGCCGCCGCAGGCTCGACCGCAGCAGCCGGAGGTCGTGCTGCAGCTCCGACGCGTCCGCGTAGGTGCCGGGGCGGGGACGGTGGTCGGCCCGCCAGGGCCGGGTGCTCGCCTCCAGGGTGGCGGCGAGCTTGCGGTAGACGTACAGCAGCTTCTGGCGGTAGGGCTGACGCGCGTAGCGCTCCGACGCCCGCCGCGCCTCGTCGGGAAACAGCTGCGCGTCCGCGGCGAGGCTGTCGAGCAGGTCGCGGTCGACGCCGAGCGCCTCGGTGATGCTGAGGTGTCCGTGCAGGCGCTCGATGCCGCGGCGCAGCAGTTGCAGCGCCAGCTGGTGGTGCGCGCGCAGCGTCTGCTCGGTGACGGCGCAGTCCACGAACGGGTTGCCGTCCCGGTCGCCGCCCATCCAGCTGCCGAAGCGCAGGAAGGAGGCGTCGACCCGCGCCCCCGGGTAGCGCTCGGCCACCGCGCGCTCCAGCGAGCGCACCACCTCGGGCGCCAGGTCGTAGAGGACGGTCTCCAGGTAGAAGAGGCCGTTGCGCACCTCGTCCATCACCGAGGGCTGGTACGCGCGCGTCTCCTCGGTCTGCCACAGCGAGACGATCAGCTCGCGCAGGTCCTCGAGGGTCGCCCGCCGCTCCTCCGGCGTGGGATCGTCCCTGTCCAGGGCCCGCAGCAGCTCGGCGACGTTCGCCAGCTTGGTCAGGATCGTCCGGCGTTTGGCCTCGGTCGGGTGGGCGGTGAACACCGGCATGATCAGCAGGCGGTCGAGCAGCGCCTGCATGTCCTGGGGGCTCAGGCCCGAGTCGTGAAGCTCGCGGACCGCCGCCTCGATCGTCTCCACGGCCGCAGAGCCCGAGGCCTGCGCCTCGCGCTCCCGGCGGCGCAGGACCCGCACCCGCTCCTGGTCCTCGGCCAGGTTGACCAGCTTGAAGTAGCTGGAGAAGGCCTTCACCAGCCCGCGGGCCTCCGGCAGCGGCAGCGACTCGACCCGGCTCAGGAGGCGCTCGCCGGCGGCCTCGTCGCCGAGGCGGTGCGCCTTCGCCAGCCCCCGGACCTCCTCCACCAGGTCGAACAACGGCCGGCCTTCCTGCTCCACGATCGTCTGCCCGAGCAGGTCGCCGAGGACGTGGATCTGCTCGCTGAGCCGGTCGCGCTCGGGGGACATGGAACGAGTCTAGCCCGTCCCCCGTCCGGCCCGGGCGCAGGCCGCGGCGGCCGCGGCCAGCAGGGCCGCCAGCAGCAGCGCCGAGCGGGCGAGGCCCAGCAGCGGCACGAACACCACCGCGCCGGTGAGGCCCGCCACCGCGGCGCCGAGGTGGTCCGCCGTCTCCACGCGGCCGGCCGCCCCGGCGGCGCTCTCGGCGGCGGCCAGCCTCACCGCGACGGCCAGCGGGAACACGCCGCCGGTGACGAGGCCGGCGGCCAGCAGCAGGGCGGCGTGCGCGAGCACGGCCACGGTGAGGCCGGAGACCGAGGCCCGGCCGGCGGCCGCGAGCGTCAGGGGCAGCGAGCCAGCGAAGGCCACGGCGCCTGCCAGCCAGACGACGAGCACGCCTGCCGGCGGATGGGCGGCGGCCGCACCGTCCACCGCGCGCGCCGCGAGCGTGCCGCCGACGGCCAACCCGAGCATGAACACGCCGACCAGCGCGCCCATCAGCCCGTACAGCTCGCCCGCGCGGGTCTGGAAGGCGAAGAGCACGAGCAGCGACCAGCCGAGGCCCGCGGCGCCGGTCACGGCCACCGCGTGCGAGGCGGCCACCGGGCGCCGCAGGGAGCCCCGCCGCGCCACCCGCAGCAGCGTCACCAGGGACGGCGCGAACGCCAGCGCCACCAGGGCGGCCGGCGGGACGGCCAGCACCGACCCGAGCAGGCGCGCGGGGACGCCGCTGACGATCTGCTGACGACGCACGAGCGCGTGGAGGAACGAGACCGGACGGTCGTCGAGGCTGAGCGGCGCCCGGGCGGCGGCCGCGTCGATCGCCGCCTGCTGGCGTGCCACCTGCTCCGCCGGCAGCAGGGCCGGCAGCAGGGCCGCGTCGAACGAGGGCGATTGCACGCCTCGTGCCCGCCAGCGCGCGGCGAGCACGGCGGCGTCGAGCGTCACCGCCTCGGCGCTGGCCCCGGCGATGGCGAAGGCGTCCGTGCCCAGCGTCGCCCGGACCACCGGGAAGGCCGCGCGCAGGGAGCGCACGAGCGAGCCGTCCAGGGCCTCCGTCTCGCCTGCGAGCACGGTGGCGGCGGCGGGGAGGCTGGTGACGAGGACGCCCTCCGCGGAGAGGCAGGCTGCCGCAGTGCGGTAGAACTCCACCGTGGCCAGCCGCGCCCGCAGCAGCGTGGCGGGCTCGGGGCCGAGAAGGATCACCAGGTCCCAGGCCAGGCCCCTGCTATAGCATTCATTGATATAGCTGCGGGGGTCGCCGACGACCAGGCGGACGCGAGGGTCGCGCCAGGCGGCCGTGTCCGCCGGCGGGAGCCGCGGCTCCAGGAAGCGCAGCGCGGCTCCGTCCGGCTCCACCGCCGTCAGCCGCTCGACGCCGTGGCGCAGCAGCACGGGCACCAGCCCGCGCTCCAGGCCGCCGATCAGGAGCACGCGGCGGGGTGACTTCCCCAGCAGCGCGAGCAGGTTCCCCTGGCTCTCGGCCGCGTAGGGGTCCGGGAAGCTCGCCACGTACGCACCGCTGGAGTAGAGGTGGCGGACCTCGTCGCCGCCGAGCGCCAGGTGCTGGTAGGGCGTGTCCGTCGCCGCCAGCAGCCGCCCGCCGGCCGTCCCCGCGAAGCGCAGGGCCTCGCTCCAGCGGTCGAGAGCTCCGGACGCCGCCAGGGCCAGGCCGCACGCGGTCGAGGCCGTCAGCAGGCGGCCGCGGCCGCCGGCTCCGGCGCCGAGCCCCAGGAGCGCGCCGGCGAGACCGCACCCGGCGGCGAGCGCCAGCGGCGGCAGCCCGGCGAGCACGGCGGCGGTCACCGCCATGCCTCCGAGCAGGGAGCCGAGCGACTCGAGCACGTAAAGCCGGGCGACCGCGCGTTCGGGTCGCCGGCCCGCGGCGCCGGCGGAGGCCAGGGCGGTGAAGGCCGCGCCGACGGCGACGCCGGACGGCAGCAGCGTGGCCAGCGACAGCAGCAGGGTGAGGCCGGCACCCGGCAGCTCGCCCGCGCTCGGAGCCAGCGCCTCGCGCAGCACGCGGCCGGCGAGGATGGCCAGGGTCGGCAGGACGGCCAGCAGGGCCAGGGCCCGCGTCGCGTCCGCCGCCGCCGCGGCGGCGGGCCGGCGGCGCGCCAGCGACGCCCCGGCCGCGATGCCGAGGAACCAGGCGGCGAGCCCGACGCCGACGGCCGTCTCGTCGCCGGCCACGTCGACCATCAGCTCGCGCAGCAGCAGCACCTGGGCGGCGGTGGCCAGCAGGCCGGCCGCGAGGTACGCGGCGTCCGGCCGTCCCGTCCGTTCCGCCATCGCCTGCTGCCTCGCTGCGAAGTCTACCCGTCTGCGGGAGAATGGGCCGCCCTCGGAGGTCCGCATGAAGCGTGCCCTCGCCCTCTCTGTCGTCCTCGCCGCCGCCGCGCTGCTCACCTCAGGCACCGGCCGCGCCGACGAGGCCGTGCGCGCCTGGGAGGCCCCCCTGCGCGTCCCCGCCTACCCGGTCGGCCCCGCGGAGCCGAACCCCATGTTCTACGCGGGCCGGGAGTACCAGGGAGCGCAGGGCCCGGTCTACCCGTACCCGCTGCTCGACCAGCTCGGCGACCGGCGCGAGGAGCGCAGCTACCGGGCGCTGTGGCTGGAGAACGAGTACCTGAAGCTCTCGGTGCTGCCGGAGCTCGGCGGTCGCATCTTCTCGGCCGAGGACAAGACGGACGGCTATGCGTTCTTCTACGGCCAGCACGTGATCAAGCCGGCGCTCATCGGCATGGCCGGGGCCTGGATCTCGGGCGGGGTCGAGTGGAACGTCATGCACCACCACCGCGCCACCACCTTCATGCCGGTGCAGAGCGCGATCGTGGAGAACGCCGACGGCTCGCGGACCGTCTGGGTCGGTGAGACCGAGTGGCGCCACCGCATGCGCTGGGTGGTCGGCCTCACCCTGCGCAAGGGGCGCTCGGTGCTCGAGGCGCAGGTGCGCATGTTCAACCGCACGCCGCTGCCGAACTCGGTCCTCTACTTCGCCAATCCCGCCGTCCACGCCAACGAGCAATACGAGGTCCTGTTCCCGCCCGACGTCGCCTGGGCGACCTTCCACGCCAAGGTCGACTTCGCGCCCTGGCCGCTGGCGCGCGGGCCGTTCGTGGGCATCGACTACCCGCCGGGGACCAACCTCGGCCTGTGGAAGAACCACCCGCATCCGGTGTCCTTCTTCGTGTACCACTCCGACCTCGACTTCCTGGGCGGGTACGACCACGGCCGGCAGGCCGGGGTCGTCCACGTGGCGGACCACGAGACGGTGCCGGGCAAGAAGTTCTGGACCTGGGGCAACGGCCCGGACGGCCGCATGTGGGACCGGATCCTGACCGACGAGGACGGCCCCTACATCGAGCTGATGACCGGCGGCTGGTCGGACAACCAGCCGGACTACTCCTGGATCCAGCCGGGCGAGGAGAAGGCCGTCGTGCAGCGCTGGTTCCCGGTGCGGGAGCTCGGCGGGTTGAAGGCCGCGAACGCGGAGGGCGCCCTGGAGCTCTCGGTCGCCGACGGCCGAGCGCGGGTGGCGGTCAACACCACCTCGCGGCGGCCCAACGCGCACGTGCGCCTGTCCGTCGCGGGCAGCAACGCGGGCAGCAACCCGGTGCTGGACGAGACCGTCACGCTGGCGCCCGACCGGCCGTTCACGCGCCAGGTGACGCTCGGGGCCGGCGTGAGGGAAGAGGACCTCCGGCTGGTCGTCTCCGCGGCCGACGGCGCCGAGCTGCTCGCCTACCAGCCGCAGCCCCGGCCACGGACGCCGGAGCCGCCTCGCTACCAGCCGCCGCCCGCGCCGGCGCGGGTGAAGAGCGTCGAGGAGCTGGTGCTCGCCGGCCAGCGGCTGGAGCAGTTCCACGACCCGCACCTGGAGCCGGAGCCCTACTACCGCGAGGCCCTGCGCCGCGACCCGGGCAACGCGGCGGCCAGCACCCGACTGGGGGCGATCGCCCTGAGAAACGGCCGTTACCAGGAGGCCGAGGCCTCGCTGTCGCAGGCGGTCGCCCGCCTCACCGCCAACCACACCCGCGCCCGGGACGGCGAGGCGCAGTACCTGCTCGGCCTCGCGCGTGTGGCGCTCGGCCGGCCGGAGGCGGCGCGCGACGCCTTCGCCGCCGCCGCCTGGGACCTCTCCTGGACCGGCGCTGCGCTGCTCGAGGAGGCGCGGGTGGAGTCGGCCCTGGGCCACACGCCCGCCGCCCTCGGCCTGGTCGAGCGATCGCTGGCGGCGAACCCGCGCGCCACCGCGGCGCTCGCGCTGCGGGCGGCGCTCTGTCGCCGGCTCGGCCGCACGGACGAGGCGCTCACCGCCGCCACCGCGGCGCTGGCCATCGACCCCCTCGACCCGCTGGCGGCCCGCGAGCGCGAGCTGGCGCGCAGGGCGGGCGCCAGGGTCGAGCCCTCTGCGGTCGACAGCCTGGAGGCGGCCGCGCTGCGCTCGCTCGACGAGGACGCCTACGCGCTGGAGGCGGCCCACGACTACGCGCGCGCCGGCCTCGACCCGGACGCGATCGCCGTCCTGCAGGCCCGGCTGTCGAAGGCGAACGGCCGCGTCGACCCGCTCGTCGCCTACACGCTCGGCTGGCTTTACGGCCGCAGCGGCGACGCCGCGACCGCCGACCGGCTCTACGCGGCCGCCCGCGCGCTCCCGCCGGACTATTGCTTCCCGTTCCGCCTGGAGAGCGTGCCCGTGCTGCAGGCCGCCATTGCCGCCGACCCCGGCGACGCCCGCGCGCCCGACTACCTGGGCAACGTCCTCTACGACCACCAGCCGGAGGCGGCGACCCTGGCCTGGGAGAAGGCGCGCGCGCTCGACCCGGGCTTCGCGCGCGTGCACCGCAACCTCGCCTTCGCCTACGCGCGGGCCAGGGGCGACCTGGCCGCCGCGGTCGCCAGCCAGGAGAAGGCGGTCGCCATCGAGAAGCGGGAGCCGAGGCTGTACTACGAGCTGGACCAGTACCTCGGCTGGACGCGCGCCCCCCTCGCCACCCGCCTCGCCCGGCTCACCGAGAGCCCGGCGACCGTGGCCAGCCGCGAGATCACGGCCTCACGCCTGGCGCGCGTGCAGCTGCTGCTCGGCCGTCCCGACGACGCCCTGCGGACGCTCGCCGGGACCCGCTTCCACGTGTGGGAGGGCGAGCGCGGCGTCTCGGAGGTCTACCTGCAGGCCCGGCTCGCGCGGGGACGGCAGCAGCTGGCCTCCGGCCAGGCGGCCGCGGCACTCGAGGAGTTCCAGGCGGCCCTCAGCGTGCCGGCGAACATCGAGGTCGGCCAGGCGGTCGGCAGCCAGCTCGCCGCCGCGCGGCACCACGTCGGCCTGGCCTTGGAGGCGCTCGGCCGGCGGCAGGAGGCGCAGGCCGCCTTCGGCGAGTCCGCCGCCGCGCCGGCGCCGCTGCTCGAGGCCCACTACTGGATCGGCCGCTCGCTCGAGAAGCTGGGCCGGGCTGCCGAGGCGAGGGCGCGCTTCCGGCGACTCGCAGGCACTCGTCCGGCCGCCGTCGACGCCTCGCGGCCTCTGGAGAACCGGATGGCGGCGCTGGAGGCCCGGGCCGAGGCCGAGTACCAGCAGGCGCTCGGTCTGCTGGGCCTGGGCCGCGCCGGCGAGGCGCGGGCCGCGCTCGCCCGAGCGCTCGGCGATGACCCGGACCTGGTCGCGGCCGCCGCCCTGCGCGACGCGCTCGCCGCGAGCCTCGCCGCCACGCCTGCGCGCCGGCCCGCGGCGGCGAAGCCGCGCCCGCGCGTCGAGGCCACCCGGCCGATCGTGGAGGCGCCGCCCGAGAGGAACCGGTAGGAGCGGGCGGGCCTCTCGCGGTGTGGTCGCGGCGAGCCCCCGGGAGTGCGCAGCCGTCACCTCACCGCCATGGCGACGCTGCACGTGTGACATGTCGTGGATTGCCGGAACCCGCCAGGGACCGGCCGCGTACCTCTCCTCAGAACAGAAGATTCGAGCCAACCGGCGCGTACAGCGCGCTGGACGTTCGGGAGCGAGGTGGGTCATGAGCTTTCCGCACACGGGTATCCGGATCGACCGCATCCCGGCCGAAGGCGTGGGCGGCGGCATCTTCGCCGCCGGCCTCGGGGCGGTCCTGCTGCTGCAGTTCCCGGCGCTGCTCCCGGTCGCGGCGGCGGCGATCGTCTCCGGCGTCGCGCTGGCGCCGGTGCTCCACCGGCTGCACACGCACGGCTTCTAGTCAATCGACGACGTCGAGCCTCGTGGCCAGGAGGTCCGCCGCCCGCGACGAGCCGCCGACCATCACCGTGTACGGCACGTGCTCGACCGCCCAGGCGGCAGTGGCCGCGTCGTACCAGGCGAGGTCGCGCGCCCGCAGGTCGATCGACACCCGCCTCGTCTCGCCGGGGGCGAGCGCCACCCGCTCGAAGCCGCGCAGCAGCTTCACCGGCCGGTCCACCTTCGCGTTCGGGAACCCCGCGTAGAGCTCGACGACCTCCTCGCCCGCGCGCCCGCCGGTGTTGGTGACGTCCACCGACGCCGTCGCCGTCCCCTCCTCCCGCACCCGCGCCGGCGACACCGCCAGGTTGGCGTAGGCGTAGCGCGTGTAGCTGAGGCCGTGCCCGAACGGGTAGCGCGGCTCCTGCCCCTTCTTCTCCAGCAGCGTATAGCCGTGGTAGTAGCCGTACTCGACGTGGAGCGAGCGGTTGTCGAAAGGCGGCAGCTGCGAGGCGTCCCTCGGCACCGTGAAGGGCAGCTTGGCCGAGAAGTTCTCCGCGCCGAAGAGCAGCCGCGCCAGCGCCGCCCCACCCTGCTCACCCGGGTAGAACGCCATCACGATGGCAGGCGCCCGCTCCTGCCACTCCTCGACCGTGATCGCCGAGCCGCCGATCAGCAGCACGATCGTCTTGGGGTTGCCGTCGGCGACCGCCTCGATCAGCGCGCGGTCGGCGGGCCTCAGCGCCAGGTCCACCCGGTCGCCGCCCTGCGCGCCCTTGTCCGGGTTCTCCGGGATGTACTCCCCCTCGTCGGAGTGGTCGAAACCCGCCACCACGATCGCGACATCCGCGGCGCGGGCGACGGCCGTCGCCCGCACGCCCGCGGCTGCCGAGTCGAACGCGACGCGTCCCGGGCCGAGGAGATCGGCCAGGCCCTGGACGACGGTGACGCTGGCCGGCGGGTACACGCGGCTGCTGCCGTAGTCGCCGAGGTTGGGGGCGCCCGCCAGGCGGCCGAAGACAGCCACCCGGGCGAGGGCGGCGGCGTCCAGCGGCAGCAGGCCGTCGTTCTTCAGCAGCACCGCCGACCGCTCGGCGGCCTCGCGCGCCAGCGCCACGTGCTCGGGCGCGCGCACGAGCCGTGGCGGGTAGGCCATCGGGTCGGGGCGGGTGGCGTAGTCGACCTTCCGCCGCAGCAGGCGGAGCACGGCCTCGTCGACGACGGCGGCCGGGACCTCGCCGCGTCGCACCGCCGCCAGCAGCCGGGCGCCGTATGCGTTCGTCCACGGCATCTCCAGGTCGAGGCCGGCGAGAGCGGCCTTGCGGCCGTCGTGGACGCCGGCGAAGAAGTCCGACATCACGAAGCCGCGGTAGCCCCACTCCTGCTTGAGGATGTCGCGCAGCAGGTGCCGGCTCTCCCCGCAGTAGTCCCCGTTCACCTGGTTGTACGCGCTCATGAAGGCCGCCACGTCGGCCTCGGCCAGCCGCCGGAAGTGGGGCAGGTAGACCTCGCGCAGCGTGCGCTCGTCCACGCGCACGTCCACCTTCGTCCGCGTCTGCTCGATCGAGTTGAGGGCGAAGTGCTTGGCGCAGCCCATCACGTTGTGGGCCTGCACCGCCTCCATCTCCGGCAGCGCCATCTCGCCGACCAGGTACGGGTCCTCGCCCAGGGTCTCCTGGGCGCGACCCCAGGAGGGGTGGCGGAGCAGGTTGACGCAGAGGCCGCCCCAGAGGTTGCCGCCCTGGGCGCGGATCTCGCGGCCGACGGCGTCGCCCACGCGCCGCTGCAGCCCGCGGTCCCAGCTGGCGGCGCGCGCCACCGCCACCGGGAAGCAGGTGGAGTGGTTCAGGGCCACGCCGCGCGGTCCGTCCGAGAAGCCGATCGGCGGGATCCCCAGGCGCTCGTCCGCGCCGGCGGTGATCGGGCGGTCGTTGTACTTGCCCCTGTCGACAGTGACCAGGCGCAGGAGGTCCCAGGCGGAGGTGTCGCCGGACATCTGCAGCACCTTCTGCTCCGGCGTCATCCCGGCCATGAGGCGCCGGGCGTAGCCGTCCACCTCGTCGGGATCGAGCGCGCGGCCCTTCGGGACGTCCGTGAACCTGAAGACGCCGGGGCCCGCCGGCCGGACGAACGGCCCGCTCACCGTCCGCTTGGGGTAGGTCCACCACAGCAGGAACACGGCCGCCGCCACGGCGACCAGCACCAGCGCGGCCACGACCCTGAGGACCGTCTTCAGCGGGCGCATGGGAGCTCCTCGCAGCGCGCGGACGCCGGCAAGCCTACACCTGGGCATGGGCGGCACGCCGCCGAACGGGCCGCGGCCCGAGGCCACGCAGCCGGGGCTCGCGTCACGACTGCGGGGAGCCGAGGCAGTCGCGCAGGGCGGCCAGCAGCAGCTCCACGTTCGCCAGCTGCGGCGGGCCGAGGCCGGAGCCGATCTCGATGCCATAGGCCTCGAGCAGGCGCGCCCGCACCGCGGCTTCGTCCACGCCGCCGGGGACGCGGACGGTGGTGAGCGAGTCGCCCGGCTCCAGCAGGTTGCCGAGCACGGCCTCCATCCCCGCCATCCCCGTGCCGGAAACGGCCAGCGTGCGCTCGTTCTTGGTGCGGAACACCCGCCGCAGCAGGACGCGGATCTCGTCCAGCATCCGCAGCAGCGCGGGGTCGAGGTGGCCGAGCGCGGGCGCAGCGAGGGCTCGGGTGACCCGCGGGTGCACCGGGCTCGGCCCGGGGCCGAGCAGAAGTCGGGCGGGCGGATCGAAGGCAACCGACGGTTCCATCGACTCCTCCTGGGCGGAGCGACCTCCCTCGGACGCTAGGATGGCGGCGGCGTCGAGTCAAACCCTCCGGTGGAACCGGCCGACCCCCTCCGGTGTCCAAGCCCCCGAGAACGTCGTGACGACGTCCCTTGAAGGAGGTCTCCATGTCTCGCTCGCGCAGGGCGGTCCACCTCGGCCTCACGGCCGCCGCCATCGTGCTCTCCGCCGCCTGGGTCGTGTCGGGGGTGCCGCTGCAGGCGGCGAAGCCCGCCGCCACGACCGCCACGATCAGCATCGAGGACGTCGCGCACGGCGCCGCTCCGCGGAAGGTGAAGGACGTCAAGCCCGTGTACCCGGAGGAGGCGAAGAAGGACGGGGTGCAGGGTCTCTTCGTCATCGACGTCGTGATCGGGCCCGACGGGGCCGTCCGCGACACGAAGCTGGTCGAGTCCGCACCGACCCCGGAGGCGAAGGTGGTCGGGCCAGCCAAGGGTGCCGGCAGGGGTCCGCAGGGCGATCCCAGGCTGGCCCGGGCCGCGCTCGACGCGGTGAGGCAGTGGCAGTTCGAGCCGATCGCCGTCGCTGGCCGGCCTGTGGAAGCGCACCTGACCGTCACCGTCGCCTTCAAGCTGGACGAGAAGAAGGTCGGCCCCTAGAGCTCCGCGCCAGGGCGCGGGGCGGGCGCGCTCAGGCGTGCACGGGGGCGCCGCGCAGCGGTCCGCGCCAGCCGACGGCGTGGCCCTGCAGCGCGGCGAGCAGCGAGCGGACCAGCACCACGTACATCAGCTGCCGGTAGTAGAAGCGCTGGAACAGGAAGGAGGCGAGCAGCGACCACTCCTCGTCGCGCTCGAGCGCGAAGGCGAGCACGCCGGTGAGGAAGTCGATCAGCATGAACGCCACCAGGAACACCGTGGCCCGCAGCAGGTCGTCGGCCGTCCACAGCTCGGGGATGCGGGCGATGTGCAGATGCGACAGGGCGAACAGCAGCAGCGAGCCCAGGAACAGCAGGTCGATCACCGGCGAGAACACCGGCAGCAGGATCTGGAACAGCAGCACGTTCGGCAGCGCCACGAACCCGAGCGAGCCGTAGCGCGGGCGCAGCAGGGTGTTGCGGTGCTTGGAGACCGCCTGCAGCGTGCCGTAGGTCCAGCGGAAGCGCTGGACGATGAGCCCCTTCACGTCCTCGGGCGCCTGCGTCCAGCCGATCGCCCGCTCCTCGTAGCGGATCCGCCAGCCGCGGCGGCGCACCGCGATGGTGAGGTCCGCGTCCTCGGCCACGGTGTCGGGCGTGAGGCCGCCGACCTCGCGCAGGATCGCCGCCCGCCAGGCGCCCAGCGCGCCGGGCACCACGGTGATGCAGTTGAGCAGGTCGAAGGCCCGCTTCTCCAGGTTCTGGCTGGTGACGTACTCGAGCGCCTGCCAGCGGGTGATCCAGCGGTCGCGGTTGCCGACCTTGACGTTGCCGGCCACCGCGCCGACGCCCCGGTCGGCGAAGTGGCGCACCAGCAGCCCGATCGCCGCGGGCTCGACGGCGGTGTCGGCGTCGATGGTGACCACGATCTCGCCGCTCGCCTCCGCCAGCGCCCGGTTGAGCGCGGCCGCCTTGCCGCGGTTCGGCTGGCGGATCAGCTGCAGCCGCGGGTCACCGGCCGCCGCCGCCAGCGCGCGCTCGCTGGTGGCGTCGGCGGAGCCGTCGTCCACCACGATCAGCTGCAGCGACGGGTAGTCGCTGGCCAATGCCGAGCGCACGGTGTCGGCGATGGCCGCCTCCTCGTTGTGCGCCGGCACCAGCACGCTCACCAGCGGCCGGGCGTCGCTGTGCGGCGGGTGTCGGCGCAGCGCCTTCTCCACCAGCGCCAGCAGGCCGATCAGCAGGGCGCGCGCGCTGACCAGGCCGATGCCGGCGACGAAGATCCAGGCGACGCCCAGGCGCGCCCAGTAGTAGAGGTCGAAGACCAGCCGGTCCACCCGCGCCGTCCAGCGCTCGCCCGGGGTGAGCGGCGGCATGGTGGCCGCGCGCGGCTGCCCCAGCAGCTCCGAGACGGAGACGAGCTTGAAGCCCTCCGCCCGCAGGCCGTCGATGATGGCCGGCAGCGCGGCCAGGGTGCCGCTGCGGTCGCCGCCGCCGTCGTGCATCAGCACGATGTTGCCGGTGCCGGCCCGCGCGGCCGACAGCACCCGGCGCACCAGCTCCTCCGGCCGCGGCGGCGGGCCGCCGCCCGGCTCGCCCCAGTCGTGGGGGTCGATGCGCGAGCCGACGATCAGGTAGCCCATGGACTGGGGCACCGGCAGGAGCGCCACCTCCTCCGGCGCCTCGGGCTGGTGGTCGATGCCGTAGGGCGGGCGGAAGAGCAGGGTGCGTGCGCCGATCAGCGACTCGAACAGGCGCGCCGTCAGGTTCAGCTCCAGTTGCAGCTGCGCCTGGCTGATGTGGTCGAAGTGGGGGTGGGTGTAGGAGTGGTTGCCGATCTCGTGCCCCTCGCGGTACTCGCGCCGCAGGATGCCGGGGTTGCCGTTGGCAGCGATGCCGGTGACGAAGAAGGCGGCGGGGGCGTTGCGCGACTTGAGCACATCGAGGATGCCCGGGGTGAAGTGCGGGTCGGGGCCGTC
Source organism: Vicinamibacteria bacterium (assembly GCA_035542035.1). Taxonomy (GTDB): domain Bacteria; phylum Acidobacteriota; class Vicinamibacteria; order Fen-336; family Fen-336; genus DATBSL01. Next base: position 13,216 of record DATKME010000039.1, on the reverse strand, counting down.
GTCGAAGCTCAGCACGACCTCGCCGGCCCGAGCCCCGATCTGCTCGATCTGCCAGGTGCGCGGCAGGCGGGTGTACGCCTCCGAGAGGATCAGCCCGGTCGAGGGGTCGGCGCGCAGCTCGCGCCGGCCCGGCTGGGGTGTCGAGAGGATCCGCCAGATGTCTCCGTCGCCCTCCAGCACCAGGTCGTAGCCGGGCGGCACCTCCGCCAGCCGGTCCCCACCCACCGAGCCGGCCCGGTTCTGTCCCCAGAAGGTCCACAGCGACGGGTCCTCCGAGCCGAGCCGCCACAGCACGGCGCCGCGGATCCCGGCGTCGTCGCAGGCGCGCAGCTCGTTGTAGGCGGTGACCGCGTCGGTCAGCCAGACCTGGTGGGTGCGTCCGTTCTCGTCGCCGTAGTCGAAGTGGGGGTTGAGGCTGTCGGGGTCCAGCTCGACCGTCGCCTCGGACTCGAGCGCGGTGACCAGCGCCTCCTGGAAGCTCATCGCCTGGGCGCGGGTCTCCGCCTGCTCGTGCGGCTTGGGCAGCGTCCAGTCGTAGGCGTAGCCGGCCACCGCCATCACCAGCTTCTCCCGGGGAACCGACTGGAGCGTCGTCTCCACGTTGCGCACGAACCAGTCCTGCGCCGCGATCGGGCCGGGCGGGGAGGTGAGCCAGTGCTGGTCGTAGTTCATCAGCATCACGGCGTCGGCCTCGCGTCCGATCGCCTTGTACTCGTAGCCGGGGTCGGCCGCCGGCAGCGACACCATCAGCTGCGCCCCGGAGCGGTGCAGCGCGCCCGCCAGCTCGCGGACGAAGGCCGTGAAGTCGCGCTGGCGCTCCGGCGGCACCTCCTCGAAGTCGAGCACCAGCCCCGGCCGCCGGGCGCCGGCCACGTGCGCGACCAGCTGCGCCACCCCCTCGGCGCGGGCCTTGGGGTTGGCCAGCATGAGGCCGAGCTCGTCGATGTACCAGCGGGTGCCGTCGCTGTTGTTGACCAGCGGCATCACCTGCAGGTCGCTGGCGGTGCGCAGCCACTCGTCGAGCTTGGGGTCGCTCTCCGCGTCCACCCGCCCGTCGGGCGAGATCATGTGCAGGCTCTCGGGGATGACCAGGTCGAGCTCGGCGTGGTGCAGCCGCAGGGCGGCGAAGCTGGCGGGGTCCCAGCTCACGTAGAAGGCGGCCCGCAGCGGGTCCTGCGGTCCGTTCGCCGTCTGCCGCGGCAGCACGCGGTGCAGCCGGCCGCGATGGGGGTGGAGAAGCGGCGTGCGGGGGCGGACGGCGTGCAGGATGGGCCGCGAGTCGGGGACCATCAGCCGCGGCAGGTCCGGCCGTCGCGAGACGTTGAGGAGGAACACCACCAGCACGAGGGTGAGCAGGGCGCTGGCAGCCTCGCCCACGCGGCGGGTGCGGCGCCACCGCTTGCGCTTCTCGTCGAAAAAGACCGGCTTGTGCGAGCCCACGGTGCTGGAACAAGCTACGGGACCGGAATGACACTGTCAATGCGTCCGGCGAGAACCTCCCTGCACGTCGCCCTCGCCCTGGCCGTCGGCCTGGCGTTCCGGCTCTGGGTGGTGGCCGCCTACCCCTACGAGGCCGGCGACACCCCGCTCTACGAAAACCTGGCGAAGAGCCTGGCCGCGCACCATGCGTTCGCCCTCGAGTACGAGGGCCGTCTGCTGCCGGTGAACGTCCGCATGCCGGGCTACCCGTCCCTGCTGGCAGCCTGCCACGTGCTGTTCGGCCCCGGGTTCCAGCCGGTCCGGGTGGTGCAGGCCGTGACCGACACCGCCACCTGCCCGATCGCGGCGGCGATCGCGGCCATGCTGGCGTCCGCGGCCTGGCGGAGGCGGGTGTTCCTGGCGGGGCTCTGGCTGGCCGTGCTGTGCCCCTTCACGGCCAACTACGCCGCCGCCATCCTGGCCGAGACCCCGGGGGCCTTCTGGAACACGGCCGCGACCGCCCTGCTGCTCCTGGGTGTGCAGCGCGGCGACGGGCGCTCCTTCCGGGACCCGGGCGCCCTCGCGGTGCTGGCCGCGGCCGGCGCCGCCGCGGGCATCGGCTGCTACTTCCGGCCCGAGACGCCGCTGGTGCTGACGGCGGGGGGCCTGGTCCTGCTGGGGCTGTGGTGGCGGCCGCGGGACTGGGGGCGGCTGGCGCGCGTCGGCCTGGCGCTCGGCGTCGGTCTCGTCGCCGCCCTGGGACCGTGGGCCCTCCGCAACGCGCTGGTCCTCCACCGGGCGGAGCTCCTGCCGCCGCCGGCGGCCAACCTCCCCGGCGAGATGGCGCCGCTCGGCTTCAACCAGTGGACGCAGACCTGGCTCACCACCAACCGGGAGATCTACCTCTTCTCCTTCCGCGTCGAGGACGAGCCGCTGGAGATCGACAAGCTGCCGAGGATCGCCTACGACAGCCCCCAGGAGAGGGAGCGGGTCGCGCGCCTCTTCGAAGAGCACAACCGGGATTTCACGCTGACGCCGCGGATGGACGCGGCGTTCGCCGAGCTGGCCCGCGAGCGCACCGCCCGCCACCCGCTGCGCACGTTTCTCTGGGTTCCCCTGGCGCGGGTGGCGGCCCTGTGGATCTCGCCGCGGCTGGAGCTCCTGCCCTACTCCGGCGTCCTCACCCCCGTCCGCCAGGCCTGGGCGGACGACCCCTACGACTTCGCCGCCACCGTGCTGCTCTTCAGCGCCAACCTCCTCTACATCGTGCTGGCGTTGCTCGCGCTGCCGCGCGTCCGCTGGCGGACGGGCGGGGCCATCGTGGTGGCGTACCTCCTGCTGCGGACCGCCCTCATGACGCTGATGCCCGGTCCCGAGCCGCGCTACGTGGTCATCGCCTTCCCGCTGCTGGCGGCTCTCGCCGCCCAGCTCTGGGCGGGGCGGGACGCGGCGGCGGTGCAGGCCGCGTAGTCGACGCCCTGCCGAGAGCGTCGGTCTCCCCTCGGGTGCTAGATTCAGGTGTTCGGCCTCGAGAACCCCCCAGAGTGCCTATCCAAAGGAATCACTCGATGAACAGGCGTGAGAGCCCGACCCTTCTTGTCGTGGCCGCGATGGCATCCGCTCTGGCGGTCTGCCCGACTGCACGGGCGGCGGATTCTTGCCAACCCGTCTTCGATGCCTTGAAGAAGGTCGCAACAACTCCGAGCCACAGTTACACGGCCAGCGCCGCCGCCAACGGCGCCAAGGCAACCGAGGGCGAGACGATATTCGCCAACGGACAGAAGTACATTCGCGCGCGGGGAAGGTGGATGCGCCTTCCCGTGACCTCGCAGGACGTCCTCGAGCAGGAGAAGGAGAAGGAGGAGCGCGGCAAGTCGGCCTGCCAGTTCCTTCGAAGCGAGTCTGTGAACGGTGAAGCCGCCATGCTCTACTCCGTGCACCGCGAATACGGAGAGGTCACAGAAGACGGGAAGATGTGGGTGTCCAGAGCCACCGGACTGCCGCTGCGTGTCGAAGAGGACGTGGACAACAGGGGCAACAAGGCGAAGGAGCATCGCTCGACGCGCTTCGAGTACGGCAACGTTCGTCCCCCGATGTGATGTCAGCAAGCGGAAGCGGGGGCGTCCCCCGGCGAGCCCACCGAACGTGCACCGCCAGGCCGCCGTCGCGGCCCCGGACCCGTCTCCTGCTGCGCCGGGGGACGGTCGGGGAGAGAACCTGCCGCGTGTCGGCAGGTGTAGGATCGCGGCGGTCCCGGAGGACACCATGACCGCTGCCCGCCGCCGCCTCGCCCTCGCCGTCCCGCTCGCGCTGGCCCTCGCCGCCCCCCTGCGCGCCCAGGCGCCCGTGGCCCCTGCGGCGGCCGGCACGCCCGCGTCGCTCGGCCTCTCCGCGGAGCGGCTGCACCGCATCGACGTCGCCATGCAGCGCTACGTCGACCAGGGCCGGGTGGCCGGCCTGGTGACCATGGTGCTGCGCAACGGCCGCGTGGTCCAGCAGGCCGCCTACGGCAAGGCCGACCGGGAGGCAGGCACGCCGATGCGGAAGGACACGATCTTCCGGGTCGCCTCGCAGACGAAGGCCTTCACCAGCGTGGCCGTGATGATGCTGGTCGAGGAAGGCAGGGTCGGCCTGGCCGACCCCGTCTCCAGGTTCCTCCCCGGCTTCAAGAAGACGACCGTCGCCGTGGCGCCGCCCAGCGGGGCCGTGGATGGGTCGCCGGTCAGCGCCGTGCCGGCCAGGCGCGAGATCACCATCCGCGACCTGCTGACGCACACCGCCGGGATCAGCTACGGCCATGGCCCGGCGGCGGCGCAGTGGAAGGCGGCGGGCATCCAGGACTGGTACTTCGCCGACCGCACGGAGCCGGTGGGCGCCGTGGTCGAGCGCATGGCGGCGCTGCCGATGGACGCGCAGCCGGGCGAGCGATACCTCTACGGCTACAACACCGACATCCTGGGAGTGGTGGTGGAGAAGGCCTCGGGCCAGGACCTGGCCGAGTTCTTCAAGACCCGCATCACCGGCCCGCTGGGTCTGGTCGACACGCGGTTCTACCTGCCGCCCTCCCAGAAGGACCGGCTGGCCGCGGTGTACGCGGCGAAACCCGACGGCACCATCGAGCGCGCGACGGACCCGAGGTTCGGGCAGGGGCACTACCTCGAGGGCCCCCGCGTCGCCTTTTCGGGAGGCGCGGGGCTGCTCTCGACCGCCGCCGACTACGCGCGCTTCCTGCAGATGCTGCTGAACGGCGGCGAGCTGGACGGCGTCCGCCTGCTGAGCCCCAAGACCGTCGAGCTGATGACCGCCAACCAGGTGGGCACCCTGTTCGCCGACAGCTCGCCGGCCAACGCCGGCCTGGGCTTCGGCCTCGGCTTCGAGGTGACCGAGGACGTGGGCCGCAGCGGCCGCTACGGCTCGGTGGGCGCCTTCGGCTGGGGCGGCGCCTACCACACGACCTACTGGGTCGACCCGAAGGAGAAGCTGGTCGCCGTGCTGATGACGCAGCTGCTGCCGGCGGGTGACTCCGACCTCCAGCGCGTCTTCCGCGCGGTCGTCTACCAGTCGATCGTGGGGCCGGCGACGAGGCCCGGGGGCGCCCGCTGAGGCCTCTTCTCCGGCACCAGGACGGCCGTCTCTCCTCTCAGTTCCTCTGCCGCCAGGCCGTGACCAGCACCACTCCGGCCAGCACCAGCGCCGAGCCGAGGAGCAGCCGCGGCCGCAGCGGCTCGGCGAAGAGCGCGGCGCCGAGGGCGACGGCGACGATCGGGATCAGGTAGGAGATGAGCGAGGCGCGGGTGGCGGAGACGCGCGCCAGCAGCCAGTAGTAGACGGTGAACGTCAGCGCCGAACCGAAGACGGCGAGGTACAGGAGCGCCGCCACCGAGCGCGCGTCGAAGACGACGGGCAGCCGGCGCTCGACCACCAGGGCGATCGGCGCCATCACCACGGCGCAGAAGAGCATCGGCACGGCAGAGAGCGAGAGCGGATGGATGCCGGCCCCCCAGCGCTTGATGGCCACCGAGGAGGCGGCCGAGACCGCCGGCGAGATCAGCATCACCGCAGCCGCGGTCCGCACCTGCTCGCCCCCCAGCAGGCGCAGATCGTCCGAGAAGATGACCGCCACACCGGCGAGGCCGAGCAGCAGCCCGGCCAGCCCGCCCCGGGAGAGCCTCTCCCGCGGCAGCGCCAGGTGGGCGAGCCCGGCCACCATCAGCGGGTTGGTCGCGAAGAGCACCGAGGTCAGCCCGGAGGGGATGTACTGCTCGCACCAGTAGACGACGGAATAGGAGATGCAGAAGGAGAGCGTGCCGTTCACCACCCACAGGGCGCGCTCGCGGCGGCTGCGGCCCAGGCCGATGCGCCGGTGCAGGGCCAGGCCGAGCAGCAGCGCGCCCGCGAGGGCGAAGCGCAGGGCGACGCCCGTGAAGGGCGGGATGCCGGCCAGGCCGACCCGGATGACCGCCCAGGTGGTCCCCCAGACGAGCGTGAGCAGGAGGAACGCGGCCAGGACCCTCCCCGTCGGCCGATCGGTCAAGACGCCGCCCCGGGCATCGGTCCTGGTCTGGACCGGCGCCGCGTACACTGGGAGCCAGCCGCGCCCTCTCCCGCGCCGGCGAGAGGGAGAAGACCATGGCCAGCGATCCGATCCTGGACGCTCTGGGCGAGCTCGAGACCCGGCTGACGAGCCACATCGACGGCGTGCTCAGGCGACGGCTCGAGGAGCTCCGGCTCCAGATGAACGGCCGCTTCGATTCGATCGAGGCCGGCCTCGACCGCCTGGAGACGGGGTCCCTGTTGGGGGTCGTCCAGAGGATCGAGACCCGGCTGGGCGGCTAGCACCGAGCTCACGCCTGGGGCGGCGGCTCCTTCGCCGCCTCGGCCGGCTTCGCCGCCTCGGCTGGGGCCGCAGCGGCGCCCTTGCCGAAGCTGCGTGCCCTCTCGGCGAACTGCGTCAGCCGATCGTCCACGCGCCGGTTGACGCTGCCCTCGGGGAAGCGCCCGTCCGCGCCGCGCTCACCGGCGGGCAGGCCGGTCAGCAGCTCGACGGCCTCGTCGACCGTCGAGACCGGCCACACGTGGAAGACGCCGCGCTCGGCGGCCTGCACCACGTCGTCGCGGAGCATGAGGTGGCGCACGTTGGCGGCGGGGATCAGCACCCCCTGCTCGCCGGTGAGGCCGCCCGCGCTGCAGACGTCGAAGAAGCCCTCGACCTTCTCGTTGACGCCGCCGATCGGCTGCACCTGCCCGTGCTGGTTGACCGAGCCCGTGATCGCGCACGACTGCCGCACCGGGACCTCGGCCAGCGCCGACACCAGCGCCACCAGCTCCGCGCAGGAGGCGCTGTCGCCGTCCACGCCCGAGTAGGACTGCTCGAAGACCAGGCTGGCTGCCAGCGACAGCGGCCGCTCGGTGGCGAAGCGCTGGCCCAGGAAGCCGGCCAGGATCAGCACACCCTTCGAGTGCAGCGGCCCGCCCAGGGCCACCTCCTTCTCGATGTCGACCACGTTCCCGTTGCCCAGGCGCACCCGCGCGGTGATCCGGCTGGGCCGTCCGAACGCGTAGCCGCCGAGCTGCAGCACCGACAGGCCGTTCACCTGGCCGACCGCCTGGCCGCGGGTGTCGATCAGGATGGTCCCCTGCCGGATGTCCTCCTGGATCCGCTCGCGCACGCGGCCGGCCCGGCGCACCTGCGCGTCGAGTGCCGCCTGCACGTGGGAGGTCCCGACCACCCGCGCCCCCGCCTCGGCGGCGAGGTGGTCGGCCTCGCGCAGCAGGTCGGCCAGCGACTCGGCGTGCACCTGCAGCTTCGCGTTGTCGCTCGCCCGGCGCGAGGCCTGCTCGACGGCGCGGGCCACCGCGCCGCGGTCGAGGGGGCGCAGCCCCTCCTTGCGGCCGACGGTCGCCAGCAGCCGCGCGTAGAGCCGCTCGCCCTCAGGCGTGCGGTCGATCTCCTCCTCGAAGTCGGCCGCGATCTTGAACAGCTCCGCGAACTCGGGGTCGGCGGCGGCCAGCAGGTAGTACAGGTGCCGCTCGCCGAGCAGCGCCACCTTCACCTCCAGCGGGATCGGCTCCGGCTCCAGGGTGGCGGTCAGGTTGAGGTTCAGCGCCTGGCCCGCCGACTCGATGCGGACGAGCTTCGAGCGCAGCGCCCGCTTCAGCTCGTCCCAGGCCAGGGGCTGCAGCAGCAGCCGGCGGGCGTCCACGATGAGGTAGCCGCCGTTCGCGCGGTGCAGCGCCCCCGGCTGGATGAGCGTGAGGTCGGTGACCAGGTTGCCGAGCTCGGACACGTGCTCCACCCGGCCCACCAGGTTGGAGTGCGTGGGGTGGTCCTCGTAGACGACCGGCGCGCCGGCGGTCGGGGCGTGCGTCACCAGGCAGTTCACCTCGTAGCGGCGTCCCGGCCGCCGGTCGGCCCCGCGGCCGGCCAGCAGCGCCTGCACCGCGGCGTTCTGGCCGTCGGGCGCCGGCAGGAAGTCCTCGGCGTGGTCGATGACGTCCTTCTCGACGTCGGCCAGGTGCTCGAGCACCGCCGGCACGTCGGCCCAGTGCGCCCGCACCTCGTCGACCAGGTGGCCGGTCGCCGCCGCGGTCACCAGCCGGTCCAGCCGGCGCATCTCCTCCCGCTGCTGCCGGGCGGCGCGCGGCAGCGCCGCCATCGCCTCCTGCATGGTCCGTTGCATGCCGGCCATCTCGCCCTTCAGCCGCTCCTGCTCCGCCTCGGGCAGCTTCTGGAAGTCCTCCGGCGCCATCACCTCGCCGTCCTTCTGCAGGGGCGCGAAGCCGATGCCCTGGCTGCTGCGCAGGATGGCGAGCCCGCGCAGCCGCGCCTGCTCCTCGATCGCGGCGAACGAGCGCTCGTTGGCCTCGGTGTACTGGCGCTCGACCAGCGCCCGGCGCGTGCGGTAGTCGTCGCCCTCGAAGGCGGCGGGGATGGCAGCGCGCAGCTCCTCCATCAGCTGGCGCAGCTCCTGCCGCAGCTGCGGGCCGCGCCCGGCGGGCAGCCGCAGCGCCCGTGGCCGGCGCGGGTCCTCGAAGTCGCGCACGTAGCACCAGTCGAACGGCGCCGGCTCGGCGGCGGCCCGGCGCTCCAGGAACGCGCGCACGAAGCCGTGCTTGCCCATGCCGGCGGTGCCCAGGGCGTACAGGTTGTAGCCGTAGCGGCGGATGCCGATGGCGAAGCGGACGGCCTCCTCGGCGCGCTCCTGGCCGATGATGCCGGGCACCTCCGGCAGCGCCTCGGTGGTGTCGAAATCGAGTCCGGCCGGGTCGCAGCGGCGGCGCAGTTGGGCCGGCGGAAGGGGCCGCGGGTGGTCCATCAGGGCGCCTCCTGGCGGGCCCCATTCTACGTGCGGTTGGCGGGGGACCCCGTCCCGGGTAGACTCGGGCTTCGCGCTGCCGCATCCTAGATCCCGAGATCCTTAGAACCAGGAGGCTGGATGGTGCCCATTCGCAGGCTACTCGCCGTGGCGGCTACGGGGGTCCTCGCGTTCGCCGCGGCCGCGCTGTCGCCGGCGTCGGCCGTGAGGGCCTTCGCCCAGGAGGTCGTGCAGGACGAGGGAGCCGCCTACCGCGCCTGGTACGAGGCGAGCCAGGCCAACGACACCCCGAAGGCCCTGCAGGCGGCCAAGGACTACCTGGCCAAGTACCCGGCCGGGCAGTATGCCGACGCCATCAAGAAGTGGCTGCCCACCGCGCAGATGAAGGTCCTCGACTCCGCGATCAAGGAGAAGCGCACGGGCGACATGATCGCGACCGGCAACGAGATCCTGGCCGGCGAGCCCGACAACCTGAACGTCCTCTACGCGCTCGCCTTCAACATCCGCCGCAACGAGCTCCTGGCCTCGCCGCCGAACTTCCAGAACGCCGCGGCGGCGGCCGACTACGCCAGGCGCGCCGCGTCCCTGATCGAGGCCGGCAAGGGGCTGGCCGGTGTCAGCAGCTTCGACAAGAACGCCACCCTGGCCTGGCTGACGCAGATCCTGGCCCTGGTCGAGCAGAAGGGCGGCGCCGCCGACCGGGCGCTGGAGCTCTTCGAGAAGTCGACGTCGCTGGCGCCGCAGGACCCGCAGGTCGCGGGCCGCAACCTGCTCGCCGTGCTGGCGATGCGGCAGGCGGCCTACGCCGACGCGGCCAAGGCCTACAACGCGATCCCCGAGGCCGACCGCGCGGCCGCCGACGCCAAGCCCGAGGTGAAGGCGGCGCACGACAAGGTGAACGCCGACGCCGACGCCTACATCGACGCCGCCGCGCGCTTCGTGGCGCTGGCGAAGGTGAAGGGCCTGCCGCCGGCGATCACGGAGAAGGTGCAGCAGAGCCTGGAGGGCGTGTACAAGTCGCGCTTCCCCGACGACGCTCCGCTGGCCGGGCTGCAGAAGATCCTGCAGGAGAAGGAGGCGGCGCTGGGCGCGCCCCCCGCGGCTCCGTCGAGCAACTAGACCGACCGGCCGGCGCAGAAACGAAGGCCCGGCACCGCGGCAGCGGCGCCGGGCCTCGTGCGTCTTGCGTCGTCCACGAGCCCGGCCACAGGAGGAGGAGGGTCCTGGGCGTCTAGTTCGTCACCACGATCGTCTTCACGGAAGGGGGAACGGTCGCCTCTGCGGACACGTAACCGATCGCCCCCGGCGTCGAGGAGACGAAAGCGATCACCTCGTCGTCGGAGGTCTTCACCGGCGGGGGGACGAGACCGGTGGTCATCTTGCGTTGCCAGTAGACCTGCACGTCGAGCAGCGGCCTGTCCAGGATGCGGGACGAGAACGTGCGGCGCACCTCCGAGCGGACCGACTGGTCCACCGGCACCACCGGTGAGCCGTCGCCCCAGCGGCTCGCCTCCTTGAGGAAGATGGAGGCGAGCACCGCGCGTGGCACCTGCGTCCCCTTCACCTGGGGGTTCACGATGACGCGGACGCCGGCGTCGGCGGCGGGTGCGGAGTGGGCGGTCGCCACCAGGATGAACGCCGCCAATGAAGAGAAGATGAACCGTCTCACTGAAGTGTCCTCCCAGCCAAGGAGGGGATACCGCCCACTCGCCCTTCCCCCGATGCAACGCCAATACCAGGGCTGAAGGCGGCTCCTTTCGTCTCGGTATATCTACCAGTATCAATCAATTGCGGTGGCCGCCTGACACCGCGGGCGGTCCCGCTGGTGGACGTCGTCCCGGTTCTGGACGGCCTCGCCGGACCGCATCCGACGCACCCGGGTCAGCGCCCCGATCTGGCGGCCACACCCGTCAGGCCGACGATCGCGGCCACCGCGCGCCGCCGGCGCTCGTCCCAGTCGCCCGCGATCTCGGCCACCCGGGCCTCGAGCAGCTGCAGGGTCAGCCTGAAGCGCACGAACAGCTCCTCACGCCGCTCGGGCTGCTCGCGCTGCGGCCCGTCGGCCTGCCACTCCACGTCGATGCTGTGGAGGAGGTAGAGGTCGCCCAGGCGCCGGACCGCCTCCGCCTCGATCCAGTAGGGGCAGTTGTCGTAGTAGTGCCGGCTGTAGACCATCGTGCTGACGAGGTCGGTGTCGAGCAGGACGAAGGGCGCGCCCTCCAACGCGCCTTGCGTCATGACCTGGTCCTCCCCGGCCATCTGGCCGCGTCCGATCTCGTCGACGTCGGCGAAGCCCAGCGGCCTCTTGCACGCGTCCACGTAGGCGCGCGCGTGCTCGGGCGCCCAGGGCACGGCGTAGAGCGCGGCGAGGTCCTGCGCCAGCCGCGTCTTGCCCGTGCACTCGGGCCCGATCAGCACGACGCGCGCCGGCCTCATGCCGCCGGGGCCTCCTCGGCCCGCGCACGGGCCTTCGCTCGCCAGGCGCGGAACCCGAAGCCGGCCATGACCAGGAACACGGCGTAGAGCGCGGCGGCCGCGTAGAGGCTCTGCGAGAGGTTCATCGCCACGTAGATGGCGTCGACCGCGATCCAGACCAGCCAGTTCTCCAGCCACTTGCGGGTGGCCATGAGCTGGGCGACCAGGCTGAACGCGGTGGCGGCCCCGTCGCTCCAGGGCAGCGCCTCGTTCGTGTGCAGCTTCAGCGCCAGCCCCAGGGCGACCGTCCCCATCGCCCCCGCCGCCAGCAGCGACAGCGCCCAGCGCGGCGGCGTGCGCGAGACCTCGAGACGGCCGTGGGCCTGGCCGCCGTGCAGCCACTCGTACCAGCCGTAGACGGACAGGGCGACGTAGAGGACCTGCAGGGCCGCCGCGCCGTAGAGCCGCGCGTGGGCGAACACCACCAGGAACAGCGAGACGTTGGCGATGCCGAAGGGCCAGCACCAGGGGCTCTCGCGGATGGCGAGCCACACGTACACGGCGCCCAGCGCCGCGCCTGTCCACTCCACCACGGAGAACCCGCTCAGTCCCGCCTCCTTGTCTGCCGAGCCGAGGCGTCGACCCAGCGTACTACCACCACCCGGCGCCGTGGCGGCGGCCGACGTCCCTCGGCCGGCGGCGTCAGCTCCCGAGCGCCCCCTGAAGGCGTCGGCAGAGCGCCTCCACCACCTGCACCCGGGCCGTGCGCTTGTCGTTCGCCCCGACGAGCGTCCAGGGCGCCTGGGAGGTGCTGGTGCGGGCGATCATGTCGGCGACCGCCGCCTCGTAGGCCGGCCACTTTTCCCGGTTGCGCCAGTCCTCCGGCCCGATCTTGTGGCGCTTCCAGGCGACGCTCTCCCGCTCCTTGAACCGGCCGAGCTGCTCGTTCGCGTCGATGTGCAGCCAGAACTTGGCCAGCACGGTCCCGTGCGCCACCAGCTGGTGCTCGAAGTCGTTGATCTCCAGGTAGGCCCGGCTCCACTCGTCCTCGCGGGCGAAGCCCTCGACGCGCTCGACCAGCACCCGGCCGTACCAGGAGCGGTCAAAGATGGCAATCTGGCCGCGCTCCGGCAGCCGCCGCCAGAAACGATATAAATAATGACGCGTCTTGTCTTCGCCGTGCGGCGCGCTGATGGGATAGACGACATAGCCGCGCGGGTCGAGCTTCTCGGTGATGCGCTTGATCACCCCGCCTTTACCTGCCGCGTCCCAGCCTTCGAAGACGAGGATGACCGGCCGCTTCTGCAGATAGACCTGGTATCCCAGTTCGCGCAGCTGAATCTGGCGTCGCGTGATCTCGCGGACGTAGCCGGCGCGATCGAGGGTGCGCGTGAGGTCGATGGTCTCCAGCATCAGGCGCCTCCTCGCGACAGGTTGTCCATGGCTTTGCGCAGCTCGGCGTCACGCGAGACATCAGCCGCGACGTCGTCCCGAGGCGGCGCCTTCGGTCCCAGGCTCTTTTCCAGCGCGCCGATTATGGTCTCGAAGACGCACTTTCGCGTGTAGGACTTCGAGGTCGCCTGCACAATCGTCCACGGAGCATATTCCGACTCAGTCAGCTCGAGCATCTCCTCCGTTGCCGCAAGGTACTGGTTGTACTTCTTGTGCCGCGCCCAATCTTCCTTGGTGACGCGCCACGCCTCCAGCGGTTTCGATTCGATCGCTTCGAAACGCCGCTGCTGCTCTTTCTTGCTGATGTGCAGGAAGAACTTCAGGATCACGGTGCCGTCGTCAGCCAGCATGCGTTCGAATTCCAAGATGTCACGAAATGCCTGCTGGGCGGCCTTCTCCGGGACGACGTGCTCGACGCGCTCCTGCAGCACGCGTCCGTACCAGCTGTGGTCAAAGATGACCATCTCGCCGCGGTCGGGCACCTTCAGCCAGAAGCGCCACAGCCACGGCCGCTGCTGTTCATACGTGCGTGGAGCGGTGATGGGATAAAGCTTGAATCCGCGTGGATCGAGCCGCTGCGTCAGCGCGCGGATGGTCGTTCCTTTGCCGGATGC
>DATKME010000038.1:0-31522 GCA_035542035.1 Vicinamibacteria bacterium | reverse complement strand
AAGCTGACGAAGCTTTCGGCGGCACCAACCCTCGCGCCGCAAGCGGCGCTCGGCCGGAGGTGCCGCCGAATACCCGCGCCGGCCGGGATGGACGCGGGCACCGCTTCGCAGCTTATCCCCGGTGTTGGGCGGACCTATAATCCGCGCGAGGCTGGCAGAGCTTGACGGCGGCTGAACAGGCATCGCGATCGTGGTCGCCCAGCGGGTGGGGGTGGTCGACTCGTGGCGCTGCGTCCGTGGTACTAGTGGCGTACATGCTGTCCGGTAGAGGGGTGTGGTCTAACTGGACGGTTCCCTGCATGCCAGCGCTGTGGCTTGAGCACCGCGTGACCGAAGGTGTCGGGTCCTTTACCTGGGTCTACTCGGAGGCGGGTGCCGTGCTGTCTGGACCGTCGAGCAGCGTGTTGCAGTTCTGGTCCGCACCTTGGGAGCGAGTTATCGTTCCCTTTGCCGGATTCGTCGCAGCCTCCGCGGCCGGCGGGCTCGTCGACAGCGGACTACACAACAAGTTCGGTGGACCCGGCTTTCTCGTTGTCTTCTTCGTCTCCACCGTAGTGCTCGTCAGGGCTCTCGAAAGGCGAACCAACGACGGTTAGCGGGTGAAGGGGGCCGCCCAACAAGGGGATGAAGCTGACGAGCGTTGAGCATACTGGACGCTCGCAGCTTATCCCCGGTGTTGGGCGGACGTGTGGGGGTGTGATGCGCCACTTGACGATCGCTGTGGTCAGCTGTTTCCCCTTAGTAGGAGGCGCACAGGCGCAGGACATCTACAAGTTCGGACGCCTTGGCATGCGGCTACCTGCCGAGGATGTTGCGGCCATCACCCGGAATCTCGCCGACCGCGGCGTGCCGTGGGCGATCCTGGGGTGGTATTCACAGACTCTGCCTGAGGTGCGATACGTCGATGCCTTCCTCCCCCCTACCCTTGCTACAGCCGGACTTCGTCGCGGACCAGTTGTTCATCTGAAGTGCTCCCCGGTTGCCGATGAGGCCGCTTGCGTTCGGTGGGAGGAAGCCGCGCCTCCAACCGAATACGCTCAGGTCGCGGACATCGCAGGCACCTTCTCGGAGAGCCTTTCGCCGCGCACGCCACTCGAGAGACCGATCAGGATCGTCGGTGATTTGTTGGACCGGGAGATTCTCACGCTCGTCGCCTACATCCGCGGTAGCCCACGGCCTCGCGCAGAGCACGGCTGGACAGCCATGGCGCTCTCCGGAGAGCTGCCGATTCAAGACATGCGGCGCGAGTCTGCCAGCATTATCAGGGCGTGGCTAACACTGGACGGTGGCGTCGTGCATAGCGGACGGTTCACGCAGACTCAGCAGGGGTGGCAGATTACCGAAGTCGTCTTGGGGGTTGGGTAGGCGCGGCGCCGCCCAACAAGGGGATGAAGCTGACGAAGCTTTCGGCGGCACCAACCCTCGCGGCCAAGCTCTCGCCCGACGTTGCCTGATCCTCGAACTCGCGTGGCTCGCTGCCCGGCTGACTTGAAGCTCGGCTAGCAGTCGTAGAATCCGCCCAACGGAAGTCAGATCGGAGGGCAGTCTATGGGCTGGTTCTCGATCGCGTACTTCGTCATCGCGTGGGCCGTGCTCAACGGTCTGGTCGCCTCAGAGAAGGGCAGGCAGGCCGGCGCTGCCGTGGCGCTCTCGATCGTCTGCACGCCGATGCTGGTGTACCTGTACCTGCTCGCCGTCCCGTCGAAGCTCGGTGTCGGCGTCGTGAGCAGCACGGCTGCACGCGCGAGCGCGGGCGCAGGAGTGGGTGCTGTGGCTCCGGCCTCGCAGTACGTCAAGTGCGAGTGCGGCTTCGAGAACTGGCACGGCTACACCGAGTGCCAGAAGTGCGGAAACGCGTTGAGGTAGACGGCGCGCCTCCGACCTATCGAGCGAGGTGAACATGCGAACGCACTTGTGGACCTTGCCGCCGGTGGTTGTCGTAGGCTGGCTTGTTCTGTTAGCCGGCCCGCTGCGGGCTCAGGCCAGACCGCAGCCGGTCAGCGAGGTGAAGTGCGCGTACACGCGCAAGGTCGTCTGTGACTCGTCGGACTGCAAGGTCGACGCGATTCGCTCGCGCTACCTGCTCCTTCCGGATGTCAGTTCGATGGTGACCGCCACTGCTCTCGACACCAACGGTCGAGGGCTGCCAACCATCCGCCAGTGCGACTCCGCTGGATGCGATGGGATCGTAGTTAGGGCGTGGCAGAATGGCGCGTTCGTCGACATCACGCAGCCGGACAGGTCGTACTTCATCAAGATCGCCACAGTGGAGTTGGCGAGCGTCGGCGTCCACGCTGGCGACTTCGTGCAAGTCGAAGCCTCTGGCTTCGGCACAACTCTCTACTTCGGCTCGTGCAAGGCAGCAGTCAAGTGACCTCGCGCCTAACGCCGACGCCTCTGAAGATGGCGCCAAGTCCGCATCCGGAATCCTTCGTCCACGGTGTCGATCTCACGAATTGGCATGCGTGTTGGAATCTCGCACTCAGCGGCCGACTCTGGTCGCCTGACTTCTTGGCGCAGGCCGATCCGGGTCTAGCAGCCGTGCATCAGCCCATTCGTAACATCCCAATCGCCGCGCTGCGTGCGTCTGGTGTGCTACAAGGCGTATCTACTCCGCGGGCGGCGTGGTACGTGTGGGCCGCGGCGTGGGTGCGGCACGGTGGGCGGGTCGGGATGGGCGTGGAAGGAACACAATGGCTGCCAGCCGATAAACTGGACCGCATTCTGCGTCTCGGGGACATCGAACTTGAGTTTGAAGAGGCTCGTCGGAGACTGCTCCCCGAGGGCGCCTCGCGGCTCGCGAGTTTGTATCTCGCCGATGACTCTGATGCGGGGCGTGCTCACGTGCGACGGATGTTAGGGGATCAAGTTTTCATACTGCGCGTGACGGTCCCTCGCGCCATCCGCATAACAGGTGTCGACACCAATTGGTTTGATGCTTACTGGGATGACCCAAGGCCGGAGTACATCGAGAACTACTGGCGGTCGCGTGCGTTTGACCCTGCTGCGCCGACATGGGAGTACCTCGTTGACGGGATGGTCGAAGTCGGCGACCCCGAGGGGCTCGCTCAGCTTCGCGAAGTCGGCGCGCATCGCCTTGTGGGGTGATAGGCCGTCACCGCAGCCGCTCAACACCGGGGCTCGATGCCGTGAGCGAGCGTTCCGTTAGGCTCCCCTCTTCGTCGCGCTGTCGCTCATCCGCTTCGCCGCTTTCTCCGCTGCGACGACGGCCGGGTCGCTCGCGTCTGCGATGATCTTCTCTGCCGCGCCTTGGCGAAGCGCTCGGCCCTGCGAGGGGTGGCCGAGCGCGTAGAACGTCTTCACCCCCTCTGCCAGCGCATCTTCGGGCATGCCGGCGCGGTGCGCGACGAGCGCCGTGAGCGCGACAAGCGCGAGAACCATGTCCTTCATCGGCCGCTCGGCGAAGCGGTCGGCCAGCACCTCGTGGATCTCCTGCGCCAGCGCTAGCGCCGTCGTCACCATCTGGTCGTGCGTGTTGTTCTTCGTCTTCTTCACCATGTCAGGTTCCTTTCGTCCCTTCGTTTTCTCCTTCCTCACGAACGCAGCCGCTCGACGCCGGGGACCTCGCAGCCAGTGGCGAGCGCCTTCCCGATCGCGAGCGTGTCGGGGACCATCCTGACGTAGTCGGCTGGCAGCGCCGAGCGGTCGACGACCCGCCACAGCCTGCGGGGCCGACGTCGCCCTCCCCGCAGTCGCGGGTGCTTGGCGTCCCACGAGCGCACCCGGCAGCGGTCGGAGCAGAACCGCCGGGGCTTCCCGCCGCGACCACGCTTCGGACGCAGAGGGGCACCGCAGACGGCGCACACGATGCCCCCCGGCAACGTAGCGACGTTCTCCGGCGCGACGGAGCCGGGGGGGTCGACCTCGGGGGTGTCCGCGCCCTCGCCGTCGCGTCTCACGGGTTTCGCCCCTCGGCCTGCTGCTTGACCCGAGCTTGACCCGGACCGTCCGTCGCGAGGCAGACCAAGGCCATCTCGGGCGTTCGTGGACCGGGCGGAAGTGACTGACTGGTCTGGAGGAAGTTACTTGGCCCCGGATGGTCGGGGGGCGAGGCGACGACTGCAAAACCTCTATTCGGCAGTTCGATCCTGCCCGCCGCCTCCAACATCATCAGGTAGTTACGAACTCGCGCAGCGTCGCGGCGATCACCACTTGCGCGTGTATCTCACCCCGTCGAGCTCGAGCGAGTCGGGATCCGTGATGGTGGTCGTGATCTCGTCGGCGTTGGGGCCCCCCATCCGGATGTAGAGCTCATTGCCGCGGACCGCGAAGCGGCCGCCGTTGCCTGGGTCCTGGCGCTCCGCCGCGTCGAAATCGAAGTGCCGTGCTGCCTCGGCGCTCCCGACCGGCGGGAAATCGTAGCGGCGATACACGCGGCCGTCGGCGGAGAAGAGGTAGTAGTGCAGCGCCAGCTTCGGGCTCCCATAGCCAGGGCCCAGGGCGAGGTTCACCGTGAACTTGTTCTTCATCGCCTGGAACAGGCCGGCCAGTCTCGCTCCGTTGGGGCCGGGTCCGTTGGCGAGCGACGGCGGGGCGGCCGTCCGCCCCACGTGCATGGTCTTGAGCATCTCGGCGACAGGAAGGAACCCCTTCTGCCACGCGAAGGCGGTCGGCGCGATCATGTCCACGAGCGCCACCCAGTGGCCCGACGTGATCAGTATGCGATGGTGCTGCTTCTGCACTCCATCCTGGAAGTGGACGTCGAACACGGCGTCGGCACCGGGCATGCTGTTTGCGCCGAACCGAGGGGCGCCGGCAATTCCCTGTTCTCGATAGAGGACGTCGACGAGATCGCTGAGCAGCGTCCGCCGGAATGCCGCCTGCGCGTCCCCGTTGAACTCCCGGAACGGGTAGACGCAGAGAACGAAGTTGATGTTGCTCCCCTGGTATTCCGCGTATCTCTTGCCACCCGCCCCGCCCCGCCAGAAGTCCCGGGGATCGGAGTACTCCAGCACCGGCATGGTTTCATCGGACTTCGCCGGGCCGCCGGCGGGCTGCGCGTTCGGGACAGGGCCGCTCTCAGCGGCCGTGGCAGGCGTGTGGGGCACGGTGGACGAGGCGACTTCGAACCTCTGCGCAGCGAGTCGCTGGACGTACTGGTTGGCGGTCTCCAGGAGCGGGTCCCGATCGGTGACGGTTGGCGGTAGGGACAGGAGGGCGATGGAGAGGCCACCTGGCACGGGATATCCATAGAAGACGTCGCGCAGCTTCACGTGGTTCGCGTTCTCGATCTGAACCACGCGAAGCAGGAGACCGTCTCGCGCCATGACCTCTGTCGCGCCCAGTACACGGCCTCCGTTCGGCTGCGCCAGCGCCAGGCATCGAGTGCCGAACCAGTTCTTGGCGTCACCCTGCGCCTGCTCCGGCGGCAACAGAGCCAGAGCGATCCGCGGCGGGTTCCCTGGAGACAGGATCAAGATGGAATCCGCGTACGTCTGGCTGGTCCAGCCAGCGGGGAGGCCGGGCAGGGATACGGCCGCTGCCAGAATGGCGTAGAACGAGCCGAGAACGGACTCGGCGATGCGACCCTGGATCATCGAGTCACCCTCTCAGACACCACGGCCCTCTGTGCGCTGGCAACGACGAACAGGAAGGAGGCTGCTCGAGAATATACAGGACGAACGCGCAAACCGTGCGAGATTCCGTCCGTTGCGTCGACCGGTGCGCTCCGAGCTACCGCTTCGCGCGCGTGAAGGTGAGCGGGAGCGTGCCGCCCATCTGCGTCCAGTCGCCGACCAGCCGGCCTTCCTTCAGCTCGCCGGAGTAGGCGCCGTTGACGGAGGGGAGCTGCAGCTGAAGCGTCGGGCCGGTCTGGGTGATGGTGGCGATCGGGATCAGGCCGCGCGCCCACCTCAAACGCTCTACCACGGACCTTCCTTCGAGACGGACACCCGCCCCTGGCGCCGCAGTGTAGCCGACGCGGATCAGCCCCTGCGGGCGACGACGTCAGACGTGTCACACGCTCCCGGGCCGCCAGGACAGGTCACCGTCCGTTGTACTCGCCGGAGGACAGAGGCGTCCCCTCCGCGGGCTAAGACGGCTGATTCTGATAGCCTTGCGGTCCTCGCCCCGTGGCATCCATCCTGCTAGGGTAAGAAGCGGGTCCCGAACGGGTTCGGGCCGAAAGGAGATCCACCGTGCGCCGAGTGATCCTGAGCTTGACCCTCCCGGCCCTCCTGGTCGCTGGTGCCACCCGAGCCAGCGCGGGCGGGTTCGACCTTCGTCTCGGAGCCTTCTTCCCGCGCGGCCACGAGAGCCTCTTCCAGGACCTCAACTCGCTGTACACGCCGATCGGCGCGGGCACGCTGCGCGGCGTCGAGGCGAAGGACTTCATCGGCGTCTACGGCGGCGGCGAGTTCAACGCCGTGCTGGCGCCGAACGTGGAGATCGGCCTCGGCTTCGACGCCTACGGCAACTCGGTCGACACCTCCTACCGCGACTACACCCGTCCCGACGGCAGCGAGATCCAGCAGCACCTCCACCTCTCGTCGTACCCGCTCGGCCTGACCATCCGCTTCCTGCCCACCCACAAGAGCGTGCACGTGGTGCCCTACATCGGCGGCGGGGTGGACGCGGTCTTCTACCACTAC
The DNA here is from genome assembly GCA_035542035.1 of Vicinamibacteria bacterium. GTDB lineage: Bacteria > Acidobacteriota > Vicinamibacteria > Fen-336 > Fen-336 > DATBSL01. The sequence continues at coordinate 24,911 of DATKME010000038.1, read as the reverse complement.
GAGGAGGTCGGGGACTTCATCGACTTCTACGACCCCACGCTGGCGATCAAGTCCGACGCGTTCCACGACGACGGGACCGCCTTCGGTCTTCACGCCCTGGGCGGTGTGCGCTGGTACCTCAACCGCGACTTCGCGATCGTGCTCGAGGGCCGCTATCTCTGGGCCGAGAAGGACATGGGCCACGACTTCTCCCCGAACGCGCCGGGCCTGGTCAACCGCATCGACCTCAGCGGCGCCAGCGCCACCCTGGGCCTGCACGTGCGCTTCTGAAGCCGGCGCCAGTCCTCGCTGGCGCTGGTTCGGCTTCTTGGAAGGGGGGAGAGGGGGTGCGGCACCGCACCCCCTCCGTCGTCTCGGCTGCTATGATGACAAGATGAAGCTCTCGCGCATCGGTGCCTTATGCCTCGGTCTCGTGGCCGGATCCACGCTCGCCGGCGGGCTCGTCGGCGGTCGCGTGCTGGCCGGGGGCGGCCGTCTGAGCGAGCAGCTGCGGCTGTACACGGCCATGATGGCCACCGTCCAGCGGGACTACGTCGAGGACGTCCCCTCGGACCGGCTGGTGGCCGGCTCGATCCGGGAGATGCTCCGCACGCTGGATCCTCACTCGAACTTCTTCGAGCAGAAGGACTACCAGACCATGCAGGAGCGCCAGAAGGGCCAGTACTACGGGCTCGGTATCACCGTGCAGTCCGTGGACGGCAACATCACGGTGGTGGCGCCGTTCGAGGGCACGCCGGCGCACCGCCTCGGCATCCGGGCGGGCGACATCATCAGCCGCATCGAGGGCGAGGACGCTCGCGGCATGAGCATCGACGACGCGGTGAAGCGCCTGCGCGGCCCCAAGGGCACGCCCGTGCGCATCACCATCGTCCGCCAGGGCTACGACCAGCCGCTCGAGTTCACGGTGATCCGCGACGCCATCCCGCTGCACTCGGTGCCCTACTCGTTCATGGCGGCTCCCAAGGTCGGCTACATCCGGCTGACCGACTTCAACGAGACCACCGCCTGCCGGCCCGGCGAGGGCCCGGACTGCGAGCGCGAGCTGGAGCAGGCCCTGCGCGAGCTGAAGAAGCAGGGGGCGAGCGCTTACATCCTCGACATCCGCGACAACCCGGGCGGGCTGCTGGACCAGGCCTTCGCGGTCTCCAACCTCTTCCTCAAGAAGGGCCAGCTGGTGGTGTTCACCCGCGGGCGCACCCGCCGCGACGAGTCAAACTACATCACCGAGGAGGAGAGTCCCTGGTCGAGCGTGCCCCTGGTGGTGCTGACCTCGCGGCACAGCGCCAGCGCCAGCGAGATCGTGGCCGGGGCGCTGCAGGACCACGACCGGGCGCTGATCGTGGGGGAGACCACCTTCGGCAAGGGGCTGGTGCAGACGATCATGCCGCTGCGCAACGTGCGCGGCTACGCCCTCGCCCTCACCACCGCGCGCTACTACACGCCCTCCGGCCGGTCGATCCAGCGCGACTACTCGAAGACCGGCCTGGAGGACTACTACTCGCCGCGCGATCGCAAGGCCTGCGAGGTGGGCAACAGCGACCCCAAGCTGACGGACGCCGGGCGCAAGGTGTTCGGAGGCGACGGCATCACCCCGGACGTCTGCGTGGAGCCGGAGACTCCGAACAAGTTCGTGAGCTACCTGATCGGGCGCCAGGCCTTCACCGGCTTCGCCCGCGGCTACGACGCCGCCGACGCCAACCGCGGCTCGATCGCCGGCACCGGGACCCGCTCGCAGAACGGGACCACGAAGGTGAAGCTGATCAAGCGCGACTTCGTGGTGGACGACGCCATGCTCGCCGACTTCGCCGCCTACCTCGACTCGCGCAAGCTCCGCCACACCGACGCCGAGCTGCAGCAGAACCGCACCGTGATCGTCCGCCTCCTGGACGAGGAGCTGCTGCGGCAGATCTGGGGCGAGGGGGAGGCGCGCCGCGCCAGCATGGCCTGGGACCCGCAGATCAGGAAGGCGCTGGAGCTGGTGCCGCGCGCCGAGCAGCTCCTGCGCGACCCCAGGGGCTTCGTGGCCGACACTCAGCGGAGCGGGCGGGTGGCCGACGCCGCCGGCCCGAGCCGCGGCACCCACCAGTAGCCACGCCGCCGGGCGGGCGGCGGCCTTCACGCCGGCGACCCGTCGCACCCCACCCGCGTGCTAGCATGTTCGTTTGCCATGCCTGGCGACATCGTCCTCCGTGGGGTCCGCGTCCATAACCTCAAGGGCATAGACGTCACCATCCCGCTCGGCCGGTTGGTGGTGGTCACCGGCGTCTCGGGCTCCGGCAAGAGCAGCCTGGCCTTCGACACCCTGTATGCCGAGGGCCAGCGGCGGTACGTCGAGAGCCTGTCCTCCTACGCCCGCCAGTTCCTGGAGCGGATGGAGAAGCCGCGGGTGGACGAGGTGGAGGGGATCTGCCCCGCGATCGCCATCAAGCAGCGGGGGCTGTCGCGCAGCCCGCGCTCGACGGTGGCCACCGCCACCGAGATCCACGACCACCTGCGGCTCCTGTTCGCACGAGCCGGCACCACCCGCTGCGACGACTGCGGGCAGGTGGTGCGGCGCGACAGCGCGCAGTCCGTGGCCGAGCGCCTGGCCAGCGAGCCGGAGGGAACCCGCCTGCTTGTCGGCTTCGAGATACCCGGTCCGCCCGCCGCGGAGACGCTCGCGGCGCTGGCCAGGCGCGGGTACGGCCGGCTGGTGATCGGCGGTGAGCTGATCGAGGTCGAGACCGTGGCGGAGCTGCCGCCCGCGGCCCGGCCGGTCGTGCTCGTCGACCGGGTGATCGCCGGCCCGAGCCAGCGCGGGCGGCTGGCCGACTCGCTGGAGGCCGCGTTCAAGGAAGGCGGCGGCCGGGCGGTGGTGATCCTGCCGGACGGCGTCGGGCAGGCCTTCTCGGAGCACTTCGAGTGCCCCTCCTGCCGTCGTCCCTTCGTCGAGCCGGAGCCGCGGCTCTTCTCCTTCAACAATCCCTTCGGCGCCTGCCCGAGCTGCCACGGTTTCGGCAACCTGATCGAGGTGGACCTCGACCTGGTGGTCCCGGACGCGCGGCGCAGCCTGGCCGAGGGCGCGATCGAGCCCTGGAACAAGCCGCACTACCGGGGGCTGCTGGCGCAACTGCGCCGCTTCGCGCGCCGTCGCGGCATCCCGCTGGACGTCCCCTGGTCCTTCCTGGACCCGCTGCACCGCCGGCTGGTGCTCGAGGGCGACGAGAGCTTCCCCGGCGTGCTCGGGTTCTTCCGCTGGCTGGAGGGCCGCAAGTACCGCGTGCAGGTCCGCGCGTTCCTGGCCCGCTACCGCGGCTACCAGGAGTGCCCGGACTGTCACGGCGCCCGGCTGCGGCCGGAGGCGCTGCAGGTGAGGGTGGGCGGCCGCTCGATCCGAGAGGTCTCGGCCCTGACCGTCGCCGCTGCGCGCCGATTCCTGGCCGGGCTGGAGCTTTCGCCGGAGTCCAGGAGGATCGCGGAGCGCGTGCTGTGGGAGCTGGACCGCCGGCTGTCGTTCCTGGCCGACGTCGGCCTGGACTACCTGAACCTCGACCGCCCCTCGGCCTCGCTCTCCGGCGGCGAGTCGCAGCGCATCTCCCTGGCGGCGGCGCTGGGCACGGGCCTGGTGGGGACGCTGTTCGTGCTGGACGAGCCCTCGGTCGGGCTGCACCCGCGCGACACCGACCGGCTGATCGGGATCATGAAGGCGCTGCGCGACCAGGGGAACACCGTGGTGGTGGTGGAGCACGACCCGGCGATCGTCTCCGCCGCCGACCACGTGATCGACCTCGGCCCCGGCGCCGGCGACCAGGGGGGGCGGGTCGTCTACCAGGGCGACGCCCGCGCGCTGGTCGACGACCCGCGCAGCCTGACGGCCAAGTACCTGCGCGGCGATCTGCGCATCCCGGTGCCCGCGCGGCGCCGGCGGGGCAACGGCCTCTTCCTCCACGTCCGCGACGCGCGCCTGCACAACCTGGACGTCGCCAGCGCCCGCGTCCCCCTGGGCGCCTTCACCGTGGTGACCGGCGTCTCGGGCTCGGGCAAGTCGACCTTCGTCCACGAGGTGCTCTGCGAGCGGCTGCGCCGCCGGCGGCGGCCCGCCGAGCACCGGGCGGTGGTGGAGGGGGCCGACTACATCGAGCAACTGGAGGTGGTCGACCAGTCGCCGCTCGGCCGCAGCCCCCGCTCGAACCCCGTCACCTACATGAAGGCGTTCGACCCCATCCGCGAGCTGTTCGCGTCCACGCCCGAGGCCCGGCGGCGCGGCCTCACCTCGGCCGACTTCTCCTTCAACGTGCCGGGCGGCCGCTGCGAGAGCTGCGCCGGCGACGGGCGGGTGCGCGTCGACCTGCAGTTCCTGGCCGACGCCTGGCTGGTCTGCGAGGCCTGCGAGGGCCGCCGCTACCGCCCCCCGGTGCTGCAGGTGCGGTGGCGGGGCCGCTCCATCGACCAGGTGCTCGACCTCACGGTTCAGGAGGCGCTGCATCTCTTCAGCGGACAGGCCCGGGTGACCAGGCGGCTGAAGGTCCTGGCCCAGATCGGCCTCGGCTACCTGCGGCTGGGGCAGCCCTCGAGCACGCTCTCCGGCGGCGAGGCGCAGCGCATCAAGCTGGCGGCCCACCTGCTGCGCCGGCCCGGCCCCCGGGTGCTCTACGTCCTCGACGAGCCGACCACCGGCCTGCACATGGGCGACGTCGACGAGCTGCTGAAGGCGCTGCAGCGCCTGCTCGACGGCGGCGCCACCGTGGTGGTCATCGAGCACAACCTGCACGTGATCAAGCAGGCGGACTGGGTGATCGACCTGGGCCCGGAGGGAGGGGACGCGGGTGGGCGGCTGGTGTTCGAGGGCACGCCCGAGGCGCTGGTCGCCCGCGGGGTGGGCCACACCGCCCGCTACCTCCGCGAGGTGCTCGATCCGGTCGAGGACGCCACCGCCTGAAGCCAAAACGGACCGCCGCGGCGGAGGGCTCTGCTATGATCCGGGCGTGATGGCAGAGAACTCCTCCGGAGCGTTCCACAGACGCGTCCTGTGGCTCCTTCCGGCGCTCCTCGCGGGCGTCGCCCTGGCCTCGGTGGCGGCCGAGGAGTCGTTCGAGGACCAGGTCGCGAACCTGAAGAGCCCGACGGCCAAGACCCGGCAGGCGGCGGCGGCGGCGCTCGGCAAGAGCCGCAGGCGCGAGGCGGTGGCGCCGCTGTCCGCCCTCGTCCGCGACTCGGACAACCGCGTGCGGTTGGAGGTGGTGGACGCGCTGCGCCTGCTGCGTGACACCTCCGCCGCCCCGGCGCTGGTGGTGTCGCTGCAGGACGGCGACCCGCGCGTGCGCGAGCAGGCGATCTCGGCGCTGGTGGAGATCTACTCCGAGCGCGAGCGCGGAGGCCCCATCGACCGCTTCCTGCAGGGCTTCTCCGACGAGTACGACCGCGCTTCGGTGCCGCCGTACACCCCCGTCGATCCCGCCGTCTTCCGCGGGCTGGCCGGCACGCTGCGCGACGAGCAGAAGCACATCCGCTCGGAGTCGGCCTACGCCATCGGCATCCTCGACGGGCGCAGCGTGGTCAAGGACCTGGTGGCCGCCCTGCAGGACCCCGAGCCCGACGTGCGCGCCGCCGCCGCCACCGCGCTCGGCAAGGTGGGCAACGCCGACGACGGCAAGGCGCTGGTGCCGCTGCTGGCCGACCAGTCGACGGCCGTCCGCAACCGCGCCATGCAGGCGATCGGCGTGCTGCGCGTGCGCGACGCCGGCCCGGCGCTGCGCGAGATGTTCGAGCAGAACCGTCGGCGGGAGCTGGGCACCCGGGTGCTGGCGGCGCTCAGCCGCATCGGCGACCCCGCGCAGGGCGACTTGTTCCGGGAGCTGCTCTCCTCCAGCGAACCCGAGTGGCGGCGCCTGGCGATCGAGGGCATGGGCCGGGTGGCCGACGTCTCGATGCTGCCGAGCTTCAAGAAGGACTACCAGCGGGAGAAGGACGGCGACGTGCGGCTGGCCTACAACTTCGCGCTGGTGCTGCTGGGGGACCACGCCTTCCTCGACAGCATCGTGCTGGCTCTCGGCTCCCGGATGGAGGCGGCCCGAGCCCGCGGCTACCTGCTCGAGCTGGGCAAGGGCATCGCCCCCGAGATCTACTCCTACCTGAACGACCCCGACGCCGAGGTGCGCGGCGGCGTGTGCGACGCGCTGGCCCAGCTCGGCGACACCGCCGCCGTGCCCAAGCTGACGCCCCTGCTCAACGACCCGAACGGCAAGGTCGCCGATCGAGCCAACCGCGCGATCGAGAGGCTGCGGCGAGCTGCCGGACCGGCTGCGGCCTCCCCGTGAGCCGGCAGCGGCCCACCCTCGCGCTGCTGCTGTCGGCGGCGGCGGTGCTGGCGGGGTGCCGGCGCGGCGGCGGTACGGCGGCGAGCCAGGCGGCCGGCGGCACGGCGCAGCAGGTGGTCGACTCGGGCGCGTACGACCAGGCGATCGCCCAGCTGGAGGGGGCGACGGACCCCGAGGCGCTCTTCCAGCTCGGCCGTGCCTGGATCGGCAAGGCGCGCACGGCGCCCCTGCCGATGGCGGTGGCCGGTGCGGCGGTGCCGTTCAAGCCCGAGGAGCTGCGGGCCGCCGAAGCCTTCCAGCGGGTGATCGCGGCGAGGCCGGACCACGCCGGCGCGCAGCTCGCGCTCGCCGAGCTGCTGGCACCGCACGCGCTCGCCGCCGCTCACGCGCCGCGGCCCGCGCCGGGCGCCACCGGCCCCGGCGAGCCCGAAGCCACGGTGGACAGGGTCCTGCGCGGCTACGGTGCGGCGATGCAGGCCGACCCGGCGGGCACCGAGGCGGCCGAGGCCCTGATCCGCTTCGCCACCGCCGCCGGTCGGCTGGCCGAGGCCGACTCGGCCTATCAGGAGCTGCTCCGCCGCCGTCGCGAGGACCCGAACCTGCTCGTCCGCTACGGCGACTTCCTCGCCGGTCCTCGCGGGCAGCCGGAAGCGGCTCTCGCCCAGTACGCGCAGGCGCTCATGTGGCGCGGCGACGACGAGGCCACCCGGCGCAAGGTGGTGGAGATCCACCTGCAGATAGCCGCCGACTACCTCGCCCGCCACGAGTACGCGATGGCCGAGGCGCGGCTGGGAGAGGCCCGGCGCGCCGGCGTCGACGCGGGCTCGGCGGAGGAAGCGCGGCTCAGGGAGCTCGAGGCGGCGCTGCGGGAGGTGCGGGGCCGCTAGTACGGGTTGTGGCCCACGCCGTTGTCGTCGATGTAGATGAGGCCGCTCTCCTTCGGCGTGCCGGGCTGGTCGTAGTAGTAGATGATCTGCCCGCCGACGTAGAGGCGCGCCGCGGTCACCCCGCCGGTCTCGGTGTGGGCGAGGTGCGGATCGTAGACCCGCACGAGGTGCGGCTCGTCGGTCGGCGGCCAGTTGACCGGCACGCCGGTGGCGACGCCGGCCCAGGTGAGCGAGCCAGGCACCTCGGAGAGGATCACCTCCTCGCCGGACTTCATCCAGCTACCCAGGAAGAAGACCGGGTTGATGCACTGGGAGGAGTCGTTGGCGCAGTTGGCCGGCTGCCGATAGAGGATCTTGACGCTGGCGTAGCGGCCGGCGGAGACGGCCGAGGGCGAGGTGGGCGGGTTCTTGTCGTACCAGCACGAGGTCGCGGCGAGCGCGAGCAGCAGCGGCAAGAGCCTCACGCCGACCCGTCGCATGCTGGGCCTGACCTCCGGGGAGCGGCGCCTCGCTCCCTCGGCGGATCATAGCATCGCCCCCGCGGCCGCCGCAGCGTCAAGCTTTGTGCGGCGCGAAGAGCGGTGTAACCTCGGACGTTTCGTCGGCCGCGCGAGCGGCCCCGGAGGGCAGCTTGGCCACCAAGAAGAAGGCGCTGATCACCGGCATCACCGGCCAGGACGGCAGCTACCTCGCCGAGCTGCTGCTGGAGAAGGGCTACGACGTCCACGGCCTGGTCCGCCGCAGCAGCTCCTTCAACACCTGGAGGATCGACCACGTCCGCGAGCAGCTGGTCCTGCACTACGGCGACCTGGTGGACCAGAACTCCCTGGTGCGGGCGCTCGAGGCCCTGGAGCCGGACGAGCTGTACAACCTGGCCGCCCAGAGCCACGTCCGGGTGTCCTTCGACATGCCGGAGTACACCACCGACGTCACCGCCATCGGGGTGCTGCGCGTGCTCGACGCCGTGCGCGACCTCGGCTTCAAGACCAGGATCTACCAGGCCGGCAGCTCGGAGATGTACGGCCTGGTGCAGGAGACGCCGCAGACGGAGAGGACGCCCTTCCACCCGCGCTCGCCGTACGCGGTCTCCAAGGTCTACGGGCACTGGATGGCCGTCAACTACCGCGAGAGCTACGGGATGTACGTCGCCAACGGGATCCTCTTCAACCACGAGTCGCCGCGGCGGGGCGAGAACTTCGTGACCCGCAAGATCACCCTGGGCGCCGCGGCCATCAAGCAGGGCCGGGCCCGCGAGCTGCGGCTCGGCAACCTGGAGGCCAAGCGCGACTGGGGTTACGCGAAGGACTACGTCGAGGCCATGTGGCGCATCCTGCAGCAGGAGCAGCCGGGCGACTACGTGATCGCCACCGGCGAGACGCACTCCGTGCGCGAGTTCTGCGAAGCGGCCTTCTCCTGCGTCGGCCTCGACTGGCGCGAGCACGTGAAGCTGGACCAGAAGTACTTCCGTCCGGCCGAGGTGGACCTGCTGCTGGGCGACGCCTCGAAGGCGCGGCGGGAGCTGGGCTGGGAGCCGCGGGTCACCTTCCGCGACCTGGTGGGCCTGATGGTGAAGGCCGACCTGGAGGCGGGCGGTCGCCGGCCGGAGCCGCCGCGCTAGGATCTGCCACCGGGGGCGGCGGCGATCAGCGCGTCCAGCTCCTGGCGCAGCCGCGGCAGGATCTCGTCGTAGCCGAAGGCGCCCAGGGACTCGGTCTTGCGCTTCAGGTTGACGTGGGTGGGACCGCACCACAGGCCGAGGTCGGCGTCGTCCGTCTCGCCGGGGCCGTTCACCCGGCAGCCCATGACGGCGATGGTCAGGGCGTGGCGCTCGGCGTAGGCCGTCATCTCCTTCACCTTCTCCGCCAGCTCCACGAAGCGCTCGTTCTCGACGCGCGAGCAGGACGGGCAGGAGATGATGTTGAGCCGGTCGTCGTCGAAGACCGGCACCGAGCGGAAGCGGCCGGCGGCCACGTCGCTCAGGATCTGCAGGCCGACGGTGACCTCCTCGTGCTTGCGCGGGTTCGGCAGGGTGAGGCTGACGCGCAGGGTGTCGCCGATCCCGCGCGAGAGCAACTGCTCGAAGGCCACCCGGGTCTTGACGATCCCCTCCGGCGGGATGCCGGCCTCCGTGACGCCCAGGTGCAGCGGCACGTCCGGCCGCGCCTGCGCGAAGCGCCGGTTCGCCTCGATGACCTTGCGCGGGTGCGAGTCCTTGAGGCTGACGACGTAGCGGTCGAAACCCGCCTCGTCGAGGTACCGGCAGTGCTCGAGCGCGGACTCGACCATCGCCGCCACGTCGTCCCCGGGGAAGCGGGCCTTCAGCTCGGGATCGACGCTGCCGCAGTTGACGCCTATGCGCAGGGCGAGGTCGTGGGCCCGGGCCACGTCCACCAGGAAGCGGACCTTTTCGCGCACCGGCTTCTGGCGTTCGTGGTGCCAGAGGTGGCCGGGATTGTAGCGGACCTTGTCGACGTGCGGCGCCACCTGGGCGGCCAGCCGGTAGCTCTCCTGGAGGTCCACCACCAGGTTGGCCTTCGTCTGCCGCCGGACCTCCGCGAGCGCGGCCACGTCCTTCGCGCTGTCCACGGCCAGGCGCACCAGCGCGCCGCCGGCCGCGCGGATGGCCTCGGCCTGCCCGACGGTGGCGTCAACGTCCTGCGTGCGCGTCGCGCACATGCTCTGGACCGCGACCGGGTGACCGGTGCCCAGGGTGACCGTGCCCACGCGCACGGCACGGGTGGGGTTCCGCTTGATCATCTCAGTCCTCGATCGTAGCAGGAAGCCGCCGCCGTCCCGAACCGGGCCTCAGTCCAGCTGCTCCAGGGCGCGGACGCCGTCGGCCATCGAGCGGCGGAAGGTGGTCACGCTGAGGACGATGGCGGCGAGGAGGGACAGCAGCATCAGCGCCTGCCGGCCTCGTCCCAGGGGGAAGCCGGTCTGCTGGTGCCAGAGGTAGAGCGAGGCAGGCCAGGCGAGCAGCGCCACCACCACCAGGATGAAGGCGACGGCCAGCACCATGAAAGCGACGCCGCCGTAGGAGCCGGCCACCTGCGTCAGGTTCTCCGCGGCGAAGCGGGGGTGCCGCGCGCCCATGCCGCAGGCGAGACCCACCAGGGCCAGGGTCATGAAGGCGATCGCCACCGCCGCCAGCACCCGCAGCAGGGGCGCGATCCCCAGCATCTGGTTGGAGGCGACGGTGAGGGCCTCCGAGAGCAGGAGGATGGGGAGGAAGCCGGTCCAGAACTTCGACCACAGGAACCGCCTCACGCTCACCGGCGCGCTGCGCACGATCCAGAAAGCGGCGCCCTCCGCCGAGACGGCGGGGAACACGAAGCGCACGGCCACGGCCGACATGACGAAGGCGGCCATGGCCAGGTTGACGAAGGCGTAGGCGTTCTTGAGCACCACGCTCATGTAGGGGATGCGCTCCAGGTCGAGCACCCGGAAGTTGTAGACGTAGACGAGGGCGAGAGCGAGCAGCAGCAGCAGCTGCGACCACTGGCTGGTGTCGCGCAGGAACACCTTCAGGTCCTTGACCAGGAGGGCGCGCGAGGGCCCAGCCGCCGGCAGGCGGAGGAGCAGCCGTTCCAGCCGCAGCAGGCGGGTGAAGCGGGCCTTGCGTCCCTCCTGGGCTTTGCTCCAGGCGGCGAAGTAGTGGCGGTCGTACGCCGCGCGGGCCAGCACGGTGGCGGCCAGGGCGGTCGTCCACAGGCAGCCGAGGTGCAGCCAGTCGACTCCGCCGCGCAGCCCCGCGTAGAGGGTCTCGCCGGCCCAGAACGAGGGCAGGAAGGGCGTCAGCGGCGACTGCAGGGTGGCGAAGAAGGCGGTGACGTCGGGCAGCGACTGCACGCTCAGCAGTCGCTCGGGGCGGATGAAGCGGAGGAGCAGCACGAGGGCGACGGCGAAGCCGAGGCCCATCAGCATCAGCAGGTCGCGGGCGCGCCGTGCGGGGAAGACGCTCACCAGGAGCAGCGTGGCGACGGCACCCGCCGCCGAGGGGATGAGCACGAACGGCACCACCGTGGCCGCCGCCGTCACGTAATAGCCGGCGGGCGCACAGCGGGCGAGCCCGACCGCCAGCAGCACCGGCAGCACGAAGGCCACCACCATCCAGGAGGACTGGACGACGGTGCGCAGGTAGCGCGAGTGGAAGAGCCGCTCGCGGGGCACCGGCGCCGCCAGCAGCAGGCGCAGGTCCTCGGAGAGGAAGAAGGTGGCGAGCGAGGTGACCACGGCGCTGAAGGCGACGAAGGAGAGGAAGGTCAGGAACAGCCAGCCCAGGCCGAGGCGGACCAGGTAGTCGCCGAGCTCCTCGTAGTCGAGCAGCTGCCAGGTCAGCCAGAAGACGACGGCGAAGATGGCGCCGGAGGTGAGCGCGCCTATCCCACCGAAGAGGGCCGCGCGCAGGCCGTCGCCGCGCTGCCGGCGGCGGGCGCGGTTCTGCGCCCCCCACAGCGTCGGCAGCAGGAGCCAGGGAAAGGCGTGCTTCACGCCTCGCTCTCGCGGAAGCCGGCGCCGCCGGTGAGCTTCAGGAACGCCGGGGTGAGCGGAGCGTCCTCGGTCCCGGCTAGCGCCCGCAGCTCGTCCACGGTGCCGCAGGCCACGATGCGGCCGCGCAGGATGATGCTGATGCGGTCGCACATCTCCTCGGCCACCTCCAGGGTGTGGGTGCTCATGAGGATGGCGACGCCCTCCCGGCTCATCCGGCGGAAGATGTCCTTGATCAGCAGCATGCCCCGCGGGTCGAGGCCGACCATGGGCTCGTCGACCAGCACCGCGCGGGGGCGGTGCAGGAACGCCGCGCACATCACCAGCCGCTGCTTCATGCCGTGGGAAAAGCTCTCCACCAGCTCGTCGCGCCAGGCGAGGAGGTCGAACTCCTCCAGCAGGGCGCGGGCGCGCGGCTCGATCTCTGCGGCCTCCAGCCCGTAGAGGCCGCCGTGGAAGCGGAGGAACTCGGCGGCCGTGAGCTTCTCGTAGAGGAACGGGCGGTCGGGGATGAAGCCGAGGGCGCGCTTGGCCGCCTGGGGATCGCCGGCCAGATCGTGGCCGGCGATGGTGACCCGGCCGGCGTCGGGCTTGAGCAGCCCCGCGATCACGCGGATGGTAGTGGTCTTGCCGGCCCCGTTGGGCCCCAGGAAGCCGTGGATCTCGCCTCTGCCGACGTCGAGGCAGACGCCGTCCACCGCCCGGAAGGAGCCATAGCTCTTGAGGAGGTTCTCCACGCGGATCAAGGGGCCTCCCTCATCAGCCGCGCCTCGAGGGCTGCGACCAGCAGGTCCCGGGCTCCCGCCGCGGCAGGTCGAGCTGCAGCGGCCGCAGATCGGACGGCGGCCGGCCTACCAGGACCGGGTTCGCCCCCGGCCGCTGGTCCACCGCGAGCACGTCGAGGCGGGCGCGGCCGACCAGGCCCAGGATGGCGGCCTGCCGCTCCAGCCCGCCGCGCGCCAGCCGGACGTGCGTCGCGTCGGCGGGGTACTGGTCGAGCGTGGGGTCGACCGCCACCCACCGCCCGCGGCCCGGCGCGGCCTCCACCCAGACCTCGGGCCAGGCGTGGTAGTAGAAGGCGCCCCGCAGGTAGACGAGGCCGACCGCGATGCGGGCGGGCAGACCCAGCGCCCGCGCCATGGCGACGTAGAGGGTCGTGTGCTCGTTGCAGTCGCCGACGCGCGTCCTCAGCACCTCGAGGGCCGAGGGCAGGCTGACCGTCGGCTTCTTCTCGAGCAGGGCGTGGACATAGCGGACCAGGCGCTCGGCCCGGGCGCGGGGCAGCCTCGCCCCGGCGCTCGCCTTGTCCGCCTCCCTCACGATCTCCGGGGCGTCGCTCTCGAGGAAAGGCTCGGCGCGCAGATAGCGGTCGAGGTCCCCCGGCTGCGGGCCGTCGGCGAGGTCGCGGGGGTCCGTGACCGTGAGCTCGTCCCCGCTCAGCCGCTGGCCGTCGCCGTCGAGATCCTGGCGGTCGAAACCTTCCAGCCCCTGCAGCCGCAGGCGCAGCCGCGCGACGGTCGTCGGATCGTCGATCCGCGTCGCTCGCGAGGGGACGATGGCGGCGGCTTCGAGCAGGTCGGACTGTACCGAGCCCGGCACCGCCAGCGCCTGCGCGCGCTCGGGCGTCTCGCGGACCACCAGCAGGCCCATCGGGCTCTCCTCGCGGACCACCTCCCCGGTGTCGGTGATCCAGCTGCGGGTGCGCACGCCCGCGAAGGTCGACTCCACCAGGAACGCCGGCAGCGGACGACCGGCGGCGTTCACCAGCTCGCGACGGCCCACCTCCAGGCGCATGGCGGTGTTGTGCAGGGTGGCCGGGTCGAACACGGAGACGGTGTGCACGTCGCCCGTGCGCAGGCCGCGCGCGGCCAGCGTGCGCGGGAGGTTCACCGAGAGCGCGGGCACCTCCGGCAGCTCGCGCACCTCCCGGCGCTCGCCGGAGGGCGTGCGGATGGTCAGCGTGAGCCGGGTGCCCAGGAGGATCCCGGAGACCACCGTGGGCCCGCTGCCGGGGTCGAGCGAGAACGAGAACCGCTGCAGCTCGAAGGCGCGGCCGACCTGCAGCCGGCTGGCCAGGCGTACGGCGGTGGTCGAGCCGAGCAGCGTCATCTGCAGCTTGCCGTCCTCGCGCATCTCGTAGCCGTCGGGGGTGGGGGTGGTCTGGCTGACCGAGAAGCCGATCTTCTCGCCCCGGTAGTAGACGCCGCGCCACTGCGCGGCGGTGCCGTAGCCTGCGAGGTCGGCGGCCAGGGCCACGGCGGACTGCGCCCGCTGATGCCGGAGCAGCAGGCCCATCTGCGCCACCCAGGCGAGGACGACCAGCGCCGAGAGGAGGCGCGCCAGCCGGCGGGGAAGCGGCCGCAGCAGGGCCCGGCGGGGCCCCCTCGAGGACATGGGCGGGGATTATAGCGGTCGCCACCCCTCGCGTAGACTCGACCCGGCGATGGACCTGTCCCGGGTCGAGGTGGTGCTGGTGCGGCCGGCTCGCGCCGCGAACGTGGCGGCGGCCTGCCGGGCCATGAAGAACATGGGCCTGCGGCGGCTGTGGCTGGTCGGCGCGGAGCGCCTGCGGTTCGAGGCGGAGGCCCGTGCCCTCGCCTACGGGGCATGGGACGTGCTCGACGAGGCGCGGCGGGCGGACAGCCTGGCCGCGGCGGTGGCCGAGAGCACCTTCGTCGCCGCGACCACCGGTCGCGCCCTCCCCGAGGCCTGGAGCCCCCGACGGCTGGCGGGCGAGGCGGCGTCGCGGGCGGGTGGCGGCCTCTGCAGCCTGGTGTTCGGTCCCGAGGCCTCGGGCCTCACGGGCGCGGAGCTCGACGCCTGCCACGCGCTGGTGCACGTCCCCAGCGACCCGGCGCAGCCGTCGCTGAACCTGGCGCAGGCGGTTCTGCTCGTCGCCTACGAGCTGCGGCTCTTCGCGCTGGCGGACCCCGGCGCGCCGCCTCCGGCGCTCGCTGCCGCGGAGGCGCCCGCCCCCGCCGGTGCGCTGGAAGCGGTGGTGCAGGAGCTGCGGCAGGCGCTGCTCGAGATCGGCTACCTCGATCCCGCCAACCCCGACCGCATCCTCACTGAGCTGCGCCGGCTGCTCGCCCGCGCGGCCCCCACCCGGCGCGAGCTGCTGCTGCTGCGCGGACTGTCCCGGCAGGTCGCGTGGGCCGGTCGCGTTGCGCGCGCCCGCGAAGGGAACGGATAATCCGCGGAGGGACGCTGCGCAGGGAGACCGCGACGACACGCCACCCGAGGTCCAGCGAGAAGGCCGTGCTCGTCGGCGTGTCGCTCGGCACCCGGGAGAGGCTGCGCGCGAGCGCGGCCCTCGAGGAGCTGGCGCAGCTGGCGGAGAGCGCCGGCGCTCGGGTGGTCGAGAGCGTGCTGCAGGAGCGCCCGCGGCGCGATGCGGCCACGCTGATCGGCAGGGGCAAGGTTGAGGAGCTGAAGCGCCTCTGCGACGAGACCGCCGCCGACCTGGTGGTGTTCGACGACGAGCTGTCGCCCGCGCAGCAGCGGAACCTGGAGGAGCGGCTGGAGCGGAAGACCCTCGACCGCACCCAGCTGATCCTCGACATCTTCGCCCGGCGCGCCCGCACCCGCGAGGGCCGGCTGCAGGTGGAGCTGGCGCAGCTCGAGTACCTGCTGCCGCGGCTGGCCGGCAAGGGCGTGCTGCTGTCGCGGCTGGGCGGCGGCATCGGGACCCGCGGGCCCGGCGAGACCAAGCTGGAGACCGACCGGCGCCGCATCCGCCAGCGCATCCAGGTGATCCGCAGGGAGATCGAGCGGGTGCGGCGGGAGCGGCACACGCGACGCGAGGCGCGCAGCCGCCGGGAGGTGCCGGTGGTGGCCCTCGTCGGCTACACCAACGCCGGCAAGTCGACGCTCTTCAACGGGCTCACCCGAGCCGAGGCGGTGGTCTCGGACCAGCTCTTCATGACCCTCGACCCGCTGGTGCGCGCGGTGCGCCTGGGCGGCGGACGGGAGTTCCTGCTGGTGGACACCGTGGGCTTCATCCAGAAGCTGCCGCACGCCCTGGTGGCAGCCTTCCGCGCCACTCTGGAGGAGGTGACCGAGGCCGACCTGCTGCTGCACGTCGTCGACGCCTCGACCCCTGGCGTCGAGGAGCGGGAGGCCGCGGTGGGGGCCGTGCTGCGCGAGATCGGCGCGGCGGAGCGGCCGCAGCTGCTGGTGCTCAACAAGGTCGACCTGGCGCCCGGGGGCCGGGCCGCGGCGCTGCGCGTCTCCGCCCTGACCGGGGAGGGCATGGCGGGGCTGGTGGCGGCGATCGCTTCCCGCCTGGAGCTGCTGCCGCTGCGGGTGCGGCTGCGCTTCCGCTCCGTCGACCGGGGGCGCATCGCCGCCGTCTATGCCTCGGGACGCGTGCTCGGCCACGTGGAGGACGGCGGCTACGTCGAGCTCGAGGCCGAGCTGCCCGGGCGGCTGGTCGAGCGCTACCGGGAGCACGTGCAGTGAACGCGCCGGCGCGGCGTGCGGCAGCCGGGCTGGTGCTGGTCGTCTCCGTCGCCTGCGCCAGACGGGTGGCCGTGCCGATCCCCGAGGCCGAGGACTACCTCTTCCCCTCTCCTGCCACCGGGGAGCTCTCACCGGGAGAGGAGAAGATGCTGGACGGCGCCTGGCAGCAGGTGCTGAGCGGCGACGCCGCGAGAGCTCTGTCGCGGCTCTCGAAGCTGGAGCGGGCGGGGCCGCCACGTCCTTCCGTCCGCACGGCGGTCGGTTACGCGAAGCTGCGGGCCGGCCGCCCCGACGAGGCCCTCACGGCCTTCGCGGCCGCGCTCGAGCGCGCGCCGGAGTTCGTCCCGGCGCTGGCCGGCGCCGGGTCCGCGTCGGCGCGCCGGGGCGACGTCGACGGCGCGCTCGAGCTCTACCGCCGGGCGCAGCGGATTGCCCCCGCCGAGGTGGCCGTCCGCAACCGTCTGGGCGCCCTCAAGCTGCAGGTCACCGACCGCCACCTCTCACAGGCGCAGGCGGCGCTCGCCGCCGGCGAGCTCGAGGACGCCGTGCGCGAGTACCGAGGCGTGCTGGCGGCGGCCCCCGAGCTGGCGGCGGTTCGCCTGAGCCTGGCCGACCTGCTGCAGCGGCTGGGCGATGGGGCCGGCGAGGTGGCGGCGCTGGAAGCCGACCCGACCGGGGACCGGCAGGTGAGGCTCAGGCTCGGCGCCGCGCTGCAGCGGCAGGGCGCCTTCGAGCGCGCGCTGCAGGTCTACGCGGGCCTGCTGGCGAACGACGCCTCGGACGCGGCGGCGCGGGCCGGGCTGGCCGCAGCGCGCGACGGCCTGGAGGCGGCGGGGATGCCGGAGGAGTACCGGCGCATCCCTGACGCGCCGCGGGTGACCCGAGCCGAGCTGGCGGCGCTGATCATGGTGCGCATCAAGGCGCTGGACCGGGCGCCGGCGGGGGAGGCGCAGGTGGCGCTCGACATCTCCCGCTGCTGGGCCCGCGAGCAGATCGCCGAGGTGGTGGCCCTCGACGTGATGGAGCTCTACCCGAACCACACCTTCCAGCCCCAGGCGGTGGTGCGGCGTCTGGACCTGGCGCGGGCGGCGGCGCGGGTGCTGGAGCGGCTCGGCTGGCCGCGGGCGGCCGCCCCGGCGCCCACGGACCTGCCACGCTCGCACCTCGACTACGACGCGGTCGAGCGGGTGCTCGCCGCGGGCCTCATGCGGCTGAGCGAGGCGGGGGCCTTCGAGCCGTGGCAGCCGGTCAGCGGCCGGGAAGCGCTGGAGGTGGTCGACGGTGTCGTCCGCCTGGTCGGCTCCTGAGCGGCCGAAGCCGGCGGTTTGCGGTACGATCAGTCGCCCCGGGAGGCGACATGGACGAGAGAGAGCTCCTGCGCACGGTGCCGCTTTTCTCCGAGCTCTCGGACGCGGACATCACCAGCCTCAGCCGGCTGTCGGCGCGCAAGCGCTACCCCAAGGACACGGTCGTCTTCTTCGAGAACGAGGAGGGCGACTTCTTCTTCATGATCGTCGAGGGGCGGATCAAGGTGACGATCCTCGGCGACGACGGCCGCGAGATCATCCTGAGCATGCTCGGCCCCGGCGACTTCTTCGGTGAGATGGCGCTGCTCGACAACGAGCCGCGCTCGGCGACCGCGATCGCGGTGGAGGAGAGCGAGCTTCTCTCCGTGCACCGCACCGACTTTCAGGCCGTGATCGGGGACAACCCCTCCATTTCCAGCGCCCTGATCCGCGTGCTCTCCGCCCGTCTGCGCCGCGCCAACCACCAGATCTCCACGCTGGCCCTGCTCGACGTCTACGGGCGGGTGGCTCGCGTGATCCTCGACATGGCCCGGGAGGAGGGACGGCGGCTGAAGGACGGACGCATCGCCTTCCGCCGCGCCACCCACCAGGAGATCGCCAACCGGATCGGTACCACCCGCGAGACGGTCACCCGCATGCTGAAGGACCTCGAGCGCCAGGGGCTGGTGAAGGTCGAGGGACGGGAGATCGTGCTGCAGCCCGGCTTCGAGCGCGCGTTCGACTGACGGCAGGGACGAGCAGGCGAAGCGAGCGGCCGGCTACTCGCCGGTCTCGAAGCGCAGCCGGTGCGCCTGCCGGGGCTTGGGGAGCGTGACCCGCAGGACGCCGTCGGCCAGCTCGGCGGTCACGCCCTCCGGGTCGACCGCCTGGGGCAGCCGGAACGAGCGCGCGAACGGCCCGTCGAGCCGTTCCAGGCGGTGGAAGGTCTCCGACCGGCCGGTCGTCGAGGGCGGCTTCTCGCCGCGGATCACCAGCGCGCCGTGTGCCACCTGGACCGAGACCTCCTCGCGTCGCACGCCGGGGAGGTCGATCTCGACGACGTAGCCCGCGGCGGTCTCGAAGACGTCGGCGGCCGGCGCCCAGGTCCGGTGGGGGAGGTGCGGCTCGTCGAGGCGCTCCCGGCCCAGGGTCTCCTCGAAGAGCCGGTTCATCCGCTCCTGCAGGTCCAGCAGTTGCTGCAGCGGGTCGGCGTGGTGCGGCATGGACATCAGTCTCTCACGGCTGCAGGCGGCGGCGCAGCTCGGCCAGCAGCGCCAGCGCCTCGAGGGGAGTGAGGCGGTCCGGGTCCAGCCGGCGCAGCTCGTCGAGGACGCCGTCGTCGCGGCCCGAGAACAGCGCCAGCTGCCGGGCGCCCGTGCGGTCCTCCGTCTCGGAGTGGGCGAGGCGGGGACGGCCCTCGCGGTCGAATTCCGTGCTCTCCAGGTTGCGCAGGATCTCCTGCGCCCGCACCAGGACGGCCGCGGGCAGACCCGCCAGCCGCGCGACGTGGATGCCGAACGAGCGGTCGGAGCCGCCCGGCTCGATCTTGCGCAGGAACACCACGGTGTCGTGCCACTCGCGCGCGGAGACGTGCAGGTTGCCGACGGTGGGGAGGTCGGCGGCCAGGTCCACCAGCTCGTGGTAGTGGGTGGCGAAGACGGTCTTGGGTCCGTTCGGGTCGCCGGCGAGGTGCTCGGCCACCGCCCAGGCGATGGAGAGGCCGTCGAAGGTGGCGGTGCCGCGGCCGATCTCGTCGAGCAGGACCAGGCTGCGCCGCGTGGCGTGGCGCAGGATGTGGGCGGCCTCCTGCATCTCGACCATGAAGGTGGACTGGCCGCGCAGGATCTGGTCGCTCGCCCCCACCCGGGTGAAGATGCGGTCGACGATCCCCAGCTTCGCCTCCCGGGCCGGGACGAAGCTGCCCATCTGCGCCATCAGCGGCACCAGTGCCGTCTGGCGCAGGAAGGTCGACTTGCCCCCCATGTTGGGGCCGGTGAGCACCAGCAGTCGCGGCCCCCCCTCTCCCATCGAGAGGTCGTTGGCCACGAAAGGCTCCTCGAGCACCCGCTCCATCATCGGGTGGCGACCCTCGGCGTAGACGAGCTCGTCGCCGCGGCTGAGCCGCGGCTTGACGTAGTCGAAGCGGGTGGCGGCCTCGGCCAGCGAGGCGAGCACGTCGAGGCGGGCGGTGGCCTGCGCCGTCTGGTGCACGCGGCGGGCCTCGCCGGCCACCTTCGCCCGCAGCGACTCGAGGATCTGCAGCTCGCGCTCCAGGATGCGCTCGTCCGCCTTCAGCACCTGCTCCTCGTAGTCCTTCAGCTCCGGGGTGACGAAGCGTTCGCCGGTGGCGACCGTCTGCTTGCGGATGTAGTCCGCGGGCACCAGCGCCAGGTTGGGCTTGCTCACCTCGATGTAGAAGCCGAACACGCGGTTGAAGCGCACCTTCAGGGAGCCGATGCCGGTGCGCTGCCGCTCGCGCTCCTCGATCGAGGCGATGGTGGCGCGGCCGCCGCGGCTGGTCTGGCGGAGGGCGTCGAGCTCCTGGTCGACGCCGTCGCGTACGAAGCCGCCCTCGCGGGCGAGCGAGGGCGGCTCGTCGACCAGCGTGCGCGCGACCTCGTCGGCCAGGTCGAGCGGCGGGTCGAGGTCCTTGAGGCAGAGCCGCACCAGCGGCGCCAGGCAGTCGGCGAGCGCCTGCGCCGCGGCCGGCAGCGCCCGGATCGATTGCCCGAGCGCGCCCAGGTCGCGCGGCGACGCGGTGCCCAGGACCACCCGGCCGAGGATGCGCTCCATGTCCTGCACGGGGGCGAGCGCCGCGCGCAGCCGCCCCCGGTCCAGCGCGCGGAACGCCAGCTCCTCGACCGCGTCGAGCCGGTCCTGGATGGGCTCCAGCTCCACCAGCGGCCGCAGGACCCACTCGCGCAGGAGCCGCGCGCCCATGGCGGTCTTCGTGTGGTCCAGGACGTCCAGCAGCGTGCCGCGCCTCTGGCCGTCGGCCAGGCTCTCCACCAGCTCCAGGTTGCGGCGGGTCACCGAGTCGACCGTCAGCACGTCCTGCGCGGCACGTGTCACCAGGCCGGTGACGTGGTCCAGCTCCCTCTTCTGGGTCTCGCGCACGTAGCGCAGCGCCGCCCCGGCTGCCGCGGTGGCGCGCGGCAGGTGCTCGTTCAGGCCGAACGCCTCGAGCGTCGCCACCCCGAAGTGGGCCAGCAGCTCGCGGCGGGCGAGGTCGAGATCGAAGGTGCGGTCCTCGACCGGCGCACGGGGGATCGCGGACTCCGGCTGCGCGGGGTCGCTCAGCCACGGCGGCAGGTCGGCCTCCGGGCGGGCCAGGATCTCGCGCGGGTGGCAGGCACCGATCTCGTCCCGCAGGCGCTCGTAGCGGGCCTCTCCGTCCCACTCCGCCGCCAGGAACTCCCCGGTGGTCGGCTCCAGCCAGGCCACGCCCACGCTGGACGGGCCGGGGTCGAGGGCCAGGATCCAGGAGGGCTGGCCCGCCTCGAGCGCGCCTTCCTCCAGCTGGGTGCCCGGTGTGATCACCCGGACCACCTCGCGCTTGACGACACCCTTCGCGTTCCTGGGGTCCTCGACCTGCTCGCACAGCGCCACCCGGAAGCCCTGGCGCACCAGGCGGCCGATGTAGACCGAGGCCGCGTGGTAGGGGACGCCGCACATGGGGACGGGGTTGCCGTCGCGGTCTCGCGAGCGCGAGGTGAGGGCGATGTCGAGGGCTTTCGAGGCGACGACGGCGTCGTCGAAGAACATCTCGTAGAAGTCGCCCATGCGGAAGAACAGCAGCGCGTCGGGGTGCTCGACCTTCATGCGCTGGTACTGCTGCATGGCCGGCGTCTGCACGAGCGCGGGCGACGTCATGAGGGAAGCTGGAGTATAAGCTAGCTCGTGCGCGTGCTCGCCGTGGACACCACGACGCCGCGGGGCAGCGTGGCCGTGCTGTCGGAAGAGGCCGTGCTGGCCGAGGCGCGGGTCGAGGCCGTCTCCGGGCACTCGCGCTGGCTGCTGCCGGCGGTCGACGCGCTGCTGGCCGGCCTCGCCCTGGAGCCTTTCGCGCTCGACTGCTTCGCGGTGACCACCGGCCCCGGCTCCTTCACCGGCCTGCGGGTGGGGCTCAGCAGCGTCCAGGGGCTGGCGCTGGCCAGCGGCCGGCCCTGCGTCGGCCTGAGCGCCCTCGACGTCCTGGCGCTGGCCGCAGCCGGGTGCGCGGAGACGGTCGTCGCCGTGATGGACGCCTTCCGCCACGAGGTGTACCTCGCAGTCTACGACGGCGCCGGCGGGACGCGCGTCGCGCCGCGGGTCGGCGGCCTGGAGCCGTTGCTGGAGGGCGTTCCGGCTGGCGCAGCGTTCGTGGGGGACGCGGTCGCCGGCGAGCGCCCCCGCATCGCGGCCCTCGTGCCTGGAGCGCGGTTCCCGGAGCTGGACCTGTTCCTGGCGGTGCCGCTCGGCCGTGCCGCGCTCGGGCGGGCGGGCGCGGGGGAGACGGTCGCCCCCGCGGACCTGCGGCCCGTCTACCTGCGGGGAGCCGACATCCGCCGGCCGCAGCGGTGAGCGACGGCCTCTTCCTCGCCCGGGCCACGGAGGCCGACGTGGAGGCGCTGGCGGCGCTGGCCTCCGCCTGCCACTCGCACCCCTGGACGCGCGCGCAGATCGCCCGGGAGGTGGCGGCAGGTCCGCCCGGAGCGGTGCTGGTGCTGCGGGCGGCCTCCGGCCCGGTGGCGGTCTGCGGCTCGTGCGCGTACCGCGTCTTCGCGGGCGAGATGGAGATCCTCGACGTCGCGGTCCACCCCGGCTGGCGCCGGCGGGGGCTGGGCCGCTTCCTGGTCTCGCGCGCGCTCGGGCGCGCTTCTCGCGCCGGGGCGGCCGTGGCCCGGCTGGAGGTGCGGGCGGGGAACCTGGCGGCGCTCTCGCTTTACGAATCGCTGGGGTTCTGCCGGCGAGGCGTGCGCCGCGGCTACTACGTCCAGCCGGTGGAGGACGCGGTCCTGATGGACCAAGCGTCGATCGGGCGATGCGGGCGTTGAACTCCGGCGCTCTCGCGTGCTACCGTCCCGCTTGGAGGGGCCGGCGAACCTGGACCCTCCCCCGATGCACCCTTGACCCCAATCCGAAGGGTCTCCTAGAGACCAGAGCAGGAGGCGCCGAATGGCTCAGGAACCGGTCTCGCCCGTCGATCTCGTCCGCAGCGACGACGAGTACAGGCAACTGGAAGCGCAGCACCACCACTACGAGAGCCGGCTGGGCGAGCTGGCCGACAAACCCGTCCTGAGCGACGACGAGCAGGTCGAGGAGATCACCCTCAAGAAGAAGAAGCTGCAGCTGAAGGACCGGATGCAGGAGATCGCCCGGCGCTATCGGGTGAGCTCGGCGCAGCTCTGAGCGCCACGGGCGATCCAGCGACCTCCGCCCCGGCGATTCTGGCGGGGGTGGAGGAGAAGTTGGACGGCACCCGTCACATCCGTCGCGGCGCGTCGATACTGCCGAGCCTCTTCACGACCGGGAACCTGTTCCTGGGGTTCTGGTCGGTCATCAAGACGCTGGACGGGCACTTCGCCGACGCCTCCCTGCTGATCGGCGGGGCGACGGTCCTCGACATGCTGGACGGCCGCATCGCCCGCCTCACCGGTACCCAGAGCGAGTTCGGGGCCGAGTTGGACAGCCTGGCGGACGCGGTCTCCTTCGGCGTGGCCCCGGCGCTGCTCGCCTACGTGTGGGCGCTCTCGATGGTGCCCCGGGTGGGCTGGCCGGCGGCGTTCCTGTTCACGGTCTGCGGGGTGATGCGGCTCGCGCGCTTCAACGTCCAGCGCCAGGCCGTCGACGGGCGCTACTTCGTCGGCCTGCCGATCCCCGCCGGCGCCGCCCAGATCGCCGCCGTGGTCTTCGCCCTGCCGGAGCCGCCAGGCGACCGCCTGCGCGCGGCGGCGGTGATGGCGCTGGTCGTGGTGCTCGCCTTCCTGATGGTGAGCACGTTCCGCTACCGCTCCTTCAAGGGCGTCGACCTGCGCCGGCGCCGCAGCTACCTGACCGTGCTGGCCATCGCCATCCTGTTCCTGCTGGTCGCGGCGCACCCGGAGGCGACGCTGCTGGCCGCCACCAGCCTGTACACGCTGTCGGGGCCGCTCGCCTGGGCGTTCTCTGCGCTGCGCCGGCGCAAGGAGCCTCCGCCCCAGCCGGCGGAGGTGCAGCCGGCTCCGTGAGCCCCGCCGCGCCGGTCGTCGGCGTCGGCGGCGTGGTGGTGAGGGCGGGACGGGTCCTGCTGATCCGTCGCGGCAAACCGCCGCTCTTCCGGCGGTGGACGGTCCCGGGCGGCACCGTCGAGCTGGGCGAGACGCTGCAGGAGGCCGTGGTGCGCGAGATGCGGGAGGAGACGGGCCTCTCGGTGCAGCCGCTCGAGGTGCTCACGGTCTTCGACCGCATCGAGCGCGAGGGCGAGGAGGTGCGCTACCACTTCGTGATCGTGGACTTTCTCTGCCGCGCCGCCGCCGGCGAGGCCCGGGCCGGGTCCGACGCGCTGGAGGTCGCCTGGGTCCGCCCGCAGGAGATGCCCGCGTACGCGTTGCCGGAGAAGGCGCTCGAGGTGGTGCAGGAGGCGCTGCGGCGGGCCGCGCGAGAGCCGTGAGCGGGCCGTCACGCGAGGCCGCGGACGACACCCACCAGCACGACCTCTCCGAGCTCGCCCGGCTGGGGAGGCGGCCCGACATCCGGCTGATCGCCACCGACCTCGACGGCACGCTGGTCGACGACGCCAAACAGATCCACGACGCGCTGTGGCCGCTGATCGACGAGCTGCACCGACGGGGCATCGCCTTCTGCCCGGCGAGCGGCCGGCAGTACTACAACCTGCTCGAGCACTTCGAGGCGGTGGCCGACGAGCTGGTGTTCATCGCCGAGAACGGGACCTACGTCGTGGCGCGGGGGCGGGAGCTGTTCGCGGAGTGCCTGCCCCTGGAGGCCGCCCGACAGGTCGTCGTCCGCACCCGCTCGCTGTCCGGCGCCTTTGCGGTGCTCTGCGGAAAACGCTCCGCCTACGTCGAGCGCAGCGGGCCCGAGTTCCTGGTTCACGCCCGGCCTTACTACGCGCGGCTCGAGGTGGTCGGTGACCTCCTGGAGGTCGCCGACGACATCCTGAAGGTGGCGATCTACGACTTCGTCTCGGCCGAGCAGAACACGGCCCGGGCGCTGGCCGACCTGGCGGCGGAGCATCAGGTGGTCGTCTCGGGCGGGCACTGGGTCGACGTGATGAGCCAAGCGGCGGGGAAGGGCCGGGCGCTGCGCCGCATCCAGGCAGCGCTGCAGGTGGCGCCGGAGCAGACGATGGCCTTCGGCGACTTCCTGAACGACCTCGAGATGCTGGACGCCGCCGCGTACTCGTTCGCCATGGCCAACGCCCACCCGCTGGTGAAGCAGCGGGCCTGCTGGATCGCCCCTACCAACAACGCCAACGGCGTGGTCCGGACGATCCGGGCCGTGCTGGGGCTGGA
>DATKME010000037.1:0-2529 GCA_035542035.1 Vicinamibacteria bacterium | reverse complement strand
CCGGTGACGCTCTCCCTCGAGCGATCGCTGGACGGCGATCTGCACCGCTACGCGGGGACCATACCCTGCGACCGCAGCGGCATGCTGGGGTACGGCGTGCGGGTGCGGCCCGCCCACGAGGACGCGTGCAACCTGCTCGGCGCCGGCCTGATGACGTGGTGGCGCGGGGGGGCCTGATCGGTCCCGCTCATGGCGACGACGTGGGGCGGCGCAGGTCACGGGTCCGCCACGCGCCGGTCACCTCCGCGGCGTACGCCGCGCGCACCCTGTAGCAGAGCGTGATGGCATCGACCCGCCCGCCTGGGACCCGGGCGCCTGCCGCCCGCCGGCCGCGTGAAGCCGCGCCGCGATTCGCGGACGCGGCATCCGCTCACGCCGCCCGCCGGCTGATCCCCCGCATCGAAGCCCTCGTCCGGCACGCGAACGAGCTGGAGCGCGCTCGCAGCGTCGAGATCGACGCGGTCGCGCTGGAAGAACGCCGCAGCGCGCGCAACCTCGTCCACTACCTGGCGCTACGTCAGGCTGACGTGCGGCCGCTGCAGGAGGAGCTGAGCGCGCTCGGCCTCAGCTCCCTGGCGCGGATCGAGTCGTTCACGCTGGCGGCGCTGGAATCGGTGCTGACGGCGCTGCGGGCGCTGGGCGAGGTCCCGGCGCCCCGGCGCCGGCTGCCGGTCCCGGTGGACGCGCGGGCAGGTCCGCAGCTCCTGCAGTCGCACGCGGTCCGGCTGCTGGCCATCCCCGCCGGCAAGCGGACCTGCCGGATCATGGTCACGCTTCCATCCGAGGCCGCGGACGAGCGCGAGCTGGTCGAGGAGCTGCTGGTCGCCGGCATGGACGTGGCCCGTATCAACTGCGCGCACGACTCCTCCGACGACTGGGTGGCCATGGTCCGTCACGTGCGCCGCGCGGAGCAGCGGCTGGGCCGCTCCTGCCGCATCTACGCCGACCTCGCCGGGCCGAAGCTGCGCACGGGCGCACTGGCGGCCGCCGGCCAGGTGGTCAAGCTCCGGCCCCGGCGCGACCTGCGTGGCGGCGTGCTCGCCCCGGCGCGCCTGCGGCTGGTGCCGGCCGAGGCCGCGGAGCCGGAGGCCCCCCCGGGCATGCTCACCCTCCCGGTGGCAGGCGGTGTCCTCGCCCGCGCGTTGCCCGGTGACGAGCTGCACCTGCACGACACCCGCGGCCGCGAGCGCCAGCTCACGTTGCTGCGCCATGACGGGGCCGGCTTCCTGGCGGAGAGCGAGCAGACGGCCATCTTGGAGACCGGCCTGCCGCTGACGCTCGTCCGCGGCTCGTCGCCCCTGTGCGACGGCCGGCTGGGGACGCTGCCCGAGGTGGTGGAGCCGCTGCTGCTCGCAACCGGCGACCGCCTGTTCCTGACCCGGGGACCCGAGCCCGGCCACGGACCGCGGCGCGAGGACGGCCGGGTAGTGGAGCCGGCGCAGATCCCCTGCTCGCTCGACGATGTCTTCGAGTGCGCACGAGCAGGTCAGCCGGTGTTCTTCGATGACGGCAAGATCGGCGGCGAGATCGTCAGCGCGACCGCCGATCGCCTTGAGGTGCGGATCGACCACGCCCCGGCGCCCGGCGCGAAACTCCGCCCGGAGAAGGGGATCAACCTGCCGGAGACGGAGCTGCGCACGCCGGCGCTGACGCCGGACGACCGCGCCAACCTGGAGATGCTGGCGCCGCATGTCGACATCGTCGGCCTCTCCTTCGTGCGGCGGCCGGAGGACGTGGTGCTGCTCGAGCGAGAGCTCACGCGGCTCGAGGCCCAGCACCTGGGGATCGTGCTGAAGATGGAGACCCGGAGGGGTTTCGAGTCGCTGCCCCGCCTGCTGCTGACCGCCTTGCAGTCGCCCCCGGTGGGGGTGATGGTGGCCCGGGGCGACCTCGCGGTCGAGGTCGGCTTCGACCGCATGGCCGAGGTGCAGGAGGAGATCCTCTGGCTGTGCGAGGCGGCACACGTGCCGGTGATCTGGGCGACGCAGGTGCTGGAGACGCTGGCCAAGAGCGGATCGCCGACCCGGGCGGAGGTGACCGACGCGGTCATGAGCGGCCGGGCCGAGTGCGTGATGCTCAACAAGGGGCGCTATGTGGTGGAGGCGGTCCGCTTCCTGAGCGGCCTGCTGGAGCGCATGGAGGCCCACCGCTCCAAGCAGCGCCCCCGCCTGCGTCGTCTCGCCGTCTCACGCTGACGCGAGCGGCCTGAACGGCAAAACGATGTCGCCGCCTGGACTGCGCGGTGCCGGGCCCTCGTTCTCTCTAGTGTAAACACCCCCCGCCGGCGACGCCGCTGTCGAGGACGGCCGGCCACCGCCGGACAAGCCCGAAGCAGGAGGAACCATGCGTCGTCTATCCGTCGTCGTCACGCTCGGTCTCGGTGTCGTTGCGCTCGCCTCGAGCCCCGCGCTCGCCCTGCCCGACGTCCTGACCGCCCACGTCCCGTTCGCCTTCAGCCTGGGCCGCCAGACGTTTCCCGCCGGCGACTACCTCATCAGCCCGCTCAGCACGCTTCAGCAGCAGGTCCTG
>DATKME010000036.1:0-61027 GCA_035542035.1 Vicinamibacteria bacterium | reverse complement strand
CGTAAGTTACGGCAATCCCTGAAACGCCTGAAACGCTGGGCTATACAAAAACCCCTATAAAAGGTACGCCACAGGTACACGGGCTGGAGGGCTCATCTGATGGCGCCAGACCCGTTGAGCTTCCCGCGCCGGACAATCTCCTTCGACGGAAGTGAGGGCAGCTCGCGTGTCGAGGCGGCTCCGCGCCAGATCCTTGATCCCTCGCTCCGCGCGGTCGACGTCGCTCGAGGCAACGTGGGATGGCCGCTGGGGATCCATCCGATCTCGCCCGGTTGGGTGTGGAAAGGTCTAAAGCCGAGCGAGTCAATGGGAGGCCGCCCCCGGGTCCCCGTGCCCGGAGAACCACATGCGCGCCAGCACCAGCTGAACGACGACTGCAGCCAGCCCGTTGAGGAAGAGCGCGTGCTGCACCCCCAACAGGCTGACCTCTGCGCCCGTGAGCAACGCTCCCAGGGAGATGCCGCCGCGCATGGCGAGCATGTAGAGGCTGACCGTCTGTCCCAGCAGGTGTGGCTTGGCGGTCGCCTGCAACAGCGAGTTGGCCGCTGTGCTGCTGACGGCCGCCAAAGCGCCGCCGAGAACGAGGAGCGGCGGTAGGCCCCAGAACCACGGGTCGAGCGCAACGAGGACCAGTACCACTCCGTAGGCGAGCGCGCAGTTCGAGCTCAATCGCCGTCGATCGACGCTCGGGGCGACACTGAGCAGGGTTGCGGCGCCCAGCAGGCCCCCGGCGCCGAACGACGCCACGGCCACGGAGAAGCGGCCGGCGTCCCCCAGGAACACGTTCTTCACGAGCACCGGGCTGAAGGTCACCAGGGGAGCGCAGAGCACGGAAGTGGCGAAAACGGTGAGGAGTGCCCCGCGTAGCTGCCGTTGGCGGAGAATATCGCCTATGCCAGCCAACAGATGAAGGCCGCCCGTCCCCTGGGAGCTTGCAGACTCGGGAGTCCGGCGCGGGAGGATCCAGAGTGCCACGCCCACGAAAGGCACGTACGACGCGGCGCTCACGACGAAGCACGCGATCACGCCGACGCTGGATATGAGAACGCCGGCAATCGATGGTCCCAGAATGCGCGAGAGGTTGAACTGGGTCGAGTTGAGAGCGAGACCGCGGCCGATCTGCTCGTGGGTGACGATCGACGGCACGATGGACTGAAACGACGGCATCGAGAGCGCGTCGGTGACGCCCACCACCACCGAGAGCGCGATGATCATCCACGGCTGGACATGGCCCGTGACCAGCAAGGCGATGATCGCCGTCGGACAGAGCATCTGGATCGACTGGAACAGCGCGATCACGCGCCGCCGGTCGGAGCGATCGGCGAGGGCGCCGCCGACCAGGGTCAGCAGCAAGACCGGGGCGTTCATCGCGAAGGAGTCGAGCCCGATCACGAACGAGGATGCGCCCAGGCTGAGCAGCAGCCAGGGCTCTGCGACCTGCTGAGCCCAGGTGCCGATGCTCGAGAGCAGGCTGGCGAACCAGAACGTTCCGAAGCGCCGCGTCGCCAGCAGGCCGAGGGATTCGCGAAGCGTCTTGATCACGCGGAGAGGTGACTCCAGCCCTCCACCACAGGCCCGTCAACCTCGACCATCCAACCGCGGCGATGCATCCCGTTGCCGCTGATGGTAGACCGATCGGTCGAGAGACCGCCACACACGCCGGGACGGGCCAATCGGAACCCGGGTGTCATCCCGGCGTCGATGGCGTCGCGTTCGGCCAGCTCGAGGTGGGCGACGATCTCGTCCTCCAGCTCGCGATCGAGGCGTCGCTTCCGGAAGAGCGCAACGGTAGACGGCAGCGCAGCGTGCGCCTGCGCACTCCGAACCGGGCTGCCTGCACTACAGGCCGCCTCCACTACCGCGCGCCCGGTCGGCTTCCGACGCCCTGGATCCGATGACTGTCGGGTCGCCTTGCCTCACCTCAGGCGCGTGACGACAGCAGTGCCCGACATCATCACCGTCCACGCGTGAGGAGTGCTTCAAGCCCCTGGTGGTCTCAGTGGACTCCGACGGATCCCCTCGGCGCACGGTCGAACGTCACTCGAGGGATGGCACCGCCGCTGCTACCTGCTTCTCGGCAGCTCCCTCTCGACCCGATCGACCTGTTCCGGGAAGAGCGCCTCGACGACGACGAGGAAGTTGGCGCGGATCCGCCGCGGCTCGCCGATCGGGGTCATCTCGTCCCGGAACCGCTGCACGAGGAGAGCCAGATCCAGCGGCGCGCAGCCGTGGATCTCTACGATCGCGGCCAGGTCGTGCTCGTAACAGCGGACCGCCTTCATGAGCACGAGATCGTGCCGCTCTGGCACGAGGACCCTCAGCCGCGTGAGCTGCGGGAGAACCCGCTCCAGACGCGATTCAAACTCGACGGGTGCATCCGCGACGGCGCTCCTCTGCAGAGGAACGTCGAGCCCGGTCGTCTTCCGCGCCCGATCGGCGGCCGTCGCGAGAGACGTCCCCACGTTCGTCCACGTATCGATGTCGCGCGTTGCGGCAGCGACTCCGTAGTGGAGCGCCGCCGCCGAACCTCCGATCACCACGACCTCGACGGGATCGTCCAGGGCTGCATCGACGGCCGCCAGGAATTCCTGTAGCTGCTGCCGGAGGAACCTCTTCATCAGCGTTGCGCGAACTTCTCGAACGTCGTCCGGAAGCTGTCGACGCCCATGTTCATCAAGAAACCCCAGCGCCGCGCTTCCCGGGGCGTATTCCGGCGCATAGCGGTGACCGCACGAGGCCCGTGCGGACCCGCGAAGAACGCCTTCACCCGCCGCCGACGCTTGTCACGGAGCCGCGTCGAAGCAGCGAGCAGACTTGGGTCGTTGCCCAAACGCCCGGCGAGCTCCAGGAAGTAACCGAGAGCTGGCCCTTCGTTGCGGCGGGTCGCCTCTCGTCGCAGAACCTCGAGATCGAGCTGACTCCGCTCACGCCACAGCACCAGGGGCAAGACGCGCGCTACGGTGGAATCACGGTGGGCCAACTCGAGAGCGCGCACCACGACCTCTTCGACCGACGGCCGCGGCGCTTCGGACGCGGCGACGCCGAGCGGAGCGCCAGCTTCTGCCAGCCATCCGCGCAGCTGTTCATCCGCCTCCGGACGTGACGCTTCGCCGCTCTCGTCAGTACTCGTCGCCAGTTGGCGCAGGAGTTCAGCGTTGGGGTGCCCAACGTGGGCTCGGTAGACGAGCTCGGCCCCCGTTCTTTCCGCACACGCCAACCCCGCCTGCCGCATCGAATCCAGCTCACGATGGGCTGCGGAGAAGGCAACCTTCGCGAGTCGAGCGAGCTCGCTGACGCTGCCGGACGCACCCTGACCCCAGACGAGGCAGAACAGCCTGCGTCTCCCGCTTCCGCTGACCAAGTACTTCAGCACGAAACGATGTTATCACTGAGTGCGATAACTATACAGAGGCGCGCTTCGGCTCAGCCTCAAACCAACGGAAGACAACCTCTTGAGACGCGCGTGAGGCTCCGGCGTCGGTCCCGCCGCCTCCACTACTGGCGCCGAGTAGCGCTTTCCAAGAGGCGAATCGTGCTTAGCCCCTTAGGTGCAGTGAGTTGCTGGATTCTATGTGCCGACCTTCTGCCGAGGTCAGGAGCAGGTACGTGAGAGGTACGCCAAGCCGGTTTCTGATCTAAGCTGCTGAATCTAAAAGAGTTAATCTGTGGAGGCGGCGGGAGTCGAACCCGCGTCCGGAAGCGCGCCTGCGGAAGACCCTACAAGCTTAGTCCGACCTCGTGTTTCGCCCCGATCGTGAAGGCCGGACAAAACCGACCGGGGCTAGTCCGATTGATCTCGCCGTCCGCCCCCGGACCGAGAGCTCGCGGCCAGCCCACCTTTGTGACGCCCTGTCCAGCCGCCGTGGGCGGGTGGCCGGCAGGGCGGGTTGCCTAGGGTTTAGTTAGGCAGCCAGTGCCAAGTTGTCGTTGGCAGCTATGGTTTCCCACCGGATTTACGAGTCGGTAGGCACGCTCGGCTTGCGTCTCCCGGGGTCGCCGTTCCCGTCGAAACCGTGACGCCCCCGTCGTTTCGACAACGAGTCTAGCACGCCGCCCACCTCCCCGGCTAAGGCAGCGCCTCCGGCCTCAAGCCCAGCTCCTCGAGGTACTTCTCGCCGCCGGGCTGGCTCAGGGTCCAGTACGCGAGGCGGGCGGATCCGAGCAGCTCGAGGTCCTCACCGTCCGCCCCCGTCTGCCGGACGAGGCGGAAGGGCGGCCGCGCCTCGATCGCGAACGACGCCTTGCGGCCGCCGGTGACCTCGACATCGTAGACGTACACCGTGAACGTGCCCGCCGGCACCTTGACCGTGGACGTCCTGGCCGAGCGCGTCAGCCGCGCCTGGGTCCAGTCCAGCCGCCGGTGCTCGAGCCGGGCGCGGAGGAGCGTCGGGAGCAGTGGCACCGTGCGCGCCTGCCCGGGCTCGAGGTAGGCGCCGTTCCAGCCGCGCAGCAGCACCGGCAGCGCGTCCTCGAGGACCCCTCCTGCCGGCAGGTCGAGGTCCTCGGTCCCGTCCGCTTCGCCGTCGAAGTAGCTGTGGAACAGGCCCGAGAGCCGCGTCCCCCGCGGGACGAGCTGGTGCCACACCTGCCCGCTCCAGTCCTGGCCGGAAAAGCTGACCTTGGCGAGCGGCCAGCCACGAGCCACGCGCAGCAAGGTCGAGGTCGTCACGTGCTCGTCGACGATGCCGGTCTGGAACCGCCGGATCGCGTTCAGCTTCATGACCGGGAACACGTCGTCCTTCGCGTGCCGGCCGGGGTCGGCCTTCACCCGCAGCGCGTCCGAGACGTCCTCGGTGCCGAACACGTACACGGCGGCCCCCCCGCGCGGGACCCCCTGGCGCGGTTGGGTCAGGCGGTAGCCGTTCAGCTCGGCCTTGCCGTCGCCCCAGTGCGTCCAGAAGTCCTGCGCGCGGGCCGGCGCCGCCAGCGCAAACGACGCCAGCGCGAGCGCGGCGCCTGCCCTGCCGATGCTGCGAAGCCTCTCTGTCATGGCGCCGCCGATGATACCCCGCGCCTCGGGCACAACCGGCGCAGCGGGCAGCCGGAGCAGCGCGGCCGCGGGCGGCAGACGTCCTTGGCCAGGGTGACCACCTGGGCGTGGAAGTCGTTGAAGAGCGCCGCGTCCCTGGGCAGGCTCTCGTGGAAGAAGCGCTGGAGCTCGTCGTACGGCTCGTCGCCCCGGACGAGGCCCAGGCGGGAGAAGACCCGCCGCGTGTAGGCGTCGACCACGAACAGCGGCAGCCCGGCCGCGTAGAGCACGATCGAGTCGGCGGTCTCCCGGCCGATGCCGGGCACCTCGAGCAGCGCACGGCGCAGCTCCCACGGGTCCTCCTCCCGCATCCGCTCGAGGCCACGGCCGTAGCGAGCCTCCAGGAACACGACGAGCGCGTGCAGCCTCCGCGCCTTGACCCGGAAGGTACCGGAGGAGCGGACGAGCGGCGCCAGCGCGTCGGGGGAGAGGCGCACCAGGGGTTGCAGGTCGAGGAGCCCGCGGCCGCGCAGGACGGCAAGCGCCTTCTCCACGTTCGACCAGGAGGTGTTCTGGACCAGGACCGCCCCCACGCAGACCTCGAGGGCCGTCTCGCCCGGCCACCAGCCTGCGTGTCCGAAGCGGACCAAGAGCCGCTCGTACACCATGCGCAGCCGGGAGCGGCGGAGCCGGGCCGCGGCCGGGGTATTCGTTGACACTCGCACTCAGCGTGAAAGATAATCCACGCGGACGTAAGTCGGGATTCTGCTTGGTTTTCGGCGATTTCGCCGAGGGAAACGATGGCGCTCGAAGACGACCTGAAGGCACGCACCTCCGCCCTGATCAGCCAGCAGATGGCGAACTGGGTCGTCGACATCCAGCGTGCCATCCAGGGCCACCAGGGGGCCCTCGTCCGTGCGCTCGACGAGCTGGGCGAGCAGGTCGCCCGCTACGACGAGAAGCTCGACGAGCGTGCCATCGCCGCCGCCGTCGCCGACGTCCTCCGGCAGCAGCCCCCGCCCCCGCCCTCGGCAGACTACTCGGGGCTGAAGGCGTCGATGGCGGCGATCGAGAAGGGTGCCAGCCTCTCGGAGGTGCTCACCCACCTGGTCACCGAGGTCAACCGGCAGCTCGAGCGCGTGGCCATCTTCATCATCAAGAACAACGCGGCGGTCGGCTGGTACGGCCGCGGCTTCGAGCGCTCCGACGTGGTGAAGACGCTCAACATCCCGCTCGGCGCCGACACCATCTTCCGCGTGGTCTGCTCGTCGCGCCACGCCACCCGCGGCCACGTGACCCACTCGCCGGGCACCACCCAGGCCCTGGCCCGGCTGGGCGGAGCGCCACAGGGCATCCTGGCGGTGCCGCTCATCCTGCGCGACAAGGTCGCCGCGGTGTTGTACGCGGACACGCCGGAGGACGAGGTGGCGCCGCCCACCGCGGACTTGGTCGAGATCCTGGTCGCCTTCTCCAGCAAGGTGATCGACCTGCTGAGCGCCGCCGGGCGCTCCGCTGCGGCGGGGGCCACCTCGGCGGGGATCGCCAGCGGGACGACGCCGGGCCTGCGGGCGGCAGCCGCCAACGAGGCGAGCGCGGCGACGGTGATGTGGTCCGGCGGTGCGGGTCCGGCGCCGGCGCCCGCTCCGATGCGCACCCCGACCGCCGCTCCGGCGACCCCGGCGCCGTCGGTCGTGCCGTTCGCGCCCGCCGCCACACCCCCTTCGGCGCCGGCCGCACCAGCGGCCACTGCGGCAGTCGCCCAGCCGCCTCTGGCCGGACGCGCCCTGGCTCCGGAGGAGCAGAAGGCCCACGACGACGCGAAGCGCTTCGCGCGTCTCGTGGTGAGCGAGATCAAGCTCTACAACGAGGCGAAGGTCACCGAGGGGCGACGAACCAAGGACATCTACGAGCGTCTGCGGGAGGACATCGAGCGCGGCCGCCAGATGTACCGCGACCGCGTCCCGGCGTCCGTCCGCAACACCACCGACTACTTCCAGGACGAGCTCGTGCGCATCCTGGCCGGGGGTGACGCGAGCGCCCTCGGCTCGATGTAGGGCCCCTCGAACCGAAATTGCTCCTGCAGCTGCCCCTCTTTCTCGCCCTCGCCAGCGCAGCGGCGAGCCCGACTTGGCGCCTCTGCGCCGAGCCCAGGGACGCCGCCGAGTCCGCGCTGCGCGAGGCCGCGCTCCACGACGGCCGCCCCGGCGTCGACGCCCTGCGCGCGGTGGCCAGGCAGTACCCCGACAGCGCCGTGGGCGGCCTGGCCCACCTCGCCGCCGGGCTGCGCCTGCTCGACCTGGAGCAGCACGCCGAGGCGATCACCGAGCTGACGCACCCCGACCTGCAGCGGACGCCGCTGCGCGACCACGCGCTCGCCGGGACCGCCCGCGCGCTGGAGGCCCTCGGCCGCAGCGAGGAGGCCATCCGCTCGTACCTGGCGGCGGCCGCCGAGCCGGCGAGCGGCGTCGTGTGCACGACGCTGCCGCGCGCCGCGGACCTGCAGCTGCGAGCGCACCACGCCGCCGACGCCGTCGGCGCGCTGGAGCAGGTGCTGGCCGCCTGCCCGCGCGAGGTCCCGTCCGCGCTGCTGGCCCTGGGCGAGGCTCACCTCGCCCTCGGCGACCGCCGCGCGGCGGCCGCCGCCTTCGACCGCCTGGACCGCGAGTTCCCCGCCTCGCCCCAGGCGGCGGACGCCCGCCTGAAGCTGCCGCCGCTCGCCGGCCAGCTCCCGGCCCGCAGCGCCTCCGAGCGCGCGCTGCTGGCCCTCGCCCGCGGCCTCGCCCTGCAGGCGGCGGGCCGCGCGAGGGAGGCGGCCGCGGCCCTGCGCACGGTGCCTCTCGCCGCCCTGCCGCCGGCCGAGGCCGACCATGCCCGCGTTGCCCTCGCGAGCGCCCTGCTCTCCCTCCCCCACGGCGGCCGGCCCCAGGAGGCGCTCGCGCTCCTGCGCAGGGTCGGCGCCGACTCCCCGCACGGGGCGCAGGCCGCCTACCTGCGCGCCCGCGAGCAGGCGAAGCGCGCGCACGCGCCCGACGCCCTCGAGGAGGTGGCCACCACCTATCGCGGCTCGCCGTGGGGAGAGGAGGCGCTCCTCTCGCTCGCCAACCACTATCAGAAGGACGCCCTCGACGACGCGGCCCTCCCCTGGTGGCGGCGGCTGCTGGCCGAGTACCCGGAGGGGCGATACGTCGAGCGCGCCGCCTGGCGCAGCGCCTGGGCCGACTACCGGGCCGGGCGCTACGAGGCGGCGGCCGAGCTGCTGGAGTCGACGGCGCGCCTGCAGCCGCCCAGCAGCGCGACGGCGGGCCTGCTCTACTGGGCCGGCCGCTCGCGCCTGGCGCTCGGCCAGACCGAGCGCGCGCGGGCGCTGCTGCAGGAGACGGTGCGGCGCTACAAGCACGCCTACCACGGTCTGCGCGCGGCCGAGGCGCTGGCCAAGCTCGGCGGCCCCGGCGAGACGGGACCGGTGCTGGTGGCCGACACCGACCGCCCCGAGCTGCCGCTGCCGGAGCCGCGCGGCACCCGCGTCAGCGACCTGCTGCTGGTGGAGCGGCTGGACGAGGCCGCCGACGAGCTGCGGCTGCTGCCGGAGTCCTCGCGGGTCTCGGCCACGCTGGCCTGGATCGACTGGCAGCACGGCCAGCTGCGGCCGGCTCTCGTCACCATGAAGCGCGCCTACCCGGAGTGGATCAGCGAGGCCGGCGACCGGCTGCCCGCGGAGGTCTGGCGCATCATGTTCCCCCTGCGCTACGAGGGCGAGCTGCGCGCCGCCGCCGAGGAGGAGTCCCTCGACGCGGCGCTGCTGGCGGCGCTCATCCTGCAGGAGTCGACCTTCGACCCCGCGGCGCTCAGCCGCGCCGGCGCCCGCGGCCTCATGCAGGTGATGCCGGCGACCGGCCGCCGGCTGGCCCGCGCCACCGGCCGCCGCTACCGGCGCACCGCGCTCACCGACCCGCACGTCAGCCTCGACTTCGGCACCCACTACCTCAAGCAGATGTGCGACCGCTACGGCGGCGCCACCGAGAAGGTGCTGGCCGCCTACAACGCGGGCCCGGAGCGGGTCGACGCCTGGACCGCGGAGCGCGGCGAGCGGAGCGCCGAGGAGTTCATCGAGAGCATCCCCTTCACCGAGACCCGCAGCTACGTCATGATCATCCTGGCGAGCCGCGAGCATTACCGCCGCATCTACGGGCTGGGGCGGACCCAGCCGGGCCCGGTGAACGAGGGCGCGCGCCCGTGAGCTTCCGCCTCGGCGACTTCAAGCAGCAGATCGACCCCGCCGTCCTCCGCCGGGAGGCGGGTGCCCGTCCCGACGGGCGTGGGCCCGACCAGCTACGGCCGGTGAAGGTCACCACCGGCTACCTGAAGCACGCCGAGGGCTCCTGCCTCATCGAGGTCGGCGACACCCGGGTGCTGTGCGCCGCCAGCTTCGAGGAGAAGGTGCCGCCCTTCCTGAAGGGCAAGGGCGAGGGCTGGGTGACGGCCGAGTACGGCATGCTGCCCCGGGCCACCGCCACCCGCGCCCCGCGCGAGGTCTCGCGGGGCGCGCCCTCGGGCCGCACGCACGAGATCCAGCGCCTGATCGGCCGCTCGCTGCGGGCCGTGGTCGACGCCAAGGCCCTCGGCGAGCGCACGGTGTGGGTGGACTGCGATGTCATCCAGGCGGACGGCGGCACCCGCTGCGCCTCGATCACCGGCGCCTTCGTGGCGCTGGTGGAGGCCCTGCGCCGGCTGCGTCGCCAGGGCACGCTGCCGGCGATTCCGGTCACCGACTTCGTGGCCGCGGTCTCCGTGGGCCGGGTCGGCGAGGGCATCCTGCTCGACCTCAACTACGAGGAGGACTCGAACGCCCACGTCGACATGAACGTGGTCAAGACCGGCGACGGCCGCTACGTCGAGGTCCAGGGCACGGCCGAGGGCCAGCCCTTCAGCGAGGACGAGATGAAGGCGCTGCTGGCCGTGGCCGACAAGGGCGTGCGCGAGCTGATCGCCGTCCAGAGGAAGGCGCTCGGCGACTTCGAGCCGAAGAAGTCCTGAGCAGCTATATCAATCATTGATATAGCTGTCCCCGCCTACAATCCCTGACCATGGAAACGAAAGCGCACGCCTGCGAGACCTGCACGATGAGGCGCTGGGCCGAGGCCCACCCGGCTTCCCTGTGGGCACGCCTCTGGCACTGGCACACGACCTGGTGTCCCGGCTGGAAGTCGTACCAGGCGTCGCTCGCCCAGGGCAAGCCCTGAGAGCGGACGCCCGCCCTCAGCTCCGCGCCTCCTCCAGCTCCGCCAGGAAACGCCGCAGCCGGGCGAAGGCCTTGCCGCGGTGGCTGACGCGGTCCTTCTCCTGGTGCGGGACCTCGCCGAACGTGCACCCGAACGGCGGGTAGAAGAAGAGCGGGTCGTAGCCGAAGCCGTTCGGCCCCCGCATCTCGGCGGCGATGACTCCGTCGACCCGCTCCTGCGCCTCGAAGAGGACCCGGCCGCCCCGGGCGGCGACGACGGCGCTGGTGAAGTGCGCTCCCCGCCTCTCCCAGGGCACGTCGCGGAGCTTCTCCAGCAGCAGCCGGTTCCGATCGAGGTCGCTCGCCCCCTCGCCGCCGAAGCGGCTGGAATAGAGGCCGGGCTCGCCGCCCAGGGCGTCGACGCAGATCCCCGAGTCGTCCGCCACCGCCATCAGGCCCGAGCGCCCGGCGTAGTGCAGCGCCTTCAGCCGCGCGTTCTCGAGGAAGGTCTCCCCCGTCTCCTCCGGGGCGTCCTCGATCCCCAGCTCCTGCGGGGAGCGCACGCGGAACGGAAGCCCGTCGACCAGCAGCTTCATCTCGTTCAGCTTCCCCGGGTTCTGGCTGGCGAGGAGCAGGTCCACACCGGGCATCATACGACGCGCACCGGCGTCGAGCGGGCCGTGGGCACGGCTGCTATCATCGTCGCCACGGGGAGTAGCTCAGCCTGGTAGAGCACGAGCCTTGGGCGCTCGTGGTCGCGGGTTCAAGTCCCGCCTCCCCGACCAGCCCCAGGGAAAGAAGCCCCGGAAGGCCGCCCGGCGCAGGCCCTGGCCCTCGGTGGCTGCGGCACGAGACCGGCTGTCGAACTGCCCCCGCGTCACTCGCCGGCGCGGAACTCCACCCAGGGGTGCGAGGGTCGGCTCCGGAGGATCTCCCTCATCCAGCCGAACTGGGGATGCTTCTCCAGGAACTGCGCGGCGTCGAACGGGGTGCCGCACCCGGACCCCCAGCGGGCGGCGAAGGACATTCGCTTCGCCATCTGGGAGTCGACCACCTTCGCATCGACGGTGCCGGAAGGGTCGAAGGGCGCCTCGCCGGGATCGGTCGTCTCGTCCTCCCAGTGGGCGCAGAGGGACCGGCTGCCCAGCCGCTCCTGCCCGAGGTAGGTGTCCAGATGGTCGCCCTCGAAGCTCTTGGCCAGCTCGGCAGTGATCCGGCCGCGGTGCTCCCTCATGAGCTGCGTCCACCGGACCCGCCGGGCCACGCCGGAGACGCGGATGTCCGTCTCGTGCTCGTCGGTTTCCAGCCGGAGGATCTTCAGGTCCTCGGCCAGGTTCGAGCCCACGAAGTACCCGTCCTTCGTCCGCTCGAACCCGACGTGCTTCAGGCCCAGCTCCAGGCGCGCGATCTCGCTGGTCTTGACGTCGCCGACCAGCCAGGCGTTGGCGTAGCCGCCGTTGTTCCCCCGGCGCATGATCGTGCACCACTCGTCGATGGTGGAGGCGTCCTGGGCGGCGCGGCGCATCCGCACGAACTCCGGGACGCCCTTCTCCTCGAATCCCGAGAAGCCGCCGATGGTGGTCTCGGATCCGACGAGCCCGGCCTCGGTCACGAAGAAGTCGGTCCCGCTGTGGATCCATCCGGGCACGCCCTGCATCAGGATGCGATGGCCCGTGCGGGGAACGATCTCGAAGACGATGTCACAGTCGGCGGACGGGTAGCTGGTCATGGTGTTGTGGCCCAGGACGATCCCGCCGTCGGCGGTCATGCCTCCGGTCGCGATGAAGCTGCTGCAGGACTGCTGGGGCCGGTCCGGGGATCGGGCGCCGATCTTCTTCTTGGCCGTCGGCCACCAGTACCCGCCCAGCTCGGTGCTGCCGTTGTAGGTGATGATCTCCGCGCGGGTCGTCCTCACCCCCGCGGCGGCCAGGCCCTCCACGATCCCGTCCAGCTCGGCGAGGAGCTCCGGGTCGATCCGCGGCAGGAACATGCGCTCACCCTTCTGGACCAGCCAGGTCCACTCCATGCCGCTCTGGTACTCCCACCCGCGACGCGCGGCGCGGAGCGAGGCGTCGATCTCCTTCGCCAGCAGGTATCCGTGCTGGAACCCGCGCTCCCGAGGAGGACCGTCGATGCGGAGGTAGACCCACCCCTCGCGATCGAGCCGGTGTGCGCGGGCGATCCATTCGTGCTGCTGCGGGGTCAGCTCCCCTGCCGTCGCCGCCGGGGGCGAAGGCCGGGGACCCGTGGCCGGGGACGCCGGGCTCGTGACCGCCAGCGTCTGAAGGGCCAGGAAGCTGCCTGAAGCCAGGGCGAGGAGAAGTCGTCTCATGGGCGTCGCACCTCCACGTTGGCCGGGACCATCTCGGTCTCGACTGCGAGTGACTAACGGAAGTTCTCGATCATCATCAGGTCCTGGCTCGTGGTGGCGTGCGTGAAGAGGATGCTGCGCCCATCGGGAGAGACACTCAGGCCTCCGTTGCCCCCAGGGCCGGTCTCGAGCACCCCCACGATGCGATCCCGCCCGGTGGCAGCGTCGAGGAGGTGCAAGGCACGTCGGGTGGCGAACAACTCCTCCGGCCCCCGGCAATCCAGATGGAAGACGCCGAGTGACCTCCTGCAGCTCGACCTTCACGTCGAGCACGTTCTGGAAGCGCCGCCGCCCCGTCACCATCTCGTACAGCACCGCCCCGAAGCTGAAGATGTCGCTCCGGGCGTCGACCTTCCCTCCCGTCTCCGGAGACATGTACCCCGCCGTCCCCGCACGTACTCCATCACCATGAAGTAGGCGGCGCGGGCATCTTTCGCGAAGCGGCGGCGCCGGCCCTCGTCGGCCATCCGCTCCGCCGGCAGAACCTTGATCGCCACCTCGCGACCGAGGCGCGTGTCGCGGGCGCGGTAGACCTCGCCCATGCCTCCCGCCCCGAGCGGAGCGAGAACCTCGTACGGACCAAGCCAAGTCCCGACGGGCAGCGCCATGGAGGTCTCGGACGGCGAGGATCCTGGGCGGCAATTCTATACCCCGGCTACAGACCCCATCCCTCGCCGCTCCCCGCAGCGGGCGAGGACCCGCTCCGTGATGTAGTCGCTGGAGGCCCGCGCGTGACGGGAGTTCCGCGACATCTGGCGGACGAAGCGCTCGCCGCACGCGAAGATCACGCGGCTGCTCGGGGTCGTCACCGCCAACGCGTCGGTGCCGCAGGTCCGGCGCGGTGCATCGTAGAAGAAGATGTTGGAGAGGTACTCCCGGGCGCCGAGGCCGGAGGCCTCGAGGGCCGCCCGGAGCGGCCGGCCCGAGGCGTCGGCGAACTCGTCGAGCAAGCCCTGGCACCCCGGATGCGCACCATCGGGAAGTCCTGGAACGAACGTGCCTCTTTCCTCAGGACCGTCGATGCGCGTGAGGTTCGGCGACTTGGTCCTGGACCCAGGCACCCGCCAGCTCCGGCGGGGCCAGGAGGTGCGCCACCTGGGCGGGAAGGCGGTGCTCGAGGACCTGGGCAGCAAGAACGGGACCTTCTGCCGCGGGCAGCGGATCTCGGCCCCGGTGCCCCTTTCGGACGGAGACGAGATCCGGCTCGGGAAGGTGCCGCTCACGCTCCGTGTCCTCGCGGCAGATCCGGCGACACGCACCGACCAGTCGCGCTGGGCCTGGTCGCTCCGCGGTGACCCGTCGAGACCGGGGGACGGCGCTGCCCTGGCCGGCGACAAGCGGCGGGAACCTCTGGTAGTCTCGGGCGGTTCGGGGCGCCGGTTCCGGACGGCGCGACTCGCGATGTTTGCCACAGAGGGTCACGAGGTCCGGAAGGTCCCGAGCGGCTTGAAGTTGGTAGAGCGCCTGTAGCTCAGTTGGATAGAGCGGCAGCCTTCTAAGCTGCGGGTCAGGGGTTCGAATCCCTTCAGGCGCGCCATGCGGACATCGGCGGTGGCTGTCGCTCAGTCTGGCAGCCTATCCCCCGGCAAAGCCGGGGGCTTGACGGAGTGAGCCGCCAAGGCGGCTGAGTTGTGGCCGCTCACGAGCAGCCTTGTGGGCCACCTAAGGTGGCGCGCCGGGGCGCCTCGCCGTACGGCGTCTTCTTCCGGCACGTCGGGATGAACCCCCATGTGGCACTGCGTTCGGCCGGGCCCCTTGACCACGGTCGCGCGCGGAGCGTAGCCTCGCCGCGGCGATCACGACAGGAGGTGGCGGCATGGGCCGAGCGTCCCGCTCGCTGGTTACGGCCGCGTGCTGCGTGTGTGCGTTGCCCGTCCAGGCCCAGGCCCGCAAGCCGCCGGCCAGGGCGAGCCGGCCCGCGGCCTCCAGCGCCGCGAGAGTCTTCAAGGTGGAGGTGGAGCAGGACGGCAAGCCGGTTCCGATACGGGACCACGAGGCCCTGCTGCGCAGGGCGCCCTTCGCTCTCCTGCTGACCCTCCCGGACGCCTCCGACGTCTTCGTCAGCGCGTCCTTCGAACCCGCAACCTACGACGTCGCACGCAGCGGCGCGCCGTTCGGCAAGGAGGATTTCCGCAGCGCCATCTCCGGGGCCGAGGGCCCGGCCAACGCGGGCAATGACATCTTCGTGCGCGGGCCCGACCGCCCCATCCTCAGCGTGTGGAGCTGCAGCCTGGGACGCTTCGACCAGCTCACGACCGTGGGGGCGGGCTGCCGGGGACGGCGCACGATCGAGAAGGTCTTCACCAGCGAGCCCGTGCCCCTGGACCGCCTCCTGCGCAGGCCTCTTCACCTCGTGTTCCTGCGCGGAACCGTGAACGAGGCCGGCGTGGAGAAGGAGCTGGGGCGCGAGTGGCTGACGCTCTATCTCGACACCGTGCCCGACGCCATGAGGGCCGCCACCGAGACCCAGCTCAAGGCGGTCTTCGACGGCCACAAGCCCACCGCCGAGCGCGCCGCCGCGCTGCAGGCGCTGGCGGCCATGGGCCCCGATGCCATCACCTCGCTCGACGTGATCGCATTCGACGCGGCGGTCAGGGCGCGCGAGGCGGCGGCCGTCGCCGACCTGCGCGCGATCCTCTCCGCCGAGTCCGCCTACGCCTCCGTCAACGGCGGGCTCTACGACGGCCCGCCGTGCCTGGTCGAGCCACAGCGTTGCCGGCCGAAGTTCACGGGGAAGCCGTTCCTGCAGGCGGCCACCCTGCAGACCCGCAACGGCTACAAGAGGGAATTCCAGCCCGGCACGGCCGCCTCCAGGGACGAGATCCGGAAGGCGAACGCCTCGGCCACGGCCCTCAAGGACTTCGTGCTGGCGGCCTGGCCCGAGATGTTCGGCGAGACGGGGTATCGGGCGTTCTGCGCCGACTCCTCGGGTCGCATCTGCTCCGTGGAGGGCGCCACAGCCCCGGTGAAGTTCGGCCGCTGCACGACCGAGTGCGCGCCCTTGCCCTGATCGCCCGGGCCTGCGGCCGGCTCTCTAACGGGGCGCGGACGCCTTCGTCACGGCGAGCGGCACCGCGACCAGCAGGGGGTCTCCCGGCTTCGAGGAGACCCGGAACATGGTCTGGGGCAGCGGGTCCTCCTGCGTGAGGAGCCGGGACTCGCTCTCCGCCGCTTCCTTCTCCACCCGTGTGTAGGGCCGGCCCGCACCGCCCTTGAGCTCGAGCTGGCGGGTGGGCGTGCTCCAGCGCGTCTCCCACTCGCGCACCTGCTCCCCCGACAGGTGGAGCGGACTACGCCCGATCGCCAGGCCGGCCAGGGGCGTCGGGGTGATGAGCACGGTGAGCACCTCCCCCACCTGGTCGCGGCGGGCACGCTTCATGGTGAAGAAGGGGGGGTGGTCGGTGAGGTCGGGGATCTCCACCACGCGCCCGGCCTGCACCTCGTTGTTTCCCTGCCGTGTGCGCAGCGTGGGGAAGATGAGATAGGGCTCCCCGAAGCTGCCGTCCGCGTACTTCTCGCGGTCGATCACGTAGAGAAAGCCCCTGCACGAGGCCTCGAAGCTGAGACGCACGCGCTGCCCTTCGGGGAATCCGGCGCCCAGCTCGACACGATGGGCGAGCCAGCTCTCGTTCGGCGCGGACGAGATGGCCACCGCCCGGGACGCCTCGGTCGCGGCGGCGGGCTCGAGCTTCCAGACGGTCACCCCGACGAAGGCGTCGTTCGCCGTGGGCGCCGGCGCCGGTCGCGGGCGACGCGCCGGCTTCGCCGCGGGCGGGCGGCTGTTGGCGAAGGCGTCGTCCCAGAGCTGCCGCGTCTGCTGCTCGGGAACGGGCTGCGACGAGGGCTCCTCGGCCCTCGCCAGGGTGAGGCTCGGGAGAAGGGCGGCTGCGCAGACTGTCACGAAGCGGACGGCGGACGTTCTGGTTCCCATCCTCCTCCTCCGTCTCACCGGTGCTCCAGCTTCAGCACGCTCACCAGGACGTCGCCCGGGGACTTGAGCAGCGTCCGCGCCTGCGACGGGTCCTCGGACCTCTCCGGCAGGCGGGCGCCGGCGAGGAAGTGGTGGAGCGCCTCGACCTGCGCCGGATCGCCGACCACGCCCCTGTCCTTCGGGTTCGCGAGGCCCTTCACGGCCTCCAGCTCCGGCACGGTGGCGGCCGCGAACACCAGCCACAGGCTCTCGGTTCCCGTCTGCTCGTCGAACAGGAACCAGCTCGTCTGCGGCATCTGGACCTGCTGGCCGGCGGCCAGCCAGGCGGAGCCGCTGCCGCCCGTGGCTCTGGGATACAGGACGTTGTAGCTGGGCCTGCCAGCCCTCGGCTCCGGACCCTCGCTGACCATGTAGAGGTATCCGCTCTGCGGGCTGAGGACGGTCACCCGCAGCCGATCGTCCGGGCCGAAGAGCATCTCGCGGGCGAGTTGGAACGGCTCCCGATAGGGCTGGCCGTTGCGGTACTTCTGCACGGTCAGGAAGTAGGCCAATTCCCGCACGGCCGTGACGGTGGTGGTCTTGCTGCCGTCCGCGACCGGCTTCTTCCAGAAGAGCAGGCCGCTCACCCCGCCGACCAGCGCTAGCAGGGCCAGTCCACCGAGCACGAGAGGGGGCAGGCGGCTGCCTCGCCGCTCTCGCTCTCCAGCCAC
The DNA here is from genome assembly GCA_035542035.1 of Vicinamibacteria bacterium. GTDB lineage: Bacteria > Acidobacteriota > Vicinamibacteria > Fen-336 > Fen-336 > DATBSL01. Next base: position 43,828 of record DATKME010000036.1, on the reverse strand, counting down.
CGCCCGTCCGCGCGGGGCCGCCTTCTCCCCGAACTCGGCCGCGACCGTGCCCAGCCTGGAGGGCGCGGCGGGATTGCCGACCTCGCCCGTGTACAGGTTGAAGAGGTGCACGCGGGCCCCGTGCTTCACGGCGTGTTCGCCGAGGTCGCGCAGGTGGCCGGACCACTCGCTCAACTGGCTCGCGACGTCGGCGGCAGCCTGCGAGAGCAATATGTGGCCGGCGTCTCCACAGTCCATCACACGCTGGGCGACGTTGATGCCGCCGCCGGCGACGTTCAGGTTCGCGTTGATGTCGGCGACCCGATAGACGGCGCCGCCGTGGATGCCCATGCGGAGTTGGATGCGCGACTGGGATTTCAGCGTGCGAGCCACGTCACGCGCGCAGCGCAGGGGCGCGGTGGGGTCGCGGAAGAAGACGAGGGCCATCCCATCGCCGGTCGGCAGGCTCACCAGCTCACGGGCAGCCTGCGCCCGCTGGAAATCCTCGGTGGCCTGGACGACCGTTTGCAGCTCGTTGAGGACATCCCGCTGGTGGTCCATCGGCAACTTCGAGTAGCCGACGATGTCCATGAAGAGGACGTGGGCGGTCTCCAGGCTGCCCAGGGGAGCGGCGGCCGTGCCGGGCGCGGCGGCGGGCGTCGCAGACGGCTGCACCGGAACCACGAACGTGGGCCCAGCCGAGGGCGGCTGGGCCGCCACCAGCAGGGTCGGCTCCGCCGGGCGTGCCGGCAGCGGACCGCTCTGCGCCGCCGCCGCCGCCAGCGCCGCGGCCAGCTCGTCGGCGAACGCCCGGGCGCTCAGCGGGCGCCCGCGCGGATCCAGAGCCAGACCCCTCAGCACGACCGTGTCCACCTCCAGGGGGAGGTCCGGCCTCAGCTGCGTCGGCGTCGCCTTCACGCCCTGACGCTGGAGGGCGAGGAGCTCGTACGTCGAGGCGGGGCGGAACGGCAGCCGGCCGGTCAGCATCTCGTAGGCGATGACGGCCAGCGCATAGATGTCGCTCGCCGCCTCAGGCTTGCCCACGAGCTGCTCCGGGGCCATGTAGAACGCCGTGCCGGCGATCTGCGTGAGCTGCGTGCCCTCCTCGCCCGGCTCCTGGACGGTCGCGATGCCGAAATCGATGATCTTCGCCAGCCTCTCCCCGTGCCCCAGGTCCTGCAGCATGATGTTCTCGGGCTTGAGGTCCCTGTGGTGGACGCCCTTCTCGTGCGCCGCGCTCAGGGCGCCGCCGACCTGGCGGACGATGGTCGCCACCTCCGGCAGCGGCAGGAACCCCCCCTTCATCACGCTGCGCAGGGTCACGCCTGGCACGAACTGCATCACGAAGAACGGCTTCCCGTCGGGCATCTCGCCCGCGTCGAGGGCGCCCACGACGCCGGGGTGGTCGATGCGGACGAGGGCCATCAGCTCCTGCTTGAACTTCTTCTGGAACCACTTGCTCTCGGCGGAGCGTTCCAGCAGGACCTTGATCACGACCTGGCGGTCGTGAAGCTGCTCGTCACGAGCCAGGTACACGACGCCGACCCCGCCACGGCCCAGCTCCCTCTCCACTCTGTAGCGGCCCTTCAGGAGCAGGCCCGGGCCGGGAGCGCCGGCGGCGGGCGGGGCCGGCGGGCCGGGCTGTTCAGTCTGGTCGGCCACCGGGGCCTCCACTGAGAACACCGAGATCGTAGCACCGTCGACGGGCGCCTCAGCCGGGAAGGTCGAGCGGAGCGGATCCTGGCGACCTGCGCGACACGACCGGGAGGGAAACGAAGACATTGACGAGCTTCCTTCCCCGGCGCTAGCATCCCGGCCACGTCAGCCGCATTCGGAGTTCCATGAGCCGCAGGGTCGCTGCGGTGGCCGTGGCCATCGCTTTCGCATCGCTGGGAACCTCCGCCGGCACCGCCGCCGGGCGAAAGTACGCCCTCCTGATCGGCGTGGGGAGCTACACCTTTCTCCCCCGCAACTCGCTCGAGGGTCCGCCTCACGACGTGCGCACCCTGCAGCGGGTGCTGACCCAGGACTGGGGGTTCGATCCCCGCGACGTCGTCGTGCTCCTCGACCGGCAGGCGACCAAGGCCGCGATCCTGGGAGCCTTGGACCGGCTGGCGAGCGAGACCAGGCCCTCCGACTACGTCTTCGTCTACTTCAGCGGCCACGGTACCAGCGGCTACGACCGCACTTTCAAGGACGTCGGGATCGACGGCAACAGCGGCGCCCTGATCCCGGCCGACTTTCGTCCGGGACCGCTCTCGCGCCTGAAAGAGAGCCTCATCATCGGCTCGCGGGACCTCAAGCCTCGGCTCGAGCTCCTCGACAAGGACCGGAAGCTCTTCGTGGTCTTCGACAGCTGCTTCTCCGGGAACGCGGCCCGCATGCTCTTCGCTGTGGGCGACGCGCGCTACATCCCCCCCGGAGAGCTCGTCGCATCGCAGGACTCGCGCGCGCTCGTGCACACCGAGGAAGACGCGGGTCCCCAGGTCCCGGGACAGGCCGAAGCGCCCGAGACGCCGTTTCCGTACCGCAACCTCATCTACATCTCGGCGGCGTCGAAGAGCGAGAAGGCCGTCGACATCAGCTCGGCAGCACTGCGGAGCGGCCGGGTGAGAACCGTGGACGACCAGCCGCACGGGGCGCTCACCAACGCCCTCCTCGAGGGCCTGTCGGGGGCGGCGGACACCAACCGGGATGGGAGGGTCAGCTACGGCGAGCTCTACGAGTACGCGAAGGACAGGGTGAGCCAGTCCTTTCCGCACCAGCCGCAGCTGCTCGTGCCCGCGGTCGGCCGCGAGGCGTTGCTCACGGCCCCTGTCCTCGGCGCGGCAGGACCAGCGGTGGCCCCGCCGCCCGTGGCGGTCGTCCGCCCCCAGGCGGCGGCGCCGCCGAGCGCGGCGCCGACCGCCCCCGGGGCGCCCACGGCCAAGCTGAGCGTCAAGCTCCTCGAGATCGCGCCGGCCGTAGCCGCCAAGATCGCCGCCCTCCCCGGCGTGAGGCTGGTGAGCGGCTCGGGCCCCTACGACGTCCTGCTCACACAGGGCCCGCTCGGCTTCAAGCTCTACCACGCGAGCGGCGACGAGCTGGCCTCGTACCCCATCGCCGAGTCCGCCGCCGTCGTCGAGCGCGTCGCCCGGCAGGTGGCCGTGCAGGCGCTGGTCGACCTCACCTACGACGACCAGGACTTCAACGTCACCCTCGACATTCCCGGCAACCGCGGGTTCCTCAAGGAGCGCGAGCCCTTTTTCATCGACTTCTCCGCGGAGACGGACGCCCATGTCCTCCTCTTCGACGTCGACAGCGGAGGGAGCGTCTCCGTTCTCTACCCGTTCTCCGCGGGGGAGGCACGGCCGGTGCGCCGGGGTCGCGTCCCCTCTGCTCCCGACGTGCTTCGCGTCTCGCCCCCGTACGGGACGGAGTACCTGAAGATCGTGGCGTTCGCGGAGAAGCCGGCCGGCTTCGACCGCTGGATCGAGGCCAGCTTCTCGGCCAGCCGACCGGAGCTGGTCGAGCTGCTGAAGATGCTCCGGACGGCCCGGGGCAGAAGGGCGCAGGCTCGTCTCAAGGTCGTGACACGCGCGGCGGGCTCCTGACCGACAGCCTTACGTTCGTTCGGACTCCCCCGAAGCAATCATCTTGCCCCGTCGCGCGCGGATCTTGGCCTCCGGCGCCGAAAAGCCTTGCCAAACGGAGGCGCCTTTCGGTAGCGTTGCCACCGACCACGTAACCCACCTCATGGCCGCCCTCGTGGGCCGCACCGACGATCCGAGAGCGAGGAGTGAGGGTCATTGCGGCTGCGGCGAACCGTGGCTGTGAAGGAGAGGAGGGAACGCCGATGAGACGGAGTTCAGCCGTGTTCGGGCTCGCCTTGTTCGCGCTCGCAGTACCCGCTTCGGCCCAGATCATCGTCACATCCATCCCGAAGGAGGAGGCCGCAGGCGCAGGAAAAGGTGTCAGCGAGAAGAAGTTCGCCTTCCACGTCCTGCTGGCGCCCATCGCCAAGTGGAAGTACGGCGAGGTCTACATCAACGGCAACAACGGTCTGGTGGGAACAGTCACCGGAACGCCCAACTCGGACATCCTCTTTGCCGGAGAAGCGGCCTTCAAAGCCGCGGACGACTGGACTGTCGGAGTGGGCGGCTGGTACAACAAGGTCGGTGGGTTCACCTACCCGTTCGTCGGCACCATGTCGATAGAGGGCCTGGGCGATGTCGGGATGACGTGGGACTTTGCCGGCGATCTCACGGTCTACGAAGGGCACGCGAACGTCTTCTGGCGTGACTTCGGCCTACAGGTCGGGGTGGTGAAGACGACAGGGAGCATCGGCACGACTGCCACGTTCAAGACCATCACCCTGCCCGGCGAAAGCCCCGTGAGCTGCTCGTCGGTCCTGTCCCAAGAGGACTGCAGCAACATCAAAGTGCCGACCTTCACTGCCGACACCACGGACTGGGATCTTTTCGCCGTCTACAAGCACTCCTGGCCTGTGAAGTACCCGGTCGCAGTGTCCGCCGGAGCCGGCCTTTACAGCAAGCAAGGCGTGACCGAGACCAGCCACCCGCTCCGCGACACCGAGACGCATACCGTGTTCTCCGGTTTCGTCACGGGCAATGTGGAGGTGTGGAAGGGTCTGGGCGTGGACGTCTCCTTCTGGTACGTGAACAAGACCGGAGCGACGAGCACGCTGGGGCTGCAGCAGCTCGACAATCAGTACCGCTTCACCATGGGTGTCAGCTACAACTTCTCGAAGTGAGGAGTGCACTCCTGGTCGCCCGGCGGAGACTGGACACGGCGCCCGGCTGGCTGTAAAGAAGGGACCTAAGGCGCCAAGGCCGTTCGGTGCAGGAGCACGTCGTGGCACGCCTCGGGCGTCGCTCGCGTTCGTTGGCCATCTTCCTGACGGCCACCCTCGGGTGGCCGTCAGGACTGCTCGCCTCCCCTCAGGAGCGCCGCATCGAGCGCGTGAAGGGCGGCGAGGCGACCGTGGGCACCGGCGGCCGCTGGGCCCTCGTCGTGGGTGTGGACCACTACCAGGCGAAGGCCATCGAGCCGCTGTCCGGAGCGGTGGCGGACGCCAGGGCCATCCGCGACGTGCTCATCAGGTACGCGGAGTTCCCCGAGGCTCAGGTCACGCTGCTGGTCAGCGACGGACCGGAAAAGCCGACCCGCCCAGTCATCATGGACAAGCTCGACCAGATCGCAGCCTCGGCGAAACCCACCGACCTGGTGCTCTTCTTCTTCGCCGGCCACGGCGTGCAGGTGAGCGGCGAGCGTCACCTGCTCACCTTCGAGGCCGACCCGAGCAGCCCCGGCCACCTCAAGACCAGCTCGCTCTCGGCGCCCGAGCTCATGCACGCGCTGGAGACGATGAAGGTCGCTCACCGCGTGGTCATGGTCGATGCCTGCCGCAACGACCCCACCAACCCCAGCCAGCGCAACGTCGCCGACGAGGCCTTCGAGAGCGCGTTCACGCTGCAGCCCGCCAGCGAGAGCGGAGTTCGAGCCACCTTCCTCTCCAGCAGCAAGGGGCAGAGCGCCTACGAGTGGACGGAGAAGCACCGCGGGTTCTTCTCCTACTTCATCGAGAAGGGGCTCTCCGGCGAAGCTGCCCTGTACGGCAAGGTGACCGTCACCTCGCTCCTCTCCTACCTCAGCGAGATGGTGCCCCAGACGGTCCGCGAGCAGAAGAACCAGGTGCAGATCCCCTACGCCAAGGTGGAGGGGTCGGAGCTGGTCCTGGTACGCGGCGAGAAGCTGCCCGGGCAGACGGCGGCGCTGGACAAGCAGCCTCCCGTCGCCGCCGCGCGCACCATCTACGGGGTGGTGAAGGACAGCAGCGGGATGCCGCTGGCCGGAGCCACGATCACCGTCGCCTTTGCTGGCGGCGTCGCCCGCGGGGTGGGAGGAAAGCCGGGTCCATCCGCCAGCCTGCGGGTCTCCACGGACGAGGACGGGTTCTTCAAGGTCGACGGCGTGACGCCGGACGTGGAGGTGAAGGTCACCGCCGCGAAGGACGCCTACCTGCCCAAGACGCTGGTGTCGCCGCCTGCAGAGGCCGGCAAGAAGCTGGTCGTGTTCCTGCCCCGGGCGGAGGCGGCGCGACCCGTCGTCGTGGCCGACGCGGGCGGCCCGGCGCCCGCCGCCCGCCAGGCGCGGCCCGGGCCGGTTGCGATCACTGCGCCGACCGCGACCACCACCGCGCAACCCGCCACCTCCATCCCTGCGGCGGCACCTGCCGGGCGGCCGCCCGCGGTCGCCGCTCAGCCAGCGACGACGCCAGCCCAGCCGACGAAGAGCACGCAACGCGCGGCGACCGGCGCAGCGTCCTCGGCAGCCGCCAATCCGCCACCCGCCGCAAGGCCGGCGACGGCGACGCCAGCACCGGCCACCACCAAGACGGTCGCTGCGACCGCGTCGGGGACGGTTTCGGCGACGGCAGCCACCGCCGACCTCGAGCCCTCTGCCGCACTGCTCGCGGACCTGCTCGAGGGGCGCCTGCCGTCCTCAGCGCCTGCGACCGCGGCGCCCGCACCCGCGGTGCCAGGCGCGGCTTCGTCCACCACGAGGCCGTCCATCACCGCAATGGCGCCGACCACTGCGCCACCCACGACGATGCCGCCCGCCGCCACGCCGCCCACGGCGGCACCGCCGGCCCCGCCCGTCGAGGCCAAGCCGGCCAAGGGTGGCGAGCTGGCGATGGTCGCCTACCGTACGTTCCTGGCCGAGGATTTCAAAGAGGCTGAGAACGCGGCCCGCCAGGCGCTGCAGCTCGACCCGGAGGACACGCTGGCCAACGCCGTCCTCGGCAACGCCATGGCGGCCGTGGGTGTCAACACCGGCGACGTCCAGGCGACGCTGGCCGCCAAGGAGTTCATCGACAAGGCGCTCAGCCGCGATGCCGCCCAGCCGCTCGCGCACAACGCCTTCGCGCTCATGCTGATGGCGCAGGGGCGCAACGCCGAGGCGCTCCTCGAGGTGCAGAAGGCCATCCAGGGCGACGCGAAGCTGGCGGCCGCCCACGCCAACCGGGCCAACCTCCTCCGGCTGCAGGACAAGTTCGGCGACGCGGAGCGCGAGTACCGCGAGGCGATCCGCCTCGAGCCGGAAAACGCGGTGCCGTACAACGGCCTTTCCGTCGTGCTCTTCAGCATGGGCAAGTACAAGGACGCCGTGCAGGCCTCCCGCGACGCGATCAGCCGGTATCAGCTGCGCGACCGTTTCCTCGGCCTCTTCTACGTCCAGCTCGCGGTCGCCCAGTTCCAGCAGGGTCGGCAGGGAGAGGCTCTCGAGTCGGTCGGTCGCGCCAAGGCGCTGGGCGTCGCCGATCACCCGGCCTACGCGACGATCGCCAAAGGAAAGCCGGCGAAGAAGGGCTGAGCCGCGGCCGCCCCTGCGACCGTGGTACACTCTCGCGGTCAGCGCCTGTAGCTCAGTTGGATAGAGCGGCAGCCTTCTAAGCTGCGGGTCAGGGGTTCGAGTCCCTTCAGGCGCGCCATGCGGACATCGGCGGTGGCTGTAGCTCAGTTTGGCTAGAGCGCGTGGCTGTGGCCCACGAGGTCGCGGGTTCGAATCCCGTCAGCCACCCCAAGTCCGCTTCTCACGGTCGGACCTCAGCGCTTCCCGAGAGACGACACGAATGCCCCAGCGCCCGCCGGACGTCACCCCCGAGATCCTGACCGGCGACCTGAGCGAGGAGCGGCTCGCCGCCTACCTCGACGGCCGCGAGGTCGCCGTCGACACCGAGACCATGGGCCTGCAGACCCGCCGCGACCGGCTGTGCCTGGCTCAGCTCTGCGACCGGCAGGGCCTCGCCACCATCGTGCAGTTCCCGCGGGAGACCTTCGACGACTCCCGGCCGCACGGGGACCGGGCGCCGCGCCTCAAGCGCCTGATGGAGGACCCGCGGGTGCTGAAGGTCTTCCACTTCGCGCGCTTCGACGTGGCGGCCCTGCGCCACTGGCTGGGCATCGACGTGGCCCCGCTCTACTGCACCCGCACCGCCAGCAAGCTGGCCCGCACCTACACCGACCGCCACGGGCTCAAGGACAACCTGCTCGAGCTCCTGGACGTGGAGATCGACAAGGTGACGCGCGCCTCGGACTGGTCCGCCGCCGCGCTCTCGAAGGAGCAGATCGCCTACGCGATCTCGGACGTCACGCTGCTGCTGCCGCTGATGGACCGGCTGGAGGACATGCTCCGGCGACAGGGCCGCAGCGAGCTGGCGCACGAGTGCTTCCACGTGATCCCCACCCTGGCCAGTCTGGACATCGCGGGGTTCGATCTGCTGTTCGAGCACTGACGGCTAGGCGCCGTCCCTGGGCTTCGCCCGCCCGTTCTCGCCGTTCCTGCCGATGCGTGCCTTCTCGCCGGACTCCGGCCGGCAGCCGTTGTTCCTCCGGCCGTTCATCACGTCGAGCAGCCCCTCCATCTCGGAGGGCTGCAGCGCCTCCAGGTCGCGCAGCGCCGCCACCAGCTGCCGCGCCAGCTCCTGGCAGTGTGCCAGCACCGGGCCGTTGCCGCCGAGCTTCACCGCCCCGTTGTCGAGGCGCCACTCCGAGCGCTGGTCGGGGGTGAGCGGCATGCAGGCCCCGCCCTCCACCCGGTGCGGGGGGCGGCGGTCGTGCTTGAAGCCGGAGACGCCGGGGAAGGTCTGCTGCAGCAGGTAGTCGATGATGCGTACGATGCGTCGCTGGTCCTGGCCCAGCAGGCGGCTGTCGGCACGCACCGAGGCCTCCACCCCGCGCGAGGTGACGGCGATGGTGATGGCGATGGAGGTGCCCTCGACCCGCAGCAGCTCGCTGGCGATCTCGGCGATCACGTCGCGGTGCTCGTCGCGCACGAAGCCGACCGGGGCCACCCGCACGGCGCCGGTCACCTCCTGGTTCCGGAAGGCGGCGGCCCGGTAGAGATACCACTCGGGTGGGACCCGGTAGTCGCGCAGCTCGTCGAGGATGTCCTGGGTCTCCTCCGAGCGCGTCAGCACCTCGAACATCTTGAAGTCGAGGGGCGTGGCGCCGTGCAGGAGGGCCGAGGTGTCGGTGGAGATCCCCAGGGCGGCCGCGGCCTTCTGCTCCGGGGTCAGGCGATCCATGAGGCCGAGGGCCGCCGCGATCACCGCCATGAAGGCGGAGGTGGACCCGACCGGGACCCCCACGAACGGCAGCCGGACGCTGAGGACGCCCGCCGTCCGGCAGTTCTCCTCCACCTCGGCGGGATCGGCGTGGTGGTCGGCCACGAAGAAATAGCGCTTCACCGGCTCCACGCCGGTGGTGCTCAGCATGCCGAGCGGCGGCGAGGCGTCGACCATGCACTGCAGCGCGCCGCGCAGGCGCCCCTTGTTGGGGTCGCGCAGCTCGAGGTGGCAGCGGTCGACCAGGTTGCGGTTCTGGGGGTGGCCCAGGCTGCCCGTCAGGATGCGGACCTCCTGCGCCCCCAGCTCCTTCAGGATCGCCTGCAGCAGCAGCGCGCTGCCGAGCGCGTCCGGGTCGCCCACCCACTGGGTGAAGATGTTGGCGCCGCGGCCGCGGATGGAGCGGGCGCTCCGCTTCAGGCCCATGTAGGCGGCGTGCGCCTGGGTGAGGACGGCGAGGTTCTCCTTGGCGCGGCGCTTGCCCATGATGCCCTGGAAGCGACGGAGCACCACGTTCGGCCCGGCCGTGCGCGGGGGCACCAGGACGCCGCCGTTGCGGTTCACGCCACCACCCCGGGCAAAGGTCGCGCCTCCTGCCTGTCGCTGCTGCGCCGGGCGAAGCTGCGGCCCTCGCGCGCCATCTCCACCAGCATCGGCGCCGGCTGGAAGCGCGCGCCATGCGTCGCCTGCAGCCTCTCCAGCGTCTCCAGGGCGAAGCGGGCCCCCAGATGGTCGAGGTAGCGGAAGGGGCCGCCCAGGAACGGCGGGAAGCCCAGGCCGAAGATCGCGCCGACGTCGCCGTCGCGCGACGAGCGCAGGACGCCGTCCTGCAGGCACAGCACCGACTCGTTGAGGAAGGCGAACACCAGCCGCTCCTGGATCTCGTGGGGCTCCTTGGCCAGGCGGTGCGCTCCGCCCGGCAGCAACTCGTAGACGCTCGCGTCCACCTGCTTGCGCCGGCCGCCGTAGGTGTAGAAGCCCTTCCGGTTCTTGCGTCCCTGCCGCCCGTCGGCCAGCACCTTCGCCATCGAGAGCGGCGGGGCCATGCGGTCCCCGAAGTGGTGGTGCATGACCTTCGCCACCTTGGCCGCGACGTCGATGCCCACCTCGTCCAGCAGCGTGAACGGCCCCACCGGGAACCCGAACCCGGTCATGGCCCGGTCCATCCCGGCGACGTCGGCGCCCTCCTCCAGCATCCAGGAGGCCTCGTTCACGAAGGCGGCGAGCGACCGGCTGGTGTAGAAGCCGGGGCCGTCGCGCACCACGATGACGTGCTTGCCCAGGCGGCGGCCGAAGCCGACCGCGGTCGCCAGGGCGGTGGCCGAGGTGTCCGGCGTGACCACCACCTCCAGCAGCGGCATCCTGTGCACGGGCGAGAAGAAGTGCATGCCGAGCACCTGCTGCGGCCGGCGGCAGCCGGCGGCGATCTCGCAGATGGGGATCGAGGAGGTGTTGCTGGCGAACACGCAGTCGTCCCGGGTCCCCGCCTCGGTCTCGGCCAGCACCCGGCGCTTGAGCTCCAGGTCCTCGAACACTGCCTCGATCACCAGGTCGGCGCGGCCGAATCCCGTGTAGCCGAGGGTGCCGGACAGGCGGTCCAGCCGGTGCTGCACCTCCAGCCGGGTGAGGCGGTGACGCTTCAGGCGCTCCTCCCAGACCCCGCGGGCGTGCTTGAGGCCGCGCCCGAGCGCCTCATGGGAGGCATCCTTCACGCGCACGGGGACCCCCGCCTCGGCGGCCGCCGCGGCGATGCCGGCGCCCATGAGGCCGGCGCCCAGCACGCCGAGCTTCGCGACCTCCCTCCCCCGCGTGCCCTCGGGGAAGCCGGCGTCCTTCTTGATCTCCTGGGTGGCGAAGAACACCGCGACCAGGTTGCCCGAGACCTCCGTCGCGGAGAGGCGGCCGAAGGCGGCCGCCTCGAGCCTCAGCCCCTCGGCCAGGGTGGTGGCGCTCCCGCGGCGCACGACCTCGATCGCCTCCAGCGGGGCGGGGTAGTGGCCGCCCGTCTTCTTCAGCACCGAGGACCTCGCCCGGGAGAAGATGACGGGCCGCAGCAGGCGCTCGCGCCAGGTGATCCCGGTCCGCTTCGGACGCAGCCGCCCTTCCGCCAGGGCCAGGGCCGCGCGCCGGGCCACGTCCACCAGGATCGCGGCCGGGCAGACCTCGTCCACCAGGCCGGCCTCGAGCGCGCGGCGCGCCTTCAGCGAGCGGCCGGTGAGGATGAGGTCGAGCGCGGTGGCCAGGCCCACCAGCCGCGGCAGGCGCTGGCTGCCACCGGCGCCGGGCAGCAGGCCCAGCATCACCTCCGGCAGCCCGAGCGCCGTCTTCGGGTCGTCGGAGGCGACGCGGTAGCGGCAGGCGAGGGCGAGCTCGGTGCCGCCACCGAGGCAGCCGCCGTGGATGGCGGCCACGAACGGCAGCCGCGAGCGCTCGATGCGGTCGAAGACGGCGTGGCCGGCCCGCGACAACGCTTCGCCCTCTTCCGCCGAGCGGATGCGGCTGAAGTCCTTGATGTCGGCGCCGGCGATGAAGTTGTCGGGCTTGCCGCTGCGGACGACCACCGCGCCCACGCCGGCGTCGTCCTCGATCGCGGCCAGCAGCTGCTCGAACGAGGCGATCATCCCCCTGCCGAGGGTGTTGACCTTCTCCCCGGGGACGTCGATCGTGAGGACCAGGACGCCGTCGTCGCCACGCTCGCCGGTGAATGCGCCCGCGTCGCTCACCATGGCCAGAGTCCCCTCAGCGCTCCAGCACCATGGCGTAGCCCATGCCGCCCTGCGCGCAGACGGAGAGCAGGCCCAGCCCGGCCCCGCGCCGCTTCATCTCGCTGGCCAGCGTGGTGAAGAGCCGCGCGCCGGTGGCCCCGAACGGGTGGCCGAGCGCGATCGAGCCGCCGTGGACGTTCAGCCGCGAGCGGTCCACCACGCCGACCGGCCGGGAGCGGCCCAGCATCTCGCGGGCCCAGCTTTCCGACTCGAGGGCCTGGATGTTCGAGGCGACCTGCGCGGCGAAGGCCTCGTGCATCTCGAGCACGTCGATGTCGGACAGCTCGACGCCCGCCCCCTCCAGGGCCGCGGGGATGGCCAGAGCGGGCCCCATCAGCAGCTGGCCTGCGGGATCGACCGCGGCCACCGCCCACGACCTCAGGTAGGCGAGCGGCTGGCGGCCCTCCCCCTGCGCCCTTTCCTCGGACATCAGCAGCACCGCGGCGGCGCCGTCGGTGAGCGGCGACGAGTTGCCCGCCGTCACCGTGCCGTAGCGGCGGTCGAAGACCGGCGGCAGCGCCGCCAGGGCCGCCAGCGAGGTGTCCTTGCGCACGAGGTTGTCGGCGGTCAAAGTCGTCTCGTAGGCGGGCGGCACCGCGACCGCCGTCATCTCCGGGGCGAGGACGCCCTCCTCCAGGGCTCGGGCGGCGTTCTGGTGGGAGGCGAGGGCGATCCGGTCCTGCTCCTCGCGGCTGATGCGGTTCTCCTTCGCCATCTTCTCCGCCGACTGGCCCATGGTGAGACCGGTCGAGGGCTCGGCGATCGCCGGCGACTGCGGCACCAGGTCGCGCGGCCGCAGCCGCGCGAAGGCGCCCAACCGCGCGCCGAGCGAGCGCGACCTCTGCGCCTCCATCAGCGCCTGCGCCATCCGGCGGCTGTGCAGGATCGGCACGTCGGACAGGCTCTCGGCCCCGCCGGCGATCCCCGTCTGCGCCTGCCCCAGCAGGATGGCCGAGCTGACGTCGGCGATCGCCTGGTTGGCCGAGGCGCAGGCGCGGTTGACGGTGCAGGCCGGGACGGTCTTCGGCAGCGGCGTCCGCAGCGTGACCTCCCGCGCCAGGTTCGGCGCCCTCACCGAGGGCACCACCTGCCCCATCACCACGGTGTCGACGGAGGCGGGGTCGACCTCGGTGCGCTCCAGCAGCTCCCGCACCGCCACGGTCGCGAGATCGACGGCCGTCATGTCGCGGTAGACGGTCCCCGCCCGCGCAAACGGCGTGCGGCATCCGGCGATGATCGCGACGCGTCCGCGGCTCATTCGGGTCTACCCCCAGGTGCGGCACGGGCGCGACCCGTCGAGGGCGGTCGAAAGGCGGGCCGTGCGACTGACCGGGTTGGCACCCGGTACGTCGACCGTCACGTCAAAATGCTAGCGCAGCCCCTTGCCCCTTTCCACTCCTCGCGTCGACATATGTTTCATGACTGCAAGTAATTGGCGGTATGCACGCGCCGCTCGACCTGACGATGGGTGCTTCTTGTCACATTCTTGGCGACGCCAAAACCGTGTACAATCCGTCCATCGTGGGGTGCGTTGCCCCACGTGTGGAGCGCTGCCCATGGCTGAGAACGGCGTCAAGAAGCCGAGGCAGAGGGCTCGGGTCGTGCCGCCCACGCCGATCACCGTCGCGATCGACGACCAGGAGACGGGCGCCTGCCTCTGCTACGGTGTCATCGCCAACGTCTCCGAGGATGGCGCCTGTGTGTGGACCAACGGACAGCTGGAGACCGGCTCGCGGCTCCTGCTGCGGGTGAGCTTCGCGGCTCCACCCGAGGTCCACGAGGTGACCGGCCGAGTCATCTGGGGCAAGTCGAGCGAGGACCTCTCGCCCGCACTGATGAGCGGCGCCCTGCGACGCTTCGGCGTCGCCTGGCAGAACGCCCCGCCGGCCTACGTCGACCGGCTCCGACAGATCTCGGCGCGCGCCATCGAGGACTCGCTGACGCCCTCGGGGAAGATGCGCGCGCTGCAGCGGGCCGAGCTCGAGCGCCACTAGAGAGAGAGCGCTCGCCGTCCACCCTAGCCCCGTGAGAGGATGGCGCCCGTGGCGCTGGTCACCGACGCCGTCGCCGTCTCCACTCGCGGGGACTCGCAGATGCTCGACCTCACGCCGGGGGTGCAGGACCTGGTCACTCGACACCGCTTTCGCGAGGGCCAGGCGCTGGTCTTCGTCCCCGGCTCCACCGCCGGTCTGACCACCGTCGAGTTCGAGCCCGGCCTGCAGCGCGACCTGCCGGCCGCCTTCGAGCGCATCGCGCCCCGCGGCGTCGGCTACGCTCACGAGGCGACCTGGCACGACGACAACGGCCACTCGCACGTGCGCGCCAGCCTGCTCGGCCCCTCGCTGACGGTGCCGTTCCGCCAGGGACGGCTGCTGCTCGGCACCTGGCAGCAGATCGTGCTCATCGACTTCGACACCCGCCCTCGGCAACGCGAGGTGGTGGTGCAGCTGTCGGGGTCGCGGGCGCAGACAGCGTGAGGGCCTCCCGCCGGCTGCTGCTGCCGCTCGGCTTCGCGGTGGTGTTCGTGCTGGCCTTCGACAGCGTGCTGGTCTACCCCTTCCGGCTGTTCGTGGTCTTCCTGCACGAGATCGGCCACGCGGTGGCGGCGGTCCTCACGGGCGGCCGCGTGGTCGCCATCGGCATCAGCCCGGACGAGGGCGGGGTCTGCCTCACCCGCGGAGGCTGGCCGTTGCTGGTGCTGAACGCCGGCTACCTCGGCAGCCTGCTGTTCGGGGCGCTGTTCCTGCTGCTGGGCGCGCGGCGCCGCAACGCCAGCGCCGTGGTGGGCACGATCGGCGTCTTCGCCATGGCAGCCGCCCTGCTCTACGTGCGCACCTGGTTCGGCTTCGCCTACACGCTGCTGGCCGGCCTCGCGCTGCTGCTGGTCGCGGTGAAGCTGCGGCCCGCCGCCTCCGAATGGCTGCTGGCCGCCATCGGGTCGATGAGCATGCTCTACGCCGTGGCCGACATCGCCTCCGACGTGATCTTCCGCCACCCCGGCAACAGCGACGCCGCCGCGCTCGCCCGGCTCACTCACGTGCCGGCGATCGTCTGGGGCCTGGCCTGGATCGCCATCTCGCTGGCGGTCACGGTCTCCGTCGTCCGGCGCCTGAGCTGAGCCCGAAGGCGGGCCATCAGGCGGCCGGCTCTCCCTCATCGACGCCGCTCATGCCGGCAGGGACGGCGATGGCCGTACAATCACCGGTCGGCCCGCATCCGGATCGGCGTCTTTGGCCACGGAGTGACTCGAACATGAAGCGCATCGGCATCCTGACAGCCGGCGGCGACACCCCGGCGCTCAACGCGACCGTGCACGGGGCCGTGGTGCGCGCCAACCAGCGGCGGGTGGAGGTGTTCGGGTTCGTCAAGGGCTACTCGGCGCTGCTCAACCCCAGCGTGCCCTATGTCCACCTGAACCCCCTGTTCACCGAGATCCCGGAGCTCGACCCCACCCGTGGGGGCACCGTGATCGGGGCCTCGCGGGCCTTCGTCGACCCGGCGGACCTGCAGGCGGTGGAGCAGATCGCCGACCGACTGAAGCAGCTGAGTATCGACGGCCTCGTCTGCGTCGGAGGCGACGGCACGCTCAACGGCCTGCAGCCCTTCGCCGAGCGCTTCCCGGTGGTGCTGGCGCCCAAGACCATCGACAACGACCTCGGCCTCAACCACCGCAACGAGCCCGACGAGTGGGAGCGGGTGCCGGCCGCCGACCAGGCGGGCTACACCTACCGCCTGGGACGCTCGCTGAGCCGCTTCGAGCTGGACGGGATGATCAACTACGTCACGCCCGGCTACGCCACCGCGGTCTTCGACTCGGTGATGGGCATGCAGCGCGTGCGCACCACGGCGGAGAGCCACCGCCGCATCGCCATCGTGGAGGTGATGGGCCGCCATTCCGGCTACATCGCCCTGGCCACCGCCTACGGCCAGCCGGACATCATCCTGGTCCCCGAGGTGCCGGTCCGCGCCCCGGCGCTGACCGAGCGGGTGCGCGAGCTCTACGAGCTGCAGAAGAACGTGGTGATCGTCTGCGGCGAGGGCATCGTGGGCGAGGACGGGCGAGAGTTCGGCGCCCAGCGTGAGTCCCACGACCCCGCCGGCAACGTGACTCTCTCCGGCGCCTCCGACGCGCTCCGCGACCTGCTGATCGACCACTTCGGCGACGCCTACTTCCAGCAGTACCGCCGCGCCCAGACGGCCCGCTCGGCGGTGTTCACCCGCAAGGTGGGCCACACCCAGCGTGGCGGCCGGCCCATCCAGTTCGACCGCTTCCATGCGGCCCAGCTCGGCGGCAAGGCCATCGACATGCTGCTGGAGGGGCAGAACAACGCCCTCGCCATCCTGCAGTGGAACCACGAGCGGGGCTTCTACGTCGACAGCTACGACGGCAACGCGTTCCGCGACCGCTGGGGCACCATCCACGCCCGCCACCTGCACCCGAGCTTCTACGACCACGAGCTGATGCGCCCCTCGAAGGTCGGCGTCGAGTACCTTCTGCCGATCTTCACCAACGCCATCGGCCAGGCCGACATCGAGGCCATCCGCGAGACGGTGTTCGACGCCGGCAGCCTGTTCCGGCCCTACCACTCGGTCAACACCGACATCAACAAGCGCATCCGCTATCTCCAGTAGGAGACTGGTGACACGCAGGAATGGCTCTTCGGCCGCGGCCGCCGCGGCGATGGCCCTGGCGCTGGCGGCCGCCGCGACCGGCGCCGCCGCCTCTGACCCGCTGGACCGGCTGCGCGCTGCGGGCCGTCTGAGCGAGGGGGAGTGGCGGTCGCTGGAGCGGGGCGACGTGCTGGCCAAGGTGATCGACACGGAGGACCGCTCCGAGATCCTCTCCTTCGCGGCGGCTCGGGTGAGGGCGAAGGCGGAGCGGGTGGCGGCCGAGCTGCGCGACCGCGAAGGCCGGGCCGGCGAGCCCTGGACGCTGCAGAGCGGAGCCGTCGGCGAGCCCGCGGCCGCCGCGGACTTCGCCGCGCTGGCTCTCGACCCGGGCGACGTCAAGGACCTGGCGCACGGCCGGCTGAACGACTGCGACGTGCGGCTGCCGAACGACGCCATCCTGAGCCTGCGTCGCGAGCTGGACGGCGTGCCGGAGGCGGCGCGCCAGGCGCGCGCGACCGCGGCGTTCCGCCAGCTGCTGGCCGCCAACGCGGCGGCCTACCAGGCGCGCGGGAACCCGGCGCTCCTCCAGTACGACAACAACGGCGACCCCGTCCGCATCGCCGACAGCCTGGAGCGGGTGCTGCAGCGCTCCACGCTGCTGCAGGAGCTGGCGCCGGACCTCTTCGCCTTCGTGCGCACCTTCCCGGCCGGACGTCCCCCCGACGTGGAGCAGCAGGTCTACTGGATGAAGGAGAAGTTCTGGCTGCTCGACGTGCTGAGCCTCGACCAGCTGCTGCTGGCGAGGCGCACCCTGGCGCAGGTCCCGGTCACCATCGTCGTCTCCAAGCAGCTCTACGCCACCCACTACTACGAGTCCTCGCTGGGGCTGACGGTGTTCGTGGAGAGCCGCCCGGGCGACGGCTGGCTGTTCGTCGTCAACCGCACGCGCGCCGACATCCGGCGCTCGGGCTTCAGCTGGGTGGAGCGGCTGCTCATCCACCACCTGGTGAGCCGGCGGCTCGGCGCGAGAGCGAGGCACCTGAGGGTCCGGCTGGAACGTGCCGCCTCGTAAGAGTTGTCAGGAATGCCCGTCGGCCAGCCCGCTCGCGCCGGTCGGAGTTTCACGGGGTTTGACCCGATGGGGCTTGTGCCGGCGGGGCAGCCCGGAGGAGAGTAGGGAAACCGAGAAAGTGCTGATCCCCATGTCTGCCGGCACTGCGCGCTCGGGCGACCTTCCTCTCCCGAAGGCATCCCCCGCGTCGAGGGTGGCGTGCGTCCTGGCGCTGCTCGCCAGCGTGGCGCTCCCCGCGGCCGCCGGCCAGCGCTCGGGCGTCGTCGTGGACCAGACGTCGGCCCCGGTGCCGGGCGTCACCCTGCAGGTGGTCGAGGCCGCCTCACCAACGGCCTCGACGGTGTCCGGCGCCGATGGCACCTTCGTGCTCCCGAACTGCCCGGCCGGAGCGACGGTCACCGCCACGCTGCCGGGCTTCGACGCCACCAGCGTGGCGTGCGCCGACGCCGCCCGCATCGTCCTCAAGCTGGCCGCGCTGACGGCCACGGAGGAGGTCACCGCCGCCGTCGGCGACTCCGAGTCGCCCACCTCCGCCCGCCTCGGGGGGGGGCTGTCGGGAGCGACGCTGGCCCGACTGCCCACGGCCACCCAGCACGCTCGCGAGGCGCTGCCGCTGCTCCCGTCGGTGGTGCGGGGCACGGACGGCCTGCTGCGCATCGACGGCGTGCGCCCGCACGAGGCACCGCTGCTGTTCGACGGCTTCGACGTCACCGACCCGGCCACGGGCGTGTCCTCGATCGACCCGCCGATCGAGAGCGTCGCCAACGTCGCCGTGCTGCGCGATCCCATGGCCGTCACCTTCGGCGACGCCCTCGGCTCCATGGCCTCCATCGAGACCCGGACCGGCGGGGACACCCTCGACGCCGGCGTCCAGGGATTCCTTCCCCGGCCCCGGCTGAGCAGCCAGGGCTTCCTGACGCTCGAGGGCTTCTCGCCGCGGGCGCACGTGGGCGGCCAGAGCGGGCCGGTCCGCTTCTTCGCGGCCGCCGAGTACGACTACAACCGCTTCCCCGTCCCAGACGTGACCACCTCGTCGGGAAAGCCCGACAGCCGCGACATCAACGCCACCGTCTTCGGGCGCGCCGACGTGCAGGTCTCCGCCAGCGACGTCCTCAGCGTCGAGGGGCTGGTGTTCCCCTCGAACAAGATGTACCACGGGCTCAGCCCGCTGCGGACCGTGGACGCCTCGCCCACGCTGCAGAGCCGCGACGCCTTCGGCGGCCTGGTCGACCGTCACTCGTTCGGAGCCGACGAGACGCTGACGCTGCGACTCGGTGTGCTGTCGCACTACGGCGCGCAGCAGCCGAACGGCAACGGGCAGCCGGAGATCACGCCCTCGGGCTGGAGCGGGGGTCTGTTCTCCTCCGTCGCACAGACCGCGAGCCGGCTGGAGGGTTCCGCCTCCTATCAGCGCAAGCTGCGCACGTCCTGGGGCGTCCACGAGGTCACGGTGCAGGGCTCGCTTCAGCGCCAGTCTCTCGACGGCTCGGTCAACGAGAAGCCGGTGGACGTCCTCGACGCCGCCGGGACGCTGGTGCGGCGGATCTCCTTCGGCACGCCGACCACGACCCAAGCCGCCGGAAGCGACCTCGGGCTGGCGGTCCGCGACCTGTGGCGGGCGAGCGAGCGGCTGGAGGTCGACGCCGGCGTCCGGGAGGACTGGAGTACACTCGGCGGGTCGGCCCCATCCACAAGAATCGGTTTCCGTTACACCACTGGCACGTCGGGAGCGACGGTGATCAAGGGCGGCGTCGGGGAGTTCGTCGGGACCGTACCGCTGTCGGTCCCCGCCTTCGCCGACTACCCGGTGCGCTTCGACCAGACGGTCGCGCCCGACGGTGAGACCGTTCAGACGACCGTGCTCAGGCCCGCCGTGGCGCAGCTCGCCCTGCCGCGGGCGCTCGCCGCCAACCTGCGGGTGGAGCGTGAGGTCGCCCCGGGGTGGGACGCGGCGCTCGGCGTCACCGTGCGGGAGGCGTCACACCTGGCCACGCTCGACGTGCTGGCCGAGCAGGGCACGCTGCTGGTCTCCAGCACGGGTGAGAGCAGCTACCGCTCGGCGGAGGCGGTGGTTCGCCACACCTGGGGCGCTGAGGACCAGCTGCTGGTCGCCTACACCTGGTCGCGAGCCCGCGGCGATGTCAACGACTTCTCCAGCCTCTTCGCGCGGGGCGACGTCGAGATCCTGCAGCCCGGAGGCGAGACCAGGCTGTCCACGGACGCTCCGCACCGGCTGCTGGCCTGGGGCACCTTCACGCTGCCGGCGGGCTTCTCGATCTCGCCGGCGGTGGACTGGCACTCGGGGTTCCCCTACTCGCTGGTCGATGCCCGGCAGGCCTACCTGGGAGCGCCCAACAGCCGCTCCTACCCAGCCTTCTTCTCGCTCGACGTCGTCCTCTACAAGACGCTCACCGTCGCCGCCAAGCACGTCAAGATGAACGTCCAGGTCTTCAACGTGACCAACCACTTCAATCCGCGGGACGTCTACAACACCCTGGGAGGGGCGCAATTTGGGACCTTCACCAACAGCGTCGGACCGACGATCCGTGGAGACGTCGCCGTCAACTGGTAGGCCCGCGTCGTCGGTGACACCCTGCGCGTCTGTGTAGTCGTTCCCTACGACCTCGCCGACGAGGGCGGCGTCAAGCAGCACGCCCTGCGGGTGGCCGAGGAGATGCGCCTCCGCGGCGACGACGTCACCGTCGTCGGACCGCTGGCGGGCGGCGCGCCCGAGCCCGGCT
Organism: Vicinamibacteria bacterium; assembly: GCA_035542035.1. Lineage (GTDB taxonomy): Bacteria > Acidobacteriota > Vicinamibacteria > Fen-336 > Fen-336 > DATBSL01. Next base: position 23,530 of record DATKME010000036.1, on the reverse strand, counting down.
CCCGCGGGTTCGGCGGCGTGGTCAACATCCCGGCCAACGGCGGCGCCAACCGTATCGCTGTGCTCACCCCGCCGTGGGAGGTGAGGCGCTTCTTCCGGTCCGCGTCCTTCGACGTGGTCCACGTGCACGAGCCCCTGGTGCCGCTGCTTCCCTACTACGCGCTGTGGTTCTCGCCGCGGGCCGCGCACGTGTGCACGTTCCACATGTACGCCGAGCGCGAGCCGCGGGGGCTGCGCCTCGCCCGCACGCTGCTCGGGCAGGGCACGCTCGCCTCCTACCAGCGGGCGATCGCGGTCTCCGGCGCGGCCGCGAGCTACGCCGCGCGCGTCTGGCGGCGGGAGCTGAGCCTCGTCCCCAACGGCGTCTCCACCCGCACCTTCGTGCCCGGCCGGCGCTGGGCCCGGCTGCCGGTGCCCGGTGATCCTCTCCGCCTGCTCTTCGTCGGCCGCTGGGACGACCGTCGCAAGGGGCTGCGCCACCTGCTCGAGGCCTACGCCAGGCTGCAGGCGGGGGGACTGCCGGTGACACTGGACGTGGTCGGCACCGGTACCCGCGGCCGCCTGCCGATCCCCCCGGGGGTGACCCTCCACGGGAGCGTGCCGGCGACCGCCGATCTGGCCCGGTACTACCGGGAGTGCGACGTCTTCGTGTCGCCGGCGCTGGGCCAGGAATCCTTCGGCATCGTGCTGCTGGAGGCGATGGCGTGCGCTCGCCCGATCGTCTGCTCGGACATCGCCGGCTACCGCCAGGTGGCGGACCCCGCCGGAGCCTCGATGGTGCCGCCCGGCGACGCCGACGCCCTCGCCCGCGCGATCGCCGACCTCGCCCGCAATCCCTCCCTCCGGCGGAGCATGGGCAGCGCGAACCGGAGGAAGGCGGAGCGCTATGACTGGCACGGCGTGGCCGAGAGGACGCGCCTCGTCTACGTGGAGGCCATCGGCGAGCGGCACGGCCTGGTGGCAGCCCGCACGCACGAAGCCGCGGCCGCCGCGCGGCAGTGGGGGGGCGCGACGGCGGAGGCATCGCTGCTGCGGACACGAAGCTGACCTCCGGGCCCGCGACGCGCGCGACGCTCCTGGTCTGGGCCGGCTCGCTGGTGACCCTGGCCGGCGCCCTTCACCTCGTCTTCTGGTACTGGCCCGGGGCCGTCCCCCTCGACGTCACCAGCGGGGTGTGGACGGCACTGGCCAAGGACGTCTCCGCGGGCGTCCTCTACCGTCCGCTCCTGGGCCCGGCGGGCTACGGCGGCACCCGGTACATGCCGCTGTTCTTCGTGCTGCACGGCGCCCTCATCCGCCTGGGCGCCGACCCGGTGGCCGCAGGGCTGGCGCTCACGGTCGTCTCCGCCGTCCTGTTCGACGTGATGCTGTTCCTCGTGCTGCGCCAGCTGGGGGTGCGCTCCGCCCTGGCGCTGCCCCTCTCGGTGCTGGGGCACGCGACGATCTCCGTGCAGCTGCTGACGCTGGCGACCAAGTGCGACCTGCTCGCCGCCGCGCTGACCCTGGCCACGGTCGCGGCCGCCCTGCGCCACGCCCGGCGGCCCCGTGGCGCCACGCTGGCCCTGCTGCTGGCCGCCGCGGCGGCGGCCATCTTCACCAAGTTCACGGCCGTGGGCGGCGCCATCGCCGCCATCGCCCTGCTGCGGGCGCGGCAGGGGTGGCGTCCGGCCCTGGCGGCAGTGGCCAGCCTGCTGGTGCTGCTGTCGGCGATCGTCGCCGTCGTGCTCGTAGCCAGCGACGGCCGGGTCTGGACCTCGGTGCTGGCGGTGGGCTCGGGCGGCATCACCGCGCACTACGCCGTCCGCTTCCCGCTCTGGTTCGCACGGGCGGTCGTCGAGGACCCGTTCGACCTGCTGATCCTCGCCACCGCGCTGTTCTACGCCGCCCGCCAGACGCGGCGGCGCTCCCTCGGCTTCGTCCAGGGCTACTTCTGGCTCACCCTGGCCCTCACCGTCCCGGTTTTCGCCTCGCCGGGCACCGACAACAACCACCTCGTCGACCTGCTGGGCGCGTCGCTGCTGGTGATCGGCGACGCCAGCGAGGGCCTCGCGGGCTCCGCCCGGCTGGCGCTGGCCCTGCCCCCCGCCCTGGCCGCGCTCACCGTGGTGAGCTGGCTCCCCGGGATGGTGTCGATCGGCTCGGTGATCGCCGAGATGGGCCGGCCGCAGCGGCGGACGGTCGCCACCATCATCGACCGGGCGGGCGCCCCCGACCGCATCCTCAGCGAGAACCCGCTGGTCCCGCTGCTGGCCGGTGGCCGCCCGTTCCTCTCCGACCCGTTCAGCCTCCACATCCTGGCGGCCGCCATGCCCGAGGTGCGGGACGACTTCCGCCGGCGGCTCGCGGAGGGCGACTTCCCGACGGTGGTGCTGGTCGACTGGTCGGGATCCGATCCCGCCCACGTGATGGCCGCGCTGAGGAGCCGCGGCGACAGGGGGGTCGAGCGGTTCTACGGAGGCGTGCGCTTCACGGACGACTTCCTGGACCGACTCGACCGCCGGTACGTCGTCAGCATGGTCGAGCACCCCTTCGTGGTCTTCCAGCGCCGGCCCCCGACGGCTCGCTGAGCCGCCCGCGCATGGCCGATCGCGGCGCCCCGGTCGCCCGCCGTGCGCTGGGCATCGCCCTGGCGATGCTGGCGGCGGCGGCCGTCTCCTGGATCCGCTTCGCCCGAGGCGGCACCCTGGACATCCGTGACCTCGACCCGGCCGTGGACCTCGTCCTCGGCCTCGCCTTCGCCGCCGCGTTCGCGACGGCGGCGCTCTCCTACCTGGACCTCCTCCCGCGTCTGAAGGGACCCGTGACGCCGTCGCTCCTCGGCCTGGCGGTGCTGGTCCACCTCGCCGCCAGCCCGGCGCTGCCGCTGACCTCGAACGACGTCTTCTCCAACCTGGCCTACGGACGGCTCGCCGCCCTGGGCCGCGACCCGTCGACCGCCCGCCCGGCGGACCTCGGCCCCGGTGACCCGTTCGCCGAGCGGGTGGACCCGCGGTGGCGGGGACAGGTGAGCGTGTACGGGCCCCTGCTGAACGGCGTCTGCGGTCTCTGCGCGCGCACCGGCCGCCTCGTCTCCGCCCTCGTCCTCTTCAAGGCGGCGATGCTGGCGGCGGCCCTCGCCACCCTGCTCCTCTGCTACGGCCTCTGCCGCAGCCTGGGTGGCAGGGGCGCGTTCGCGTTCTGGCTGGTCGGTCTCAACCCGCTCCTCGCCTGGGAGCTCAGCGGCCAGGCGCACAACGACGGCCTCATGCTGCTCCCCCTGGCCGGGTTCCTGTGGGCGGCGGTCGCGGGGCGCCACTGGCTCGCCCTGCTGCTGCTCTCGCTGGGGTTCGCCGCGAAGTTCGCGGTGGCGCCGCTGCTGCTGCTCTACCTGCTGTGGCAGCTCCGGCGCTCGCCCGCCCGTGGCGCCGCGATGGCGGCGGTGGCGGCGGCCCTGGTGATCGCCCTCTTCCTGCCGGCCTGGCGTGGACCCGGCACGCTCTCCGGCCCGCGGTTCGCCGCGGTTCCGGCGCCGGACCACGTGGTCAACTCGCTGGGGTCGCTGCCCCTGGACCTCGCGCGCTTCTTCCTGCCGGCGGCGCACGGAGCGGTCTTCCTGGCCTGGACGGCCGCCGCCTTCGCGTTGCTCGCCCTGCAGGCCCTGCGTTGCGCCCGGCGCACCGCCACCCTCGAGGAGGTCCTGCGCTCGGCCCTCGTGTTCACGCTCCTCTACGAGTGCGTGGGCATGATCTGGTACGAGCCCTGGTACGCGACCTGGCTGCTGCCGCTGGCCGCCGCCTGCCGCGACCGGCCGCTCGCCGCCATCGTGGCCGGCTACAGCGTGCTGGTCCCCCTGCTCTACCACCCGACGCAGCTCTATGGCCTCGCCACCCTCGCCTCGCACGGGCTGGCGCTGTGGCTGCTGTGGCGGAGCGGTGCCCTCTTCGACCGGCGGCGCTCGGCCGAAGCCGCCCCCGAGCTCGTCCCCACGGGCTGAGGGTCGCCTGCCCGTACCCCGGTCCTGCTATCGTTACGCTGGCCTGGGATGCCTGCAGACGCGACGGCGGTGCTTCGAGACCAGGTGCAGTTCATCTGCGCCGGCACGGCGTTCCTCGTGGTCGGCCTGGCCGCCTGCGCCATCGCGGCCGTCCGCCGCCGCGGCGGCGTCCGCGTGTTCCTGTGGCTCGGCCTGTGGAGCGCCATCTACGGCATCCAGGAGCTACTCCACGGGACGGCGGTGGTCTCCGCGCTGCCGCCCATCCTGCAGCCTGCGGTCCCCTACGTGAACGTGGCGGTCTCCTACCTCGTGATCGTGGCGGCGTCGCTCGCCTGGCTGGAGCTCAGCCGCGGCAGCTTCCGCCGGCTGCTGCAGGCGAACACGGTGGCTGCGCTGCTGGTGGCGGTGGCCGGGATCGCCACCGCCTACGTGCGGCGGGACAACCCCTACCCCTTCAAGGTCGCGAACATCGCCGTCACCGTCGTCATGCTGGCGCTCCTGGTGACGGTGCTCGCGCTGCCCACCCGGCTCGCCCGCCGCTACCTGGCGCTCCCGCACAAGGGCGTGCTGCTGGCCGGCACCCTCGCCTTCGTCCTGGAGGCGCTCTACGCCAACCTGGCACGCACCCTCGTCCTTCCCTCGCCCCGGATCCTGAGCTACCTCGGCTTCGCGGCGCTGCTCTTCGCCTTCGGCTACGCCGCCCTGCAGAACGTGCTCGCCGGCGAGAGGCGCCTGCGCGAGATCGAGAACGAGCTGGCGGTGGCGCGGCGGATGCAGCAGGCGATCCTGCCCGCCGAGGTCCCGCGCCTCGGCGGCGTCCGGGTGGCGGCGGCGTACCAGCCGATGACGGCGGTGGCCGGCGACTTCTACGATTTCGTGGCGGTCGACGCGGACCACGCGGGCTTCCTGGTGGCGGACGTCTCCGGGCACGGGGTCCCCGCCGCCCTGGTCGCCTCCATGATCAAGGTCGCCCTGGCGTCGGTCGCCGGGTCGGCCCAGCGGCCGTCGGACCTGCTGCGACGGCTCGGCCGGGTGCTGCACGATCACCTGCGCGGCCGGTTCGTGACCGCGTCGTACCTGTGGCTCGACGCCGGCAGCCGGACGGCCCGCTACTCGGCCGCGGGCCATCCGCCGCTCCTGCACTGGCGGGCGAAGAGCGCGACGCTGGCGCGGGTCCCCAGCAACGGGCTGCTCTTCGGCGTCGAGCCGGAGTCGGACTACCCCGAGTGCACGCTCGCGCTCGAGGCGGGCGACCGTCTGCTGCTCCACACCGACGGCCTGACCGAGGCGGAGGCGGCCAGCGGAGAGCCCTTCGGGGACCACCGGCTGGAGCAGGTCGTGCGCGAGGGTGCGCCCGGGCCGGCGGACGAGCTGTCGGGGCGGCTGCTCTCGGCGGTCGCCGCCTGGCGCCCGCGATCGGTCCCGCAGCAGGACGACATCACCCTGCTGGTGGTCGATGTCGTGTAGGCCGGGCGCCTATTCGTAGCGCAGCGCCACCACCGGGTCCAGGCGCGAGGCCTTGAACGCGGGGACCAGGCCCGACAGCACGCCGACCAGCACCAGGATCAACGTCGAGCCGAGCACGGTCGCGCTGGAGATGGCGAGGTGCAGGTCGCCCCGCCCCGAGTCGTCCTCGTAGAGCGGGCCGAGCAGCGGGAGCACGGGCATCGCCGCCACCACCGCGTAGGCGAGCGCGATGCCGATCGCGCCGCCGATCAGGGTGAGCGCCAGCGCCTCGGCCAGGAACTGCAGGCGGATGTGCCGCTTCCTCGCCCCGAGCGCGCGGCGCAGGCCGATCTCGCGCACCCGCTCGTCGACCGAGACGAGCATGATGTTCGCCACGCCCACCCCGCCGATGCCGAGGGTGAGGGTGCCGATGAACACGAGCAGGACCTGCAACCCGATGGTGATGCCGTCGATGATCGGCCGGAACTCCTCGCGCCCGAACATCTGGATGGCCCGCTTGTCGGTGCCGGAGAAGCGCTGGCGCTTGCCGACGGTGTCGCGGACCTGCTGGATGGCCGCCGGCTCCAGGATCGGGGCCACCGCGGCGAAGACGAGCACGCTCGAGTAGCGGGTGTCCCACAGGTCGCCGGCGGTCGTGTAGGGGATGAACACGCACTCGTCGTCGCTGGTGAAGTAGTTGCTCATCTGCATCTTGCGGTCCATGCTGCCCACGACCGTGAAGCGCATGCCGTCGATGCGGATGGTCTCGCCGATCGCCGGGCGGCCGGCGAAGAGCTTCCTGCGCAGCTCCGAGCCGAGGAACGCCACCCGCCTCCGCTCGACGTAGTCCTCCGGGCTCAGCCAGCGACCGTCGCTCGCCACCTCGTTGCGGATCTCGCCGTAGACGGGCTCCACCCCGCGCACGGCGGTGTTGGCCTGGCGGTCGCCGTAGGAGATCTGGCGCCACTGCACGGTCTCCATGCTGATCGACTTCACCAGCGAGTCCTCGGCGGCGATCAGGTCCCGGTCGGCCTTCTCGAAGCGCACGCGGCGGCCGGCCCGCTCGCCGCCCGCCTGCTCGCTGGTCTGCCCCGGCCAGGCCACCACCGCGCTGTGGCCGAAGGCGTCGAAGGCGTGGGTCAGCACGCCGCGGAACCCGGAGCCGTAGGCGAGCAGCACGGTGACGGCCACGATGCCCCAGACGATGCCGAGCATGGTGAGCACGCTGCGGGTGCGGTTGCGGGTGAGGTTGGTCCAGCTCTGGGCCAGCAGCTCGCGCAGCACGGCTAGCCTCCGGCCTCGAAGCGCAGCGCCTCGATGGGATCGATGGAGGCCGCCCGCCGCGCCGGGTAGACGGCCGCCAGCATGGCCACGGTGCCGAGCAGGGCGAAGGCGAGAAGGCCCGAGGACCAGGTCGGCAGCAGCCCCGCGAAGAAGGCCGGCATCGGCAGCAGGTCGACGAGCGCGCAAAGACCGTAGGCGATGGCCAGCCCGCTGCCGCCGCTCACGAACACGACCAGCAGCGTCTCCACCACGAACTGCCGCACGATCGAGCGGCGGGTGGCGCCGAGCGCCTTGCGCACCCCGATCTCGCGGGTGCGCTCGCGCACCGCCACCAGCATCACGTTCATCACCCCGATGCCGCCGATGAACAGGGTGGCGACGCCGACCGCCCCCAGGAAGTACTTCATGCCGTCGGTCATGGTACGGAAGGCCTGCGCCTCCTGCACCGTGTCCCAGATGTGGGCGGCCTCCTCGTCGCGCGGGTCGAAGGAGTGGATGCGCCCGAGCGCCCGCCGCAGCTCGCCCTTGCAGGCCTCGTGGTCGGCGATCGAGCGCGGGGCGACCAGCAGGCGGTCGACCGAGTCGGGCAGCGCCGGCGGCCTGTTGGGGAAGTCCCGCAGCATCGCGCTGAAGGGAACGAACACCTTGTTGACGTCGAAGCCGTCGTAGCTCGAGTCCTGCTCCTTGTGCCGCATCACGCCCACCACGGTGAAGGGGAAGTCGCCCACCCGGATGGTTTCCCCCATCGCCGGGCGGCCGCTGAACAGCTGCTTCTTGGCGTCGCTGCCCAGGAAGGCCACCCGGCGCACCTGCCGCTCGTCGTCCCAGTCGGGGTAGCGGCCCTCGGCGATGCCGATGCTGCGGATGTAGGCGAAGTCCGGCATGGAGCCGGTGACCGTGAGCGAGGCGCTGTTGTAGGCGCTGCGCACCGGTGCGGTGTTCCCCAGCTCCGGCATCACGTAGCCGCAGGCGGGGGCCTGCGCCTTGATGGCCAGGTGGTCGGTGGCCGTCCACTGCACCCGCCGGCCGGCCTTGAGGCCGCCCGCCTGCAGCGACGTCCGCCCCGCGAACACGATCATGATGTCGCGGCCGAACTGCTCCGACACCTTCGCCTGCCCCACGCGCAGCCCCTCCCCGGCGGCCACCATCAGGGTGATCGAGACGATGCCCCAGGCGATGCCGAACATGGTCAGGAGCGTGCGCAGCTTGTGGGCGAAGAGCGTGCGCAGAGTGTCGCGGAGGAGGTCGCCGAAGACCATCGACTTCGTCTACTGCAGGACGACCTTGTCGCCCTGGTGCAGCCCCTCGGCGACCTCGGTCTTCACGCCGTTCGAGATGCCGAGCTTCACCGGCAGCTTGCGCTTGCCGCCGGGCGCGTGCGGGTCGGGGATCTCCACGGAAGGCTTGCGGTCCTTGTCGTAGACCACCGCCGACTCGGGGATGGTCAGGACGGCCTTCTTCTCCTCCAGGATGACCTCGGCGTTCGCGGTCATGTTGGTCCGCAGCATGCCGCCGGGGTTCTGGATGGACACCCGCACCTCGAAGGTGGTGACGTTGTCCTTCTCCTTGCCGAGCGGCGAGATCTTGGTCACCTTGCCGTCGAAGGACTTGTCCTTGAAGGACTCGACCACGATGCGCGCGCGCTGGCCCAGGTAAACGCGGCCGATGTCGGCCTCGTCGACCTTGCCCAGCACGTACACCTCGCTGACGTCGCCGAGCGTCATCACCAGCGTGGCCTGCGAGCCCAGCACCAGGATCGAGCTGACGGCGTCGCCCACCTCGACGTCGCGCGAGAGCACGAGGCCGTCCATGGGGCTGACGATCGTCGCGTAGCGCAGGTCCATCTCGGTGCGCTCGAGCGTCGCCTTCGCCTTCTCCACCTCCGCGTGCGACACCGCCGTCTGGCCCTTGGCGACCGTCTGCTTGTTGAGGCCGAGCTGGTACTCCTTGTCGGCGTCGTCGAGCACCTGGGGGGCGATCAGGCCGTCGGCATAGAGCTTCCGCGCGCGCTCGAGGGCCGCCTTGAGGAACGGCAGGTCGGGGCCCTCCGCCTCGATCTTGTTGCGCTCCCAGGCGGCCTCGGCCGAGAGCAGGTTGGCCTTCGCCTCGCGCACCGCCGCCTCGAGCTGGTCGCGGTCCAGCTCGGCGAGCACCTGGCCCTCCTTCACGTGGTCGCCGTAGTCCACGTAGAGCTTCTGGACGATGCCGGAGGCCTTCGACTTGATCTCGACCTTGGTCAACGGCTGGATCTTGCCGGTGGCGACGACCGAGCGGGCGAGGTCGCCCTTCTCCACGCTGGCGAGGCGCGAGGGGTCGATCTCCTTGCCGCCGCTGCGGGCGGCGACCAGGCCGAGGCCGGCCAGCACCACCACCGCCGCCGCGGCCACCGCCACCCACCGCCGCCGCTTTCGGCGGCCGTTCCCGTTCCCGTTCGCCATCGTGGGCTCCAATCCATTGGACGCGGCGAGGCGCCCGAACTCGTCATCTTCTACGCATCAGCCCGGCCCCCGGTTCGCCTCAAGTCGCGGCTGGGCTTCATAATTCGGCGCATGGACCTGGAGCTCATCCGCCGGCTGCCCAAGACCGACCTGCACGTCCACCTGGACGGGTCGCTGCGCCTCCGGACACTGATCGAGCTGGCCCGCGAGAGACACGTGCCGCTCCCCTCTGAGACGCCCGAAGGGCTCGAACAGTTGGTGTTCCGGCCGCGGTACGCGAACCTCAACGAGTACCTGGAGGGCTTCCGGTACACCGTCGCCGCGCTCCAGGACGCGGAGGCTCTGGAGCGGGCGGCCTTCGAGCTGGCCGAGGATTGCCAGGCGGAGGGGGTGCGCTACCTCGAGGTCCGCTTCGCGCCGCAGCTTCACGTCCAGCCCGGCTTCGAGATGCCCGCCGTGGTCGAGGCGGTCGACCGGGGTCTGCGGCGGGCGGCCCTGGCGTTCAACAGCCGGCCGGAGGTGACGTCGGGCCAGGAGCCGGCCTTCGGGGCCGGCATCCTGCTGTGCGCGATGCGCTTCTTCACCCCCGGCTTCTCGCTCGGGTTCCGCCGGCTCTTCGACGCGCTGCCCGAGGCGCCGGAGGCCGAGATCCATGCCGTTGCCAGCCTCGAGGTGGCCCGCGCCGCGGCGCGGCTCCGCCGGGAGGAGGGGCTGCTGGTGGTGGGCATCGACCTCGCCGGCCAGGAGCAGGGGTACCCGGCGGAGGACCACCGCCAGGCGTACCAGGTGGCGCACGAGGCGTTCCTGGGCAAGACGGTGCACGCCGGCGAGGACTACGGTCCGGAGTCCATCTTCCAGGCGATCGGCGATCTCCACGCCGACCGCATCGGCCACGGCACCTGGCTGTTCGACGCCTCCAAGGTGAGGAGCCCCGAGATCAAGGAGCCCCTGCGCTACGTCAACGACCTCGCCGAGTACATCGCCGACAAGCGCATCACCATCGAGGTCTGCCTCACCTCGAACCAGCAGACCGTGCCCGAGTTCGCGTCCGACCTGCGCCGCCACCCGTTTGCCGAGATGCGCCGCCGGCGGCTCTCGACCACGTTCTGCACGGACAACCGGCTGGTCTCTCACACCAGCGTGACGCAGGAGATCGCCCTGGCCGTGGAAGCCTTCGGCCTCACGGTCCGGGAGGTGCGCGACATCCTGATCTACGGCTTCAAGCGCTCCTTCTACCCCGGCACCTACCTGGAGAAGCGCGAGTACGTGCGCAGGGCGATCGACTACGCGGACCGCCTGATCGCGGCGGCCGCCGCCGAGGGTGTGGCCACGACGCCGGCCTGAAGCGGGAGGGCCGACTACCAGCGGTGATAGGCCGGGTGGTCCTCCTTCACCGCCACGAACACGCCCCGGCAGGTGGCCGTCGTCTGCCCGCCCGCCTCGACGCGGGCCTCGACGGTGGCGCGATCGGCGGCGGACTCCGCCACCCGCGCATGCAGCGTCAGCGGCCCCCTCGAGGGGGTGACCCGCAGCAGCCGGACGTGGAACTCGGCGGTGACCGTGCAGGGGGGCCGCTCGGCGCCGGCCTGTCGCATCAGGTGCATCGCCGCCGTCCAGTTGCTGTGGCAGTCGAGCAGCGTGCCGAGGATGCCGCCGTTCACGGCGCCGGCAAAAGCCTCGTGGTGCGGCTCCGCGCTCCACTCCGCGCGCAGCCCGCCGGGCTCCTCGAAGCTGCGGACGTGCAGGCCCCGGGGGTTCGCCGGCCCGCAGCCGAAGCAGCGGTTTGCCGGCGCATAGCGCTCCTGGACGGAGGGGGTCTCTACCATCGAATGAGGCTAACACCGCCGCCCGCCAGTCCAGGAACGGTCCCGGTTCAGTGCAGGCGGTCGAGCGCCAGGCGGGCCTCGCGCCGGACCCCCGGGTCGGGGTCGCCGGTCGCTCGCTGCAGCGCGGCGGCGGCCGGACGGGCGGCGAGGCCGACGCGGCCCAGGGCGCGCGCCGCGTGCTGTCGCACGCCGCCCTCCGGGTCGGCGAGCGCCGCCTCGAGCGCCGGCACCGCCGCCTGGGCAGCGGGGCCGATCCGGCCCAGCGCGCGCGCCGCTCGCCACCGCCGGCCGGTGTCCGGGCTGCGCAGCGCCTCGACCAGCACCGGGACGGCGCCGGCGGCCGCCGGCCCGATGCGGGCGATCGCGGCGGTGACGACCGCGTCCATCCGCGGACGCGCGAGCGCGCCCGCGAGCACCGGCACCGCCCCCTGCGCCGCCGCCCCGAGGTTGCCCAGGCTCCAGGCAGCGAACGCGGAGACGTACTCGTCCGGGCTGTCGACGGCTGCCTGGAGCCGTGGTACGTCCTCGACCGTCGTGCCCAGGGCCTCCAGGCCCCGCGCCGCCTCGTGCCGGACGGCCTCGCTCGGCTCGGCCAGCGCGTCGAAGAGCGGCGCCCTGGCCGCCGGAGACTTGGAGGCGCCGAGCGCCGCCGCCGCCTGGGCGCGGACGGCCGTCGAAGAATCCCCGCGCAGCGCCAAGGCCAGCGCGTCGCCGACGGTCGCGGATCCCTTCCCGGCGCGCTCCAGCGCCCACGCGGCCGCCCAGCGCAGGGGCGGCGGTCCCTTCTTCAGAAGCGCTGCCAGGGCGCGTGCGCCGTCCGCAGCCAGGGGCCTCTCCTCCGCCGCGAGCCAGTCCGACGCCACCGCCCATCCCGGGTCGCGCGCGGCGGCGAGCGCCGGCGCCAGCAGCTCGCGCGCGGCCGGCATCGGCGGCAACAGCCCGGCGGCCTCGAGAGCCTCGGCCGTGGCCAGACCGCCGCGCGGGCTGAGATGGTCGTAGTCGACGAATGCCGCGCTCCCGTGCGGGAGCAGCACCGGCAGCAGGTCGAGGCAGCGCAGCCGCTCGCCGGCGCAGAAGGCGGCGATCCTCCTCTGCACGACGGGAGGCGGCGCACCGGGCTGCACCTGGAACCGGAAGGGGAACACCACCACCGCGAACGACGCCCCGTCCTGCTCCACCTCGCGGCGGAGGGCGCGCACCTCCTCGAAGAAGGCCGCCATCCCCTGCTGCACCCGCGGCGCGTCCGGCTCGCTGAACAGCCTCTCCACGCTGTCGATCTCGCGGCCCTGCGCGTCGACCAGCAGCCGCACCGCCGCCGAGCGCTGGAAGAGAGCCAGAAGCCACTGGGGCGGACGCGAGAGGTTGTTGAACAGCTCGGGAATGTCGTTCAAGCACACGGCCAGCACGACGGCGTCGGGGCGATAGCGCCGGGCGATGCGCTGCCAGGCGATCCTCTCCTGACGCGTCGACCAGCCCCACAAAGCGACGTTCATCACCTCCACAGGCCGGCCCGCCGCCTGCGCACGCGCCTCCAGCAGGCGCGGGAACGACTGCTCGGGGCGGAGCTCCGCGCCCATCGCCACGCTGTCGCCGAGGACGGCCACCCGCCGCACGAGGTCGGGCTTCTCGTGCGACCGGGTGCGGTCGCGCAGGCCGTCGCCGTTGAACTCCTCCCAGGGCGGCCAGCCGACGGCTTCGGACTTCATCACGTAGAAGCCGCCCGGCATCTTGTCGTCCCAGTCCCAGATGTAGTCGGCGACCGGGGGCGGCGGCGCTTGCCGGCTCTCCCGCAGACGGGCGCCGCCCTCCAGGAGCACCAGCACGACGGCGGTGACCGCCAGGCTCAGCGAGAGGTTGCCCAGCAGCCGCCGCATCAGGCCGGCACCGCCGCCTGGCGCAGCGCGGGGACGATCCTCTCCCAGTGCGTCCCCTCCCAGTACAGCCGGTCGCAGCTCGCGCAGACGAAGTACTCGTCCTTCCAGCCGGCGGTGCGCGGCGGGATGCGCGGACGCACGTCCTCCTTGGCGCGGGCCACCAGCTCGCCCCCGCAAGCCATGCAGCGCGGCGTGCGCAACGGCAGGCACAGGTCGCGCAATACCAGCCGCAGCTTCTCCGCGGTGGTCAGGGCCGACGGCAGCCAGACCACCGGCAGCGAGCCGTCGGCCACGATGCGGCGCGCGAGGGTCTCGGCGTCGGTCGTGAGCAGGACCAGCCCGAGCCGCAGCGCTTCGTCAGGCAGGCGGTGCGGCGGCGTCTCCGGGGCCAGCCGGGCCTCGTAGCCGGCGGCGTGCAGCCAGCGCGCGAGCCCGCCCAGGCTGGGGTCGCAGAGGAACCCCGGCGGGCGATCCCGCAGCACCGGCACCTCCGCTCCACGCTCCCCGCGCACCTCCTCGTACCGGTGCAGCAGGCACTCGACGAGCGGGCGACGCTCCCGCCGCGATTCCTCCAGCGCCTCGGCCACGAGCCGCTCCACCCCGGCGCGCCGCTCGTCCCCGGGCAGGGCGGCCATCGTCTCTCGGAGCCGATGCCGGAAGCCGGCCAGAAGACGCCCGTCCACCCGCCAAGCTTAGCAGCCACCCACCCCGGGCGAGCAGCGTCGCTTGACGCTGCGGGGCGGGCGGTTTAGATTCATGGGTCGCCGGCCGGCCCGCTAGCTCAATTGGTAGAGCAAGAGACTCTTAATCTCTAGGTTCAAGGTTCGAGTCCTTGGCGGGTCACCAGCTCCTGAGAGCGGCGACTTCCCGCATCGCCGATGACGCGCTAGCATCTGCCCCGGCGAGTTCCGGGGAGGCAACATGCCGCAGGACCAGCCGCTCCGCCACGGCCAGGGCGCGTTCTCCTCTCTCGGGCCCACGACGGCCCGTCTCGCGCGGACGGCAGCTCGGCCCGTACCCGCGGACGGGGCGGTCGAGCCGTCGATGCTCCCGGGCGACACCGCGCACGCGACGTCGCCGACGGGATAGCGGCGGCCATGCCCGAGATCCCGGTCATCGGCTTCGTCATCGAGGCGATCGGAGCCGCAGGCCTCGCCTTGACGCTCCACGTCTTCGAACGCCAGCACTCGCGCCCCGGCGTGCGCGAGTGGTCTTTCGGCCTGTGGGCTCTCGCCCTGGGGCTCCTGGCTTCCATCGCCACCGTCCGACTGCGCTTCTCTACCCTGAATCCGGGGATGGTCGTGATGGCCGACATACCCTACTACTGGGCGCGCGGCTTTCTCCTCCTCGGGACGTGGGCCCGTTGGCGGGACAAGCACCCGGGCCGGTGGCCGAGACTGCTCCTGGTCGCCGGCCTCGCCCTGCCCGTCCTGGTCGGCCTCGCTCCCCTGGAGCCGGCCTGGCGGCCGGTGGTTCGGGCCGCCGTCTACTCGGCCGTGTTGTCGCCGGCGACCCTCGCCACCGCGGTCCTGCTGCTGCGCGTGCGACGGGACGCCCGGCGATTCGGTGCTCGAGTCCTGGCCCTCTCTTTCCTCGGACTGACCCTGGAGGACCTGTTTCTCACCGGAGTGCTGGTCGCCGACGCCATGCGCTTCCGCCATCCCCTGGCCCCCGCGGCGGCCGACCACCTGATCGAGGGAGAGCTGCTCCTCCTGATGTTCGTGGGCGTGGGCATGGTGGCGTGGCTGCTGGCGGAGGAACGGGAAGCCGCCGTGAGACTCGAGGAGAAGGTCCGGCGCAAGGAGGCCATGTCGGCCATGGGCGCCCTGGTCGCCGGCGTCGCCCACGAGGTCCGCAACCCGCTCTTCGGCATCTCCTCCACCCTGGACGTGCTCGAGGTCCGCCTGGGAGCGCAGGCGGCGGCCTCCTCCTGCCTGACCGCCCTGCGGGGAGAGGTGCAACGGATGTCCAGCCTGATGAACGAGCTGCTGGACTACGGCCGCCCGGTCGATCCCGGGCTGGTGACCGAACCGCTCGGCGGCGTCCTCGAGGAGGCACTGAGGGCGTGCGTGCCGCTGGCCCTCCGCGCCGGCGTGACGATCGAGGCCAGCCACGACCTGCCGGCGCTGCCGGTCGCGATGGACAGGCCCCGCCTCGTCCAGGTGTTCCAGAACCTCATCCAGAACGCCATACAGCACACGCCTCCGGGCCGGGCGGTGCGGGTGGAGGCCTGGGCCGAGGCCTGGCACAGCCAGCGCGGGGTGCGATGCGCGGTGCGCGACAGCGGTCCGGGCTTCGCCGCGGGCGACCTCGCGCGCATCTTCGAGCCCTTCTTCACGCGACGACCGGGCGGCACCGGGCTCGGCCTGTCGATCGTGCAGCGCATCGTCCAGGAGCACATGGGCCACGTCGATGCGGCGAACCATCCCGGGGGCGGCGGGGTCGTGGGCGTCTGGCTCCCGGCAGTCGAAGGCGCTCTGCGCCGCCCGGCGCCGGCCGCGTGACGGGGGCCGGCGGGCGCAGATCTACGAGTCGCGCGGCTCCGGCTGCTCGAGCAGCCACGGGGGAGCCGGCAGGTCCTCCAGGCTCCCGAACCTCCGACCCAGCGCCTCCCGGATCTGCCAGAGCTTCTGGCGGTGCGGGGGCTGCACCCGCCCCGAGGTCGCCGCGGCCCAGGCCAGGCGGATGAGCGCGCGGTCGGCGGCCAGCCGCTCGGCGTCCTCCCTGAACACGCCGGCCACCCCGCCGCGGGTCGCGGCGTGGAGAATCCGGAGGAAGCTCAGGAAGTTCCGCTGCACGGCTGCGTTCGACACCGCCGCCCCCGCGGCCTCGGCGAAGCTCGCGCGACCGTCCTCCTTGTAGAGGGCCGAGCTGGGGCCGAAGAGCAGGTGCCGCTCGGTCGGGCCGGTCGAGGCGATGCCGTCCGCCTCGAGGAAGCGGGCGAGCAGGCGCGGGGCGGCGTCCTCACTCAGGATGTCGCTGACCTGCCCGACCAGCGCTCCGCCCTCTGCGGTCGCCGCCTGGCGGTCCGGGTCCCAGGCCCGGAGATCGTCGAGGATGTCGAGCGCCTGTGGGATGAGGTCGGTGGTGGCGGCGAAGAGGACCTCCCGCTCGCAGTCGCGGGCCGAGCGCTCGTCGGGGCCTGCCGTCTGGTGCGCCCAGCCCACGAAGTGGTCGAGCAGCAGGCGGAAGTCGGCCCGCGACAGCACCGCGTCCCGGAACCCGTGGCCCTCGACGATCAGCCAGCGCAGGCTCGCCAGGCAGGCCTGCGCCTCCGCCAGGCCCCGCCGCAGGTCCTCCTCGAGCTCGCCGCCGACCGCACGCACCAGGCAGTCCTGCCGCATCGCGATCAACAGGTCGAGCAGCGCCCGCTGGACCTCGCCGGTCGAGGTGCCGACCAACGTCCCCTGCCGCGAGAGCCACTCCTCCATGTCGCCGGCCACGCCCTCGCCGGCGAGCAGCCGGCGCGCCTCCGACGGCGTCACCGTCGGCACCTCGCCGCGGGCGAGGCGCGCCCAGTAGCCCAGAAGCGGCCACGGGCGGTCCAGCAGCACCTCGGCCGCACGCAGGAAGGCCGCCGGCTCGGAGTCGCCGGACACGCCCTCCCCGACCGCCGCGGCACCAGCGCCGTCAGGGGCCGGCGCCGGCAGGGAACGGTCGCGCGCCTCCCCGGCGACGAGCTGTGCCAGCGTCTCGAGCGCCTGGCGCCGGGCGTCGGCGCTGGCGCCGGCAGGGGCGAGACGGTGGAGGAGGTCCGGCGAGCCGAGCACGCCTGCCGCCGTGGAAGGCGCGGCGGCGCGCATCAGCTCGAGCCCCAGCAGGGGCGAGCCGTACACCTCCTCGGCGTCGTGGCGCCGGAGGACGGCGCCCAGCCGGCCGACGCCGCGCAGCAGTCGCCGCAGCGCGGCCGCCTTCGTCGGCAGGCAGTCGAGGTACGGAGGGAGCATGCGGGCGGGGAGGAGTCCCACGCGCGACAGCTCGGCTTCGACCAGCCGGAGCCGGCCCCTCGCCGACAGCGCCGCCAGCCGGAACTCGTGGTCCAGCGTCGTCTCCAGGATCGCCTGGCCGTCGGGCCACCCGGGACGCGCGCTCGCCAGCGTCCGCGACACCCCGACCGGGTCCATCGCCAGCACGAAGTGGCAACCGGGCGCGGACAGGCGGTCGCGCACGGCCGTGAGCAGCAGCGGGACGACCTCGGGCGGCAGCCGATCGAGGTCGTCGACCAGGACCAGCAGGCGCCGCCCGGCCAGGGCGCCCGCCCGCGCCGTCTCCGGGGCGCGCTCCCCGGCCTCGGGATCGGGACCGACGGCGGCGAGCACGTCGGAGGCGAACGCCTGCCAGAGCGACTCGGGGCTGGTGGCCGCCCAGGGGTTGAACCAGGCGACGGTCCAAGACCGCTGGCGCGCGAGCTCCTCCACGAACCGGAGCAGGGTCGTCTTCCCCTCGCCCGAGCGGCCGTAGACGCCGACGCGGAGCGCCGTGCCGGGCAGGGCGTCCTCGATCAGAGCCACCACGCCACGCGCGAGCGGCGCCAGGCCCAGCAGGTCCTCCGCGATCGTCTTCGGCGGCCCGGCGCGCTCGCGCCCGGGGCTCACCGCCGCCGGCTCGGCCGGCGGCGCCTTCTGCGGCTCCCGGCGACCCAAGGCCCACATCGCGTGTCTCCCGTCGCCGGCGAAGGATACGCCGCGACGGCGCGTCCGCGCCATCCCCGGGCGGTCGAATCGGAGGCCGGACGCGTGAGAAGGTGGCAGGAGGGGGCGAGCCCGCCGCGCTAGGATCCTCCCCGCTGCCGGGCCGGCGACCGGCCGGTCCGCCCCGGCGCAGGCGCCGCCAGCCGAGTGCGGCGATAATCCAGGGCATGGCCCAAAGAGTGTCGCGGCTGCCCAGGCCGCAGCGCAGCCTCCGCCCTCGCCGGGTGAAGGTCAAGACGCCGCCCGTCCTCTACGAGAAGACCCAGGAGCTGCTGGGGCGGATCCAGAGAAAAGTCGAGGGGACCTTCCTCACCTACTGGACCTCGACCAGCGGCTCCGTCTGCGACAACGACGTGATGGCCCTGCACTCGATCCTGGACGCCCGCGGCCGCCAGCAGCGGATCGCGCTGCTGGTGAAGTCGGACGGCGGCAGCGGCATGGCCTCGTTGCGCCTGGTGCACCTGTTGCGCCGGTACGCCGGGCGGCTGACGGTGATCGCCCCGCTCAACTGCGCCTCCGCCGCCACCATGCTGGCCCTGGGCGCCGACACCATCCAGATGGGGCCGCTGTCGTACCTGACGGCGGTCGACACCTCGCTGGAGCACGACCTCTCGCCGCTCGACCACACCAACCAGTTGGTGCCGGTCAGCAACGACGAGGTCGACCGCGTGATCCGGCTGTGGAAGGACACCTTCGGCCGGCGCGGGGACGGCGTGAACCCGTACCAGGAGCTGTACAAGTACCTGCACCCGCTGGTCATCGGCGCCCTCGACCGGGCCAGCAGCCTGTCGCTGATGCTGTGCCGCGAGATCCTCGGCTACCACCTGAAGGACCGGCGCAAGGCCGAACGCATCGCCCGCCAGCTCAACTCCTCCTACCCCGCCCACCAGTACCCGATCACCAGCCGGGAGGCGAAGCGGCTGGGTCTCAAGGTGCAGGAGATCCCGCAGCCGCTCGACGCGCTCCTCCAGGAGCTGAACCTCCTCTACTCGGAGATGGGCCAGCGGGCCATCACCGACTACGACGAGGAGAACCACCACGACAACGAGATCACCAACATCCTGGAGGGCAAGGGGGTCCAGGTCTTCTACCAGGTGGAGAAGGACTGGCACTACCGCAAGGAGGAGCGCCGCTGGGTCTCCATCAACGACGTGTCCTCCTGGTACCGCTGCTTCCAGAGAGACGGCCGCGTCGTGAAGGAGAAATTCCACATCCGTTAGGCCGTCCGGGCCACCCCCCGGGGGGCCCGGGGAGCTGGGAAGCCCCCCAGAACATGGAAGCGGGTGACAGGCCGCCAGCCTCTGCCCGCTCGCAAGGCCTCTCCCTCTCCAGCTATATCATTCGTTACTATAGCTGGGGTCGCCTTCAGCGGAACCCGCGGCGCTGCAGCTCGCGTCCGAGGTGCTTGTCGGTGCCGAGGATGTGGCCCTGCAGCCAGTCGCGCAGGTACGACGTGGCCTCGACCGAGAGCACCAGCCCGCCGTGCGAGAAGCGGTCGGCCATCTCGCCGACCTTCTGCACGAATTCCTGGTGCTGCTTGAGGTGCGGGCGGGTGAGGGGGAGCTTCGCCTCCTGCATCAGCCGCTCCTCGGTCGCGAAGTGGTACTTCGTGTAGTCGACGAGCCCGCGCAGCAGAGCTCCGAGCGCCTCCCGGTGGGGCGCGTCCCCGGTGAGGGCGGCGTAGAAGCCGTTGATCATGTCGACGAGGCCCCGGTGCTGCTCGTCGATCTCCGCGATCCCGACCAGGAAATCGTCCGTCCAGGCGAAGCCTGCCGGGGCGGTCGTCGCGGGTTCCCTCGCCATCGTGTCCTCCATCGATCGAACGCGACGCGATTCTACACGCGAGCCCTACACGCCGTTGCGGCTGAGGCCCTCCGGGTAGGAGCCGAGGATCCGCAGCTCCCGGCAGGACCGGCCGAGCTCCTCGATCGCCTCGCCGGCCGTGGCGCAGGGGTCGCCGAGCACGTCGAGGTAGAAGGAGTACTCCCAGGGGTGACCGCGCAGCGGGCGGGACTCGAGCTTGCAGAGGTCCACCTTGCGGGCGGCGAACACGCCGAGCGCCTGGTAGAGGGCGCCGGGCCGGTTGTCGAGGACGAAGACGATCGACGTCTTGCTGGCGGGCTCCTCCGACTTCACCGCCTCGCGGGCCAGCAGCAGGAAGCGGGTGTAGTTCTCGGCGTCGTCCTCGATGCCCTCGAGCAGCACCACCCCGCCGTAGAGCTCGGCGGCCAGCCGCGAGGCGATGGCGGCCTGGGTCGCCAGTCCCCCCTTCATCAGGTCCTGGACCGCACCGGCCGTGTCGTAGGCGCTGACCGCCTCGACCTGCGGCCGCTCCGCGAAGAAGCGGCGGCACTGGGCGAGCGCCACCGGGTGCGAGGCCACGCGCCGGATCATCCCCAGCGAGGAGCCGGGGCGGCCGATGAGGCACTGCCGGATGCGCAGCTGGGTCTCGCCGACGATGTGCAGGGGCCGGTTCTTGAGGCGGTCGTAGTTCTCGTGGATGGAGCCGTGGAGCGAGTTCTCGATCGGCACCAGCGCCCGCTCGGCGAGCCCGTCGACGACGGAGTCGAACAGCTCGTCGAAGGTGGCGCGCGGCAGGACCTCGATCTCCGGACCCAGCGCCCCGATGGCGGCCTGGTGGCTGAACGCGCCGCGCTCGCCCTGGATCGCCACCCGCAACGGCTTCCCGCTCGTCATCTCTTCCTCCTCAAGAAGCCGAAAGGCCCGTCCCGGTTGATCCGGGAGCGGGCCTCCGAGGCCGACCTGCCTGTGGCGGCGGCTATGCCGACCCGAGGCCCGCTCCGTTGGGCCCCGTAAACGCGAACCCGGCCGTCCCTGCCGTCAGGCGCACGGGAGGATTATGCAGCACGAAACGAGGAACGCAACAGAGATGAGGAAGGGAGCGGGGTGACGACAACGGCAACGGACAACGGACCGCCGCATTCCGGGCATTGCGGAAGGGGGGACTCGAACCCCCAAGCCCTTTCGGGCACGCGCTCCTAAGGCGCGCGCGTCTGCCGTTCCGCCACTTCCGCGCCGAGCCGGCTGCGGCAAGTGTAGCGCAGGCTTCGCGTGCTATCCTTTCCGGTCACCCTCGCTGCCGCGAGGTGCCCCGTGCGCCCGGCAGGGCTAGGGGGCCAGAGGAGAACCTTGAAAGTCGACTACATCGAGGAGACCCCGGTCAAGAAGGCGCTCGCTTTCGAGGTGGAGCCCGAGGTCGTGGCCGCCGAGATCGACAAGCGCGCGAAGGAGCTGGCCCGCAAGGTCAAGCTCCCGGGCTTCCGGCCCGGCAAGACGCCGCTCGACGTCATCAAGCGGCGCTTCCACGGCGAGATCCTCGGCGAGGCCGCCGAGGCGATCGTCAACAGGGTGGTGTTCGAGGAGCTCGAGGGCCGCGGCCTGCGGCCCCTGGCCCCGCCCAAGGTCGAGGAGGTCAAGCTCGAGGAAGGCCAGCCCATGACCTTCAAGGCGGTGTTCGAGACCCTGCCCATCGTCGAGCTGCCCGAGTGGAAGGGCCTCGAGGTGAAGGTCAAGGGGCCGTCGGTCAGCGACGAGGACGTGGGGAAGGAGCTCGAGCGGCTGCGCGAGGAGGCCTCGCGCTTCGAGCCGGTGGAGGAGAGCCGGCCCACCCAGGCCGGCGACTACGTGCTGCTCGACCTCTTCTGGAAGCCGCTCGAGGGTGGCAAGGGCGGCCACGACGAGAACGCGCTGATCGAGATCGGCAACCCCGGCAACCACGAGCAGATGAACAAGGGCCTGGAGGGGATGAACGCCGGCGAGCGGCGCGAGATCGACGTCGCCTGGGGAGCCGACGCGGCCCCGGCCGTGGCGAACAAGACGGTGCGCTACACGGTCACGCTGAAGGGCATCAAGAAGAAGGTGACGCCGGAGGGGGACGACGAGTTCGCCAAGGACCTGGGCGAGTTCGAGGACCTCGCCCAGCTCAAGGACAGGATCCGCTCCCAGCTCCAGTCGGCGGAGCAGCGGCGGGTCGACCGCGAGACGAAGGCCGGCCTGATCGAGGCGCTCGCTGCCCGGGCCGGCTTCGAGGTCCCCGAGGCCCTCGTGGAACGCCACATGAGCGCGCGGACCGAGAACCTGGCCCGCGGCCTCGCCTACCAGGGCATCGACCCCAGGAAGGTGGGCGTCAACTGGAACGACTACAGGCAGTCGACCCGTGACGACTCGGTCAAGGCGGCCCGGGCGGACATCCTGCTCGACGAAATCGCCCGCCGCGAGGGCGTCCAGGTCCTCGAGCCGGAGATCGACGCCGAGATCGCGCGCATCGCGGCGCGTGCCGGGAGGTCCAAGGAGGTGGTCCGCGCCCAGCTGGCGAAGGAGGGCGAGCTCTCGGCCCTCGCTGCCCGCCTCCGCGAGGAGAAGACCCTTGACTTGCTCAAGTCGAATGCTACTATCGAGCTAACATGAGATCGCACAACGATTTATTCGCCGGCACCCTGGTGCCGATGGTCGTCGAGCAGACCGCCCGCGGCGAGCGGGCCTACGACATCTATTCGCGTCTCCTCAAGGACAACATCGTCTTCATCGGGACCGCGATCGACGACATGATCGCGAACCTGATCATCGCCCAGCTGCTGTTCCTGGAGGCCGAGGACCCGGAGAAGGACATCCACCTCTACATCAACAGCCCCGGCGGCTCCACCACGGCCGGCCTCGCCATCTACGACACCATGCAGCTCATCCGCCCCGACGTGCAGACGATCTGCGTCGGCCAGGCGGCCTCGATGGGCGCCGTCCTGCTGGCGGCGGGCACCGCCGGCAAGCGTTTCGCCCTTCCCAACTCGCGCATCCTGATCCACCAGCCCTGGGGCGGGGCCCAGGGCCAGGCCTCGGACATCGCCATCCAGGCCAAGGAGATCCTGCGGATCAAGGACCGGCTGAACCAGATCCTGGCGCAGCACACCAAGCAGTCGATGGAGCGAGTCGTGGCCGACGCCGACCGCGACTTCATCATGGACGCCGAGCAGGCAAAGGCGTACGGCATCGTGGACCACGTGATCTCCCGGCGGGAGCGCTAGGGCGCTGGACGCGGGCGGTACAATTGGACGTCGGGCCGTGCCGGCGGTGAAGGGCGGGCGATGAGCACGAAGAGGACGACGGGCGAGGGCGAGGTCCTGCGTTGCTCGTTCTGCAACAAGGACCAGAACGACGTCCGCAAGCTGATTGCGGGCCCCACCGTCTTCATCTGCGACGAGTGCGTCGACGTCTGCAACGACATCATCGCCGACGACCGCCGGGCCGAGGGCCGCACCGGCCGCACCGGCCTGCCCACGCCGCAGGAGATCAAGAAGTTCCTCGACGAGTACGTGATCGGCCAGGAGACGGCGAAGAAGAAGCTGGCGGTCGCGGTCTACAACCACTACAAGCGGATCGAGATCAGCAAGCAGCGGGGCCGCAACGACGTCGAGCTGACCAAGTCGAACATCCTGCTGGTCGGCCCCACCGGCACCGGCAAGACGCTGCTGGCGCAGACGCTGGCCCGGCTGCTCTCGGTCCCCTTCACCATCGTCGACGCCACCACCCTCACCGAGGCCGGCTACGTGGGCGAGGACGTCGAGAACATCATCCTCAAGCTCCTGCAGTCCGCGGGGGGCGACATCGAGAAGTGCCAGGAAGGCATCATCTACATCGACGAGATCGACAAGATCTCCCGCAAGGACGAGAACCCCTCGATCACCCGCGACGTCTCGGGGGAAGGCGTGCAGCAGGCCCTCCTCAAGATCCTCGAGGGCACGGTCGCGAACGTCCCTCCCCAGGGCGGGCGCAAGCACCCCCACCAGGAGTTCTACCAGATCGACACCACGAACATCCTCTTCATCTGCGGGGGCGCGTTCGTGGGCCTGGAGAAGGTGATCGAGCGGCGGGTGGGCAAGAAGACCCTCGGCTTCCGGACCGACGCCAAGAGCCAGGCCCCGGCCGGGGGGCCCCGCGACAAGGCGAACCTGCTCGGCCAGATCCAGCCCACCGACCTCATCAAG
>DATKME010000035.1:0-31936 GCA_035542035.1 Vicinamibacteria bacterium | reverse complement strand
GTCGTACGCCTTGAACTGAACCTTCGGGTTCGTCGCCGCCAGGCACTTCGTGATCGCCGCCGTCAGCGTCGTCTTCCCGTGGTCCACGTGACCGATCGTCCCGATGTTCACGTGCGGCTTGGTCCTGTCGAACTTCTCCTTGGCCATCCCGGTATCCCCTGGCTTCTAGTTTCTGGCGACGAGTCCTGATCGACCGCTCGAATGAATCCGCTCCACCGATCTGGAGCCCACGACCAGGATCGAACTGGTGACCTCGTCCTTACCAAGGACGCGCTCTACCGACTGAGCTACGTGGGCCCGTGTCGTCTTCCAGCCAACCGCCTCGACCGCTTCCTGACCGCCTGTCGCCGACTGGAGCGGGCGACGGGGTTCGAACCCGCGACATCCAGCTTGGAAGGCTGGAGCTCTACCAGCTGAGCTACGCCCGCCTGGCTCCCCTGTCCGGCTCGCGCCGGTGCTGCACGATGGTGGGGAGGGAAGGATTCGAACCTTCGAAGGCCGTGGGCCGTCAGATTTACAGTCTGATGCGTTTGACCGCTTCGCTACCTCCCCGATGTCCCGACGTGCCCTTGCGAGCCGCGACCGTCCCACGCGGCATCCGTGCGCTCGCAGCGAGTGGAGCTGGCGGAGGGAATTGAACCCCCGACCCGCTGATTACAAATCAGCCGCTCTACCGCTGAGCTACGCCAGCGACAAACATTCACTCTAGCAAAGCGCCATAACCGGTGCAAGTCTGGTGCCCGGCGGGCGCCGGATCCCCGGCCCGTGCGCACGGATCAGCGACGCCGGCGGCGCCGACGACGCCGCGCGGGGCGGCCCGGCTGTCCCCGCTCGCTCGGCGGCGTCGACGCGGCGCCACCATTCGGCGGCGGCTCCGGCGCCTCGGGCCTCGTGGACGGACCAGCCGCGCGCTCGGCGGGGCCGCCGGGTGCGCCGCGCTCGGGTTGTCGCTCACCAGGGGGCGGACCGCCGCGTCGCCGGCGGCGGCGACCGCGACGGCGTTCGTGGTCGCGGCTCCCGCGGTGGCCGTCGGCCGGCGCGACCTCGCCGGCGTGGTCTTGCGAACCCTCGGGCTCGGCAACGGGCGGCGGCGGCTCACGGCGGGCCTGCGGGTGCGGCCGCCCCCGCTTGCCGTTGCGACGGCGCTGGTCCCGCCGATCACCGGGGCGATGCGCGCGCTGGAAGCCGATCGGTTTCAGCACGGTCGGACCGCGGCCCCAGGCCACCTCCTCGTGGAAGTCGAGGTGCGGGATGGCCGTGAGGGGGTCCTCCTCGCCCTCGGCGAGGTCGCCCTCGGACCGCAAACCCGACGGCTCGTCCTCACCGGCGTCGTCGGTGGGGCCGGGGCCCACCACCTGCGGCGAGGCGGCGTGCTGCGGGATCGGGCGCACGGGGCTCGGCACCGCCTTGCGCTGGCGCACGGCCTCGTAGAGCGCGACCCCGGCCGCCACCGAGACGTTGAGCGAGCTGACGTGGCCGAAGTGCGGGATGGAGACGAGGTGGTCGCAGTGCTCGCGCACCAGCCGGCGGATGCCGCGGCCCTCGCCTCCCAGCACCAGCGCCACCGGACGGCCGAGGTCCACCGCGTCCCAGCGCTCGCTGCCTGCCGCGTCGAAACCCACCACCCAGATGCCGTGCTGCTTCAGCTCCTCGAGCGCCTGCACCAGGTTGCCGACGCGCGCCACCTTGACGTGCTCGACGGCCCCGGCCGACGCACGGGCGACGGTCTCGGACAGGCCGGCGCTGTGCCGGTCGGGCAGCAGCACGCCGTCGGCTCCGGCCGCCTCGGCCGTGCGCAGGATGGCGCCCAGGTTGCGGGGATCCTCGACGCCGTCGAGAACCACCAGCAGCGCCGGGGCGTGCACCATCTCCAGCAGGGCCGGGAGCGCCATCACCGGCTTCTGCGAGACGATGGCGATCACGCCCTGGTGGGGGATGCCGCCGGCCAGGCGGTCGAGGGTCTCGCGCATCTCGAAGCGCAGCGGGATGCCGAGCCGCGTGGCCCGGCGCATCGCTTCCGCCAGCCGCTTGCCGCGCAGCCCCTTGACGATCAGCAGGCGGTCGAAGTGGCGGGTTCCCGCGGCGAGCGCCTCCAGCACGGGGTTGACTCCGCAGATGAGGTTCATGGGGCGGCGTGGCCCTCCCTGGCCACGAGCGCGGTGGCGAGGGCGGCGATGCCCTCGGCGCGGCCGAGCGCGCCCAGGCCGTCCGTGCTCTTCGCCTTCACCGAGACACAGTCGCGGGCGACGCCCAGCGCGGCGGCGATCGTGCTGCCCATGGCCTCCAGATAGGGGGCCAGCACCGGTTCCTGCGCGATCACCGTCACGTCGAGGTTGCCGAGCCGCAGGCCACGGGCCGCCAGCAGGCGAGCGACCTCCTCCACGAACAGCCGGCTGTCCACCCCCCGCCAGCGCGCGTCGCTGCTGGGGAAGTGGCGGCCCATGTCGCCCTCGCCCGCCGCCCCCAGCAGCGCGTCGCACACGGCGTGCAGCACGCAGTCGCCGTCCGAGTGGCCCTCCAGGCCGCGGGGATGCGCCACCGCCACCCCGCCCAGGCGCAACGGACGTCCGGCCACCAGCCGGTGGGCGTCGAAGCCGTGGCCGATCCGCAGCACGCTCACCCGAGGAGGATACCCTGCACCACGCCCTCCGCCCACGCCAGGTCCTCGGGGGTGGTCAGCTTGCGGTTGCGGGCCGAGCCGGGCACCGCCTGCACCGGCGCCCCCAGCCGCTCCACGGCCATCGACTCGTCGGTGAGGGTGAGCCGCTCGCGGAAGGCGGCCTCGTACGCCTGCACCAGCAGCGCGAAGCGGAAGCCCTGGGGCGTCTGCGCCGCTGCCAGCTCCTCGCGGTCCACCGTCTCCACCACCTGCCCCTCCCGCACCCGCTTCACGGTGTCGGTCAGGCCCAGGAGCGGCACGGCGGCCCCCACCGCGGCCGCGGCCCGCGCCACCCGCTCGACGAGCGCCACGTCCACCAGCGGGCGCGCCGCGTCGTGCACCAGGACCACGCCGTCGAAACCCTCGGGCGCCTGCCGCAGGCCCTCGAGGACCGAGTCCTGCCGGCGGCGGCCGCCCGGTGCCACCGCCTGGAGCTTCGCCAGGCCCGAGAGAAGCCGTCGGGCCTCGTCCTGCTGGTCGAGAGGCACGACCGCCACCAGCGAGCCCACCGAGGGCGCCGCGTCGAAGACCCGCGCCGCCCGCAGCAGCAGCGGCTCGCCGCCGAGGTCGAGGAAGGCCTTGGGCCGCTCGGCCCCCATGCGCTCGCCGCGCCCCGCGGCGACCAGGATGGCCAGTGACTGCATCGGACCGCGGCCAGACTAGCCTGCGGCGCAGCGGGGGGTCAAACCGCCTGCTGCGACGACAGGCGGCCGGCCGCCCGGCGCGCGGAAGCGAGCTCGGCCCGCAGGGCGTCGCGGGCGTTGTTCGCCTGCACCAGGGCCCGCGAGAGCCGTCCCTCGACCTCCTCGTCCATGCGCCGCAGCCCCTCGACCAGCTGCTCGACCCGCGCCGCCAGCTCCTCGGCCTCAGGGGCGCCGCCGAAGCGCACGGCGAGACGGTAGACGCAGAGCACGAAGGGCAGCGCCAGCGAGTACGGCACGACCAGGACGCCCTCGCGCCACCCCTCGGCGTGGGTCTCGGGCACCGCCGCGTGGACGGCGTCAGGGACGGCCAGCACCGCCAGGGCGAGCGTGCGCTCCGGGTCGAGGTACTTCGCCATCTCGCGCACCCGCCCGCGCACCTCGCGGGCCACCAGCTCGCGGACCCGCCGCCCCTCCTCCGGCTCCTCGGCCGTCTCCAGGCGCTGCAGCTCGGCGGCGCTCGTCCACTTGCTGTCGACCGGCAGCAGCCGCCCGCCCGGCAGGCGCAGCGCGTATTCGACCACGCGCCCGCCGAAGGCGGCGTTCGTCTCCAGCAGGTCGGGGGGGAGCTGCGCGAACGCGCGGGAGAGGATGTTCTCGCCCGCGGCGCCCCGCGTGCCGGAGCCGGCCACCACCAGCTCGAGGCGGCGCAGGCTGTCGGTGGCGCGGTCGAGTTGCGAGCCGCGCGCCTGCTCGATGGCCCTGACCTCCGCCAGCGCCCGCTGCGCCTGGGCGAGACGCGCCTGCAGGTCCTGGGTGGCCCCCGCCAGCCCGAGCAGGGCGGCCTCGCGGCCCTGCTGCACCTCCAGCCGGAGCTGGTCCTGGGCTCGCATCAGCTCCTCGAGCCTGTCCTCCACCTGGTCCGCCGGCCCTGCCGCGGCACCGCGGGCGCAGGCCAGCGCGTAGCCGAGGCCGAGGGCCAGCAGCAGGCCGAAGCCGACGAGCCCCAGGGAGAACGGGTCCATCCCTCGCAGCTTCCCACGGGGTCCGGCCAGGCGAGGTCCGCGGCCCGCCGAGCGGTGCCATCGCCTCTGCCGCCGGGGCCGGTGTAGACTCTCCGCTCGGCCAACCCTCCCGAAAGAGACCATGAGAGAGCTGATCCATCGCTTCGCCTCCCTCCGCGTCACCGTCGTCCTGCTGGTGCTGATCCTGGTCGGGCTCTCGGCCGGCACCATCGTCGAGTCGATGCACGGCGCGCCTCTCGCCCTGCGCCTCGTCTACGGCGCGCCCTGGTTCCGTGCGCTGCTGGTGGTGTTCGCGGCGAACCTGCTGTGCTCGATCGTGGACCTGTGGCCGTGGGGCCGCCGCCGGATCGGGTACGTCATCACCCACAGCTCCATGCTGGTGATCCTGGCGGGCGCCCTGGTGACCGACCTCGCCAAGACGGAGGGGCAGCTGCAGATCTGGGAGGGGGAGGAGGCGCGCACGCTGGTGGCAGCCCCGGCCGCCGGCTCGACCGCGCCCACCGTGGTCGCCACCCTTCCCTTCACGGTCCACCTCGACGCCTTCGAGATCGACTACTACGAGGGCACGCGGATGCCGTCCCAGTTCCGGAGCCGGGTGACCGTGAGGGACGACGGCCGCGAGACGAAGGCCACGATCGAGATGAACCGCGAGCTGGCTTACGGCGGCTGGCGGTTCTTCCAGAGCAGCTACCGGCTGGAGCCGGGACGCAACCTGACCATCCTCACCGCCGCCAGGGACCCGGGCGAGCCGGTGGTGTTCCTCGGCTACTACGTCCTGGTGGCCGGGATGCTGGTGGTGCTCGGCACCCGCATCGCGGACCGCCGCCGCGCCTCGCGCCCACTGGCGAGCGCCGCCGCCCTGGCGCTCGCGCTGCTGCTGCCGGCGACCCGCGCCGGCGCGCAGACCGTCCCGCCCGTGCCCCTCCCGGAGGACGTGGAGACGCTGCGGGCGCTGCCGGTCCAGCACGACGGGCGGGTGATGCCTCTCGACACGCTCGCCCGCGAGGCCGTGTTCAAGGTGACCGGCCGACGCTCGGTCTGGGGCCTCGATCCGGTCGCCACCGTGCTCGGCTGGACCTTCGACCGCCGGGCCTGGGCGGCGCAGCCGATCGTCCCGGTCAGGGATGCCCGGCTGGCCGCCGCCGTCGGCCTGCCAGCAGGCACCGAATGGTCCTCCTTCCAGGCGCTCGCCGACAACTCGCGGCTGATGGAGCTGATCCAGGCAGCGCGGCTGGCCGACGAGCAGGAGCGCCCGTTGGCGCCCCTGGAGAGGTCGGCCCAGAAGCTGGAGTCGCGGCTGCTGTGGCTGCAGCGGTTCTTCGAGGGCGATGTGCTGCGGGTGATCCCGGCCGCCCGCGCGGGCGACCCCTGGACCGTGCCGGACCACCTGCGCTCTCCCGCCGACCTGCGGGCGGCGCTCGCCTCGGGGCTGTCCACCGGGCGGCTGTCGCAGGAGGCGGCGGCTCGGGAGATCACGTACAACCGCGCTCGGCCGACCCGCACCGCCTGGATGGTGCTGCTGCTGTCGCTCCTGCTGTCGATCGTGGCCTGGAACCTGCCCCGCCGCGGGATCGACGTGGCCGCCCTGGCGGCGCTGCTGGCGGGCGTAGGGGTCATGAGCTGGGGCATCTGGCTGCGCTGGAACATCGCCGGCCGCATCCCTGCCTCCAACATGTACGAGTCGCTGCTGTTCCTGGCCTGGGGGGTGGGGGCGTTCGCCCTGGTGGCCTCGCTCTTCCTGCGCAACCGCATGGTGATCCTGAACGCCGCCGCCATGTCCGCCCTCACCATGGCGCTCACCGATCTGCTGCCGATCGACCCCTTCATCCACCCCGTGCCCCCGGTGCTCTCGGGGACCTACTGGCTGGCGGTCCACGTGCCGATCATCATGCTCGGCTACGCGGTGCTGGCGCTGGGAGTGGTGGTCGCCCACATGCAGCTCGGTTTCGAGGCCTTCGCCCCGACGCGGCGGAGCACGGCGCTGCTGATGACGGACCTGCTCTACTGGTACACCATGGCCGGCTCCATCCTGCTGATCGCGGGCATCCTGACCGGCTCCATGTGGGCCTCCTCCTCCTGGGGCCGCTACTGGGGCTGGGACCCGAAGGAGGTCTGGTCGCTGGTGGCGTTCCTCGCCTACATGGCGATCCTGCACGCGCGGACCGAGCGCCTCCTGGGCCGGTTCGGCGTCGCGGCCTGGAGCATCGTCGCCTTCCAGACCATCCTGATGACCTACCTGGGCGTGAACTTCGTGCTCTCCGCCGGCCTGCACTCGTACGGCTTCGGCGAGTCGAACGTGGTGACGGCGATGGTGGCGGTGGCGCTGGCCGAGGCGGCCTTCATCGGCTTCGCCTGGCTGCGACAGCGGAGGCCACTGGCGGCCTAGCTGGCGGACCGAGCCCGGGCGGGATCTACCGCCCCTGTGTTAGGCCTTCTCCGGCGGCCGTCTCCAGCGCCTTCACCACCGCGCAGATGTCCTCGCGGCCGAGGCCCTGGGCCCGCGCGGCCTGGAAGACCTCGCGGATGGCGGCGAGCCCCGGCAGCGGCACCTTCAACGCCGCCGCCTGCGCCAGCATGAGGCTCTGGTCCTTCACCAGGAGGTCGATGGCGAAGTGCTCCTCGAAGTCGCGCCTGGCGATCGCCGCTCCCTTGAACGCGTAGTAGGGCGAAGCGTAGCCGGAGGCCTGGATCACTTCCAGGATGGTCTCGATGGAGAGGCCGGCGCGGCGGCCGAGCACGATGCCCTCGCAGAACGCCTCCAGCATGAAGGAGATCACGCTGTTGCCGATGAGCTTCACGGTCGAGCCGCGGCCCATCTCGCCGCAGTAGACCGCCCTGGTGCCCATGGCCATCATCACCGGCATCAGCTCCTCGTGGACGGCCTTCTCCCCGCCGGTCATGAACAGCAGCGTGCCGTTGGCCGCCCCCCCTTTCGACCCGGTGACCGGCGCCTCGAGCACGTCCGCTCCCCGCTCGCGCAGCGCCGCCTGCACCCGGCGGGTGAGGTCGGGGCTGACGGTCGAGCACTCGAGGTAGCGGAACCCGGGGCGGACCGCGCCCAGCAGGCCGTCCGTCGCGAACACCAGGCGCTCGACCGCCGGCGGGTCGGCGACGCAGGCCACGACCACCTCCGCGCGCTCGGCCAGCTCGCGCGGCGTCTTCGCCACCTGCGCTCCCTCGCGCGCGAGCGGCGCGCACTTCTCCGGCGTGCGGTTCCAGACCGTGAGGGGGAATCCCTTCTTCAGCAGGTTGGCGGCCATGCGGCTGCCCATCAGCCCCAGCCCGGCGAACCCGACTCGAGTGCTCATCGCGGCGTCCTCCGTGGTTGTGGAACGCAAGCAGGCAAGACCTGGGCCCTGCGCGCTCAGCGGGCGACCGCGGCCAGCGCCGCCGCCAGCGCCTCCGGCTGCAGGCTCTCCTCGTCGAGCGTGGTGGCGTAGGTGACCTTCCCGGACGCGTCCACCACGAACGCGCGGCTGGGGAACGCGGCGAAGGCCTGCTCGGCGCGACCGTCCATGTCGTCGACCACCGCCTGGTACGGGATCTCCAGCCGCTCCCGGCACAGCGCCGCGTGCTCCCCGCGCTCCTTGGCGCTGCGCGCCTCGGCCAGGCTCACCCCCTGCCGCGTGTTGATGGTGCTCTGCCACTCGCCCTGCGGGTGCGCCTCGCGGATGTAGACCAGGCGGAACTCGACCTGCTCCCGGAAGCGCCGGTAGAGGTCGTTGAGCACCGGCGCGCCGTGGCGGAACTGCGGGCAGGTGAAGCTGCCGAAGGCGAGCAGCAGCGGACGGCCCCGCAGGGCGGAGACACGCTCGGTGGCCCCGTCCGGCCGCAGCCAGGCCACCTCCGGCGCCGGTTTGCCGAGCAGCGGCGAGCCCTCGACCGCCGGCCTGGCCTCGGCTGACGGCCGATCGAGGCTCGCCAGCAGCTGCTTCGCCTCCGCCGACTGCGGTCGAAGCTGGAGGGCGCGATCGAGGAGCGGCCGTGCCTCGGCGAGCTCGTGCCTGTGGACCAGGATCGAGGCCAGGTAGAACGCGGCCTCGTAGTCGTTCGGCGTGTCCCGCAGCGCCGCACGGAACGCCTGCTCGGCGCCGTCCGGGTCGCCGGTGAAGAGCAGCGCCTGGCCGTAGGTGCTGCGCAGGCTCGGCAGCTCGGGCTGCAGCGCCAGCGCCCGGCCCAGGTGTTCGACCGCCTTCGGGTAGTCCTTCGCCGTGAACGAGGCCGCGCCCAGCAGGTATTGCGCTTCGGCCGAGTCGCCGCCGCGCAGCAGCGCCTCTACCCGTCGCTGCCCCTCCTGGATCCGGCCGCTGCGAATGAAGGCCATCCCCAGGAGGTACTGGACGGTGCGGTCCTCCGGCTGGGCGGCCTCGACGGGAAGGAGCAGGGCCTGCACCTGGTCGTACTCGCCGAGGCGGAGCCGGCAGTCGGCCAGCAGCAGCGTGGTCCGCAGCTCGCCGGGGGCGGCCCGGTGCAGCGCCTGCAGCTCCTCCGCGGCACGCGGGATGTTCGCCGACTTGTAGTAGGCGAGCGCGAGGTTCGTGCGGATGCGCACCTCCCCCGGAGCCAGCCGCAGCGCCTCCCGGTAGGCGTCGATCGCCTCCGCGTAGCGGCCCAGAGCGGCCAGCGCGGCGCCGAGGTTGGAGCGCAGCTGCGGGTTGTGCGGGTCCTTGGCCACCGCCTCGCCGTACGCGCGGACAGCCCCTTCCAGGTCGCCGGCCTGGTGCAGGGCGACCGCGCGGGCGTACGCGCCGGCCGCATCCTGGGCGGCGACGCCGGCAACGGGGCCGGCGGCGAGCAGCACCGCGAGGGCGAGGGAGAAGCTGCGGGACATGGGACGCGCTGCCGCGATGGCGGCGGCCTCCTAGCATAGCCGCCACGGCCGGCCGCGGCGAGCCGCCGGTCGTCAGGCCGGCTCGTCCTGCGCCCAGGCGGTGTGCGGGCAGATTTCGCGGAAGGGGCAGCGGCTGCAGGCGAGCCAGGTCGGACGCGGAGCGAAGTCGCGGTGTCGGATGGCTGCGGCGGCCGCGCGGACGCGCTCGGTGGTGCGGGCGGCGTCCTCTGAGGTGGGCCGCCGCCCCGCGAAGAGGCCCGACTCCAGGAAGCGCAGCTCCACCCGCTCCGGCAGCCGGCCGCGCGTCTTCAGGTGGGCGAGGGCGTAGATGTCGAGCTGCAGGCTCTCCTGCGCGCGCTTCTCCGCGGTCTTCGCGTCCCGGACGTCGCCGGTCTTGAAGTCGACGATCGCGACGGACCCTGCCTCCTCGATCACCAGGTCGTAGCGGCCCTGCACGCGGTCGCGGCCGAGGGTGAACGAGAACTCCTGCTCGACCGCCGTCGGCCGCCAGGGCCGCTGCTGCTGCTCGGCGTGGAAGCGGCGGAGCAGGGCAAGGCCCTCGCGCAGGCGCTCGTCCTCGTGGGTGCGCGAGAGGAAGCCCTCGGAGACCCAGGCCGCGCGGAAGGCGGCCACCAGCTCGTCCTCCGAGAGCTCGCGCCCGGCGAGGCGCGCTTCGAACAGCCGGCGGACCGCCTCGTGCACCGCGTGGCCGTAGACGACGGCGTGGTGCGTCAGCAGCGGCACCCGCAGCACGTGGACGTAACGGTACTTGAGCGGGCAGGTCTCGTAGTCGTCGATCTGGTTGTAGGAGAGGCGCAGCAGCTCGCCGTCCGGCAGCGGAGGCTCGGCGACGAGGGGTGGCTCGGGCACGGGGGCCTGCCGAGCGAGCGCCTCCTGCGCCGTGGTCCGCCGCGGCGTCCTGGGCGAAGGCAGGTCGAGGGCCTCCACCACGAAGCGCGAGGGCTTGCGCGTGCGGGCTGTGCCGTAGTCGCCCGCGCTCGTCAGCACCAGCTCGTCACGCGCCCGCGTCATCGCCACGTAGAAGAGCCGCCGCTCCTCGAGCAGGTGGGCGTCGCCTCTGGCCAGCTCCTCCTTGGCCAGCTCCTCGGGCAGCGCCAGCGCCTCGCCGCGGCGCTGCAGCGGGAACCTCCCCTCCGCGCAGCCCACCAGGAAGACCGTCGGGAACTCCAGCCCCTTGGCCTTGTGCACGGTGAGCACGTGCACCGCGTCCTCGTCGGGATCCGCCTCCGCCACCGCCGGGTCGTCGCCGGCGTCGCGCAGCAGGCCGAGGTGCTCGACGAACGCCGGCACCCGGTCGTGCTCCGCCACCTCGCCGTAGGCCTTCACCGCCTCGAAGAAGCGGGCGATGTTCTTGACCTTCGCCTCGGCTTCGGCGCTGGCCTCCTTCGACAGGCGGCCGAGCAGGCCCGACCACTGCAGGAAGCCGTACAGGACCTCGCCGGTCCGCCGCCGGGGCACCTCGGCGGCAGCGCGCTCGAGGTCGGCGATCAGCCGCGCGGCCGCCTCCCGCGCCGCGCCCGAGACGCCCAGCAGCTCCTCGTTCTGCGGCAGGCCACGCAGCACCTCGAGCAGCGGACGCGTCTTGCGGCGGGCGTAGTGGTTGAGGCGCAGCAGCTCGCCCTCGGGCATCCGGTAGACCTCGGAGGCGGCCAGGTAGAAGAGCGAGACCGAGTCGTCCGGATCCGCCAGCGCCCGCAGGAACGAGACCAGCAGCCGCACCTCCTCGCGGGCATAGAGGCCGCGCGAGCCGCTGAACCGGTGCGGCAGCCCCTTGACGTTCAGGGCGCGCAGGAAGGGGTCGGCGTCGCCATTGCTGCGGACGAGGACGGCGACGTCGCGCGGGCGCAGACCGGCCTGGATCCGCTCGGCGATCATGGCCGCCACCGCGTCGGCCTCCGCCGAAACGGTGTCGAACTGCAGGTGCCGGACCGGCGCCCCCTCGCGGCGCGGCGAGCGCAGGCGCTTGTCGATGCCGGCGATCGCCTCCAGGCGATGGGGGTTGTTGTAGGAGACGAGGCGCGCCGCCGCGTCCAGGATCACCTGGGTCGACCTGTAGTTCTCGGTCAGCACCACCTCGCGCGCCTGCGGGTACAGGCTCCGGAAGGCGAGCAGGTTGGCGGCCGCGGCGCCCCGCCAGCGGTAGATGGCCTGGTCGTCGTCGCCGACCACGGTGAGGTTGGCCCGCTCCCCCGCCAGCAGCTTCAGCATCTCGAGCTGCGCGTGGTTGGTGTCCTGGAACTCGTCCACCAGCACGAACCGGTAGCGCTGGTGCAGGCGGGCGAGGACGCCGGGGCGCTCGCGCAGCAGCCCCAGCGTGCGGTGGATCTGGTCGCCGAAGTCGACGAGGCCGGCCTGCGCCAGCAGCCGCTGGTGCGCCTCGTAGAAGCCCGCCAGCTCCAGCTGGGCCAGGGCCGCGTCGCGCTCCGACTCGTCGCCGGCGGCGGCGGCTCTCCCCTCGGCCCAGGCGCGGTACTGCGCCGGCGAGACGTCCTCGTCCTTGGCGCGGCTCACCAGCGTGGCGAGCGCCGCCAGGTGGCGGGTGGGGTCGCCCAGCGGCCGGAAGCGGTCGAGCGGCAGCTCGAAGAGCCGCTCGCGGAGGAAGATGACCTGCTCGGGCAGCGACAGCACCCGGAACTGCGGGTCGAGCCCCGCCTCCAGCGCGGACTCGCGGAGCACGCGGTCGCCGAAGGCGTGGAAGGTGGAGATCGGCGTCTCCGCGTAGCCCCAGGGGATCAGCTGGTCGACGCGCTCGGCCATCTCGGCCGCCGCCTTCTCGGTGAAGGTGAGGGCCAGGATCTCCTCGGGCCGCGCCGCCTTGGTGGCGATGAGGTGGGCGATGCGCCGGGTGAGGACGGTGGTCTTGCCGGTCCCCGCGCCGGCGATGATGAGCAGCGGGCCCTCGCCGTGGCAGACGGCGAGCCGCTGGGCCTCGTTGAGGCCGCCGAGGATCCGCTCCTCCATCCCGGCCGGCGACGGCGTCGTCACAGCCACCGGCTGATGCTAACCGGGGGCGGCACCGCAGCGGGTCCGCGGCGCGCCGAGAGCCTCAGAGCAGCCGGGACTCCGCCACGGTTCCCCCGCAGAACCGGGTGAGCGTCTCGGCCGTCCGCTCCAGCACCGCCTGCAGGCGTGGAGCCGGGTGGCCGGCCGGCGCGTAGGCGACCACCAGCGCCCGACGGGCCTCGAGCCCGATCGAGGTGCGAAGCGAGTCGGAAGTCGGGTTCCCGAACGGCCCCAGGGCGTCGACCAGCACCGGGCGGCCCTCGACGCTCACCGGCCCCTTGCGGATGCCCTCGTACTGCTCGCCCGCGAGGCCGCGCCGCAGGGTCACCGGCGGGCTCACCCGGGCCAGGTCGTAGAGACCGAACGGCAGTTGCTCGCGCAGCGAGACCAGGTTGAGGGCGTCCACCAGCGTGTTGATGCGGTAGAGCGTCTCGCCCTTCAAGGCGCGGCGCAGGAGCGCCTCGTTCGAGGGCCGCGTCTTGGTCGGGTCGATGCCGAGCGCCTTGTACAGCGTCCGCGCATCGGCCGTGCCGGGCACCTCCGAGCTCTTCCCGGACCCGTAGCGCTCGCGCAGCGAGGCGCAGTGCCGGTCCACCTCGGCGTCCAGCGCCGGGTCGCGCTCGCGCACCGCGACCCCGTCGAGGACGACCAGCCCCAGCCTCACGCGCGGGCGGAGCTCTTCGGCGACGCTGAACTCGATCACCCTGGGGATTATAGGGTGGCGTTATCATTCACGGTCCGCCGTCCGGAGGAGCCAGAATGAAGCGCACCCTCGCCGCCGCGGTCGCGGTCGTCCTCGGCCTGCTGCTCCTGCCGTCCCGCCCCGCACGCGCCCAGGAGCTGATCACCGCTCTCGGCCGCGTCGTCGACGCCCAGGGCAACCCCGTCCCCGACGTCCAGGTCCTGCTCGACTACAAGGGCCACGTGGTCCAGAAATACAGGACGAAGACGGACAAGAAGGGCGTCTTCACCCACCTCAGCGTCTACGCAGGGCCGTACCGGGTGACCTTCAAGAAGGAGGGCCTGGGCGAGGTCTCATTCGACACCGAGCTGCACGCGGTGGAGACCCTGCAGAAGCCGCCTGACTACCGGTTCGTGCCGAAGGCCGCCGTGGCGCCGCCGTCTCCGGAGTCGGGCCTGACCGCGGCCGGCGGCCCCGCACCCACCGACCTCGGCCGGCTGACCAGCGAGCTCAACGCCGCCTCGGCCCTGCTCCGACAGGGGAAGGCCGACGAAGCCGCAGCGCAGTACGAGGCGATCGCCGGCTGGGCCCCCGGAATCCCCCTGGTGCAGGCCGGTCTCGCCTCCGCCTACAAGGCCAAGGGCGACCCGGCCAAGGCGGAGACCGCCTACCGGAAGTCGGTCGAGCTCGATCCCCAGTTCGTGGACGGCTACGTGGCGCTGGCCACGTTGCTGGCAGAGACGGGGAAGCGCGAGCAGGCGGTGGAGGTCATCGAGCAGGGCGCGGCCGCCAACGAGAAGAGCGGGCGGCTGCAGTACGCGCTCGGGGTGCTGCAGCTCGGCCTGGGCCAGCCCGCCGAGGCCAGGGCAGCCCTGCTCAAGGCCGAGGCGCTCGACCCCCAGGACTTCGAGGTCCAGTACCAGCTCGCCACCGCCGCCATGAACATGAACGATGCGGCGGAGGCGGTGGCCCGCTACCAGAAGTTCGTCGCGGCGGCCCCGCCCGACACCCCGAACGTGGCGGTGGCGAAGTCCCTGATCGAGGTGCTCACCAAGAAGATGAAGAAGTAGGGCGCCTCAGCCCGCTTCGATCTCGAACGGCTCCCGGATCTCGACCGACTTCCCGGCCAGCACGTCCTGCACGGTGAGGACCAGCTCGTACTCGCCGGGAGGCGCCCCCTTGAGCGAGATCCCGTTCAGGCGCAGCAGCGCTCCCACCGAGGTCGGGTTGATCAGGGTGAGAGCGCTCCTCTTGAAGAGGCTGCCGTCGGCCCGTCGCACCTCGTAGCCGGCCTTCACCTGCGGGAGCAGCGATCCCTTCTCGTCCCGGGCCGCCCCGTAGACCGCGAACTGGCAGTAGAGCAGCCCGTCGCGCGGGAAGGCGCGCCCGACCTCGAGCACCGGCCGCTTCACCCCGTTCTCTGCCGTCTCCAGCGAGTCGCTCAGGACCGGCGTGGAGACCCGGAACTCTCCTGCCGGGGGCACCTCGAACTCGTGGATCACGGAACCGACGCGCCCCGAGCCCAGGTCGCGCACCACCACCTTGACCTGGTACGCTCCGGAAGGAAGCGTGAACTCCTTCGTCACCGGGTACCACGTCCGCTGCAGCCGGTCACGCGTCTCCGGCAGCAGCGACATCTCGATGGTCTGGTCGTAGCGGTAGTACTCGCCGGTCTCCCGGTGCTGGGCCTCGATGGCGACGGCGAGGGAGTCCGTGAAGCGACCCTCCTGCTGCTTGAAGACGAGCGGCCGCACGTCCACCTCGGCGGCGATGGTCACGTTCAGCCTGTCGAGCATGGCCTCGTCGAAGGAGAAGGCCAGGACGCGCAGGGGCACGTCGGGTCGGGTGAACGGCGAGTCGAGGGCCTGCAGGATCTCGGGTGGGGCCGGCGCGGCCGGCGGCGGCGTGCCGGGTACGGGCGCCGCGTCGGAGGGCGAGTAGTAGCCACGGCGGGCCCGTACCGTCAGGCCCTTGCGGCCGGGGTCCGTCAGCTTGACCTCGATCCTGCGGAACTTGCCGTCGCGACGGACCTCGCGCGGGTTGAAGCCGAGCAGGTAGTACGCCCGCGACTCGGTGGAGACGCGGTTGATGCCGGTCTGCAGGTCGTTGGTGTTCTTGACCGTGAACCCGCCCGTGTCGGCGGCGAGCGACACGCAGCCCTCGGCGTCGTTGGTGATGTCGGCCAGCACCGCCACCGTGTCTTGCGCCTCCAGCGGCCGGCCGTAGGCGGCGGTGAAGGCCTCGGGCAGGGCCTGCAGCCCGCGGGTGTCGATGAAGTAGATGGGGACGTTGGCCCGGGTGGAGGCCTCCACCACCTTCCGCATCTCCGAGAGCTGGACGTCGTAGATGAAGCCCTGGGAGACCAGGATCATGGCCTTGCGCCCGCGGATGTCGGAGACAGCCTCGATCGCCCGCTTCATCACGCCGAGGGTGACCTTGTTGCGCGAGGTGGAGAGGTTGTGGACCTCCTCTGCTCGGCTGCGGATCAGCTCCGGCATGATCCCCACCGCCGCCCCCTGGTCGGCGTCCGGCGGCTTGACGCCGCGGGGGTCCTGCTGCGAATTCACGGCCCCGTAGTTGTCGAACCGGCGCTGGACCTTGTCGGCCACCTGCTGGTCCTGGAACTCCACGATGCGCATCGCCTCGTACTCGGTGACACGGTCGGGGGAGCTGTCGGGGATGTAGCGGCCGTCGAGGCGCTTGAGCACGGCGTTCAGGCCGTCGCG
The DNA here is from genome assembly GCA_035542035.1 of Vicinamibacteria bacterium. Lineage (GTDB taxonomy): Bacteria > Acidobacteriota > Vicinamibacteria > Fen-336 > Fen-336 > DATBSL01. The sequence goes on along the minus strand of DATKME010000035.1, from coordinate 16,348 downwards.
GCCGTAGGGCAGCTCGGCGTTCCACCAGGCGCTGCCGCTGCTGGCTACCAGCATGACGGTGTCGCCGTCCGCCGCGCCGGACCTCAGGAACGCGCCGACCGCGCCCTTGGCCCGCAGCGCGAGCTGCGGGGTGAGGTGGACGTCGTCGAAGACGACCACGAACGTCCGCCCACGGCGGGTCTCGCCGGTGACGTTCGTCGAGTAGCGCGGCCGCGGCTTCGCGGCGGCCGCCACCGCGGGTCCCTCGGGCAGCGTCACCGCCTCGAAGCTGCTGACGGTCTGTGGCACCCCGTTGTCGGTCACCAGGAAGTCGTCGCGGGAGAGCCCGGCGACCGACTTGCCCTTCTTGTCCACCACCGCCACGTCCACGGTGACCAGCTCGACCGTGCTCGGGAACGTCGTCTGGCTGGCGGATGCGGCCTGGGGAGACTTCGCGGTCGTCGCCGGCTTCGGGTCGTCCGCCCGCATCGGCAAAGGTGATGCGACGGCAACGAGCAGCGTGAGCAGGGCGAGAGGGGGACGGTGGTTCATCGGTCTTCCTGGCTCCTCGGGGGAACGAATGGCGGCTGCTTCAAGAGGTGGGGCCTACCATGCGGAACTGACAGCGCTCCCAGGCGCGGTACGGTCCCTGTCGAAGCTCGGCCCGCGCCTCGTACCCCCCGGGGCCGAGGCGGCCAGGCGGCAGGGTCACCAGGCAGGGTATCCGCCCCAGGGCGTCGGCGCGGGGAAGCGGCGGCTCGAGCCGTCCCACCACCCGGCCGTCCTGCACGAACTCCACGGTGATCTGCGGGCGCGGCGTGGCGTCCGCCGGCGCGTAGGCGACGAAGAAGAGGCGCATCTCCTCGGCGCCGTCCAGCTCCGGCTCGCCAACCCAGGGGATGACGCGCTTGCTGCCGACGCGGAAGGGGTCCTCGGAGGCGAGCGCGCCCTTCGGCAGCGACTCGATCCGCTTCACCACCGCGAGGCTGCTCAGGCCCACGGGCTGCTGAATCTGAGGCACGCTGAGACGGGCCTGGTCCACGCTCCGGCGGCCCGACTGCTCGTCGACAGCCGCGGTCTCCAGGCTGTGACGGCCGCCGGGGAGCGTGAAGGAGCGCATGAAGACGACGTTGCCGCGGCGGACCGCCTCCTCGTGCTTGCGCGGGAGCCACAGCGGCAGGTCCTGCCCGAACTTCTCCTCCACCGAGCCCCAGGAGCTGCGCACCACACCCATGAACGAGAAGTGGGCCCGCTCCAGGGTCGGGTCCCTGTCAGTCGTGACGCTGATCGCGTCCAGCGGGACCTCCAGCACCACCGTGTAGCGGATGCCGCCCGGCTCCGGTGCGAAGCGGAAGGCTCGGCTGCGGATCGGGAAGTCGTGGGGCGGCTCGGCCTCGCGCATGGCCCTGAGCAGCTTCAGCTCGTAGGGGAAGGTCACCGTCGCCTCTCCGGGCGGCATGGCGAAGTAGCCGCTGCGCGTCTGCACCACCACTCCCGGCCGGCTCACCTTGACGGAGATGCTGCGGAACCTCCCGTCGAACTCGTGGTTCGTCGGCGAGTAGGCGACCTCGTAGTACCCGCGGAGGTCGCCCACCGCGTGCGCGATGCCGGCCCGCACGTCGTTGGTGTTGCCGATGAGCATCCCCCCGGTGCTGCCGGCCAGATCCTCCAGGTTGCCGATCGGGTCCATGCGGATGGCCGCCTCGGCGTTGTCGGCGATGGTGGCCTCCTCGCGTGTCACCGGCAGGGTGCCGCGCGACATCTGCTGGCGCATCGAGGTGCTGACCGCCTCCTGCAGGGTGTCCCGCGCCGCCTGCAGGGTGCTCTGCGTGGAGAGGCCGCGGGCGTCCACCGCGTACACGCTGACGTTCGCCCGGTTGGCCTCGCTGATGGCGGCCTTGAGCACGTGCTCGAGCGTGGCCGGCGTCTGCACGCCCTCGGAGAAGAAGAGGATGGTCTTGCGTCCGGCCAGCGCCTGCTGCTGGCGCGCCAGGGCCAGGATGGCGAACAGCGACGAGCGTCCCTGCTGCTCGCGCTGCAGCGTCTCGGTGAGGCGCAGCGCGTTGACCGTCATGGTCGACATGGCGATCTGCTGTCCGAGCGCCGCCGCCACCGGCGCGTTCGAGGCCCCCCCCTGCACGAAAGCCTCCATCCGCTGCCGCGCCTCGTCGGCCTGTCGGGTTGCCTCGACCAACTGCTCGGTGGCGGCCGTGTACTGGGTGTCGAGCTCGCCGGTCGCCCGCAGGACGGCGTGGCGGGTGGTCTCCCGGTCGGTGGTGAACTGCTGCAGCAGCCTCAGGCTCTCGTCGATCTGGAACACCGATACGTAGACGTCGGGACGGTCCTCCAGCTCCAGGAACGAGAGCGCGGCCTTGCGGGCGAGGCTGCGGCCGTCAGGACCGAGCCGGTCGAACAGCAGCGTGACCAGGTTGAGGTGCCGCGACTCGACAGGCTGCGCGGCGCGCGCAGCGGCGCCCGGCGTCGCCGGAGCCGGCGCCGGCTCCGGACTCTCCTTCGCCTGCTCCAGCGCCTCGCCCAGCGCCCGCGAGTCGAGGAAGCGGAAGCTGCCGATCTCCTGCTTCACCCCGTCCTCGTAGACCGTCAGCTCGTCGGGACGGAGGTCGCGCACGGTGCGGCCCTTCCTGTCGCGCACGACCAGGTCGAGCAGGACCACCTCGGTGTCGACGCGGAACACGTCGCGCCGCAGCTCGGGCGGCGGCGCCGGCTGAGGCGCCTGTGCGACCAGGCCGAGCAGCACGAGCAGGCCGGCGGCCAGCTCACCGGCCACTCCCAGGCGGCGGCTCATGTCCTGCCCCCCGGCGGGCGAAACCCATTCATGGTTGCCGTCCGCCGCCGCCGGGATACGCGGACACGCCGGTGCTCACGGTCGGCCGACCTTGCCGGCGCGGCGCGCGGCGTCCAGCTTCTGGAAGGTGGTCCGCGCCTTCTCGGCCTCGGCGGTCCTCCCCGCGCGGCCGTACGCGTGCGCCAGGGCGAAGTACATCTCGGGGCTCTCGGGAGCGAGACGCGCCGCCTCTTCCAGCTCGCCGATGCCGCGCGGGACCTGGTCGAGCTCGACCAGGATGCGGCCGAGTGCGTTGTGGGCGGCGAACAGACCGGGCGCCAGCCGGACCGCCTCCTCGGCGTACGGCCGGGCATCGGCGTAGTCGCCGCGCTTCAGCAGCTCGAACGCCGTCTCCAGCCGCGGATAGACACTGAGCGGCTGGACCTTCATCTCCTCGCCGAACTGGGCGAGTGCGGCGTCGTCGGAGCCCTGGGACAACAGAAAGAGCCCGTAGCAGTAGTGAGCGTTGGGCGCCTCCGGGAACCGCTCCAGCAGCGCCCGAAAGCGGGCCTGGGCGTCGTCCACCCTGAGCGCGATCCAGGAGTAGCCGGCGCGGCCCGCCAGGTCGACCAGCTCCTCCTTCTCGCGCGGAACCTCGGTCGGCAGCGTGGCAAACCGCAGCAGCATGAGCCCCGCCGCGCGCACCAGGCGCGGGCTCTCCGCTCCCGAGCGGCAGAGCTGCGTCATCGGCTCGAGGGCCAGCTCGAACTGGCCCTCGCGGATGCGCAGGATGGCCAGGTGATACCACGCGACCTGCTGGGTCTCGGCGTTGCCGATCGAGCCGTCCGCCATCCACCTCGCCAGGTCCCGCGAGGCCTCCGGGTAGTCCTTCACCTGGAAGAGGCAGAGCCCGCGCAGGGCCCGCGCGGGCCCCGGCTGGGGCTTCAGCGCCAGGAAACGGGCGAAGGCGGTGGCCGCCTCCGCGTAGCGGTCGCCCTCGTAGAGGCCCGTCGCCAGGTACCACCAGCCCTCGTCCCACTGCGGGCGCATCCGCACCCCGCTGCGGTACCAGCGGATCGCCTCGTCCGCCGCGCCGCTCTCGCGCGCCCGCGCCGCCCTCGCCGCCACCTCCTCGAAGGACGGCGAGGGGGCAGGGGCGGCATCCTGACCGGCGAGCGCCGGCAGAGGCTGCGTCAGGCAGAGGACGGTGAGGGAGGGGATGAGCAGCGGACGGGCGAGCCCACGCACGGCAACGGTCATTAGACCACATCCCGGCCGGCGGGGCCGTAAAGCGAAGAGCGGGCGCTGCCCTCATCGAGGCAGCGCCCGCTCGGAACGGACGGACGAGGCTGGTCTAGAAGGTGAACCTCAGGACCAGCTGGACGATGCGCCGTCCGTACTTGTTGTCCTGCGGCAGCTTGCCGAAGTTGGTGCTGTCCATCACGCCGTTCGTGTAGTGGAGCGTCAGGTTGGTGCTCGGATCCGGGTAGGCGATCGGGTGGTTCAGCGCGTTGTAGGCGCTGATGCGCAGCTGCAGCTTCTGACCCTTGCTGCCCATCGGGAAGTTCTTGAAGAGCGAAAGGTCGAGGTTGGTGTAGGGCTGGGTCTTGATGTACGGGAAGATGTAGCTGCCGTTGTGGCCCGGCGTCGGCGCTGCGAAGCAGGCGGGGTTGAACAGGTACCCGCTGGGGATGTTGGCGTTCGGGTCGCAGGTGAAGACCGGCTCCACCGGCACCTGGTTCGAGCCGGTGATGTGCTGCGAGTCGAGCGTCACGCCGCCGGTGGTGGTTCCGCCGATGCCGAAGTTGTTGTTGCTGCCACTTCCGAAGATCGGCGCGCCGCTGACGTAGGTGCCGACGCCGGCGACCTGCCAGTTGCCGAACACGCCGTTCACGAACGCGCCCTTGTCCTTCAGGTCGGGCAGCAGCCAGCTCACCGACGCGCTGGCCACGTGAGTCCGGTCCTGGCCCAGCACGCCGTAGTTGTGCGTGCGGACGTCCCAGATGTACTCGGAGCCGATGGCCTGACCGTTCGGGTCGCCGCCGTGGATGCCGAGTACCTTCGAGAACGTGTACGCGGCGGTGAAGTTGAACTTGCCACGCTGGCGGGCGACGAGGGCCTGGAGGCCGTTGTAGTTCGCGTACATGTTGTGGCGGTACACGCTCAGGTCGCCGTACTGGTTCAGGGGCCGGAAGGTGTCCGGGTTGGTCCCGCCGGTCGGGTCCCGCTGCAGACCGTAGTACTCGGGCACCGCGTTGATGTTGGCCAGGTTGTTGTTGGTCAGGTCTGACTGGTGGTTGCCGACGTAGCTCAGCTCGCCGGTCATCCCCCAGGGCAGCTTCTGATCGACCGAGAAGCTCCAGGAGTAGGTGAGCGGCTGGTGGTTGTCGTTCACGTCGAGGGCGCTGCCGGTCAGGTTGACCGTCCCGCCGCCGAGGCCCTCGAGGGCCTTCAGCGTGGTGGGGCTGGTGATGGTCGTGCTCTTCGCACCCTGGGCGAAGTCCACGCTGCCCGTCCAGGCCGGCTGCGGCTCGTGGTAGACGTACATGCCGAAGCCGCCGCGGATGACGGTCTCACCGGTGCCGCGGCTGTCCCAGGCGAAGCCGACGCGCGGCTGGACGACCCAGGGGATCGACACGACGCCCAGCGGGATGCTGGGGTTGATCGAGTTCCAGGTCAGGCCGGAGTACTGGACACCCGGCTGGTAGCTCGACTGCTGCCAGCCGACCATGCCGGTGGTCTGCCCGTTGTAGTTGCCGCGGTCGTACCAGGGCCCCATGTACGAGGCGCGCACGCCGTAGTCCACGGTCAGGCGGGGCTTCAGCTTCCAGCTGTCCTGCGCGTAGCCCTCGAAGATGTTGTAGCCGATGTTGTGCAGGACGTTCTTCGTGGACTCGTCGTAGTGCGTGTTGATGTTCCCCATCAGCAGGTCGGCCAGGGTGTTGCCGGTGCTCGCGGCGTTGCCGGGGTCGAGGACGATGTAGCCGTTGCTGTCGTTGTTGCCCGGCTGGTTGTTGGTGACGTGCTCGTAGTAGAGGCCGGCCTTCACGCTGTGCGTGCCCCAGACCTTCGTGACGTTGTCCTGGGCCGAGATCTGCCACTTCTCGGCGAAGAGGATGGGGTCGAACCCTCCGGGGTTGAAGTACATCGGCCCGCAGCACCAGGGCCCCGCGTTGACGGACGGGATCTGGTCGTTGCTCTGGCCGAAGATGCCCTGGTACGGGTAGCCCAGGGCCTGACGGGAGATCTTGCTGCGGTCGGTGAACTCGTTCGGGAAGTTGATGTAGGTGACCGCGAAGATCGTCTCGTTGGTCAGCGTGGGGTTGAACACGTGCGTCAGGCTGACGGTGCCCGAGTCGGACCGGTTCTTGCCCTCGATCGAAGAGGGGTAGGGCACCTGCTGCTGGCCGTTGCGCCACCACAGCCCGATGACGAAGGGCTGGGTCTCGCGCTGGACGTTGTAGCGCAGGAACAGCTTCGTGTTGTCGGAGATGTTGACGTCCACGCGGGCCAGACCCTGCCAGCCGTTCTGGTCCACCAGCAGGTTGTTGACGTAGTTGAACCCGCCGGTGACCGAGGGATCGGCGTTCGGCATCGGAAAGACGTTGACCAGCGCCTTGCCGCCGGGATCGATCAGGTTCGACGGGATGATCCCGCCCGGGAAGCCGCGCGGCGGCGTGTTGATCGCCGTGCCGCTGCCGACGGCGGCGGCGTTGCTGAAGTCGCCGTTGCGCATGGCCTCGGTGGGCACCCAGGACTTGACGTAGCCGGTGTCCAGGGTCTGCTTGAAGTACTCGAAGCCCACGAAGAAGAAGACCTTGTCCCGGTTCTTGTTGAAGTCGGTGCCCGGGATGAGCAGCGGGCCGCTCAGGTTGAAGCCCGGGTAGAAGAACTTGTTCTTGACCCGGTTGTCCTGCCCGGGGGCGCCGATCTTGTTCGCGTACCAATCGGCGGAGTTGAGGTGGTAGTCACGGGCGTAACCGAACACGGCGCCGTGGAACTCGCGGCCGCCCTGCTTGCTGATGACGGTCATGTTGACCGGGCCCTTGGCGTGCTCGGCCCCGAAGTTCGACTGCAGGACCTTGAACTCCTGCACGAACTCGGTGTTGGGGTTGACCGAGGTCGCGCAGTTGCAGCCCGGGTCGGCGCCGGGGGCGCCGTCCACCGTGATGTCGAGGGCGCCGGTGTTGGTGCCGTTGCTGCTGAAGTTGCCGATGGCGCTCTGGTTGTTGTTCCCGCCGCCCTGGAACTCGCCGTTGCCGTTGATGCCGTACACCTCACCGGTGAAGTTGGGCCGGTTGGTGCCAGCGCCAGTGGTCGGCGACATGCCCGGCAGCAGGCGGAGCACCTCGGCCGCGCTGGTGCCGACGATCGGAGTGTTCTCGATCTGCTCGGAGGTGAGGGTTGCGCTCTTCTCACCGGAGTTGAGCGGCGTCAGGGCGACCTCGGCGCTCACCGAGACCGTCTCGGCGACCGTGGCCACCTTGAGCGACACCTGCCGGATGGTCCGGCTGTCACCGCCTTGGAGAACGATGCCCTTGACCTCGTACGTGTTGAATCCGGAAATCGAGATCTTGACGTCGTAGGTGGCGGCCGGCAGGGCCGCGAACGCGAAGAACCCGTCGCTGTTCGTGACGGTTCGACGGACGGCGCCCGAGGCCGCGTTCGTGACGGTGACGTCGGCGCCGGGGATGACGCCCCCCGACTCGTCGACGACGCTGCCGCTCAGCTCACCCGTGAACCGCTGCGCGTACGTGGGACCTGGCAGCGCGAGAAGCACCGCCAGGACGGGAATGACGAGAAGCGCAAGACGCTTCGTCAACCCCGGGATTGGGTTGAACCTCATGAGCTATCTGCCTCCAATTTCGAGAGAGCCGGATGCTTCGCTCTGCTCCGGGCCACGCTCGAATCGTGCGGATTTGTGGCCGCTGGCAACGGAGCGTAGGGGGACGGTGAAGGGCTGTCAAGAGAAAACGGTATCTTGCATCATAGCCATTAAGAAGCCCGGCAGGAACCGGCTGGCCGGAGATCCTGTTCGACTGGTTGGACCGCTCAACTTCATATGATCTAGTGAGTAAGGCTGCGCACAGTCACTTTGGCCCGAGGTGGGTTACGAGTCCTTGGAGCAGCCTCGAAAGCCCCCCTAGAGAGCTCGCGAGGAGGGCGGTCGCATAGATGTTATGCGCCCCGCGAGAGGAGCCGAACCTGCGACGCACCGCAGGCGGCTATGGGTGCAATTGGGGCTGTCGCTTGCGCTCGGTCTCGATCATCTTCGCGCGCATCCGCTCGACGTCGGCGGTGCGCCCGGCGAGGGCATACGCGCGGGCGAGCGCGAGGTAGATGTCGGCCACGTCGGGGGCGAGCTCGGCGGCTCGCTCCAGGTGAGCGGTCCCCTCGCCCAGCGTGCCCGTTTCGACGAGCGCGCGGCCGAGCGCGAGGTGCGCAGCGAAGAGGTCCGGGGCGAGGCGCACGGCCTCCTGCGCCGAGGGGAGCGCCTCCTTCGCCTGGCCGCGTCCCAGCAGCTCGAGAGCGATCTGCAGGTGCGCGTGGACGTCGTCGGGAAAGAGCTCGACCTCCCTGCGCAGCGCCGGCAACGCGTCCGCCGATCCCATGCGGGAGAGCACCAGGCCGTAGGCGTAGCGCACGCCGCGGACGTTCGGGTACCGCGCGATCACCTCCTCGAAGCGCGACTTCGCCTCGGCGTCGCGCCCGCCGAGCGCGGAGAAGGCGGCGTGGCCGATGGCGACGGTGCGCTCGCGATCCGCCGGCGGCACCTCGGCCGGCAGCAGCGCTCGCTCCTGGATCACGAGTCCGCACAGCAGCGACAGCTCTGGCGTCTCCTGGTGCGCGCTGGCCAGCCAGGTGAGCGGCCGCATCGCCAGGTCGAACTGCCCGCTGCGGACGAGGAGCATCGCCAGGTGCAGACCGGCCGTGCGGCTGATCTCGTTGTCGCCGCCGGGGCCGATGGTCTGCCACCTCATCAGGTGCTGGAGGGCGGCGTCGAGCTCGCCCAGACGGTACTCGGTGAGGCCGAGCATCGCCCAGGCCGGGCTCGCCTCGGGCTTGAGCCGGGTGACGTGGGCGAAGGCCACCCGGGCGTCGGCGTAGCGGTCCGCCTCGTAGTGGATGGAGCCCAGGTACCACCAGCCCTCGTCCCACGCGGGATCACGCTCGACCCCCTGCTCGAACCACCGCTGCGCCTCGTCGTTCCGCCCCGCCGCCCAGGCAGCCGAGGCACGCCGGGCGAGCTCCGCGAACGGCAGCGCGCCCGCCGCCTGGTCCTGCGCGGCGTACGCGGTCCCGGCTGCCGCGGCGACCAGCAACAGTGCGGCGGCCACGCGGCGCGCGCCCATTGTCGGCCCCCTGCTACTGCAGCGTGAAGGCGAGCGTGTCCTCGGCCTGCGAGGCGCCTTGGCGCACCGTCACCCTGAGCTCGTGCTCGCCCGGGCCGTACTTGTCGATCGGGATCGGCGCCAGCAGGCGGATGCGGCCGTCGGGATCGGGCGCGGGCAGCATCACGGCGTTGCGCCCTTCGGGCTTGCCGGCGGCCGAGACCTCGATCGTCGCCTGCTGCGGGGGCACGGCGCCTTTCTGCGGGTAGACGATCACGTACACCGGCAGCTTCGGCGTTGTCGCCTTCTGGATCGGGTCGCGAAGGCTGGGGACGATGCGGGTCGCCTCGCCTCTCAGCGGGTCCTCGGGGGCGCCGGGCTTGAGCGCGGGAGCCGGCTCCATGCGGCGGATGACGACGACGCTGCTGAGGGCGACACCCGGCTGGTCCGGGACCTCCAGCGGCATCCGCTGCACGCTGGTGGCGCCGCTGTCGCGGTCCTGGGCCACGATCTCGACCGTGTACTTTCCGGGCGGCACCACCACCTTGCGCTTGAACACCACGTTGCCCTGCTGCATTTGCGGCAGCTTGTCGAGGGGTCCCTGGAACGGGTAGTCCTGGCTGACGCGCTCGACCGGCTTTCCCTGCGAGTCCCTGACCACCGCCAGCAGCGCGAAGTGCATCTTGTAGGTCTTCGTCCTGGGGTCGGTGGTGAACTTCAGCTTCGACATCGGCAGCTCGGCCACCAGGAAGACGTCCCGCCCCTCGGGCCCCGGCGCAAAGCGGAAGGCCCCGGCGTTGATCGGGAAGTCCTGCTTTGGCTCGGCGGCCTTGAGCGCCTCCAGCAGCGGCCGCTCGTAGGCCAGGATGGGGCCGCTGTCGTCGGGCGGAGTGGCGAAGTAGCCGTTGCCGCTCTGGGGCTTCGTCGTCCCGGCGCGGCTCACCCTCACCACCGTCTTGCGGAAGACGCCGTCCCAGGCCGCGTTCACCGGCGCGTAGGTGACCTCGTAGTAGCCGCCGAGGTCGCCCGCCAGGCGGTCCATCGCCTTCCTGTAGTCGTTGGTATCGAGGGTGGCGAAGCCGCCGGTGTTCTCGCTCAGCTCCTTGAGCGGCTGCTTCCAGTTGGTCCGCGTGCTCTCGATGGTCTTGTCGGCCACGTGGACGTCGTCGAGGGTGACCGCTCCGCTCATCTTCGTGTTCTGGTCCTGGCTGGCCTTGGCCACGTCCGTCACCGCGTTGCGCGCGGTCTGCAGCTCGCTGTCCGTGGCCAGGCCGCCCACGTCGACCGCGTAGAAGGCCACGTGCGCGCGGTTGGCCTCGCTCTGCATGGTCTTGAAGACGTCGTCGAGCTGCTCGGAGACGGTCAGGCCGCCGGTGAAGTACAGCACGGTCTTGCGTCCCGGGGCGCCGGCCTGGCCCTTGGCGAGAGCCATCAGGAAGTAGACGGGCGAGCCTTCCTGTTGCTGCCGCAGCAGCCGGTCGCCCTCGCGGATGACCTTGCCCAGCACCTCCGCCCGGGCGACCGCCGTCGGGTCGGCGTTGCCCTTCGACAGCTGCCCGAGTGTCTCGCCCACCCACTGGCGCGCCCTCTGGTCGGGCTCGGCGAGCGAGAGGTCGGCGTTGCTCGCGGCTCTGTCCACCGCCTGGCGGACGAGCGCGAGGTCGCGGGTGTAGGGCTGCACGGTCCACAGCTGCATGCCGATCCGGAAGACGCCGATCTGCGTGTCCGGCCCCAGCTCGTGCGCCAGGAACGCCTCGACCGCCTGCTTCGCGCGCTTCTGCTGGTTGACGGCGTCGGACCCGGCGCGGTTGCGGTCGACGTCGCCGACGTCGGTTCCGGCCATCCCGAACACCAGCGACACCAGGGTCCCGGGACCGGACGCTCCGGCGGCGGCCACGCCCGGCCTGACGAAGATGAGCGACTCGACCGGCCGCTTGCTGCCGTTCTCGTCGACCTCGATCTCCTCGGCCTTGAGGTCCGGCACCGGCGCGCCCTTCTTGTCCTTGACCACGACGTCGAGCGTCACCTTGTCGGCGCCGGGGACGTCGGCGGCGCGGCCCCGGACTGCGGGTAGGGCGAGGAGCACGGCGAGGGCGAGCAGGACGGCCTTGCGCATGACAGCCTCCAGCGGCGCGGCCCCAGCGCTCGCGCCGGATGGCGAGCTTGGCGGATGCGGCCTTCGCCTGTCAATCGGCCGGATGCGTCAGCGGCTCACCAGCGCCCCCACCACGTCGTCGATGGCGGCCACGGCGTCGTGCGAGCGGCCGGCGTGGTTGTTCACGAAGACCGCGAAGGCGACGCGGTCGCCGTCCTTCGTGGTGGCGTAGCCGGCCAGCGCGTTCACCAGGTTCAGGCTGCCGGTCTTGGCCTGCACGCGTCCCTCCGCGGGGGTACCGCGCAGGCGCATGGCCAGGGTCCCGTCTCGTCCGGCCACCGGCAGCGAGTTGCGGAAGTTGGCCGCCTGCGGGTGAGCGTCCATCGCCGCGAGCAGCGCCGCCATGCCCTCAGGCGTGACCAGGTCCGTGCGGGCGAGGCCGCAGCCGTCGGTGAGCTGCCAGCCTCCGGTGGGCACGCCCAGCCGCTCCAGGAACGCGGCCACGGCCGCCCGGCCCTTCTCCGCGCTGCCGTCGCCCGCCGACCTCAGCCCGAGCAGGCGCAGCAGCATTTCCGCGTGGAGGTTCTGGCTCTCCTTGTTGACGACGCGGATCTCCTCGGCCAGCGGCACGCCGTCGTGGGCGGCCAGCACCCGCGTCCCCGGGGCCAGCGGCGCGCGCGAGGTGTCCAGGCCGCCGGTGACCCGGACGCCGCGGCTCTCGAGCACCGCGGCGAACGCCGTCACCGCGAAGCGCGCCGGATCCCCGACCGCGACCTCCCCGCTCCAGGTGGTCCCGATCGGCAGCGCGCCAAGGAGCCGGACCGCGTTCGAGCCCGGCGCGCGCGCGAGCCGCACGTCCGAGGCGGCGCCGGGGGCAGCCGTGGCGACGGTCGAGGTGACGTCGAGCAGCGGAGTCGGGGGATCGATCTCGAGGAGCGCCGGGTCGGGCGGCCGCTCCCCCGGGAAGAGGCGCACGGCGACGACGCCGTCGTTGAACGACAGCGCGGAGACCGCCGCCCCGTAGCCCCAGGCGAGGTCCTCCCAGGTCCAGTCGCTGCCGCGGCCCTCGCCGCTGAAGGCCGCCTCCTGGCCGATCAGCCGGCCTTCGATCCGGCGCACGCCGGCCGCGACCAGCGCGTCGGCCATCTCCTCGAAGGCGGCCGTGGGCCGGCCGGGGGTGAAACGCGCCGACAGGTTGGGGTCGCCGCCGCCGACCAGGTACACGTCGCCCAGGACGCGGCCGAGCGCGTCGAGGCGGGCGGCCGTTTCGACCGTGGTGCGCGGCCGGGCCCCGGGGCCGAAGGCGTCGAGGGCGGCCGCGGTGGTGACCAGCTTCAGGGTGGAGGCGGGGCGGAACGCGCGCCCGGCGTTGAGCGCGAACAGGGTGCGGCCGCTCCTCAGGCCGCGGACCTCGATCCCCCAGAAGGCCGTGGCCAGCTCGTGCCGTGCCACGATCGGCGTGATCGCCCGGCGCAGCGCGGCGGGCTTCGGCTCCGCGACCGTGACGGCGGGACCGAGCCCCAGCAGCAGCGCGAGCGCTCCGGCCGCAGGCCTCATGCCGGATCGGCCCCGCCGTCCGCCGCGCAGTTCGCGACCACGATCCGCCTGACCTCCTCCGCGAACGCGTCCACCTCGGCCGGCGAGCGGCCGGCGGAGGGCACCGGCGGCGCGATCGTCACCCGGACCCGGCCCGGCCGCAGGCTCACCAGCCCCGCGGGGACGAGCGCCTTGACGCCGGAGAGCGACACCGGCACCACCGGCGCGCCGGCTGCGATCGCCAGGTTGAAGCTGCCGCGCTTGAAGAGGCGCACGGTCCCGTCGGGGCTGCGCGTCCCTTCCGGGAACAGGACGACGTTCGTCCCGGAGCGGATGCGCTGCGCGGCCTTCTCCATGCTGCGGCGCGCACGGAACGGGTTCTTGCGGTCGATCGGGATGTGCCCGCTCAGCCAGATCGACCAGCCGACCAGCGGCAGCAGCGAGAGCGAGCGCTTGTACACAATGCGGAAGTCGACGGGGAGGTAGCCGAACAACACCAGGATGTCGAGGGCGCTGGCGTGGTTCGACGCGTAGACGGCGGACCCGCCGGGGACGTTGTCCACGCCGCCCACCCTCACCTCCACTCCGAGGAGGCGGAGCAGGGTGCGGCTCCAGGCGCCGCCGATCTCGCGGGTGGTCCGGCCGCTGCGGTCGAGGACGGCGGCCACGGTGGCGGCGCCGGAGTAGGCCGCGGTCAGGACGAGCGCCAGCGGCGCTTTCACGCCGAGGAAGAGGAGGCGCCTGCCGGACACGCGCGGGCGGCTACTCGCCGCGGCTGGTGGACGGCGTCGCCACGGGCGACGGCGGGTGCGGCTCGGGCTCGCCGGGCCTCGCCGTCTCGGCGGCGGGGGCGGCCGGCCGCTCAGGCTCGCGCCGGTCGCCCTCGCGACGGTGCTCGTTGCGGGCGTCGCGCCCGTTGCGGTCCCGGCGCTCGCCGGGCGGGGCCGCCGGCGGCGCCTCCGGCCAGCGGCAGAAGATCATCTTGCCGGCGGTCGTCTGCAGCACCGAGGTGACGCTCACCTCGATCGTGCGGCCGATGGCGCGCTTGCCCTGGTCCACCACCACCATGGTCCCGTCGTCGAGGTAGGCCACGCCCTGGCCGGCCTCCTTGCCCTCCTTCAGGACGAAGACCCGCAGCACCTCGCCGGGCAGCACCACCGGCTTCAGGGAGTTGGCGAGCTCGTTGATGTTGAGCACCGCCACCCCGCGCAGCTGCGCGACCTTGTTGAGGTTGAAGTCGTTGGTGACGATCTTGCCGGACAGCCGCTTGGCCAGCTCGATGAGCTTGAGGTCGACCTCGCGCACCTCCGGGAAGTCGGTCTCCACGATCTGCACCTGCACGTGGGCCATCTTCTGGATCCGCTGCAGGATGTCGAGGCCGCGGCGGCCGCGGTTGCGCTTCAGCGAGTCCGAGGAGTCCGCCACCTGCTGCAGCTCGCGCAGCACGAACTGCGGGACCACCAGCGTCCCGTCGAGGAAGCCGGTCTCGCAGATGTCGGCGATGCGGCCGTCGATGATCACCGAGGTGTCGAGGACCTTGTACTGGTAGAGACGGGAGGCGTCCTTGAAAGCGGCGATCACCCGCGCCGGCTCGAACCACTCGCCGCGGCGGGCGCCGATCATCACGCCCATGTAGATGAGGAACACCACCAGCAGGGTGTGGACCATCCGGTCGTGCTGCAGCTGCAGGCCGGCGACGACGCCCCACACCAGGTGGGCGCCGACCAGCCCGGTGACGCCGCCCACCAGCGCCCCCACCATGTACTGCGCGGGGACGCGATGGGCCTGCAGCTCCAGTCCGATCAGCGCGGCCGCGAACCCCACCCCCAGCAGGGGACCGAACCAGGGCAGCGCCGGAAGCGGGTTGAAGACCCAGCCGGCCCAGGCGAGGGCGGCCACCGTGAGAAGGCGGAAGAGTACGAGCCACATGGTGGAACCTCTCGGGGCCCCTGCCTGGGCGGCCCCCCGGATGGGAAGGAAGGCGCGAAGCGCATGATTCCTGCTCGAACGGGCGCAATCATACCCCCGGCCTCGCTCACTCGGAGAGCCGCTCGAGCGCCTCCTCGAGAGTGGAGACGCCGATGAGCCGGATCCCCGGCAGCGGCTCGTCGGGGACGTTGCGGGCCGGCAGCAGGCAGCGGGTGAAGCCCATCTGCGCCGCCTCCTTCACCCGCAGCCCGGGCTGCGAGGCGCCGCGCACCTCGCCTCCCAGGCCGACCTCGCCGAAGAGGACCGTGCCGGCCGGCAGCGGCCGGTTGCGGAACGAGGAGGCGACGGCGGCGGCGACGCCGAGGTCGGCGGCGGGCTCGTCCACCTCCAGCCCGCCGGCCACGCTGACGAAGACGTCGTCCCCCAGCAGCTCGAGGCCGACCCGCTTCTCCAGCACCGCCAGCAGCAGGCTGGTACGGTTGGGGTCGATGCCCAGCGACATCCGGCGCGGGGTGCCGAAGGAGGTGGGCGAGACGAGAGCCTGCACCTCCACCAGCATCGGCCGCGAGCCCTCGATGGTGCAGACGACGGCGGAGCCCGGGGAGCCCGCCTGCCGCTCGGCCAGGAACAGAGCGGACGGGTTGGCCACCGGTCTCAGGCCGGCCCCGGTCATCTCGAACACGCCCAGCTCGGAGATCGCCCCGAAGCGGTTCTTCACCGCCCGCACGATGCGGTGGTGCTGCCGCTTCTCGCCCTCGAAGTAGAGGACGGTGTCGACGATGTGCTCCAGCGACTTCGGCCCGGCGATGCTGCCGTCCTTGGTCACGTGGCCGATGAGGAAGGTGGTGATGCCGCGGCCCTTGGCCACGAACAGCAGCTGGGTCGCCACCTCGCGCACCTGGCTGATGCTGCCGGGGGCCGAGGGGAAGCGCGAGGAGTAGACGGTCTGCACCGAGTCCACGACCAGGGCCGACGGCTTGAGCGTCTCCACCTGCTCGAGGATGCGCTCGAGCGAGGTCTCGGCCAGCAGGAACAGGCCCCCGCCGGCGATCCCCAGCCGCTCCCCGCGCAGCTTGACCTGCCGCTCCGACTCCTCGCCGGAGACGTAGAGGACCGTGCCGTGGGTGCGGCCGAGCAGGTGAGCGACCTGCAGGATGAGGGTGCTCTTGCCGATGCCGGGCTCGCCGCCGATCAGAACCAGCGAGCCGGGGACCATGCCGCCGCCCAGCACGCGGTCGAACTCGTCGATGCCCGAGGCGACGCGCGGCTCCTCGGAGGCGTCGATGGCGTCCCAGGCCCGGGGATGGGCGGCCATGCCGGGCAGCGCCAGCGTCTCGGGCCGGCCCTTCCCCGGCGGCGGAGGCGCCTCCTGCCGCTCCTCGACGAAGCTGTTCCACTCGCCGCAGTCGGGGCAGCGGCCGAGCCACTTGGAGCTCTCGAACCCGCAGGCCTGGCAGGCGAAGACCGTGCGCAGCTTGGCCATGACGCCCGCTACTGGCCGCCTCCGCGCCAGTCGAGGTTCTCGAAGCGGGTGAATTCCTTGATGAAGGCCAGCTTGCGCGAGCCGGTGGGGCCGTTGCGCTGCTTGCCGATGATGATCTCCGCGATGCCGCGGTTCTCGTCCGTCGGCTTGTACTCCTCCTCGCGGTAGATGAACATCACCACGTCCGCGTCCTGTTCGAGCGCCCCGGA
>DATKME010000034.1:0-103584 GCA_035542035.1 Vicinamibacteria bacterium | reverse complement strand
TGGCTGGGAGACAGGGATTCGAACCCCGATTCCATGGTCCAGAGCCATGTGTCCTACCGTTGGACGATCTCCCAACGTGGACGGCCATGGTAGTCAAACGACCCCGGGATTTCAAACGCCGGAGGCCGGGGCGATCCCTATAATGCGCCGATGCTGAAGGGCACGGCGCGGGAGGCGGCGGCCGAATTCCTCGGGACCCTGGTGCTGATCGTCTTCGGGACCGGCGTGGTCGCGCAGGTCACGCTCAGCCGTGGCAGCACCGGGATGCCGCTCTCCATCCACCTCGCCTGGGGGCTCGCCGTCACCATGGGGATCTACGTCTCGGCCGGCGTCTCCGGGGCGCACCTCAACCCCGCCGTCACCCTGGCCTTCGCCACCCTGCGTGGCTTCTCCTGGCGCAAGGTCCCGGCCTACGTGGCGGCACAGCTCTCGGGCGCCTTCTGCGGCGCCGCGCTCACCTTCCTCACCTACCGCGAGGCGCTCGACGCGTTCGACGGCGGCACCCGCCGCGTCACCGGGGAGGGCGCCACCGCCGGGATCTTCGCCACCTACCCGCAGCCGTTCCTCTCGGCGGTGCCGGGCGGTCTCGTCGACCAGGTGGTCGGCACGGCGCTGCTGCTGCTCGGCATCTTCGCGGTCTCCGACCGCCGCAACGCCGGCACCGTCACCGGCGGGCCGCTGGTGGTCGGCGCGCTGGTGGCGCTGATCGGGATGAGCTTCGGCTTCAACGCCGGCTACGCCATCAACCCGGCGCGCGACCTGGGGCCGCGCCTGTTCACCGCGGCCTTCGGCTGGGGCGCGGCGGTCTTCCGCGCCGGCGGCGGCTGGTGGTGGGTGCCGATCGTCGGTCCGGCCATCGGCGCCGTGCTCGGCGGGGCGGC
The DNA here is from genome assembly GCA_035542035.1 of Vicinamibacteria bacterium. GTDB lineage: Bacteria > Acidobacteriota > Vicinamibacteria > Fen-336 > Fen-336 > DATBSL01. The sequence continues at coordinate 102,703 of DATKME010000034.1, read as the reverse complement.
CTACGACGGGCTGGTCGCCCGGCACCATCCGCCCGCCCGGCCCTGACGTGCTGGGGCTCGTCCTCGCCGCGATCGCGCAGGCCGGCTCGCCCGCCGCCTCGCCCGTTCCCACGAACGCGCGCCAGATGGTGCTGGCCATCGCCGCCGGCTGGGACGCCACCTCGGCGACCCTGCGCGCCTACGAACGGCCGTCGGCGGACGCGCGCTGGCGTGAGGTCGGGCCGGCCTTCCCTGCCTCGCTCGGCCGCAGCGGTCTCGCCTGGGGACGCGGCCTTCAGCCGGCGGGCCTGCCGGGCCCGCAGAAGCGGGAGGGCGATGGGCGCTCGCCTGCCGGCGTCTTCGACCTGCGCCTCGTGACCGGCTACGCGGAGGCGCCACCACCGGGCAGCCGGCTGCCCTACCGCCCGGCCGGTGCCAGCCTCCTCTGCGTCGACGACCCGCGCTCGCCTCACTACAACTCGCTGGTCGACGCCCGGGCTGTGCCCCGGGACTGGTCCTCGGCCGAGGAGATGCGGCGCGACGATGCCCTCTACCGGTACGTGGTCTGGGTCGGCCACAACGACCGTCCGGTCGAGCCCGGCGGCGGCAGCTGCATCTTCCTGCACCTGCGCGCGAGCCCCCAGGCGGTCACCGCCGGCTGCACGGCCTTCGAGCTGCCGGCGATGCAGCGGCTGCTGCGCTGGCTCGATCCCGCGGCGCGGCCGGTGCTGGTGCAGCTGCCCGAATCCGAGCGACGAGCCCGAGGCGTCGGCTGGGGGCTTCCGGATCAGGGACGGGCGGCGGAGAGGTAGAGCGCGTTCAGCAGGACGGGGTAGGCGACCCGGCTCTGCGCCCGGTACTGGGCGCGGAAGCCGACCAGCACCACCCGCCCGCGCCCGAGCGGCGCCTCCACGAGCGCAGCGCGACCGCGCAGGCGCGAGCCTCCCACCAGGAGCCCCGACAGCAGCGGCTGCTCTGCCTCGTAGCGCACGAGCACGTTTCCGGCCTTCGCCTCGAACGCGGGCGAGCCCTCGAACCACACCGGCAGCGGATCGGGCAGGCCGGTGGTCAGCGGGGAGGAGCCCTCGACGCGTGCCTCCAGGATCGAGCCGGGGCAGAAGACCCCCGAGTCCGCGCCGCCCGCGAGCGCGTTCGTCACGGGCAGGCGGAGCGCTTCGATCGCGAAGTCGCAGGCGGCGTCGAGGGAGACGAGCGTGCCGCCGTCCTCGACGAACGACCGCAGGGCAGAAGCCCCCTCGTCCCCCAGCCCGCCCGTGTACGAAGGCGGCATCGACCCGGGCCGGTACCCCTCGCGCAGCGCGCGCGAGGGCTGGGACGGCAGCACGATCGCGTCGAAGTGCCGTCGCAGGCCGCCGGCGCGGACGTCGGCGTCGTGCAGCGTCTGGTAGCCGACGTTCGTCTCCCGTTCGAACACGTACCGCGTCCAGCCCTCGTCGATCGCGGCCAGCCACGAGCGATAGAGGCCCACCCGCGGCCGGGCGAGCCGCAGCGAGCGCGGGTCCGCGCGGACGGAGCGGGCCAGGAGGCCCAGCGGGTGGACCACGTCCTGCAGCGCGCGGCGGTCGGCCGACGGCACCAGCAGCGTGCCGGCGGGGAAGCGGCGACCCGCCTCCGCGAAGTCGTCGAGCGCCCAGCGCACCCGGACACCGCGAGCCAGCAGGGCGCCGAGCGCCGCCAGCTCACCGCTGGTGTGACCGAGCGCGTAGCGCGGACCGGTGCCCTCGACACCGTCGGGCGCCTCCGTGGCCGTGCGCGTTGCCAGGTCGGCCGGGAACGGGACGGCGACCGACTCGACCTCCACCCCCAGCAGCAGCGGCAGCGTGTGCGCGGTGACGTCGTACGGTCTCGCGGGCGCGCCGCCGGGCGTCGCCGGCAGGTCCGGGTAACGCTGGCGCTCGAGCAGCGCCTTGGCGAACCCGCCGGCCGGCTGGGCCAGCCGCACCACGGACGACCCCGCCTGCTGGCGGCGGCCGTCCGCCACGAAGTCGGCGCGCGCCGTCTCCACCACCACCTCGCCGTCGCGCAGCACCTGCAGCAAGCGCCTGGTGGCCAGCGGGTCTCGCTGGCGCGCGGGGATCACGAACGCGAAGGGGGCCGTACGCGCGCAGGCGCGGCGGTTCGCCTCGAGGGCGGTGCGCAGCCAGTGCTCGCGGTGGCGCGCCGCGTGGTCGAGGACGGCGAGCGAGACCTGCACCTGGGTGCCGACGACGTCGGCCAGCGACCAGCGGCCGCCGGGCCAGGGCAGAGGGAAGCGCGCGGAGGCCCGCCGCGGGTCGAAGCCGGCGTCGGCCTCGAGCGCGTCGGCGGGAACGAAGACCGGGGTCGCCAGCCGGGCGGAGGCGGTCTCGGAGAGGATCCGCACGCCGCCGTGCGTGTGCACGTAGGCGCGGGCGGGCGTCCAGGCGTCGTAGAGCGCGCCGGTGAGGACGCCGGTGCGGCCGAGTGTCGCCAGCCGCGAGGCGACGTGCGCGCCCAGCGCGTTCACCGCGGCGACCAGCGTCCCGTCGACGTTGGGCTCCCAGGGGTCGACGTAGGGCGGCACGAACAGCCGCGCCCCCCGCTGTCCCATCTGGTGCACGTCGTGGACGATCTGCGGGTGCCAGCGGTGGTAGACGCTCTCCAGCACCAGCCGGGTCTCCTGCTGGCTGAACAGGTACCAGTCGCGGTTGTTGTCGTGCCCGACGTAGGGGTGGTAGAGCTGCGGCGGCGCCGTGCCCTCGAAGGCGGTGCCGAGCTGCTGCCGGTACCAGCGTGCGACCAGCTCGGTGCCGTCGGGGTTCTGCGAGGGGACGGCCAGTAGCACCGTCTGTTCCAGGACGGCGCGGGTCTCGGGGTCGTCCGCCGAAGCCAGGCGGTGCAGCAGCCGCAGCGCGGCGAGGGTGCCGCCGACCTCGGTCGAGTGGATGGAGAAGGTCATCGCCACCACGACCTTTCCGGTCTCGAGCAGCCGAGCCTCCTCCTCCGCCGACAGGGTGCGTGGGTCCCACAGCCGCGCGCTCGCCTGCCGGATCGCCTCGAGGCGCGCCTGGTTCTCCGGCGAGGTGACGGTGACCAGCAGGAAGGGCCGGCCCTCCGTCGTCCGTCCGACCTCCTCCAGCCGCAGGCGGGGCGAGGCGGCGGCCAGGGCGGTGAGGTAGTCGACGACCTGCCCCCAGTCGGGGAGACGGCGATCCTCGCCAGGCACGAAGCCGAGGACGTTCTCCGGGGCGGGGACGGCGCGCGCTTCCGACCGCGACGCCGTCGGCGCGAGCAGCAGCGCCGCGAAGAACGCCGCCGCGACCGTGGCGGCGGCCGGCCGGCGCCGGCCCCTCAGGGCGCGGTCACCAGCGCCTGCAGCTTGCCGGCGAGGTCCTCGTAGGTCGTGGTCCCGCTCTGGCGCGAGACCTCCTGGCCCTTGCGGAAGAAGACGAAGGTCGGCACCCGGCTGACGCCGTAGCGGCTGACGAGCGCCGTCTGCACCTGCACGTCCACGGTGCCGACGAGGGCGCGGCCCTGGAAGTCGGCGGCCAGCTGCGTGACGATGGGAACCATCGCCTGGCAGTACGGTCAGGTGGGCAGCTGGAACTCGACCAGGACCGGGCGGGTGGAGCTCAGCACCAGCGTGTCGAAGTTGCCCGGGTCGAGCACCACCGGCGTGCCGGCGGCCGGCGTCGGCGTGGGCGTGGCGGCCGGGCTGGGGCCGGTGGCGCTGCCGCCGCAGCCGGCGCAGAGCAGCACCGCCAGGATCGCCAGCGCGGCCCCTCGCCTCACCGTCGGCACGAGCGGGAGACTAGCACGAGCGGTGGAGGGGACCTCGCCCGGGCGGGCCGCTCCCCTATCATGGGCGGGTGAGGACGCAGGAGCCGGCCCTGCCCTTTGCAGAGGCGGTGCGCGAGTGGTTCGCCGAGACCTTCGCCGAGCCGACGCGCGCGCAGCGGCTGGGCTGGCAGGCGATCGCCCGCGGCGAGAGCGCGCTGGTCTTCGCCCCCACCGGCTCGGGCAAGACGCTGGCCGCCTTCCTGGCGGCGATCGACAGGGTGATGTTCCAGCCCCCGCCCGACGAGAAGGACCGCTGCCGCGTGCTCTACGTCTCGCCGCTGAAGGCGCTGGCCGTCGACGTGGAGCGCAACCTGCGAACGCCGCTCCACGGCATCGCCCGCGTCGCCGCCCGCCGCGGCGAGCCGGTCCACCTGCCGGAGCTGGCGGTGCGCACCGGGGACACCCCGCAGGCCGAGCGGGCGGCCATGCAGCGCCGCCCGCCCGACATCCTGATCACCACCCCCGAGTCGCTGTTCCTGCTGCTCACCTCGCGCGCCCGCGCCATGCTGCAGACCGTCGACACCGTCATCGTCGACGAGATCCACGCGCTCGTGGGCAGCAAGCGGGGGGCTCACCTGGCGCTGTCGCTGGAGCGCCTGGCCGAGACGGCCCGCCGGCCGCCACAGCGGATCGGCCTCTCGGCCACGCAGCGGCCGCTCCAGGAGGTGGCCCGCTTCCTCGGCGGCGGAGAGGGCGTGCGGACCTGGAGGCCGCGGCCGGTCACCATCGTGGACGCGGGCGCTGCGAAGAAGTTCGACCTGCGGGTGGAGGTCCCGGTCGAGGACCTGTCGCGCTTGGGCGAGGCCGCCTCCGCCGGGGGCGGTGAGGAGGGCCCGGCCGGCCTGCAGCGGCGCTCGATCTGGCCGGCCATCCACCCGCGGCTGCTCGAGCTGGTGCGCGCGCACCGCTCGACCATCCTCTTCGTCAACAGCCGGCGCCTGGCGGAGCGGCTGGCGGCGGCGCTCAACGAGCTGGCCGGCGAGGAGGTCGCCCGCGCCCACCACGGCTCGATCGCCCGCGAGCAGCGGCTGATCATCGAGGAGGCGCTCAAGGCGGGGCGGCTGCCGGCTCTCGTCGCCACCTCCACGCTGGAGCTGGGCATCGACATGGGCGCCGTCGACCTGGTGGTGCAGATCGAGACGCCGACCTCCGTCGCCAGCGGCATGCAGCGGATCGGCCGCGCCAGCCACCAGGTGGACGCCGTCTCCCGCGGGGTGATCTTCCCCAAGTACCGGGGTGACCTGCTGGCGAGCGCCGCCATCACCCGCGCCATGCGCGAGGGTGCGGTCGAGCCGACGCGGATCCCCCGAAACCCGCTCGACGTGCTGGCGCAGCAGCTGGTGGCGACGGCCGCGGTCGGCGAGCGGCCGGTCGACGCCCTCTTCGCCCTGGTGCGCCGCGCCGCTCCCTTCTCCACGCTGCCGCGCGCGCAGTTCGAGGGTGTGCTCGACATGCTCGCCGGGCGCTATCCCTCGGACGAGTTCGCCGAGCTGCGGCCGCGCCTCGTCTGGGACCGCCTGCGGGGTACGGTGCGCGCCCGCGAGGGGGCGCTCAAGCTGGTGGTCACCAACGCCGGCACCATCCCCGACCGCGGGCTCTACGGCGTTTTCCTCGCCGACAGCGAGGGCGGCGGCCGCCGGGTGGGCGAGCTGGACGAGGAGATGGTGTTCGAGAGCCGGGTGGGCGAGGTGTTCGTGCTGGGCGCCACCAGCTGGCGCATCGCCGAGATCACCCGCGACCGCGTGCTGGTGCTGCCGGCCCCCGGCGAGCCGGGCAAGATGCCGTTCTGGAAGGCGGACCGGGGCGCGCGCCCGCTGGAGCTCGGCGAGAGGATCGGCCGGCTGACCCGCGAGATCGCGGCCATGCCGGAAGCGGCCGCCGAGAAGCGCCTCCGTGAGCAGCACGACCTCGACCCGCTGGCCGCCAAAAACCTGGTGGCGTACCTGAAGGAGCAGCACGAGGCGACGGGTGCTCTGCCCGACGACCGCACGCTCGTCCTCGAGCGCACGCGCGACGAGATGGGCGACTGGCGGCTGTGTCTGCTCTCGCCGTGGGGCGGGCGCGTCCACGCCCCCTGGACGATCGCGCTCGAGGCCAAGCTGCGCCGCGACGGCGAGGGCGAGGTGGAGACCGTCTGGACCGACGACGGCATCGTGGTGCGGCTGCCCGAGCGCGAGCGACCGCCGGAGGCCGCCGACCTGCTGCCCGACCCGGAGGAGATCGAGGAGCTGCTGCGCGGCGAGCTGGGCAGCACCAGCCTCTTCGCGGCGCGCTTCCGCGAAGCGGCCGGCCGGGCGCTGCTCCTGCCGCGGCGCCGGCCCGGGCAGAGGACGCCGCTGTGGATGCAGAGGAAGCGCGCCCACGACCTGCTGCAGGTGGCCGCGCGCCACGGCTCGTTCCCCATCGTGCTCGAGGCCTACCGCGAGTGCCTGCAGGACGTCTTCGACCTGCCGGGGCTCCTCGAGCTGGCCCGGCGGGTCGAGCGGCGCGAGCTGCGCCTGGTGACCGTCGACACCCAGGCCCCCTCGCCCTTCTCGGCCTCGCTCCTCTTCGGCTACGTCGCCAACTACCTCTACGAGGGCGACGCGCCCCTCGCCGAGCGCCGTGCGCAGGCGCTCTCCGTCGACCAGGCGCAGCTGCGCGAGCTGCTGGGCGAATCGGAGCTGCGGGAGCTCCTCGACCGCGGCCTCATGGCCGAGCTGGAGCTGCAGCTGCAGGGCCTCTCGGGCGCGCACCGGGCGCACGGCCCGGACCGCGTCCACGATCTGCTGCTGCGCCTCGGCGACCTCGCGCGCGAGGAGCTGCAGGTGCGCATCGATCCCGGCGACGGCGAACCGGCCACCCGGACCGAGGAGTGGCTGCAGGGGCTCGTCCGGGAACGCCGGGTGATCACGGTGCGTGTGGCGGGCGACGAGCGCTACGCGGCTGCAGAGGATGCCGGGCGGCTCCGCGACGCCCTCGGCGTCGCCCTCCCGCCGGGGCTGCCGCTCGCCTACCTGGAGCCTGTCCCCCACGCCCTGCGCGAGCTGGTGTCCCGCCACGCGCGGACGCACGGCCCCTTCACCGCCTCGGAGGTGGCGAGGCGCTGGGGCGTCGGGGAGGCGGCCGTCCTCTCGGCCCTCGAGGAGCTGCTGCGGGCCGGGCGCGTCCTGGAGGGCGGGTTCCGACCCGGGGGCAGCGGGCGGGAGTGGTGCGCTCCCGAGGTCCTCGCCACGCTGCGCCGGCGCTCGCTCGCGGCCCTGCGACGGCAGGTCGAGCCGGCCGAACCCGAGGCGCTCGCCCGCGTCCTGCTCGACTGGCAGGGAGTCGCCACCCGCGCCTCCGCCCCCCTGGTGCGCGGCGGGGCCGACGCGCTCCTCGACGTCGTCGAGCAGCTGCAGGGCGCCGCCCTGCCGGCCTCGGTCCTCGAGCGCGACCTGCTCCCGGCCCGGCTGCCGGCGTACCGGTCCGAGGACCTCGACACGCTGTGCGCCGCCGGCGAGGTGGTGTGGGTGGGCCTCGGTGCGCTCGGCGACCGCGACGGGCGGCTCGCGCTGTTCCTCACCGACGACCTGCCGTTGCTCCTGCCCCCGCCGCCCGAGCCGCCCGCGGGCGCCCTGCACCAGGCGATCCGCGAGCACCTCCTCCGTCACGGGGCGTCGTTCTTCGGCGAGCTGCTCGAGGCCGCCGGCGGCGGCCTCGCCCAGCCGGTGGTGGACGCGCTGTGGGACCTGGCCTGGGCCGGGGAGGTGACCAGCGACACCCCGGGAGCGCTGCGGGCGTTCCTCGCCGCCCGTGTCGTCCGCGACGAGCGCCGCGGTCGCCTCTCGAGTTTCCGCTCGCGACGCCAGGTGCCGCCCTCCGCGGTCGGCCGCTGGAGCCGCGTCTCGCGCCCGCGGCGGGCGGTCACCCCCACCGAGCGGGCGAAGGCGCTCGCCGAGCAGCTGCTCGCCCGCCACGGCGTGCTGACGCGCGGCGCGGTGGCGTTCGAGGCGGTGGCGGGCGGCCTTTCGGTCCTCTACCCGGTGCTGCGGGCGCTGGAGGAGGCCGGGCGCGTGAGACGCGGCTACTTCGTGTCCGGCCTGGGTGGCCTGCAGTTCGCGCAGCCGGGCGCCCTCGACCAGCTCCGCGCCCGACGAGAGCCCGACCCGGAGACGCCGACGGCGGTCGTGCTGGCGTCCGCGGATCCAGCCAACCCCTACGGCGCAGCCCTGGCCTGGCCGAGCACGGACGACGTCCGGCTGCAGCGCGCCGCCGGCAGCCACGTGGTGCTGTTCGACGGGGCGCTGGTCGCCTTCGTCTCGCGCGCGGGGCGCGAGGTGGCCCCGCTGCTGCCGGCCGACGAGCCGCAGCGCTCGCGCGCCGGCGCCGCGGCCGCCCAGGCGCTGCGCACCTGGTGCGAGCGGCGCGGACGTCCGGGCCTGGGATGGGCCCCCGAGGGGGCCGCCCTCGCCGCCGGGCCGCTCGCTCCCTTCCTGGTGCAGGCCGGCTTCGTCCGCTCCGGACCCGGCTTCCGCCTCGCCCAGGTGCAGCCGTCCGGCGTCAGCGACCCGCCGGAGGTCGAGGTCTAGCTATATCATTCGTTGATATAGCAGGGCCGGGTCCTCAGGCCCGCACCAGGGAGGCGCCCCAGGTCATGCCGGCGCCGAAGGCGACCATCAGCACCAGGTCCCCCGGCTGCAGCCGCCCGTCGCGCACGCACTCGTCCCACAGCAGCGGGATGGTGGCGGCGGTGGTGTTGCCGTACTTGTGGATGTTGTGGGGCACCTGCTCCTCGCGCAGCCCCAGCACCTTGGCGCAGTGCTCGTTGATGCGCTTGTTGGCCTGGTGCATCAGCACCAGCTTGAGCTGGTCCGGGCGCACGCCGTTCTTCTCCAGCACCGAGCGGGCGACCTCGACCATGCAGGTGGTGGCCATCTTGAAGACGTGCCGCCCGTCCATCACCGGGATGTGGTCGCCGCGGCGGAACTGCTCCGGGTCGGTGTAGGGCCGGTGCTTGAAGCCGGTGCCGGGGACGTAGAGCTTCTGGTAGTCGGCGCCCGAGCCGTGCAGTTCGTGGTCGATGACGCCGCGCCCGCCGTCCTCGCCCGCGCGCAGCACCACCGCCGCGCCGGCGTCGCCGAAGAGCACCACCAGGTGGCGGAAGCGCGAGTTCCAGTCCCACTCCTCCTTGGTGGGGGGAACCTGCGACTGGCCGGTGGCGTAGGCGAAGTTCTCGCGGGTCCAGGGCATGAAGCCGATGTGGACCTCGGCGCCCACCAGCAGCACCGTGCGCGCCATGCCGGCGCGGATCTGGGCGTCGGCCAGCTGCAGGCCGTAGAGGAAGCCGGAGCACTGCTGGCGGATGTCGAAGCAGGGCACCGGGGGCAGGCCCAGCTTGGCCTGGAGCAGGGTGCCGCAGCCGGGGAAGTAGTGGTCGGGGGTCATGGTGGCGAAGATCACCATGTCCACCTCGTCGCCGGCCACGCCCGACGCCTCCAGGGCCTTGCGGGCGGCGGCTGTGCCCAGGTCGGAGGTGGCGATCTCCGGGGTGGCGAAGTGCCGCGCCTCCACCCCGCTGCGCTCCCGGATCCAGTCGTCGCTGGTGTCGAGGATCTTCGACATCTGCTCGTTGCTGACCCGGATGGGCGCGATCTCGCTGCCGCTGCCGACCACCAACGCCCGCGCCATCCTCGTCCTCCCGCCCGTGCGCCGCCTCACACCGCAGCCGGGGCACCGCTAGGATACCCTCCCCCCGCGCGGGGGCACCTTGCGGGAGGCCCCCGGGGGTGCACAATGGTGCCACCGCGATGCTGACCGACGTCGCCCGAACGCCGATTGCCGAGACCATCCGCCGGCTCTCCGCCGAGCGTCGCAGCGGGGACCTGCAGGTCCGCTCCGGCAAGGTCGCCAAGATCGTCTTCTTCGACCACGGGCGGCTGGTCTTCGCGGCCAGCAACCTGCGCCGCGACCGGCTGGGCGAGGCCCTGGTCGCCGACGGCCGCATCACCCACGACGACTTCCAGAAGGTCTCCGCCCTGATGGCCGTCGACCGCGGCCGCCGCTTCGGGGAGGCGCTGGTGCAGGCCGGCGTCATGGATCGCTACGAGGTGGGCACGGCGGTGTCGCGGCAGGTGCGGAGGATCGCCCTGTCTCTCTTCGAGATGGCGGACGGCGCCGCCGCCTTCGAGGAGCGCAGCTGCACCATCCCCCTCGAGTACATGGTGAGCCTCTCGGTCCACCGCCTGCTCTACGACGGCATCCGCCAGATGAAGAGCGAGGAGCTGGTGCTGGCCGGGCTGGGCCCGCTCGACCGCTGCGTGGTGCTGGCCGAGGTGCCGCCCTTTCCCTACGAGCCCAAGGGCCGTCCCGCCGAGGAGCTGGAGATCCTGGCCCTCGCCCGCCAGCGCGTCACCGTCCGCCGCCTGGCCTGGGGCCCGGCCGGCCTGACCCTCCCCCGGCTGCGGGCGACCTATGCCCTCCTCGGCGCCGGCATCCTGCGCGAGGCCGACGCCGCCGCCCAGGTGCCGCAGCCGGTGCTGCAGACCGACACCGGCATGTTCCTGCTCTCCGCCCTGCAGAGCCGGCCGGATCCCTCGCTGCGCGAGGCGATCAAGCGCGAGGTGCAGCAGGAGCTGGCGCACTCGGCGCGCCTCGACCGCGAGGGCTGGCTCAAGCTCACCCGCTCCGCCCCCCGCAGCGCGCTCATCCGTGCGCTCGAGGAGAAGATGGAGCGCTACCACGCGCTGCGCGACGGCGTCCTGGGCGAGGACCCGCTGCGCCGCGACATCGAGGTGATCCTGGGCCGGGCCGCCTCGGCGCTGCGCCGCGCGCGGCTGGCCCCCGAGGACGCGAGCGCCGACGCCGTGCTGGCCCGGCACGCCGCCGAGGCCGCCGAGGCCTTGCGCCAGGCGGCCCCGCCCACGCCGCCGGCCCGGCCCCATCCCGCCGGCTTCGAGATGCAGCCCGACTCCGCCGCGGGCGGCCCGGCCTCGCCGCCGCCGATCGACCCGGAGCCGGCCGCCGCCGAGAGCCCTCAGGCGGTCCGGCCGGCCACGCAGCCGCCGCTCAAGACGGCGGGGCCCGACGTCTCGCAGCCGATCGTGGCCGCCGGCTCCACCGCCTTCGAGGGCCAGGCCCAGATCGAGCACCTGCTGATGGAGGGCGAGGTGCGCATGACGGTGGGCGACTATGCCAACGCGGTGAAGGTCTACGAGAAGCTGGCGGACGTCGCGCCGCGGGTGGCAGCCTTCCGCATCCGCCTGGCGACCGCCATGGCCTGCTACCCGCCGGCCGCCAAGCTGGCCGAGCGCGAGTTCTACGACGCCGCACGGCTCGAGCCCAACAACGCCGAGATCCACTTCCAGTGGGCGCTCTACTACAAGATGATGAAGGTGAAGAGCCGGGCGGTGGCCGAGCTGCGAACGGCGGTCCGCCTCAACCCGCGCCACCAGGGCGCCCGCCGCGAGCTGGAGGCCCTGTCGCCGCGCGACTCGGCGCTCACCTCCTTCAAGAAGCTGTTCCGTTAGGGCGGCCGGCGCCGCCTCCCGGCGCTACCAGGGGCGCGTGAAGAACTCGTAGACGGTCAGCACCGAGAGGAAGAGCAGCGCCAGCTGCGCCTCGTGGGGGTAGCGGTGCTTCGCGGTGCGCCACAGCCAGGCGGCCGCCAGCATCACCGGCACCATCCCCGCCACCACCAGCAGCGCCCCTGCGAAGCCCAGCCGCCCGGCCAGCCGCAGCAGCGGCGAGCCGCCGAAGACGCCGCCGAACAGCAGGTGCAGGTGCAGCACGTAGACGAGCAGCGTCTCGTGGCCGAGCAGGGCGAGAGACGGGATGCCCGGCAGGCGCAGCCTCGCGGCGATCTCCACCAACCGCAGCAGCAGCAGCAGCGCGCCCAGCCGCACCACGGCGTAGGCGGGGGAAGGGCCGGACCAGTAGTCGATCCGCCCCTGCAGCGCCCCCGCCAGCAGCGCGCCCCCGGCCAGCAGCAGCGAGCCCGCCACCAGCACCCGGCGGTGGCGCAGGTCGGGGTCCACGCGCCCCAGCGTCGCGCCGGCCAGGGTCCCGGCCAGCACGAAGGCGGAGAAGGGGAACACCGGGAAGCGCGAGCCGGTGCTGTCGTCGAGGTAGGCCCCGACCGGGGAGGGCAGCCGTGCGCCGAGGTGCGACGACCACACGAGCGGCGAGACGGCCACGATCACCACCGCGATCGCCGCCGCCACCCGGGTCCAGTGGCGGCCGGCCAGCCAGCGCAGGGCGATGACGGCGAGCTGGGTCACCGCGATCACCTGCAGCGCGTCGCAGGCGAAGAGGTTCGCCCGCTCCGCAGGTGTGGCGGCCGCCCGGATCTTCCAGAACGAGAGGTACGGCAGGTGCAGGAAGTAGCCGGTCGCCAGCACGAACAGCACCCGGCGCGTCCGGCGCAGGCTGGCCCGCCAGGACAGGGGCAGCCGCGGCAGCCCGGCGACGAACCCGGAGGCGAAGAGGAACCCGGGCGCCGTCGAGCCGTGGAACATCTTCTGGAAGACGTACCAGGGCGCGCCCAGCGCCTCGGGCGTGAGCAGCGCGTCCATGACGTGGCCCTGCACCATCACCAGGGCCATCAGCCCGCGGAAGGCGTCGATGTAGATCTCGCGGTTCTGCGACCCGCGCGCCGCCGGATGCGCGGAGTCCGGCGGGCTCACTTCAGACCCAGCCCGGCAGCCATCGCCACAGGCCGCCGCCCAGGACCGGCACCCGGAAGGACCACAGCGCGGTCGGCACCGGCATCGCGGTGAGGAACGGGAGGAAGTGCAGGAACAGCAGGGCGACTGCCGCCAGGTAGGCGAGGGCCAGGCCTCGCTGCCGCCCGTCCCAGGAGCGGTCGACGAGCAGCGCCAGCGCGAGGCAGGCGTAGGGGATCGCCTCGAACAGGTAGTGGCTGAAGTTGAGCTTGCGGGGGGAGAAGGCCCACAGGCCCCACAGCACGAGGAACCCGGCTCCGCAGAACACCCGGCGCGGGTCGCGGCCGCGCACTCCGGTCACCACTGCCCAGGCGCTGATCGGCACCGACGCCCACCAGATGAGCGGGTTTCCGAGCGCCACGATGCCGCGGACGTAGCCCGTGCCCGAGTACCAGAAGTACCAGGTCGGCCGCTTGAGCAGCGGCCAGGTCCACCAGGGGCTGAAGTAGGTGTGCTTCGCCCGCAGGTTCGCGTGGTAGCTCCAGATGTCGTACTGGGAGAGGACCACCTTCACCACCTCGCGGCCCCAGCCGCGGAGGTCGTGGGGGTGTCCCTGAAGCATCAGCGGGACGTAGCTCAGCAGGTAGAGCAGCGACGGGAGCAGGACGAAGGCGAGCGCCAGCAGCACGGCCTCGCGCCACAGCGGGCCCGGCGCCTCCGTCTCGGGGTCGGCGGTCGGGCGCCGGCGGTCGTGGCGGAGCCACAGGAAGGTGAGCCCCAGGAAGCCCCAGGCGAAGAGGCTCGTCCAGCGCGTCGACAACGCGAGCCCCAGCGCCACGCCCGCGGCTAGCATCGCGCCGGTGCGCAGCCGCCGCTCGCCGGCCGCCCGCAGCACCAGCAGCGCCGAGAGCAGCTGGAACAGCACCGCGAAGACGTTGGTCATCGCCACCCGGCTCTGCACCAGGTAGACGCCGTCGCAGAGCAGCAGGAAGGTGGCGATCAGCGCCGCCCGCTCGCTCCCCAGCGCACGGCGTGCCAGCAGCAGGAACACCCCGGCGAGGGCGGTGCCCGCGACGGCGGACGCCAGCCGCCAGGCCCACGGGTGGTAGCCGAAGCAGTAGACGCCGACGGCGATCAGCAGCTTGGAGGTCGGCGGGTGGACCCACTCGGTGGGCGGCTCGCCGTTCAGGTACTGGAAGGCCGTCTTCGCGTGGTAGACCTCGTCGAAGTACTCCTCGCCGGGATAGCCGAGGCCGATCAGCCGGAAGCAGCCGGCGACCAGCAGCACCAGCGCCAGGGCCAGCCAGGTGCGCCGGCCGGGGGGAGGGGGCTGGGGCCAGCGCATCCGCTTCAGCGGCCGAGCCGCGCCGCCTCGGGGGCGCCGATGCGCCGGATGACGTCGGCCTCACCGAGCTTCACCCAGTTGGAGGCGCCGATGCGCACGAAGACCTCGACCCGCGGGTCGCGGAAGCCGGGCGAGCGCAGCAGGTCCTCCGGCTCGGCGGCGGCGTGGTAGCGGCCCACCGAGCGCACGGTCACCACCGCGTCGTGCCCGGGCAGCAGCGGACGGCTCCAGGTGCTGACCACCTCCTGGATCGAGCCCCAGGGCTCGTCCTGGCCGGGCGCAGGGAAGCGGGCGCGGGCGTCGACGGCGCCGAGCGGCTCCTTGCCCAGGTTGCGCAGGTGGAAGCGCACCGCGGGAGCGATGAAGTTCTGCCCCTGCTGCGGCGAGTCGACGATCCAGTAGGTTTCGATGCCGTCGACGGCCAGCTCCTTGGCGGGGTCGTGGGAGCGGCAGCCGGCGACGAGACCCGCCGCCGCCAGGCACAGCGCAGTCGCCGTCGCGCGGGGGCCGGACATGAGGCGATTCTAGCGCGCGGGAGCGGCGGCGTCGGCCGCGCCGAGCGGGATCGAGATGCGAAAACGTGCGCCGTGGGCGGGCGGCTCGGGGGGCGGCAGCAGCTCCAGGCTGCCGCCGTGGTCCTCGACGAAACGGCGGGCGACGGCCAGGCCCAGCCCGGTGCCGCGCGCCTTGCCCAGGGTCACGAAGGGCTCGAAGATCCGCTCGCGGACCTCCCGCGGGATCCCGGGGCCGTCGTCGCCCAGGTCCATCACCAGGTGCTCGCCCGTCCCTTCGCGCCGCTCCAGCCGGGCGGCGATGGTGAAGGAAACCCCTTCGCCCGTGGCCTCGAAGGCGTTGGCGGCGATGTTCCACACGGTGCGGCGCAGCTTGTCGACGTCGAGCGCCACCCGCCGCGTGGGATCGAGCTGGAAGTCGCGGACCACCCGCAAGCCCGGCAGCTCCTGCTCGAGCGAGGCGGCCATCTCGCCCAGCAGGATGCCGAGGGGGACCGAGCGGCGCACCAGGCGTTCGGCCCCGCGCACGTAGTCGAGCGTCTGGGTGGTCATGCGCGACAGCCGGTCGGCCGCCTCCAGGATCAGCCGCGCCCGCGCCGTCACCTCCTCGCCGGGTAGGTCGGGCTCCAGCAGCGTCTCCGCGTAGCCGCGGATGACGGTCATCGGCCCGCGGAAGTCGTGTGCCAGCATGCCGGCCATGGCGCCCAGCGCGGCCAGCCGCTCCGAGGCGATCAGCTCCTTCTGGTAGGCGTGGTTCTCCAGAGCGAGCGCCGCGCGGGTGGCGATGATGGAGACGAGCCGCGCCTCGGCCTCGGAGACGGGGCGCTTGCGCCGCCGTACCGGGCCGATCAGCAGCGTCCCGGTGAGGCCGCTGCGCGCGAGCAGCGGCACCAGCACGCCCTCGCCCGCGGTGCCGCGCGTCTCCAGCAGCTGTCCCTCCGAGAGCAGCCACCGCGGCTCGCCGCCGCTCGTCTCGCGCTGGACGGGGAAGGTGCGCAGGTAGCGCCCGTCGACCAGCCGCGCCACCTCGAAGCTCTCCAGCCGGCGGTCCCACATCAGGAGCGTCGCCCCGGAGGCGCCGAGCGCCGCCGGCAGCTCCTGGGTGAGGTGGCGGGTCAGCGCCGGCAGGTCGGGGGCCCCCAGGATGCGCCCGGCGATGCGCCGCAGGGCCTCGTAGCGCGTCTTCTTGGCCGCGAGCGCCATCGCTTCCTTTCACACCCCGCGGTTTGACACCCCAAAAAAGGCGCCGATATCATACTGACCACCGAGCACCGTGTCGGGTGTTTCGCCGCCGCAGGCGCTCGTGAGCGCGACGGCTCGGAACGCAAACGCCGGGGGCACGTCCGTCGCCGCCGTCGGCGCACCACTGTCAGGAAAAAGGGAGAAGCCAGCCCGATGATCGAGGTCGAGAGCCTCACCAAGAGGTACGGCCGCGCCACCGCCGTCGACTCCGTTTCCTTCCGGGTCGAGCGGGGCGAGGTCCTCGGCTTCCTGGGGCCGAACGGCGCCGGGAAGACCACCACCATGCGCATCCTCACCTGCTACCTGCCGCCCACCGAGGGCACGGCCCGGGTGGCGGGGTACGACGTCTTCGCGCAGCCGCTGGAGGTGAAGAAGCGCGTCGGCTACCTGCCCGAGACGCCGCCCCTGTACCCGGACATGGAGGTTCGCGACTACCTCGACTTCTGCGCGCGCATCAAGGGGGTCGCCTCCTCGGAGCGCAGGCAGAAGGTGGGCGACGCGGTCGAGAAGTGCCGGGTGGGCGACGTGCAGAAGACGCTGATCGGCAAGCTCTCCAAGGGCTACCGCCAGCGGGTGGGCCTGGCCCAGGCCATCCTGCACAACCCCGACGTGCTGATCCTGGACGAGCCCACCGCGGGTCTCGACCCCAAGCAGATCATCGAGACCCGCGACCTCATCCGCTCGCTGGCCGGCAGCCACACGGTGGTCCTCTCCACCCACATCCTGCCCGAGGTCTCCATGACCTGCGGGCGCGTGCTGATCATCAACCGGGGCCGGGTGGTGGCGGAGGACACGCCGGAGAACCTGACCCGCCGCCTCAAAGGCGCCGGCGTCCTGCGCCTGGAGGCCCGCGGCGAGGAGCCGGCCCTGCTGGCCACGGTGAAGGCCGTCCCCGGCGTCCTGGCCGTGCACGAGCGCGGCAGGCACGACGGGTCCGTCCTGCTCGACGTGGAGCCGGCACAGGGCCAGGACGTCCGCGCCGAGCTGGCGCGGGCCGTGGTGGGCAAGGGCTTCTCGCTGCTCGGTCTGCAGCAGGTGGGCATGAGCCTGGAGGAGATCTTCCTGCAGCTGACCACCACCGATTCCACCGAGGCCGCGCCCGCGGTGCCGGCCGCCAATGGAGGCGCAGAATGACTCCGCTGCGCAACATCGCCGCCATCGTCGGAAAGGAGTGGCGCCACTACTTCGGCAGCCCCATCGCCTGGGTGGGCCTGTTCGTGTGGACGCTGCTCTTCGGGATCTTCTTCTACTTCGCCTTCACCTTCTTCCTGGAGCAGTCGATGCGCATCGCCCAGCAGGGGATGGAGATGGGCGGAGGCGGGATGAAGATCTCGATCAACGAGTACCTGATCCGGCCGCTCTTCCACAACATGGCGGTGGTCGCCCTCTTCATCGCGCCCATGCTGACCATGCGCCTCTTCGCCGAGGAGAAGCGCCAGGGCACGATCGAGCTGCTGGCCACCTCGCCGATCACCGACCTGCAGGTGGTGATCGGCAAGTTCCTGGCCGCCGCCGGGCTGTACGCGCTGATGATCCTGGCGGGCCTGGTGAACGTGGCCCTCATCTGGACCTATGCCACCAGCGTCCCCGAGTGGAAGCCGGTGGTGACCGGCGCGCTCGGCCTGCTGCTGCTCGGCAGCTGCTTCCTGGCCATGGGCACCTTCGTCTCCACCCTCACCCGCAACCAGATCGTGGCCGGCATCCTCGCCTTCTGCCTGTTCCTGGGCATGTGGACGCTGGGCTGGGCGGAGGACCCGATGGGCGGCCCGGTCACGCAGGCGGTCGCCTACCTGGGCGTCACCACCCACCTGGAGGACCTGGTCAAGGGAGTCGTCGACATCAAGGACCTCGTCTTCTACCTGAGCGTCATCGGCTTCGGCCTGTTCCTGGCCCTCGAGTCGGTCGAGAGCCAGCGCTGGAGGGCCTAGCGCCATGAGCAAGCTGAACCGCTTCGTCGATCTGCTGGCACCCCTCGGGTTCATCCTCGCCGTCGCCGCCCTCGCCTGGGAGCGGCTGCAGCCCTTCGGCAAGGCGCTGCCCGGCGGCCTGCGCCCCTACCTGGTCGCCGCGCTCGCCCTGGTGCTGCTGCACCTGGTCCTGCGCTGGGACGAGGTGATGCACCGGCTCGGCCGGCGCCAGCTCAAGTACGGCACCAACGCCCTGGTGCTGGGCGTGGTGGTGCTCGCCATCCTGGGCGTGGTCAACTACCTGGTCTCCCGCCACTCCAAGCGCTTCGACCTCACCAAGGACCAGCGCTACAGCCTGTCCGACCAGACCCGCAAGGTGCTGGCCGGCCTCAAGACCGACGTCAAGATCACCTACTTCCAGCGCCAGCGCGACATGGCGCGCGGCGAGGACCGGCTGAAGGAGTACACCGCGCTCTCGCCCAGGCTCAAGGTGGAGTACGTCGACCCGGTGAAGAGCCCGACCAAGGCCCAGGCCTACGACGTGCGCGGCCCCTGGCCGGTGCTGGTGGTGGAGAAGGGCGACAAGCGCGAGCGGATCTCCAACGACGGCGAGCAGGACGTCACCAACGCCCTCATCAAGGTGACCCGCGAGGGCAAGAAGTCGGTCTGCCTGGAGACCGGCGAAGGCGAGCGCTCGGGAGACGACACCGGCGAGCGCGGCTTCTCCGGCGCCAAGAGCTCGCTCACCAAGAGCCTCTACGACGTCAAGGACGTCTTCCTGCTGCGCGACAAGAAGGTCCCCTCCGAGTGCACGGTGCTGGTGGTGGGCGGGCCGCAGAAGGACCTGCTCCCCGAGACCACCGCCGCCATCCGCGACTACGTGAAGGCCGGCGGCAAGGCGCTGGTGATGGTCGAGCCGGAGCTGAAGGAGTCCTACCCCAACCTCGACGCGCTGCTCAAGGACTGGAACATCGACGCCGGCAAGGACGTGGTGGTCGACGTCTCCGGCATGGGGCAGCTCTTCGGCTTCTCGGAGCTGGCCCCCCTGGCGATCGAGTACCCGTATCACGCGATCACCCGCGACTTCCGCCTGCCCACGCTGTACGGCGGCGCGCGCTCGATGTCGGCCGGGACCGGCACCGTGCCCGGGGTGAGCGCGCAAGACCTGGTGAAGACCTCCCCGCAATCGTGGGCGGAGAGCGATCTCACGCTGAAGAGCCCGATCAAGTACGACGAGGGCAAGGACAAGAAGGGCCCGATCTCGCTCGCCGCGGTGGCGACCGTGCAGGGGACGGCACCCACGCCCGCGCCGCCGCCGCAGCCCGCCGCCGCCGCGCCCGCCCCCTCGCCCGAGCCGGCCAAGGCGCCCGAGGGGCGGGTGGTCGCGGTCGGCGACGCCGACTTCGCCTCCAACGCCCTCCTCGGCTTCCAGGGCAACCAGGACTTCTTCCTCAACACCGTCGCCTGGCTGGCCGAGGACGCCGACCTCATCTCCATCCGGCCCAAGGAGCCGGAGAACCAGGCGATGTTCCTCAGCCGCCAGGCCCAGCAGAACGTGGCGGTGCTGGCGCTGCTGCTGCTGCCGGGGCTGTTCGTGGTGGCGGGCGTCGTCACCTGGTGGAAGAGGCGGTAGGCCGTGAAGGAGTTCTGGAAGACCGGCGTCGCCATCCTGGTCCTGGCCGGGCTGTTCGCCTTCTGGTGGTTCGTCGAGAGGAAGAGCGAGCCCAAGCGCGAGGGCGAGCAGCCGAAGGTGAGCGTGCTGGCGGTCGACAAGGCGAAGGCGAAGGAGCTGACCCTCGCCTCCAGCGGCGGCGACACCATCAAGGCGGTGAAGGACGCGAGCGGCTGGAAGCTGGTCTCGCCCTTCACCGCCCCGGCCGACAGCTCGGCGATCGAGGGCATGCTCGGGAGCCTGGAGAAGCTCGAGGCCGACGAGGTGGTCACGGATCAGCCGGGCGATCTCGCCCAGTACGGGCTCGCCCAGCCTGCGCGCACCGTCTCGGCGGTCGTGGAGGGGCAGAAGGCGCCCCTCGCCGTCGAGTTCGGGGCCAAGTCGCCCGACGGGTCGAGCGTGTACGCGAAGACGCCCTCCGCGCCGAAGGTCTACCTGGTGCCCTCGTGGATCGAGAGCTCGTTCGACAAGAAGCCCTTCGACCTGCGCGACCGCGACCTGCTCCACGTCAAGCGCGACGACGTGCGCCAGCTGGAGGTGACCGGTCCCGACGGCAGCTACGCCCTCGCCCGCACCGACGCCGGCGAGTGGGCCTTCATCAAGCCCGTCGCCACCCGCGCCGGCCGCTGGTCGGTCGACGGCCTCCTCGGCACCGTCGAGAACCTGCGCATGGAGTCGGTGGCCGCCGAGGAGGCGAAGGATCCGAAGGAGCTCCAGCGCTTCGGCCTGGAGACGCCCTCGCGCACGGTCACCCTCGTCACCAAGGACGGGCAGACGCGCACGCTGCAGATCGGGAGCGGCATCGTGGAACCCTCGCCGTCGCCCTCGCCGGGCTCGTCGCCCTCGCCTTCGCCGGCCAAGGGCGAGAAGGCGAAGCCTCCGGAGAAGCCGAAGCCGGCCAAGTACTACGTGCGGCAGGCGGGCAGCGGGCTGGTGGCCGTGGTGCCCGCCACGCTGGCTGACGACCTCGCCAAGGGCATGGGCGAGCTGCGCGCCAAGCGCCTGCTGGAGATCGCCACCTACGAGACCGACGGCTTCGAGACCGTCTCCTCCGGCAAGACGAAGACCTACGCCAAGACCACCACCAAGGACAAAGACGGTTTCGACAAGACGCAGTGGAAGCGCACCGCGCCCGACAAGAAGGACCTCGACACCACCAAGGTCGAGGACGCTCTGTTCAAGATGGGCGGGGTCGAGGTGCAGGAGTTCATCGACCAGCCGAAGGAGGCGTCCGCCTACGGCCTGGACGCGCCGCTGCTCAGGGTCACGGTGAAGGCGAAGAGCCCGTCCTGGATCGAGGTGGCCAAGGGCAAGGACGGCGCCTGGTACGCCCGGCGCAGCAACGACGCCTCGGTGCTGAAGCTCGACCCCGCGAAGGCGGACGAGCTGGTGAAGGCGTTCGACGCACTCTAGCGTCTGCGGCCGGCTGGCGCCGCGGACGCTGGAGATCAGGGCTTCGGGTTCGCGGGTGGCGCCGCCGGCGCCGGGGGCGGCGCCGGCACCTCGTGGGCCCGGCGTATGACCACCGAGACCTCCGGCACGTTCTGGTGCGGGCCGCGGCTGGTGGTGGGCAGGGCGGCAATGCGGTCGACGACTTCCATCCCCTTCACCACCTCGCCGAACACCGCGTAGCCGGCGCCGCGGATGCCGAAGTCGAGCGAGTGGTTGTCGCGCAGGTTGATGAAGAACTGGCTGGTGGCGCTGTCGGGGTCGTCGATCCGCGCCATCGCCACCGCCCCGCGCGAGTTGCGCAGGGCGTTCCTCGCCTCGTTGCGGATCGGCGGGCGGGTGGGCTTCTCCTCCATCTCCGGGGTGTAGCCGCCGCCCTGGATCATGAAGCCGGGGATCACCCGGTGGAAGACGGTCCCGTCGTAGTGGCCGGCGCGCACGTACTTCAGGAAGTTGTCGACGGTGATCGGTGCCTTGTCCTGGTAGAGGCCGATCACGATGGTGCCGAGGGCGGTGCGGCCCTGGGTGACCTCCAGCGCCACGTAGGGGCCGCTCGGCGCCGGCCTGGGCGGGGGCGTCGGCTGGGGGGCGGTCTGGGCTGGCGGGGCGGCCGCCTGGACCAGGGCGAGAGCTAGGGCGAGGAGCATCGGCGGCCTCCGTGGGGCGACACGCGTCGCGGGATGGCGTGATTCTAGCAGGGCCGGCGCGAGTGGTTTGCCGCACAGCGGGGCCGTCGTAGAATGCCGGCGGGCCCATGGTCCTCTTCAACTACGCGACCAAGGAGCTGACGGCCAAGGTCGTCTACTACGGCCCCGGCCTGTGCGGGAAGACGACCAACCTGCAGTGGATCCACGAGAAGCTGCCGGTCAAGAACAAGGGCAAGATGCTGTCGCTGGCCACCGAGACCGACCGCACCCTGTTCTTCGACTTCCTGCCCATCGAGATCGGCGCCGTGCGCGGCATGCGCACCAGGATCCAGCTCTACACGGTGCCAGGGCAGGTGTTCTACAACGCCACCCGGCGCATGGTGCTGAAGGGCGCCGACGCGGTGGTGTTCGTGTGCGACTCGCAGCAGCCGATGCTCGAGCCGAACCTCGAGAGCTTCGAGAACATGCGCCAGAACCTCGAGGCGAACGAGATCGACCCCGACGAGCTCCCGATCGTGCTGCAGTACAACAAGCGCGACCTGCCCAACGCGCTGCCCATCGAGATCCTCAACGAGCAGCTCAACCTGCGGGGCGCGCCCTACCACGAGGCCATCGCCATCCGCGGCGTCGGGGTCGAGGACACGCTGAAGACGATCACCAAGCTCGTCTTCAAGTACCTCTCCAGCCGCTACGGTGAGGGCGGCGCCGCGATCACCACCCCCCCCGACCGCTCCAGCGCCGCGCCGGTGCCACCGGCCCGTCGACCCGCGACGACGCCCCTACCCCAGCCCCGGCCGGAGTCCCCGCCGCCGGTCGGCCCCTCGGCCGAGGACCTGCTCGGTGACCTGACGCCGTCGGGCTCGCTGACCCCGCCGCCGATGTTCGGCTCGCTGCCGCCGATCGAGCTGGAGCCGACGCCCGTGTCGCGTCCCCCGCTCGCGCCGGCCGCCGCGCCCTCCCTACCACCGCGCGCCGGCCTGGGCGGCAACATACCGACCCGCCCCCCGCTGGCGATCGAGCCGCCACCGGGCCCGCCGCCGGGTGCGCGCAGCCCCCGGGACACGATGGTGGCGCAGACCGACGAGGCCGCCGAGCTGCGACGGAAGATCCTCTCGCCCGGCATCCCCCAGGAGGCGGAGCCGGAGCTGGAGAGCTTCGAGGACTTCGAGGAGCTCGAACCCGAGGACTCCCCGCCCCCGCCGAGGTCGGCCCGCGTCGAGACCACGCCCCCTCCGCCCTCGCCGCCCCTGGAGGAGGTGTCGGTCGAGGTCCCCTACGAGGCCGGAGCTTCGGAGGCGAGCGAGGTCGAGGTCCCGATCGAGGTGCAGGTGGCGCCGGGGACCACCCGCCTGAGCCTCAAGCTCAAGCTGGTGCTGACGTTCACCCAGCGCTGAGGGGCCGCGCCGCCGATCACTCGGCCGGCGCCGACGCGAACGTCGCCGCCTGCCGGATCTCCTCGTAGCGGACCTTGCTGACGTCGAAGGCCTCGATGTTCGCCACCAGCTTGTCGAAGGCCTGGTCGAAGGACGGCACCGTCTTGCGGGCCCTGGTGAGCGGGGTGGTGCGCGCCAGGACGTAGTTCTTCACGTACGGGTGGTTGATGCCGCGCTTCTTGAGCGCGGCCACCGCCCGGCCCAGCGCCCCGTCCGCGGCCTTCACCCTCTCCGCCCGCGCCACACGCTCCTCCAGCGCCTTCGGCAGGCGGCTCTCCAGGAACTTGTCGACCCGCTTCAGCAGCGGCGCGAAGGCGCCACCGGCGAAGCGCTTGTTCTCCTCGTAGACGACGCCCAGCGTCGCGAAGTGCGGCGACTCGAACTGGAAGGCCCAGTCCTTCTCGTCGGTGCGCGGCTGCTCCTCCGCCAGCGCGCGGTACATGCGGATGACCTCGAGCGCCTTCTCCTTGAGGTTGTGTGCCTTCTCGGTGTTGAGCGCCAGGATCTGGTAGGCCAGCTCCGGCTCGGGGATCACGATGGCGGGGACGAGATCCGCCTTGAGCTTGGCGAGCGCGGTGCGCCGGTGGTGGCCGTTGGGCGTCCAGTAGACGCCCGGCCGCGGCGAGACCACCACGATCGGGTCGACGAAGCGGTCGATCCTCTTCACCACCTCGGTGAGCCGCTTGGTGTGCGCGGGGGAGAGGTCGCGCTGGTAGGGCGTCGGCTCCACCCTCGTCAGCGGCAGCAGGCAGAACAGCTGCCAGTGTCCGCCCACCGGCTCGCGGTAGCTGGCGAGGGCCTGCCCGCCGTCGGCCTCCACCTGCCCGGCCAGCGTCTGCACCGCCTTCGGTGGTTCCTCTGAGTGCCGTCCGCTCGCTGTCATGCGCCCATTATTCCGCAGCCTACAATCCCTGGATGCGCCCACCGCTCCGCCGCGCGCTCGCTCTGTTGGCCGTGCTCGCCGCCAGCGTCCTCCTGGCGCGCAGCGCCGGCCCCGACCAGCCGCCGCTGCTGCCGCTCGACCTCGACCGTGGCTCGACCGGCCTCGGCCTGGCGCTGCGCCGGGTCGGCACCACCGGCCGCGTCCTCTACGTGACGGCCCACCCCGACGACGAGCACAACGGCGTTCTCGTCAACCTCTCGCGGGGACGGGGCGTGCACACGGCCCTCCTCACCCTCACCCGGGGCGAGGGCGGGCAGAACGCCATCGGGCCGGAGCTGTTCGAGGCCCTGGGCGTCCTCCGCACCGGCGAGCTGATGGCCCTCCACCGCTACGACGGCGTGGAGCAGTACTTCGGCCGCGCCTACGAGTTCGGCTACTCCTTCAGCGTCGAGGAGACGTTCGCCCGCTGGGGCTACCAGGAGACCCTGGGCGACGTGGTGCGGGTGATGCGCGCCTTCCGGCCGGACGTCGTGCTCACGCTGCCGCCCCACGGCCACGGCGGCGGTCAGCACCACCAGGCGGCCGGTCAGCTCGCGCTCGCCGCCTTCCGCGCCGCCGCCGACCCGTCGCGCTTCCCTGAGCAGCAGCGCGAGGGACTCCGGCCGTGGCAGGCGCGGAAGATCTACGCCGGGGGTGTCGGCGGTTTCCTGGCCGACACCCCGCCCGGCCAGCGAGTGCACGTGCCAACCGGGGTCTACGACCCGCTCCTGGGGATGACCTGGGAGCAGCTCGGCAGCCGGGCGCGGGCGATGCACCGCTGCCAGGGCGCGCGTCAGCTGTTGGCGCCCTTCGGCCCGGCCGAAGGCGACTACGTCCTCCTGGACAGCGAGCCCAGGGTCACGGCTGCCGAGGAGGACATCCTCGACGGCGTCGACACCGGCTACACGGGCCTCGCGCGACTCGTCCCGGACGCCGGCATTGCCTCCGCCCTGGCCGGGTTGGCGCCGCGCGCCGCGTCCGCCCGCGCTGCCTTCGATCCGGCCTCGCCCGACAACGCCGTCCCGGCCCTCGCGGCCCTGCTGCAGGAGGTGCGGCGCCTCAGGACCAGCGCTCTCGACCCGGCGCGTCTCAAGGCGCCACCGTCCGCCGAGGGGGACGAAAGCGGCCGCCTCGAGCTCGCCGACCGCCTCGGCGAGGAGGAGGCGGACATCGTCCACGCGCTGGCGCTGGCGCAGGGCGTGGTGGTGGAGGCGTTCGCGGACGCCGGCCTGGTCACGCCGGGGCAGAGCTTCTCCGTCTCGGTTGCGCTCTCGAACGAGGCGCGCCGGCCGTTCGAGGTGGCGGCCGTGGCGCTCGAGCCGCCCGGCGGCTGGACGGTCGAGCCGCGCGAGGGCTCGGCGGGCGAGGTCGCACCCGGCGCCACCCGGACGCTGCGCTTCGCGGTGAAGGCTGCCGTCGACGCCCGCGTCTCCCAGCCGTATTGGCGGAAGATGAAGGACCGCGACCGCAACGAGCTCCTCTTTGCGGTGGACGGGACCCTGCCCTGGTCCCCGCCCGACGTGTCGGCGCGAGTCGGCCTGAGCATCGGCGGCGCCGGGTGCGCCTTGAGCGTGCCCGTCGCCTGGCGCTACGAGGGGCCCCTGGCCGGCGGCGAGAAGCGGCACCCGGTGCAGGTCGTCCCGGAGCTGGCGGTGCGGATCTCTCCCCCGATCCTTCCCCTGCCGCTCGCCGGCCCGCGGCGGCCGCTTGAGCTGCACGCGTTCGCCCGCAGCAACGCCCCGGCGTCCGGCGAGGCGCAGCTCCGGCTGGAGGCGCCCGCCGGCTGGTCGGTGCAGCCGGCGACGGTGCCGCTGCGCTTCACCTACGCCGGCGAGGAGCTCGGGGCGCGATTCCAGGTCACGCCGGGCGCCACCGTGAGCCCCGGCCTGCACACGGTGCGGGCGGTGGCGGCGCGCGACGGCCGCGGGGCCAGCTCCGGCGTGCAGGTCGTCGAGTACCCGCACGTCGAGCGGCGACAGCTTCTGCGGCCGGCGGAGACGCGCGTCCTCGCGCTCGACGTCCGCACCCCGCCGGGCCTCGCGGTCGGCTACGTGATGGGCTCGGGTGACGCGATCGCCGACGCCATCCGCGAGCTGGGCCTGCCGCTCACCCTGCTGACCGCCGAGGACCTCGCCTTCGGCGACCTCGCCCGCTTCAGCACCATCGTGGCCGGCATCCGCGCCTACGAGACCCGGCCGGACCTGCGCTCCGCCCAGGGACGGCTCCTGCGCTGGGTGGAGGCGGGCGGCCACCTCGTCGTGCAGTACAACCGCGACGCCTTCAACGGCACCGCGCCCGGGGCCCCGCCGCCGAAGGACGCCTCCAGCCCCTACGTTCCCTACCCGGCGGTGGTCACGCCCGAGCGCATCACCGACGAGACGACGCCGGTGCGCGTGCTCGTCCCCGACAGCCCGCTGCTCACGACGCCCAACCGGATCGGCCCCGCCGACTGGCAGGGCTGGGTGCAGGAGCGCGGGATCCAGCTACTGGCCGCGCGCGACCCGCGCTACCGGGACCTGCTGGCTTCGACCGACCCCTTCCCGGAGAACCCGGGCGAGAAGCGGGGGCTGCTCGTCGACGCGGTGGTCGGCCAGGGCACCTGGACCTACGTGGGCCTGGTGCTCTTCCGCGAGGTACCTGCCGGCGTCCCCGGCGGCTGGCGGCTGCTGGCCAACCTGGTGAGCCGGCCGCGGCGGTGACGACTTCGCCTCGTGGACGACGCGGCCGTCCACGACGGTGAGCACGACGGCGGTCGACATCAAGGCCTCGTCCGGGGCGGTCAGGATGTCCTGCGAGAGCACGACCAGGTCGGCCTTGTTGCCGGCCCGCAGAGCGCCCTCGTCGGCCTCAGCGAAGCGGCCGTAGGCGCCCTCGCTCGTCATCGACCGCAGCGCCTCCTCGCGCGTCAGCTTCTGGTCGGGGTCGAAGCCGCCCGGAGGCTGCCCGCTTGCGTCCTGTCGGGTGACGGTCGCGTGGAAGTTCTGGATGGGCGAGAGGTCCTCGACGGGCGCATCCGTCCCGTTGAGCAGACGCGCGCCGCTGGCGAGGAGGCTCCGCCAGGCGTAGGCGCCGCGCAGGCGCTCGGGGCCGAGCCGAGCGCCCGCCCAGGGCCGGTCCGACGGGCAGTGGATGCCCTGGAACGAGGCGAGCACGCCGAGCCGGCGGAAGCGGGGGAGGTCGGCCGGGTCGAGGACCTGCGCGTGCTCGACGCGGAAACGTCGGTCCTGCGGGCTCCCGGCCTCCGCCAGCGCCCGTTCGTAGGCGTCGAGCACGATGCGGTTGGCGCGGTCGCCGATCGCGTGCGTCGCCACCTGGAAGCCGAGAGCGAGCGCCTGGCGCGTGGTCTCCAGGAGCGTCTCGGGCGCGGTGACCAGCAGGCCGGAGTTGCCCGGGTCGTCGCGGTACGGCTGGAGCAGCGCGGCGCCGCGGGAGCCGAGCGCGCCATCGGCGTAGAGCTTCACCGCCCGCACGGTCAGCATGCCGCCCGCCAGCCCGACGAGCGGCGGTCCGAGTGCCCGCATCGTCTCCCCGCCCGCGGCCATCACGTAGAGCCGGCTGCGCAGCCGCCCCTCCTCGGCCGCCCTGCGGTAGAGGGCGATATCGTCGAGGGTGGCTCCCGCGTCCGTCAGCGTGGTGACGCCCTCGCGCGCGCACTCGTCCGTGGCCAGCTCCAGCGCCCGCTCCCGCTCCTGCGGGGAGCGCTCCGGCGGCTCGACCAGCCTCGTGGCGTTGTCGACGAAGACGCCGGTCGGCTCCCCGCGCGCACCGCGCACGATCTCTCCGCCCGCGGGAGCCCGCGTCTCGCGGGTGATCCCGCGCAGCGCCATGGCCCGCGCGTTGGCGAGGACGGCGTGCCCGTCGGCGCGGCTCAGGACCACGGGGTTCTCCGGCGAGACGGCGCTGAGCGCGGCCTGCGTGGGAAAACCGCGGACGGCGTCGGCGGGCGGCGTCGTCCACCGGCCCTCGTGCCAGCCGCGGCCGCGGATCCACTCGCCGGGCCGGCGGGTCTTCACGGCCGCCGCCACGCGGCCCACCACCTCCTCGAAGCTGCGCGTCCCCAGGAGGTCGAGGTCCAGGCGCTGGTAGCCCACGCCGAGCAGGTGCGCGTGCGAGTCCTCGAAGCCGGGGATGACGGTGCGGCCCCGCAGCTCGACCACGCGGGTCTGCGGGCCGATGAGCGCCGCCACCTCGCTGTCGGTGCCCACCGCGACGATGCGCCCGCCACGGACGGCCACAGCCTCGGCGCTCGGCCGCGCCGGGTCGAGCGTGTGCACGACCCCGCCGCGGAGCACGAGCTGTGCCGGCTCGGCCGGCGCGGCGGAGGCGCGGGGCGACAGCACGCATCCGGCGACGGCCACCGCGCAGGCGGTCCGCCACGGCACTGACGAAGGCGAGGCGAGGTGGAAGGGCATGCAGGATCTCCGCGACGCGGAGCATACCCTCGCGCCGTGCCGGCGGCAGAGCGTTGCCGTCCTCCTCCTTGACAGCGTCCGTGGCCCGCCCGTAGAGTCGCACGCACCTCTCGTCTCAGCGAAACATGGCGCAGACCGTTCTCGAGATCTTCGACGCGACGGTCCGCGCGCACGGCGCGCGCCCGGCGCTGGCCCATCGCCGCGACGGCCGCTGGCCGGCGATCAGCTGGTCGGAATACGCCGACACCGTCCGCGCTGCCGGCGCCGGGCTGGTGGCGCTGGGCGTGGGACGGGGCGAGGGCGTCGTCGTGCTCTCGGCGAACCGGCCGGAGTGGTTTGTCGCCCACCTCGCGGCCATCACCGTGGGTGCGCGGCCGGCCGGGATCTACACCAGCAGCACTCCCGACCAGTGCCGGTACATCGCGGAGCACGCCGGGGCGGTGGTCGCCGTCGTCGACGACGAGCGCGCGCTGGCGCGGCTCCTCGGTGCCGGCAGGCCCGCCTGCCTGCGGACGGCGGTGGTGATGGACGGCGCCCCGGCCGGGGCGCTGTCCTGGGCCGATCTGCTGGCCCGGGGAGACGCCGCCAGCCGGACGGAGGTATCGCGGCGCGCCGCCGCCGCCCGCGCCCAGGACGTCTGCACGCTCATCTACACCTCGGGCACCACCGGCATGCCCAAGGCGGTGATGCTCACCCAGCGCAACCTCGCCTTCATCGCCGAGCGGGCCCCGGAGATCCTGCCGGTCGGCCCCGGGGACCACCTGGTCAGCTACCTGCCGCTGTCGCACATCGCCGAGCAGGTGACCTCCTTCCTCCTCTCGCTGGTCACGGGCGCCACCGTGCACTTCGTCGCCAGCCTCGAGGCGCTGCCGCAGGCGCTGCAGGAGGTGCGCCCGCGGGTCTTCTTCGGCGTGCCGAGGGTGTGGGAGAAGATCCAGGCCGGGGTCGAGGCGAAGGCCGCGAAGGCACGGCCGCTGCAGCGGCGGATCCTCGACTGGGCACGCCGGCAGGGGCGTGCCGGCGGCGACGCCGACCAGCAGGGCCGGCCCCGGCCGTGGGGCCACGCCGTCGCCGAGCGGCTGGTCTTCGCCGGCGTGCGGCGGCGCCTGGGCCTCGACCGGGCCCGCTTCCTGGCCGTCTCGGCGGCGCCCATCGCCCGCGAGACGCTCGACTTCTTCCAGAGCCTCGGCCTGCCGATCATGGAGATCTACGGCATGAGCGAGTGCACCGGCCCGACCACCGTCTCCCGGCCGGCGCGCTACCGCCTCGGCCGCGCCGGCGTGGCGCTCCCCGGCACCGAGCTGAGGACCGCGGAGGACGGGGAGATCCTCATCCGCGGCCCGCACGTGTTCGCCGGCTACGCCCGCGACGCGGAGACGAGCCGCGAGGTGCTGGACGCCGACGGGTGGCTGCACTCGGGCGACGTGGGCGAGATCGACGAGGACGGCTTCCTCCGGGTCACCGACCGCAAGAAGGAGCTGCTCATCACCTCCGGGGGCAAGAACATCGCCCCCCAGTACCTCGAGGGCCGGCTCAGGCAGATCCCCGGGGTGTCGCAGGCGGTGACGGTCGGCGACGGCCGCCCTTACGTGGTGGCGCTGCTGGCGCTCGACCCCGCCCGCGTCGCCTCCATGGCGGAGGAGGCCGGCAGCCCCGCGCGGACGCCGCAGGAAGCGGCGGGCTGCCCCCGCTTCGCCGCCCACCTGCAGGCGCAGGTCGAGGCGATCAACGCCACCCTGGCCCGCTACGAGACCGTGAAGCGCGTCGCCCTGCTGCCGCGGGAGCTGACGGTCGAGGCGGGTGAGCTGACGCCGACCCTGAAGCTGAAGCGGCGCGTCATCCTCGAGCGCTACCGGGAGCAGGTGGACGCTCTGTACGCCGAGCCCCTCTCGCCTTGACGCTGCCCCGTGAGGGCGCGTAGTCTCACCGCGGCTCCCTTCCCACGGACGAGGACCCGCGCGTGACTCCCAGGGCCGGCATGCGGTTCGGCCGCTACGAGCTCGTCGCCCGCGAGGGCGCCGGCGGCATGGGCGAGGTCTGGCGCGCCCGCGACCACGAGCTGCAGCGGGAGGTGGCGGTCAAGTTCCTGCCCGAGCGCTACGCCGCGGATCCGGTGCGCCTCGGCCGCTTCACCCAGGAGGCGCTCGCCGCCTCCCGGCTCAACCATCCCAACATCGTCACCATCCACGACTCCGGCGAGGCCGAGGGACTCCCCTACATCGTCATGGAGCTGGTGGAGGGCCAGACCCTGCGCGAGCTGCTGCCGCCGAGCCGGCCGCTGCCGCTGCGCCGCGCCCTGGAGATCGGCAGCCAGGTGGCCGACGGCCTGGCCAAGGCGCACGCCGCCGGGATCGTCCACCGCGACCTCAAACCCGAGAACGTGATGGTGACCCGCGACGGCTTCGTCAAGATCCTCGATTTCGGTCTGGCCAAGCTGAGGGTCGCCGACTCGGCGCCGGGCGGGGAATCGCCCGACTCGGGAGCCGACACCTGGCCCGAGTCGCCCCGTCCGCAGACGGGGGCCGGCGTGCTGCTGGGCACGGTCGGCTACATGTCGCCCGAGCAGGCGCGCAGCCGCCCCGTCGACTATCGCTCCGACCAGTTCGCGCTCGGCGCGATCCTCTACGAGCTCGTCAGCGGGCGCCAGCCCTTCCGAAGGGAGACCGCGGCGCAGACGCTGGCGGCGGTCATCGAGGACGCGCCGGTCCCGATCGCCAGCCTCAACCCGCAGGTCCCGCCAGGGCTGCGCTGGCTGATCGAGAACCGCTGCCTGGCGAAGGAACCCGCCGAGCGTTACCAGTCGACGCAGGACCTGGCGCGAGAGCTGCGTGACCTGCGCGAGCGGACGTTCGACTCCGCCGCCTCGGAGCCCGGGCAGGCCGGCGCGAGGGGCCGGCTCCTGCGCCGCCGGCCGGCGCTGGCCCTGGCCGCCGCCCTCCTCGGGGTGGCCCTGTGGTGGCTCATGCCCCCGCTGATCCGACGGGCCCGCGTCGCGCTCGTCCGCGAGCGGATTCCCGCCGAGAAGCGGATCGTGGTGCTCCCGTTCGCGGCTCCCTCGGGTTCCCCGGAGGACCGGGCGACGGGATTCGGCGTCGTCTACCTGCTCACGGCGCGGCTGGCGGCGCTGGAGCGGTTCCAGAGGACGCTGTGGGTGGAGCCGCCGGCCAGCGTCATGCAATCGGGCGTCACCAGCGCCCCGGCCGCCGGGCGGGCCCTCGGTGCGTCGCTGGCGGTGACCGGGAGCGTCCAGAGGCCGGCCGGGGGCGGCCTGGTCCTGACCGCGTCGCTCGAGGACACGCGGGGACGCACGCTCCGCGCCGTCACCGCCGGCTCGCTCGACGACCTCGCCGACTCCGTGGTCCGCATGCTGGACCTCGCGCTGGACCAGCCGGCGCGCCAGGCCTTCCGCGCCACCGCCAGCGGCGCGGCCGAGGCCACGGCGATGGCGGCGGAGGCCGGCGGCTGGGCCGCCTACGCCGACGGCCGCGACGCCTTGGAGGGCTACGAGCAGCGGCAGCGCCTGGAGCGCGCCGTCTCCCTCTTCCAGAAGGCGCTCGAGCGCGACCCCG
Organism: Vicinamibacteria bacterium; assembly: GCA_035542035.1. Classification (GTDB taxonomy): domain Bacteria; phylum Acidobacteriota; class Vicinamibacteria; order Fen-336; family Fen-336; genus DATBSL01. The sequence continues at coordinate 71,174 of DATKME010000034.1, read as the reverse complement.
ACTACGCCCTCGCCTACGCGGGCCTGGGCCAGGCGAACTGGAGGCTGTACCAGCTCACCAAGGAGCCGGCACGCGTCGACGTCGCCCGCCGCGCCTGCGAGCGGGCGCTGCGGCTCAACGACCTGCTGGCGCCCACGCACGTGAGCCTGGGGATCATCCACGCCGGCACCGGTGCCGCGGAGGCGGCCCTCCAGGACTTCGACCGCGCGCTGGCCCTCGACCCGGCGAGCGCCGATGCCTGGCGGGAGAAGTCGGTGGCGCTCGACCGGCTCGGCCGCTCCGCCGAGGCGGAGCAGGCGCTGCTGCGCGCGGTGCAGACGCGGCCGGACTACTGGGGCAACCACAGCTACCTGGGGGCGCACTACTGGCGGCACGGCCGCTACGCGGAGGCGGAGCGCGAGTTCCGCCGCGTGATCGAGATCGCCCCGGACAACGTGCGGGGGCTGACGAACCTGGGGGGGCTCCTCGACGCCCGCGGCCGACCGGACGAAGCCGTGGCCGTCCTGCAGCGGGCCGTCTCGCTACAGCCGACCTTCGCCGGCGCCTCCAACCTCGCGCTGGTCGAGTTCGACCGCGGGCGCTACGCCGAGGCCGCTCGCGCCTACGAGCAGGCGCTCGCGCTCGACGACCGGGACTACCGGGCCTGGCGCAACCTCGCCATCGCCCGCTACTGGGCACCGGGGGAGCGGCCCCGGGCGGGAGAGGCGTTCGAGCGAGCGGCGCGCCTCGCCGCCGAGCAGCTGAAGACCGAGCCCGACGCGGCTTCCGTCCTCGCCGACCTCGCGGACTGCCAGGCCTACCTCGGTCAGCGCGGGCCCAGCCACGCCTCGCTGCGCCGCGCCCTGGCGCTGGCGCCGAAGGACGTCGAGGTGCTGGCGACGGCGGCCTCGGCGTACGAACGGCTCGGCGAGCGCGCCGCCGCGCTGGCGGCTCTGGGCAACGCGGTGGCCGGGGGCTATCCCGCCGAGCTGATCGAGCGCGATCCCGGACTCGCCGGTCTTCGCAGCGACCCCCGCTACCAAGGGTCCGGCCGGCCCGGCGCCGCCGGCGGACGAGGCAGCGCCAAGTCCTGAGCACACGCCACAGGGAGGAGAGCCGTGGAAGAGGTCTTCATCTACAGAAAGGGCAACGGCGGGGCGTTCGTCTCGAAGTCGCCCGCCGTGCTGAAGCGCCGAGGCAAGCTGCGGATCGTGAACCTCACCGAATGCGACGTGGAGGTGACGTTTCCCCCCGGGGTCCTCGCTCCGGCCACTGGCAGGATCGACGCGAAGAAGAGCAAGCTCTTCACCGTGACCGGAGCGAGGGGCTACTACGAGTACGACGTCACCCTCACCTGCCGCGGGGAGGGCAGGCGGGTCGTGCAGCGGGCGGAGGCCAACTCGCGGCCCGGCGCGATCATCGACCCCTAGCGCGGCGGCTTGTCGGAGGGATTGCGCCGCTCGCGGCGGCCGAGCAGGCTCGCCCGGGTGATGGTGTCGGAGCCGAAGCGGCTGGCGACCTCGTCGCGCAGGCGGTCGATGGGCAAAGGCCGCCTGGGCTCGTGGAACAGCTCCAGCTGGGGCGCCTCCTCGCCGAAGTGCGAGGCGTAGATCCCGAGCAGGCGCACGCGGCGGCCGCAGTGCACGTCGGCGAAGAGCGCGCTCGCCGTCTCGAAGAGGACGCTGCCGGAGTCGGTCGGCTCGCGCAGCGTGCGCGCGTGGGTGGTGGTCGAGAAGCGCTCGTCGCGGTACTTCAGGGTCACCGTCCGCGCCAGCAGGCCGTGAGCGCGCAGGCGCGCCGCGACCGCGTCGGCCAGCTGCAGCAGCGTCGCCCGAAGCCGCGCCGGGTCGTCGGTGTCCTCCCCGTAGGTGTGCTCCTGGCCCAGGCTCTTGGGGCCCGCGCCGGAGGCGACGACCTCCCGCTCGTCCTCGCCCCGCGCCAGCCGCTGCAGGTCGTGGCCGTGGGTGCCCATCCGCCGTTCCAGCCGCGAGGGGTCGAGCGAGGCCAGCTCGCCGATGGTGGCCACGCCCAGCTTCGCCAGCTGCTCCTCCATCTTGGGGCCGATCCCCCACAGCCGCCGCACCGGCAGCGGCGCCAGGAAGGCCGCCTCGGTGCCCGGCGGGACCACCACCAGGCCGTCCGGCTTGCGCATGTCGGAGGCGATCTTGGCCACCAGCATCGAGCCGGCGACACCCACCGAGGCGGTGAGCTGCGTCTCGTCCCGGATCTCCCGCTTCAGTCGCCGGGCGATCGTCTCCCCGTCGCCCAGCGCCCGGGCGCTGCCGGTGACGTCGAGGAAGGCCTCGTCGATGGAGACGGGCTCCACCAGGTCGGTCACCCGCCGCAGGATCTCCATCACCCGCTCGGACTCGTGCGCGTACTTCTCCATGTCCGGCGGCAGGTAGATGCCGTGCGGGCAGCGCCGCCAGGCCTGGGAGATCGGCATGGCGCTGCCCACGCCGAAGCGGCGTGCCTCGTAGGAGGCGGTGGAGACGACCCCGCGGCCATGGCCGCCCCGGGGGTCGGCGCCGATGATGACCGGCCTGCCCCGCAGCTCCGGACGGTCGCGCTGCTCGACCGCCGCGAAGAACGCGTCCATGTCCAGGTGGAGGATGGTGCGCACGGCCGGCCCCGGCTCAGCGGGCGGGGTCGCCCGGCGGCGGCGGGTAGCCGGCGGCGGTGCGCAGCGCCTGCAGGGCGGCGACCGCCTCCGGGGCGAGCTCGCGCGGCTGGCCGAGCAGGCGCGCGGCGAGCGTGATGCGGGCGCACTGCTCCAGCGTCTCCATCCGCTCCCAGGCCCGCCACAGGCTCTCGCCCACGGTGAGCGCGCCGTGGTTGGCCAGCAGCAGCGCCTGGGCGGAGGCGATCGCCTGCTCGACCGCGCGGGCGAGGTCGGCCGTCGCCGGCGTGTCGAAGGGCACGAGCGGCACCGGGCCCAGCGTCACCACCGCCTCGGCCAGCACCGGGCGGTCGAGCGCCGTCCCGGCGAGAGCGAAGGCGGTCGCCACCGGAGGGTGCGCGTGCACCACCGCCCGCACGTCCGGACGGGCGCGGTAGACGGCAGCGTGCATCAGGATCTCGCTCGAGGGCCGCACGCCGTCGCGGGTGCGCCCGTCGAGGTCCGTCGCCACCAGCTGCTCGGGCACCAGGAAGCCCTTGCAGGAGCCGCGCGGCGTCACCAGCAGGCGCTCGCCGTCGCGCAGGGAGAGGTTCCCCTCGTGGCCCGCGATCAGCCCCTTCGCGTACAGGCGGCGTCCCGCCTCGACCAGCGCGGCGCGGAGCGAGTCGTCGCTCACGGGGCGCTCAGGAGGCGCGGGCGATCGCCGAGAGCGCCTTGTCCCGGCAGGAGGTGGAGCAGAATGCCAGCTCGCGGCCGGCCACGTGCGCCAGCACCGCCTGCGAGCGCGGGACGTAGGTGTGGCAGACGCGGTCGAGCACCAGGTCCTCGACCACCTGCGGCGGCTGCGGCGACGGCGGCCTGCTCGCGGCGGGGCCGCCGCCGAACATCCGCGCCAGGCCGCGCAGGACGACGCGCAGGATCAGCAGCCAGAGCAGCAGCTCGATGAAGAAGACGATCGCAGGCATCAGCGGCCGGCGGCCCCGACCGGTGCGGAGCCGGCCGAGGCGGTGGCGCGGATCTCGTCGATCCGGCTGCGCACGCGCGTCAACTGCGGGTCGTTGGGGTGGCGCCTGAGCAGCTCCTCCCAGGCCTCCGCGGCCTCCTTCTGCCGCCCCAGGTTCAGCAGCGCCACCCCGCGGTTGAAGAGGGCGTTGCGGTGGTCGGGGTTCTTCCTCAGCACCGCGTCGAAGCGGGTGAGCCCCTCCGCGGGACGGCCGGAGTGCACGTAGCAGGCGCCGAGGTCGGTCGCCACGTCGGGGTTGTCGGGGGCGATCTCGAGCGCCGCCGTGTACCAGCGGATGGCGTCGTCCCAGCGCTGGGCGTCCATGTACATGTTTCCCAGCTCGACGCGGGCGGAGGTGTCCTGGGGCTGGCGCACCGCCAGCGACTCGAGCGCCTTCACCTCGTCGGGGTCGATGGTGGGGCGCGGGGTGGGCTCGGCCGGGGCGGCGGCGGGAGCGGCCGCGGCGGTGACAGGGGCGGGAGCGGGCATGCCGCCGTTCCAGCCCGCGGCCATGTAGCCGAGGGCGAAGCCGAAGACGGTGCCGGCGAGGCTGTAGGCGATGGTGTCGCGTCTCATCCTTCTCGGGTCTCTGACGGGTCCACCAGGAAGCATACTAGAATCGCGGCGCAGACGGCCTCCCGGGGAGGTGTCACGTGATCAGGCTGAAGAAGGTCCTGGTTCCCACGGACTTCTCGGAGAGCGCGCGCCACGCCTTCACCTACGGCGTCTCCTTCGCCCGCGAGTACGAGGCCGAGCTGGTGCTGCTGCACGTGGTCGAGAACCTGACCGTGGGCTACGCCAGCGACCTCTTCCCGGTGCCGATGGCCGAGGTCTTCCAGGAGATCTCGGGCTACGCCAAGGCCGAGCTGGCGCGGCTGGGCGAGGAGGCGCGCGGGCGTGGCGTGGGCGTGCAGGAGCTGGTGGTGCAGGGCAAGCCCTCGGTCGAGATCATCCGCTTCGCGGCCGAGCACCAGGTCGACATGATCGTGCTGGGCACCCACGGCAAGGGCGTCCTGGACCAGGCCCTGTTCGGCTCGACCACCGAGCGGGTGGTGCGCCGCGCCCCCTGCCCCGTGCTCACCGTGCGCCCGGCCGAGCACGAGTTCGTGGAGGGGGACTAGTCCCAGCTCACCCCGGACCAGCGCAGCAGCACCGAGCCGACGGTGAAGCCCGCGCCCACCGCGGCCAGCAGCACCGTGTCGCGCGCGTGCAGCCGCTTCTGGTCGAGGGCGGTGGCCAGGGCCAGGGGGATGGTGGCGGCGGTGGTGTTGCCGTACTCGTGGATGTTCTTGACCACCTTGGCCTCGGGCAGGCCCATGCGGTGCTGGGCGGCCTCGATGATGCGGATGTTGGCCTGGTGGGCCACGAAGAGGTCCACGTCGGTGCCGGTGAGGTCGTTGCGCAGCAGCAGCTTCTCGGTGATGTCGGCGAACTTGCGCACAGCGTACTTGTAGACGTGCTGGCCCTGCTGCTTGATGTAGTGCAGCCGCTGGTCCACGGTCTCGTGGCTGGCCGGCCGCAGGCTGCCGCCGGCCGGCATCTGCAGGTAGCAGGCGCCCGAGCCGTCCACCTCGTGAGCGAAGTCCAGCAGGCCGGTGCCGTCGCTGCGCGCCTCCAGCAGCACCGCCCCCGCCGCGTCGCCGAAGAGGACACAGGTGGAACGGTCCTGCCAGTCCAGGATCGCGGTCATCACGTCGGCGCCGATCACCAGCACCCGCTCGTGGGCGCCCGACTGCACGAACTGCGCGCCCGTGGTGAGCGCGTAGAGGAAGCCCGAGCAGGCGGCGGAGACGTCGAACCCCCAGGCGCGGGTGGCGCCGATGCGGTCCTGGACGATGCAGGCGGTGGCCGGGAACAGCATGTCGGGGGTCACGGTCGCCACCACGATGAGGTCGATCTGGGAGGCTCCGAGCCCGCGCCGCCGCAGCGCGTCCGCCGCCGCCTTGGCCGCGATCTCGCTGGTCGGCGTCCCCGGCTCCACCACGTGGCGCCGCTCGATCCCGGTGCGGGTGCGGATCCACTCGTCCGAGGTGTCGACGACCCTCTCCAGGTCGGCGTTGGTCAGCACCCGCTGGGGCACGAAGGTCCCCACCGCGGTGATCGCGGCCCGTCGCTCGTTCATCGGCGCTCAGCCCTCTTCGCTGTCGCCGCCCGCAGCCACGGCGGTCCGGCTGCTTGGGCGGGGATCCGAGTATTAGAGCGGCAGCGCCGGGAGAGGTCAAGCAAAGCGTCCCCGCCTGCGCGGGCAGGGGCGAGCGAGGTTACTATTCTCCCGAACCCCCGATGATGCGCTCTCGGTGCGTGGACGCCAGGAACGACCGTGCCCTCGCCCAGGGGAGGATCCCGTGAGCGGGGACCGCGCCGCCACCACGGACGTGCTGCGCCTGATGGAGGAGCACGCAGCCTTTCTCGTCGACGCCGCGGGCGGTGCCGCGGCCTGGTCGGCTCTCGCCTCGGGCGAGTCGGTGTCGACCGTCGACCTGCGGGTCGACTACCTGGAGCCGGCCGGGCTGGGCGCGCCGCTGCGGGCCGAGGCGGTGCTGCTGCGCAAGGGCAGCCGCGTCTGCCACGTGCGGGTGCGGGTCAGCCAGGCCGGGGTGCGGGTGGCCGAGGGCGCCGCCGTCTACAGCATCCACAGGAGGAGGTCCGAGGCGTGAGCGCCGTGCGAAAGGCGAGGATCGACCGATGAGCGAGGACAAGCCGCTGGTGGGCGTGCTGATGGGCAGCCGTACCGACTGGGACACCGTCCGGCACGCCAGCGAGACGCTGGCGCGCTTCGGGGTGGCGCACGAGTGCCGCGTGCTCTCCGCCCACCGCACGCCGGCGGCGACCGCCGAGTACGTGCGCACGGCGGAGGAGCGCGGGCTCGAGGTGCTGATCGCCGCCGCCGGGGGGGCCGCGCACCTGGCGGGCGTGGTGGCGGCCCACACCGTGCTGCCGGTGCTGGGCGTGCCCATGGAGAGCGCGTCGCTCAAGGGCCTCGACTCGCTGCTCTCCACGGTGCAGATGCCGGGCGGCATCCCCGTGGGGACGCTGGCGATCGGTCGCGCCGGCGCCACCAACGCGGCGCTGCTGGCGATCGCCATCCTGGCCAACCGCCGGCCGGAGCTGCGCCTCAAGCTGCGCGCCTTCCGCGAGGAGCAGGCGGCGAAGGTGCTGGCCGAGACCCTGCCTTGAGGGTGCTGATCGTCGGCGGGACCCGCTTCCTCGGCCACGAGCTGGCCTGGAGGACGCTCGCCGCCGGGCACCAGCTGACGCTGCTCAACCGCGGCACCCGCCCGGACGCGTTCGGCGACCGCGTGGAGAGGCTCCGCGGCGACCGCCGCGGGCCGGACTTCGGCCGGCTGCTGGCGGGCCGCAGCTTCGACGCCGCCGTCGACCTCGCCGCCTACGACGCCGCCGACGGCCGGCAGGCGGTCGAGGCGCTGGACGGCCGTGTCGGCCACTACCTCGCCATCAGCAGCGGCCAGGTGTACCTGGTGCGCGAGGGCTGCCGCCGTCCGGCCCGCGAGGTGGACTACGACGGCCCGCTGACGGCGGAGCCGCAGGACGGGCGCGACAAAGGCGAGTGGAGCTACGGGATGGGGAAGCGGGCGCTGGAGGACGCGCTGGAGGAGGCGTGGCAGGCGCGGCGCTTCCCCGCGACCCGCCTGCGCCTGCCCATGGTCAACGGCCCGCGCGACCACTTCCGCCGCCTCGAGTGCTACCTGTGGCGGATGCTCGACGGCGGCCCGCTGCTTCTGCCCGGGGGCGGCGACCAGCGGGTCCGCCACGTGTGGTCGGCCTCGGTGGTGGGCGCCATCCTCGCCCTCCTCGGCCGCCGCGCGAGCTTCGGGCAGGCCTACAACCTGGCGCAGCAGGAGACGCCCACGCTGCGCGAGCTGCTGCTGATGCTGGCCGAGACTCTCGGCGCGGAGGCCCGCCTGGTCGCCGTCGAGGAGGACCGCCTGCGCTCGGCGGCCCTGGACCCGCTGGCGTTGTCGCCGTTCTCCGGCCGCTGGATGTCCTTCCTCGACCCCTCGCGCGCGCAGGCCGAGCTGGGCTTCCGGCACGAGCCGCTCGCCTCCTGCCTCGACAAGTGGGTCACCTCCTTCCTCGCGCATCCGCCGGTGGAGGCGCCCCCGGGGTACGAGCGGCGCGCCGAGGAGCGGGCCCTGGCCGCCGCCGTCTGAGTCGCCGCCCGGGCAGGGGCTGTTGACCCGAAACCACCGCCGGAGCACGATCAGCGCGCCATGAGGAATCACCGGCGCCTGCTGCTCGGCCTTCTGCTCGCCGTCACGTTGCCTCTCGCCACCTGTTCGAAGGGCGAGAGCTCCCGCCCGGCCGCCGCCCCACAGGGCGCGCCGGTCGCCGCGACGGTCGTCTACGTCGGGACCTACACGGACGCCGGCAGCCGGGGCGTGTACCGCGTCCGCCTCGACCCGGCGAAAGGCCGCGCCAGCCTCGGCGCGCCCGTGCTCGCCGGCCAGACGGAGAACCCCTCCTTCCTCGCGCTCCACCCCGACGGCCGGGTGCTCTACGCGGCGAACGAGGTCGACCGCTTCGGTGGGCGCCCCACCGGCGCCGTCAGCGCCTTCGCCATCGACGCGAAGACCGGCGACCTCACGCTGCTCGACCAGCAGCCTTCGGAAGGCGGAGGCCCCTGCCACCTCAGCGTCGACCACGAGGGGAAGAACCTGCTGGTCGCCAACTACGGCGGCGGCACCGTGGCCGTTCTGCCGATCGACGCCGACGGCCGGCTGCGCCCGGCTTCCTCGGTGCAGAGGCACCAGGGCTCGGGGCCGAACCGGGAGAGACAGGAGAAGCCGCACGCGCACGGCATCTACCTGGACCACGCCGAGCGCTTCGCGCTCGCCACCGACCTCGGCGCCGACCGCGTGTTCGTCTATGCGTTCGACCCCCAGGCCGGCACCCTCAAACCCCACGGCGCGGCCTCGCTGCCGCCCGGCTCGGGCCCGCGGCACCTGGTCTTCGACCCCGCCGGCACCCACGTTTACGTCATCGACGAGCTGTCGAACGACATCATCGCCTTCGCCTACGACCCCAACGCCGGCGCGCTGCACGCGCTGCAGCGGGTCTCCACCGTCCCGGCCGGCGCCGCGGCCGGCAACAGCACGGCCGAGATCGCCATCTCGAAGGACGGCCTCCACCTCTACGGCTCGAACCGCGGCCGCGACACCCTGGCGGTGTTCGCGGTCGACCCGGCGTCCGGCCGGCTCACGCCGCAGGGCGAGGTGGCCGCCGGCGGCCGCACCCCGCGCCACTTCGCCCTCGACCCGTCCGGGAGGCTGCTGCTGGTGGCGCACCAGGATTCCGACTCGCTGTCGCTGTTCGGCGTCGAGGCGAGCGGCATGCCGGCGCCGAGCGGCGCCACCGCCACCGTGTCCAGGCCGGTCTGCGTGCTCTTCGCGCCGGCGCGCTAGGGCGATGCCGGGGCTCGACCGGACGCTGGTCTGGGGGCTGGCGGCGGCGCTCATCGTGGGCGCGCTGGTGGGCATCGAGCGCGAGCGGAGCAAGACGGTCTCCGGCCACATCGGCATCGGCGGCGTGCGCACCTTCATCCTGTTCGCCCTGGCCGGCGCCGTCGGGGCCTGGCTGGCGAGGACCGTCGGCAGCCCCTGGGTGTTCGTGGCCACGGTCGCGTCGGTGGGCGCGCTGGCGGTCGCCGGCTACACGGCGCAGACACGGCTCAAGCCCGAAGCCGTCGGCCTGACCACCGAGATGGCGGCGATCGCCGTCTGCCTGCTCGGCGGCGCCTGCACCGCCGGCTACCCGCAGGTGGCGCTGGCGGCCGGCATCGCCGTCTCCGCCGTGCTCGCCTACAAGCAGCCGATGCACGGGCTGGTCGCCAAGCTGGGAGCCGACGACATCTCCGCCGGGGTCAAGCTGCTGGCGGCGACCTTCATCGTGCTGCCGCTGCTGCCGAACGAGCCGGTCGACCCCTGGGGCGCCATCCGCCCGCAGTCGCTGTGGACGCTGGTGGTGCTGATCGCCGCGCTCTCGCTGGTCGGCTACGTGGCGACGCGCGCCCTGGGCCCGGGGCGGGGCACCGCCCTCACCGGCCTCACCGGGGGCCTGGTGTCCTCGACGGCGGTGACCCTCAGCTTCGCCCGGCTGAGCCGGGAAGAGGACCGAAGCTCCGCCGACGGCCTGGCCGCCGGGCTGCTGATCGCCTGGGCGGTGATGAGCATGCGCATGGTGGTGCTGGCCGCGATCGTCCACCGCCCGCTGGTGCAGCCGATGATCCTGCCCTTCGGCGCCATGACCGCGGTGACCCTGCTCGCCATCGGCCTGCTGCTGCGTCGGGCCGGGCGGCGCCCGGCGGCGCCGCCGTCCGCGGTCGAGCTGCGCAACCCGTTCAGCCTGCGCTCGGCCATCAGCTTCGCCCTGCTCTTCGCAGCCGTGCTGCTGCTGGTGGCCATCGTGCGCCAGCACTTCCACGGTACCGCCTACTACCTGGTCGCCGGGCTCGCCGGCCTCACCGACGTCGACGCCATCACCCTCTCGATGGCTCAGCTGGCGCGGGACGGCGGGGCCAGCGCCTCCACTGCCGTCGGGGCCATGGTGACCGCCGCCCTGGCCAACACGCTGGTGAAGTGCGGGATGATCGTGGCCCTGGCCACCGCTTCGCTGCGCCGCCGGGTGCTCCTCGCCACCGTCCTGATCGTGATTGCGGCCCTCGTCTCGCTGCTGCTGCGCTAACGACTGCTGCCGCCCGCCCGCTCGAGGTCGTGGATCCGCCGCAGGTCCACGCCCACCAGGCCCTCTTCCGTGCGCAGGAACATGTCGGCGAAGCGCGCGCCCCAGACGACCTCGGTCCCCCGATAGGAGGTGCGGGCGTGCACCGCCTGCGAGAAGACCTCGTCGGTGCCGGAGACGAGCACCAGCACCTCCGCCTGCGAGCGGGCGAACTCCTCCGCGGTCACCCCGGCCAGCGGGCTGTCGCCGTCGATCGGGTGCACCACCACCCAGTGCAGCGGCAGGAAGGCCACCCGCGCGCGGTCCAGCCGCAGCTCGCGGAAGCGGCGCACCGGGCCGGCGGGCGAGTCCTCCAGCCGGCTGAGGCTGACGGTGGCGCCCACCTCGGTGAGCTGGCTGCTGCGCTCGTTGGCCAGGCGGAACATCAGGGCGGTTCCGCCGCGGAAGGGCGCCACCACCGCCTGGTGGCTGAAGACGATGCGCGCGGTAGGCCTCGAGAAGCGCGCGAACAGCAGCCCGGTGGCGAGGGCGAAGCCCATGAGCCCCACCAGCGCCTCCACCGTCACCAGCAGGTTGACCAGCAGGCCGTTCGGGCTCATGCGGCCGTAGCCGATGGTCGCCAGCGTCTGCACGCTGAAGAAGAAGGCGTCCTCGAACCGCGCGAACGGCGTCCCGCTGTGCCAGCCGTCGAGGGCCTGGGGGCCGCAGAGGAAATAGAGGAGGGCGAAGCCGAGGTTGGCGGCGAAATAGCCGGCCGCCACCAGGCTGAAGAAGCGCGGCCAGGAGGTGGTGAGCAGCGTGTGGTAGGGCGAGAGCGAGCGGAAGAAGGGCAGTCCCGCGCGCACCACGTTGAAGCTGCCGTCCGGGTTCAGCAGCCGCCGCTGGCTCTGCTGCGCCACCCGGCTGCCGAAGCCGAAGTCGGAGCGCGCGTCCTCCGCCGGCAGCGGGCTGGTCCTGGTCGCGGCCACCGCTCGCTGCCTCAGCCCAGCAGCAGCGCCTTCCAGTCGGGGGCGGAAGGCGCCGGCGCGGGCGCGAGCGCCTTCTCCAGGGCGAAGGAGGCCATCTTCTCGACCGCCCAGGGGAAGTGGGCGTCCTTGAGGCTGCGGTAGTCGAGGTCGGGCGTGTAGTTGGTGAGGTCGATGCCGTAGAAGCGGCCGTCCTTCACCGCGAACTCGACCGCGTTCATGTCGTAGCCGAGCGCGACGTTGAGCCTGATCGCCAGCTCCTCCGCCCGCTCGCGCAGCGGCCTGGGCAGCGCCTCGTAGTCCTGGTCGTAGACGCCCATCCCGCCGGGCGCCGGATCGTAGCGGATGGCGCGGGCGTGGCGGCGGCCGATGGTCGGGACCCGTATGTAGGTGTCCCACTCCACGAACTCCTGCAGCATCATGGTGAGCGTCCCCGACTCGTTGTAGTGGTGCAGCAGCTCGTCGAGGGAGCGGATCTTGTGCACGTTCTTCCAGCCGCCGCCGAAGGCGGGCTTGAGGATGCAGGGCACCCCCACCTGGTCGAGGTACATGGAGAAGTCCACGGGCCACAGGTTGCGCAGGCTCTCCGCGGTCACGTCGTCGACGTAGCTGCGGTTCGGCAGCACCACCGTCTTCGGCTCGCCGATGCCGAGCTTCTCGGCGGCCGCGTAACCGAAGAACTTGTCGTCGGCGCTGCGCCAGAAGGCGTTGTTGATGCAGTAGACGCCCTGCAGCGCCGCCATCTTCAGGTAGACGGCGTAGTAGGGGACCTCGTGGCTCATGCGGTCGAGGATCACGCGATAGGGCACCGGCTCGTTGAGCCTGGTCCCGCCCAGGTGCACGAACTCGGCGGTGGCCTTGCCGGCGGCGTTCACCTTGGCGATGAAGGCGTCGGGGAAGGAGTTCTCTCGCCCGCGCAGTACCCCGATCCTGGGCCCGTTCGCAGTCATGGCGCTCCTCTGAGTGGGAAGGGCATTCTACCCCGCGGCACCTGAGCGGCCGCTTGCCTTCTCACAGGAATGCAGAAGCCGGGGTCGGCCGGGGCGGATCCGCGGTAAGCTGCATCCTCGGGCCGGGCCGGGGGACCGGATCCTGCTCCCGCATGGACGACATCCGCAAGCCTCAGCACCCGTTCTCGGGGACGTATCTCCTGCCCGCCCTCGCTGCCGCGGCGGCCGCCGGCGCGCCGTGATCCATCCAGCCCACGACGCCCGGCGCCGGGCCCTGCTCTTCGAGGAGCGGCGCCTCCTCGGTGAGCTCGAGTCGTGGGCGGGCCGGGTGGAGACGGACCCGTCGCTGGTCCGCGCCCTCGCCGACTCCCGCGCCCAGCTCGACGAGGGCTTCCTGCTGGTGGTGGTGGGCGAGTTCAACTCCGGCAAGAGCGCCTTCGTCAACGCGCTGCTGGGCGCGCCGGTGCTGGAGGAAGGCGTCACCCCCACCACCTCGCGTATCGCCCGGCTGCGCTTCGGCGAGCGGCCGGCGCGCCACCTGGGGGAGGACGGCGTGGAGACGGTCGCCGCCCCGGCGGAGATCCTGCGCCAGCTCACCATCGTCGACACCCCCGGCACCAACGCGGTGCTGCGCGAGCACGAGACTCTCACCCGCGAGTTCGTGCCGCGGGCCGACCTGGTGCTGTTCCTGACCTCGGCCGACCGCCCCTTCACCGAGACCGAGCGCGCCTTCCTGGAGGCGCTGCGCGAGTGGGGCAAGAAGGTGGTGGTGGTCGTCAACAAGGCCGACCTGCTGGAATCGGTCGACGACGGGGAGCGGGTCACCACCTTCGTGCGCGAGCAGGCCGCGCGCACGCTGGGCGCTGCCCCCGAGGTCTTCGCGCTGTCCGCCCGGCGCGCCCGGCGGGCCCGCGAGGCGGACGACCCGCGGGCGCTCGAGGCCTCCGGCCTGCCCGCCTTCGAGTCCCGGGTCACCGCCCGGCTGGACGAGGTGGAGCGCTTCCGGCTGAAGCTGCTGAACCCGGCCGGTGTCGCCCGCCGGGTGGCCGGCCAGGTGCAGGCGGTGGTGGAGACCCGGCTCGAGCTGCTGCGCGAGGACGTCTCCACCCTGGAGGCGGTGGAGGGCCTGCTGCGCGGCCACGCCGAGCGGCTCCTCCGCGATTTCCGCCTGCGCCTCTCGGACGTGGAGAAGGTGCTGCTCGACTTCGAGAAGCGGGGCCACGCCTTCTTCGACGAGCGGCTGCGCCTCGCGCGCTTGCCTCAGCTGTTCGACCGGGAGCGGCTCCGCCGCGACTTCGAGCAGGCGGTGGTGGCGGAGCTGCCGCGCGAGGTCGAGCGGCGGGTGGAGGCCGTGGTCGACTGGATGGTGGCCGAGGACCTCGCGCTGTGGCAGGAGGTGATGCGCCTGCTGCGGGCCCGGCAGGCGGCCCACGCCGACCGGCTGGCCGGTGTCGACGACCGCTTCAGCTACGACCGCCAGGAGCGGCTGCAGGCCGTGGGCCAGGTGGCGCAGCACGCTGTGGCCGCCTACGACACCTCGGGCGAGGCGCGGCGCCTGGCGGAGGGCGTGCGCGGCGCGGTGGCGGGGGCGGCGCTGCTGCAGGTCTCGGCCCTGGGGCTGGGGGCGATGGTGGCCGCGCTCGCCAGCAGCACCGCGGCCGACGTCAGCGGCTTCCTGGCGGCGGGGATGCTGGCGGTGGTGGGCCTGCTGGTGCTGCCGGCGCGGCGCCAGCGGGCCCGCCAGCAGCTCGCCCGCAAGGTGAGCTCCCTGCGCGAGACGCTGGTGCATTCGCTCACCGAGAGCTTCGACCGCGAGGGCGAGCGCGCGCCCGGCCGGGTGCGCGACGCCGTCCGGCCCTACCGGGAGTTCGTGGTTTCGGAGCGCGAGCGGCTGCAGGCGGTGCGCCAGGCGCTGGCGCGCCTTTCCAGCGAGCTCCAGGCGCTCAGTGCGCAGGTGCAGGCCTTCGGCCGGGAAGAGAGCGCCCTTCCCCGCTGAACGCGGGCGGCGGGTCCGCGGCCCGCGTCGGCGGCGCCGGCTGCACCTGGACGCCGAGCCACAGCGAGCGCTCGGTGATGGCGAGCTCGCCGACGCTGATGGCGAGGGCGAGCGGCCTGCCGCCCAGGTCGACTGTCGGCGCCACCACCACCGGCACCGTCGCCGGGTGGATCTTCTCGGTCGGCAGGCGCACCTCGAAGCCCTGGTCGACGACGTCGCGGACCAGCCCCAGCACGTCGACGTGGTCGAGCACGGTGCCGCAGAAGCCGGTCTTCTTGGAGTCCAGGATCCGACGGGCCGCCGCCCAGGATGCGGCCGAGGGCTCGATGCGCAGGCGAACCCGCAGCGGCGGGAACCGGGGGATGGCCAGGATGCCCCCGCCCGCGGCCTGCAGCCGCACGCTGCCGGCCAGCACGTAGTCCGCCGGCTTGACCCGCCCGCCCACGTCCTCCACCGCGTCGAGGTCGCCGCAGGCGGTCCCGGCGACGCCCTCGCCGTTCCAGTGGAAGTGCAGCCGCGCCCGCCCCTGGCCGGAGTCCACCCGCACCGGCAGCACCATCGAGACGGACTCGTTGCCGAAGCCGACCTGCGGGGTGCCGGTCTGCAGTCGCCCGCTGACCTCCGCGATGGTGACCTCCAGGTCGTAGGTCCCGAGCCTCACCAGCTTCTTGACCTCGCCGTGATGACGCACATGCAGGTTCTCGAGCGTCAGCGTCACCTGGTTGGCGAACCCGCCGGCCAGCTTGCCGAGCAGGTCGCGGAGCAGCTCGGTGGGGATGTCGACGCGCAGGGGCGCCTGCGGCATTCCGGCCAGCCTGGGGTCGCGGCTCACCATGTCGTCGAGCCGTGCGTACAGGGTCTCCCGCTCCTGCTCCAGCGCCGTGATCTCGCGCCGCAGCTCGCTCGCGCTCAGCCGGTCCTCGCGGTGGCAGCCCGCCAGCCCGGCCGCCCAGGCCAGGCCGAGAGCGAGGGCGCCGCCGGGCCATCCGCGCCGGCTCACGGCCGGCGCTCCGCGGCGGGGACGCCGGCGCGCTGCACCTGCCCCGCCCGCACGCTGACGGCGATCCACAGCCGGCCGCCTCCCGCGAGGACACGCGACACCGCCACCTGCAGCATCAGGGTGGCGGGCGCGATGCGCACGGGACCGCTGCTCACCGCTGGCAGCTGCAGTTGCTGGCGAAACTGCACCGGGATCTGCACCGCCGGCAGCAGGCTCTCGAGCTGCCGGCGCAGCGTGTGCTCGAGCGCGTGCAGGGCCGGGTCGCCCAGCACGGACTCGCGGCCCGCCGCGTTCTCGATGGTGACCTCGTCGAGCGCCATCCTCGCCTGTAGCCTGCCCTGGGTGGCGTCGACGCGGACCTGCTCCAGGGCGCCGCGCACCTCGAGGGCCGCCGCCACCCGCGGCTCCTCGCGGAGGCACGCGCTGCCGTGCAGCGAGACCAGCGGGCGACCACGGAACTCGACCCCGACCCGCCTCAGCGTCACGTGGAAGCGCCCCAGGTCCGCCTGGAAGGGGAGCTGGGCCCCGATCAGGTCCCGCACCAGGGTGTCGTCGATGGCGATCGCGACGTCGCCCGGGGGAAGGGCCGGGCCGCCGCTCGCGAGCTCGCGCAGGCCCGCCACCTCGCGCTGCAGGACGTCCCGGCGCGCGCGCAGCTCCCCGTGGGCCTCGGTCTCGCCCGGGCAGCCGCGGGCGAGCACCGCCAGCGCGGTGACGACGAGCGCCCCGCAGAGGCCCAGCAGCGCCACGCGGAGGCGGCCGGCCACGGCGCAGGGCTCAGCCGCGCAGTCCGCCGAGGAACTCGGCGAGCGCGGCGTTCACCGCCTCGGGGTTCTCGAGGTTCGACAGGTGGCCGGCCCGGGGCACCCGCACCAGCCGGGCGCGGCGGACAGCCCTGGCCATCGCCTCGGCCTCGGACGGCGGGGTGATCACGTCCTCCTCGCCGACCAGCACCAGCGTCGGAACGTGGAGGGCGGCGAGCGTAGGCCGGGAGTCTTCCCGCTCGGCGAGGCCGTGCAGGGCGCTGGCGATCGCCGAGGCCGGGGTGGCCAGGATGCGCTCGCGCAGCTCGCCGACCAGATCTGGCCGCTCCCGCCTCGTGGTCTCGCCGAGGAGCCGGGGCAGGAAGGCCTCGGCGGCGGCGGCGGGGCCCGTCTCCAGCACCCGGGAGGCGAGCTGGCGCCGGCCGGCTCTCGCCTCCTCGGTGTCGGCCCCGGCACGCGTGTCCTGAAGCACCAGGCCCGAGAGACGGTGCGGGTGGCGCCGCGCCAGGGCCAGCGCCGCGTAGCCGCCCATCGAGCAGCCGCCGACGACCGCGCGGTCGATCCCCAGCAGGTCCAGCAGGGCGATCGCGTCCTCGGCGATTCGCTCCATGGTGAGCGGACCGGGGACGGGGTCGCTGCCGCCGAAGCCGCGAGCGTCGAAGCGCACCACCCGCAAGCGCGGCGACAGCGCCTCGCACTGCGGCTCCCACATGGACAGGCCGAGGGGGAAGGCGTGCAGCAGCAGCAGCGTCCGTCCCTCGCCCCGGGCGTCGTACTCGATGGCGCCCCCGTCCACCCGCGCCCTCATCGCCCCTCCCCAGTGGTCGCTCACTGCGGCCCTCCCGCACCGCGACCGTCCCCGCCGGTCCAGCGCCGCAGCCAGGCGAGCACCTCTTCATACCATCGCACGGAGTTCGCCGGCTTGAGAACCCAGTGGTTCTCGTCGGGGAAGACGAGCAGCCGCGCCGGGACCCCCTGACGCCGCAGGGCGGCATACATCGACAGCCCCTGCTCGAGCGGCAGGCGGAAATCGCGCTCGCCGTGGACGACCAGCGTCGGCGTCCGGAACTGCGCCACGTGGTTGGCGGGGTTCCAGCGCTGGTAGAGATCCGGGCGCCGCCAGGGCGGCCCGCCGAACTCCCACTCCGGGAACCACAGCTCCTCCGTCGAGTAGTAGGCGGAGACGGTGTCGAACATCCCGTCGTGGCTGACCAGCGCGCGGAAGCGGTCGGTGTGACCGGCGATCCAGTTGACCATGTAGCCGCCGAAGGAGGCGCCCGCCGCGGCGGTGCGGCCCTTCTCCACGAAGGGCAACGCCTCGGCCCAGTCCGTCCCCCGCATCACGTCCTCGAACGCGCGTCCTCCCCAGTCGCGGTTGACGTCGTCGGTGAACTCCTGTCCCCAGCCGACCGAGCCCCTGGGGTTGGGCATGAAGACCACGAAGCCGGCGCTGGCGAAGACCTCCGCGTTCCAGCGGTAGGTCCAGCCGTCCGTCCAGGCTCCCTGTGGTCCGCCGTGGATCAGCACCAGCAGCGGGTAGCGGCGGGAGGGGTCGAAGTCGGGCGGCTTCACCAGCCAGGCCTGCACCGTTTTGCCGGCGGCGCCCTGGTAGTGGACGCTTTCGCCCGCGCGCAGCGCGAAGGGCGCCAGCGTCGCGTCGTTGAGGCGGCTCACGCGGAAGGGGCCGCTCCCGTCCATCCCGAAGCGCACCAGCTCCGCGGGGTGCGTCAGGCTGGCCGCCGCGGCCAGGATGCCGCCGCCGCCCGGCAGGACCGACAGCTCGCCGAGGCTGGCGCCGTCCAGGACGGTGCGGATCGGGCCTCCCGCCGTCGGCACCGAGAGCACGCGCGTGTGGCCGTCCTCCTGCACCGTGAAGGTGACGGTGCCGCCGTCCGGAGCGAAGGTGAACTCCTCGACCTGTCGGTCGAGCGAGGGCGTCAGGCGGCGCTGCTGTCCGGAGCGGCGGTCGAGCACCATCAGCTGCCAGCGGTCGGACTCGTAGCCGTTGCGCTCCTGCGCGCGCCAGCCCAGCCACCGGCCGTCGGGGCTGTAGCGGCAGCTGCCGTCGTAGCCGGCGCTCCGGCCGACGACGCGCGCCGGGCCCCCGGTGGTCGGCACCACCAACAGGTCGGCGTTCGTGCTCCAGGCCTCCTCGCGCGCGTCCTTGCGCGAGAAGCAGGCCTCCGACCCCTCCGGCGACACCGCCCAGTCCTCGCCCTCGAGGCTGAAGGGCGGGACCTCGCCGGGCCCGGGGGTGAGGTCGATCGCGCCCTGGCCATCGGTCCTCACCGCCAGCAGGTGGCTTCGCCGGCCGTCGCTCCAGCGGTCCCAGTGGCGGAAGAGCAGCGCGTCGTAGGCGCGCGCGGAGGAGCCCTGCCCGGCCTCGGCCAGGCGGCGGGCGTTGCAGCCGTCGTCCTGGCCACAGTCGGGGAAGACGGCGCTCACCACCGCCAGCCGCTCGTCGTCGAGCCACTCGAAGGCGTCGACGCCGGTCGCGAGCGAGGTCAGCCGCCACGCAGGGCCGCCGCCGGCCTCCGTCACCCACACCTGCGCCGCGCCGCCGCGGGTGGAGAGGAAGGCGAGGCGGCGGCCGTCGCGGCTCCAGCGGGGCCGCGTGTCGCTGGCCGGGTCGGCCACCACCCGCTGCGGCGGGCCGCCTGCGGTCGGCATCACGAAGATGTCGCTGTTGCGCATCCCCGCCGGCAGGTCGATGTCGGTGAGGGCGAAGGCGACCCGCGTGCCGTCGGGGGAAGGCCGCAGGTCGCCCAGCCGCCGCAGCCGCATCATCTCGGTGGCGGTGAAGCTGGGAGCCCCCGGGGCCGCGACGGGGGCGAGGGCGAGGCAGAGCGCGATCGTGGAGCGGGCGCGCGCGAGCGACATCAGGGACCTCCCCCGGTCAGCCGACCGGGCGCTTCATCAGGATGGCGGTCTGGGGACAGCCGCTGCCGAACTCCCAGGAGGCGCGGATGGCGGGCGGCGCCTCCTGGCGAGGGCACTCGCGGAAGCCGTGCCGCTCGAAGTAGCCGCGGGCGTCGGTGGTGAGCAGGTAAAGGTCGGCCATCCGCAGGTGGCGGGCGCGCTCGACGACCGCCGTCACCAGGCCGGCGGCGAGGCCCTGCCGGCGGTAGTCTTCGTCGACGGCGACGCTGCGCAGCAGCCCGAAAGCGCCGTGGACCTCCAGGCCGGCGACACCCACCACCCGGCCGTCGTCCTCGCGGACCACGAAGTAGTGGCCCCAGTGCTCGGCCACGTCCTGCTCCGTCAGCTGCGAGCGGCCGAGCAGGGCCAGCGCGTCCTTGAGGTCGTGCGGCCGCGCGGGCACGGCCTGCAGGCTCATGGCGCCGCATTCTAGCCCCAGCCGCCGTCCTCGCCGAGGGTCTGGTGGGGACGGAAGCTGGCCTTGTACTCCATCGACGGGCTGGCAGGGACGTGGTAGCCGAGGTAGAGCCAGGGCAGGCCGCGGCGCCGGCACTCCTGCACCAGCCACAGGACGTTGAAGACGCCCGGGGAGCGCGCGCCGAGCTCGGGTTCGAAGTAGAAGTAGACGGCCGAGAGGGCCTGGGGTGTGGCGTCGAAGATGCCGCAGCCCACGAGCCTGCCGTCGAGGCGGAACACCACCTCCTCGGTGAAGGTGGCGCCGTCGTGCAGGAAGTCGTCGAACTCCTCCCGCGAGCCGCTCATCTGGCCGTCGTGGCGGGCCCTGAGGTAGCGGCGGTAGAGCGCGTGCTTCTCCTCCGTCGGCTGCGGCCGGCCCAGCGTCGCGGTCAGGTCGGCGTTGCGCCGCCAGCAGCGGCGCTGGGCGCGGCGGGGGCGGAAGCCGGCCACGTCGAGGCGCAGCTGGCGGCAGGCGCGGCAGCCGTCGCACTGCGGGCGGTACACCAGCCCGCCCAGGCGCCGGAAGTTGAGGTCGAGGAAGAGCTGGTAGAGCGGGGCCGGGAGGCGTTCGGGCCGCACCACCACCAGCCGCGAGTCGCGGTCCGCGAGGTAGGGGCAGGGCGAGGGCGGAGAGGGCTCGAGCCCGAGCGAGTCGATGACCGCCGCGAGCCGGGCCCGGGCCGGCTCGGGCAGCGCGCCGCCCGTCACCGCCGGCGGAAGACGAGGGCGACGAAGAAGGCGGCGCCGAGCGTCAGGATGATGGTCGCGCCGGTGGCCACGTTCAGATGATAGGAGGCGAACAGCCCGCAGGCGGTGCCGGCGAGGCTCAGGGCCACCGCGATGGCGGCGATCGAGGGCAGGGAGCGTCCGATCAGGTTCGCGGTCGCCGCCGGGATGACCACGAAGGCGGAGACCAGCACCACCCCCACCGTCTTGACGCCCACCACCACCACCAGCGCCGTCATGGCGAGCAGGGCGTACTCCAGCCGCGCCACCGGCACGCCCGAGAGCGCCGCCAGCTCGGGATCGAAGGTGGCGTAGGCGAGCCGCGGGCCGATCCAGGCCAGCATCGCCACCACCAGCATGGCGACCGCCACGATCACGGCGAGAGCCTCCGGTGACACCGTGAGCAGGCTGCCGAAGAGCAGCGCCTCGACGTTGACGGGGGCGGCGCGGGCGCCGCGCAGGCCCAGGAGCAGGACGCCCGCGGCGAAGGAGACGGCGAAGAAGACGCCGGTGGCGACATCGCCGCCCAGGCGGGTGCGGCCGCGCACGTGCTGGATGCCCAGCGCGATCGCCACCGTGAACGGCAGCGCGATCCAGATCGCCCGGTCGGCGCTGGCGCCCAGCAACAGCCCCAGGGCCAGGCCGCCGAAGGTGGCGTGGGCGAGGCCGTCCGAGAGGAGTCCCAGGCCGCGCTGGACGATGAAGACGCCGAGCAGCGCGCCGGCCGCGCCCAGGACCAGCCCCGCCGCCAGCGCCCGGCGCACGAAGGCCTGCGCCAGCGGCGAGAAGAGATAGGCGAACGCGTCATCCATCATCGTCCTCGCACAGGGGCGACACGGGCGAGTCGTGGTCCTGCCCGCCGAAGGCCTCCCGGTCCCACTTGCGGTCGAGGACCTCGGCCGGCGGTCCCCAGGCCAGCACCCGGCCGTCGAGGTAGACCACGCGGTCGGCCAGGCGGCGCACGGCGGCCGCGTTGTGGGTGACGAGCACGGCCGCCAGGTCCGCGCGCGCGGCGACGCCGGCGAGCAGCTCCAGGAACTCCCCCCGGCCACGGGCGTCGACGCCGGCCGTGGGCTCGTCGAGCAGCAGCAGCGCCGGCTCGTTCACCAGCGCCCGCGCCAGGAACACGCGCTGCAGCTCGCCGCCCGAGAGCGCGCGCAGCGGCGCCTCCAGCAGCCGCTCGCCGCCCACCCGCGCCAGCGCCTGCCGGGCCCGCTCGCGCCCCGCCGCCGAGACGCGCACCGGCCAGGCCCCGCGCTGGTTGGCCAGGATCAGCTCGGCCGCGCTCGCCGGGAAGCCGGCGTTGAAGGCCTTCGCCTGGGGCAGGTAGCCGACGTGTCGACGTGCCTCCTGCGGGGGGCGCCCGAGCACGGTGAGCTCGCCCGCGGACGGCGTCAGCAGTCCCAGCGCCGTCTTCAGCAGCGTGGTCTTGCCGCCGCCGTTCGGCCCGCACAGCCCGCAGAACTCGCCGACCGCCACCTCGAAGGAGACCTGGTCCAGCAGAAGGCGCCCGCCGACCTCGACCGTCACCCCGCGCAGGCGGAGGGCGTCGCTCACCGCAGCGCCTCGTCCATGGCGTGGGCGATCCCCCGGATGAGGTCCTCGTAGCTCGAGGCGGCGGGGCCGCCGCCCAGGGGGTCGACCACGTGGACGCTCACCCCGGCGTCGCGCGCCAGGGTGCGGGCGAGCTGGGAGTCGAGCTGCGGCTCCACGAAGAGCGCGGCGCCGTCGGGCGGGCGCAGCAGCGCGCCGAGCGCGCTCACGTGCTGCGCCGTGGGCTCCGAGCCCGGCACCGGCTGCACCACCCCCACCACCTGCAGGCCGTAGCGGGCGGCGAAGTAGAAGAGCGACCCGTGGAAGGTGACGATCCTCCGCCTCTGCCAGCGGGCCGAGCGATCGCGGACGTCGGCATGCAGCGCGTCGATCGCGTGCTGCAGCGCGGCGCCGCGCTCGCGGTAGAAGGGGCCGCCTTCGGGGTCGAGCCCGTCGAGAGCCTCGACCACCACTCCGACCGCGTGGCGGGCGCGCAGGGGGTCCGTCCAGAAGTGCGCGTCGATCAGCGGCTCTGAGCGCACCACCCCCGGCGGGGCCAGGATGGGGTCCATCAGCGGGCCCAGCTCGAAGACCCGCGCTTCGCCGGCGCCGGCGGCGCGGGCGATCGAGGCGGCCCAGGGGTCCAGACCCAGGCCGACCGCGAAGAGCAGGGTCACGTCCGCCAGGGCCGCGACGTCCTTCGGCCGCGGCTCGTAGCCGTGGGGGTCGAGGCCGGGCGCCAGCACCAGGCGGACGTCGACGCGATCGCCGGCGACCCGGCGAGCGATGTCGTAGATCGGGAAGACGGTGGCGGCCACCCGAGCCTGCCGCTGTGCGGCCGGGCGGCAGGCGAGGGGCACTGCGGCGGCCAGTAGCGCGAGGGCGAGCACGGTTCGTCCGCCGTGGCTCCGGCCAGCGCCTGCGAGCAAGAAGGTTGCCTCCCGGACGCGCGATCATAACAGCCCTCACGTCCCGGCGCTTCGGCAGCACCGTTTTGCTTGACACCCCCACCGGGCGCGTGAGAGCTTTTTGTGTTTTAGGAAACGCGAAAAGATGAGACTGTTCAGTACGACGCAACACGCCGGCGCCTCCCTCCGACGTATGGCCCACGGTGGCGGCGCGCTCCTGCTGATCGTGTTCCTGTCCTCCTGCGGCTCCGGCTCGCCGGCCAGCTCGTCCACCCCGCACCCCACCCCGATTGCCACGCCGACGCCCACGCCGACGCCCGTCACGCCGGACAGCCTCGGCTGCCCCTCGCCCTACCCGCCCCCGATCTCGCGCCTGCACATCAAGGTGCAGTACAAGTACAAGGACTACTGGACCGTCGATTCGACCCCGCTCGTCGGCCCCGACGCGCTCTACTGCTCCATCATCGGATACACCGACGCCCGCCAGTTCTGCTCGATCCGCATGGAGGGCGCCGCGGACCGGGCCGCCTGCGAGCTGTGGGCGGCGGGCATGTCGAATGACACCCCGCCGCGCCGAGGGCCGACGTTCACCCTCACCACGCCGGACGGCAAGGAGCACTACTGCAGCGGAGAAACCGAGGGCTGCGCGCACGACCCCGCCCTCGGCGCCTGGACGATCCGCGCGTACCTCGGGGGGGTGTACACGGTGTGCGTGGAAGACGGGGTCTGCGAGTCCACCCAGGTCGAGCGCGGCCTGTGAGGCGGCGCCGGTGACGAACTAAGGAGCTGACGATCCGGTGACGAACAAGGAGCTGACGATGAGGACCCGATCTGCCATTCTGCTTCTCTGCACCGCCGGCGCCGTCGGTGCCCTGGTCGCCTGCGGCGGCTCGAGCCCGTCGCAGCCGCAGCCGCCGGTGACGGTCCCGACCACGACCACCACCACGACCACCCAGCCGGCCGGCATCGTGCTGCCCGCGGGGATGACCTGCAGCCCGACCCCGCCGCCGCTCTACGGCAGCATGGTCAAGGTGTGGAGCCAAACGAACCCGGGCCGGTGGATCATCGACACCCACCCGCTGGTGATGAACGTCGACCACTACTGCGCGCTCACGGGGCAGGGCGACAACAAGTACTGCGCCACTCGGATCGAGGGCGACCTCCAGCGCACCGCCTGCGACTATCTCGCCATCGGCCAGGCGACGGACACCGGCCGCTGGGGGCCGACCTGGAGCTACAACGGCCAGCCGTGCGACCCGCCCGGCGCATCGACGGGTAGCGGATGCACGAACGACCCGGTCAACCAGTTCAAGGTGATCGCCAAGTCCTCCGGGGCGTTCCAGGCCTGCGCCTCGCCGCTGGCGCGGGTCGACGCCGCCGACGGCTCGCGCTGCAACACCCTCAACGTCAAGATGGATTGAGCCTGCAAAGATGACCGGCCGGCGCCCCCGCGCGGCCACGGCCGGCATCCTCCTCACCCTCGTCCTCGCCGGCGCGGTCTACCTCGCCGCCGGCCTGCCTCTCCTCACCACCCGCGCCTACGAGGCCGACCTCTTCGACGCCGACGCCAAGCGCGTCGTCCACGACCTGGCCCGTCACGACGGCACGCACTACCGCACCAAGGTGCACCCGCTGTTCGTGCTGTCCCTCAATCCCCTCGGCCTGGCCCTGAAGAGCGTCGTGGCCCGGCCCCGGCTGGCGGCGCTCGTCCTGAACGCCGGCGCCGCGGGCGCCGCGGTCGTGCTCTTCCGTGCGCTGCTGCGACGGCTGGGCATCGGCGCCTCGCGGGCGCGGCTGTGGACGGTTCTCTTCGCCACCAGCGCCACCCAGCTCTTCTTCGGCCTGCTGCCCGAGAGCTATTCCTTCTCCTCGGCCGCCCTCCTGCTGCTGTTCGTGGCCTTCGCGGTCGCCGCCGCGTTCCCGGTCCGGCTGCTGGCCGCCCTGGCGGCCTTCGCCATGACGGTGACGAACCTGGTGGCGGCGCCGCTGCTCGCGGCCGTGGCGCCGGCGGGGGCGGAGGACACGCTCCGCTTCCGACCGGTGCGGGGGCTGGGCTTCGCGGCTCTCGTGCTCCTCTGCGCCGTCCCGCTGAGCCTGCTGCAAAGGTGGCTCTATCCCGGTGCCGACCGGTTCTTCCTGCCGGCGAGCGTCGCGGAGGAGGAGAGCTACCTGTTCCGTCCCGGCGGTCTCGCGGACGTGGGGCGGCGCGGGTGCGAGCTGGCGCAGGTGTTCCTCTTCGCGAACCTGTCGGCCCCGTCCGTCGTGGTCTCTGCGCGCGCCGACGAGCCGCCCGTCACCCGCTTCGGCCCGCTGCGCGCGCCCGGCTGGGCCCACGCCGCCCTGTGGGCCTCCGCGCTGACGCTGGCGCTGGTGGGACTCGTCAGGCAACGGGCCTGGCGGCGGCCGCTGGTCGTCGCCCTCGCCGGCTGGGTGGCCTTCAACGCCGTGCTGCACTCCGTCTACGGCGAGACCCTCTTCCTGTACTCGGCCCACTGGACGTTCGCCGTCATCGCCCTGGTGGCCGTGGGATTCGAATGGGTCGCGGCCGCTCGCCGCTTCGCCGTGCCCCTCGCCCTGGGTCTCCTGACCGCCCTGCAGGTCTGGGCCAACACGGCCCTTCTCCGCGACCTCTACCGCATCTACGGCTGATCGTCACCGCAGCAGGGCCGCGGTCGTGACCTCGAGGCTGCCGCGCAGCCGGATGTCGCGCGAGCTCGAGCCGACCTGCAGCTCGTAACGGCCCTTCGCCACGCGCCAGCCCCTCGCCTCGGGGTCGTAGTACGCGAACGCGCGCGGGCCGAGGTCGATGGTGACCGTCTTCGTCTCGCCCGGCCCGAGCGCGACCTTGGCGAAGCCCTTCAGCTCCTTCTCCGGCCGGACGACCGGCGGGTCGACCGGCCGCACGTAGAGCTGCACCACCTCGGCCCCAGGCCGCGGGCCGCCGTTGGTCAGCTGCAGCTCGACCGCGGCGCCGGGTCCCTGCGCCGTGGCCGAGGGCGTGGCGCGCAGGTCGGCGTACACGAAGCTCGTGTAGCTCAGGCCGTGGCCGAAGGGGAACAGCGGCTCCCGGCCCTTCGCGTCGTTCCAGCGGTAGCCGACGAGCAGGCCCTCGTCGTACCAGACCCTGCCGTTCTCGCCGGGGTACTGCCGGGCGAGCCCGGCCGCGTGTGCCGGGGAGTCGGCGAGCGTCTTCGGGAACGTGCAGGGCAGCTTGCCCGACGGGCTCACGTCCCCGAAGACGACGGCGGCGATGGCCGTCCCCGCCTCGGAGCCCCCGTACCAGGCCTGCAGCACGGCCGGCGTGCGGTCGAGCCACGAGGCCATCTCGACCGGCGAGCCGGCGATCAGCACCACGACGGTGCGCGGGTTGGCGGCGACCACCCGCGCGATGAGCTCGTCCTGGTGCGCGGGCAGCAGCAGGTCGCTGCGGTCGAAGCCCTCGTCGTCGCCGCCGCGGCCGTGGTTCAGCCCGCCCACGAACACGACCGCATCGGCACGGCGGGCGGCCTCCACCGCCCGGTCGGCCAGCTCCTTCGCCTCCTCGGGCGAGGCGGCGCTGCGCTCGCTGGTGCGCACGCCGGCGGTGTCCCAGCGCTGGCCCCAGTGCCACTCCGGCTGGCGGTAGCCCTGCGAGAAGACGACGTCGGCGCGCCCGCCGACGCGGGCCAGGATGCCCTCGAGCGCCGTCGTCTCGTGGAACGCCTTCACGCCGGCGGAGAGGGCCCCCGCCGCGAAGCGGCGCACCGCGTTGTCGCCGATCACCGCGATCGTCCTCACCCGTGCGAGGTCGAGCGGCAGCACCGTCGGCTGGTTCTTCAGCAGCACGATCGACTCCTGCGCCACCCGCAGCGCGTTCTGGCGATGGGCGGGGGTGTTGATCGCTCCGGGCCGGCGGCCGTCGACGGCGCCGGAGGCGAACAGCAGGCGCAGGTTGCGGCGCACCTTGTCGTCGAGCACCGAGAGCGGCCAGGTACCGCTGCGCAGGCCCGCCAGGAACGGCCCGGCCAGGAAGTACTGGTCGTAGGGCCGGTTGGTGCCCATCTCCAGGTCGAGGCCGTCCAGGGCCGCCTGGCCGGTGTCGTGGGTGCCGCCCCAGTCCGAGATCACGCTGCCGCGGAAGCCCCACTCCCGCTTGAGCACCTGTTGCAGGAGGTAGTCGTTGTGGCAGGCGTGCTGGCCGCGCACCTCGTTGTATGCGCCCATCACCGCCAGCGCGCCACCCTCCTTCACCGCCGCCTCGAAGGCGGGGAGGTAGATCTCGCGCAGCGGCCGCTCCTCGACCTGCACGTCGATCGTCCCGCGCTCGTGCTCCTGGTTGTTGAGGGCGAAGTGCTTGAGGCAGGCGATCGTCTGCTCGGACTGCATCCCCTTCACGTAGGCCACCGCGATCCGCCCGGCCAGCCAGGGGTCCTCCCCGTAGTAGTCGTAGTTGCGCCCGCACAGCGGCGTGCGCTGGATGTTGAAGCCCGGCCCCAGGATGACGTGCTTATCCCGCGCGCGCGCCTCCTCGCCGATGGTGCGGCCGACCAGCTCTGCCATCTCCGGGCTCCAGGTGGCGGCGACCGCGATGCCCGTGGGCATGGCGGTCGCGTAGTCGCTGGTGAGCCCGGCGGGCTCCCAGGAGTCGAGCTTCACCTCCTCGCGCACGCCCTGCGGGCCGTCCGCCGTCCACAGGTACGGCACGCCCAGGCGCGGCACGCCCCCGGAGCGGAACTTGCCGTTCGCGTGCACCAGCGCCACCTTCTCCTCGAGCGTCAGGCGCCCCAGCAGGTCCTCCACGCGCTCGTCCAGCGGGCGCGTCGGGTCGAGGTAGGCGGGCCTCGGTCCCGGCGGCGCGGCGCCCAGCGCCGAAGCGGCGAGCGCCAGCGCGGCGAGCGTCCGGCCCCGCGCCCGCGCGCGATTCACCGCTCGAACGTCGACGTGCAGGCGCATGGCCCCTCCCGATGGAACCGGCATTGTACGGCCCGGCGGCGCCTCGAACCCGGGCGCGCGAAGAGAACCGCGTAGGCTACGGACCCGAACCGCGCGTGTCAAGCTATGAGCACCCCGAGGGCCGCGCAGATCACTGTGCTGGCGGAGGGTTCTTGCGCCACCATCGGTACCCGTGGACACCGCCGCGGCGGTCCCCCCCGCACGGTTGGGCGGCCCGGCGCGCCTGCTCGCGATCGCCTGGCTCGCCGCCGCCGGCGCCATCTCCGCCGGCCTGCTCGGCGAGCTGGTGCTGCGGCTCGACCGGTCGCGCGGCCGGGAGGCGGCGTTGCGGGCCCGCGACCGCGACGTGTTCGAGCGACAGTGGGCGACCAACGGCGCGCTGGCCCCGCTGTGGCTGAAGCGATCCGTGAAGTACCGGCCGGGATTGCGCATCGAGGTGGGCAGCGGCGAGGACCGCGTCAGCGTCCACCTCAACAGCCTGGGCTTCAGGACCCGAGAATTCTCGCCGGTGAAGCCGCCCGGCACGGTGCGGGTGCTGTGTGTCGGCGGGTCCACGACCTTCGCCGGCCGCAGCGACGAGGAGACCTATCCCGCCCAGCTCGAGCGCATGCTGCAGGCACGCTTCCCGAGCCTCGGCCTCGTCGAGGTGCTGAACCTCGGCATCAGCGGCACCCGCTCGGACTACTGGCTGCAGCGTAGGGAGAAGCTGTTCGCGTTCCAGCCGGACCTGGTGGTGTCTTTCCACTTCGTGAACGACCTCGCCTGGCGCCACCTGGCGCGCTTCGCGTCCGCCCATCCCTGGCGGCGCCGGTTGCAGGCGAGCCTGCTCTTCGCCCGGCTGGCGCCGCTCGACCCCGGAGAATTCGACGTGCTCTTCGACGAGACGCTCGGCAACCTGCTCGCCATGGACCGGCAGTGTCGGGCTGGCGGCGTCGCCCACCTGGCCGCCTCCGTTCCCTTCCCCGACGAAACACTGGCCGCGCCCGAGGTCCGCCGTCACCTGGACCTCGACCTCGACTTCTGGACCGCCGCCTTCCCCCTCTACTCCTACCCCCGGTACCGCGGCCTAGTCGAAAGGTACGACCGACGCTTCGAGTCGTTCACGCACCGCCACGCCATGGACCGGGTGCTGCTGCACCGGACGCCGGGGCTCGCCGACCCGACCGTGTTCGTGGACGTCTGCCATCTCACGCCCGAGGGGATCACCCGCCTGGCGCAGACGTTGCTGCCGGCGGTGGCGGAGGCGCTGAGGGGCCGTTCGCGGCGGTCGGCCAGGCCTGACTCCAGCTATACTATTCATTAGTATAGCTGCGGCGCTCGCGCCGGCGGATTTGCCGCCGGTGCCCACCATCCGCCTCGCGGACGACGCCCTACAATGGATCGAGGCCATCCACCTCCTCTCCCCAGCGAAGGAGCCATCCATGAGCTTCGAAGGGCGGGCCGTACAGGTCCGGGCCCAGGCCGGCGGCTTCGTCGAGCTGCGACTCGACCTCGAGGAGGAGCCCGTCAACAAGCTGAACCGGGCGACCCTCACCGAGCTCCGCCACGCCCTCTCCTGCCTGCCCCCGGTGACCGAGATGCGCGGTCTCCTGATCACCTCGGGCAAGGAGGGGTTCGTGGTCGGCGCCGACGTGACGGAGTTCGTGCCGCTGTTCCAGCAGAGCGAGGAGGAGATCGCCGGCTTCCTGAGGAACGGCCAGGAGATCTTCTCGCTGCTCGAGGACCTCGAGGCGCCCTCCGTCGCCGCCATCAACGGGGTGGCGCTCGGCGGCGGGTTCGAGCTGTGCCTGGCGGCGAGCTACCGGGTGATGTCCACCGAGGCCAGGGTCGGCCTGCCCGAGACCAGGCTCGGCATCTTCCCGGGCTGGGGCGGCACGGTGCGCCTGCCGCGCCTCGCCGGCGCGGACGTGGCCATCGAGTGGATCGCCGGGGGCGAGCCGCACGGCGCCGCCGAGGCGCTCAAGGCCGGCGCCGTGGACGCGGTGACGGCACCGGCGGACCTGCACGAAGCGGCGCTCACCATGCTGAAGGAGGCGGCCGACGGCAAGCTCGACTGGCGGGCACGGCGCGAGGAGAAGAAGCGGCCGCTGAGGCTCGACCGGATCGAGGCCGGCATGGTGTTCACGGCCGGCAAGGCCCTGGTGGCCGGCAAGGCCGGGCCCCACTACCCGGCTCCGGTCGCCGCCCTGGAGTCGATCGAGAAGGGGGCCGGCAAGGGCCGAGACGAGGCCCTCGCCATCGAGGCGGCGCTCTGCTCGAAGCTGGCCAAGACCCAGACGGCGCGCGCCCTCGTCTCCGTGTTCCTGGGCGACCAGGCGGTCAAGCGCATCGCCAGGAAGCAGGCGAAGGCCGCGCGGCCGGTGAAGCGGGCGGCGGTTCTGGGCGCCGGCATCATGGGCGGCGGCATCTCGTACCAGTCGGCCTCGCGCGGGGTACCGGCGCTGATGAAGGACATCGCGCCGCAGGCCCTGGAGCAGGGGATGGCCGAGGCGGTGAAGCAGCTGGAGAAGCAGGTCGAGCGCGGGAAGCTCAAGACCCGGCAGATGGCGATGACGCTCGCCGCCATCACCCCCACCCTCTCCTACGGCGATTTCCGTGCGGTCGACTTCGTGGTGGAGGCGGTGGTCGAGAGCGAGCCCGTGAAGAAGCAGGTCCTGGCCGAGGTCGAGGGACAGATCCCGGACACGGCGGTGCTGGCCTCGAACACCTCCACCATCTCCATCAGCCGGCTGGCGACGGCCCTCCGGCGCCCCGAGGCCTTCTGCGGGATGCACTTCTTCAACCCCGTCCCGCGCATGCCTCTGGTCGAGGTGATCCGCGGCCAGCGCTCCTCGGAAGAGGCGATCGCCACGGCGGTCGGCTACGCCCAGGCGATCGGCAAGACGCCCATCGTGGTCCGGGACTGCCCCGGCTTCCTGGTGAACCGCGTCCTCTTCCCCTACTTCGCCGGCTTCCTGCGCCTGCTGCAGGCCGGCGTCGACTACGAGCGCGTCGACGCGGTGATGGAGAGGTGGGGCTGGCCCATGGGGCCGGCGCTTCTCCTGGACGTGATCGGCCTCGACACCTCGGTCCACGCCGACCACGTGCTGGCCGCGGCCTTCCCCGACCGCATGGGTCACCAGGGGCAGACGGCGATCGAGGCGCTCTACGAGGCGCAGCGGCTGGGCCAGAAGAACGGCAAGGGCTTCTACGCCTGGAAGCCGGAGAAGAAGGGCCCGGCCTCGAAGCAGAGCGACCCCGAGGCCAGGGCGATCGTCTACGCCGCCGGGAGCGAAGCGGAGGTCTCCGACGAGGAGATCGTGGAGCGGACGATGCTGCCGATGCTGCTCGAGTCCTCGCGCTGCCTCGAGGAAGGGATCGTCGGCAGCCCGGTCGAGGTGGACGTGGCTCTCCTCTACGGGCTGGGCTTCCCGCCGTTCCGGGGCGGCATCTTCCGCTGGGCCGACGCGGTCGGGGCCCGGGCGTTGCTGGCGGCAGCCGAGACGCACGAGGAGCTGGGCGCGCTCTACCAGCCGACAGCCCAGCTTTCCGCCCTGGCCGCCTCGGGCAAGGGCTTCCACGGGGAGTGACGCGATGAGGGATGTGGTCGTCGTCGACGCGGTGCGGACCCCGATGGGACGCTCCAAGGGTGGGATGTTCAGGAACGTGCGGGCCGAGAACCTCTCGGCCGAGGTGATGAAGGCGCTGCTGCGCCGCAACCCCGAGGTCCCGCCGGCGCAGATCGACGACATCGTCTGGGGCTGCGTGCAGCAGACGCTGGAGCAGGCCTACAACATCGCCCGCTTCGCCCAGCTGATGGCGGAGATCCCCAGGGAGGTGAGCGCGCAGACGGTGAACCGACTGTGCGGCTCCTCCATGACCGCGCTGCACACCGCGGCCATGGCGGTGATGGCGGGCTGCGGGGACGTCTTCCTGGTGGGCGGCGTCGAGCACATGGGCCACGTGCCGATGACCCACGGGCTCGACCCCAACCCGGCCCTCGGCAAGACCGTGGCCAGGGGCGCGGGGGCGATGGGGCTCACCGCCGAGTACCTGGCGAGGATCCACGGCATCTCGCGCCGGCAGCAGGACGAGTTCGCGCTGCGCTCGCACCTGCGCGCGCACGAGGCCACCGTGTCCGGCTCCTTCAGGGAGGAGATCGTCCCGGTGGCGGGCCACGACGAGAAGGGGGCGCTGCGCTGCTTCGACGACGACGAGGTCATCCGCGCCGACACCTCGCTGGAGGCCCTCTCCGCCCTCAAGCCCGTCTTCGACACCAGGAACGGGACCATCACCGCCGGCAACTCCTCGGCGATCTCCGACGGCGCCGCCGGCATGCTGGTGATGTCGGCGGAGCGCGCGAAGGCGCTGGGCAAGGAGCCGATGGCCCGGATCCGCTCGCTGGCGGCGGTCGGCGTCGACCCCTCGATCATGGGCTACGGGCCGGTCCCGGCGGTGCGCAAGGCGCTCGACCGGGTGGGCATGACGATCGCGGACGTGGACCTCGTCGAGCTGAACGAGGCGTTCGCCGCGCAGTCGCTGCCCGTGCTGAAGGACCTGGGGCTGCTCGAGGTCGTGGACCAGAAGGTGAACCTCAACGGCGGAGCGATCGCCCTCGGCCACCCGCTGGGCTGCTCCGGCGCCCGCATCTCGACGACGCTGCTGCACCTGATGAAGCGGACGGGCAGGCCGGTGGGCGTCGCCACCATGTGCATCGGCTTCGGCCAGGGCGTGGCGACGGTGTTCGAGAGGGCCTGAGCCGCAGCAGAGCTACTCCGCCGCCACCCGGACGACCAGCTTGCCCACGTTCGTTCCCTCGAACAGCCGGTTGACGGCCACCGGTGCGTCCTCCAGGCCCTCGACCACGTCGAGCCGGTACTTGAGCCGGCCTTCGCGGTGCCAGCGCAGGAGATCGGCGGTGGCCTGCGCCGTCTTGTCGGCGTGGTCGGAGACGATGAACCCCTCCATCCTGCCCCGGCGCACCAGCAGGTTGGCGAGGTTCGAGGGGCCGGGCACGGCGCCGGCGACCGTGTACTGAGAGATGAGCCCGCACAGCACGATGCGTCCGTGGTGGCGCAGGAGCGCGAGCGCCGCCTCGAGTGTCGGCCCGCCCACGTTGTCGAAGTAGACGTCGATGCCCTCCGGACAGGCCCGGCGGAGGCCGGCCCGCACGATCGTCTTCTTGTAGTTGACCGCCGCGTCGAAGCCCAGCTCCTCGGTGACGAAGCGGCACTTCTCCTCGCTGCCGGCAACGCCGACGACGCGCAGCCCGAGCGCCTTGCCGATCTGGCCGACCAGGGAACCGACGCCGCCGGCCGCCGCCGAGACGGCCAGCGTCTCTCCGGGCTGGGGGCGCCCGACCTCGACGAGGCCGACCCAGGCGGTGAGGCCGATGTGGCCGAGGAGCCCCAGGTGCGCCTCCAGCGGCAGGCCGACATCGGGCAGCCTGCGCAGCGACCGCGCCGGCGTGACGGCATAGCGCTGCCAGCCGAGCAGCCCGGACACGGCGTCGCCGGCCGTGAAGCCGGGATCGCGCGACTCCACCACCCGCCCCACCGCGAAGCCGCGCATCACCTCGCCGATCGGGACCGCCGGCATGTAGGTGTCACCGGCCGCCCAGCCGCGGTTCGTGGGATCGAGCGAGAGCAGGACCACGCGGACGAGGACCTGGCCCTCGCCGAGCGGAGGCGTGTCCTCCTGGTGCCAGGCGAAGTCGGTCGGCTTGAAGAGGCCCTGGGGCCGCGCCGCCAGGCGCCACTGCGCGTTGCGAGGCATCAGCGGAAGTAGTCGGGCTCGTTCCCCGGCTTCCACTTGATGTTGCAGCCGACGCTCGCCCGCTGCTTCGGCTCGACCGGCTGCCCGGCGAGCACGGCCTCGAGCGCGCGGCGCAGGTCGCGGCCGGTGACGGGCACCCGGTTGCCGGGACGGCTGTCGTCGAGCTGGCCGCGGTAGACGAGCTGCTGCTGGGCGTCGAAGAGGAACAGGTCCGGCGTGCAGGCGGCGCGGTAGGCCTTGGCGACCTCCTGCGTCTCGTCGAAGAGATACGGGAAGCCGTAGCCGGCCCGCTCCCTCTCCTGCGCCATCGCCGCCGGTCCGTCCTCGGGATACCGGGCGACGTCGTTGCTGCTGATCGCCACCACCGCCACGCCGCGCGGCTGGTAGTCGCGTCCGATCCGCGCCAGCTCCGCCTGCACGTGCTTGACGAACGGGCAGTGGTTGCAGATGAACATCACCAGCAGCGCCTGGCGGCCCGCGAAGTCGGCGAGCGCGACCTCGCGCCCGTCGGTGTCGCGCAGCGCGAAGTCCGGGGCCTTGGTGCCGAGCTGCAGCATCGTGGACGGCGTCTCGGCCATCGCTTCCTCCAGGGTTCTCCTCGATTCTAGTGCGGCGGCTGCGCGAGGACGCCCGGCGCCGGCCGGTCGGCCGCCGCGTCGTCGAGCACCAGCACCCAGTCGCCCGGCGCCGGCGGCTCGAGCACGCGCACCGCCTCCCGGGCAAAGGGCGGGATGGCCGTGGAGGTGCCCGTCCTCGGGTCGTACCAGAAGCCACGCAAACGGGCGCCGCGCAGCCGCTCGGCCGCGATCTTGAGCGGGCGCGCCCGGGGCAGGTAGGCGATCAAGGTGTCGCGCCCTGGAGTGACGGCCGCCTGCACGCCGTCGTCGGCGCCGGGGTCGTCGTGACCGTCGACCACGAAGCGGTGCTCGAGGTCCGGGACCAGCTCCCACCAGGCTCGCGACTCGAAGAGCGTCCGCGCGTGGCTCATGTACCGCGAGCCCGGCTTGCCGAGCGCCTCCTCCCAGCCGCGGCCGCAGTACCACAGCGGCTTGTTGCCGAAGAGGTGGCCGGTGGCGCCGGAGAGGAGGGCGCGGTACGGGTAGGAGCGGACGTCCTCCGCCGTGCGCCTGCCGAAGTCGTCCTCGTAGTGGGTCTCGATGAGGAACGTCGGCACTTGCGGGTGGCGCGCCCGGTCGTAGAGGACGCGCCAGGCGACGGGTCCGTAGGTGTAGGAGGCGTTGAAGTCGAGCCAGCCCTCGTCCGCGAAGTGGTCGAGGGCCGAGCCGTTCGACGACCAGTGCGCCGTGTGCAGGTGCACGGGGTCGCTCTCGCGGATCCCGCGCGCGACCGCGCGGACCTCCTCCTCGACGCCGTAGGGGTTGCGGTCCCCGCCGTGGACCCAGACCAGGTTGGGCAGCGCCGCGTAGCGCCGGCCGATCCAGCGGCCGTACGCGCGCATCCTCTCCGGGCCGTTCCGCTTCAGCTGCTCCAGGTAGCCGTCCTGGCAGCAGCCGAGGTACGCCGGCGTCACCAGCAGCAGGAAGCCCATCTCGCCTGCCTTGCGGAAGACCCGGTCCACGTGCGACCAGTACGCCTCCACCGGCCGCGTCCAGTCCTCCTCCGCCTCGAACGGGTGATGACCGTAGCGGTCGGGCGGGTAGGTGGCCTTGCCGTCGGGATCGTAGGCGTCGGGGACCGAGACCATCAACGCGTTGAAGCCGCGCGCCCTGCGGTCCTCCAGGTAGCGCACGGCCTCCTCGAACAGCAGGTTGTGGGTGATCGACCAGGGGGTGTCGCCGTGGAGGAGGAAGGGCGCGCCGGTCGCGTCCACCAGCGTGCGGCCGTTGGCCGCCACCTTCAGCGGAAACGCCGGCCGTTCGCCGCCGCGGGTCGGGGCCACCGCCATCAGCAGCAACCAGGCCACGACCACGGCACCCGTCCGCGCAGCCGTCGAGAACCTCGAGAGCATCGTCCCTCCCCGACGTCGAGGCGTCGGACCCGACCCCTGCGGCCGGAGGGTACCAGACGGGCGTAGGATGCGCCCCATGACCGGCGAGACACGGGGCGCGGCGCGGACGATGACGGGGGCGATCCTCCCGGGCAACAGCACGGTGGAGCTGGGGCGGTTCGAGGTGCCGACCCCGGGACACGGCGAGCTGCTGCTGCGCACGAAGTCGGTGACGATCTGCGGCTCCGACATCCGCTGCATCTACCACGAGCACCTGGGCCGGGGGCCGGAGGGCTACCAGGCCGGCACGATCGCCGGCCACGAGCCGTGCGGGCAGGTGGTGGCGGCGGGACCCGGCTGCCGCCGGTTCGCGGAAGGCGACCGGGTGATCGTGTACCACATCTCCGGCTGCGGGGTCTGCAACGACTGCCGGCGCGGCTACATGATCTCCTGCACCAGCCCCTGGCGCCGCGCCTACGGCTGGCAGCGGCACGGCGGCATGGCCGAGTACATCCTCGCCGAAGAGAAGGACCTGGTCGCGCTGCCGGCCGAGCTCAGCTATTCGGACGGCGCCCAGGTCGCCTGCGGCTTCGGCACCGTCTACGAGGGCATCGAGAAGGTCGGCGTCAGCGGCGACGACGCGGTGCTGGTCACCGGCCTGGGCCCGGTCGGCCTCGCCACGGCCATGCTGGCGCGGGCCATGGGCGCGCGGCAGGTGATCGGGACCGACGTCGTCGCGGACCGGCTGGAGCTGGCGCAGAAGCTCGGCCTGTGCGACGCCCTCCTGCCTGCCGGCCCCGGCAACGTCGCCGAGGTGAGACGGCTGACTGGCGGCAACGGCGTCGAGCGCGCCTTCGACTGCTCGGCCAACGCCGAAGCCCGGCTGGCGGCCATCCAGGCCACCCGACGGTGGGGCCGCGTCTGCTTCCTGGGCGAGGGCGGCGGGGTGGCCTTCCAGCCCTCGCCCGACATCATCCACGACCAGAAGACGATCTACGGCTCCTGGGTGACCAGCATCTGGCGGATGGAGGAGCTGGTCGAGCGGCTGGTGCGCTGGCGTCTGCACCCGGACCGGCTGGTGACGCACCGCTTCACCCTCGACCGCGCGTCGGAGGCGTACGCGCTGATGGCGAGCGGCCGCTGCGGCAAGGTGGCGGTCGTCTTCGACGAGGAGGTGCGGTGAACGAGAGGCGGGCCGCCTGGAGGCCCTGGATGGCCGCGGTGGCGCTCCTCTTCCTGGCGCAGCTCTGCGTGCTGGCCTTCCTGGGCCCCAGGAGCCCCGGACCCGCGCTGGCCGACCTCGTCGAGGTCGCCATCTACCTGCTGGCCGTGCGCGTCTACCTGCGCGCCGCGCGAGCTTCGCGGTCCCTGGCCCGGTCCTTCTGGTCGCTCGCCGCCTTGTCATCCGTGCTCTTCAGCATCGGCACGCTCTGCACCGTCTACGCGGAAGCCATCACCCCCTCTCCTTCGCTCGCCGATCTGGCCGACGCCATCTCCGTCTTCTGGTTCGGACCCGTCAGCCTGACCCTGTTCCTGGAACCCGACCTCGAACCCCGCCGCTTCGACCGGATCCACCTGCTGGATTTCGCCCAGGCCGTCCTGCTCTGGATCGTCATCTACCTCTTCTTCCACTACCTGCCGACGCACCCGACACCCGCCTCGCCGTTCGCCCACAGCTGGCTGCGCGCGACCTGGGCCGGCACCCTGATCTACGACGGCGTGATGGCGGGGACCTTCCTGCTGCGGGCCGCGCTCAGCAACTCGCCTACCGTGCGTGCCCTCTTCGGCCGAGTCGGGCTCTTCCTCCTCTTCGCCGGCGCCGGGGACTTCTACTACAACTACCTCGGCACGACCCTGCCGAACGGCTCGTGGTACGAGCTGGTCTGGACCCTGCTGGCCATCGCGCCGATCGTGATCGCGGTCACCTGGGACGAGGCCGCCATCGAGGCCTCCAGCACCGGCATCCAGACCGGCGACCTCGCCCGCAGCCGTCTGTTCCCCACCCTGTTCGCGTTCCTGGTGCTGCTGTTGTCCCTGGGCATCCTGCGCGAGGTGCCCGCGGTCGCCCTGACCATCGTGGCGGTCTCCTTCGGCTGCTCGAGCGTGAGGCTCATCATCGTCCAGCGGAGACAGGATCGCATCCAGATGGAGCTGCGCACCCAGATCGCCGAGCGCGAGCGGGTGGAGCGGCAGCTCCGTGAGCACGAGGAGCACCTGGAGGAGCAGGTGGCGGAGCGCACCGCCCGGCTGGAGGAGTCCCGCGCCCAGCTCCGCCAGGCGCAGAAGATGGAGGCCATCGGTCGGCTCGCCGGCGGGATCGCCCACGACTTCAACAACCTGCTGACGGTGATCCGCGGTCACGGCCAGCTCATCGTCAAGCGCGCCCCGACGCCCGAGCTGCGCGCCAACGCCGAGCGCATCGACGAGGCGGCGGCGCGGGCGGCTTCCCTCACCAGCCAGCTGCTGGCCTTCAGCCGCCGCCAGGTGCTGCTGCCCACCGTCTTCAACCTCAACACGCTGGTCCGGGACCTTGACAAGATGCTGCGACGTCTGATCGGCGAGGACGTGGAGATGACCACCGTGCTGTCGCCGGATCTCGGCTCGGTGCGGGCGGACCGGAGCCAGGTCGAGCAGGTCGTCATGAACCTGGTGATCAACGCCCGGGACGCCATGCCCCGGGGCGGGAAGCTCACGCTCGAGACGTCGAACGCCTGGCTGGACGAGGCCTACGTGCTCCGGCGTCCGACGTCCCGGCGCGGGCCGCACGTGCTGCTGGCGGTGAGCGACACCGGCGTCGGGATCGACGCGGAGCACCTCGCGCACATCTTCGAGCCGTTCTACACCACGAAGGGCCCCGGACAGGGAACGGGCCTGGGCCTCTCCATGGTCTACGGGATCGTGAAGCAGAGCGGGGGCAACATCTGGGTGTACAGCGAGCCAGGCAGGGGGACCTGCTTCAAGATCTACCTTCCGGTCGTCGAGGCACCCGACCAGATCCTGCCTTCGGAGCCGCAGACGGCCCGCACCCGCGGCAGCGAGACCGTCCTTCTGGTCGAAGATGACGCGCGCGTCCGCGAGCTGGCGCGCGAGGTCCTGCTGGACCAGGGGTATTCGGTGCTGGCCTCCGGTGACGCGGCCCACGCCCTCGCGGTCTGCCGAAACCACGCCGGGGAGATCCACCTCCTGCTGACCGACGTCGTCATGCCCGGACCGGGTGGCCGCGAGCTCGCCGGCCAGGTGAGGGCCCTGCGCCCGCAGGTCAGGGTCCTCTACATGTCCGGGTACAGCAGCAACGCCATCGTCCACCACGGTGAGCTGGACGCGGACACGGCCTTCCTTCCCAAGCCGTTCACTCCCGCTGCGCTCGCCGCCAAGATCCGGGAGGTGCTGGATAGGGATCGCTCCGGAGCGGTCCCGACCGGCGAACGATAGGGGGATCGCATGCGGCAGCAGGGTCTCGTTCCGGGGGTCGATCCCGGCCTCGTGCCCAGGAAGCGGCTGCGCTCGGGTGCCT
The DNA here is from genome assembly GCA_035542035.1 of Vicinamibacteria bacterium. Taxonomy (GTDB): domain Bacteria; phylum Acidobacteriota; class Vicinamibacteria; order Fen-336; family Fen-336; genus DATBSL01. The sequence goes on along the minus strand of DATKME010000034.1, from coordinate 32,508 downwards.
CGATCCCGGTGGTCGGCCTGGGCACCTTCGGCTCCGACCAGGTGGACGCCGAGACGGTGGCGGATGCCGTCCGCGGCGCGGCCGAGGTCGGCTACCGCCACTTCGACTGCGCCTCCGTCTACGGCAACGAGGCGGCGATCGGCCGGGCGCTGCAGGACGTCCGGCGGTCGGGTGTCCGCCGCGAGGAGCTGTGGATCACCTCGAAGCTGTGGAACGACAGGCACGGCGAAGGCCAGGTGGCCGTTTCCTGCGAGCAGAGCCTGCGCGACCTGCAGCTCGACTACCTCGACCTCTACCTCGTGCACTGGCCCTTCCCCAACTACCACCCGCCGGGCTGCGACGTGAACGCGCGCTCGCCCGACGCCCGGCCCTACGTGCACGAGAGCTACCTGCGGACCTGGAGGCAGATGGAGGCCCTCGTCCGCCGCGGGCTGGTGCGGCACGTCGGCACCTCCAACATGACCGTCGCCAAGCTGGAGCTGCTGCTGCGCGACGCGGAGATCCGGCCGGTCGCGAACCAGATGGAGCTGCACCCGCACTTCCAGCAGCCGGCGCTGCTGCGCTACGTGGTCGAGCACGAGCTCGTCCCCATCGGCTACTCGCCCGTCGGCTCGCCGGGGCGTCCGGAGCGCGACCGCACGCCGGAGGACACCGTCGACACCCAGGACCCGGTGATCGTGGCCATCGCCGAGCGGCTGGGCGTGCACCCGGTGGTGGTCTGCCTGAAGTGGGGGATCGGGCGCGGGCACGTGGTGATCCCGTTCTCGGTGAACCGCGCGCACTACCTCGCCAACCTGCAGGCGGCGGTGAGCACCCCGCTGACCGATGCGGACATGAAGACGATCGCCGGCATCGACCGCAACTGCCGTCTCATCAAGGGGCAGGTTTTCCTGTGGCCCGGGGCTCGGGGCTGGGAGGATCTATGGGACATCGACGGACGAATCGTGCAGTGACGCTATTGCGGGACGCCCCGCAATTCGGAGGCGCCCGTCGTGCGCGCCGACGGATGTCCGTCCGTTGTTCCGTCGTTGTTGCTTCACTCCTCCTCTCATCCGTTGTTTCTTTCGCCTCGGAGCCCCCTCCCGCTGCTCGCACCCCGCTCCCTCCTGTTGATGCGCCCCTGGTGATCGCGAAGGGCCCCTTCGCCCCGACCGACGCCTCGCTCGCGCAGTACCGCTACCCCGACTGGTTCCGCGACGCCAAGCTCGGCTTCTGGGCGCACTGGGGGCCGCAGTCGGTGCCCATGTTCGGCGACTGGTACGCGCGCCACATGTACCGCCAGGGCCACAAGCAGTACCAGGACCACCTCGAGCGCTACGGCCACCCCTCGAAGTCCGGCTGGAAGGACGTCATCCCGCTGTGGAAGGCCGAGAAGTGGGACCCGGCCCGGCTGATGGCCCTCTACAAGAAGGCCGGCGCCCGCTACTTCGTCAGCATGGGCGTGCACCACGACAACTTCGACCTCTGGGACTCGACCTTCCACCGCTGGAACGCGGTGCAGATGGGCCCGCACCGCGACGTCGTCGGCGAGTGGCAGAAGACGGCTCTGGCGGCAGGGCTGCCCTTCGGTGTCTCCGAGCACCTGGGCGCGAGCTTCACCTGGTGGCAGGAGAGCCACGGCTCGGACAAGACGGGCCCCCTGGCGGGGGTGGCGTACGACGGCGCCGACCCGCGGTGGCAGGACCTCTATCACCCGCCGGCGGCGGCGGGCGACAAGGATTGGTACAGCACCAACCCCGCCTGGCACCGCGAGTGGTTCGCGCGCATCCAGGACCTGGTCGACCACTACCAGCCGGACCTGCTCTACACGGACGGCGGCGTGCCCTTCGGGAACGACGTCGGCCGCAGCCTGATCGCGCACCTCTACAACAGCTCCGCGGCCCGCCATGGCGGCCGACCCGAGGTCGTCTACACCTGCAAGCAGCCGTCGAACGGGAAGTGGGTGGAGGACCTCGAGCGGGGCGTGCAGAAGGGCATCAGCCCGTACCCCTGGCAGACGGACACCTCGATCGGCGACTGGTTCTACAACCGCGAGTGGAAGTACCGGCCGGTGAGGTGGGTGATCCACATGCTGGTCGACGTCGTCAGCAAGAACGGCAACCTGCTGATCAACATCGTGCAGAGGCCCGATGGGACGCTCGACCCCGAGGTCGAGCAGATGCTCCCGCAGCTCGCCGACTGGATCGCCATCAACGGCGAGGCGATCTACGGCACCCGGCCCTGGACGACCTACGGCGAGGGCCCGGTGCGCGCCGAGGGCGGGGCGTTCAAGGAGGACGCCGCCTTCACGGCCGAGGACGTGCGTTTCACCACCAAGGGCGACACGCTCTACGCGTTCGTCCTGGGCTGGCCGCAGAAGCCGCCGGTCATCCGGGCGCTGGGCACCGCCGCCGGGCGCGTCACCGACGTGCGCCTGCTCGGCCACGAGGGCCGCCTCGAGTGGACCCAGGACGCGGACGGCCTGAAGATCGTGCTGCCCGAGAGAGCGCCCTGCGACCACGCGGTCGCCTTCGCGATCGGCGGCATGGTGAAGGCGGCGGCCGGGCGATGACCCGACTGCTGACCCTCACCCCCCTCGACTTCGTGATCGTCGCCGTCTACTTCGCGGCGGTGATCGCGATCGGCGTGTACCTGCGGCGCTTCGCCACCACCGGCGAGGAGTTCTTCATGGCCGGGCGGCAGATGACCGCCTGGGTGGCGGGGCTGTCCTTCATCTCCGCGAACCTCAGCTCGCTGGAGACCATGGGCTGGTCGGCCATGGCCTACCAGTACGGGATGCTGGGCGCGCACGCCTACCTGATCGGCGCCATCCCCGCCATCCTGTTCCTGGCCGTGGTGATGATGCCGTTCTACTACATCAGCCGCACCCACTCGGTGCCGGGCTACCTGCAGCTGCGCTACGGCGAGGGGGCGCGCAGCGTCGCCGGCATCTCCTTCACCTTCCTGACGGTGATGGTGAGCGGCGCCAGCATGTTCGCGATGGCCAAGATCCTGAACCTGCTGCTGGGCTGGGACATCCACCTGAGCATCTGGATCTCCTCGCTGACGGTGGCCGTCTACGTCACCCTGGGCGGGCTGCTCTCGGCCGTCTTCAATGAGGTGCTGCAGTTCTTCCTGATCTGGCTGGGGACGCTGCTGGTGCCGATCCTGGGCCTGGTCGCCGCGGGCGGCTGGAACGGGATGATCCGCGCCATCCAGAGGAACGCGCCGATCATCCACCCCACCGTGCAGCACGCCGACTTCACCAGCCTGTGGCGGAACCTCGGATCCTTCGACTCCAACCCCATGGGCATCGACTGGTTCGGCATGGTGTTCGGCCTGGGCCTCGCGGTCAGCTTCGGCTACTGGTGCACGGACTTCCTGCAGGTGCAGCGCGTGATCGTGGCCAAGGACCTGCGCTCGGCCCAGAACGGGACGCTGATCGGGGCCGCGCTCAAGATGTGCGTCCCGCTCATCGTCACCCTGCCGGGTCTCCTCGGCCTCGCCGTCCTCTACGCCTCCGACGGCTCGCCGCTGGTGCTGGTGCCGGAGAGCGACCCGCGGGCCCGCATCACCCACTACACCTTCAACGACGTGCTGCCGCTGCTGATGGGGCGGTACCTGGGCCCGGGGCTGCTGGGTCTCGGGGTCACCGCCATGATCGCCGGCTTCATGTCGGGGATGGCCGGCAACGTCAGCGCCTTCGCCACCGTGTGGACCTACGACGTCTACAAGCCGCTGTTCCGGCGGAACGCCGACGACCGGCACTACCTGGCCATGGGCCGCTGGTGCTCGATCCTGGGTGTGCTGATCTCGATCGCAGCCGCCTACGCGCTGCTGTGGTTCTCGAACATCCTCGAGTTCCTGCAGGTGCTGGTCTTCTTCTTCATCGTGCCGCTGTTCGGGACCGTGATCCTGGGCATGCTGTGGAAGCGCGCCACCCCGGCCGGCGGCTTCTGGGGCTTCGTCACCGCGATCGTGGCCTCGATCGGCATGTGGACCTACGTCCACACCTTCCCCGAGGGCTACCGGCCGCAGCCGAAGGTCACGCTGGCCGAGGGCAGCACGGTCTCCCTGGAGAAGGACGCGCAGACGGGCGCGCTGCGGCGGGTCGTCGTCGACAGCGGCCGGGTCGAGGCGCTGAACGTCGCCGTCGCCGTCTTCGCCGCGCCGGTGAGCGTGCAGGGAACGCCGGTCACGACGGCGCTGGCGCTGCCGCCGGCGACGGCGACGCCGCAGGGTGCCACCCCCGTCCAGGTGCTGGCCCCGCAGGTCACGGTCGGTGGCCGTCCGGCGCGGTTCGGCGTCGAAGGGGTGGAGGTGGTGCTGCGGCCCGGTGTGCGGCTCGCCGTCAGCGAGGTCTCGCAGCGCTTCGCGCCGGCGAGCTTCAACCCCGACCACACGCGGTACATCGCCCGCTCACGCAAGGCCAAGCCCATGGCCGTCAACATGTACAGCGGCTGGTGGTCGCTGGTCGTCTGCGTGGTGGTCACCGTGCTGGTCAGCCTGTTCACCCGGCCGAAGCCGGAGGCCGAGCTGCGGAACCTCGTCTACGGCCTGACACCACGACCGGACGAAGGACCGGCTCCCTGGTACCAGAGGCCGGCGCTGTGGGCCACGGTCGTCACGCTGGTGCTGGTCGCGGTCAACGTCATCTTCTGGTAGGAGGCGCCATGCCCGGGCACGGCATTCCCATCTGGTTCTTCATCGGCGCTCTGCTCGCCCTCTACGGCGTGCTCATCCTGGGTGCCGGCCTCTACGGCCTCGTCCACCCGCCGGCGGTGGAGCTGGCCAGCCTGCACGTCGGCGTCTGGTGGGGAGCGCTGCTGCTGGTGATCGGCGTCGTCTACGTCGTCAAGTACCGCCCGCGGCGGGAGGATTAGGCCGATGCTGAAGGGGCTCTCACCGCTGCTCTCTCCAGAGCTGCTGGCCGTCCTCTACCGCATGGGCCACGGCGACGAGATCGTGCTGGCCGACGCACACTTCCCCGGCCACTCGCTGGGCGTCCCCGTCCTCCGCGCCGACGGCCTGCCCATCCCGGCCCTCCTCGACGCGATCCTGCCGCTCTTCGAGCTGGACCCCTACGTCGACGCGCCGGTCGTGATGATGGAGGCGGTTCCCGGCGACCGCCTCGACCCCGCGGTCGAGGCGGCCTACCGTGTCGCCATCGACCGCCATGCGCCCGGGACCCCGCCCATCGCCCGCGTCGAACGCTTCGCCTTCTACGAGCGCGCCGGGAAGGCCTTCGCGGTGGTGATGACCGGCGAGACCGCCAAGTACGGCAACATCCTCCTGAAGAAGGGCGTCACCCCGGTCTGACGCGCGGGTCGCAGGTCGCGGCGGAGTCCCGCGAGATAATGGCGGCATGAAGCACGGCCTGCTCGCTCTGCTCCCGCCGTTCGCCGTCGCCTTCGCGGCTGCCCTCCACGCCGCACCGCCGCCCGTCCCGCTCCCCGCCATCGACGGCGCCGCCGTCCTCGAGCACACCAAGGTCCTCGCCTCGGACGAGTTCGAGGGCCGCGGGCCCGGGACCAGAGGCGAGACGCTGACCGTCGACTACCTGAAGGCACAGCTCCAGAAGATGGGGCTCGAGCCCGGCAACCCCGACGGCGGCTGGGTGCAGAAGGTGCCGCTGGTGGGGACCACCGTCCTGGGCCAGCCCCCGCTGGAGCTCCGCCTGGGGGAGACGGTCCGTACGCTGAGGTGGCGTGACGACTACGTCGCCTGGACGAAGCGGGTGAGCGAGAGCGTCTCGCTCGAGGCCTCGCCGCTCGTCTTCGTCGGCTACGGCGTGAAGGCCCCCGAGTTCCAGTGGGACGACTACAAGGGGGTCGACCTCGAGGGCAAGACGATGGTCGTGCTCGTCGGCGACCCTCCGGTATCGGACCCCGCCCATCCCGGGCAGCTCGACCCGGCCGTCTTCGGCGGCCGCGCCATGACCTACTACGGCCGCTGGACCTACAAGTACGAGATGGGGGCGGCGACCCACGCGGCCGGAGTCCTGATCGTGCACGAGACCGAGCCGGCCGGGTATCCCTTCTCGGTGGTGCAGGGCAAGACCGTCGAGCAGTTCGACGTGGAGACGCCCGACGGCAACCAGGGCCGCTCCGCGGTCGAGGGCTGGATCACCCTCGAGCAGGCCAGGGCCCTCTTCGCCATGGCCGGGAAGGACTTCGCCGCCCTCAAGGCGAAGGCGGCCACCCGCGAGTTCCGCCCGGTGGAGCTCGGCCTCACGGCCTCGGTGCGCCTGGCCAACCGCATCCGCCAGGTCCCCTCGGCGAACGTGGTGGCGAAGCTCGCGGGCAGCGACCCGAAGCTGAAGGACGAGTGGGTCCTCTACACCAGCCACTGGGACCACTTCGGCATCGGCCCGGCCGTGGACGGCGACACCATCTACCGGGGGGCCATCGACAACGCCTCGGGCACCGCCGGGCAGCTGGAGATCGCGCGCGCCTTCGCCCGCGCCCGGCCGCGACCGCGCCGCTCGATCCTGTTCCTGTTCGTGACCGCGGAGGAGCAGGGGCTGCTCGGGTCCCAGTGGTACGCCGACCACCCGCTCTACCCGCTGGCGAGGACGCTGGCCGACTTCAACCTCGACGCGCTCAACGTCCACGGCCGCACCCGCGACCTCACCATCGTGGGCCTGGGCCTCTCGACGCTCGACGACGTCCTGGCGGCGGCAGCCACCGCCCAGGGACGCGTGGTCAGGCCCGACCCCACCCCGGAGAAGGGCTCCTACTACCGCTCCGACCACTTCTCGCTGGCGCGCAAGGGTGTGCCCTCGGTCCACGCCGGAGGCGGTGTCGAGTTCGTCGGCAAGCCCGCCGACTACGGCCTCCGCGTTCTCGAGGCGTACATCGCCCACGACTACCACAAGCCCTCCGACCGGGTCCGCCCGGACTGGGACCTCTCGGGCGCGGTCGAGGACCTGACGCTCTACCTGCGGGCGGGCTACGACGTGGCGCAGGCGGCGCTCTGGCCGGAGTGGAAGCCGGGCGCCGAGTTCAGGGCCGCGCGGGAGGCGATGCTGAAGCCGACAGGCGGGCGATGAGCGGACCGGCCACCAGGCGGTGGCCGGCCTCGTTCCAGTGCACGTCGCCGGGGATGAAGTAGCGCCGGACGGTCTCCTGCGGCGGCTCGTCGGTGATGAACACGGGGAAGTAGTCGAGGAAGGCCGCCCCGTGGGCCGAGGCCCACTCCCTCCAGACCCGCGCCTGCAGCGAGGCGCGGTCACGCATCAGGACCTGGTCGGGCCAGGGGTAGACCGCGACGGTCAGCCGGATGCCGCGCCCGGCCAGGAGCGCGGCCAGGGCGTCCATCCTCTCGCGGGCGCGGGCGAGTCCGGCCTGGCCGTACTCGGCCATGAGGGAGGCGTCGAAGGTCCAGCCGGCGCCGTAGTGCAGCGGCTCCAGGCGCCCGGCGACCGCGTCCCAGCCTCGCGCCAGCAGCAGCGTGTGGCCGTCCAGGAAGCGGCCGACGGCCTGCAGGGTCCCGCTCGCGCGGCCACGGCCCCAGCGCTCGGCCGCCTGCTCGGCGCGTCGGCGCACCAGGCCGGTGAGCACCACGTGGTCGTCGGAGTCGAGGCGGTAGGCGGTCTCGTCGAGGATGTCCGAGATGTCGATGAACACCACCAGCTCGTCGAAACGCAGGCCCACGTCCTCGAGGAGCCAGCGCGTCTTGCGCTCGTAGATGGTCGGCGAGTAGAGGGAGACGGCGCCGTTCAAGACCTCCGCGCCCTGCGGCCGCAGCGCCGCCGCGGTCAGCCCCACGAACGTCTGCTCCCAGGGCACGCCGACGCCCTCGGTGAACGAGTCGCCCATGAACAGGATCCGCCGGCCGGAGCCGACCAGCGGGACCTCGCGCACCACGGCGTCGCGGAAGCCCAGCGAGTTGGTTCGATACGGGCAGGCGCGCGGCCCCCAGCGCTCCGCGGTGAGGCTGACCCTGGGCGCGAAGGTGTGGTGGAACACCTCGGAGCGCACGCGCAGCCGAGGCTCGCCGCGGGGGAGCCGTCTCGACAGCCTCTGGTAGCCGGCGGTGAAGGCGAAGTCGGTGGCCACGAGCAGGCCCAGCACCAGAGCCGCCAGCGTCACCCGAGGGTGCCGTGCGAAGACGCTCGCCGCCCGCTCCGGTTGCGCAGGGGACGCCATCCGCGCAGTCTAGCCGACGCGGCCGCGACGGCGGGAGCGGGGCCAGAGCGCCGCCGGTCTCGACGAACACGGGCCCCGAGACGGCCAGCCGCAAGACGCTCGTGGTCCTGCGCGCCTCGCCACGCAGCTCGCCGGGCGCCGCGGGCGCAAGAGCACGCGGTCGATGTCCGCGGCCTGCACGAGCCTGAGCGGCTGGGCGCCGCGACAGCGCGGAGGGAGAGCCTCTGTGTCCCGCCGGCTCCGCTGAATGGCCGACCGCACCCCTTGAAACAAATGAGTCATTGACGCGTGATGGGGGATTCCGGAGACTCCAGCGTCCTGACGTGTCTGCTCAACCCGATAGGAGCCTGCTGATGAAGAAGCTCGTCGCGCTGCTGGGAGTCGCCGCCTTCGCGGTCGTGGCCCTGGGCGGCTTCGCCGGCGCTGCCGACCACGCGGCGGTCGGCGTCGCCAAGTGCAAGATGTGCCACAAGGTCGAGTTCGAGTCCTGGTCGAAGACCAAGCACGCCGCCGCCAAGCCGCCGACGGAGTGCGAAACCTGCCACGGCAACGGCGGCGATTACTGGACGATGGCTGTGATGAAGGACCCGGCCAAGCGCCAGGCCGCCGGTCTCATCGAGAAGCCGGCCAAGGCGAGCTGCACCGCCAAGTGCCACAAGGCCGCCGACTTCAAGGACGACATGCTCACCAAGGTGCACGACAAGAAGGCCAAGTAGGCTTTCCCCGACCGACGCGCAGACGGCCGGCGTCTGAGGCGCCGGCCGTCGCGTTTCTGGGAGAAGATCCGCCATGCGCGAGCGCACCCTCGGCCTGCTCATCCGGGCGCGGAGCGGCACCGGCGTCCTGCACCAGCTCACCGGCGTGATCGCGCGCCACCAGGGGGACATCACCTCGGTCGAGATCGTGGAGCGCTCGGCGGAGCAGAGCCGGGTGTACTTCGAGATCCAGATGCCGGAGGACGCCGCCGCGGAGGCGCTCGTCTCCGAGACGCGGTCTGTCGAGGCGGTGCTCGAGCTGGAGGTGGTCGAGACCTTCCAGCGCATCTACGGCAAGCGGATCATCATCATGGGCGGCGGCGCGCAGGTGGGGCAGGTGGCGATCGGGGCCATCTCGGAGGCCGACCGCCACAACATCCGCGGCGAGCACATCTCGGTCGACACCATTCCGCTGGTGGGCGAGAAGCCTCTCGCCGAGGCGGTGCGGGCGGTGGTGAGGCTGCCGCGAGCCCGCGCCCTGGTGCTGGCGGGGGCGCTGATGGGGGGCGACATCGAGAAGGCGGTGCGCGAGGTGCGCGCGCGCGGTCTCCTGGTGGTGAGCCTCAACATGGCCGGCAGCGTCCCCGAGGCCGCCGACCTGGTGGTGAGCGACCCGGTGCAGGCCGGGGTGATGACGGTGATGGCGGTGGCCGAGACCGCCAAGTTCACCGTCGAGCGCCTGAAGCGGCGGGTCTTCTAGCGAGCCCGCGCCGGTCAGAGCTGCAGGCGCACCCCGGCGCGGGCCAGCAGGCCGGCCAGCCGGGCCAGCACGCAGGCGAACAGCGCCGCCGCCACCAGCCCCGAGGCGGTGCTGCTGCCCACCAGCCAGGTCCAGGGATTGCACCCGAAGAGGACCGCGCTCGCCGCCAGCAGCGCCAGCACCAGCGGCTCCAGCAGGTAGGTGAGCAGCGCGTAGGTACCGGCGATACGCAGCAGGGGCGGCCAGCGCCGCCAGCCGGCCCCGTCCGCGGCGGCGAAGAAGGCGACCCAGGCGATGGCGGTGGTGGCGGCGGAGACGAGGCCCCAGGGCGGCGTCGCGTTCTCCTTGCTGTACTGGAAGGCGGGGTCGAGCGGCCGGGCATGGTGCAGAGCCAGGCCGGCGACGAGCAACGCCATCCCCAGGCCCAGCCCGCGCGCAGCGAGGGCCCAGGCCGAGCCGCCCGCACGGAGATGGCGCACCGCCATCACCCCGAGCGCCGCACCCGAGAGCGCGACCGCGCCCTGCGACCCCACCAGGCTGCCGAGGCCGATCCACTCCGGCCAACCGACCGCCCGCGCCGGTGCCTCGAGGTAGTAGAGGCCGTTCAGCACGGCGACGAGGGCCAGCAGCACGACCGGGCGTTCGCCGACCCAGAGGTACAGGAGCGACGCGGTCAGATACGCCCAGCCGACGATGCCGAGGATGCCCCACCAGTGCGGCCGGATCTGCAGCAGGCCGCTGGTCCCGGTGCCACGATACAGGAACGCCAGCACCACCATCAGGGCGATGCCGACGGCGCGCGCCGCGTGCCAGGCCGCCACGCGCGCCGGGTCCCTCGGTCGCGCCTGCCACACCAGCATGGCGGCGATCACGGCCAGAGCGCCCCAGGCGGCGGGCGAGAGCGGCCCGTCCTCGGCGGCGAGGTCGGCGTTCACCATCAGGACGCCCATGACCAGGAGCGCCGCTCCCCGTTCGGCGACGTGACGCAGCGCCGCCCGGGCACCTTCGCGCTCGCGGCGCGCTCCCACGGCGAAGGGGATCGACATGCCGACCATGAACAGGAAGGCGGGCAGCACGAGGTCGGCGAGCGTGACGGCGTCCGCATCCTCAGGGGCGTGGCGCAGGAACTGCGAAACGCCCTCGACGGAGTCGGCCTGGTTCACGAACAGCATCAGCAGCACCACCAGGCCGCGCAGCAGGTCGAGCGAGAGCAGACGGCCCGCGCCCGTCACGGGTGCGATCGCCACGCGCTCCGACGGCGCCTGCCCGGCGCCCGCGCCGTGCATGAGCGCGAATCGTCGCACGGAAGCGACGGACGTGGGTGCCGGATGGTCGCCGAGCGCGCTAACAGAACCGAAGCGCCAATTGGATCGAACGATCCATGGCGTCCGGCGGCGGGAAAACGCAGACTGAGCCGATCGCCAGGAGGATTCCGCCCATGCCCACGTCCCGCAGCCGTCGCGAGTTCATCGTCGCCGGTCTGGCGCTGCCCGTCGTTGCCGAGGCCGGAACGCTCGTCCCCCAGGCCACGACCACCGCGCCGGCGGGCGCGGGCGCCGCCACGAAGGCGCCGGTCATCCGCAAGCGGACCCTCGGCAGGACCGGGCTCGAGGTCTCCGAGGTCGCCTTCGGCTGCATGATCACCTCGGACCAGAGCGTGATCGAGCGCGCCGCCGACCTGGGCGTGAACCTCTTCGACACCGCCCGTGTCTACCAGGGCGGCAACAACGAGCGGCTGGTGGGGGCGGCGCTCAAGGGCCGCCGGGACCAGGTCTACATCTCGACGAAGAGCGGCGGCGAGGCGAAGGCCGACGTGCTGCAGCAGCTGGACGAGAGCCTGAAGCAGCTCGGCACCGACCACGTCGACATCTGGTACCTGCACGGGAAGAGCAAGGCCAGCGAGCTGCACGACGACCTGCTCGAGGCGCAGCAGATCGCCAAGCAGCAGGGCAAGATCCGCTTCGCCGGGGTGAGCCTGCACGCGGGCCACGCCGAGGTGATCCCGGCGGCAATCGCGAAGAAGCTCGACGTGGTGCTGATGACCCAGAACTTCACCATGGGCCCCCGCAACGACGCTCTGCTGCAGCAGCTCCACGACGCCGGGGTGGGCGTGGTGGCCATGAAGGTGATGGCCGGCGGCCGCGGGCCAGAGGCGGCCGCGCAGCGCAAGAAGCTGGCGGAGGCCGGCGGGATGCTCTCGGCGCTCAAGTGGGTGCTGCGCTCGCCCCACGTCAACGCCACCATCCCCAGCATCACCGACATGGCGCAGCTCGACGAGAACCTGCGGGCCATGGCCGAGCCCTGGACGCCGGCCGACGAGAAGGTCCTCTCCGCGCGCTTCGAGGAGATCCGCCACGATTACTGCTCGATGTGCGGCCAGTGCGAGGGGGCCTGCCCCAAGGGACTCGCGGTCGCCGACCTGCTGCGCTTCCTGACCTACGCCGACGGGTACGGGCAGTTCGCTCTCGGCCGCGAGCACTTCCTGTCGCTGCCGGCAGCGCAGCGCTCGGTGCGTTGCGAGGACTGCGCCAGCTGCCCGGTCCGCTGCCCGCAGGGCGTGGCGGTCGCGCGGCGGCTGGCCCGGGCCCAGCAGCTCTTCGCCTGAGCCAGTCGTGTCGCTAGGGCAGGCGGGCGGCCAGGGCCTGGGCCAGGGGGCGCGGGTCCTGGCCCGCCGGGACGTTGGCGACGCCGGCGAGGTTTCGCCCCTTGCGGAACAGCAGCAGCCCGCCCAGGTACGGGTCCGTCGCGCTGAAGGCCTCGTCCCCCAGGCCGCCCTCGGCCCTGGCCGCGGGGAAGCGCTCCCGCAGCCTGCCGAAGGTGGCCTGGGCCGCCTGGGCGTCCGTCTCCGGCACCAGCAGCGCCCGGCCCGCCGGGTACTGGGAGATGAAGCCGGCCTTCAGCACGCGCAGGCCCAGCACGCTCTCCGGGACCAGCCGCACCGAGTCCTTCTCCAGGCCCTCGGTCGGGAAGAGGGCGACCGCTGCCGGCACGTGCGCCTCGCCGGGCACCCTCTTCAGCATGGCCTCGACGAAGGCGCGCAGCGCCGGTCGGTGGTCCTTGTCCGGGCTGGCTGCGATCTCCACGTAGTAGGTGCCCTTGGCGAAGGTCGCCTTGCGAGCCAGCACCTGGCCGGCAGAGCCGATCGCCTCGATCGGCGAGCGCAGGTCGCGGTTGGCCACGAAGAAGCCCCAGGCGCGGTCGGGGTCGCCCATGGCGGAGACGTCCAGCACCAGCTGGTCGCCGGCCGGGTTCACGCAGGTGACGCCCCGCATCAGGGTGAAGCCGTAGGCGAAGTACCCCTCGGAGTTGCCGTCCATGTAGTCGAAGAGCGTCTCGGTGTCGAAGCTGCGTGCCTCGCCCTGCTGGCTCCAGCCGGGGACGAGCGTGCAGTCGGGAACGGGAAAGCCGGCCGGGGCCGGCTGGGCGAGCAGGAAGAGAGCGAGAAGGGTCGTCATGGCGGTCACGCAGTATAAGGCGTCGGAGGCGGGTGCATGAGCGTGTCGCGTCGGAGGTTCCTCGGTGTGGGCGGCGGGATGGCGGGGGTGGTGCTGGCGGCGCCGCGGCTGCTGCGGGCGCAGGCGGCCTCGTCCGGGCCGGCGGTCTCGGCCGCGGCGCCGGCCGCCGCGCGCAGCGCGGTGGCGCTCGTCCACGGCGAGGACCGCCGCCAGAACGTGGCCGAGGCCCTGGCCGCGATCGAGGGCGAGATCCTGCCGGTGCTGCGCCAGAAGAAGTACGTGGTCGTCAAGCCGAACGTGGTCTCGCTGATCCAGCCGCTGGCCGCCACCCACGCGGACGCGCTGCACGGGATCCTCGACTTCCTGGCCAGGCACTTCAAGGGCGAGGTGGTGATCGCCGAGTCCTCGGCCTCCAGCACCTTCCAGGGCTACGAGCACTTCGGCTACACACGGGTGCCGGCCGAGCACCCCGAGCGCAAGGTGACGCTGGTGGACCTCAACGACGAGGGCCGCTACCAGACCCTGCAGATCCTCGACGACAACCTCCACCTGCAGCCGGTGCGGCTGGCGGCGCGGCTGCTCGACCCCGACGCCTACGTCATCTGCTCGACGCAGATGAAGACCCACAACGCGGTGGTGGCGACGCTCTCGGTCAAGAACATGGCCCTGGGGGCTCCGCTGCGCAGCGGACCGAAGGAGAGCGCGCGCTGGAGCGACAAGCGCCGCTACCACGTGGGCATCCGGCAGATGCACTACAACATCATGCTGACGGCGCAGCGGATGCGGCCCTTCTGGGGCGCCACGGTGATCGACGGCTTCGAGGGCATGGAGGGCAACGGCCCCAACTCCGGCCTGCCGGTGCCGTCGCGGCTGGCCATCGCCTCCACCGACTACATCGCCGCCGACCGCGTCGGGCTCGAGTGCATGGGGATCAACCCCGAGTGGGTCGGCTACCTCGGCTACTGCGGCCAGATGGGCCTCGGCGAGTACGACCTCGCCCACATCGACGTGCGCGGCGCGAAGATCGCGGACGTCAGGAAGAGCTACCAGCTCCACCGCGACATCGATCGCATGCTGGAGTGGATGGGCCCCCTGCGGGAGCTGCCGCCGAAGCTGGGCTAGCCGCGCCAGGTCGGCCGAGCCTTTCGGCAGCGAATGATGTTAAGAAGCAGGACCTGGAGCCCATGCGCGGAGCGGTCCGGATCGAGGCGGTCCGCAAGAGCTACGGCGAGGTCACGGCCCTCGACGGGGTGAGCCTCGACGTCCAGCCGGGCGAGTTCCTGACGCTGCTCGGGCCCTCGGGCTGCGGCAAGACCACGCTGCTGCGCCTGATCGCCGGCTTCGAGGCGCCCGACTCCGGCCGCATCCTCATCTCCGGGCGGGACGTCTCGGGCCTGCCGCCCTACGAGCGGCCCGTCAACACCGTCTTCCAGCACTACGCGCTCTTCCCGCACCGCACGGTCGCCGGGAACGTCGCCTTCGGCCTGGAGGCCCGGCGGCTCTCCCGCCGCCAGCTCGACGCCCGTGTGGCGGGGGCGCTGGAGACGGTGCGCCTCTCGGACCTCGGCCACCGCCGCCCCGACCAGCTCTCCGGCGGCCAGCGGCAGCGGGTGGCGCTGGCCCGGGCGCTGGTGCTGGAGCCCGAGGTGCTGCTGCTCGACGAGCCGATGGCCGCCCTCGACGTCAAGCTGCGCCAGCAGATGCAGCTCGAAGTGAAGAACCTGCAGGAGCGGCTGCAGACCACGTTCCTGTTCGTCACCCACGACCAGGACGAGGCCCTGGTGATGAGCGATCGCATCGCGGTGATGAACCAGGGCCGGCTCGAGCAGGTCGATCGCACCGAGGCCCTCTACCAGCGTCCGCGCAGCCGCTTCACCGCCGACTTCCTCGGCGTCCGCAACATCCTGGAGGTCGCCGTCGAGTCGGTCGGCGAAGGCCGGGCGCGGCTGCGCACCGGCGACGGTCAGGCCTTCGATGGCATCGACGACGGCGGCTTCCGCGCCGGCGGCTCCGCGATCGTCGGGCTGCGGCCCGAGCGGCTGTCGCTCGAGGGCGAGCGCGGCGAGAACGTCGTCTCTGGCACGCTGGAGGACGAGATCTACCTGGGCGATCGCACCGAATGGCAGGTGCGGGTCGGCCCCGCGCTGCTGAGGGTGGCCGAGAGCGCGGCCAGCGGCCGCGAGCGCCGCCGCGGCGAGCCGGTGAGCGTCCGCTTCCGGCCCGAGGCCGTGCTGCGCCTGGATCCGTGAGCCGCTCCCGCTCCGCGGCGCTGCTGCTGCTGCCGGCGCTCGCCGTGCTGCTCGTCCTCTTCGTCCTCCCCCAGGCCGTGCTGCTGGTCGCGTCCTTCTGGCAGCGCTCGGCGTACGGCGGCCTGGTGCACGCGTGGACGCTGGCCAACTACCTGCGCGCGGTCGAACCGGCCTACCTGCGCATCCTGGCGCGCAGCGTCTGGCTCGCCTTCGCCACCACGCTCGTCTGCCTGCTCGCGGGCTGGCCGGTCGCCTACTGGCTGGCCGTGCGCACGGCCAGGCGCCTCCGCCACGCGCTGGTGGTGCTGGTGGTCCTGCCCTTCTGGACCAGCTTCCTGGTCCGCCTCTACGCCTGGATGTTCCTCCTGCGCCAGGAAGGGCTCGTCAACCAGGCGCTGCAGGCGCTGGGCCTGCCGGCGCTGCCGCTCCTCTACAACGACTTCGCCGTGATGCTCGGCCAGCTCTACGGAGAGCTGCCGTTCATGATCCTGCCGCTCTACGCCTCGTTGGAGAAGCTGGACCCCAGCCTGCTGGAAGCGGCCGCCGACCTGGGGGCGAGACCCTGGCGGCGGCTGTGGCGCGTCACCGTCCCGCTGGCCGCGCCGGGCATCGCCGCCGGCTGCCTGCTCGTCTTCATACCCTCCCTGGGGGCGTTCCTGGCGCCCGATCTCCTGGGTGGCAGCCGGTCCGTCTACGCGGGCAACCTGGTGCAGAGCCAGTTCGCCGTCGCCCGCGACATGCCGTTCGGCTCGGCCGTGTCCTTCCTGCTGACGGTCGTGGTCCTGGCCCTGCTGTGGGCCTTCCGCCGCCCGCTGCGCGCGGCGGGGGAGCTGCCCGGGTGAGCGGCAGCGCCCGCTCGCGGCTCCTCGGCGCCTGGAGCGGCGCCGTCTACCTCTTCCTCTACGCGCCGCTGGTGGTGCTGGCGGCCTTCTCCTTCAACCGCGAGCGGCTGACCGCCAGCTGGCGCGGGTTCACCCTCGAGTGGTACGCCCGGCTGCTCGGCGACACCCAGGTGCTGGGCGCCCTGCGCAACAGCCTGCTGGTGGCGTTCGCGGCCACCACGCTGGCGACGGCGATCGGCACCGCCGCCGCGCTCGCCCCCCGCCGTCGGCGCTTCCGCGCGCAGCCCGCCTTCGACACCCTGGTGATGCTGCCCATGGTGGTCCCGGAGATCACGATGGCCGCGTCGCTGCTGCTCCTCTTCGCGGCCCTGGGCCTGCGCCTGGGCTTCCTGACGGTGATCCTCGCCCACGTCGCCTTCTCCGTCTCCTACGCCGTGGTGGTGGTCCGGGCGCGTCTCGCCGGCTTCGACCGCACGCTGGAAGAGGCGGCGATGGACCTGGGCGCCTCTCCCTGGCGCACCTTCTGGCGGGTGACCCTGCCGGGGATCGCTCCCGGGGTGATGGCGGCGGCCCTGCTGGTGTTCGCGCTCTCGATCGACGACTACGTGATCACCTCCTTCGTCGCCGGCACCGGTGCCACCACCCTGCCGCTGCAGATCTACTCGATGGTCCGCAGCGGCATCTCCCCCGAGATCAACGCCGTCTCCACGCTCCTTCTGCTGGCCACCGCGCTCCTCCTGCTCGCCGCCTGGCGCGTGCAGCAGGGAGGCCGTGCCCGCGTCGCCGCCGTCCCCGCGGTGCTGGGCTTCGCCCTGCTGTCGGCGCCGTTCCTGCTGGTCGGCCACCCCGCGCGGGCCGACCGCGTGCTCAGCGTCTACATCTGGTCGGGCTACCTGCCTCCGGAGACGGTGAAGACCTTCGAGGTGCGTGAGGGCGTGCGGGTGAACGTGGACCTCTACGACTCGATCGAGGCGCTGCTGGCCAAGGTCCAGGCCGGCAACGCCGGCTACGACGTCATCTGCCCATCCAACTACGCCGTCGAGATCCTGCGCGCGCAGGACCTGCTGGAGCCGCTCGACCACGCGAAGCTGCCCCACCTCGCCAACGTCGACCCGCTGTACCTCCACCGCGACTTCGATCCCGAGAACCGCTTCAGCGTTCCCTATTTCGCCGGGACCTGCGGGATCGGCTACCGCAGGAGCCGCGTGGGCGTGGTCGACTCCTGGGCGGCCCTGTGGGACCCGCGCTTCAAGGGGCGCATCCTGATGCTCGACGACGCCCGCGAGACGCTGGGAGCCGCGCTGAGGCGGCTCGGCCGCAGCGTCAACACCACCGACG
Organism: Vicinamibacteria bacterium; assembly: GCA_035542035.1. Classification (GTDB taxonomy): domain Bacteria; phylum Acidobacteriota; class Vicinamibacteria; order Fen-336; family Fen-336; genus DATBSL01. Next base: position 15,040 of record DATKME010000034.1, on the reverse strand, counting down.
AGGCGGTCGTGCGGGGGGCGCAGCAGCTGCTGCTCCAGCAGAAGCCGCTGGTGCGGGCCTACGACTCGGCCAACTTCAAGGACGCGCTGCTGGCGGGCGAGGTCTGGCTGGCGCAGGGCTGGAACGGCGACTTCGCCCGCGTGCTCGACCTCGACCCCGACCTCGGCTACGTGGTGCCGAAGGAGGGCGGGACCGCCTTCGTCGACACGTTGGCCATCCCCAGGCGCGCCGCGCACGTCGCCCTGGCCCACGCCTTCCTCGACTTCGTGATGGAGGCCAGGGTGGCGGCGGAGATCTGCCGGACCATGCGCTACACCTCACCGAACCGCGCGGCCTACGAGCTGCTGCCGCCCGACGTGCGCCGCAACCCGGCCATCTTCCCGGCGCGCGACACCCTGGCGCGGACCGAGCTGCTGCGCGACATCGGCAGCGCGACCGTCCTCTACGACCGCCTGTGGACCGAGGTGAAGGCGGCGCGCTAGAGCTGTGATCCCCCGCCGGGCTCAGCCTAGAATGGGTTCCACCGGAGGTGGCCCCATGAGCCCGCTGCGAACCGTCCTCGCCCTGCTGACCGCGCTCGCCGTGACGGCGGCGGCCCGCCCCGCACTCGCCGAGGACGTGGCCCAGGTCTTCGCCAGGAGCTGCGCGCCGTGCCACGGCAAGGACGGCCAGCCGACTCCCGTCTTCGCCAAGCAGGGGGTGCGCAACTTCACCGATCCCACCTGGCAGAAGCAGACGCCCGACGCCCAGATCGAGAAGACGATCCGGGAGGGCAAGAAGGGCACCATGATGGCGTCCTTCGAGAGGCAGCTCTCGCCCCAGGACATCAAGGCCCTGGTCGGCTACATCCGCAAGCTCGGCGGCGCCAAGAAGTAAGGCGGGCTCTCCCCTGCGCCGCCTGGCGGCGGTCCTGCTCGCGGCCGTCCTCGCCCACGGCCTGTGGGTGTTCGTCCGCTACGCCTGGCTGACCGCGCGCTCGCCCTGGAGCCGTGACTACGGCGAGGGCTGCGTGCTGGGCATGGCGCAGCTGCTGGCCGAGCGCGGCAGCTACTTCCCGAGGCTGCACGACTACCCGTACCTGGTCGCCAACTACCCGCCGGTGTTCGTCGCGGCGGTGGCGGCGGGTCAGAAGGCCTTCGGGCCGTCGCTCGCCTTCCCGCGCCTGCTGGGCCTGCTGGCCACGATCGGGATCCTCGTCGTCCTCTTCCTGCTGCTCCGCCGGCTGCTCCGGGACGCGGCCACCGCCCTCGCCCTGGCCGCCGTCTTCGCCGTGCCCTGGTTCGTCACCACCTGGGCCGCCCTGGGCCGGGTGGACACGACGGCGATCCTGTTCTCGCTGGCCGGCCTGGCGGTGGTGCTGCGGCACGGGCCCACCGCCCGCGCCTGGCCCGCGCTCCTGCTGTTCTGGCTCGCCTTCTTCACCAAGCAGAACGCGGTGCTCGCGCCGGCTGCCCTGGCCGTCGACCTGCTGCTGGCGCGGGACCGCCGGCTGGGCCGCGCCGCCCTGGCCTACGCGCTGCCGCTGGCGGCGCTCTTCGGCCTGCTGGTGCTGGCGACGCAGGGCGAGGCCTGGCGGCACCTCGTCCCCTACACCGCGGCGGCGATCTATGAACCCGGGCGGATGGGCCTCGCCTACCTGCACCTCGGCGTCATCGCCTCCCCCCTGCTGGTGGCGATCCTCGCGGCGCTCGTCGCCGTGCCGGGCGCGTTCGCGCTGGGCGCCGGACGGGTTCTCCTCGTCTACTTCCTGCTGAACCTGGCGAACCTCGCCACCATCGCCAAGGCCGGCGCGGCCCAGAACTACTTCCTCGAGCCCTGGGCGGCCACGCTCCTGCTCGCGGGCTTCGCGCTGCGCGCGCTCGCCGACCGCCGGCCGCGGGTTTGGCGGTGGCGGTGGGCCGCGCTGCTCCTCGCCGGCGCGGTCGCCCGCCATGCCTACCCGTCCCTGGACCGTCTGCCGCAGGCGCTGCGCGCGCCGGAAAAGGCCCGTGAGTTCCCGGCGCTCGTCCGCCTGATTCGCGAAACCCCGGGCGACGTGCTCTCGGAGAACCTGAGCCTGCTGGTGGTGAACGACCGTCCGGTGCTGCTCGAGCCCTTCGGCGTGTTCCTGATCGCCCGCGAGGGTCTGCTCTCGACCGACCGGCTCACCGCCGACTGCCAGCGTGGCCGCTTCCCGCTGGTGATCGTGGAGCACCGCATGTGGGAGATCCCCGGCTTCGGAGACTGCCTGGCCAGCCGCTACCAGCCGGCGGGCGACTACGGGCCCTACAAGGCGCTGCGGCCCCGGCTCAGCTCCCGCTGACGGTCATCCTGCGGACGCGCAGGGTGGGCGAGGCGGAGCTGCCGCGGAAGACGAGGTCGTCACCCACGGCGTCGACGTCCTTCAGCATCTGCCTCAGGTTGCCGGCGATGGTGACCTCGTGGACCGGGTGGACCAGCCGTCCCTTCTCGATCCAGTGGCCGACGGCGCCCTGCGAGTAGTCGCCCGTGACCACGTTCACGCCGAAGCCGATGAGGTCGGTGACGTAGAGCCCGCGCTCGACCTCGCCGACGATCGCCTCCGGCTTCGAGGCGCCGGGCTCGAAGCAGAGGTTGCCCGCTCCCACCGAGGGGCCGCCGCCGACGCCGCGCCGGGCCGAGCCGGTGGGCCTCGCGCCGATCTTCCGCGCCGAGTAGCTGTCGCACAGCCAGTGCCGGAGCACGCCACCTTCGACCGGCACGTTGCGACGCGTGGGCAGGCCCTCGCCGTCGAAGGGCCGCGAGCCGAGGCCGCGCAGGCGCCGGCCGTCGTCCACCACCGTCAGCAGCGGCGAGGCGACCGCCTGGCCCAGCTGGTCGCCCAGGAAGGTGGCGGCGCGGAAGACGGCGTAGCCCGAGATGGCGGAAAAGAGCGTGCCCAGCAGCTCCGCCGCGGTCTCGGGGTCGAAGACGACCGGCACCTCGGCCGTCGGCACCTGCCGCGCCCCCAGCCGCCGCAGCGTGCGCTGCGCGGCGGTGCGTCCGACCTGCTCCGGCGGCTCCAGGTCGGCGAGGCCGCGGCCGCTGGTGTACCAGTAGTCGCGCTCCATCTGCCCGTCGCGCTCGGCCTGCGGCACCACGGAGAGCGACACCGAGGTGCTGCGGTAGCAGCCGAGGAACCCCATGGTGTTCGCCAGGACCACGCGGCCTTCGCCCTGGCCCCAGGAGGCCCCCTGCGAGTTGACGATGCCCGGCGTCTGCAGGGCGACCGCCTCGGCGCGGCGGGCGCGGTCGATCCGCTCCTGCGTCGGCAGCTCGAGGGCCGAGGCATCGAACATCCCGAGCTCGACCTCCTCCGGCGGGACGATCTCGTCGGGGAGCCCGGCAGCGGGGTCCTCGCCGGTGGCGCGCGCCATGCCGACCGTCTCCTCGACCAGGTGCTGCAGCGTGGGCCAGGAGAAGTCCGAGGTGTGCGAGGAGGCCGTGCGCCGGCCGACGAAGACGCGGATGCCGAGCGCCTTGCTCCCTGCCTCGGTGAGCGTCTCCACCTCGCCCTTGCGCACGGTCACCGAGAACTCGCTGCCCTCGCCGACCAGCAGGTCGGCGGCGTCGGCGCCGCAGGCCCGGGCAGCCTTCAGCAGGTCGGTCGCCAGCTCGCGGTAGTCCATCGTGGGCTCCGTCTCAGGCTGCCGCGGCGGCGGGGGCGCGCTTCGGCGCCACGAAGCGGTCGTACAGGACCATCAGCACCGTGGAGACCACCCCATAGGAGCCCACCACGAACCACATGCGGGGGGCGGCCGGGTTGCCCCCCTGGACGTAGTGGGTGACCAGGTAGCCGCTCGACCAGCCCGCCACGAAGGTGCCGATGGCGATGGGGAGGAAGGCGAAGCCCATGTAGGTGCCGACCTGCTCGGGCGGGGCCAGCGCGGCGACGTACTCGTAGAAGCGGGGGGACTGCGTCGCCTCTCCGACGGCGAACACCATCATCGCCGCGACCGCGCCCGCGATCGTCGCCACCGTCCCCATGATGAACCACGACGCCGTGGCCAGCACGAAGCCGACCACCATCGCGGCGAGCGGCTCGAGCCTCTTCGCCACCGCCGTCGCCGGGATGGTGATCAGGATGATGGTCATGGCGTCGACGGTCTCGATGATCTCGAACCGGCCGAAACGCAAGTAGTCCTTCACGTAGAAGGGAAGGGCGTAGAAGACGTGCCAGAACATCGCCCAGAACCCCGAGAAGATCACGAGGAAGAGGAGGAACCGCGCGGGTGCGTCCTGCCGTCCCAGCAGCAGGCGACGCCGCTCGCGCGCGTCCGCCGGGCCGAACCGGGTTCCGGCAGCATGCCAGAGCAGGATCAGCGGCGAGAAGAGCAGAGCCAGCATGCCGGCGAGCACCCGGCGCAGCGACGGGGCGGCCGGAGCCTGCGACGGCCGAGGCGGCTCCCTGTAGAAGATGGCGGTGAGCGTGAAGAGCAGCAGGCTGGTCAGGGACGAGACGACGAGGACGTACGAGATGCCCACGTTGAGCCGCACCGCCATGGCCAGGAAGGGGCCGGCGAACCCGCCGATGTTGACGAGCGTGTAGTAGATCGAGTACCCGAGCGCCTTCGTGTCTTCGTTCGTGGTGCGGGCCACGGTGCCCACGACCGAAGGCTTGATGAGCGATCCGCCGATGGCGGTCACCACCAGCGCGATCAGCATCCAGGTCCTGGCGCCGACCGCGCTCACCAGTGGCGCGCCCAGCGGCAGGCCGCCGAGGCCGATCAGGAAGTAGCCCAGCGAGAAGATGCCGAAGCAGGCGAGCAGGCTGCGCTTGAAGCCGTAACGGTCCACGACGGTGCCGGCGAGAAGGGGCAGGAAGTAGAGCAGCGTGTTGAAGACGGAGCCCGCGAGCCAGCCGGCCGCCTCGGGGCCGAGCCGGACCTGCTCGGCTATGTACACGGCCAGGACGGCGTGGCTGCTGTAGTAGGCGAGGCGTTCGAACAGCTCGAGGACGTTCGCGACCCAGAAGGTCCGGCTGAAGCCGCCTCGCAGACGATCGAGTATGCTCACGCGCGCTCCTGTGACCTGCATCGACGGCTGGTTCGGCGATCTTGCGTTCGTTTCCGGCGGCCGTCAAACCTGGCCGGATGCGCCCCGCAGCCCACGCCCGCGGCAGCGTTTCATGCGTCGCGTTGACAGCCCGGGGAACGGCACTTAGTCTGCGCCGGTTGAAGGACGACGAGATCGGGCGAGCCGCCCAGCCTGGCCAGGCGGCGACCTCTCCCCCGCGCGGGGTCGCGGTGGCGCACGCACTCCTCTGCGTCGCCGTGTTCGTCGGGGCGATGGCGTGCTTGTGGCGGCTGAGCTCGTCGGTCCACTTCCGCTGGCGCTCCGCGACCGGGATCGTCGGCTGGGTGAGCTCGAACCATTACCCGAAGCAGCAGGACTACGTCTACTTCTACGCCGCCGTCTGGGGCGTTCCGCTGCTGGTGCTCGGCGTGAGCTGGCTCGCGGGCGGCGCGCTGCGGCGGCGCCAGCGACGGCCCGCCGCCGCTCCGCATCCGCCCGCCGCGTCTGGGCGGCTCTGCGGCCGCGTCGCCGCCGCGCTGGCCATCTACGGTCTCGTCCCCGCCCTGGTCTATCTGGTTCGCTACGACCCGGTGATCGACGGCCCGCTGAAGTACTTCTACGAGGGTGAGTTCCTGGTTCCCCTGAACGAGCTGCTGGCCGGCGGCGTCGCCTATCGGGACGTGTATCTGCAGCACGGCCTGTTCCACAACGCCCTCATCCCGCTGCTGGGAGCGAAGCTCTTCGGGGAGACGCTCGCCGGCGTGCGGACGATGCAGCACCTGGTCGACCCCCTCACGCACGTGGCCATCTACCTGCTCGGGCTCGCTGCGTTCAGGGGACGCTGGCTGACAGCCGCCCTGGTCGCCCTTGCGCTGACGGCGACGGACGTCAACGCCGTTGGCCGGCCGGCGCTGGGCCTGCTGAGCGTCGCGTGCCTTCTCGCCGGCAGGACGGGGAGGCCGGCGTGGCTGGCGCTGGCCGGGGTGCTGGCGTCGCTGGCGTTCTGGCACTCCGTCGAGGTCGGTCTGTACGCGCTCGTCACCGGCCTGCTGTTCGTCGCGTGCGTCGGGCGGTGGCCTTCCCGCAGCACGAGGCGGCCCTGGCAGCCCGCCGCCTGGTTCGTGGGCGGCGCCGTCGGCGGTTTCTGGAGCGTCGGGTGGTTCTTCCTGTGGCATGGGGTGCTGGCGGACCTGTACTGGAACGTCTACCAGCAGGTCGCCTTCCAGACCGACATCTGGGGTCTCCCTTTCCCACCCCTCTCCCAGGCGGCGGCTCCGTTGCTGGGCGGGCCGCGGCCGGCTTCGTGGCCCGAATGGGCGGCGAGCAGCCCCGTCCAGTCCTACGTCGGGGCCGCCGCCATCGCCGCCGCCGGCGGATGGCTCGCCTGGCGGGCGGGCCGTGGCGGGTTCTGGCAGTCCACGACCGCCCCGCGCCTGCTGCTGCTGACGCTGACCGCGTCCGTCTTCTTCCGCTCCGTGCTGGGCCGCTGGGGACCGGGCCACTGGGAGTACAGCGCGACCTTCGCAGTCCTGCTGGGTGCCTTCGCAGCGGACCACCTCGTCGGCGCAGCCTGGGACGCCGTGCGAAAGCGGAGATCGTGGACGGCGACCCTGGTCCCGGCCTTCTGCGGCCTGGTGGTGGCCGCGAGCGTCGGCTGGTACGCGCAGACCGTCTACGGGTGCTCCGATCAGCTCGTACGGGCGTGGCACAAGCTCGTCAGCCGGCCGGGACGCACCCGTGCCGTCGCCGAAGCCGTGTCGCGGGCCGGCCTGGTCGACTTGCAGAAAGAGGAGCGCCTGCAGCACGCGGTCGCAGCGATCCAGAAGCGGGCTGGCCCCGCCGAGCGCGTGTTCGACCTCTCCAACCGGCCCGCGTTCCTCTTCTTCGCCCAGCGACGCAGCGGGACCAGGTACTTCGTCGGCGCCTACGCCAGCCTCCCGGCCACGCAGATGCAGGCCGTCGCCGAGCTGGAGCGCCACCGCACCGCCCTGGTCCTCTACCCCCGCGACGGGATCGGATTCGATGGCATCCGCGTGGCGGCCCGCCTCCCGATCCTGGACGCCTACATCAAGTCACGGTACGTGACCGCGGACGGCACCATCAACCACGTCCTGCTGCTCGAACGTCGGGTCCCGGCACCAGACGGGACACGCTGAGCGCGCGCCTACGTCCGCGTCCCCCCGACGGTGATCTCCGAGACCAGGACGGTCGGCAGCCCCACGCCCACCGGCACGCTCTGGCCGGCCTTCTGGCAGGTGCCGACGCCCTCGTCGAGCCGCAGGTCGTGGCCGATGCGCGTCACCTTGGTCAGCACGTCGGGCCCGTTGCCGATCAGGGTGGCCCCCAAGACCGGCGGCCCCAGCCGCCCACCCTCGATCAGGTAGGCCTCGGTCGCGGAGAAGACGAACTTGCCGCTGGTGATGTCGACCTGCCCGCCGCCGAAGTGCTTCGCGTAGAGGCCTCGCGGGACTGAGCGGATGATCTCCTCCGGGTCCTCCTGGCCTGCCAGCATGAAGGTGTTGGTCATGCGCGGCAGAGGCATCGAGGCGTAGCTCTCCCGCCGGCCGTTGCCGGTCGCCGGCATCCCCATGAGGCCGCTGTTGAGCCGGTCCTGCAGGTAGCCGCGCAGGATCCCGTCCTCGATCAGCACCGTCCGGGACGGCGCCTGGCCCTCGTCGTCGACGTTGAGGCTGCCGCGCCGGTCGGCGAGGGTGCCGTCGTCGACCACCGTCACGCCCGGCGCCGCCACCCGCTCGCCGAGGCGGCCGGAGAAGGCCGACAGCCCCTTGCGGTTGAAGTCGCCCTCCAGCCCGTGGCCGACCGCCTCGTGCAGCAGGATCCCCGGCCAGCCCGGGGCCAGGACCACCGGCATGGGACCGGCCGGCGCCTCCACCGCGCCCAGCAGCACCACCGCCGCCCGCGCCGCCTCGCGGGCGAAGTGCTCGGGCGGCTTGCCGGCGAAGAACTCGGGGCCGAGGCGGCCGCCGCCGCCGGCGGTCCCCTCGCGACGGACGCCGTTCTCGGCGGCGATCACGTGGACGCGGATCGAGAAGAGCGGCTGCGTGTCCTCGGCCAGCATCCCCGCCGAGTTGGCGATGCGCAGGCGGCGGGTCTGCTCGCCGAGGCTGGCGATCACCTTCTCCACCCGCGGGTCGTAGGCGCGGGCGGCACGGTCGGCCCGCTCCACGAGAGCGATCCGCTCGGCGAGCGGGAGGACGCCGACGCTCGTCTCGCCGTAGCGGCGCTCGACCGGCACCGGCGCGACGGGCTGGGGCGGCAGCGTCCTCGAGTCGGAGGCGATGTGGGCCGCCGTCTCGGCGGCGCGGGCCATGGCCGGCCAGGAGAGGTCGTCCGTGTACGCGTAGCCGGTCCGCTCGCCGGAGACGACCCGCACCCCCAGCCCGCAGGTCACCCCCGCGGAGGCGGTGCGGATGATCCCCTCCTCGAGGAGCAGCGACGAGGTGGTCTCGTGCTCGAAGTAGAGGTCGGCGAAGCCGCCCCCGCGGCCGAGGGCCAGCGAGAGCAGGCGCTCCATCTCGCCGACCGGGACGTCGGCAGGGGTCCGGGCGCGGTCGTCCTGGGGCATCCAACCATCCTAGCAAACCGCTGTCTTTGGTACACTTGCAGTTCGGCCCGAGCACGGCCGACTCCAGCGGGAGCCGCAGCGCTGCGAAATACCGACTTCGCAGTGAACCTAACGGTCGGTATACCCGTATTTACCCTGTTGGAGCATCGCGGAGGCTTCATGACCACGAAGACGAAGCGGGTCCTGGGAGTGATCGCGGCGGTGGCCGTCGTCGGCAGCATCGTCGGGTTCAACGTCTCGCGGGAGAGCCGCCAGCGGATCAACGTCCAGACCGGCAAGGTCGGCCGCCACGACCTGGTGCAGATCGTCACCGCCTCGGGGGAGGTCCGGCCGAAGCGCTACGTCAACGTGGGCGCGAACGTCTCGGGCCGGCTGATCGAGATCAGCGTCAAGGAAGGCGACCGGGTCGAGAAGGGGCAGGTGCTGGCCCGGGTCGAGTCGGAGCGCTACCAGGCCGTGCAGCGCCAGTCCGAGGCCGGCGTTTCGGCCGGCAAGGCCGACCTGGAGCGGGCGGAGGCCGACCTCGAGATCTCCAGGCTCGCCTACGAGCGCAACAAGAAGATGCGCGACGAGAAGCTCGTCTCGGAGCAGGCGTTCGACGAGGCCGAGGCCGACTACAAGATGAAGAAGGCCAACGTCGAAGCCGCTCGCCGCCGGGTGGCGCAGCTGCAGGCGGCGATGGACAGCACCAAGGACGACCTGGTCAAGACCACCGTCATCGCCCCCATGGCGGGGGTGGTCACCAACCTGCCCATGGAGCCGGGCGAGATGGTGATCGGCGCCATGAGCTTCAGCCCGACCGTGATCATGACCGTCGCCGACCTCTCGGTGATGGAGTGCGAGGTGATGGTCGACGAGACGGACTTCCGCAACCTCCAGCTCGGCCAGGAAGCCGAGATCAAGGTGGACGCGCTCGAGGGTCTCAAGCTCAAGGGTTCGGTCACCGAGATCGGCTCCTCGGCCCTGGTGCGCGGCACCGGCACCACGGCGGCGCAGACCAGCACGCTCGGCGCGAACACCGGCAACCAGCCCAAGGACTTCAAGGTCAAGATCACCATCAAGGACCCGCCCGCGAACCTGCGCCCCGGGCTCAACGCCACCGCCGACATCACCACCTCCACCCGCAAGAACGTGATCGCGGTGCCGGTGCAGGCGGTGGTGGTGCGCGAGGTGGACAAGGAAGGCAAGGTGGTGGACCCCGAGGGCATGGGGCCGGACTCCGACCGCGAGGGCAACACCGTGCAGGCCGCGGTGCGCGAGAAGGGCAAGGAGACGGACGGCGTCTTCACCGTGCAGGGCGACAAGGTGGTCTTCAAGCCGGTGAAGACGGGGATCATGGGAGAGACCGACATCGAGGTGGTGGACGGGATCGCCGAGGGCCAGGAGATCGTCACCGGCTCCTACAAGACGCTGCGCACGCTCAAGGACCAGGCCAAGATCAAGGCGGAGAAGGTCAAGGGGAGCGCTTCGTGAGCATCGGTGCCGTGAACGCCTCCGCCGCGAGCGCGCTGTCGCCGGACGGCACCGTCATCCGCACCGAGGACCTCTGGCGCACCTACCAGATGGGCGCCGAGGAGATCCATGCCCTGCGCGGCGTCAGCTTCACCATCGAGAAGGGCGAGTACGTCGCGGTGATGGGGCCGTCCGGCTCCGGCAAGTCGACGCTGATGAACCTGATCGGCTGCCTGGACACGCCGACCAAGGGCACCTACGTGCTGCGGGGCAAGGTGGTCTCGCAGATGAACGACGACGAGCTGGCGGCGGTGCGCAACCGCGAGATCGGCTTCGTGTTCCAGACCTTCAACCTGCTGCCCCGGGCGAGCGCGCTGCACAACGTGGAGCTGCCGCTCGTCTACGCCGGCATCCCCAAGGAGCAGCGGCTGGAGCGGGCCAAGGGTGCCCTGGCCATGGTCGACCTGGCCGACCGCATGAACCACAAGCCGAACGAGCTCTCGGGCGGCCAGCGCCAGCGGGTGGCGGTGGCGCGCGCGCTGGTGATGAACCCGTCGATCCTGCTGGCGGACGAGCCCACCGGCAACCTCGACTCGGCCACCGGCGAGGAGATCATGCGCCTGTTCGCGACGCTGCACGAGCGGGGCAACACCATCATCCTGGTCACCCACGAGCACGACATCGCGGAGCACGCCTTCCGCACCATCCACATCCGCGACGGCAAGATCGAGAAGGACGAGCGCAAGAGCGCTTAGCGGAGGTTCTGCCGTGCCCTTCTCCGAGGCCATCCGCATCGCCGTCACCTCGCTGCGCTCGAACAAGCTGCGCTCCTTCCTCACCGTGCTGGGGATCCTGATCGGCGTCTCCTCCGTCATCGCGGTGGTGGCCATCACCGAGGGCCTGGACCGCTACATCTCCGAGAAGGTGCTGGAGCTGGGGACCCGCAGCTTCCGCCTGCAGCAGACGCCCGACATCATCACCAGCCACGAGATGTGGATGCAGATGATGAAGAGGAAGAAGCTGGACATGAACGACCTCGCCGCCATCCGCTCCGCCTGCACCCTGTGCTCCGAGGTCGGCGGCATCCTGGAGACGGGCGGCAGCGCCAAGCACGGCCGCACGGTGCAGAAGAACGTCGACATCCTGGGCATCACCGAGAACGTGCCCCGCATCGGCACCATCCGCGAGCTGACGGCCGGCCGCCAGTTGGTGCAGCAGGACCTGGAGCAGGCCGCCCTGGTGGCCGTGGTCGGCGCCGACATCGTGGACGCCTTCTTCGGGACCATGGAGCCGATCGGCAAGGAGATCGAGGTCGACGGCCACCCCATGCGCATCGTCGGGGTGGCGGAGAAGAAGGGCTCGGTGTTCGGCAACAGCCAGGACAACTTCGTGTGGATGCCGATCACCACCTTCCAGAAGCTCTACGGCAGCCGCCGCTCCGTCACCATCCAGTGCGAGGCGGCCTCCATGGCCCAGTTCGAGCGGGCGCAGGACCAGGTGCGGGTGGCCATCCGCGCCCGGCGCCACCTGACCTACCAGAAGGCCGACGACTTCGCCATCGAGACCGGCGAGAGCATCATGGACCTCTGGTCGACGGCCACCCGCGGCATCTACGTGGTCACCATCGTGGTCACCGGCATCAGCCTGCTGGTGGGCGGGATCGTGGTGATGAACATCATGCTGGTCTCGGTCACCGAGCGCATCCGCGAGATCGGCGTGCGCAAGGCCATGGGGGCGCGGCGCCGCGACATCCTGCGCCAGTTCCTGGTGGAGTCGGTGATCCTCTCCGGGTTCGGGGGGCTGCTGGGCGTGATCGGCGCCGCCACCTTCTCCTACGTCCTGGCGACCATCCTGGGCAACATCATGTCCACCCACTTCTCGGCGCCGGTGCGGCCGTGGGCGGTGGCCATGGCCCTGGGCGTCGCCTCCGCCGTCGGGCTGGTGGCGGGCATCTACCCCGCCAGCCGTGCGGCCGCGCTCGACCCGGTGGTCGCCCTGAGGAACGAGTGATGCTGCCGCTGCTGCGCCGCTGGGTGGCCCGCCACCCCCTGCTCTTCGCCGTATACGAGGCGATCGGCATGGGCCTGCAGGGCATCCGCGCCTACAAGATGCGCGCCTTCCTCACCATCCTGGGGGTGGTGATGGGGATCATGACCGTCACCGGCATGAGCTCGATCGTGGCCGGGCTCAACAGCTCGATGGCCCGCCAGCTCTCGAGCTTCGGCTCCTCCACCATCTTCGTCCGGCCCTTCACGCCCGGCGAGCAGGTCGACGACGACGAGTGGCGGCGGCGCAAGGGGGTGACGCTCGACGAGGTGGCCATGATCGCCGCCAAGCCGGCGGTGAAGGCGGTCGCCCCGCTGCAGATCGTGAACGTCGAGAACGTGAAGTACGGCACCGACCGGGCGGAGAACGTGCGGGTCTTCGGCACCACCCCCGAGTACGAGGAGGTGCACGAGGCCTACATCGAGAGAGGCCGCTTCCTCTCGACCACCGACGTGGACCGGGCGGCGCAGGTAGCGGTGATCGGCACCGACATCGCCGACGGCCTCTTCCCCTTCGTGGACCCGGTCGACAAGGACATCACGCTCGACGGCCGGCGCTTCAAGGTGATCGGCGTGCTCCAGCGCAAGGGCAAGTTCCTCTTCACCAACCTCGACAACTTCGTCCTGATCCCGGTCAACTCACTGCAGAAGCCGGACAAGCGCTTCAACTTCATGGTGGCCGACCTCAAGCCGATCTCGCACGAGATGGTGCCCGAGGCGATCGACCAGACCCGCGAGGCCATGCGCCGCTTCCGCAAGCTGAAGTACCTGGCCAAGGACAACTTCGGCGTCTTCGCCCAGGACACCTTCACCCAGCTCTACGCGCAGCTCACCGGCGGCATCTACATGGTGATGATCGCCATCTCCTCGATCGGCCTGCTGGTGGGCGGGGTGGGGGTGATGAACATCATGCTGGTCTCCGTGACCGAGAGGACGCGCGAGATCGGCGTGCGCAAGGCCCTGGGAGCGACCAGGCGCGACATCCTGTGGCAGTTCCTCACCGAGGCCATGACCCTGACCGGTGTCGGCGGCGTCATCGGCATCCTGATCGGCTCGGTGGCGGCGTTCCTGATCAACACCTTCTCGCCGTTCCCGGCGGTGGTGCAGCCGACCTGGGTGATCGTGGCCTTCAGCACGGCGATGGCGGTCGGGCTCACCTTCGGGCTGTGGCCGGCGGCCAAGGCGGCGCGCCTGGATCCGATCGAGGCGCTGAGGTACGAATAGCAGCTTCGGGATCCCCTGCGGCCAGTTCGGCAGCGGACAGGTCGCGGCCTACGACCTGGCCGGCCGCTTCCTCGGCATGGTCCTCGATCCCACCGGGGCGGTGCTGGCCATCGACGGCCTGTGGGCGCTTGGCTTCGGCAACGGCGCCGCCGCCGGGGCGCTCAACACCCCCTTCTTCACCGCCGGTGTCGACGACGAGCAGCACGGGCCGCTCGGCACGCTGACGCCGGTCGCCTTCGAGCAGACGCTCGGCAACGCGCAGTAACCGGGCTCCGGAGTCGAGACACCAACGCCCCCGGCCGGGTCGGCCCCGGAGGTCCCCCGACCCGGCCCGGGGGATGGCGCGGCTTGCGTCCGTCGGCCCTCGGGTACAGCATTCGCCCGTCCCGGAGGTCGCCCATGTCCGACACGCCGACGCCTCCCCCCGCCGTCGAGCCGTCCGGCGGCGGCGGCTTCTTCCAGAACCTCGCGGACCTGTACTTTGCGCCGCGGCAGGCCTTCTCGCGCATCGTGGTCCGGCCCGCGTTCGTCCTTCCCTTCGTCGGCCAGCTCGTGCTCGCCTTCGCCTTCACCGGCATCTGGTTGAACAAGATGGAGCCGCGGGAGTTCATGAAGACGCAGCTCGAGGAGGCAGGGCGCTGGGACAAGCTCAACACCGAGCAGCGAGAGGCGGTCCTCAGCGCCGCACCCACCCAGATGAAGATCTTCGGCTGGCTCGGGCCGGCGATCGGCACGCCGGTGATGCTGCTGCTGACCGGCGGCGTGCTGATGTTCGTCTTCCGCTTCTTCTTCTCGAGCGAGGTCGGCTTCAGGCAGTCGCTGGCGATCGTGGCCTGGTCGCTCTTCGCGGTGGGCCTGGTCACGACGCCGCTGATGCTCCTCGTCTTCCAGCTCAAGGGAGACTGGAACCTCAACCCGCAGGACGTGCTCCAGGCCAACCTCGGCCTGCTGGTGGACAAGGCCTCGGTCGCCAAGCCGCTCTGGGCGCTCCTGACCAGCATCGACCTCTTCTCGTTCTGGACGGTGTTCCTGCTGGCCGTCGGCTTCGCCGTCGCCAGCCGCAAGACGACCGGCTCCGGCATCTGGGGAGTGGCGGTTCCCTGGGCCGTCCTGGTCCTCATCAAGATCGGCTGGACCGCCCTGATGGGCTGATCCCGCGGCTTGCCGGACCCGCCACGCTCGGCTATATTTTGGCGTTCCACCTGTGCGCCCTTAGCTCAGATGGATAGAGCGACAGACTACGAATCTGTAGGTCGCAAGTTCGAATCTTGCAGGGCGCACCACCCAGTCAACGACTTACGGAACTGACGACCGGCGCGCCGGGCGCCGGGGACCCTCCGGGGTCCCGAGCGCCCGCTGACGCGTCCCCCCGCCCTGGCACCGCGGCACTGTAAATTCCTCGTAAGTCGTTGAGCCTAGCAGACTTCTTCATGCGAGGCTATGGCTTTCGCCGTCCCTTCGCCGTAGATTCCGGGGCGGAGGGACAGAATGGCCAAAGCGAAGAAAACGACCGGAACGAAGAAGACGACCGCCCGGTGGGGCGCGGCCGCCAGGGCCCTGGCGGCCGACCGCCTCACGCGCGAGGTCGTCGACGAGCTGACGGCGCACGGCCACCGGGACGACGACTGGCGGGTCGTCGAGCGCTTCGCGATCCGCGCCGGGTTCGACCGCGCGGCCCACCTCGGGGTGGGCTTCCGGGCGAAGCTGGTGAAGTTCTGCG
>DATKME010000033.1:0-2412 GCA_035542035.1 Vicinamibacteria bacterium | reverse complement strand
TCGACGCCGCCCACGGCCGCCCGCACGACCCGGCCGCGGTACCACTCGAAGCGCCCGAGCTGCGCCGTCCACTGCCCCCAGTAGACCGTACGGGGCAGGTCGGGTTGAAGCAGCACGCCGGTCGCGCCGAAAACCGCGAGGGCGCCGGCGAGCGCACTCAGCATCAACAGCCGCCGGGTGGCGGGCCCCGGTCTCAGCCACCAGCCGGCGGAGCGTGCGACGGCGAACCCGAGCACCGCGCCGGTGCTGTTGAAGACGACGTCTCCCAGGCTCGCGTCGCGTCCCGGAATCCAGAGCTGCGCGGTTTCGACCGCGAGCGAGAGCAGGGCCGGCGCCAGCGCGCTCCAGCTCCGGCGCCAGCCGCACCAGCCGATCGCCACGCCCAGCGGCAGGAATAGGATCACGTTGGAGAGCGCGTCCCCGGCGCCCCCCTCGCCACACAGGAGGCAGAACGAGATGCGCTGCGGCGGGCCGCCGGTGGGGGTCAGCGTGGCGGCCAGGATGACGAGGACTGATAGCGCTAGGGCGCCGCGGGCCAGCGGCGTCGCGCGGGCGGGGAAGCGGAGGACCCTACTGCTCCCGCTCGCCGACCGGCACGACCAGTGGAGCCGGTGCCGTCCGCGTCGCGCCGGCCGAGGCACGCAGGGCCCGCCGGGTCGCGAGGGCGAGCCACACGAGAGCCACGACCGTCGTGAGGTGCTTCACCAGCGCCTTGGCCGCGCCGACCTCGAACGTCCACAGCGCCTGGGGCGGGTTCGCCGGGACGCTGTGACGGAGCTGCAAGACGTCGAGGACGAAGCCGAGCGCGGCCACGAGCAACACCACCGCCGCGACGAGGCTCGCGATGATCAGGACGCGCTGGACGACGCGGTGGCCCAGCGTGATCGCCAGCCAGCAGGCGAGAGCGAGCCCCAGGAGCGGCGTCAGGACGAAGCCGGAGAACATCCCGACCGCGCCGTAGCGCCACGTCAGCAGGCCCACGTGGAGCGGCCACGTGTTGGCGAGGATGTCCACCAGGGGCGTGCCGATCAGGAGGATGGCGAGGAAGTACAGCGGCCCCGCGAGGGTGTCGAGCGCTTTCGTGCTGCGTTCGGTCATGGTCGGGCTGCCGGCAAAGGGACGCGCGCTGCGGGTCCGGGAACGAGAAACGGGCTGGGCCCAGCGAGCCCAGCCCGTTCGAAGGCCAATCTAGCCTGCCGTGGCGGCCGGAGCTAGACGGAGGTCCGCTTGGCGATGCCCACCGCCACCAGACCCAGCAGGCCCGTGCCCAGCAGCAGCAGGGTCGCCGGCTCCGGCGTCGACACGTGGGTCAGGAATTCCTGCGTCCCCCCGATCTCTCCCTGCGCCGTCACGTCGGTGATGATGTTCCAGCTCGCCATGTCCACGCTGCCGTAGTTCTGCACGGAGTCGGCCCGCGCGAGCCACATCGCCGACGCCGAGGTCAGGGCGGGCGTGCCCGGCGTGGTCACGTTCCAGATCGCGTAGTCGATGTCACCCCACGAGCTCGTGGGCGCCGTCTTGAACTGCGACGCGAGCCACGCCGTCATCTCGTACCTCGTCTGCACCGACGCCAGCGCCGAGCCCGTGAGGCCGTAGCCGAGGCGGGTGAGACCGAGGTTGCCCGAGGCGAGGTTCGTGAAGTTCGCCGTCCAGGTGTAGTTGTTCCAGACCTCGTGCGCGTAGTCCACGCAGAAGATGTCGATCACCGGCTGGCCGGGAAGCGACGTCACCCACGCCTGGTATGGCCCGACGTAGACGCCGTTGTAGGCGACCGAGCCGCCATCCTTGAACTGCAGGTTCTGCTGCTGCGCTACGGCTGCCGCCGATCCTGCGAACAGCAGCGCCGATACCAGCACCAGGGAACGAGCCAGTTTCATGTCGCCTTCCGGGGGGCGGAGGTGGTGTCCCGAATCGTGACGCCGATCACATAACCGATAGCGACAGCCATGACGGCTGCTTTCGCTGCGTAAGTGGGAAGGCAGGAACCATACCAGCCACCGTGCGTGGGCGCCCGACGAGCCACGCGAGGCGGCCACCAGGTCCACGCCAGTCCGCAATCCGTTGTAGCACAAGGTGATGGATCGCCGGGGATGGCCTGCTCGGCGGGCATTCCGGGAGGCGCCCGCCGCCTGTGACCGTAGTCCGCCATCGTCAGGTGTTGCGGCCCAAATCCCGTCCGAGTGGCGGTGGCGCAACAACGGCGAACGGCCTCCGGTTCAGGCCCGGCTCGCGCCCTCCGTGACCGCCTTGGCGAGCTGCGCGAGGCAGCGATCGATCCGCTCGTAGGTGGCCGCGTAGAAGTCGCGCGAGCGGCCGAACGGATCCGCGATCGCCCTCGTCAGGGGGGGCGGCGGATCCGGATCCAGATCCCCGAGCAGCAGGACGCGGCTCGCACTGCGCCGGTACTGCGCA
>DATKME010000032.1:0-97637 GCA_035542035.1 Vicinamibacteria bacterium | reverse complement strand
GTGGGCCGATCCGCGTGCGAAAAAAGAAGAATCGGCGCGAGTTTCCTGTACGTCGTCCCCGTCGTCCGGGGGGTCGGAAGGGGGGGTCGGACCCCCGTCTAGGTTCCCCACCAGACCGTCAGGGTGACCCGTGGGACCGTCGAAACCGGGGTGGTGACCCGTCAGGGTGTCTGGGGGTCTGACCTTGAGGTCTACCGGACCGGATACCGGACTGAAATGCCGCGCCGGAAAAGCCGTCCGGCCGTTCCTGTAAACCCTTTATTGTGATGGGTTTGGTGGACCTGACGGGAGTCGAACCCGTGACCTCCTGAATGCCATTCAGGCGCGCTCCCAACTGCGCTACAGGCCCACGCGGCGGAAGAGAAGACTACCAGCGGCGGGGCGGGACGGTCAACTCGCCGCCGCGAGGGGCGCGCCGCCGCGAGGGGCCGCTGCAGGGGTCACGCCGCGCTCAGCCGGAAGGCGTGGGCGACGGCGTCGACGTCGCTCTCCGCCTCGCCCACCACCGCCAGCGTGCGGCCGGCCGAGCGCAGCATGCGGACCTGCAGCCCGTGGACCCGGCCGGACCAGCCGTCGCCGATGCGCGCCGGGCCCGACACCACGAACACCGAGACCAGGCTGCCCTGGCCGCCGTAGTACACGTGCGCCGCCACCCGGTCGGCGAGCGCGCAGTAGCGCACGCCGACGATCTCCACCTGGCCGGGATGGGCCGGGAACGGCTGCACCGGCGTCCCGCGCTCTTCGAGCCAGCCGCGGATCTCCGCGGGGTCGCTGCTCCAGAGTCTGGCGCGCAGGTGCGCCTGGCCGAAGCAGCGCTCGTGGTCGCGCGCCAGCTCCCAGGCCACGAAGGCCGGCAGCCCGCGCACCCAGCAGAGGACGGCGAGGACGACCAGGCCGGCCACGGCGGACGCGGCTCGTCGGCCGCGATGAGGCCGCCGCGGGCCGGGAGCGTCGTCGAGGGCGAGTCGGGTTTCTTCCATCGGGGCTCGTCGAGACGATTGTCCCACGCCGGCGGGCTGGATTCCCCCGTCCGTTGCGTGCTAAAAGGCGCAGCACGACGCGCTACGCCTACCTGATCGCGGCGGTGGCCGCCATCGCGGGACTGCTGTTCGGTTTCGACACCGCCGTCATCAACGGCGCGCTCATCTTCCTGCGCGCCGACCTGGGCCTGACCACCGGCGGGACCGAGGTCGCCACGTCCAGCCTGCTCGTGGGCTGCGCCCTGGGGGCGGCCGCCGCCGGCTGGCTGACCGACCGCCTGGGCCGCAGGCGCATCCTGATCGTCTCGGCGCTGCTCTTCGCCGCCTCGGCGGTGGGTGCCGCCGTGCCGAGGACGCTCGCCGAGTTCGTGGCGGCCCGGCTGGCCGGCGGCCTGGCGATCGGCGTCGGCTCGGTCCTGGCGCCGCTCTACATCGCGGAGATGTCGCCACGCGCCATCCGCGGGCGGCTGGTCGCCCTCAACCAGATGGCGATCGTCACCGGCATCCTGCTCGCCTACTTCGTCAACTGGCTGCTGTCCTTCGCCGGCCCCTCCAGCTGGCGCTTCATGTTCGCCTCCGCCGCCGTCCCCTCCGCCGTCTTCTTCGTGGCGCTGCTGTTCGTGCCGGAGTCCCCGCGCTTCCTGGTGGAGACGGGCCGCGAGCAGGACGCCCTCGGCGTCCTCACCCGGGTGGGCGGGGAGGCCGCCGCCCGCGCGGAGTTGGCGGAGATCCGGGACGCCATCGCCCGGGAGGGCGGCCGCGTGCGCGAGCTGTTCGGACGGCGCCTGCGCCGGCCGCTCGCCATCGCCGTGTTCCTGGCGGTGTTCCAGCAGGTCACCGGGATCAACACCGTCATCTACTACGGGTCGCTCATCTTCAAGGAGCAGGTCGGCGGCCAGAGCGACTCGACTGCGATCGGCGCCAACGTGATCGTCGGCTGCACGAACCTGGTCATGACCATCCTCGCGCTCTGGCTCATCGAGCGCCTGGGCCGCCGGCCGCTGATGATGCTGGCCTCCGGCGGCATGGCGGCGGCGCTGCTGGCGCTGGGGCTGCTGTTCCGGCTGCAGCCGCCGCCGGGGCTGGCGATCCTGCTGGTGATCCTCGTCTACGTGGCCTCGTTCAGCGTGGGGCTGGGGCCGGGGGTGTGGGTGGTCATCTCCGAGCTCTTCCCCACCCGCATCCGTGGCCGGGCGATGTCCATCGCCACCCTGTGCCTGTGGCTCGCCTGCATCCTGGTCACCGCCACCTTCCTCTCGCTGGTGGAGGCCGTCGGCTCGAGCGGCGCGTTCTGGGTGTACGCGGCCATGAGCGTCGTCAACCTGCTGTTCATCGCCCGGGTGATGCCCGAGACGAAGGGCCGCAGCCTGGAGGAGATCGAGCGCTCGTGGTGAGACGAGCGTGATCCGAGGGAGAGGAGAGCCATGAGACTCGGCCTGGCCTGTGCAGCCCTGCTGCTCGGCGTCGCCCCGGCGCGCGCGGAGCGCGTCACCCTGTCCCTGAATGGCACCTGGCAGATCACGGACAGCGTGGGGGCGGAGCCCCTCCCGGCCGCGTACCGCGCCCGCGTGGCGGTACCCGGCCTGGTGCACAACGCCAGCCCGCCGTTCCCCGACGTCGACGCCTTCGACAGCGTGGAGCTGATCGGCAACCGCATCTCGCAGGGGATGCTCCCGTCGTCGGCGCGGGTGGAGGCGCCAGGTATCTCACGCCAGCAGCGGAACTACTTCTGGTATCGCCGCACCTTCGCCGCCGTGGCGCGCAGGGCCGTCGCCCTCCTGCGCATCAACAAGGCGCAGTTCGGCACCGCCGTCTGGCTGAACGGGAGGAAGGTGGGCGAGTACCCGGGCTGCTTCTCGGCGGGGACCTTCGACCTGACTCCCGCCATCCGCTGGAGCGGCGAGAACGAGCTGGTGGTGCGGGTGGGGGCGCACCCGGGCGTGCTGCCGCCGAGCTATCCGACCGGCACCGACTTCGAGAAGCTCCGGTGGACGCCGGGCATCTACGACGAGGTCTCCCTGCTGCTGGCCGACAACCCCGTGATCGAGAGCGTCCAGGTGGCCCCGCGGATCGCCTCCTCCGAGATCCTGGTGGAGACGAAGCTGAGGAACACGGCAGCCGCGCCGGTGACGTTCGATCTGACACAGGCCGCCGTGCCCTGGAGGCCGCCGCTGACGAGCCAGGCCACCGCCTGCCTCCGTGCCGTCACGCTCGCCGCCGGCGAGGCCCGGGCGGTACGGCAGACGGTGAAGATCGACGGCGCCCACCTGTGGACGCCCGAGGACCCGTTCCTGTACGTGCTGGAGACGAAGAGCGGCGGCGACTCGCTGCGCACGCGTTTCGGCATGCGCGAGCTGCGCTTCGACGCCGCCACCCGCCGCGCCTTCCTCAACGGGCGCGTCTACTTCCTGCGCGGCTCGAACATCACGCTGCACCGCTTTTTCGAGGACCCCGACTCCGGCACCCTGCCCTGGGACGAGGCCTGGGTCCGCAAGCTGCTGGTCGAGATCCCGAAGAAGATGCACTGGAACGCCTTCCGTTTCTGCATCGGCCCGGTCCCGGACAGGTGGCTGGATCTCGCCGACGAGGCGGGGCTGCTGATACAGAACGAGTTCTTCGTGTGGACCGGCGACCCCGGCTGGAAGCAGTGGCCGGACCGGCGCTGGGACGTGCCGGAGATGATCCGCCAGTACTCCGACTGGATGCGCGACAACTGGAACCACCCCAGCGTCGTGCTGTGGGACGCGAACAACGAGACGAAGGACGCGGTGTTCGGGGACCGCGTCATCCCGGCGGTGCGGCCGCTCGACCTGTCGAACCGCAACTGGGAGAACAGCTACAACCTGCCCGCCGGCCCCGACGACCCGGTCGAGGACCACCCGTACCTGACGATCGGCGAGGCCATGGGCTGGGGCGAGCCGTTCCACATGACCGATCTCGAGCGCCGCTACGGCGGTCCCAAGGAGCCCCTGGTCGCGTCGCGTGCCGCCATCCTCAACGAGTACGGCTGGCTGTGGCTGCGGCGGGACGGCGAGCCGACGCTGCTGACTCAGAAGCTCTACCCCAAGCTGCTGGGAGCGGGCTCGACGAAGGACGAGCGGCTGCGGCTGAACGCGTACCTGCTGGCGGCCGAGACCGAGTACTGGCGTGCGCACCGCGACTACGCGGCCGTCCTGCACTTCGTCTACCTCAGCTGCAGCTACCCGGGCGTGTTCACCGCCGACCACTTCCAGGACGTGAAGACGCTCACGCTCAACCCCTGGTTCGAGGACTACATGGGCGAGGCGATGAAGCCCCTCGGCGTCTACCTCGAGTTCTTCCAGCCGCGGCTCGCGCCGGCAGAGAGCCGCTCCTTCCGGGTCAGGATGGTCAACGACGGCTACCAGGCGCAGAAGGGCGAGCTGCGGCTCACCGTGGAGGGAGCGGACGGCCGCGAGCAGTCGCGTGCGGGCACGGGCTTCGAGGTGGCCCCGCTCGGCGCGCTGACCCGCGACCTCGAGCTGACGCTGCCGGCGCAGCCGGGGAGTTACGTGATCAAGGCGACCGCTCTCACGCCGGCCGGCGCGACGACGGTCAGCCGACGCCAGGTGACGATCGGCAGCTGAGCGGCGTCCCGCCCTCGGGCCGTTGACGGGTGGCGCGGCTCGCGGGCAGAATCACCGCGCGGATGAAGTACCTCACGTCCCTCGAGGTCGCGCGCGAGCTGAACGTCAGCAAGCAGACGCTGCTGAACTGGCTCTACGCCAAGAAGGTGCCGGAGCCGCCGCGCAACCGCAACGGCCACCGGCTGTGGAGCCAGGCGCGGCTCAGCCTGGTGCGGCAGCTCATCCGTGAGGGCCGGCTGCACCGCCGGACCGTGATCCACCGCGAGCCGTCTGACGACCCGGTGGTGCTGCTGGAGGTGGCCCGCGAGGTCAGCGAGTTCCTGCGCGACGCGAACGTGCCTGTCTCACGCTTCGTCCGCGAGCTGCAGCGTGTCCACCGGCAGCGGCCGCGCCGGCGGCTGGGGCGGCGCCCGCGTCGTCGCCGCCCCGACGCCTAGCGCCGGCGGGAGCGCCGCGCTCACTCCCAGGGGATGTCCGGCATGAGCAGCCGCTCCACCGGGCGGCCGCCCTCGAGGTGCGAGGCGCAGATCTCGTCGAGGTCCTCCGGCGCCACCCCGGCGTACCAGACGTTGTCGGGCTGCACCGCGACCGTCGGCCCGCGGCTGCAGTGCTTGAGGCAGTAGGTCCGGTTCAACATCACCCTGCGATCGAGGCCGCGCTCGCGCAGCAGCGCCTTCAGGCGGTCGAAGAGCTGCTGCGAGCCCCTCTCGGCGCAGGAGCCCTTGGGGTGGCCGGCGGGCCGCTGGTTGACGCAGACGAGGACCTGTCGCTCGGGCCTGGGCATGTGCTCGCTCCGGTTCGTGACGAGTATAGCTTCCGTGTTAGCCTCGACGCATCGCGCGTCAGTCGAGCGCCACATTCCCGGAAGGAGCTGAAGCATGAGTCTTCTCCGTGCCGCCGCCGCCGCCGGCCTCGCCGCGGCCTTCGCCGTGCCCGCGCTCGCGGAGGACCTGACCATCGTCTACAAGACCACCGGGCCCGCCGGCCCCGGCACCGCGACCGCCTACTTCTCGGCGGACAGGATGAGGATGAGCGACCCCGAGCACGACGCCGTGGTCGAGTACGGCGGCGGCGGCCGCATCGTCACCATCGACCACAAGAAGAAGGAGTACTGGGAGACGACCCTGGCGGAGATGCAGGCGGCCCTGAAGAGCCTCAACGCCCAGATGAACAACGACCAGATGGCGAACATGCCGCCTGCCGTGCGGGACAAGATGATGGCGATGATGGGTGGTGGCCCGGCGACGTTGACGAAGGGGGGCACCCACAAGGTCGCCGGCTACGACTGCCAGGACTACGAGATCGCCGCCGGAGCGATGATGAGGATGCACCTCTGTGCCACCACCGCCGTGGCGCCTCCGGCGGCGAACGTGGACTATCGCAGCGCGTCGCTCGTCGCTCTCGCCGCGAACCCGATGACGAAGAATCTGGCCAACGAGATGAAGAAGGTGGAGGGCTTCACGCTGGCCGAGTCCTCCACCATCAAGATGATGGGCCGTGCCAGCGAGAGCTCGAGGGAGGCGACCGAGGTGAAGAAGGGTGCGATCCCGGCCTCCACCTTCGACGTCGCGGAGCTGACCAAGGGCTACAAGAAGGTGCCGAGCCCGTTGAGCAGGATGGCGAAATAGCGTCTTGGACGCGCTCGTCGACACCGACTGGCTGGCCCGCGAGATGGCGCGAGAGGGGGACGGCGCCGCCCCCCTCAGGATAGCGGACGTGCGTTGGTACCTGGACCCCGCCCGGAACGGGCGCGACGCCTTTCGGGCGGGGCACATCCCCGGCGCGGTGTTCCTCGACGTCGAGCAGGATCTCTCCGCTCCCGGTGGCGGGCGCGGCCGGCCCGGCGGACGCCATCCCTGGCCGTCGGAGGCGCAGGTGGCGGAGGTGATGAGCCGGGCCGGCATCGGCCCCGGCGTGCGCGTGGTGGCGTACGACGACGCCTCTGGCTCCGTGGCCGCGCGCCTGTGGTACCTGCTCCGGGCCCATGGCCACGAGCAGGCGGCCGTCTTGGACGGCGGCATCACGAAGTGGCAGGCGGAGGGCCGCCCCCTCGAGACCGGCGAGACGGCGACGAAGCGAGCGGTCTTCGCGGGACGCCTGCGGTCCGGGTTCGTGGTGGAAAAGAGGGAGATGGTCGCCACCCACCGTCACCGCCTGGTGCTCGACGCCCGCGTGGGCGAGCGCTACCGCGGCGAGACCGAGCCCATCGATCCGCGCGCCGGCCACGTGCCCGGCGCCCGCAACGCGCCCTGGCCGCGGAACCTGGCCGGCGGGGCGGTACCGGTGTTCCTGCCGGCGCCGGCGCTCCGGCAGCGCTACCAGGCGCTGGGCGCGGGGCGTGAGGACCCCGTGGTGTACTGCGGCTCCGGCGTCAACGCCTGCCACGACCTGCTGGCCCTGCACCTCGCCGGCCTGCGCGGCGCGCTGTACGCCGGATCCTGGAGCGAGTGGTCGTCCGATCTCTCCCTGCCGGCGGCGACCGGCGAGGCGCCGTAGCGCCGTCGCCCCCGTCGAGGCTCAGTCTCGACGAGGAGGGAAGGCCTGGCTAGACCCGCGCGGGCGCCTGGGCCATCTCCTCCAGGCGGTCGAGCTGCTGACGGTGGCCGAGCGTGATCAGCACGTCGCCCTTCTCCAGCACGGCTTCCGGGGCCGGGTTGAAGACCATGCCGCCCCGCGGCTTCTTGATGGCGACGATGATGATGCCCAGCTCGCTGCGGATGGGGCTGGCCTTGAGCGCGCAGCCGAGGAGCGGACTGCCGCCGCCCATCTCGATCTCCTCGATCTGCAGCTCCAGGTGCTCGCTGCGCGTCGCCAGCTCGATGAAGTCCATCGCGTTCGGCCGCAGCACCGCCTGCGCCACCCGGTGACCGCCGATGGTGTAGGGAGAGACCACCCGGCTGGCGCCGGCCCGCTGCAGCTTCAGCTCCGCGCCCTCCGCCTCGGCCCGCGCCACGATGAACAGGCGGTCGTTCAGCAGCCGCGCGCTCAGGGTGATGAAGAGGTTGTCGGCGTCGGAGGCGGCAGCGCTGACCAGCGCCCGGGCGCGATCCACGCGGGCGCGGCGCAGCACCTCGTCGGTGGTGGCGTCGCCGACCAGCGGGATGCCGCCGGGAAGGTCGAAGCCGTCGAGCACGTTCGCCTCGCGGTCGACGACCACGAAGTCCAGCCCCGCCGCCGAGAACTCCTCGGCGGCGAGCCGCCCCATGCGGCCGAAGCCGCAGATCACCAGGTGGCCGTCCAGCTTCTCCAGCCGGCTTTCCATGCGCTGTCTCCCGAACACGGTCCGGATCTCGCCGGTGACGACGGCGCGGATGAACTCCGCCGCCGCGTAGAAGGCCGTGAACACGCCGCCCAGGGCGAGCACCATCGTGAAGAGGCGCCCGGTCACGCCCAGCGGGTGCACCTCCTGGAACCCGACGGTGGTGATGGTGATGACGGTCATGTAGAGGGCGTCCAGCAGGGACCAGCCCTCGACCAGGTAGTAGCCGAGGGTGCCGCCGACCAGCAGCACGGCCAGCACCAGCACCGGCAGCAGCAGCCGGTGCAGCACCGCCCGGCCCTCGCCGGGCCCCTCGTCGTCTCCGCGGAAGGGCCCCAGGAGAGCGCCGCCGCGTCGGGGCAGGCGCGCGGGCATGCCCTGCCTAGAGGCCGATCTCCCCGGCCACCGGCAGCAGGGCGGAGATCACGAAGGCCACGTGCTCGGCCAGCGGTCGGCCGAGCGCTTCAGCGCCGCCGTAGACGCAGGCACGGTCGACGGAGCGGGCGAACGCCTTGTCCTTGAGCTTCCTCAGCACCGAGTCGACCGGAAGGTCGGCGAGCTTCTTCGTCGGCCGCACCTTCACGCAGGCCCCGATGAAGCCGACCAGCTCGTCGCACCCGTAGAGGGCCTTGCGCAGCGGGGTGTCGCGGGGGACGCCCATGTAGTCGGCGTGGGAGGCGATCGCCAGCACCATCTCCTCCGGCCAGCCGCGCTCGCGCAGGATGCGGCAGCCGACGTGCAGGTGCGTGTCCTGGGTGGGGTTCTGCTCGTAGTCGAAGTCGTGCAGCAGGCCGACCACGCCCCAGGTCTCGACCTCGGCCGGGTCGGTGACGCCGAACCAGCCGGCGTAGGCGCGCATCGCCTGCTCGACCCCGCGCGCGTGCTTGCGCAGCGCGTCCGACCGGGTGAACTCGAACAGCAGCGCCTCGGCCTCGGCGCGGGTCGGCTGGTGTGCACCCATGGCGCGAGATGATACGGCGGCGGCGGCGGGATCAGAAGGGGCCCAGCCGGAAGGGCAGGCGGGCGTGGCCGGAGGTGGTGGCGCCGATCGGCTTGGTGACGGCATCGAAGAAGGACTGGGCGATCAGCTGGTAGCCGGCGTCGTTCGGGTGCTTGTCGTCGGAGAAGAGGGCACTCAGGCTCGGCTGCTTCAGGAAGTTGCCGTGGACCTCGGCCACCGCCACCTTCTCCTGCGTCGCCATCTGCCGCACCAGCGTGTTCATCTCCGTCACCCAGGCGTTGCGCTCGTCGGCGTTGCGGTCGACGTATTCGGGGTTGACGGGCGGGATGGTGCCCAGCACCGGCATCGCGCCCTGGTCGCGCGTCTGCTGGATCATCGAGCGCAGCGCGTCGACGGTGAAGCAGCCGCTCGGGTCCGCGCGGCAGCCGGAGTCGTTGAAGTCGTTCGTCCCGTACAGGATCAGCACGTAGGCCGGCCGGCGCTGGCTCAGCACCGCGCCGATCCGGGCCTCGCCCACCCGGCTCTTGCTGCCGGTCAGGCAGTCGTTGCTGACGTCCGCCCTGCCCCAGTAGGCCTTGAGCTGGGCCGCCAGCAGGTCGCGGTAGCCCCCGCCCGTGGAGGAGCCGTCGCCGCAGGTGATGCTGTCGCCGAAGGCCGAGTAGGCGTTGGGGTGCGCGCTCGTGCCGATCGGGAGCGTGGCGGGCACCGCCAGCGTGCCCGTCTGCGGCACCGTCACGCTCACCGGCGCGCCGGGCGTGAAGTACGCGGGGAGCGAGGCCGGCTGCACGCTCGCCGACTGGGTGCCCGTGGGGACGTCCTGGACCGTGAAGAGGCCGCCGTCGGCGGTCTGCGCCGTCCGCGATCCCACCGACACGGTCACGTTCGGCAGGCGGACGGCCTCACCCGGGTCGAGCACGCCGTTGCCGTTCTCGTCGTAGAAGACCGCGCCGTTGACCGGCAGGCCGGTGATCGTGTCGGGCCCGGTGGGTGAGCCGCCGCAGGCGGCCGCGAGCGCGGCCAGCAGGCAGGCGAGGAGGATCTTCCAGGTCCGCAAGCCGAGTCAGCATAGCAGATTTGCTTCGCGGGGCCGCCGGGCTATACTCCGGCATCCCGCCGCACTCGGTCGTCCTGGAACCCCAGCCATGAGCGACACGCCTGTCCCGGCCCGCCACAACCGGCGCATCACGGCGCGGCGCGCCTGCCTGCTGACCGTGCGCTACCGCGTCAACGGCGAGTGGCGGCCGGCGACCGCGATGGACCTGTCCCCGTACGGTTGCCGGCTGCGGGTCGGCGAGGACATCGATCGCGGCGTGGCCGTGGCAGTGATGTTCGAGGCGCCGATCCGGGACGGCGTGCGCACGACCGCGGTGGAGGTGCCGGGCACGGCCATCTGGGCCCGGCTCGAGGGCCTGTCGTACCAGGTTGGCGTGCACTTCGCCCTCCCGCCGGACGGCCTGCTCGACATCCTCTCCGTCCTCGGCTGAACGAGCTTCACCGGGGGCGCGGCTCGCCCGCAGCCTGCCGCCTCAGCCGCGCCAGCACGCGCGCCAGGTCGTCCGGCACCGGGCTCTCCACCGCGACCCGCTCGCCGGTGACCGGGTGCGCGAAGCCCAGGCGCCAGGCGTGCAGCAGAGGCCGCGGCGCTGTCCGCTCGGGAACCGGGCGAGCGCGGCCGTAGACGAGGTCGCCCATCACCGGCGTGCCGACGTGGGCCAGATGCGCCCGGATCTGGTGCTGGCGCCCGGTCTCCAGCGTCACCTCGAGCAGGGCGAAGCCGGCCAGCCGTTCACGCACCCGCCAGCGAGTCAGCGCCGGGCGCGACGGCTCGTCCGCGCGGGCCACCCCCCGGCGGCCGCCGCTCCACTCCTCGCGGACCGGCGCGTCGACGACGCCGTGCTCCTGGCGCGGCTCGGCGGACACCACCGCCAGGTAGACGCGCTCGATGCGGTGGTCGCGGAAGGTCTGCAGCAGCCCGGCGCGGGCCTCGGGCGAGAGGGCGAAGGCGAGCGCGCCGGAGGTGTCGCGGTCGAGGCGGTGCACGCGTTCGGCGAACCACCCGTGCGGCTTCAGCCGCCGCGCGTAGTCCTGCACCCGGTGCAGGGCCGAGTCCTCCTCCCGCAGACCCGGAGCGGAGGGCACGCTCAGCATCCCCGCGGGCTTGTCCACCACCATCACGTGCTCGTCCTGGTAGAGCACCGGCAGCGTGCAGCGCGCCCGCGGCAGGGCCCTCCGGTTGGGATCGAACACGACGGTGGCCGTGTCCTCGACCTCGCGGCCGGCCTCGCGCACGCGCTCTCCGTCGACGCTGACCTGGCCCTTCTCGATCACGTCGCGTGCCCGTCGCCGCGACAGCCCCGGGTGGTGCCGGATCAGCAGCAGGTCGAGCCGCACTACTTCGAGCCAGGGGGTGCTGCGCCGCACCCCCTGGAACCTCCGCCCGTTGCTCTCGGCTCGAGCCCGATCATTCCGCTCTACTCCTTCAGCCCCCGCGCGTCGTCCCAGGCCGCCGGGTCCTGGCCGAAGTACGCGGACAGGATCGCATACAGGTCCCGGTGACGACGCCTGACCACCTGCGGGATCTCGAAGAAGGCCTCCACGGCCACGGCCAGGAACTCGACGGGATCGTGGGCGCCGTAGTCGTCGAAGGCGGAGCGGCCGCTGCGCAGCCGCTCCATCTCCCTTTCCGCGAGAAGGACCCACTCGCGGGCGCGGGTCTCGTCCAGGCCCACCGGGATGCCGTCGAAATGGGACTGGTCCACGTCGAGCAGGTGCGCGAACTCGTGCAGCCCCACGTGGTAGGCGTCGTCGGGGACCTCGAAGCTCTCGAGCAGCGCCGGCACCGAGAGGATCACGGTGCCCCAGGGGTGCGCCTCGCCCGCGCGTTCGTCGCCGCCGAAGCGGTAGTCGCGGTCGAAGTCGTCGGGATAGAGCAGCACCTCCGTCAGCTGGTCCCATTCGTAGTCGGGCCAGCCCAGGCTCAGCGTGACCGCCGAGGCCGCCACCAGGAGGCGCAGCTCGTCGTCGACCTCGACGCCGACACCGGTGACGCGCTTGTCGGCCAGGAACAGGCGCAGGTCGTCCTCGAAGCGCGCGCGCCAGGCGGTGTCGAGCCGCTCGAAGTGGTCGTAGGCCTGGAGCAGCTGCCGGCGCCAGGCCCGCGGGAAGGGCGTCGCCAGCGCGTTCCGGCGGCGCGCCGCCCGGCGCCCGAAGGCGCGCAGCAGGGCCAGGCCGGCCGCGGCGCCGGCGAGGAGCCCGAGGACCGCTCCCGGCCAGCCCGCCGCCATCAGGCCGACCCCGCCCGCCACGAGAGCCGAGAGGACCGCGGCGGTGCGGCCGAAGCGCCGGTCTCCGGGCCGCTCCACCCTCACGACGGGGCGCCGGCCTCCGGGTAGCGCGCCGCCAGCAGCCGCGCCAGCACGCGCGCGTCGACGTTGCCGCCGGTGAGGATGGCGACGACCGGGCCGGCGCCGACGAGGCGTCCGCTGCGCGCGGCCGCCACGGCGACGGCGGCCGAGGCCTCGGCCACCACCTGGTCGGCGGCGAGCAGCGCCACCATCGCCTCCTCGATCTGGGCCTCGGCGACCGTGACCACCTCGTCCACCAGGTCGCGGTGCTCGAAGGCGATCCTCCCGATGCCCCCGGCGAGGCCGTCGGCGAGCGTGGGAGCGGCAGGGAAGGTGAGCAGCGGGCGGCCCAGCCGCAGCGACTCGCGCAGCGCCGGCGACGCCTCCGGCTGGACGGCGACGACGCGCGTGCGCGGCGAGAGCGCCTTCATCACCGTCGCCACGCCGGCGAGCAGCCCGCCGCCGCCGACGGGCACCAGCACGGCCGCCGGGTCCGGCAGCTCGTCCAGGATCTCGAGGGCGGCGGTCCCCTGCCCCGCCGCCGTCCGCACGTCCTCGTACGGGTGGACGAAGGTGCCGCCCATGCCGCGCGCGTACGCGTCTGCCGCCTCTGCCGCTTCGTCGTAAGTGCTGCCGGCCTCGCGCACGGTCACCGGGTACGTGCGCAGCCGCGCCAGCTTCGCCAGCGGCGCGCTGCGCGGGACGAACAGGGTGGCCGCGGCACCGCCGCCGAGGCGCTGCACGGCCCAGGCCACGCCCAGGGCGTGGTTGCCGGCGGAGGCCGCCACCAGGCCGGCCCGCAGCGCCGGGGCGTCGAGCGACGAGAGCAGGTTGAGGGCTCCGCGCACCTTGAACGAGCCCGTCGGCTGCCAGCACTCCAGCTTCAGCCGCAGGTCCAGGCCGGGCGCCGCCAGGCTCGGGCGCAGCGGCGTCGGCGGCAGGTGGGGAGCGAGCGTCCTGCGGGCGGCGATGATGTCGTTCAGCGCCAGGCGCAGGCTCACGTCGAGCTCTCCGCTGAGACGCGCTCCGGCCCGGCGGCGATCCCCTCGAGCCGCGGCTCCCCGCACTCGCCGGCGATCGCCTCCGCCACCTGGTCGCGCAGCGCCACGAGCGCCGAGAGCTCCGTTCCCGAGGGGGCGACCGCATCTCCCACCCAGAGACGGACCCGCGCCGGGTGGGGGAGGCTCCAGTCGCCGCGCATCACCTGGCGGGTACCGCGGAGCGCCAGCGGGACCACGGGGACGGCGGCGGTCGCCGCCGCCTTGAAGGCCCCCAGGCGGAACGGGCGCAGCCCGGTGGCGGCGCGGAACGTGCCCTCGGGGAAGAAGAGGACGCGTGCGCCGTGGCGCAGCGCCTGGTCCACCGCCTCGGTGTCCGCCAGCGTCTGCTGGGCGTCCCAGCGGTCGACCGTCAGGTGGCCGCAGCGGCGGACCAGGGCGCCGATCAGCGGGTAGCGGAGGACCTCGCGTTTGGCGACGAAGACGAGGTCGACCGGCAGCGCGGCCACGAGGACGGCCACGTCCGCGTAGGAGGCGTGATTGCAGGCGAGCACCAGCGCGCCCTCGCGCGGCAGCCGCTCGAGGCCCCTGGTCTCGAACCGGCAACCCGTCAGCCGCAGCGCGAAGCGGGAGGCCGCGCGCGCCACCCGGAAGGCGAAGCGGCGGCTGGGCACCAGCTGCAGCAGCAGCCAGGCCGCGCCCAGCGCCGGCGCCAGCGTCAGCGCCAGCCAGGCCGCGTAGAGGCCTCGGCCGGCGCGCCGCAGCAGCGGGCGCAGCCACTCGCCGGCAGCCGCCAGCGGCAGCCGGAGCCGCTGGCCGAGGGTGGTGCCAGGCCGACGGCCCAGCCGGCCGTCGAGGTACAGCTCGCGCGCGGAGGCGCGCCGCAGCTTGCCGCTCGAGGTCTTCGGCACCGCGCCCGGCGGCACCAGCACCACCTCGTCGGGTGGAACCCCGACCGCCGCCGCCACCGCCTCGGTCACCCCGGTCGCCAGCCGCTGGCGCGCGGCGTCGTCTCGCGCACGGGTCTCGGCGACCACCACCAGAGCCTCGGTGCCCAGCGTCGTGCTGGGCACGCCGAAGGCGGCGACGCAGCCCCGACGGACGCCCTCGACCGCGGCAGCAGCCTCCTCGATCTCCTGCGGGACCAGGTTGCGTCCGCCCTTGATGACGAGGTCCTTGCGGCGGCCGCAGACGTAGACCTCGTCGTCGGCGAGGTAGGCGAGGTCGCCGCTGTCGAGCCAGCCCCCGGGCAGCGTGATGGCGGCCGTGGCCTGCGGCTGCCCGTGGTAGCCGCTCGTCATCGACGGCCCACGGAACACCAGGCGCCCCACGGCGCGCTCGGGGAGGTCGGCGCCGGCCTCGTCCACGACGCGCAGCTCGTGCTCGGGGAGAACCCTGCCGGCCGAGACGAACTGCAGCGCGGAGGTGTCGTCCTCGGCGGCCGGGTCGGCGCGGCCCCCGCGCTGGAAGGCGTCGCGGCTCACGCGGTCGATCCTCGGCCCGCGGCCGAGCGGCGGTACGGCCAGCGCGACGGAGTTCTCGGCCAGGCCGTAGACCGGCAGCATCGCCTCGCGGCGGAAGCCGCAGCGGCCGAAGCGCCGGACGAAGCGCTCGACGGTGGCCGGGCTCACCGGCTCGGCGCCGTTGAAGGCCGCGCGCCAGGAGGAGAGGTCCAGTCCCTCGAGGGCCCGGTCGGGGACGCGGCGTGCGCACAGCTCGTAGGCGAAGTTCGGCGCCGGCGAGAGCGTGGCCGCGCGCTGGTGGATCGCCCACAGCCAGCGCTCCGGCCGCGCCAGGAAGGCGGTCGGCGGCAGCAAGGT
Organism: Vicinamibacteria bacterium; assembly: GCA_035542035.1. Taxonomy (GTDB): domain Bacteria; phylum Acidobacteriota; class Vicinamibacteria; order Fen-336; family Fen-336; genus DATBSL01. The sequence goes on along the minus strand of DATKME010000032.1, from coordinate 82,670 downwards.
GAGCGGCACGCCCTGGTGCAGGCACAGCAGCCAGGAGCCGATCAGGCCCATGTCGTGGTACAGCGGCAGCCAGCTCACGCCGACGTCGGTGGGGGAGATCGCGACGCCTTCGACGATGGCACGGATGTTCGCCAGCAGGTTGTCGTGTGTGAGCTGCACGCCCTTGGGCTGTCCGGTCGAGCCGGAGGTGTACTGGATGAGCGCGAGATCAGGGCCCTCGCCCTGCGCGACGGCCACGGGGGCCCCCTGGTTCGCCAGCTCGTCCGCCGTCAGCACCGCCCGCAGCGTGGGAACGGACGGGGACAGCAGCGACACCACCGGCCGCGCTCGCGGCACCGTGACCAGAAGACCTACACCGGCGTCGGCCAATATGGCCGATTGGCGTCTGGCGAACTCCTCCAGGCGGTCGAGACGCAGGGGCGGGTAGATCGGCACCGGGACGGCGCGCGCCAGCTGGATGCCGGCGAAGACGCGCAGGAAGTCGAGCCCCGTCGGCAGCATGAGGGCGACGGTGTCGCCGCGGCGAACCCCGCGGGCGAGGAGGCCGCCGGCCACGGCGGCAGCCTCCCGCCACAGCCGCCCGTAGCTCACCGCCTGTTCGCCGCCGTCCTCGTCGCGCAGGTGGACGTGCAGGCGCTCGGGCTCGAGCGAGGCCCGCCGCCACAGCGACTCGGAGAGGGTACGCACCTCGCCCAGCGGCAGCGCCGACTGTGGCGCCGCCTCACGCTGCGGGACCTGCAGCGGCTCGCCCGCAGTCGTCTCCAGCAGCGCGCGGGCGAGCCCAGAGGCGCTGTCGAGAGCCAGGCAGCGGTCGTCGAGGGTGCGGCCGAAGGTGCGCTCCAGGCGCAGCAGCAGCTCCACCCGCTCCAGGCTGCCGAGGCCCACCTCGCGCTCGAGCGAGGCGCTCGGCGTCACCAGCCGCGCCGCTCTCTCGCCGCCGGTCTCCCGCGCCAGCGTGCGCACCACCTCCACGACACGCTGCTCGAGCACGGCGAGCCGCGGGAGCGGCGTCTCGGTCTCGGGGGCCATCCGCCGCCGAATGTACGACGGGTCGGATGGAAAAAGAAAAGGGCGCGGCCAAAGGCCGCGCCCTGGTGCGGAGAGAAGGGCCCTACTTGGCGCCGAGCACCGCGTCCTTGGCGGCCTTGGCGACCACGAACTTCAGCCGCTTGCGGGCCGGGATCTTGATGGCTTCGCCGGTCTGCGGGTTGCGGCCCATGCGGGCCTTGTACGAGCGGACCACGAGCTTCCCGACGCCCGGGAACGTGAAGCCGTTCTTCGCTTCCTTGTAGGACATCTGCGCCAGGGTCTCGAGGGCCAGACCCGCCTGCTTCTTGGTGATCCCCACCTTCTCGGCGACCGCCGCCACGATCTTCGACTTGGTCATCGGCTTTGCTGCCATCTCGGTTCAATCCTCCTCAGGGTCGGGCCTGCTGGGTGCCGGCGTGCCGGGTACCGGCGCGCGGACATCGCGAAAACGCGGGTCAGTATACGCGCGTTCCTCGCGGCCCTGTCAAGGGCGAAACGCGCTTCTGGGCGCTCTGCTCAAGGGTTTTCGCGACCTGGGCTGTCGCCCGCCGGGGTTGGTGCGGCCGGCTCAGTGCGCGCTGGCGTCGGGCTGGTGGAGCAGGAACACGGTCTCGTCGGGCCGAGCGAGGCCGAGCTGCTCGCGCGCCACCCGTTCGATGGCGCGGGGCGAGGTGCGCAGGGCGGCGACGTCGGAGGCGAGCTGCGCGTTCTCGCCGCGCAGAGTGTCGATCTGCTGCCGCAGCTCGTCGATCTGCTGCCGCTTCTGCACGAGGTTCAGCAGACCACGGTCGCCGAACACGGCGCCCACCGCGAGACCGATGAGCGCGATCAGCGTCCCCAGCACCCAGGCGCGCCGGCGCGCCCCCGGGTCGCCCCTCGGCCCCTCCTCACGCGGCATGATTCCGACCTGATCCTTTTCTTTAACGACGATACCTAAATATCGATTATATCTCATTTTTCTGTGCCCGAGTCCGGGGTGTCACCCCAACCCGACGGCTACCCTCGCGGGCGGTCGCCTCCTGGTAGCGGCGCAGCAGCGTGACGATCTGCCGGCCGACCGCGTGCAGCCGGCGCATGCCGGCCCGGTACTCGCGGTACGCCTTCACCAGGCCGCGTGCCTCGGCCATCTGTGCCTCGTCGAGATAGGCGAAGCCGCCGCGGCCGCCGCTGCGCGTGGACAGCACGTAGTAGGGGCCGTGCCGCTGCCCGGTGCGGCAGGCGCAGGTCGGCTTGCCGCACACCCCGAAGCGCACGAACAGCGAGCCCGGGAGCTGGCGCCGCCACCGCAGCAGTTGGCCGACCAGGACGCGCTGCTCCCGCAGCCGGGTCCGCACGCGCTGTCGGATGTGCTCGGGATCGGCCATCGGATGTCTTGCAGTAACTTCTCAAGAAACACTGTAAGACTACGACTGCTGCCGCCGCGAGTCAAGGGTCGCAGATGCGGCCGGTCGCGGCTGCGGTCGGCGCGAGCCGGAGCCGCTCGCGCGCTAAGATGGCGGGCAGGCCCCCGGGAGGCGCGCGATGTGGCTGCTGAAGACGGAGCCGGGCGAGTACTCGTACGACGATCTGGAGCGCGAGGGCCGGACGCGCTGGGACGGGGTCAGGAACCCGGCGGCGCTGCGGAACCTGCGGGCGATGAAGAGCGGCGAGCGGGCGCTCGTCTACCACACCGGCGCCGAGAAGGCGGTGGTGGGGCTGGCGGAGGTGGTGAGCGTCGCCTATCCCGACCCGCGGCAGGGCGACCGGCGGCGGGTGGTGATCGACCTCGAGCCGCGCGGCCGCCTGGCCCGCAAGGTGGGCCTCTCCGAGCTGAAGCAGCTGCCCGAGTTCGCGGACAGCCCGCTGCTGCGGCAGGGGCGGCTCTCGGTGGTGCCGCTCACCGCGGCGCAGTGGCGGGCGATCGAGTCGCGAGGCTCCCGGTGAGCGAGCGCGTCGTCGCGCTCTCCACCGTCGGCTCGGCGCAGGACGCCGAGCGCATCGCCCGCGAGCTGGTCGAGCGCCGCCTGGCGGCCTGCGTGAACATCCTGCCGGGCGTCGTCTCCGTCTACCGTTGGCGGGGGGCGCTGCAGCAGGACGCCGAGCGGATGCTGGTGATCAAGACCCGAGCCGAGAAGCTGCCGGCCCTGCGCGAGGCGCTGGTCTCGCTGCACCCCTACGAGTTGCCCGAGCTGGTGGCGCTGTCGATCGCGGACGGCCACCCGCCCTACCTGGGCTGGATCGACGAGAGCGTCGGCCCCTAGACCGCCGCCAGCGCACTCTCCAGGTCCGCGACCAGGTCCTCCGCGTCCTCGCACCCGACGCTGATGCGGACCAGGCCGTCGCCGATGCCCAGGGCGTCGCGCTCCTCCTGCGTGTAGCCGGCGTGGGTCATGGTGGCCGGGTGGGAGACCAGGGTCTCCACGCCGCCGAGGCTCTCGCCCAGCGAGCACAGGCGCACGCGCGCGAGCATCGCCCTGGCCGCCGCCAGGCTGCCCAGGTCGAACGAGATCATGGAGCCGAACCCGCTCGCCTGCCGGACGTGCACCTCGTGCCCGGGGTGGTCCGCGAAGCCGGGCCAGTGCACCCGCCTCACCTTCGCGTGGCCGCGGAGGAAAGGTGCGACGCGGCGGGCGTTCTGCTCGTGGCGCGGCATGCGCAGGTGCAGGGTCTTCGTCCCCCGCAGCACCAGCCAGGAGTCGAAGGGGGAGAGGATGCCGCCGACGGCGTTCTGCACGTACTGCAGCCACTGCCCGTGCTTCGGGTCCTTGACCACCGCCACCCCGCCCACGCTGTCCGAGTGGCCGTTCAGGAACTTGGTGGTCGAGTGCACCACCAGGTCGGCGCCCAGCGAGAGCGGCCGCTGGAAGAAGGGGCTCATGAAGGTGTTGTCCACCGCCAGCAGCGCGCCCTGCCCGTGGGCGACCTCCGCCAGCCGAGCGATGTCGCAGATCTTCATCAGCGGGTTGGTGGGGGTCTCGATCCAGAGCAGGTGGAAGCGGCCGGCGCGGCGCTCGAACTCCGCGACGTCGCTGGCGTCCAGGAACGCGAACTCGAGGCCGTAGCCGGCGAGGATCTTCGTGAACAGGCGGTGGGTGCCCCCGTAGACGTTGTCGGCGACGACCACCCTCTGACCCGCCTTGACGAAGGTCAGTACCGCCTGGGTGGCGGCCATCCCCGAGGCGTAGCAGTAGGCGTCCGCCCCGCCCTCGAGCGCGGCGAGGTTCCTCTCCAGGCTTCGCCGGGTCAGGTTGTGTGTGCGCGCGTACTCGTAGCCCTTGTGCTGCCCCAGCCCCTCCTGAACGTAGGTCGAGGTCTGGTAGATGGGGACCGTCACCGCGCCAGTGACGGGGTCGGGCGCCTGGCCGGCGTGGATGCAGTCCGTTGCGAAGCCCATGCTCACCTCGATGCGGGGGACGCCGCGGCAGGGCGGCGGGAGATGCTACCGCAGCGCGACGTGGAGCGAGACGGGCTGGCCGCCCCGCAGGACCACGGCGTCGAGATCGGTGGCGCTCTGCAATCGCGGCCACAGCCCGATCAGCGTGGCCATGCCGTCGATCTGCGTGCCGTTGATGCGGGTGACCACGTCGCCTGCGCGCAGCCCGGCGTCGGTCAGCAGCGTGCCCTCGGGGACGCGCGTCAGCTGGACGCCCACCACGTGCCCGTCCTCCATCACCGGTGCGATCGCGGTCTCCGCCAGGATGCGGTTCATCTCGTCGCCAAGCCGCGCCTGCACCTGCTTGCGGTCCATCTCGCGGGCGGGGGTGGCGGGATCCTCGCGCGGCTCGGCGGGCCGGCCGGCCGCCGGCGTCGCCTGGGCCGGGTGCGGCAGCGCCGCCGTCGGCGGCGCGCCCTGGCTCACCCGCCTCTCGACCGGGCGTCCGTCGATCTCGAGCGTTGCGCTGTTGACGGCCAGCGCCAGGAGCTTCGCTCCGAACGCCGTCTCCCCGACGGCGACCACCCGCGTCCGTCCGCCGGAATGCAGGACGGCCACCGACCGCCCCGGTGCCGGCGAGCGCACGATGCCCACCACCTCGACCGGCGGCTCCTGCGCCGGCACGGGCGCGGGCTTCGCCCCGGGCGGCGGCGCGGCAGGCGACGATACCGGGGCCGCGCCGGGGACGGCGGCGGCGAGGAAGCATACGAACGGAACGAGGCGCATCCTCTGGCACCGTAGCCGGCCCGCGCGCTGCTGTCAACGACGACGGCAGCGGTGCTAGATTGGCGCCGTGCGACAGCTGGGCGAGCAGTCGGCGGCCGGTCCCGCGTCCCGTCGCGGCGGGCGCGCCCTGCTGCCGGCGAGCTGGCGCGGTCGGATCCTCGCCATCGCCCTCCTCCTGCTGCTGGCGGAGCTGCTGCTCGCCGCCCTTGGCTGGTCGTTGCCGGAGCCGCTGTGGATCGTCGTCAAGCTGGTGCTGCTGTTGTACGTCCTCTGGGCCTTCTGGCGCGGCGTGCGCTGGCTTGCGAACCGGTTCCTCTGGCGGATCCGCACCAAGCTGATCCTCTCCTACCTGTTCATCGCTCTCGTGCCGCTGGTGCTGCTGGCGGTGCTCTTCGTGACCGCCGGCGTGCTGATCCTGCTGCTCTCCGGCTCCTGGCTGGTCACCGCCGAGGTCGACCGCATCGCGGACGTGTCCCGCGCCACCGCCGCCTCTGCCATCCTCGACCTGCCCGCCCCCGACCCGGCCGCCGAGCGCTCGCTCGCCGAGCGGCTGGCCCCGGTACGGGCCGTGCACGCGGCCGCCTCCTGGACGCTGCTACGCCAGGGCCGGGTGGTGGCGGCGCAGGGGCAGGCGCCGCGCGCGCTGCCGCCGTGGTGGAAGGGCGAGCCGTTCGCGGCGCTGGTGACGGTCGGCGAGGCGCCCTCGCCCTACCAGCTGCCCAGGGCGGTGCTGCGCGTGGCGGTCTCCCGCGACGCGACGGCGCTGCTGGTGGACCTGCCGGTGGACGCGCAGTTCTTCGGCCACCTGGAGGCCCGCTCCGGCATCCACGTGCTGCAGCCGCACGAGCTGAAGGTGGAGCCCGCCGGCGCGACCCGCGGGCAGGTGCGGGGGGAGCGCGGCCCGGTCGTCCAGGTCGAGGACGAGGGGCACCGGGTGACCATCCCGGCCGGTGCCGGCCTGGGCTTCATCGCCCTGCCGCCGATCCGCGACTGGACCACGGGCGAGCCCTCGAAGCACGAGTTCCTGCCCCTGGTCTTCCGCTTCCAGCCGCTCGACTTCGTGCGCCGCCTCTCGCCGCAGCTGCCGCGCGGCATGGGCGAGTGGAGCTCGCTCGCCGACGTGCTCCTCTTCGCCCTCGGCATCGTGGCCCTGGTGTTCCTGGTGATGTACGGGGTGGCGCTGGCGCTGGGGCTGATGCTCGCCCGCTCGATCACCTACGGCGTGCACGCCCTCTCCGTGGGCACCGAGCGGCTGCGGCAGGGCGACTTCGACCACGTGATCGCGGTCCGCTCGCGCGACCAGCTGGGCGACCTGGCGGCCTCCTTCAACGAGATGTCGCGCGGGCTGCGCCAGCTGATGGCGGAGCAGGCGGAGCGGCAGCGCCTGGAAGAGGAGCTGCGGATCGCGCGCCAGATCCAGATGAGCCTGCTGCCCGGGCAGGACGTGGCGCGCATGCCCGGGCTGCGCATCGCCGCGCTGTGCCTGCCGGCGGCCGAGGTGGGCGGCGACTACTACGACCTGCTGCCCCTCGGCGAGACGCGCATGGGCGTGCTGGTGGCGGACGTGTCCGGCAAGGGGACCTCGGCGGCGCTCTACATGGCGGAGCTCAAAGGGCTGGTGCTGTCACTGTCGCGGATCCACCCCTCGCCGGCGCGCCTGCTGGCCGAGGCCAACCGCATCCTGGCCGCGAACATGGACTCGCGGTCGTTCGTCACCATGACCTACGCCATCGTGGACACCGCCGAGCGCCGCATGCGGCTGGCCCGCGCCGGCCACAACCCGGTGTTGCAGCTGGAGGCGCGCAGCGGGCGCACGCGGGTGCTGGCCCCGCCCGGTCTGGGTCTGGGGCTCGACGCCGGCGAGCGCTTCGACCGGCTGCTGGAGGAGCAGGAGGTGCCGCTGGTGCCCGGCGACCTGTTCCTGTTCTACACCGACGGGCTGTCCGAGGCCATGAACGCCGGCGCCGAGCTGTTCGGCGAGGGACGGCTGACCCGCATATTGGAGGAGGCCGGGGGGCTCAGCAGCGAGGAGCTGAAGGAGAAGATACTCGGGGAGGTGCGGCGCTTCGTCGGCGACGCGGCCCCTCATGACGACATGACGCTGGTGGTGCTGAAGGTGGTCGAGGAGGAGGGCACGGCGTGACCGGCACCCGCGGGGACGAGCTGCACGCGCTGGAGCGGCGGGTGGGCTACCGCTTCGCCGACATCGCGCTGCTCGACCGCGCCCTGACCCACTCCAGCCTGGCGAACGAGAGCCTCGACCCCGACGTGGCGGACAACGAGCCGCTCGAGTTCCTGGGCGACGCCGTGCTGGGGATGATGGTGACCGACCTGCTCCACCGGCGCGACCCCGACGGCCCGGAGGGCGCCAAGAGCCGGCGCCGGGCGCAGATCGTCTCCACCGCCAACCTCGCCCGTCACGCCGCGGAGCTGGGGCTGCCGGAGCTGTTGGCTCTCGGGCGCGGCGAGGAGAAGACCGGCGGCCGCGAGAAGACGGCGCTGTGGGCGAACGCCTGCGAGGCGCTGGTGGCGGCGCTCTACCTGGACGGCGGCTTCGAGGTGACACACCGTTTCGTGCGAGACGAGTTCGCCAAGGACCTCGCGGACACCGACGAGCCCCTGGAGGACCCCAAGAGCGCGCTGCAGGAGCGGCTGCAGGCCTCCGGCCGCCCGTTGCCGCGATACCTGGTGGTGGCGGAGGAGGGGCCGAGCCACCGCCGTCGCTTCCGGGTCGAGTGCCGGCTGGAGGACGGCACCGTCACCGTGGGCGAGGACTACTCCAAGAAGGCGGCCCAGCAGAAGGCGGCGCGGCAGGCTCTCTCCCGGCTCGACACGGGGGCCTCGGGGGCCGGGCCGGGGTAGCCCTCGGCGACCGGCCCCGATCCGTCGTCCCCGCGCGCTATTCGATCCAGCCGCCGCCCAGGCAGACCTCGCCGTCGTAGAAGACCGCCGCCTGGCCGGGGGTGATGGCACGCTGCGGTGCGTCGAACAGCACCTCGGTGCGGCCGCCGGGCAGCGGGCGCACCGTGGCCGACGCTTCCGCGTGGCGATGGCGGATGCGGACGCGCGCCCGGATCTCGCGCTGCGGCTCGGCGACGGACAGCCAGTTGACCTCCCGCGCCCGGAGCCGCGCCGAGAGCAGCTCCTCCTCCTCGCCGACCACCACCGCCCGCGAGGCCGGCTGCACCGCCACCACGTAGAGCGGTCGCGAGGCGCTGAGCCCCAGCCCCCGGCGCTGCCCGACGGTGAACCGGTGGACGCCGCCGTGCCGGCCGAGCTCGCGCCCGCGGCGGTCCACGATTGGCCCCGGGCGAAGGGCGGCGACCGCCTGCCGCTCCACGAACCCGGCGTAGTCGCCGTCGGTCACGAAGCAGATCTCCTGGCTCTCGGCCTTGTCCGCCACGGGCAGCCCTCGCTCGCGGGCGATCCGGCGAACCTCGGCCTTGGTCAGGGCGCCCACCGGAAAGCAGGCGAGCGCCAGCTGCTCCTGGGTGAGGCCGAAGAGGAAGTACGACTGGTCCTTGGCGGGGTCGCTGCCCTTCAGCAGCTGCAGCCGGCCTGTCTGCGGGTCACGCCCCTGGCGCGCGTAGTGGCCGGTGGCGACCTGGACGGCGCCCAGCGCGACCGTGCGCTCGACCAGGCTGGCGAACTTCACCTCGGTGTTGCAGCGGGCGCAGGGCAGGGGCGTACGGCCCTCCAGGTAGTCGCGCACGAACGGCGCGATCACGCCGTCGTGGAAGGGCCGCTCCAGGTCGAGCACGTAGTGGGGGATGCCCAGCCGCGCCGCCACCCGCTTCGCGTCGTGGAAGTCCTCGAGCGAGCAGCAGCGCCCGAACGAGGGGCCGGCGCCGCCGGTCTGGTCGTGGAGCTGCAGGGAGACGCCGACCACCTCGTGACCCTGGTCCCGGAGCAGGGCCGCGGCCACCGAGGAGTCGACGCCCCCGGACATCGCCACCACCACGCGCACGATCCCCCAGTATAGCGGCGCGGTAGAATGACCACCTAGGCAGGATCCCTTCAGGCAGGAGGCCGCATGGATTCGACCCTCACCAGCCTGCTCGACGCGCGCGCGGGCGCACTGGGGAGAGACCTCGCCACCGCGCTCTTCGCTCACGACGCACCTCACTACCGCGAGATGCCGGCGGAGGAGGTGCGCGCGCGCTGCGACCGCCTGGTGGCCGCCTTCCTGGAAGCCGTGCGCGGCGGCGGGCCCGAGCCTTTCGTCCGTCACCTGCGCGGCATCGTGGAGCAGCGGGTGGCGGAGGGGTTCCTGCTGCGCGAGGTGCAGCAGGCTCTCTCGCTGCTGGAGGCGGCGGTGTGGCCGCTGGCCGAAGGTGCCGGCGGCGACACCGCGACCGTGGTGCGGCGCCTGGCGGTGGTGACGGGCATCGTGGGGCAGGGCAAGGACGAGCTGGCGCGCGCCTTCCTCGACCAGCTCGAGCGCTGCGGAGCCCGCGCCAGCAGCTTGCAGCGGCGCCTGGACGAGCTGTTCCGCGGCACCGAGCCGACGCCGCAGGGCTGATCAGACCGGCTCCACCAGACGCGGCCGGCCGGCCATCCAGCGCGGCAGCCGAAGGGCGCAGTCGCCGCAGAAGCGGTCGCCGCGGGTGTCCACCGCCTCGATGCTGCCGGCGAAGCTCATCAGGCACCCGCGGTCGCGGCAGTGCTCGAGGCCCGCCAGGTGGCCGAGCTCGTGCAGGACCTCGCAGGCCGCCCGGCCGGAGCACAGCTCGCCGTCGGCCGGGAGGCCGTAGAAGGCCGGGTCGGTGCGGGCCAGCGACACCAGGCAGGCCCGGCCCCGCTGGCGGGCGAGCCCGAACACGAAGGTGAAGACCGGTATCGCGATGTCGGCGCCGGTGACGCCGACCAGCAGCCGCGGGCCCGGCGAGGCCGCCGCCTCCAGCTGCCGCAGCAGGTCGCCCGCGTCGAGCTGGTCGCGGCCGCTGATCCGTCGCGCCGGCAGCGGAGCGGCCGGGAGCAGGTGGACCGGCAGCTCGATCAGCCGGCTCAGCCGCGCCGCCAGCGAGGCCATGGCCGCGGGTGCCATGTCGCCGACGGGCTGCAGGTCGACCGCCTCCGCCAGGAGCGCGGTCTCATCCGCCATCGTCCGGCTTCTTCAGCTCGTACCTGCGGATCTTGTTGTAGAGGGTGACCCGGTCCACGTCGAGGATGCGGGCGGCGCGGGTGATGTTCCAGCCGGTGGCCTCGAGGACCGACTGCACGTGCGCCCGCTCGGCCTCGGCCAGCGAGCCGGGACCCGGGGCAGCCGCGGAGGGCGACTGCGTCACCCGCAGCGGCAGGTCGGCGGCCTGCACCACCTCGCCGCGTCCGACCACCACCGCCCGCTCGATCGCGTTCTGCAGCTCGCGCACGTTGCCGGGCCAGGGGTAGGAGGCGAGGGCGTCCAGCGCCTCGGGCGAGAAGCGCATGGGCTTGCGGCTCATCGACTGCGCGAAGCGGGAGAGGAAGTGCTCGGCCAGCACCGGCACGTCCTCCGGCCGCTCGCGGAGCGGAGGGATGTGGATGTGGACGACGTTCAGCCGCCAGTAGAGGTCCTCGCGGAAGGCGCCCTCCTTCACCGCCGCCGAGAGGTCGCGGTTGGTGGCGGCGATGGTGCGGAAGTCGACGGCCACCGGGGCGGAGCCGCCGAGCCGCGTCACCTTCTTCTCCTCCAGGACCCGCAGCAGCTCCACCTGCACCTTGGGGCTCACCTCCCCGATCTCGTCCAGGAAGACGGTGCCGCCCTCGGCCGACTCGAACTTGCCCTTGTGCCGCGCCCGGGCCCCGGTGAAGGCGCCGGCCTCGTGGCCGAACAGCTCGCTCTCCAGGATGCCCTCCGGCAGGGCGCCGCAGTTGACGACCACCATCGGGTTGTATCGGCGCGCGGAGCCGGCGTGGATGGCCCGGGCCACCACCTCCTTGCCGGTGCCCGACTCGCCGGTGATCAGCACCGTGGCGTCGGAAGCCGCCACCGTCTGCACCAGCTCCAGCACCTGCCGCATGGGGGCGGAGCTGCCGAGCAGCGGCGGCGGCGCGGTCGAGGTCTCGATGCTCTTCTTCAGCCGCAGGTTCTCGGCGCGCAGCGAGCGGTGCTCGGCCGCACGGCGGACCAGCATGGAGAGGTCGTCGGGGTCGAAGGGCTTGACGATGTAGTCGTAGGCGCCGGCCTTCATCGCCTTGACCGCCGTCTCCACCGAGGCGTAGGCGGTCATCAGCACGATCGTGAGCTCCGGGTCCGCGGCCGCCAGCCGCGTCTGCAGCTCGAGCCCGTCCATGCCCGGCATCTTGATGTCGAGGAACGCGATGTCGTAGCGGTTCCCGGTCACCTTCCGCAGCGCGTCCTTCCCGCTCTCGGCCACGTCGACCTGGTGGCCGTCCTGGCGGAACCAGGCGCCGAGCGAGTCGCGCACTATCGTCTCGTCGTCGACGATCAGGATGCGGAGGGTGGCGGCAGGGGAAGCAGGGCTGGCGGCGCTCATGGCCGGTCTCCCGCGAGCGCCGGCGCGGGCGGCGGTTCGCCCGCGGCCGGGGAGGGCTCCGCCGGCTGCGGCTGCCGGGCGGGCAGGTGGACGGTGAAGGTGGTGCCGCGGCCGGCCTCGGAGCGCAGCTCGATGCGGGCGTGGTGGCGGTCGACGATGCCGTACACCACCGCCAGCCCCAGGCCGACGCCCTTGCCCGCCTCCTTGGTGGTGAAGAACGGCTCGAAGATCCGGTCCTGGTGCTCCTTCGGTATGCCCCAGCCGGTGTCGGAGACGACCAGGCGCACCCCGTCCCCCTCGCGGCGGGCCTCGAGCGCGACGCGGCCGTCCGACGGCGTGGCCTCGAGCGCGTTCATGGCGAGAGCCAGCATCATCTGCTGCACCTGCGGGGCGTCGCAGACCACTCGCGGCAGGTCGGGATCGCAGGCCGCCTCCAGGGTGACGCCCAGCATCTCGGCCTGGTGATTGAGCAGCAGCCGGCAGCGCTCGACCACCGGTGCCAGGTCCTCCTCAGCGAAGCGGGCCCCCGCCTGGCGGCTGAAGGCGAGCAGGTTGCGCACGATGTCACCGCAGCGGCCGGCCTCGGAGTCCACCATCTCCAGGATGCGGTCGGTCTCCTTCACCTGCTCCGCCGAGGGCGCGGCCTTGTCGGCTCCGGCCAGCTGGCGCCGCATGAGCCGGGCGTAGGTACGGATGCCGGCCAGCGGGTTGTTGATCTCGTGGGCGACCACTGCGGCCAGCTTGCCCAGCGAGGCCATCTTCTCGACCAGGACCATCTGGTGGTGGGTGTGCTCCAGCTCCCGCGTCTTCTCGAGGACGCGCTGCTCCAGCGTCCGGTTCAGGCCCTCGAGGTCGTCGCGAGCGTGCTTCAGCTCGCCGGTCATCTCGTTCCAGGCCCGCGCCAGCTCGCCGATCTCGTCGCTGGAGCGGACCGGCACCCGCGCCTCCAGGTCGCCGGCGGCGGTGCGCTGGATCGCCAGGCGGAGTCGGCGGAGCGGCAGGCTCACGAAGCCGAGCAGCAGCACCAGGCTCAGCAGCAGCACCGCCAACCCCGTGGCGACGACACCGTACTGCATCTGCCGCGACGACTGCGCCAGGGCGGCGTCGGCCTGGGCCATCGACAGCCGCACGTCGAGGATGCCCAGCACCCGCTGGGAGGCGGGGTGAACGTGGCAGGCGGCGCAGGCGGCCTCGTTGTAGATGGGGGTGATGACGCCGAGCACGCGGCCGCCCTGCGGAGCGGTGAGCATCCGGATGCGGTCCATGCGCTCGAGGCCGGCCTTCGGCTGGGAGCCGGCGTGGCAGGCGATGCACTCGCGCGAGCGCTTGTCGACCAGAGTGCCCTCCTCGCCCTGGCGCGAGGAGACGCGAACCCGGCCCTCCTTGTTGTAGATGCGGACGCTGTCGACGCCCTCCTGGGCCGCGATGTTCGCGATGATCCGACGCACGCCGTCCACGTCGTTGTGCAGCATGCCGTCGTGCGCAGCACGGTGGATGATGCCGGCGGTGCGGTCGGCGGAGAGGGCGACCAGCCGTTCCAGCTGAGCCTGCTGCCGGTGCAGGCTCAGCTGGTCGGCCAGGTACAGGATGGCCGCGGCCCCCAGGCAGAGCCCGAGGCCCATGCGCACGGCGAGGCGCCTCCAGGGGCGGAGACGCCTCGCGACGGAAGCGGCGGCCTGCAGCGGCGTCTTTCAGCTCCTCACGGGAACAGGTTCCAGCAACGGGGCGCTCTCGACGCGCGCCGCCACCAGCTCCGGCTCCTCGACGTGGGCCATCACCGGCAGGAAGCGGACGGCCAGGGTGAACGCCGCCACCCCGATTCCCACCAGCATCATGCTGATGATCCCCTCGGCGAGCGAGGGCGCGTAGCGCCCGCCCTGCGCTCCCTCCAGGGCGGTGATGCTCACGTTGATCCGGTTGACGACGAGGCCCGCAACCACCAGCACGGCCGCCCCGTAGAGCCGCCCGGAGTTGCGTCTCACTGCCGAGAACGAGAGCAGCGCCATGGGAAGGATAACGCCGATCGCCAGCTCCAGCAGGAAGAAGAGCGACTCGCGGCTGCCGGAGAAGGCCTGCGGCAACACCCCCCGGCTGGCCACGTCGGCGAGGCGCGCCGTCCCGTAGACGCCCAGTGCGAACAGCAGGGCGCGACCGATCGACTGCAGGAGCGGCATCTCCAGGCCGCGCCCCAGGGCGCGGGAGGACAGCCGCGATTCCACGATCATCATCGCCAGCCCGCCGGCGATCGCGGAGAGGTAGAACATGACCGGGATGTACGGAGAGTACCAGAGCGGGTGCAGCTTGGCCGGCATGATCAGGTAGAAGGTGCCGAGCGAGGACTGGTGCAGCGTGGAGATGACCGCGCCCGCGATCACCAGGGGTACGATCACGGCGTGCTGAGCGGCGAGCGCGCGCGTCCAGCCCAGCCTCTCGAACACCATGCCCGAGACCTCCAGGCTCAGCACGGTGAGGTACAGCATCACGCACCAGGCCACCTCGAACATGGGCGAGTGCGGGTTCCACATCACCATCGGGTGCCAGATGTTCCAGGGCTTGCCCAGGTCGTACATGAGCCCCACCGCCACCAGCAGGTAGCCGAGAAAGGCGGTGAGGAGGGTCGGCCGTACCATCGGCTGGAAGCGCTTGAGGTTGAACACGTACACGGCGGTGGTGATGGTGAAGCCGCCGGCGGCCAGGGCCACGCCGCACAGGACGTCGAAGCCGATCCACAGACCCCAGGGGAAGCGGTCGGAGAGGTTCGTCACCGCCCCCAGCCCCTTCCAGTAGCGGAGCACGGTCACCACGGCGCCGGCGGCGAGGATCGCGAGAAAGATCCAGGTCCAGGGACCCGGCCGGAAGCGGTCGTGGCGGTGCATCAGCGGTTCTCCTTTCCGCGACCCTCGGCGGCCGCGACCTCCTGCCGGCGGTGGGTGATCCAGTAGATGGCGCTCAGGCCCACGCAGCCGAAGCCGACCACCTTGGGGATCTTCGACAGGGCGGCCCAGGTGAGGTTCGGCAGAGGCTGCGTGCCGAGGCCGACCTTCAGCCCGAGCTGGTCGAAGGGGACCGGCGAGAGGATGAGCACGTTGGTCCCGCCCACCTCCGTCTCGCCGTAGATCTCGGGGTGGTACTTGCCGGGGGTCTCGGCGATGCGCCGGCGCGCCTCGGCCAGCAGTTGCTCCCTCGACCCCTCGACCGTCGCCTCGGCGGGGCAGGCCTCGGCGCAGGCGGTCGGCTTGCCGGCCTTGCGGCGCCCGATGCAGCCGTCGCACTTGCGGACCACCGGGTTCGCCTTCGACCACTCGTAGCGGGGCACGCCGAAGGGACAGGCCACCATGCAGTATCGGCAGCCCATGCACTTCGAGGCGTCGTAGGTGACCGGCCCCAGCGCTGTCTTCTCCAGCGCACCGACCGGGCAGGCGCTGACGCAACTGGGGGTGTCGCAGTGCATGCACATGCGGCGGAGGTAGCGGTCGCTGCCCTTGTCCAGAACGACCGTGTAGGTGATCGCGTCGAGCTCGGTTTCCTCGCCGGTGCCGGGGAAGCCGTGCGCCTCCTTGCAGGCCTTGGCGCAGGAGTGGCAGCCGATGCAGCGGGTGACGTCGAACAGGAGGGCGCGCGACGTGGGGTTGGGGGTCAGGGCCATGGTGGTTCTCCTCGCAGTCCGGCAGCTACGTCAGGAAGAACTCGTTGACCAGCCGGTCCCAGTCGCCGGGGGGCAGGTGGTGGCCGAGGTCGGAGGCGGGCTCGCCCCCATCCTGCAGCACGGAGCCGGAGAACGCCATCAGTCGCAGCTCGAGCGCCTCGCGCGAGTCCTCCATCCACTTGCGCGCCAGCCGGCCCGAAAGCAGGTTGCGCAGGTTCGAGGCGAGGTTCGGCGCCTTGACCTTGAGCACCCAGCCGCGGCCGTACGGGTCCTCCGAGGTGAGCGTGGGCTTCGCGGCCAGCTCCCGGTTGACCTCGACCACCTCGCCCTCCACCGGCGAGACGAGCTCGGCGCCCTTGCCATCGAGCTTCACCGCGAACGCCCGGCCTCCCTGATGCAGCCAGTCGCCACGCGAGGGCAGCCGCAGGTGATCAGGCGGGCCGATCAGCTTGCGGGCGAAGTCGTCGAGGCCGACGAGGACCGTGTCGCCCTCGAGCGGGCGCGCCCAGGTGTGGCCACGGTGGTAGAAGAGGCTCTCGGGCATCTGGTAGCCCGCCACCCAGGCGGGCTCGAGCGCCGGCTGCTGCGCCAGCGCCTGCGCGCGCGCTTCGCGGGCGAGACGGCGCTGGCTGAGGGCGTAGTCGAGGCCGATGAAGAATGCGAAGAACGCGAGGACGAGCAGGACGGTCATCTTCGTCCACCTCCTGCCGTGCCGTACTGCAAGGAAGCATCCACCACGGTTGCAGGCCGCGACCGAGGGCGCAACATCCACGCCAGTCGTCGCTTACGGGAACGACCGGCGACACTCAGCAAGTCGTGCCGGCCGTTGAGATTGTCAACGCCACCGGCAGCGGGCTCGCTGACGGCCCCCCATGCCCTTAGTTTGCAGTCGTTTGCGCGTCTGTAGAGGGAATCAACCGGCCGTTGAATTCAACAACACTGCCCGTCCACTCACGACCAGTCGGTTTCGGGGCTGACGGGCTCGGGCGCGGGGCTCCACCGGCCCGCTTGCCGCAGGACGGTCCGGATCGCCCAGGGTAGCGCTCGACGCACCGCCGGCGAGAGCTCCTCGCCCAGGCCGAACCGCTCGCCCGTGATACTCACCACCACCGCCTGGGGTGCCCGCCCGTAAAGTGCCTCGGCGTACAGGAGCACGCCCTGCGGGCTCAGCGAATGGGCGAGAGGGTTCGAGCCGCTGGCCGGCTCGACGGTCTCGCTGCGGATGGCCCCGACTGGCCCGTCACGACGGGCGTCCACGAAGACGACGCCGGCCGCCCGGCTCACCGGCTCGGCGAGCTCCGGCGTCAGCTGGTGGGCATGGCGCAGGTGGAGTGGCAGGAGGCCGGGACGCGGCCGCAGGCGCCGCAGGCCTTCCAGCACGTGCCAGGCCAGGCCGTCGTCCTCCCGCAGGGGATTGCCCCAGGCGATCACGAGAACCGCGTCCGCCTCGATGTCGACCATGCCGTTCCCCTCGCCCCCGACCCACGCTCAGGTCGCCGTCTGCGCCGCCGCCGTGGCGGGCGGCCGGCGTGGCGCCGAGAGAAGTCCCGCCAGCTCCTCCGCGGCCCGCTCGACCTCCGGCGAGACCCGGGCGCCGGCCTGGAAGGTCAGGCCCTCGATCGCGTAGACCACGATGTTCGCCGGTGCGGCGCCGAGCGCGCGGGCCAGCGCCACCGCCATGCAGACGCCGAACCCGTGGGTGGACCGCTGTCGCGGCTGCAGGGAGGCCAGCTGCTCGAGCTGGGGCGCCTCGAAGCGGAGGATGCGCCCCGGCGGCCCGCCGCCGCTGCAGGCGTCGACCAGGACCACGTCGTCGAAACCCTCCCACGCTGCCATCAGCGCCGTGGGCTCGCCGCTGCACTCGCAGACCACCGTCTGCCCGGCCAGCTCCTGCCCGCGGCGGGATCGCAGTCGGCGGGCCACCAGCCTGCCGGCCGCGTCGTCACCGGCGTCGGGGTTGCCCACCCCGACCACGAGCCGCCGGCCGGGGCCGGCGCTCACTCCCGGACCAGATCCACCTTCAGGAAGTGGGTGGCGCACGAGATGCACGGGTCGTAGTTGCGGACCGCCTGCTCGCAGCGCAGGGTCAGCTCTTCCTTCGGCAGGTCCATCACCTGGGGGATGAAGTCCCAAAGGTCGCCCTCGATCGTCTTCTGGTTCTGCGCCGTGGGCGGGACGATCCTGGCGGTGCGCACGAGACCGTCCGCGCCGATGGCGTAGCGATGGTAGAGCAGGCCGCGCGGCGCCTCCGAGGCCCCGTGGCCGACCGCGTCGCGGGGCTCGACCTCGACGAAGGGCCGCTCCGGCGGCTCGTAGGTGTCGATCAGGCGCAGCGCCTCGTGACAGGCGAACACCAGCTCGACGGCCCGGACCACGATGCTGCGGAACGGGTTTCGGCACACCGGGCCCAGCCCCGCCGCCCGCGCCGCCTCCTGGGCCACCTTCGGCAGCCGCTCGTAGTTGAGCGCGTAGCGCGCGAGCGGTCCCACATGATAGGCGCCGTGGCCCTTGCGCACGGAGTGCAGGGCGTTGGCGTGCGGAACGTGCTCCTCGATGAAGTGGTCCTCGTAGGCGGAGACGGGGATGTCCAGGCCGCGGGTGGAGGCGACTCGTCCTTCGTTGAGCGGGTACTCCTCGGGGTGCTTGAGGGCGACGAACTCGTAGCCTCTCTCGAAGTCGGGGAACTGCAGCGAGGCGGTGAAGGCGACGGTCTCCAGCGAGAGGTCGAGGGCGCGCTTCAGCCGGTCGCTGATGGCCAGCAGCTCTCGTCGCGTCGGCACCCGGTAGAAGCCGCCCACCCGCACGTTGACGGGGTGGATCTCCCGCCCGCCGACCAGGGTCACCAGGTCGTTGCCGACCTTCTTGAGCTCGAGCGCCTTCTGCACCGCCTCGGCGTGGTCGGCGGCCATGTGCACTGCGCTCTCGTAGCCCAGGAAGTCCGGGGCGTGCAGCAGGTAGATGTGCAGGGCGTGGCTCTCGATCCACTCGCCGCAGTAGAGCAGGCGCCGCAGAGCCCGCAGCGGCCCGCCGACGGTCACCCCGCAGGCGGCCTCCATGGCGTGGATGGAGCTCATCTGGTAGGCGACCGGGCAGATGCCGCAGATGCGGGCGGTGATGTCCGGCACCTCGCGGAAGCTGCGTCCGCGCAGGAAGGCCTCGAAGAACCGCGGCGGCTCGTAGATCCGCAGCTTGACGTCGGCCACCCCGCCGCC
Organism: Vicinamibacteria bacterium; assembly: GCA_035542035.1. GTDB lineage: Bacteria > Acidobacteriota > Vicinamibacteria > Fen-336 > Fen-336 > DATBSL01. Next base: position 64,166 of record DATKME010000032.1, on the reverse strand, counting down.
GCGCAGGCGGATCTCCAGCCCACCCTCGCCTTCCACGCGGGCGAGAGCGGGGACGCTGACGACCCGGTTACGTGCGCTCGTGCTCGTAGGCATCGCTGGCCATCCGGAAGGGTGCCGAGTAGGCGTTGAACGATCGGAAGGCGCGGACCAGCTCCGGCCGGCTCGCGCCGAGGCTCTTCTCCCAGGCGTTGCCCAGCGAGGCGGTGTTCGGCGCCTCCGCGGGGCCGAAGCAGCCGTAGCAGCCTCGCTGGTAGGACGGGCAGATCGCTCCGCAGCCGGCCTGGGTGACCGGGCCGAGGCAGGGGGTGCCGTGGGCCGTCATCACGCAGACGGTGCCGCGGCGCTTGCACTCCAGGCAGACCGGGTAGGTGGGGATGCTGGGCCGCCTGCCGTGCAGGAACGACCCCAGCACCTCCACCAGCTGCGCCTTGCTGATGGGGCAGCCGCGCAGCTCGAAGTCGACCCTCACGTGCTGTGAGATCGGCGTCGACGCGTCCAGGGTGCTGATGTACTCGGGGGTGGCGTAGACCGCGCTGGTGAACTCGCGCACGTCCTTGAAGTTGCGCAGCGCCTGGATGCCGCCGGCGGTGGCGCAGGCGCCGATCGTCACCAGCACGCGTGACTGCTTGCGGACCTGCTGGATGCGCTCGGCGTCGTGGGAGGTGGTGATCGAGCCCTCGACCAGCGTCAGGTCGTAGGGGCCCTTCACCACCGCCCGGGAGGCTTCCAGGAAGTTGGCGATCTCCACCAGCCCGGCGACGGCCAGCAGCTCCTCCTCGCAGTCGAGCAGCGACAGCTGGCAGCCGTCGCAGGAGGCGAACTTGAAGATAGCGAGCTTCGGGCGGGCCATCTCACACCTCCCGCATGCCGAAGAAGCGCTGGATGCGGTCGTAGCGGAAGACCGGGCCGTCCTTGCACACGAAGAAGGGCCCGAACTGGCAGTGGCCGCAGACGCCCACCGCGCACTTCATGTTGCGCTCCATGGAGACGAACACGCTGGAATCGGGAGTGCCGCGCTGCTGCAGCCCCAGGGCGGCGTAGCGGATCATCACCTCGGGGCCGCAGATGAACGCCATGGTCGCCGCCGGGTCGAAGGGTGAGCGCTGCACCATCTTGGTCACCACCCCGACCGCGCCCTGCCACTCCATGGTGGCGCGGTCGACGGTGACCTCGACGTTGACGTCGAAGCGGCTGCGCCACTCGCGCAGCTCCTTGGCGTACAGCATGTCGCGCGGCGTGCGCGCGCCGTAGAGCAGGACCACCCGCCCGTAGAGGGCGCGGTGCAGCAGGATGTGGTAGAGCGCCGGCCGGATGGGGGCGAGCCCGATGCCGCCGGCGATCAGCACCACGTCCTGGCCGTGGGCCTGCTGGACCGGCCAGGAGGTGCCGAACGGCCCGCGCACGCCGACCCAGGCGCCCTTCTGCAGCTTCTGCATGGCGCGGGTGGTGGCGCCCACCGCCCGGATGGTGTGGACCAGCACCTCCGGCGTGGCGGGGTCACCGCTGATCGAGATGGGCACCTCGCCCACGCCGAAGACGTAGAGCATGTTGAACTGCCCGGGCTGAAACGGCCGCAGGCGCGAGCCGCCGACAGAGACCAGCTCCAGGGTGAAGGTGTCGCCCGTCTCCTTGGTGACGTGGCGGACCTCGAACGGCTCGGGCCGCATCGGGTCGGCCCCGCCGACCAGGGAGCCGAGGGGCTCAGTCGTTGCGGCCATACAGGTCCAGGAGCTGCATGCGCGTCGCCTCCAGCCGGGCCACCACCACCTGGGTGAAGCGCCTGGTGATCTCGTACCCGAACGCCGGGTCCTTCTCGCACTTGGTGCGCAGGCAGGTGCCGTCGAGGGCGAGCGCCCGCACCGCGTTCATGGCGCGCGCGTCGAAGTGGGCTCGGTAGGGAGGGAAGAGCCAGGACCAGCCCAGCACCTCGCCGCCCTCGACGGTCTCGATGGTGACCGGGCCCTTGTTGGGCACGAACACCTCGACCGCCACTCGTCCCTCGCGCACCACGAAGAAGCGGTCGGCCGGCTGGCCCTCGCGGAAGATGAACTCGCCGGGCGGGAACACCACGTTGGAGGTGCAGCCGGTCAGGGTGTCGAGATGAGGCTCGGACAGCTCGCGGAAGAAGGGGTGATCCGCGAGCACCGTCTCCAGCGAATGGATCGTCACGGTCGGCTCCCTTCCGCGTCGCCCGGGCGCACCGCCCCGGCTTCCGCGGTGATGTCGATGCCCACCGGGCACCAGGTGATGCAGCGGCCGCAGCCGACGCAACCCGGGACGCCGAACTGGTCGTGCCAGGTCGCCAGCTTGTGGGTGATCCACTGGCGGTAGCGCGCACCGGCGGAGGTGCGGACGCTGCCCCCGTGCACGTACGAGAACTCCTGCGAGAAGCAGGAGTCCCAGACCCGACGCCTCTCGGTCGAGTGGCCCAGGAGGTCGGTGGCATCCTCGACCGTCGCGCAGAAGCAGGTGGGGCACACCATGGTGCAGTTCGCGCAGCCCAGGCAGCGCTTCCCCACCTCGTCCCAGCGCGGATCTTCGTAGCGGCGGTAGAGCGCCTCCCGCAGGCCCTGGGTGTCGAGGGCGCGTCCCATGCGGGCGGCGGCCCCGGCGGTGGCCGCCACTGCGGCCTCCAGGTCGGCCTGCGTCGCCGGGCGGTGCGAAGCGGCCGCGACCACCTCGGCCCCCCGCTCGCTGCCGACCTCGACCACGAAGCTGTGGCGGCGGGGGTCGACGACCTCGGTCATCGCCAGGTCGAAGCCGCCGGTCGCGCGGGGGCCGGTTCCGGTGGAGGCACAGAAGCAGGTGCCGCCGGGCGAGGCGCACTGCACGGCCACCAGGAACGCGGCTTCGCGGCGGCCGCGGTAGGCCGGGTCCACGAAGGGACCGCCGAGGAACACCCGGTCCTGGGCGGCGATCGCCGCCAGCTCGCAGGGCCGCACGCCGAGGAAGGCGTACTTCGGCGGGGGCGCGGCCGGCTGCTCGGCGGAGAACCCGCCGTTGTCGCGCCGCGCGCGCCAGCGCACGAGCGTCGGGGGGTGGAGCCAGCGCTTCCAGGAATGCGGCCCCAGGGCGTGGCCGAACATCGCGCCGTCGTCACGGCGTCTCAGGCGGTAGCGGCCGGCGTCCTGCTCTTCGGTCCAGCCGGCGGGCAGGTCCGCGGCCCGCTCGATGAGGTCGAGGACGATGGCGCCGTCGCGCACGGTGGGTCCCACGACGGCGTGTCCGCGCTCGCGCAACGCACCGAGGAGCGAATCGAGCTCGCTCTCCTCGACGACGACGAAGTCGCCGGGTCTGATCAAGGGCCCCTCCAGCCCGGGCGTGGAGAAGCCGGCCGCTCGGGCGGAGCGACCTCAGCTCCGCGCGCCCTCACACGGCCCGGGGCCCTCTCTTGTGGGTGTGGATCTCGCCGTGCGGGCCCCGGTGCCGCGTTGCGGGGACACGTGTGCAAACGCGACGCCATTCGCCCCGCAGCTTCAATCGCATCGAACGAGCCGATATGCCCCGGCTCGGCGGCCGCCTTTTTCGTTGCGGTGCCGCCGGGCGCGCAAAGTTCGCGTCGAGCGATTCGAGCGGAGGTGTGGGGCGGACTCAGCCGGTGCAGGTCGCGGCCGCATTCCGCAGCAGCTCCCAGGCGCGTGCGACGTGCCGCTCGGTGGTGCGGATGTTGCCAATGGCGAGCCGCAGCACGGAGCGGCCGCGCAGCCGCGTGGTCGACAGGAAGGCCTCGCCGGTCGCGTTCACCGCCTCGGCGATCCCGTCGTTGAGGCGGTCGGCGTCGGCGTCCGTGCGCCCCGGGAAGCGGGCTCGGAAGCAGACGACGCCCAACGGCACCGGCGCCACCAGCTCGAAGCCGGGGTCCGCCTCGACCCACGAGCGGAAGAGCTGCGCGAGGCGCAGCGGCTCGCGCAGGCGCTCGCGGATGCCCTCGATGCCGAAGGCCCGCATCACCATCCAGAGCTTGAGCGCGCGGAACCGGCGGCCCAGGCTCACGCCGTAGTCCATGAGGTTCGGCGCCAGAGCGTCCTCCGGCGTCCGCAGGTAGTCGGGGACCAGGCTGAAGGCGGCGCGCATCGCCTCCGGCCGCCGCGTGTAGAGGGCGGAGAAGTCGATGGGCGTGAACAGCCACTTGTGCGGGTTGACCACGATCGAGTCGGCCCGCTCGCAGCCGGCGAAGACCTCGCGGCGCTCGGGCAGGGCGGCCGCCATGCTGCCGTAGGCGGCGTCCACGTGCAGCCAGAGCCCCTCGCGGGCGCAGAGGTCCGCGATCTCGGGCACCGGGTCGATGCTGGTGGTCGAGGTGGTGCCGACGGTGGCGGTCACCGCGAACGGCGTGAACCCCGCCGCCCGGTCCTCGGCGACGGCGCGCGCGAGCGCGCGGACGTCCATGCGGTACGCGTCGTCGACGCCGATGGCGCGGTAGCCCTCCTGGCCGACGCCGAGCACGATAGCCGCCTTCTCGACCGACGAGTGCGCCTGGTCGGAGGCATACATGCGCAGCCGCGCCTGGCCGACCAGGCCGCGCCGTCGGGCCGAGAGCCCGGGCACCGCCTCGCGGGCGGCGGCGAGCGCGACCAGCGTCGAGGCGGAAGCGGTGTCCTGGACGACGCCGAACAGCCCCGGTGGCAGCTCCAGCAGCTGGCGCAGCCAGTCGAGCACGACGGCCTCCAGCTCGGTCGCCGCCGGGGAGGTGCGCCACAGCATCCCGTTGACGTTGAAGGTGGCCGCCAGCATCTCGGCCAGGATCCCGGGAACGGAGGAGGAGATCGAGAAGTAGGCGAAGAAGCCGGGGTGGTTCCAATGGGTGAGCCCGGGGACGACGCGCGCCTCGACGTCCTCCAGGATGCGGTCGAGAGGCTCGCCGTGCTCCGGCGGGCTGGCCGGCAACGCCGCCCGCAGCTCGCCGGGCCGCAGCCGCGACAGCACCGGGTAGCGCTCGGGCTCGCCGAGGTAGCGCGCCATCCAGTCGAGGAAGCGGCGTCCCTCCTCGCGCAGCGTCTCGGGGTCGAGGTCGCCGGCCAGGGTGCTAGTCCACGTCCGTGACGATGAACATCAGGACGTGGCTCCCGATCCGGAACTCCTGCTGGTTGGCGAGCTGGTGCTGCTCGATGCGCTCCAGCTCGATCCAGGTGCCGTTGGTGGACCCGAGGTCGCGCAGAACGGCGATGTCTCCGATGATCTCGACGGCCGCGTGCTGCCGCGAGGCCTCCGGGTCGTCCAGGTTGATGTCCGCCCCCGAGCGGCCGATGATCATGCGCGGCTTGTTCACGGGGAAGATCTGGCCGGTGGCCGGACCCTGGATCACCGCCAGCGAGTAGCGCTTGTCGCGCGGCAGTTGCAGCAGCCCGCTGCGCCGCGCCTCCAGGCCGGTGACGGTCTCGTTGCCGGCCTCGGGCTCGGGGACCGCGCTCTCGCGGGTCCGCATCTCCGGCTCCGGCACCTCGGCGGGGGGCGGGGGCAGGGTGGCGGCGCCGACCAGCGGGTTCTCGATCTCGATCGTGCCGCCGCACTTCGTGCAGCGCGTCTTCGCCCGGCGTCGCTCGCCGAGCTTGCCCTCGTCGAACCGGTAGCGCGACTGACAGGCCGGGCAGACGACGATCATGGAAGTCTCCTCCCCGCCGCCGCCCGCGTCCGCGGCGGCGGGCGGGCAGAGGATAATACGAAATCCGGCTGGTCAGGGACGCCTGCGGCGAGGCCCGGGAACCGGCCGCTGTGCCGCCCGGCTCGCGTTCGCCGGCTGCTAGAATGATCGAGCCGACACGCCCGTCGGCGAATCCCGGCCAAGGGCCCGAGTGACTTGAGGAGGCGACGTGGAGCGGAACGACATCCTCCGATTCGGCGACGACGAGGAGTACGACGAAGAGGACGAGCTCGAGGATGACGAGGAGCTCGACGACGAGGACGACGAGGACCTCGACGAGGACGAGGACGAGGACTGGGACGACGACGACGAGGGCGACGAGGGCGACGAGGACGAGGAAGAGGACGACGAGGAAGACGAGGACGACGAGGAAGACGAGGACGAGGACCTCGACGACGACGAGGAAGAAGAAGACGAGGACGAGGACGAGGACGAGGAGGAGGAAGAGGAAGAAGAGGAAGAAGAGTGACGATTCCCGTTCCACTCCTGCCGCGCCCCGAATGGATCCGGGCCCGTGCGCCGCAGGGCCCGGCCTACGAGCGGCTGAAGACGCTGGTGCGCGACCTCACGCTGCACACCGTCTGCGAGGAGGCCCACTGTCCCAACCTCGGCGAGTGCTGGGGCCGCGGCACAGCCACTTTCATGATCCTCGGCGACGTCTGCACGCGGGCGTGCGGCTTCTGCGCCGTACGCACGGGCCTTCCGGCGCAGCCGCCCGACTCAGGCGAGTCTCTGCGCGTGGCCGAGGCCGTCGCTCGCATGGGACTGCGGCACGCGGTGGTCACGTCCGTCAACCGTGACGAGCAGCCGGACGGAGGCGCCTCCGTCTTCGCCGGCACCATCCGCGAGATCCGTGCCCGGGTGCCGGGCTGCACCGTGGAGGTGCTGATCCCCGACTTCAAGGGGAGCCGGGGGGCACTGCAGCTCGTGATCGACGCGGCGCCCGACATCCTCAACCACAACGTGGAGACGGTGCCCAGGCTGTACCGTCAGGCGCGCGCGGGCGCGAGCTTCGAACGGTCCCTGGAGCTGCTGCGGCGCTCGAGGCAGGCGGGGCTGCTGACGAAGAGCGGCATCATGGTCGGCCTGGGCGAGGAGTGGGCTGAGCTGGAGGAGACGATCCAGGCGATCCGTGGCGCGGGGGTCGACATCCTCACCGTCGGCCAGTACCTGCGGCCCTCCCCGCAGCACCTGCCGGTGCGCCGCTACTACACGCCCGCCGAGTTCGACACGCTGCGGGAGTTCGCGCACGGGCTGGGCTACGCCCACGTCGAGTCAGGTCCGCTCGTGCGCTCCTCCTACCACGCCGAGAGCCAGATCCCCCGCTAGCCGCGCCGCTGGCGAGACAGGACGGAGGCGATCGTCTCGGCGGCACGGTCCACCTCGGCCTCGGTCGTCGAGCGACCCAGCGACAGTCGCAGCGAGGACTGCACCCGCGCCGGCGGGAATCCCATGGCGCGCAGCACATGGGAAGGCTCGACCGCCCCGGCCGCGCAGGCCGCCCCCGTGGACACCGCCACGCCCTCGAGGTCGAGCGCCATCAGCAGGCCCTCGGCCTCCGCGCCCTCGAAGCTCACGTTCAGCGTGTTCGGCAGCCGCGGCTCCTCGCCGTTGCTCCGCGCGCCCGGGCAGGCGAGGAGGCGCGCTTCCAGCCGGTCCCGCAGCCCGCGGGTGCGCTCAGCCTCTTCCGCCAGCGCCGCCCTGGCCAGGGCGGCCGCCTCACCGAAGCCCACGATGCCGGCCACGTTCTCGGTGCCGGCCCGGCGGTTGCGTTCCTGGCCGCCGCCGCGGACGAGCGCCGCCATCGGCGTGCCGCGGCGGACGTAGAGGCAGCCGGTGCCCTTGGGCCCGTAGAGCTTGTGCGCGGACAGGGAGAGCAGGTCGACGTCCAGCGTCCGCACGTCGATTGGCAGCTTGCCTGCCGCCTGCACTGCGTCGCAGTGCACGAGCGCGCCGAGCGCCCGGGCGACGCGGGCGACCTCGGCCACGGGCTGCACCACGCCCGTCTCGTTGTTCGCCAGCATCGCCGACACCAGGGCGGTGGTCTCGCCGGTCTTCGCCGCGAGGTCGCCGAGGTCGACGGCTCCGCCCTCTGTGACGCGCGCGACCGCGACCGGCACGCCCTCCTCGGCCAGGGCCCTCGCGGTGTGGAGCACCGCGTGGTGCTCGATGGCGGTCACCACCAGCCCCCGGCGGGGCGGGCGGGCCCGTGACGCCACCCCGCGCAGCGCGGTGTTGTCCGACTCGCTGCCCCCGGCCGTGAAGACGATCTCGTGCGCCTCAGCGCCGACCAGCGCCGCCACCTGCTCCCGGGCCTCCTCCACCGCCGCCCGCGCGCGCTGGCCGAACCAGTGCAGGCTGGAGGGGTTGCCGAAGTCCTCCCGCAGCCACGGCAGCATGGCCTCCAGCACCCGGGGGTCCACCGGGGTGGTGGCGTTGTGGTCGAGGTAGATGCGCCTCACCTGGCCTCCTCTCCTGCGAGCCCCCTCGCCTCCAGTATCAGCCGGGTCTTCGTCTCCGAGAGCTGGAGCGAGAGGCCCACCGGGTACTGGTGCGGGTTGACGAAGCGCTTGATGCCGTCGTGAAGCGCCGCCAGCTGGCCCGCCAGCCGTCGCCGGGCGTCCTCGAGGGGCGGCAGCTCGTAGCAGGGACGGCCGCCGCGCATGACCGGCACCAACAGGTCCTCGCCGGGCGTGCCGGGTGCGATCCGCTTGCGCCGGGTGGGGTCGAGCGGGTCCACGATCACGACCTCCGGTGGGAGCCCCGTCAGCTCGTCGTAGATGGCGTCGGCCACGAACCCCTGCGGGCCGGAGAAACGGCGGACCTGCTGCACGCCGGGATTCGAGATCTTGGCGGCCTGTTCCGAGAGCTTGACCCGGTACTGCCAGGCGCCGCCGGGCTCGCGCACCGCGCCCAGCTTGTAGACGCCGCCGAGCGCCGACTGGTCACCGCCGGTGACGAGCCGCGTGCCGACACCCCAGGTGTCGACCCGTGCCCCCTGCTCCTTGAGGCTCTCGATCGTGTGCTCGTCGAGCTCGTTGCTCGCCATGATGCGCACGTTCTGCAGCCCCGCCGCGTCCAGGATCTTCCTGGCCTCGGTGCTCAGCCAGGCCAGGTCGCCGGAGTCGAGCCGGACGCCGATCAGCTGCTGGCCCCGCTCGCGCATCCTCTGGCCCACCTCGGCGGCGTGGCGCACGCCCTCGAGGCTGTCGTAGGTGTCCACCAGCAGCACGGCGTTGTTGGGCTGCGCCTTCGCGAACGCCTCGAAGGCCTCCAGCTCGCTGTCGAAGGCCATCACCCAGCTGTGGGCGTGGGTGCCCTTGACCGGGAGGCCGAGCAGGCGCCCGGCCAGCAGGTTCGAGGTCCCCTGGCAGCCGCCGACGAAGGCCGCCCGCGAGGCGCTCAGCCCGCCGTCCATGCCCTGTGCCCGACGCAGGCCGAACTCGACGACCGCGTCGCCGCGGGCCGCGAGCACGATGCGCGCCGCCTTGGTCGCGATCAGCGTCTCGAAGCTGACGGCGTTGAGGAGGGCCGTCTCCACCACCTGCGCCTGCAGCATCGGCCCGCGCACCCGCACCAGCGGCTCGTAGGGGAAGACCACCGTGCCCTCCGGCACGGCGTCCACGTCACAGGTGAGCCGCAGAGCTCCGAGCACGTCGAGGAACGCCGGGGTGAAGATCGGCCGGCCGTCGCTGCCGGTGAGCTGGGCGAGGTACTCGACGTCCCGCGGGGAGAAGCGGAAGCTCTCGAGGTAGTCGACCACCCGGTTCAGGCCGCAGGCGACGGCGAAGCCCCCGCCGAAGGGGTTCTTGCGGAAGAACAGGTGGAAGGCCGCCTCCGTCCGGTCCTTGCCGGAGGCCACGTACGCCTGGGCCATCGTGAGCTGGTACAGGTCGGTGGCCAGCGCCAGCGGCGCCCGGTACAGGTCGCCGAGCCGTGTCATCCGGTCATCATGCGACAGGCGAGGCGTCGAAGGCGAGCCGGCGCCGACGGCGTTATCGTGTCCCCATGCCAGTGATCGCGCTGCTCACGGATTTCGGCCTCCAGGACCACTACGTCGGCGCGATGAAGGGGGCGATCCTCACCGTCTGTCCGCAGGCGACGCTGGTCGACGTCCTGCACGAGGTTCCGCGCCACGACGTGGCGGCGGGTGCCCTGGCCCTGGACGCCTCGTTCCGCTTCTTCCCGCCGGGCACCGTGTTCCTGGCGGTGGTGGACCCCGGGGTCGGCTCCGAGCGGCGTGCGCTCGGCTTCGCGGCCGGCGGATGGCTCTTCGTCGGTCCCGACAACGGCCTCTTCACGCACGTCCTCGAGGCTCATCCCGCGGCGCGCGTCCACCTCCTGGCCAACCCGGCCCTGCAGCGGCGGCCGCTGTCGCTGGTGTTCCACGGCCGCGACCTGTTCGGCCCGGCCGCGGCCCACCTCGCATGCGGCTTCCCCCTGGACGAGGTCGGCCCGCGGGTCGAGGACCCGGTGCGGCTGCCGCTGCCGCCGCGCCTCCACACCGAAGGTGCCTGTGAGGGCACGGTCCTGGCGACCGACCACTTCGGCAACGTGATCACCAGCGTCACGCAGGCCGACCTGCGTCAGCTGACAGCGGAGACGGCCGGCGAGCTGGAGGTGCGGCTCGGCGGGCAGGACATGCCCCTCGTCTCGACGTACTCGGACGTGGCGCCGGGGGAGGCCTGCGCGGTCGTCGGATCGAGCGGGCGGGTGGAGGTCGCGGTGAACCGCGGTCGGGGCGACCGCCTGCCCGGCGCGGTCCCCGGCGCACGGGTCGTCGTCAGGCGGTGCCGCTGAGCACCACGGGGGGTCGTGGGGCCATGCTACACTCGACCCGGCGGCGATAACCCGCGGCAAACCCTCGGGTTGTGACGAGGGCGCCGCGGCCGGAAAGGGGCTCGGGCATGGCCGAGGAGTTCGAGGATCTCCAGGAGGGCGCCCGCGCGGCGTCCATCGAGCAGTTCCACTTCGTGCATCTCGACGAGGCGCAGGGGATCGCGCGGGTGACGCTGGACCGTGCCCCGGCGAACGTGCTCTCGGTCGATCTGATGCAGGAGCTGGTGGCGACCCTCGAGGCGCTCGAGTACCGGCGCGAGACCAAGCTGGTCATCCTGCAGGGCGCCGGCAAGTACTTCTCCGCCGGGTTCGAACTCGGGGAGCACCTCGGCGATCGGGCCTACCTGATGCTCGAGGGCTTCCGCGGCGTCTTCGAGGCCATGGCCAAGCTCGACAAGCCCACGCTGGCGGTGGTCAACGGGCCGGCGCTCGGCGCCGGTTCGATCCTGGCCGCCGCCTGCGACATCGTGCTGGCCGGCCAGAGCGCGAAGTTCGGGCACCCGGAGATCCGCGGCGGCGTCTTCAACACGGTGGCGGCGTCGCTGCTGCCGCGGCTGGTCGGGCGCAAGCGGGCCTACGAGATGCTGCTGCTCGGCGTCAGCCTGACCGCAGCCGACGCCGAACGCATCGGCCTCATCACCCGCGCCGTGCCCGACGACCGCCTGGAGGCGGAAACGGCGACTCTCGTCCAGCGCTTCCAGGAGTCGAGCGCGCCGGTGATGCAGATGGCGCGGCGCGCGATCGCCGGCGGGCTGGACCTCCCCTTCGCCGAAGCCGTGCGCCACAGCGAGGACGTCTACCTCAACAGCCTGCTGGCGACCCAGGACGTGGAGGAAGGGCTGCGGGCCGTCGCCGAGAAGCGCCGTCCCGCCTGGAAGGACCGCTGAGCAGCAGCGAGAAGACATGATCGACCTCGACCTGACGGAGGAACAGCGGGCGCTGGTGGAGACGGTGCGGGGTTGGGGAGCGAAGGAAGTCGCGCCCCTGATCCACGACCTCGACCGCGAGCACCGCTTCGAGCGCGACTTCCTGCGGCAGATGGCGGAGCTGCAGCTGCTCGGCATCTGCATCCCGGAGGAGTGGGGCGGCGCCGGCATGGACTACGTCAGCCTGGGGCTCGCCTGCGAAGAGCTCGAGTACGTCGATACCCACCTGCGGGTGATCATGTCGGTCCACGTCGGCCTCAACTCGATGAGCCTGTGGTGCTGGGGCAGCGACGAGCAGAAGAGGAAGTACCTGGTCCCGCAGGCGCGCGGGGAGAAGGTCGCCACCTACGCTCTCACCGAGCCGAACGCCGGCTCCGACGCTGTCGGCATCCAGACCACGGCCATCCGCCGGGGAGACCGCTACGTCCTCAACGGCGAGAAGATGTGGATCAGCCTCGCGGACGTCGCCGACAACTTCCTGGTGATCGGCTGGACGGACCAGGAGAAGAAGAAGAGGCGAGACCACTCGGGGATGTCGGCCTTCATCGTGGAGCGAGCCTTCGGCGTGCGCTCGTTCCCCCTGCAGGAGAAGTGGGGCATCCTCGCCGGAAACACCGGCGGCATCTCGCTCCAGGACGTGGAGGTGCCGGTCGAGAACCGGCTGGGCGCGGAGGGCGAGGGCTTCAAGGTGGCGATGTTCGCCCTGGAGAACGGCCGCTACACGGTGGCCGCCGGGGCCACCGGCCTCATCCGCGCCTGCCTCGACGCCTCGATCCGCTATGCGCAGACGCGGACCACCTTCGGGGTGGCGATCGGCCAGCACCAGCTGGTGAAGGAGATGATCGCCCAGATGGTTTCGGACTACGAGGCGGCGCGGCTGCTGTGGATGCGGGCGGGCTGGCTCAAGAACGAGGGTCGCCGCAACACCCGCGAGACCTCGCTCGCCAAGTGGTTCGCCACCGTCGCCAGCGAGCGGGCCGCCTCCGACGCCGTGCAGGTCCACGGCGCGAACGGCTACTCGGACGAATACCCCGTCGGCCGCTTCTACCGGAACTGCAAGGCGGCCGTCATCTACGAGGGCACCCGCGAGATCCACAAGCTGATGCAGGCCGACTACGCGCTCGGCTACCGCCAGGACAAGCCCCGGCGGGTCGAGCTGCCGTGGTATCGCCGAAGCTGATCGGCGGCCACCAGGCGCCGTCGCCCGTCCACCGGCACGCCTTCGTAGTCCAGCCTGGAGAGGACATCCGGGCAGAGAGGGCTGACGGACCGTACCAGCTTCCTTTGAGGAGGGGGGACTCCGTCCCCCCTCGAACCCCCCTGGGTGGCGGGTCGGCTGACGGCTAGAATTGTCTTTCCCCCCCATCCTTCTTCCAAGAGGTGTCCATGATTCCGGCCGATCTCCCGCTCGAGTTCGTCAGGGTCGTCGAGCGCGCCGCGATCGCCGCGGCGCGGACCATGGGTCAAGGTGACCGCAAGGGCTCCGACCACGTGGCGGTCGACGCCATGCGGCGTGAGATGGAGAGTGTCGACATCGACGGGACCATCGTGATCGGTGAGGGGGAGCGCGACGAGGCCCCCATGCTCTACATCGGCGAGGCGGTCGGCACCCGCTCCGGGCCGGCCGTCGACATCGCCGTCGACCCGCTGGAAGGGACGAACCTCTGCGCCACCGGCACCTCCGGGGCCATCGCCGTCCTGGCGGCCGCCGAACGGGGGGGACTGCTGCACGCCCCCGACATCTACATGGAGAAGCTGGTGGTCCCGGGGGCCGCCCGCGGCAAGGTCGACCTCAACGCCCCTGTCGCGGACAACCTCGCCGCCATCGCCTCCGCTCTCGACCGCGACGTGGACGACCTGGTGGTGATCGTCCTCGATCGCCCCCGGCACGAGAAGCTGATCGCGGACATCCGCAGGGCCGGCGCCCGCATCCGGCTGATCGGGGATGGGGATCTCTCGGCCGGGATCGCGGCCGCCGTGTCCGGGACGGGCGTCCACGCCGTCATGGGGATCGGGGGAGCCCCCGAGGGGGTGCTGACCGCCGCGGCCATGCGCTGCCTGAACGGCGAGATCCTCGGCCGGCTGGTGCTGACCCGCCCCTCCGACGCGGACCGCCTCCGCAAGATGGGGATCAACGACCTCTCCCGCGTCTACGGGACCGACGACCTCGCCTGCGGCCGCAGCATCGTGTTCGCAGCCGCCGGGGTGACCGACGGCACCCTGCTCGAAGGCGTCCGGTTCTTCGGGGACGGCATCCGCACCCACTGTCTGGTGATGACCTCCGACCCGCACCAGGTCCGGTTCATCGACACCATCCACGTAGAGAACGGTCCGGACGTCGTGATCCGGTTCTGACAGGCCGGATCAGACGCTGCGGTCGATTCGCCTGGATCTCCGTGTTTCCGCCGCGACTGACGTTTCACGAGTGACCATCGCGATTCGCTCCTGAGTCGTTTTGTGATTGCCCGCACTTTATTGCACGGGCATTCGGTCCCTTAATGGCCCGCCGCGGACCGGCCTCCGCCGCACTCCGGCGGGCCCCGAGGGGCGAGTCGAAGCACGAATTCAGTGGTGGTAGGGGTTTAGGCGCCCTGACCTTAGTTGGTGCTTGACATCGAGAGGGCTTCTTGCTAGCTTCAGCCGGCACTTTAACGGTTGTTGATAAACGCCGGCGAACGTTGCAGGCGGGAGGAGAGAGTCGCGCGACCCACACCGAGATGAACACGCGCGCGGGGTCGGGAGCGGGGACGCGCAACAGAGGAGACGCCCGTGAGCCTTTTCGGTAAGAAGAGCGGACTGGTCGGCGTCGACATCGGCTCTTCGGCGATCAAGGCGGTCGAGCTCAGGGTCGGCGGCAAGGGGCGTGACGAGTACCAGCTCCTCAACATCGGCATCGAGCCGCTGCCCTCCGAGGCGATCGTCGACGGGGCCATCATGGATTCTGGCGCGGTCATCGACGCCATCCAGAGGGTCTTCCAGGACAACCGGATCAAGACCTCGGAGGTCTCCACCGGCGTCTCCGGCAACGCGGTCATCGTCAAGAAGATCAGCCTGCCGCAGATGAGCGCGGAGGAGCTGGCCGAGTCCATCCACTGGGAGGCCGAGCAGTACATCCCCTTCGACATCCAGGATGTCTCGCTCGACTACGAGGTGATCGAGGGCGGAGGCGCCGGCGGCAACATGGACGTGCTGCTGGTGGCCGTCAAGAAGGACAAGATCAGCGAGTACACGTCGGCGATCACCCAGGCCGGCCGCAGCACGGCCATCGTCGACGTGGACGTCTTCGCCCTGCAGAACTGCTACGAGATGAACTACGGCGTGGACCCGGGGCGGGTGGTCGCGCTCCTGAACATCGGCGCCTCCATCATGAACGTGAACGTGGTGAAGGGCGCGGTCTCCGTGTTCAACCGCGACATCGGCGCTGGCGGCAACCAGTACACCGACGCCATCCAGAAGGATCTCAACCTCTCCTTCGAGCAGGCCGAGGCCCTCAAGAAGGGCGGACAGGTCGACGGCGTCTCGCCCGACAGCCTGCGCCCGATCCTGCAGGCGGTGTCCGAGAACATCGCCCTGGAGATCCAGAAGACCTTCGACTTCTTCCGGGCCACCAGCCAGGAGGACCGGATCGACCAGATCTACCTCTCGGGCGGCACGGCGAAGGTGCACGGGCTGCGCGAGCTCCTGGCGGAGCGCTTCGGCGCGCCGGTCGAGCTGCTCAACCCCTTCCTGAACGTCCGCTACAGCGAAAAGGAGTTCAACCCCGAGGTCCTCGAGGAAATCGGTCCCGCGGCAGCGATCGCCGTGGGGCTGGCTGGCCGGAGGGTGGGTGACCGATGACGATCCGCATCAACCTCCTCGCAACCGAGCGGAAGCCCTCGAAGGCGCCGAGCAAGGCGGCGGCTTCGGCGGGGCCACCCGGCGCGTTGCAGGCCTACCTGATGCTGGGGCTGTTCGTCGGGGGCGCCGCGGTGGTCTGCGCCGGCCTGTGGTGGTTCGAGAGCAGCACGCTCGCGAACCTCGATACCCGGATCGCCGCCGACCAGAAGCGCCAGCGCGACCTGCAGGCGATCAAGCAGCAGGTGGACCAGTTCCAGGCCAAGAAGGCGACGCTGGAGAACAAGGTCCACGTCATCGAGCAGCTCCGGCTCACGCAGAAGAGCCCGGTGCACATGCTGGACGAGATCTCCAAGGCGCTGCCCGACTTCGTCTGGCTCACCAACCTCGACGAGACGCGGGGCTCGGTGGCCTTGAAGGGACAGAGCAACAGCCTGGCGGCCGTCGCGGACTTCATGAGCGCCCTCCAGCGTTCGGGCTGGTTCCCCACGGTCGACCTGGCCTCGATGCAGGACCAGCAGAGCGTGGTGAGCTTCGACCTGACCGGCCAGTTCAAGGATCCCGCGGTGGCAGCCGCAGCCGCAGCCGCCCAGGCGGCCGGCCCTCCCGCCCGGCCCCGGCCCGGCGCCCGGTAGGGAGAACGACATGGCAGACAACCCACTCTCCAAGCTTCCCGTGCTCGGCCAGCTCGGCATCGCCATCGGCGCCGGGCTGCTCGTACTCGGCGCCTTCTACTACTTCGAGTACAAGGGCATGGTCGAGCAGCAGCAGCAGAAGGAGGCGCAGCTCGCCGACCTGCAGAAGCAGATCCGCGCGCTCGAAGCCACGGCCAACCGCCTGCCCGAGTTCCAGCGCGAGGTGCAGGCGCTGGAGGCGCGGCTGGAGCTGCTGAAGCGCATCCTGCCGCCCGAGAAGGAGATGCCCGATCTCATGCGGCGCATCCAGTACCTGGCGGCCCAGTCCAGCCTGCGGGTCGCCAAGTTCAACCCGGCACCGCCGCACCAGGCCGAGTTCTACCAGGAGATCCCGATCAACCTCGACCTCGAGGGGTCGTACCACAACTTCGGCGGCTTCCTGGACCGGATCAGCCGCATGTCGAGGCTGATCAACATCGGGGAGATCAAGATCAAGGCGAACAGCCAGCCGACCATCAACAACACCATCGGGGTCTCGGCCACCGCCACCACCTACGTCTACCAGGACGCGCCGCCGCCGACGGCGGGGCCGCACAAGCCGGGGGTGGCGCGGTGAGCGCCCGCGGGGTTGCACTCCTGCTGCTCGTCGCGGTCCTCTCCGCCACGCCGGCGCTGGCGCAGCACGCGGCGGCGCCGCCTGCCAAGGCGCCGGCGGCCGCGGCTCCCGCCACGGCCGCTCCCGCCCAGGCCGAGGCGACCGGCGAGGTCGCGCGGCCGCCGCTCGACGCCGAGCTCGAGACGGGCGGCTACGCCTACAACCCCCAGAGCCGGCGAGACCCGTTCGTGAGCCTGCTGCGGCCGGTGGGCCCGGACCGCGGGCCCAAGACCCGCAAGCCGGGGATGGAGGGCTTCCTGATCCAGGAGACCGCGTTGAAGGGAATCGTGCGAACCAAGGGCGGCGGCCTCGGCACGGCCTCGCGCCCCGGTTTCATCGCGGTCCTGCTGGGTGCGGACGGCAAGTCGTATTTCGTGACCACGGGGCAACGGCTCTACGACGGCATCATCACCGCCGTCGACGCCACCTCCGTGACCTTCCGGCAGGAGGTGACGGATCCCCTCTCGCCGGTCAAGACGCGCGAGGTGCGCAAGAGCCTGTATGCGTCCGAGGAGGCGAGGCAATGAGAGCGAAGCTCGCTGGGGTCTGCCTGATCGCGGTCGCCCTCGCGGCCACCACGGTCCGCGCCCAGGAAACCGCCCCGACGAAGATCACCGACATCCGCCCGGAGAGCAGCGACCGTGCGACCCGCCTGGTGCTCGAGGCGACCGGCCCGCTCGCCTCCTACACCTACTACAGCCCTGACCCGCTCACGGTGATGGTCGACATCGCGGACGTCGACGCCTCGCAGGTGCCGGCGCGGATCAACGTGGGCACCCGTGAGGTCGACTCGGTTCGCGTCAGCACCCTGGCGCGTGCCGACGGGAGCAGCCTGGCCCGGGTAGAGGTGCGTCTGGCCAGCCTGGCGCCGTACCACGTCTTCTCGAAGGGCCGCGCGCTGAACCTCGAGTTCGAGCGGCCCGCCGCCGCGGCCGAGTCGCCGACGCAGACGGCGCCGGCGGCCGCCGCGGCGCTCCCTCCGGCCGAGCCAGCCGCGGCCGAGCCGCGCACCGCGGCCGCTCCTGCCAGCGCGCCGGCCGTCGCCGCCGAGGCGGCGCCCGCCCCGCCGCCGGCCAGCGAGCCGAGGGCGACCGGGCCGAAGGCGACCCGCATCGTGGCGGTCACCCGTGACCAGAGCGACGGCCTGCTGGCGTTCACGGTGCGTGCGGACGGCCGTCTGGAGTACCGCGACTTCCTGCTGCCCAACCCCGACCGGCTGGTGGTCGACTTCCCGGATGTCACCGCGCGGGCGAGCGTCCGCGCGCTGGAGGTGGCGCAGGATCCAGTGCGCAAGGTGCGGCTGGGCCAGTTCAGCGCCGCAGCTCCCAGGGTCGCCAGGCTGGTCGTGGACCTCTCCCGCAAGAGCCCCTACCGCATCATCGACGGCAGCGACGGCGTGAGGATCGTCTTCGGCGAGGCGGCCGGGTCGGCGCCATCGCCGCAGGCGCCGCTCGCCTCGACGAAGCCGGCCGACCCGCACCCGTCTGCCGCACCGCTGGCGGCCGCGGCGGTGCCGCTCGCCGCCGAGCCGGCGCCCACGGCCGTGCCGGGGTCCGCGCCGGCCGCACGGCCGGCTGCCCTGGAGCCCCTGGCGCTGCCGGAGCCCCAGGCCGCCACGCCCGCGCCCGCCGCCGACCAGGGCGACCAGTCCACGGGCACGGCCTGCGGCAGGACCGGCAACCTGGGAACGCCGATCAGCCTCGACTTCAAGGACGGCGACCTGCAGGACATCTTCCGCCTCTTCTCCGACATCTCCGGGCTCAACGTGGTGGTCAACCCGGGCGTGAGCGGCAAGGTCACCCTGAAGCTCAACGAGGTCCCCTGGGGCCGGGCGCTGGAGCTGATCCTCAAGACCAACGGGCTCGGCTGCGTCCTCGAGGACAACGTCATCCGCATCGCCCGCCTCAGCGATCTGCAGAAGGAGGAGCAGGACCGGCGCAAGCTGCAGGAGGAGCAGCAGCTCGCCGGCGACCTCATCGACTACACCAAGCGGATCTCGTACGCCAAGGCCGACACCCTCAGCGGGGTGCTGAAGCAGGCGGGTGCCCTCTCCTCACGGGGTCAGATCAACGTGGACGTGCGCACGAACACGTTGATCATCCGTGACCTCCCCAACTTCGTGGAAAAGGCCCGCAACCTGATCACGGAGCTGGACACCGCCACCCCCCAGGTGGAGATCGAGGCCCGCATCGTGGTCACCACCCGCAACTTCACCCGTGACATCGGCGTGCAGTGGGGGTTCGGGGCGGAGGCCTCGCAGCGCTACGGCAACACCACCGGCCTCACGTTCCCCAACTCCATCATCCTGAACGGGGGCGCCGTGCCCAGCCAGCTCGGCCTCCCGGCCGACAACCTCGGCCCCGGCGGGCTCTCCTCCGCCGCCGGCGTCGGCCAAGCCGCCCGCGGCTACGCCGTCAACCTGCCGGCCAACGCGTTCAACAGCGCCATCGGCATCTCGATGGGCAACATCCTGGGCAACTTCAACCTGGACGTGGCCCTCACCGCGCTGGAGCGCCAGGGACGCGGCCGGCTGCTCTCCACGCCGAAGGTGACGACCCAGAACAACCAGGCGGCCGAGATCAAGCAGGGCGTGCAGATCCCGATCCAGACGGTGTCGAACAACACGGTGACGGTGCAGTTCAAGGACGCGGTGCTGACGCTCAGCGTGACCCCGCAGATCACGGACGCCGGGACCGTGATCCTGAACCTCACGGTCGAGAACAACTCGCCGGACTACGCCAACCGCGTGAACGGCATCCCGCCGATCAACACCCAGTCGGCCAAGACGATCGTGCTGGTCAGGGACGGCCAGACGGCCGTGGTGGGCGGCATCTACCAGAGCACCGAGACCACCACGCAGGACCGGACCCCGTTCCTCAACAAGATCCCGATCCTCGGATACCTGTTCAAGCACAACGCCGTGGACACGAGCAACAACGAGCTGCTCCTGTTCATCACGCCCCGGATCGTGAAGTCCTAGAGGTGGAAAGAGCCATGTGGTTCCAGAAGCTCGGTCGTGAGCGAACGCGGGCGTGGCCGGCGGCGGCCGGCATGGGCGCGGCATTGCTGGTCGCGTTCGTCTCGGTCGGCTGCACGCCCTCGTACGTGACCAGCAGCGACGCCTCGGTGAACCTGATCGTCGCCGCGATCAACGGCGGTAACCCCCTCTCCTCCGACATCCGCATCGGCTCGGACAGCTCGACCGTCTGCCCGGACGTGGTGTCGGTCGCGGTCGCCGTGCGCAACAAGAACCCGAACGCCCCCGTCCCCAGCCTCCCCAGCGCGGTGGTGCTGCAGAGCTACGAGGTGCGCTACTTCCGCACCGACGGCCTTGGCGTGGAGGGCGTCGACGTTCCCTACCGGATCACGGGGAGCCTCTCCTTCTCGATCGACGTCGCCAGCTCGGGCACCACCAACGTCCCGATCGAGGTGGTCCGCCGGCAGGCCAAGTTGGAGCCGCCGCTCAGCAGCATCAACCAGGCCAACATCCTGACCCTGATGGCGCAGGTCACGCTTTACGGGCAGACCGTGGCTGGTCAACGTGTCTCGGCGAGCGGGTCGTTCCAGATCGACTTCGCGGACTACGCGGACACGCTGACGTCCTGCCCCACCACGACCTCGTAGGAGACGATCCATGCGGATACCGAGTCCAAGCACCCGCGGCCCGTGGCCCGGGCTCTGCGTCGCGGCGATGGCGCTCCTGTTCGTGGTCGGCGGCTGCGGCCTCGACAAGCCGGCCACGCCCAACCTCTCGGGACCCTCCGAGAACACGCCTTCCGTCGAGCTGGAGGCGCTGCCCGACGTGCTGAACGCCGACGGCGTGAGCCAGTCCATGATCCGCCTGACCCTGCGCGACCAGGTTGGCGCCGCGATCACCAACCGCTCGGTCCTCTTCCAGCACGACGGCGACGGTTACATCGCCCCCTCCAAGTCCTCGATCTTCGTCGGCCCGGTGCAGACGGGGCTGGTGATGGCGACGGACAAGGACGGCGTCGCCTACATCGTCTACGTCGCCGGCAAGAGCCAGGGCACGGTGACCTTCTGGGTGCGGCCGTACGGCATCGACAGCAGCTACACCTGGGAGCGATCGGTCTCGCTCATCCAGCGTTGAGTGGCTAGAGCCGAGGCAGATGGGGCGGAGGGGGGCCGGCCGGCGGTGGCCGGCCCCGGCGTCCTCCTGAGCATGGCGGGATCGCGGGTCGAGGAGCTCCGTCGCCGGCTCGAGCGCGACCCCGCGTCGCGGCTCTTCGCGCAGCTCGCCGAGGAGCACCGCAAGGCCGGGGACCACGGCGAGGCCATTCGGATCGCCCGTGCCGGGCTGGCCGTGCACCCGGTCTACCCATCGGCCCGCCTGACGCTGGGACGCGCCCTGCTGGAGTCCGGCGATGCCGCCGCGGCCCGCGTGGAGCTGGAGGAGGCGCTGCGCCAGGCGCCCGACAACATCCTCGCCAGCCGCTTCCTGGGGCAGACGCTGGAGGCGCTCGGCGACGTCGCCGCCGCGGTGCGCCAGTACCGGGCCACGCTGCAGATGACGCCGGCGGACCAGGAGCTGGCGGCGCACGTCCGCGAGCTGACGTCGCCGCCGTCGGAGCCGCTCGCGCCACCACCTCTGCCGCTGCAGCCCGCCGCGCCGCCCCCGGCGCCGGCCGGACCGCCGGCAGTGGCTGCGGGGGCCGGCCCATCGCCCTCACCTCCCGCGATGGCGGCGGAGGCGAGCGGCGGCACGGCGGCGCCGTTCTCGTCGTCGACGCTGGCGGAGCTCTACCTGCGACAGGGCCTCTCGGCGCAGGCGCTGGAGGTGTACCGGCGGGTGGTGGCCGAGGACCCCGGCAACGAGCGCGCCCGCCGACGGATCGCCGAGATCGAGGGCAGCCTCGCCGGCGACGCGGTGCAGGCGCGCCGCCGCGCCATCGAGCGGGCGATCGCCGAGCTGGAGGCGCTGCTCGGGGTCATCCGGAGGAGACAGTGAGCGCGACCGCGTTCTCCGAGGCACTGCGTGCGGTGGCCGGGCGCATCCCGGAGGTCGAGGTGCTGATGATCATCGGCACCGACGGCATCCCGGTGGAGAGGCTGCTCGTCCGGGTCGACGCCAACAGCGACGTGGTGGCGGCGGAGCTGACTGCGCTGCTGCGCGCCAGCCTCTCGGCCTCCCGGGACACGGGCCTGGGCATGCTGCGAGAGCTCACCGTGGTCACCGAGCGCACCACCACGCTCCTGGTCTCGATCACCCCCGACTACTTTCTCTTCGCCTCCCTCGCTCCCGGCGCCATCGTCGGGCGCGCCCGCTTCGCCCTGCGCCTCGCCGGCCTCGCGCTGCTGCGCGAGTTCGACTGACGCCGCAGCCGCGGTTCCTTGACAACGTACGCCACCGCTCAAATAATCACGTTTCCTCGACATACGGGCACGTTCGCCCCCCAGGGAGAGCGCGTGGACATCGCCGACCTCAAGGAAATCCTCCGCATCCTCGAGGAGCAGGACATCACCGAGTTCGAGCTGGAGCAGGACGGGGTCAAGCTGCGGGTGTGCCGCGCCTCGGCCGTCGCCCCGGTCCGGCCGTTGGTCGGCCTGCCGCCGGACCTGGCCGCCGCGCCGCTGCCCGTGGCCCCGCCGGCGGCGCCCGGCGGGGCGGCGCCGCCCGGCGCCGCGTCCGAGGCCGAGCCGGCCGCCAACGGCACGATCGTCAAGAGCCCCATCGTGGGCACCTTCTACCGCGCTGCCGATCCCAACTCGCAGCCGTTCGTGGCCGTGGGAGACCGGGTCAAGGTGGGGCAGGTGCTCTGCATCATCGAGGCGATGAAGCTGATGAACGAGATCGAGGCCGAGATCGCCGGCGAGGTGGTGAAGGTCCACGTGGAGAACGGGCAGGCGGTGCAGTATGGCGACCCGCTCTTCACGGTGCGGCCGGCCTGACGGCGTCGCCCCGGCGATGACCGCAAGCTGCGCATGTTCAAGAAGGTCCTGATCGCCAACCGGGGCGAGATCGCCCTGCGCGTGATCTGGGCGTGCAAGGAGCTCGGGCTCAAGACGGTGGCGGTCTACTCCGAGGCCGACGCCGACGGCCTGCACGTGCGCTTCGCGGACGAGGCCGTGTGCATCGGCCCCCCGCGCAACATCGACTCCTACCTCAACATCCCCGCGATCATCAGCGCCGCCGAGATCACCGGCGCCGACGCCATCCATCCCGGCTACGGCTTCCTCTCGGAGTCGGGCTACCTGGCCGAGATCTGCGAGGCCTGCAGCATCAAGTTCATCGGTCCCAGCCCGCAGGCGATCCGGCTGATGGGCGACAAGAGCCGCGCCAAGAAGGCGATGGCCAAGGCGGGCGTGCCGGTGGTGCCCGGCTCGCAGGGCGTGCTGGAGGACGAGCAGAAGGCCGTCCGGGTGGCGAAGGAGGTCGGCTTCCCGGTGATCCTGAAGGCCTCCGCCGGCGGCGGGGGCCGCGGCATGCGCGTGGTGCGCGAGGCCGCCGAGGTGGCGGCCGCCTTCCGCGCCGCGCAGGCCGAGGCCCAGGCGGCGTTCGGCGTCCCGGACGTGTACATCGAGAAGTACGTGCAGAACCCGCGACACATCGAGATCCAGGTGATGGCCGACACCCGGGGCAACGTGGTCCACCTGGGGGAGCGCGAGTGCTCCGTGCAGCGGCGCCACCAGAAGATCCTGGAGGAGGCACCCTCGCCCGCGATCAGCGACAAGCTGCGCCGGCGCATGGGCCGCACCGCGGTGGAGGCGGCCGCTTCCGTGCAGTACGTGAACGCCGGGACCATCGAGTTCCTGCTCGACCAGGACGGCAGCTACTACTTCATGGAGATGAACACCCGCATCCAGGTGGAGCACGGGGTGACCGAGCTCGTCACCGGACGCGACCTGGTGAAGGAGCAGATCCACGTCGCCGCCGGCGAACCGCTGTCCTTCTCCCAGAGGGAGATCAGCATCCACGGCCACGCCATCGAGTGCCGGATCAACGCCGAGGACCCGGTCACCTTCGTGCCGTCGCCGGGGACGATCCGGCACTACTTCCAGCCCGGCGGGCCGGGGGTGCGGGTGGACACCTTCGCCCACGAGGGCTGCGAGATCTCGCCCTACTACGACAGCATGATCGGCAAGCTGATGGCGTACGGCCGCACCCGGCCGGAGGCGATCGCCCGCATGCGCCGCTGCCTCGAGGTGATGGTGGTCGAGGGCATCCGCACCAACATCCCGCTGCACCTGCGGATCCTGGACGACGCCGACTTCGCGGCCGGGCGCATCGACACGGGCTTCATGGAGCGCTTCCTGCCGAAGAAGAAGGCGGCCGCGTCTCCGTGAGCGGGCCCGCTCCCTGCGATCGCGTCGCAGCGGAGCCGGCGTGGACGCGCTGGCTGCCGGCGCTGCTGGTGCCGGCGGCGGTCTTGCCGGACCTGGCCGCCGCCCTGCCGCTGCGCACGTACTTCTTCCGCGACTTCACCGTCACCTTCCTGCCGCTGCGCCTGTTCGCCGCGCAGGAGCTGCGGGCCGGGCGCTTCCCCTTCTGGAACCCGTACCTCTTCGAGGGCACCTTCCAGCTGCCCTCGCTCTACCCTCCCGACCTGCTGCACGCGCTGTGGCCGGGCCCGGTGTTCGTCTCCTGGCTGCTGACGCTGCACCTGCCGCTGGCCGCCCTGGCCGCCTACTGGCTCTGTCGCGAGCTCGGCGGCTCGCGGCCGGGGGCCTTCCTCGCGGGCCTCGTGTTCGCGCTCGGCGGCTTCGCCCTCTCCTGCCTGAACCTCTACGTCTTCCTCCAGGCGCTCGCGCTGGCGCCCCTGGTGGTCGGCTGCCTGCGGCGGACGTCGCGACCGGGCGGCGGGCCGCTGGCGCTCGCCGCGCTGGTGGTGGCGCTGGCGATCGCGACCCTGGCGGTCGAGTTCGTGGCGCAGGCGGTGCTCGCCGGGCTGTTGCTGGCGCTGGCGGGGGAAGGGCGGCGCGGGCTCCTGCGAGCGATGGCCGCCGTCGCGCTGGGTGCGGCGCTGGCGGGCGTGCCCGTGGCGGTGACGCTCGGGCTGGTGCCCGAGACGCCGCGCGGCGTCGGGCTGGGCGCGGACGTCGCCCTGGCGAACGCCATGCACCCGGCGGCGCTGCTGCAGGCGCTCATGCCGCACCTCTTCGGGTACGCCTCGGCGCCCGCCCAGGCCTGGTGGGGTGGCCGTTTCTTCAGCAAGGGGTTGCCGTACTTCCTGTCCCTGTACCTGGGGCCGCTGGTCCTGGCTCTGGCGGTGCTCGGGCTTCGCGCGCTCGAGCGACGGACGCGGCTGGTGCTGGTCGGCCTGTCTCTGCTCGGTCTGTGGTACGCGCTCGGCGAGCGGGGAGGGCTGGCGGCGGTGGTGCAGCGGCTGCCGTTCGCGGCGGCGTTCCGCTTCCCGGCCAAGGCGCTGCTGCTGGCACACCTGGCAGCCTCGGTTGCGGCCGGCCGCGGCCTCGACCGGCTGGCCGCCAACACCCGCCGGCTGCTGCCGCGGCTGGCAGCGCTCGTGTCGCTGGCGGCCGTGGGCGCGGTGGCCCTCGCCGGCATGCTGGCGACCGCCGCGCCCGGACTGGTGTCCTGGGCGGGGGTACCCCCAAGCGGCTGGCCGGCCGTGGTCCGGGCGGCCAGCCTCGACGGACTCGGCAGCGTCCTCCTCGCGCTCGTCCTGGTGCTGACGGCGGTCCTGGTGCGGCGCCGGCGGGTGGGGGCGGGAGCCGCGGTGGCGGTGGTGACGGTGCTCGTCGCCCTCGACCTGGCCCGCGCCGGGGCGGGCCTCAACCGGCAGGTGCCGGCCGCCTTCTTCGCGCCGCTGCCCGAGCTGGCGGACGTCCGTGATCCGGCGGGGGGCCGTGTGTTCTCCTACGGCGTCGAACACAGCCCCGCGTTCGCACGCCTGCTGGCGAGCGGTGCGGCCGACCCGACGCTGGCCGGGATGTTCGTCGACCGGCAGGTGCTGGGCCCGTACACCAACATGCTCGACGGTCTGGAGGCGGTCGAGGCCAAGGACCTCACCGCTTTCGCGCCCAGGCCGGCCGAGCTGGGCGAAGAGCTCTACGATCCCGCGCGGATCGGAGCGCTGGTGCCCTGGCTGCGCAACGCTGCGGTGTCGCGGGTGCTGAGCCTGGATCCTCTGGTCGACGGGGCCCTGCGGCCCCTCGCCGAAGCCGCTGCCGGACCCGCCGGCACGTGCGTCCGCGCCTACGCCCTGGACGGGTCCTGGCCGCGCGCCTACGTCGCCTGCCGGGTGGTCCGGGAGCCGGCCGCGGCCGGCCTGCTGCGCCCCTACGCGCCGGGGTTCGACGCCGGGCAGGACGTCTCTCTCGAGGAGGCGGCAGCCGCCGCCTGCCGCTCCGGGCGCGTGCTGACCGCCGCCGTCCGGGCCGGCCACGAGCGTTTCGTGGTGGAGACGGACGGGCCCGGCTGGCTGGTGGTGCGGGCGAGCTTCGCCCGCGGGTGGAGGGCGCGGGTCGACGGCCGGGACGAGGCGGTGCGGCGCGCCAACGGCAAGCACCGGGCGGTCGCGATCCCCGGCGGACGCCATGAGGTCGTCTTCTCGTACGACCCGCCCGGGCTCTGCGCGGGGCTCCTCGCCACGGTCGTCGGTCTGCTGGCCTGCGTCGCGCTGGTGATCGGGCGCGGCAGGGAGACCGCGGCGTGAGCGCAGCTCTCTGGCGTGGCCTCGCCTTCGTCTGCCCGCGGTGCCGCGGTGCGCTGGCCGGCGTGGCGTCGGGTGTCGAGTGCGGCGGTTGCGGCAGCTTCTTCCCCGAGGAAGACGGCGTGCTGCAGCTCGTTGCCGGCTCGGTGGGAGAGACGGCATACGACCCGGGCGTCCTGTCGGCTCTTCGGCAGGTGGAGGACCGGCACTTCTGGTTCCTCGGCCGGCGGCAGGTGATCGTGGACGCGATCCGGCGGGCGGTGCCGGACGGCGGCCGCGGCGGGCTCTTCGACATCGGCCCGGGCAGCGGCGGGCTGCTGTCGTTCATGGCCGCGAGCGGGGTGAGGATCTCGGGCGCCTGCGACGCGCACCTGGAGAGCCTGCGGCTCGTGCGCGAGCAGCTGGACATCCCCCTGGTCCTCGTGGACGAGGGACGTCGGCCGCCGCTGGGTCCGGGGCACCCGCTGCTCGGCATGTTCGACGTCCTGGAGCACCTCGACGAGGACGCCGACGTCCTCGCGGGGCTGCACGACGCGCTGGCGCCCGGCGGCAGCCTGGTGATGACGGTCCCGGCGGGGCCGTCGTTGTTCAGCGACATCGACCGCCTGGCCGGCCACCGGCGCCGCTACACCCGCGAGGGGCTCCGTCGCCTGCTCGAGCAGGTCGGCTTCCGTGTGCGGCTGCTCCGCTACTTCATGGCCGTGATGGTGGCGCCCCTGGCCGTCAGCCGGCGCTTCGGTCGCATCCTGCATCCGGGGGCCGTGCATGCGCGGCGGCAGGCCGAGCTGCGGGTGGTCCCGGGCCTGAACGGCGGGCTGCGGGCGGTGCTGGCGCTCGAGCGCGTGACCGCCCGCGTGGTGCCGCTGCCCTTCGGATCGTCCCTCGTGGCGGTGGCGGCGCGGAGCCCGCGGTGAGCCGCCGTCGCCCGGCGACCGTTGCCTGCGTGGCGGCGCTGGCCATCGCGGCCGTTGCCCTGTGGCAGCAGTCGCTGATCTCGGCGTCGAACTTCGGCGGGGCCGACGAGTGGCTCTACCTCGACCTCACGTCCCGGGGCGTCCTCGGGATCCCCTACGCCCACCGGCCGCTGGTGCTCTTCTGGCATGCGCTTCCCGCCCGGCTCTGGCCGGGCTCACTCGCCGCCTTCTGGGCCTTCGCCGGACTGTATCGGCTGGGCACCGGCCTGCTCACGGCCGCCCTGGCGCTGCGGCTGGCGCCGGGGCGCCTGCGGCTGGCCATGGCCGCGGGGGCGTTCACGGTGGCCTGGACGCCGCTCGACCACCTGCGACTCGACGCGGTGCTCATCTGCGGTTACGAGGGCGTGACCTTCGGCACCATGGCGGCGATCCTGCTGTGGGCGGAATCCTGGCGCCGGCGCTCGGCGTGGCTGCTCTTCGCCGCTGTGCTGCTGGCGAGCGTGGCGGCCCTTTCGGTCGAGAGCGTGATCCCGGTGCTGGCGTTGGCACCGCTCGTCTGCTGGCGACCGCCGCGCGAGGAGGGGCGCCGCTTCGCCGGCTGGACGCTCGCCTGGGAAACCGTCGTCGTGCTCGGAGTGGCACACGCCGCCTGGCCGGCGCTGACCCGGCAACCCTCGTATCAGATGGGAGCGCTCGGCCTGGATCCTTCGCCCTGGCGAACCGCGGCCCGGTTGCTGGAGCTGTTCGGCATGCAGCTGCGACCCCTGTTCGGGCCGCTCCCCCCGCTGCCGCTGAACGCGGTGGCGCCGGCCGTCGCGGCCTTCGCGGCGGGGTATGCCGCGCTCCGGGGAGACGCCACGGCGGAAGAGGGCAGCCGGCGTCGCACCCTGCGGGCGCTGGCGATCGGCCTGCTGCTGGCGGCGGCGGCGCACGCCACGATGGCGCTCGTCTCCACCATCCGAACGCCCGCCCGGACGCAGATCGTCTCGGGTCCGGGGATGGGGATCGCCCTCGCCGCCGGGATCGCGCTGATGGCGGACCTGCTGCCTCGTCGCTGGCGCACGCTGCTGGCCGGGACGGCCGGTGCGTGGATCGTCGCCTGCGGAACCGGCCGGGTGGTGGCGATGCAGGCCGAATGGGACGGCTCGAGGAGCCTCTTCCCGGTCCAGGCGCGGACTCTGGCCAGCCTGACCGCCGCCGCGCCGGCGCTCCTCCCGGGCACCGCGCTGCTGCTGCTGGAAGACTCCGTCCCGGCGTGGCCGATGACGTTCACCTTCCGGCACGCGGTGCGCTACCTGTACGGGGACGGGGTGGTGGGCGAGGTCATCGGCGCCAACGACTTCCTCTATCCGTCCCGCTTCACGCCCGCCGGCCTGCTGGTGACGCCCCTGCCGGCGATCTGCGCCGAGTGGCAGGTGCGCCCCAGCTTCCACCCGTGGGACTCGATGGTGGTGGCGCGCCGGCGTGCGGACGGCTCGGTGGCGGTGCTCCCGGAGTGGCCGGCCGAGCTGCCCGCGCTGCCCGCGACGGCGCACTACACGCCTCGGCGCCGGATCCTGGCGGCACCGGTGCGCCAGCGCGAGAGGCGGGTGCTGGCAGAGTAGGATCGCGGAATGTGGCACGTCGGGCTGACCGGCGGGATCGCCTGCGGCAAGTCGCAGGTGCGGCGCGCGCTGGCGGCGCGCGGCCTCGCCGTGCTGGACCTCGACGCGCTGGCCCACGCGGCGATGGCCGCCGGGAGCGAGGCCCACCGCGAGGTGCTGGAGGCGTTCGGAGCCGGCGTCCTCGGGCACGACGGCGAGGTCGATCGCCGGGCCCTGGGCGCCATCGTCTTCGCCGACGCCGGCGCGCGCGAGCGGCTGGAGCGGATCGTCCACCCGCGGGTGCGGTCGGAGGAGGCGCGACGCCTGCGCGAGCTGGCGGCCGCCGGCCACCCCCTGGTGGTGAGCGAGGCGGCCCTGCTGGTCGAGGCCGGTGCCCACCTGCGGTTCGACCGGCTGGTGGTGGTGGCCTGCTCGCCGGAGGAGCAGCTGCGTCGGCTGGTGCGCCGCGACGCCCTGCCGGAGGCCGCCGCCCGCGCCCGCATCGAGGCCCAGATGCCGATCGGCGAGAAGCGGCGCTACGCGCACCTGGTGATCGACACCGACGGCACGCCGGCCGCGACCGACGTCGCGGCCGACCGGCTGGCCGACGAGCTGCTCCAGCTGTCGGCGCGGCCCCGAGCCGTCCGGCCGCCCACCGCCGAGGCGGTGGCGGGCGCGCTCTCCTGCGGGACGACGCCGGGACCGCGCGCCCTGTCGCCGCTGCTGCTGCTGCGCGAAGCGCTCGGCGCCGGTGCGATCGACCTGGCTGGCCTCTCGCGGCTCCTGGAGCCGCCGGCGCTTGCCGCCTGGTACCGAACCGCACGGCCCGGGGAGGGCGGGCCCCTGCCCGAGGCGCTGGCCGCCGCGCTCGCGCTCTGGGCCGCGGCGCGAGACAGGGACCGCGACTGGCTCGCGGCCGCCGCCGCCAGCCTGGCGCGCCTGACGCACGACGAGCCCGAGGCCGTCGCGGGGGCGGTGCTCGCGGCGATGGCGGCGGCCGCGGTCGCGGGCGGCGAGGGACCGGGCACGCTCCCGGATCGGCTCCCGCTCTGGGTGCCGCTGGCCCGACGCTGGGGCGGCGCCGCGCCGCCCCAGCGCGTCGGCCAGGCAGTCGCGGCGGCGGCGGCGTGGGCCTTCGACTGCAGACAGGCGCGGCAGGCTTCGGCGGCGCAAGGCGCCTGTCCCGCGTTGGCCGGCGCGCTGGTCGGCCTGGCCCGGGGGCTGCCGCTGGAGGGCGCGGCGGCGGGGGTCGCCCCGCTGGCGCGCCGGCTGAGCGCTGTCGGCGACAACTATATCAACGAATGATATAGCTCAGACGCGCCCGGCGCCCGGTCCCACCCGCTCCTCGACGAAGGTGTTCCACTCGTGGCAGTGCGGGCAGCGCCATAGCATGTCGTCGGCGCGATAGCGGCAGGCGGTGCAGATGTGCGGGTCCACGTACAGGGCCGACTGCTCGACGGTGGCGACGTAACGCTGCTCCTCGGGGCCGGGGGGGCGCAGCTCGCGCAGCGTCCGCCAGGCCTCCAGGTGCAGCAGCAGCACGTGGGGGTTGGCGTCGAGGGCGCGCAGGAGCAGGCCCAGCGCCTCGGTGGCCTGCCCCTCGGCGCGCAGGTGCCGCGCCAGCGCCAGCCGCGCCCGCCAATCGCGCGGGTCCTCGCTGACGATGTGCTCGCACAGGGTCACGAAGCGGGAGGGCTCTCCGGCCGCCGCGTAGGCCTGCTGCAGCGGGGCGAAGGCGAGGTAGGCCCGCTCCGGCACCGCGGCGATCGCGTCCTCCAGGATGGTGGCGGCCCGGCGGGGGTCCTCGCCGGCCCACAGGCCGGCGAGCGCCAGGTGCGCAGGGAACACCCGGCGGTCCAGCGACACCGCGGTGCGGAAGGCCTTCTCGGCGGCCTCGCGGCGTGCCGCGCGCAGCGCCTCCTGGCCCAGCTCGGCCTGCAGGAAGCCGAGCACCAGCCCATCGTCCGACTTGCGCAGCCGCATCAGCTGCGCCTGCGCCTCGTACGCCTCCCGCCACTGCCTCTGCTCCTCGAACAGCTTCTGCTGCCCGGCCAGGGCGTGCAGGTTCCGGGGGTCCACCTTCATCGCGTCCGCGTAGGCGTTCGCCGCCCGGTCGAGAAAGCCGGCCCGGCGGTAGTCGGTGCCCAGGTTGGCGAGGGCATGGGCCCTCTCGGCGCGGGAGAGGTCCCGTCGCGAGAGCAGCCGGCGGTGGATCTCGATCGCGCGCTCGACCTTGCCCACCTCGCGATAGAGGTGGCTCTGCACCTGCTGCACCTCGATCGCATCGGGGTGGTCGCGCAGCACCTTCTCCAGCTCGCGGATGGCGGCTTCCAGCTGCCCGGTGGCGAGGCAGTGCAGCCCCTCCGTGTAGTGGGGTGAGGAGCGGAAGCCCAGCCGCTCGCCGCGGCGCCGGCTGGCCGTCCAGGCGCGCCCGGCGAAGAGGCCGCCCGCGGCGGCGATCACCACGGCCAGCAGCGCGGCGTCGCTCATCGCGCTCGGGGCAGAACGCCCCTCACCGGAAGGGCACCGCCCCGTAGACGGCGAGGGCGGCCTCCCACTGGCCCCGGGCGCGCAGGATGGCCTCGACGACCTCGCGCACGCAGCCGTGGCCGCCGCGCGCCTCGGTCACCATCAGCGCCGCCATCCGCACTTCCAGGGGCGCGTCGGCCGGCGCCGCCGAGAGCCCCACCTCCGCGAACACGGGCAGGTCGTTCACGTCGTCGCCGATGAAGGCGACCTGCTCCGGCCGCAGCTGCTCCTGCCGCAGGATCTCGCGCAGCCCCACACCCTTGTCGCCTACGCCCTGGCGCACCACCGCCATGCCCAGCTCCGCGGCCCGCCGCGACACCGCGGGCGAGGAGCGCCCGCTCAGCACCCCGGTGCGCAGGCCGGCTCGGTGCGCCAGCACCACCGCCAACCCGTCGCGCACGTGGAAGGCCTTCGCCTCGGAGCCGTCGGGCAGCAGGAGCACCGTCCCGTCGGTCATCACCCCGTCGACGTCCGCCAGCAGCAGCTCGAGGCCGCGGCAGCGGGCGGCGAGCGCCTCGTCCTTCATGGTGCCTCCGGCGCCGGCGGGCGCCGCTAGATCATCTCCGTCTTCCACAGGTCGTGCAGGTGCAGCACGCCCTGGATGCGGCCGTCGTCCGCGATCAGCAGCGCGGTGATCTTCCGCGACTCCAGCAGGTCGAGGGCGCGGGTGGCCAGCTCGCGCCGGCCGACCAGCACCGGCTGGCGCGTCATGCACTCGTCCGCCCGGCGGTCGAAGAGGGCGTAGCCGTGGCGCTCCAACTGGCGTCGCAGGTCCCCGTCCGAGATCACGCCCAGCAGGGTGCCGTCCGCCTCGCAGACGGTGGTCATGCCCATGCGCTTGCGGGTCATCTCGAAGAGCACGTCCTTCATGGGGGTCTGCGGCAGCACCCGCGGGATCTCCTCGCCGGTGTGCATCAGATCCTCCACTCGCAGCAGCTTCTTGCCCAGCCGGCCGCCCGGGTGCAGCACCGCGAAGTCGTCCACGGTGAAGCCGCGCCTCTCCAGCAGGGCCATGCTCAGCGCGTCCCCCATGGCCAGGGCGGCCGTGGTGGAGGCGGTGGGGGCGAGGCCGAGGGGGCAGGCCTCTGCCCGGACCGACACGTCGAGGTGGACGTCGGCGGCCTGGGCCAGCGGCGAGCGCGGGTTGCCGGAGAGCGCGATGAGCGGGCAGCCCAGCCGCCTGAGCCACGGCAGCAGGCCCAGGATCTCCTCGGTGTCGCCGCTGTGCGAGACGGCCAGCAGCGCGTCGCCCTTGACGATGCGGCCGAGGTCGCCGTGGATCGCCTCGGCGGGGTGCAGGAAGAGCGACGGCGTTCCGGTGGAGGCCAGGGTGGCGGAGATCTTCTGGGCGATGATGCCGCTCTTGCCCATGCCGCTCGCCACCACCCGCCCGGCGCAGCCGAAGAGCGTCTCCACCGCGCGGTCGAACGTCTCGTCCAGGCGGGGGATCAGCGCCCGGACGGCCTCCGCCTCGATCTCCAGGACCTTGCGCGCGGTCTGCCGCGACATGCGCCTCATCCTAATGGAAAAACCCGATCGCGGTGATCGGCGGCGCCGCGTGCTAGTCTGTCGCTGGCACCGCATGGCCCCAAGGCGCCGCCTGGTCGCGCTCTCGCTCGTCCTGCTGGTCCTCCTGGCCTATGACGGCGTGGGCCGCTGCGGGTTCGTCGGCTTCGACGATCCGCTGTACGTCTCGGGCAATCCGGAGGTGCTGAGGGGCCTGACGGCGGGAGGCGTGCGCTGGGCCTTCTCCGCGGGCCTGCTGTTCGACACGCCGCACGCGGACTACTGGGCGCCGCTGACGGTGCTCTCGCGGATGCTCGACGCCACGCTGTACGGCGCCGACCCGGCGGGTCACCACCTCACCAACGTGGTGCTGCACGCCCTCGACGCGGCGCTGCTGTTCCTGGTGCTGCAGACGCTGACGGGGGCGCTCCTCCGCAGCGCCCTGGCTGCTGCCCTCTTCGCCGTCCATCCCCTCTGCGTCGAGTCGGTGGCCTGGGTGACCGAGCGCAAGGACGTGCTGAGCGGCCTGTTCTGGTTGCTGGGCATCGCCGCCTACGCACGCTACGTGCGCTCTCCCACCCCGGGGCGCTACTCGCTGGTCGCCGGCGCGCTGGTGCTCGGCCTGATGGCCAAGCCGATGGTGATGACCCTGCCGCTGGTGCTCCTGCTGCTGGACTACTGGCCCCTCCGCCGCCTGCCGGCGGACGGGACGGGTCTGCGCTTCGCGCCCGCCCTGGTGGCGGAGAAGCTGCCGCTCTTCCTCGTCGCGGGCTTGTCGCCGGTGGTCACCTTCCTCACCCTGGCGCGCAGCGGGCACCTGCGCGACCTGCGCTCCCTGCCGGTGACCACGCGGGTCGCCAACGCCCTGTACAGCTACCTGGTCTACCTCGGCAAGGCGCTGTGGCCCCACCCGCTCGCCGTCGCCTACCCGTATCCGCAGGCCTGGCCTCCCCTCGCCGGCGTGTTGGCGGCCGCGGCGGTGCTGACGGCGCTCTCGACGCTCGCGCTCCGGCAGCGCCTCCGCCGGCCCTGGGCGCTGGTGGGCTGGCTGTGGTTCCTGGTCGTGCTCTTCCCGGTCATCGGGCTCGTGCAGTCCGGGGCGGCGGCGCGCGCGGACCGTTACATGTACCTGCCCCTCGCCGGCCTGACGCTGGTGGTGGCGTGGAGCGCCGGCGATCTGGCCAGCGGCCGGCCGCGGACGAGGCTGCCCGCGTCCGTGGCGGCGGCGGGCGTGCTGCTGGCCCTGACGGTCCTGACGCGGCGGCAGGTGCTCGTCTGGACCGACACCACCACCCTCTTCGAGCACGCGGTGCGGAGCACCTCGGAGAACAGCCTCGCCCACAACAACCTGGCGACGGCTCTCGCCCAGGGCGGGAGGCTCGACGCCGCCGAGGCCCACTACCGCGAGGCCCTGCGCCTGGAGCCGCGCTACGCGGAGGCGCGCCGAGGCCTCGCCACCGTGCTCCTGCGACGCGGGCGCGCCAACGAGGTCGCGGCCCTCTTCGCCCAGGCCCTGGAGCGCGACCCGGCCGACGTCGAGGCCCACCTCGAGCTCGGCGCCCTGTGCGCCGGGTCGGGCCGCGCCGAGGAGGCGGCCGCGCACTACGCCGCGGCTCTCGCGGCCGATCCCGCCTCGGCGACCGCACACTTCCGCTGGGGCAACCTCCTCGCTCGCTCGGGACAGTGGGCGGCAGCCGAGGCGCACTACGCGCAGGCCGTCCGCCTGCGGCCCGCGGACGCCGAGGCCCTCAACAACCTCGGCCTGGCCCGGGCGTTGCAAGGACGGCGGGAGGAGGCCATCAGAGCCTACTCGCTGGCCCTCCAGGCCGACCCGTCCTCCGTGCGGGCCCGTACGAACCTCGGCCAGGCCCTGGCCGCGCAGGGACGGCACGCCGAGGCCATCTCCCAGTACTGGGCCGCGCTCGCCGCACGGCCGGGCGACGTCGACGCCCACTTCCACCTGGCACGCTCGATGGCGGAGCGAGGATGGCTGGGCCCCGCCGTCGTCCAGATGCAGCGGGTGACGACGCTGGACCCCGCGTATCCGGGTGCCGAGGCGGCGCTCTGCGACCTGCGGCGCGCGTCGACCGCCTCCCCGCCCGCGGGTTCGAGATAGCCCGTCATCCCCCGCTGGAGCAGGGCCGTCCGGCGACACGGCTCCACACGGCGAGCGCTCCCGTCTCGCCCCTCACCGCGAGCCGCGGCTCGTAGGCGTCGCCCAGCCAGCCGGCGGGCAACGGCGTGGGCACCACCACGTGGGCGGGGCACCTGGCGTCGAGCCAGCGCGCCCGCGCCTCGGAGGACGTGCGCGGGTCGTAGAAGGCACGCACCGCGGCCTCGTGCTCGCCGTAGTCCGCCGCGGCGGGGTGCGACAGGTACGGCCAGCAGGGCGCCAGGCCGCCCGCAAAGAGACCCACGTCCGCCGGGGAGACCACGAGGTCGCCCGGTCTGCACACGTCCCGCAGCGCCCGGGCGACGAGCCAGCGCTCCTCGGGGGTGGTCCCCGGTGGCGAGGGAGGGCCGCAGAGCGAGCCGACGAAGACCGCCGTCCCCGCCATGGGGACGATCGCCGCCTCCAGCAGACGGCCCCGGCGCGCCAGGCCGACGGCGGCGATCGCCAGCAGCGGCAGGCCGACGCCCACGATCACCTGCAGCGCGAAGGACGCGGGCCTCAGCACCACCACCGCCAGCGCGGCGAGCGCCCACAGCGCGAGCCGGCCGAGGTGCTCGCGGACCTCCGCCGTGCCGTCGCGCCAGGCCGGCCAGGCCGCCAGCGCCAGCGTGAGCGCAGGGCCGAGGGCGATCGCGAGATCGACGGGGGACGGCGAGAGCGCGGCGTAGGCCGGGCTGGAGAAGACCCTGAACCCGGAGCTGGCCAGGAAGACCCACGCCGAATAGGTGAGCACGGGCAGCAGGGCCAGCAGCGGGAGCAGCCGGGAGGGCCACTCACGCCGGGGGCGCATCAGCACGATGGCGAAGAGCTCGACGGCGAGCAGCAGCGCCGCGTCGTAGGGACGGACCAGGCCCAGCACGACGCCGAGCAGCGCAGCCAGCCGTGGCCGCCCGGCGGCACCGGCCGCGAGCGCCGCCGCCAGCAGCGCCGTGCCGACGACGAAATGGGGGTTGGCCATGGCTTCCACGAAGGGGAAAGCGCCCGTGCGCACGTCCCACGCGCGCTCGCCGGGGAGCACCCCGAGCGCGACCAGAGCGCCGCCCAGGCCGCCGCCGGTGAAGACGAGAAGCAGCGCTGCGGTGCGTCGGCCGGTGGGCACGCCGCAGCGCGCGAGCCAGCGCGAGGCCAGGGCTACCAGGACCAGCAGGGCGGCCAGCCCGACCAGCCGGTAGGCGAGGAGCGGCCGGCCGCCCAGCAGCGCCGACAGCCATCCCACGGCCAGCCACTCGAGGTTCAGCAGCGAGGCCGGCAGGGCGGGGGCGGCGAGCTTGCTGCGGAACAGCAGGGCGCCACGCTGCGCCTGCTCGACGCTGGCGAGGTAGTTGTAGAAGTCGCCGACGTAGTAGAAGGTCCCCACGAACACCCTGCCCCGCGGCGGCGCCAGCCACGCGCGTACGGCGAGCGAGGTGGTGACCGCTGCCAGCAGCAGGAAGACGAGCGCGGGCGGGCGCCGGTCGCTCTTCACCGCGCGGTGGCCGCCTGCTGCACCCGCAGCAGCCGCCGCAGCAGGCCGCGCAGGCGCGCGAGGCGGTACGCGTTCGGCCCGTCCGACAGCGCGCGGGCCGGGTTCTCGTGGACCTCCATGAAGACGCCGTCGACGCCCGCCGCCACGCCGGCCGGGCCCAGGGTGTCGATGAAGTGGGCCTCGCCGCCGGAGCGGTCGCCCAGGCCGCCGGGCCGCTGCACGCTGTGGGTCACGTCGAACACCACGGGGTAGCCGAAGGAGCGGAGCACGGGGAAGGCGCGCATGTCGACCACCAGGTTGTTGTAGCCGAAGGTGAAGCCGCGCTCGGTGACCAGCAGCCGGCGGTTGCCGGTGGACGCCGCCTTCTCCAGCACCGGCTTCATGTCCCAGGGCGCCATGAACTGGCCCTTCTTTATGTTGACGATCCGCCCGGTGGCGGCGGCGGCGCGCACCAGGTCGGTCTGCCGGCAGAGAAAGGCCGGGATCTGCAGCACGTCGGCGACCTCGGCCGCGCGCTCCACCTGAGCCACCTCGTGCACGTCGGTCAGGATCGGCAGACGGTGCCGCTCACGGACCGAGGCCAGGATCTCGAGGCCGCGCTCGAGGCCCGGGCCCCGGTACGAGCCCAGGCTGGAGCGGTTCGCCTTGTCGTAGCTGGCCTTGAACACGCAGGCCATGCCGAGCTCCTCGGCCACCGCCTTCACCCGCGCGGCCACCCGGTGGGGGTGGCTGGGGCTCTCGATCACGCAGGGTCCCGCGATCAGGAACAGGCGGTCTTTCCGGGTGAGCGCCCGCCACAGGCCGTCCGTGCTCAGCAGGGAAGCGGTGCTCACGGGCGGGTCGCCGTCACCGCCCCGGCGCTCCGGCCGACCCGCGAGCGGCGGTTCTCCAGGCTCGCCCGCACGAAGTCGCGGAAGAGCGGGTGGGGCGCCAGCGGCTTGGACTTGAACTCCGGGTGGTACTGCACCGCCACGAACCAGGGGTGGTCCGGCAGC
Source organism: Vicinamibacteria bacterium (assembly GCA_035542035.1). Taxonomy (GTDB): domain Bacteria; phylum Acidobacteriota; class Vicinamibacteria; order Fen-336; family Fen-336; genus DATBSL01. The sequence continues at coordinate 26,839 of DATKME010000032.1, read as the reverse complement.
TCCGTGATCTCCACGAACTTGCCGTCGGGCGTCCTCCCCGAGACGACCAGCCCGTGTTCCTCGACCGTCTTCAGGTACGCCTGGTTGAACTCGTAGCGGTGGCGGTGGCGCTCGCGGATCTCGGAGGCGCCGTAGATCGAGGCGGCCCGCGAGCCCGGTTTGAGCTGGCAGGTGTAGGACCCGAGGCGCATGGTGCCGCCCAGGTCCTCGACCCCGAGCAGGTCCTGCAGCTTGTAGATGATCTTGTGCGGCGCCTCGGGGTCGACCTCCGTCGAGTTGGCGCCGGTGAGCCCGCACACGCTGCGCGCGAACTCGGTGACGGCCCACTGGAAGCCGTAGCAGATGCCGAAGTACGGCGTGCCCGTCCGGCGCGCGTACTCGGCCGCTGCCACCATCCCGCCGGTGCCGCGACTGCCGAACCCGCCCGGGACCAGGATGCCGTCCACCCCGGCCAGCTTGCGCTCGGAGTTCGTGCTGTCGAGCTCCTCCGACTCCACCCAGCGGCGCACCACCCGCACCTGGTTGCCGAAGCCGCCGTGGGACAGCGCCTCGTTGAGGCTCTTGTAGGAGTCCTCGAAGGTCACGTACTTGCCGACGATGCCGATCGTCACCTCGCCGACGGGGTTGCGGATGCGCCCGACCAGGTCCTCCCACGCCTTCATGTCCCGGCCGGCGCTGCGCAGGTTCAGCTGCTTCAGGACGATCGCGTCGAGGCCCTCCTGGGCGAGGACCAGCGGCACCTCGTAGATGGTGTCCACGTCCTTGGCGGTGATCACCGCCTCCTCGGGCACGTCGCAGAAGAGGGCGAGCTTGGCCTTGAGATCGGGGGAGAGGAAGCGGTCGGTGCGGCACAGCAGCACGTTGGCCATGATGCCGATGGAGCGCAGCTCGCGGACGCTGTGCTGCATGGGCTTGGTCTTCTGCTCGTGGGCGGTGGCGATGTACGGCACCAGGGCCAGGTGGACGAAGATCGCGTTCTCCCGGCCCACGTCCTGCCGGAACTGCCGCACCGCCTCCAGGAAGGGGAGCCCCTCGATGTCGCCGACGGTCCCCCCGATCTCCACGATCACCACGTCCGCGTCCCTGGCCACCGCGCGGATCGCGGACTTGATCTCGTCGGTGATGTGGGGGATCACCTGCACCGTGCGGCCCAGGTAGTCGCCGCGGCGCTCCTTGGCGATCACCGAGCCGTAGATCTTGCCGGTGGTGACGTTGGAGGCCTTCGAGGTCTCGCAGTGGGTGAAGCGCTCGTAGTGCCCCAGGTCCAGGTCGGTCTCCGCGCCGTCCTCGGTGACGTAGACCTCGCCGTGCTGGTAGGGGCTCATGGTGCCGGGGTCCACGTTGATGTAGGGATCGCACTTCATCATCGCGACCTTGAAGCCATGGCCCTCGAGGAGCGCGCCGATGGAGGCGGAGGCGAGCCCCTTGCCCAGCGACGAGACCACGCCGCCGGTCACGAAGATGTACTTGGTCAAACCTTCCTTCCCTTCTGCGGTGCGAGCAGGACGCGCACCCGCTCCAGGTCCTCGGGGGTGTCGACGGCCACGCCGGCCTCTCCCTCGCGCGGCACCACCCGGATGCGCATCCCGTGCTGCAGGGCCCGCAGCTGCTCCAGCTCCTCCGCCTGCTCGAGCGGCGAGGGCGGCAGCGAGGCGAAGCGGAGCAGCGCCTGCCGGCGGTAGGCGTACAGGCCCACGTGCTTGCGGGCGAGCCCGGCGGCCAGGGCCCGCGCGGCGGAGGCCCGCACGTCCGCTGCGGCGCCGCAGCGGACGTGGGGGATCGGCGCCCGCGAGAAGTACAGCGCGTCGCCGTCGGTGTCGCAGACCACCTTCACCACGGAGGGCGAGAGCATCTCCTCGGGCGAGGCGAGCGGCAGCGACAGGGTGGCGACCTCTAGCGAGGGATCGGCCAGCAGCGCCTGGGCGGCGGCGTCGACGCCGTCCGGGTCGAGCATGGGCTCGTCGCCCTGGACGTTGACGACGATGTCCGCGTCCAGGCGCGCGGCCACCTCGGCCAGCCGGTCGGTGCCGGTGGCGTGCGCCGCCGAGGTCATCGCCACCTCGCCGCCGAAGCCGCGGACGACCGTGGCGATGCGCTCGTCGTCGGTCGCCACCAGCACCCGGTCCGGCAGTCGCGCCGCGCGGACGCGCGCATGCACGTGCTCGATCATGGTCCGGCCGTGGATGTCCGAGAGAGGCTTCCCCGGCAAGCGCGTGGAGGCGAAGCGTGCAGGGATGATCGCGACGATGGCCAAAATCGCTCGGGGCCCTCGTGTAACGCGGCATGGTAGCAGATCGTGCCCGGCGGCCCAAGCCGGATGGCACCGCCCGCGGCGTCGGCGAGCCGTGCGGCTCAGTCCAGGACTCGCCGCCCGGGGGGAGCGGGCGCGTCGGTGATCGACTCGGCCGGGGCGTAGCGGGCGCCGGCGGGCAGGGCTCCCAGCTGCGTCTGCGGCCAGGTGTCGAGGCGTGACAGCGCTCCTCCGGAAAGGCGGAAGACCACGACCTGGTCGTAGCGGTGCTCCGTGGGCCGCTCGTGCCACGGTCCCTGCACGATCCTCCACGGGCTGACGCGAATCCCGGCGGCGTCCGCGGTGGCGGAGTAGAGCAGCTGTCTGGAGCCCAGCGCGTGCGCGGTGACGCCGTCCCCGTACACGAGGCGGCCTGCGTGCCGGAAGGTGAACGCGAACGGCCAGGTCCCGTCCTCGTCGATCAGCAGCAGCAGCGAGCCCGCGCGCAGGGCGGGCGCCTGCCGGACGAGGGCAGCCAGGCAGTCGCGCTGGCGCGGGTAGAAGGTGGTGCGGTCCCACTCCCGCTGCATCCCGCGGGTGTGGCCCGCACCCACCGCGACGACGGTCGCCCCCAGCGCCAGGGCCAGGGCGACGCCCAGGCGAGGACCAGGCAGGAAGGAAGCGGCGAGACCGATCGCCATCGCCAGGAAGAGCGCGATGCCCGGCGCCGCGAGGAACTGCATGCGCGAGGGGCCCTGCACCGAGGCGCCCAGCAGCAGCACCGAGTAGCCCATCCCGGCCAGGACCAACCCGACCCCGGCGAGCAGCAGGAGACCGCGGCGTCCGCCGGACGCGCCCGTGCCGCGGCCGCAAAGGACGAGGGCAGCCCCTGCCAGGAACGCCGCCGCCGGGACCAGCACGGCCGGCGTCAGCTCCGACGGGTCGCGAGGCACGAGCGGGGCGAGGTGATACCAGTACTGCCGGGCGAGACCGGAGAGATAGCGCAGCGGGTCGAAGTCGGCGCGCACGACCGCCGACTGGTACAAGGAGCTGCCGTCGCCGTGGACGAGCGGCCAGGCCGCGAGCGCCGCCAGGATGGCGACCGCCGCCTCCCAGGCCACCAGCCAGCCGAGCCGCCGCGGCCGGCGGCTCCCGGGGGCCGACAGCCACACCACCGGCGGCGCGCCCAACAGCAGCCCGAGGACGGCCTCGTAGCTCCTCGCGGCGAGCGTCGCCAGCAGTACCGCGGCGACGAACCACACGGGCCGGCCGTCGTCGCGCAGTCGCAGCAGGAGCAGCAGGCAGGCCAGCCAGCAGGCGGTCACTGCCAGGTTCGGCAGCATCTGCACGATCGAGAGCCGCGCCATGTCGAGCGGCGCCCAGCCGATGGCCAGCGCTCCCGCCGTGAACGCTGCGACCGGCTGCTCGGGCGCCAGGCGCCGCGCGAGGAGCCAGGTGAGGAAACCCGTTGCGGCGAGGTAGCCGAGGTAGGCGAGCCGGTATCCCTCGAAACGGTAGGGTGTCAGGAGCGGCCCGGGCAGCGACCAGAGCAGGTTCAGGGGGCGGTTGGCGTGGGGCATGGCGACGATGCCCCTGCCGTTGAGGTCGAGCAGCAGCCACTCGTCGGCGCCCCCGAAGTTCGTCCAGCGCACCGGCCCGTATTGGGCGGCGGTGACCAGGACGAGCGCGCCGAGGACTGCGAGCGTCAGGGCCGGGCCGGCGCGGCTCATCGCTGCGGGTCCGCGTCCGCGGACCGCGGCCGGCCGACGCCGAGCACGATGATCGCCGCGAGCGCCGCCGCGCTGATCAGGGCGCCGGCGAACAGCAGTGGAGGACGGTAGTCGAACGTCACTCGATGGCGGCCCGTGCCTACCAGGACCATCACCGCCCCAGGCCCGACGGGCTCGATCGCCGCCGGCCTGCCGTCGACCTGCGCGCGCCATCCGCGTGAGAGGCCCTCCCGGAGCAGCAGCCGGGCGTCCTCCTGCACTTCGACCTCGACCGCCAGACGGTCTCCCCGACGCTGGAGCGAGATCACCCGGCCAGCGTCTCCGCCTGGCCCCGCGACCTCCGCCAGGGCCTTCGCACCGTCGACGCGGTACAGCGCCAGCCTCAGCGGGACCAGGCGGGGCGGTGCGAGGCTCTGCTCGAGGGTGAGGCCGTCGACGGCCAGCGAGTCGAGCGAGAGCACGTGCGATACCGCGCTCTCGCGCAGCCGCGGCAGCAGGGCCGGCAACGCCCGGGGCGAGGCCGCCTCGGGCGGAAGCACGCGATCGGTCGGCACCAGCATCGTGCGGTCGGGCGTCAACGCCGTGGCGACGCCGTCGTGCAGGTTGGTGTCGGGCGAGAGCGTGTCCTCGACCACCGCGAACGACCACAGCTCGTGGCGGGTGCGCGCCGCGCGCGCCCGCTCGTACGCCGGGCTGTACGACGGATCCAGAGGGCAGAGGCGACCGCCGTCGGCCCGCAGCCGGGCGGCCAGGGCCTCCACCTCGGGCGACGGCCGCAGGAACGCCGGCGTCACCATCGGGTTGAGCCCCGCGCCGGCGCGGAGGAGGTCGGCGCCGAGCAGCACGGTGACCGCCCAGGCGACGACCGCGGGGCGCAGGTGGCCCCGCAGGGCGAGCAGCGCCAGCCCGCCGGCGCAGGCGGCCACCGCGCCGCCGATCGCCGCATCGGCGCCGATCTCGCGCGCGTAGGCGAGGCGCAGAGGCCAGGCGAGATCGGGTGGGAAGAAGCCGCGCAGCAGCCAGTCGCCCACTGCCTCCAGGCGGCCGAGCAGGGTGGGGGCGCCGGCCAGCGCCAGGCCCAGCGCCAGGGCCACCGCCGCGAACGCGCGCAGGGCGCGTCGCTCGCCGGCGGCGATCGCATCGGCCCCGAGCGAGGCGAGGAGCGCGATCGCCAGGTGGGCGGTCAGGAATGCCTTGACCGGGAAGCGCAGCGTGCGTACCCAGACGAGCGCCTCCACCACCGGCTGCAGGCCGGCCCAACGGCCGAGGGCGACCAGGAGGGCGAGCGCGAGCAGCAGAAGGAGGCGGCCGGCCGGTCGTCTGCGCGCGCAGACGCCCGCGACCGCCAGCCCGAGCGGGATGGCGCCGAGGTAGAGGCTGAGCACGTAGGGGAATCCCCGGGGGAAGAAGTTCATCCCCCAGAACCTCTCGGCCAGCCGCGAGGGGTCGCCGAAGAGCCCGGCCACCAGCACCTGCACCAGAGCGAGCGGGTGCACGGAATGGGCGAGGACGACGTCGGGCGGAAACCCCGCGCCGCGGGCGCTGCCGACCACCGCTGCCGAGGCAGGACCGAGGACCGCGGCCGCGAGCCCCGTCCCCAGAACCACGGACCCGGCGAGGCGGGAGGCCGCGCCTCGGGAGAGCGGCCACGGCGCCAGCACCACTCCGGCCACCACCGCTTGGACCGCGAACTCGGCGGCGGTTGTCGACAGGAGCACGCCGACCGCGAGCGCGGCCCAGCCGACCTCCCGGCGTCCTCCGGGCGCCGCCCGCACCAGCGCCAGGACGACGAAGGCCACCCAGGGCAGTGCCTCGCAGTAGACGTACAGGTTCACCGTGGACAGGGCGAAGCCTCCCAGCGCGTAGCCGAGCCCGGCGGTCGCGGCCCCGGCAGGGCCGGCCCCCAGCCGTCGTGCGAGCAGGTAGGCAGCCACGGCGGCGAGAGGCAGGTGGAGCGCCAGCAGCAACGAGAAGAACGACTCGTCCGGACGCAGGGCCTGCAGCAGGTCGAGCGGGTAGCCGAGCGGAAGCGGCGAGAGCGCCACGCCCTCGTACGCGTAGGGATTCCAGTAGCGCAGCTGGCCGGCGCGCAACCCTTCGACCGCGAAGCGCCGCACGGGGAAGAACTGCACGGAGAGGTCGCGGAAGTAGAAGGACGCGCCCTGCAGCGCCCCGCGCAGGAAGGGCAGGAACGCAGCCAGCGCCACGGCACCGGATGCGGCAGCGTCGCCCTTCGTCAACCGCATCCGCGCCTCCGCCGTCAAGCGATGCTGCGGACGACCCGGGCCGGCACCCCCGCGACCAGCGTCCGCGGGGGAACGTCCGCCGTCAGCACGCTGCCGGCGGCCACGAACGCGCAGCTGCCGACCCTGACCCCCGCGAGCACCGTCACGTTGGCGCCCACGAAGGCCCCCTGCTCGAAGACCACGGGCTTCTCGAGCGGCGGGAAAGCCTGCATCAGGGGGTGGTCGGAGTAGCCGACCTTCATGTGGGTGAGCACCAGCACCCGCTCGGCCAGCGTGACCTGTCGCTCCAGGGTGATGGGGCAGGCCAGGTCGAACAGGCACTCGTCGCCCACGAAGCACTCCTCTCCGATCGCCAGTCCGGCGAGGCCGGTGCGGTAGAGGTTGAAGAAGCGCAGGTCGTGCAGCACCGCGCGCCTCCCGATGCGGGCACCCAGCAGCCGCAGCAGCGGCGCCCGCAGCTGCGGGAAGAGCGCCGCGCGGTAGGGGACCATGGCCAGGGTGTAGAAGCCGAAGCGGAACGCCCTGCGCAGCCCGATCTCGCGCAGCGCCTTCACGGCCGCGGCGGCCCCAGCTCGCGGCGGAAGCGCCAAAGCTGGCGGAAGTAGTCGAAGCTGTCGCGGATCCCGCTCACGGTCGAGGTCTTGTCCGTGCGCCGCACGTAGGCGCCGGGGACCTCGACCACCTTGAGCCCGCGCCGGTGGGCGCGGGCCATGAACTCCGTGTCCCAGAACCAGCCCGGGTCGTGCACCTCGTCCAGCAGCGGCAGCACCGTCCGACGGCGGAAGAACTTGTAGCCGGTCTCGGTGTCGCGGTAGGGCACCTCGAGCAGCCGGCGGACGAGCCAGGAGTAGCCGCGGCTCATGAAGTAGCGGTCCAGCGAGAAGACCTGGAAGGCGTAGATCCGCCGCAGCGTGGCGATGTCGGCGCCCTTCTCGATCGCTCGGACCAGCGAGGGGATGTAGCGACAGTGGACCTCGAGGTCCACGTCCAGGTAGCCGGTGATCTCTCCGCGGGCCGCCCGGAAGCCGTCGGTCACGGTGGCGCCGCGGCCCTGGTTCCTCTGGTGCAGGATCACGCGGAGCTGGTGCTGCGGGTGGGCCGCCACGATCGCGCGCAGGATGTCCCGGGTGCGGTCGCGGCTCAGGTCGTCGACGAAGACGACCTCGTAGGGCCAGCGGGTCTGGTCGAGCGTCTCCCGAATCTCCTGGAAGCTCGTCTCGAGGTGCTCCGCCTCGTTGTAGCAGGCGAGGACCAGGCTGAGGTACGGGTCCGGAGCGGGGTCGCTCACGCCGTCTCCTGCACGGCTTCGATCACCCGGTCGACCTGCGAGTCGTCGAGCTCCGCGTGCAGTGGCAGCCGCAGCAGCGCGGCGGCCACCCTGTCGGTCACCGGGAGCGAGACCTCGCCGGCTCCCAGGGTGCGCCCGTGGGGTGAGGTGTGCAGCGGGACGTAGTGGAAGGTGGCCATCACCCCCCCCGCGCGCAGGCGGGCGAGCGCCTCGTCGCGCAGCCGGCCGTCCGGGTAGAGGAGGTAGAAGATGTGGTGGTTCGGCGTGCTCTCGCCGGGCTCGGGGGGAAGCCGCACGCCTTTGCGCTGCGCCCAGCCGCCGAGGCCCTCGCGGTAGCGCGCCACCACCTGCGCCCGCCTCGCCTGGATCGTCGGCAGCTTGTCGAGCTGCACCTCGAGGATGGCCGCCAGCACGTCGGACAGCACGTAGCTGCTGCCTTCGGCCACCCAGGTGTACTTGTCCACCTGCCCGCGCAGGAAAGCGCTGCGGTTGGTGCCCTTCTCGCGGGCGACCTCGGCCCGGGCGGCGACCGCGGCGTCTTGCAGGACGAGGGCGCCGCCCTCGCCGCAGCTGACGTTCTTCGTCTCGTGGAAGCTGAGGCAGCCGGCGTCGCCCAGCGTGCCGAGCGGCCGGTCCCGCCAGCGGGCGGCGATGCCCTGGGCGGCGTCTTCCACCACCCGCAGCCCCCGGCGGCGCGCGATGTCGCCGAGCGCCTCCACGTCCGGCGCCACCCCCGCGTAGTCGACCGGGATGACGGCGGCGGTGCGCGGGGTCAGCCGGCGCTCGACGTCCGCCGGGTCGAGGCCGAGCGTCCGTTCCTCGATGTCGGCAAACACGGGCCGCGCGCCCACCCGCAGCACGGCGTTGGCGCTGGAGACGAAGGTGAACGACGGGCAGACCACCTCCTGGCCGGGGCCGATGCCGAGGGCGAGCAGCGCCAGCTCCAGCGCGTGCGTCCCCGAGGTGGTCAGCAGCACCCGCCGGGCCCCGAGCATCGCCGCCAGCCGGGCCTCGACGCGGCGGCCGGCGGGCCCGTCGCCGGAGGTCTGCGTGGCGAGCGCGGCGCGGACCGCCTCGACCTCCCGCTGGTCGTAACTCGGCTTCGAGAAGACGATCGCGGGCGGCTTCGCCGGTGGCTCGCGCATACGCCGCGGATTATAAGGCTGCGGCCCGGGCGCCCTGGGGCCGTCGCCGCGCTGCTCGAGGGCTGAAGTGTGTCCGGGTTCACCGGCCCCGGTCCGGGAAGCGTGCTAGACTCCGCCGCGCGTGCAATGGTGCCGTCGTGCCGCCGTGGTGCGTTGTCAACGGCTTGACACGGCCTCAGGCGGAGCGTTAGCATCCGTCGACTAAGTTGCTGTGAGCAAGGCATTTTTCATGGTTGAGCGCTGATGCCTGTCAAGCTCGGCGAGCTGTTGCTGAAGGAGAGCATGGTGTCGCCTCAGCAACTCCAGGAGGCGCTCACCCACCAGAAGATGAACGGCGGGAAGCTCGGGAAGGCGCTCGTCGGCCTGGGCTTCGTCAAGGACGAGGAGATCACCTCGCTGCTGTCGCGGCAGTACGGGGTGCCCTCGATCAACCTCGAGCACTTCGAGGTCGACCCCGCGATCATCAAGATCATCCCCGCCGAGACCGCCCGCAAGTACCAGGTCCTGCCTCTCTCGCGCTCGGGGGCCACCCTCACCATCGCCATGGCCGACCCCACCAACGTCTTCGCCATGGACGACATCAAGTTCATGACCGGCTACAACGTCGAGCCGGTGGTGGCCTCCGAGTCGACGCTCGACGACGCCATCGACCGCTACTACGGCTCCAGCCGCTCGCTGGAGCTGCGGCGCGACGGCGGCGGCCCGCCGCAGGCCGGCGGGGGCGCCGCCGGCGGCGGGTACGCGGTCCCCGGGGCGGCCCAGAGCCTGAAGGAGGTCCTGGAGGGCCCGACCCTCAGCCTCGACGACATGGCTGCGGTCGGCGGGCTCTCCGAGATCGACCTCGACTCGATGGGAGACAGCGAGGCCGACGTCGAGACGGTCAAGCAGGAAGACGACGAGATCGACCTCGGCAACCTCACCAAGTCCGCCGACGCGGCGCCGGTGGTGAAGCTCACCAACGTGCTGATGATCGACTCGCTCAAGCGAGGCGCCTCCGACATCCACATCGAGCCGTACGAGAAGGAGTTCCGCGTCCGCTTCCGCATCGACGGGATCCTCTACAACGTGATGGCCCTGCCCATGAAGCTGAAGGACCCGCTGATCTCGCGCATCAAGATCATGGCCAAGCTGGACATCGCCGAGAAGCGGCTGCCCCAGGACGGGCGCATCAAGATCAAGATGAAGGTCGAGGACCGCAGCCGCGACCTCGACTTCCGCGTCTCCACCCTGCCCACCCTGTGGGGCGAGAAGATCGTGCTGCGGCTGCTGGACAAGTCGAAGCTGATGCTGGACATGACCAAGCTCGGCTTCGAGCCGCACTCGCTGGAGCGCTTCAAGAACGCCATCTCCAAGCCCTACGGGATCGTCCTGGTGACCGGCCCCACCGGCTCGGGCAAGACCAACACCCTCTACTCCGCGATCGCGGCTCTCAACAAGCCGGACACCAACATCATGACCGCGGAGGACCCGGTCGAGTTCAACCTGCCCGGCATCAACCAGGTCCAGATCAAGGAGCAGATCGGTCTCAACTTCGCGGCCGCGCTGCGCTCGTTCCTGCGCCAGGACCCCAACATCATCCTGGTCGGCGAGATCCGCGACTACGAGACCGCGGAGATCGCGGTGAAGGCCTCCCTCACCGGCCATCTGGTGCTCTCGACGCTGCACACGAACGACGCGCCCTCGACCGTGTCGCGCCTGGTCAACATGGGCATCGAGCCGTTCCTGGTGGGCACGGCGGTGAACCTGATCCAGGCGCAGCGGCTGGTGCGGCGGGTGTGCGCCAAGTGCAAGACGGACGTCACCGCGGAGGTGCCGTCCAAGACGCTGGTCGACATCGGCTTCACGGCCGAGCAGCTCGGCTCCGTCCAGGTCTTCAAGGGCAAGGGCTGCGGCACCTGCAACGGCACCGGCTACAAGGGCCGGGTCGGGCTGTACGAGGTGATGGAGATCAGCGAGGGCATCCGCGACCTCGTCATGGTCGGGGCCACCGCGGTGGAGATCAAGAAGAAGGCGCTGGAGGAGGGGATGCTGACCCTCCGCATGAGTGGGCTGGAGAAGATCAAGAACGGTGTGACGACGGTCGAGGAAGTCCTGCGCGAGACCGTGCTATAGCCAGGCCGCGCGGGCGGCCCGCCGGCCTGGCCGCCGGCGGAAGGGGGTGCGGAAGTGGCGGTCAGCCTTCACCAGCTGCTGAAGACCATGACGGAGATGGGGGGGACCGACCTCCACGTCACCACCAACTCCGCGCCGCAGATCCGGGTGGACGGCAAGCTGCGTCCCCTGGACCTGCCCGCGCTGTCGGCGGTGGAGACCAAGCAGCTCGCCTACAGCGTGCTCACCGACGCGCAGAAGCACCGCTTCGAGGAGAACCTGGAGCTCGACTTCAGCTTCGGCATCAAGGGCCTCGCTCGCTTCCGGGCCAACGTCTTCATGCAGCGCGGTGCGGTGGCGGCGGTGTACCGCACCATCCCCTACGAGATCCGCGGCTTCCGCGAGCTGGGGCTGCCGCCCATCATCGCCACCATCTGCGACAAACCTCGCGGCCTGGTGCTGGTGACGGGACCCACCGGCTCCGGCAAGTCGACGACGCTCGCGGCCATGCTGGACAAGGTCAACTCCGAGCGCCACGAGCACATGATCACCATCGAGGACCCCATCGAGTACCTGCACCAGCACAAGAAGTGCGTGGTGAACCAGCGCGAGGTCCACTCCGACACCCACTCCTTCACCAACGCCCTGCGCTCCGCCCTGCGCGAGGACCCCGACGTGGTGCTGATCGGCGAGATGCGCGACCTGGAGACGATCGAGTCGGCGCTGCGCATCGCCGAGACCGGCCACCTCACCTTCGCCACCCTGCACACCAACTCCGCCGCGCAGACCATCAACCGCATCGTGGACGTGTTCCCCGCCCACCAGCAGCCGCAGGTGCGGGCGCAGCTGTCGCTGGTGCTGGAGGGGATCATGTGCCAGTCGTTGCTGCCCAGGGCCAGCGGCACCGGCCGGGTGCTGGCCATGGAGATCCTGGTCCCCAACCCGGCCATCCGCAACCTCATCCGCGAGGACAAGATCCACCAGATCTACTCCGCCATGCAGACCGGGCAGGAGAAGCACGGGATGCAGACCTTCAACCAGTCGCTGGCCAGCCTGTACTTCGCCAAGCAGATCAGCCTGCAGACCGCCCTCGGCATCAGCTCGAACCCGGAGGAGCTGCAGGACATGATCAACCGCGGTGCCGGCCTGGCCACGCCGCAGGCCGCCCGCGTGCCGATGCGGCCGGCGGGCCGCTAGAGGGCGGGAGGAGCCGATGCCTGCTTACGTGTGGAAGGGCAAGACCCGCGACGGCAAGGCCGTCGGCGGCGAGAGGGTGGCGGACAACAAGGAGGCGGTGACCGCTCTGCTGCGGCGCGAGCAGATCCTGGTCTCCTCGGTCAAGGAGAAGGGCCGGGAGGTGGCGCTGCCCAAGTTCGGGGGCGGCGTGCCGGCCAAGGACCTCGCCATCTTCACCCGCCAGTTCTCGGTGATGATCGACGCCGGGCTGCCGCTGGTGCAGTGCCTGGAGATCCTGGGCAGCCAGCAGGAGAACAAGACCTTCTCCAAGGTGCTGCAGCAGACCCGCATGGACGTGGAGGGCGGCGCCAGCCTGGCCGACGCCATGCGCAAGCACCCCAAGGCCTTCGACGAGCTCTTCACCAACATGATCGCCGCCGGCGAGGCGGGCGGTATCCTCGACACCATCCTCAAGCGGCTGGCCACCTACATCGAGAAGGCGGTCAAGCTCAAGTCGCAGGTGAAGGGCGCGATGGTGTACCCGGTGGCGGTCCTCAGCATAGCCGGCATCGTGATCGCGGTGATCCTGTGGAAGGTGATCCCGACCTTCGCCGCCATGTTCGCCGGCCTCAACGCCGAGCTGCCGCTGCCCACCCGCTTCGTCATCGCCCTGTCCAAGTGGTTCGTGCGCCTGCTGCCGCTCATCATCGTGGGCGGCGTGCTGCTGACCATGGCCTTCCGGCGCTACTACGCCACCCACGGCGGTCGCCGGGTGGTGGACCGGACCATCCTGAAGATGCCCATCTTCGGCGGGCTCATGCAGAAGATCGCGGTGGCCCGCTTCTGCCGCACGCTGGCCACCCTCATCTCCTCGGGCGTGCCCATCCTCGACGGCCTGGAGATCACCGCCCGCACGTCCGGCAACGCGATCATCGAGGATGCGATCATGGCCGTGCGCAAGGCGGTGGAGAGCGGCCTGACGCTGGCCCAGCCGCTCAAGGAGACCGGGGTCTTCCCCCCGATGGTGGTGCAGATGATCGGGGTCGGCGAGCAGACCGGCGCCCTCGACGCGATGCTCGGCAAGATCGCCGACTTCTACGAGGAGGAGGTCGACCAGGCGGTGGCCAACCTGCTCACCCTGATGGAGCCGGTGATGATCCTGTTCCTGGGCATAAGCGTCGGCGGCATCATCGTCGCCATGTACCTGCCGCTGTTCGACCTGATCAGCAAGCTCAGCTGAGGGGCGGCATGGCGCGCCGGGCTCCGGAGCGGAGGGGCGACGCGGCGCGCGCCGATGCCCGATGACGGTCTCGTTGGAGGCGCGGCTCAAGCGGCTGATGCTGTTCCGCGTCGTCATGGTGACGACGCTGCTGTTCGTGGCCACCTACGTGGTGGGCGTGGTCTTCGAGACGCTGCCGGCGGTCAACCCTCTGTACTTCGTCATCGGCGGCACCTACGCGCTCACCGTGCTGCACGCGCTGGCGCTGCGCTTCTTCCGCCACTGGACCGGCCAGATCTACGTGCAGCTGGTGGGGGACCTGCTCATCATCACCGCCCTGGTGTACGCCACCGGCGGCGTGGCGCTCGGCACCACCGTGCTGCGCACGGGGTTCCTGCTGCTCTACCCCATCTCGGTGCTTTCGGCCACCATGCTGCTGCCCAGGCGGGGCGTGCTGACGCTGGCCGGCCTGGCCACCGCCCTCTACGGCGGGCTGCTGCTGGCCGCCCGCACCGGGGCGATCTCCGCTCCCGGCCTGGCGGACGTAGCCACTCTGCCGGCCCGCGCCGCCCTCTACTCCATCTTCGTCCTGGGCGTGGCCTGCTCCACGGTGGCCGTCCTCGGCAGCTACCTGAACGAGAGCCTGCAGCACACCGGCCGCCAGCTGCGTGACGCGGTGGTGGAGGTGGCGGACCTGCGGGAGCTGAACCAGCTCATCGTGGACAGCATCCAGAGCGGGCTGCTGAGCACCGACGCCCACGCGCGGGTGCTGCACGTCAACGCCGTCGGCGAGCAACTGCTCGGGCGCACGGCCGCCTCCCTGCGCGGCCTGAGCGTGGCGGAGGCGTTCGGCTCGCCCCTGCTGGTGGAGGGCGAGCTGCGCGCGCGGGCCGGCAGCCGCGAGCTGGCCCGGCTGGAGCTGTCCTACCTGCGGCCGGACGGGCGGCGGCTGGAGATCGGCGTCTCCGCCAACCCGCTGGCGCGCGGCGGCCGCGCCGCCGGCGGCTTCCTCATCGTGTTCCAGGACCTCACCGACATCCGCCGGCTGGAGGAGGAGGTGAGGACGAAGGAGAAGCTGGCGGCCGTCGGGGAGATGGCAGCGCAGCTCGCCCACGAGATCCGCAACCCCCTCAGCTCCATCCGCGGCTCGGCGCAGGTGCTGATGGGCGAGGAGGGCATCGGCGAGGAGCAGGCGCGGCTGCTGTCGATCATCTCGCGCGAGTCGAAGCGCCTTTCCGACACCCTGAACCGCTTCCTGTACCAGGCGCGCCAGCCGGCCCGGCCGCGGCGGCCGGTCGACCTGCGGCCGGTGCTGGAGTCGGCGGTCACCCTGCTGCGCAACGGCGCCGAGGTGGGGCCGGACCACCTCGTCAGCTTCGAGGCGGACGAAGGGCCGCACGTGTGCCTGGCGGACGCGGACGAGATCGCCCAGGTGTTCTGGAATCTGGTGCGCAACGCGCTGGAGGCGATGCCGACGGGAGGCCGGCTCGACATCGGCCTGCGCCACACGGCGAGTGACGTCGTCCTCACGGTCCGGGACCAGGGAGGAAGCCTCGCCGGCAGGTCGCAGGCCGTTCCCTTCGGGCCCATGCCGGCGCGCCCGGGCGCCGGCCTGGGCCTGGCCATCGTGTTCCGCATCGTGCGGCAGCACGGGGGCGACCTCACCGTCCGCAGCGACCCGGGCCGGGGCACGCAGTTCGACGTCCGGCTCCCGCTGGCGCTGAAGGCGGCATCGTGAGGGAGACGGCATCCGCGGCGGTGGCTGGGGGGCAGCCGGTGGAAGGCAAGAAACGCGTCCTCATCGTGGACGACGAGCAGTCGATGCGGGAGATGCTGGGCATCCTGCTGCGCAAGGAGGGGCTCGACGTGTGCACGGCCGGCAGCCGCGCCGAGGCCGCCTCCGTGCTGGCCCGGGCTGCGGTCGACCTGGTGCTGACGGACGTCCGGCTTCCGGACGGCGACGGCATCGAGGTGCTCCGCCACGTCAAGTCCGGCTCGCCGGAGACGGCGGTGGTGGTGATGACCGCCTACGGCACCTCGGAGACGGCGGTGGCGGCGCGCAAGCTCGGCGCGGAGGCGTACGTCCTCAAGCCGTTCGACGTGGACGAGCTGCGCATCGTGGTGAGGGACGCGCTCGCCAACCGCAGCCTGCGCGAGGAGAACCTCCTGCTCCGGCGGGAGGTGGGCGAGATCCACGGCCTGGACCGGGTGATCGGCGTTTCTCCGGTGATGGCCGCCCTGTTCGAGATGGTGCGGGCGATCGCGCCCACCAACTCGACCGTCCTGATCACCGGCGAGAGCGGGACCGGCAAGGAGGTGGTGGCGCGTGCCATCCACGGCCTGTCCGGCCGCGCGGAGGGACCCTTCGTCAGCATCAACTGCGGCGCGCTCCCGGACACGCTGCTGGAGAGCGAGCTGTTCGGCTACATGAAGGGCGCGTTCACGGACGCCCGCACCAACAAGAAGGGCCTCTTCGAGGCCGCCAGCGGCGGCACCCTGTTCCTCGACGAGGTCGGCGAGACCTCGCCGCCCATGCAGGTGAAGCTGCTGCGGGCGCTGCAGGAGCGGCGCATCCGCCGGGTGGGCGGCAACGAGGAGATCGACGTGGACGTGCGGGTGATCGCCGCCACCAACGTCCCGCTCGAGGACCTGGTGCAGCAGAAGCGGTTCCGCGAGGACCTCTTCTACCGCCTCCAGGTGATCCCGATCCGCACCCCTCCCCTGCGGGAGCGGCCCGAGGACCTGTCGCTGCTCGCCAGCCACTTCCTCGAGCGCTTCGTCCAGCAGGTCGGCAAGCGGATCACCGGCATCTCGGAGCAGGCGCTCTCGCTCCTGCAGCGCCATTCCTGGCCGGGGAACGTCCGTGAGCTCGAGAACGTGCTCGAGCGTGCGGTCGCCCTGGAGACCACGGAGGTCATCCAGCCGGAGCGGCTGCCGGAGGCGCTGCGTGCCCCGGCCCGCTTCGAGCCGCTGCCGCCGATCGGGGACGGGTTCAGCCTGGATGCCTACCTTCGCTCGGTCGAGGCGCGGCTGCTGGAGGAGGCTCTCGAGCAGGCGCGGGGCGATCGCACGGAGGCGGCGCGGCTGCTCGGGATCACGCCGAGATCGCTTCGGTACCTCCTCCAGAAGCACGGTGCCGCCTCCAAGAGCTAGGTGTGCGACACTTCTTGCCTCGCTCGCGGTCGCGCTGTTCGACTCGGCTGCACGAACCGCCCATACAGCCCGTCGCGGCGACAGGGCAATCGCCCCAATTCGGTCATTGCATACAATTCTCGTCGGCACGTCCCTTGCCAATAACCGGTGCCGAGTCCGAAGTCGCCCGAAAGGACCTGAGAGCAATGGAAAGGGACAAGGGTTTCACGCTGATCGAGCTGCTGATCGTGGTCGCGATCATCGGTATCATCGCCGCGATCGCCATCCCGAGCCTGTTGCGCGCCCGAATCTCCGCCAACGAGGCCGCCACCATCGGCGACATCCGGACCGTGATCTCCGCCCAGGCGGCCTACCACTCCGCCAACGGCGGCTTTTATGCCTCGACGCTGACCTGCCTGGTGGCACCCACCGGGGGCGGCTGCATCCCCAACTACCCGCCGAACGGTCCCACCTTCGTCGATTCCGCGATCGCTTCCACCCAGCCGAAGAGCGGGTATGCTCGGCTCATCCAGATCGGACCGCCGCCGGCCGTACTCCCCGTGGCCACGGGGGCCGACAGCACGGGTGCCTATGCCTACACGGCGACCCCGGTCGTGGCCGGGCAGACAGGCGTCCGGGGCTTCGGAGGCGATGCGAGCGGCGCGGTGTGCTTCACCCCAACCGGGTCGGCGCCGGTCGTGAACAACGGCGTCATCGACCTCTCGACCTGTACCGTCCTCCAGTGAGCTGCCCGACAAATAATGACGAGCCGACAGTTTTTGTCAGAGGCCACGGCCTGGGAAGGCCGCGCAGCGCCGGATGGAGAGGCTAGAATTGGCGCGGACTTGCGATGACAGGCACCGTGAATCGCTCCAGGCCGCGACGCAGGCATGCTTGTTGCGATACCCAAGCACAAAGCCAGGGCCTACCTGGCGAAAGGAAGGTCGACAGATGAAGAAGCAGAAGGGCTTCACCTTGATCGAGCTGCTGATCGTGGTCGCGATCATCGGCATCATCGCCGCGATCGCGATCCCGAGCCTGCTGCGGGCGCGCATCTCGGCCAACGAGGCGGCCACGATCGGCGACATCCGGACGGTGATCTCCGCCCAGGCCGCCTACCAGTCCGCCAACGCCGGCCTGTACACGAGCACCATGTTCTGTCTCGTGAACCCCCAGGCTGCAGCCTGCATCCCGAGCTACCCGGCCAACGGCCCGACCTTCGTCGATTCGGCGATCGCTTCCACCCAGTCGAAGTCGGGGTACAACCGTACGTTCACGAATGGCGGTGCCCCCGCCGTGCTCCCCGCCGGCGCCGGCGCCAACAGCACCGGTTCGTACGCGTATATCGCGACGCCGGTCGTGGAGGGCCAGACAGGCGTGCGCGGGTTCGGCGGCGACTCGAGCGGCATCGTGTGCTATACGCCGTCGGGCGTCGCCCCGACCGTGAACGCCACCACCTACGGCCTGGACATGACGAGCTGCACGATCCTCCAGTAGACGGAGAGCCGTGCTGCACGGCCCCGGGTGCGTGCGCCCGGGGCCGTTTTCGTCTTTGGGATACACTCTCCGGCGATGGCGGGCGACGCGGTCATACGGACGAGCGGCCTCTCCAAGAACTATCCGACCGGGCACGTGTTCCAGAAGCGCCGCCCTGCCCTGGTCGACCTGAACTTGGAGGTCCTCCGCGGGGAGATCCTCGGCTACATCGGGCCGAACGGCTCCGGCAAGACGACGACGCTGAAGGTCCTCACCGGGCTGCTCCACCCCGATGCCGGGGCGGCGTGGATCTTCGGCGCCCCGCTCGCCTCGCGTGAGTGGAGGCTTCGCATCGGCTACCTCCCCGAGCACCCCTACCTCTACGACTACCTCACGCCGGCCGAGTACCTGGACTACGTGGGCCGGCTCTTCGGCTGCGACCGCCGCCGCCGCCGCGAGCGCACCCGCGAGCTGCTGGCCCTGGTGGGGCTGGAGCGCTCCGCCCACGTGGCCATGCGCCGGTTCTCGAAGGGAATGCTGCAGCGCGCGGGGCTGGCGCAGGCGCTGGTCAACGATCCCGAGCTGCTCATCCTGGACGAGCCCATGTCCGGGCTCGACCCCCTGGGCCGCCGGCTGGTCCGCGACCTCATCGTGGACCTGCACGGCCGTGGCAAGACCGTCCTCTTCTCGAGCCACATCCTCTCCGACGCGGAGGCGCTGTGTGACCGCGTCGCCGTGCTCCGCGGGGGCCGGCTGCTCAGCGTGGGTGCCCTGCGGGACCTGTTGCGGCTCGACGTGAGCCACCTCGAGGTCCTCGCCGCCGGCGTGCCACACGACCTGCCCGGGCTGGGCGCGGAGCGCCAGGAAGCCGTGGGAGACCGCCTGCGCCTCGAGGTCCGGGACGACCGCCTCGGGCCCGCCGTGACCGCCATCGAGGCCGCCGGCGGCCGGGTGCTCTCGGTCCTCCCCGTCCGCGAGTCGCTCGAGGACTACTTCTTCCGCGAGGTCGCCGGCGCCGGCCCGCGGGACGCCTGGGGAGAGGGATGAGGCTGATGGCGGTGGCGGCGAACACCTTCCGGGAGACGGTCCGGGAGCGTGTGCTCTACAACCTGGTGTTCTTCGCCCTGCTGATGACCGTCTCCGGGCTGCTGCTCGGGCACCTGTCCATCCGTCAGGACGAGAAGATCCTCAAGGACGTCGGCCTTGCCGCCATGGACCTGTTCGGCACGGCGATCGCCATCCTGATCGGGGTGGGCCTGATCATCAAGGAGATCGAGCGGCGGTCGCTCTACCCGCTGCTGGTCAAGCCGCTCACACGAGGCGAGTTCTTCCTGGGCAAGTTCGCCGGGCTGGCGTTTACGCTGCTGGTCAACCTGGCGGTGATGGCCGCAGGGCTGTACCTGACGCTGCTGGCCACCGGCCACCGCGCCGACTGGCGCCTGCTCGAGGCGGTCTACCCGATGTTCCTGGGCCTGCTGCTGGTGGTCGCCTTCGCCATGCTGTTCTCCACCATCGCCTCCTCCTCGGCGCTCGCCTCGGTGTTCACCGTCGCCGTGGTGATCGTGGGACGCTTCGCGGACGTGATCCGGAACATGCGCGAGGTGCTGCCCGGCGTGCCCGGCTGGTTGGCCAGCGGGCTCTTCTCCGTGCTGCCGAACCTGGGCAACTTCGACTTCAAGGACAAGGTGGCGTACGGCGACCCCGTCTCGGCGAAGGTCCTGCTCTGGGTCACCGCGTACGCGATCGCGTACAGCGGCGTGGTGCTGACCGTGGGCTACGTGGCGTTCCGCCGCCGCGACTTCCGATGAACGCGCGGGCGCTGCTGGTGGCCCTGCTGCTGGCCCCGGCCATCCCCTGGAGCCAGGCGCGGATCGACGCTGCCGTCGGGCGTTTCCGGGCCCAGGACGAGGTCCTCTACCTGTGGTCGGGCCAGCAGGCGCGGAAGCTGTTCCCCGGGTTCGAGGCGCTGGCCGCGGACATCTACTGGCTGCGCACCGTCCAGTACTTCGGCGGCCAGCGCGTCTTCGCGGCGGGAAAGAGTTTCGAGCTGCTGCGGCCGCTCATCGACATCACCACCACGCTCGATCCGCGGCTGGAGATCGCCTACCGCTACGGCGCGATCTTCCTGAGCGAGCCCCCACCCTTCGGCGCCGGGCGGCCGCGGGAGGGAGTCGAGGTGCTGGAGACGGGCGTCCGCAACCTGCCGCGCTCCTGGCGGCTGCAGCAGGACCTCGGCTTCTTCTACTACCTCCACCTGCACGATCCCGGGCGCGCCGCCGACATCCTGAACCGTGCGGCCGACATCCCCGGCGCGGCCTACTGGCTGCGCACGCTGGCCGCGGACCTGCTGTCGAAGGGCGGCGACCGCGAGCACGCGCGGCGGATGTGGCAGCAGATGTACGAGCAGGCGGAGCCGGGAGCCATCCGCGAGAACGCGAAAGAGCACCTGAGGTGTCTCGACTCGCTCGACCTCGCGGACCGGCTGACGCAGCTGGCGCACGGGCTCGCCGAACGAACCGGCCACGCTCCGGCCACCCTGCAGCAGCTGCGGGCGGCGGCCGCGGGCCGTCTTCCCACGGTCGATGCCGCGGGCGTGCCGTTCAGCTATGATCCGGAGAAGGGCGTGGTGGCGATCGCCCGCGATTCCCCGATGTGGCGTCCCCAGGACTGATCTCCGGAGGCAGCATGACGCGTCTTCCGCACCCCGGCCGAGTTCTCCTCAGCCTGACGGCGGTCACCTGGCTGGCAGCGGCGACCGCCAGCGCGGACCCGCAGGCCGCCCAGGAGCCCTCGCAGGCGACGCCCCCGCTCGCGCCCTCCAAGGGTGAGATCATCCCGGCTTTCGAAACCCTCGGCATCGACGGCCAGGCGCACAAGGTCACGTTCCCGAAGGGCTCCAAGACGGTGCTGCTCTTCTTCATGAGCGGCTGCCCGCACTGCCACAAGATGATCCCGGAGTGGAACCGCGCCTACGACCGCCGGCCGGCCGACCTCAAGGTCTACGGCGTCCTGATGGACCTGGAGCCGCCGGGGTTCTGGTCCACGATGCCGGTCTCCTTCCCGGTGCTGCGCTCTCCGGGGCGGGAGTTCCTCCGCCAGCTCAACGTCAACCGGGTCCCGCTGGTGGTCCGGGTGGCCGACGGAGGTCGGATCGACGACGTGGCGATGGGGGAGACGGACCTCATCCGGCTGGGAGAGCTGTTCAAGCCATAGCCCGCGGCGCTCCGCGCGCGCCGCCCCGGGACCGCTGGTCCTTGCGCTTTCGCTCGACAGGGTCGGTGGGGAGACCGATAATCGGCTGCCTTGGGCGCCCCGACCGCGCGAAACCCCGACGACCGCCGGGCGTCGCGGTGGTGGCTTCCCTGGCTGCTCGTTCCGGTCTCGCTGCTGTCGAACCCACGGGCCGCCTTCCCGGATCTCAGCTACTACTTCCGGGACTACACGATCGCCTTCTACCCGCTCCACCTCTTCTCCGCCCGCGAGCTGGCCCACGGCCGGTGGCCCGGCTGGAACCCGCACCTCCACGAGGGCACCTTCGCTCTTCCACAGCTCTACCCGCTCGACCTTCTCCAGGTGCTCTGGCCCGGGCCGGCCGCCCTGTCGTGGCTGCTCACCATGCACCTGCCCCTTGCCGCTATCGCGATGTTCGCCCTGGCCAGGCGTCTGGGTGCTTCCTCGTCGGGGGCCTTCCTCTCCGGGGCAGCCTACGCCCTGGGAGGGCTGGCCCTCTCCTGCCTGAACCTCTACGTCTTCCTGCAGGCGCTGGCGCTCGCCCCGCTCCTGGTCCTCGCCCTCCGAGAGGTGGTCCGGCGCGGCGGTCGCTGGATCCCCCTGTGTGCCGCCATCCTCGCCGCCTCGCTCGCCACCCTGGCGGTGGAGTTCGTCGTGCAGGCCGTCGTTCTCGGCCTCGTGCTGGGATGGACGGCCCGCGGATCGTGGCGCACGGCGGCCCGCCCGGCGCTCGCGCTGCTGCTCGGAGTGGGTCTCGCGGCGGTCCCCATGGCCGTCGTCTGGGAGCTGACCCCGGAGACGGTGCGAGGGTGCTGCTCGTCGCCCGCCGTGTCGCTCGAGAACAGCCTGCCTCCGGTGGCGCTCCTGCAAACCGTGAACCCGGGCCTGTTCGGCCCGCTGTCGCCGCCTGGCGAGAAGGGGTGGGGGCGGACGCTGTTCGGGCCAGGCGATCCCTACTTCCTCTCCCTCTACCTGGGGCCGTTGCTGCTCGCTTTCTCCGTCGTCGGGTTCGCGGCCATGGACAGACGGCGGCGCCTCGTCCTCCTCGGGGCCACTGCCATGGCGCTGTGGTACGCCCTGGGTCGCACGGGGCACCTTGCCCCCGCGCTGGTGTCGCTTCCGTTCGTGGAGTCGTTCCGCTACCCGGTGAAGGCCGTGTTCCTCCCGTACCTGGTCGTCTGCCTGGCCGCGGGTGGCGGGTTGGCCAGCCTCCTGGACGGGAAGGGCTGGCGCCTGCTGGCCCGGGCTTCGTCGGCTGTCGCCTTCCTGTCGCTCGCGCCCGCGGCGGCAGTGCTGCTGTTTCCTGAGGCCGTGAGCTCCTGGGCCCGGATCGGGCCCGACCTCTTCCCCGAGGCGCGCGACCTCGTGGTACGGGGTTCCGGCGAGGCGGCGGCGCTCGCCGCTCTGGGCGCCCTCGCCTCTCTGGCCGTCGGGAGAGGCTGGCTGCCGGGCAGGCGCGCCGGGCTCCTCCTCGCCGGCGTGCTGGTCCTCGACCTCGGACGCGCGAGTGCCGGGATGAATCCCCAGGTCTCGCCGAGGTTCTTCGACGCTCCGCCGGAGCTGGCTGCGCTCGAGCTGGACAAGCTCGGTGGCGGCCGCGTCTTCACCTACGAGGTTCGGCACAGCGTCGCCCTCCAGCGCTTCCTGGCGCAGGAGCCCCGGCAGAGGGTGCTGTGGTCGTTCCTCGTCTACCGCCGGCTGCTCGGCTCGTACACCGGGATCCTCGACGGTGCCGAGATGGCGCTCGACCCGGACCTGACCGGTTTCGCGCCGCGGCCCGACGAGCTGGGCCCGGCGGACTACGCTCCCGAATCCGTGGGCCGGCTGGTCGAACGGCTGCGCGACTCCGCCGTGTCTCGGGTGTTGAGCCTCGATCGCCTGGTCCATCCCGACCTCGCCCTCCGAGCGCTCGTTCCCGCGGGGCCGCCCGGTCTGTTCGTCCACGTGTACGAGCTGCTGCGCACCTTCCCAAGGGAGTACGTCGCCTGTGCCGTGCCGGCGGCCGACGCGGGTGAGATGCCGCCCGTGTCGTATCGGACTGCGCCAGCCGAGAATGGGTGTGAGGGGTCGGTGGCGGTGCTGGACCGGCGACCGGCGGAGGGCCGGTACCAGGTCGAGGCCCGCAGGCCGGCGTATGTGGTGGTGAGGAACAGCTACGCCCGGGGCTGGAGGGCGACGGTCGACGGTCGCTTGCAGCCTGTCCTGCGCATCAACGGGAAGCACCAGGGCGTCGCCGTTCCGGCCGGCCGCCACGTAGTGGCGCTTCGCTACGTGCCACCCGGGCTGCGGGCGGGCGTTCTCGCGTCCGTGGCGTCCCTTCTCGCGTGCCTGCTCCTGGTCGCCCGGCCGACGCGGGAGCCTGCCCTCAACCCCGCTCCCAGCTGAGGACCGCCCGCAGAGCGGCGATCGGGGACAGCCACCCGCTCGTCCGGTCGAGAGCGACGAGCGGACCGGCGAGCCACGGTGGCAGCAGCGAGGCCGGGCGGAACCCCAGGCTCAGGAGATAGGCGAACGCGTTCAGCCGCGTGACCCGGGGCGCGAGGAAGCCGAGCTCGCCCCAGCGTCGCGACGCAGTCGCCCGCACCATCTTCCAGGGGACGGCGGCGTCTCCCTCGAAGCTGTCCTTGCCGGAGCCGGCAAACGGGTGCCAGGGGTCGACGGCGAGACGGCAGTGCTCCTGGTGCAGGAAACGGTAGATCCCGTACGAGAACGGCGACAGCCAGGGCTCCACCAGCCGCAGCAGGCCGCCGGCGCGAAGCACGCGGGAGGCTTCGCGGAAGAAGGCCTCGGGCTCCGCCAGGTGGTGCAGCACGTCGAGGCCGACCACCGCAGAGAAGCCCCCGCTGGCGAACGGCAGGCTGCTGGCGTTCGCCGCCACCTCGTTCCACCGCGCCGGCAGCAGGTCGGAGGCGACCCAGCGCAGGTCCGGCCGGCGCGCGCGCGCGAACTCCGCCAGGAAGCCCGGACCCGCACCCACTTCCAGCACCGCTGCCCCGGGCGCCAGCGGCTCGAGCAGCCCCTCGAACCACGGCCGGTAGACGGCGGCGAGGACGGGCTTCCGTGCCCAGAGCCGTCGGTGCTCCTCGAGGCGGGCGAGGCTCACGGGGTCACAGGAACATCAGCTTGCGGGCAGCGAACGCGCTCATCCGCAGCAGCAGCCAGCCGTGGCGGAACCGCGAGATGTTGGTGGTGCCGTACTGGCGCTCGTGGTAACGGACGGCGAGGTCGCGGATGCGGAAGTTGAGCCGGGCCGCGCCGAACAGCAGGTCGAAGTCGCCGAAGGGGTCGAACTCCCCGAAGTACGAGCGGTTCGCGGCGATGCGTTCGTAGTCCTCGCGCCAGAGGGCCTTCGTCCCGCACAGCGTGTCGCGCACCTGCTGGCCCAGGAGCCAGGTGAACAGCAGCGCGAACGACTTGTTCGCGAGCAGGTTCAGGAAGCGCATGGCGCGGCCTTCCATGGGATACACCAGCCGCGAGCCGTTGATCAGCTCGCCCTTGCCGCGGGCCAGGGCCTGGACGAACTTCGGCACGTCCGCGGGCGCCACGCCCATGTCGGAGTCGAGGATCAGCAGCACGTCCGCCCGCGCCTCGGCGAAGCCGAGCCTCACGGCGTCGCCCTTGCCGCGGCCCCGCTGCTTGAGGAGGCGCAGCGGCAGCTCGGGGTGCTGGTCGATCTGGCGGCGGATGACGGCCTCCGTGTCGTCCGAGGAGTTCCCCTCCACGAACAGGAACTCGCTGCCCGCAGGCAGCGGCGGCAGCGCCGCGATCAACGGCGCGATGTGCCCGGCCTCGTTGCGGCAGGGGATCACCACGCTGACCGTGGGATCCCTGGGCGCCGTCGCCTCGACCGCCGAGGGGCGGGCGACGATGCCGAACATCAGCGACAGCGCCGAGAGCGGCGGCAGCCGACCGAGGTAGCGGTTGCACAGATCCGCCAGCAGCGGCAGGCGGACGGGGCAGACGACGTGGGCGTCGTCGCGCACCACCTCGTAGCCCGCCAGCGCCAGCATGTTCTTGACCTCTTCGGGAGGCAGCCACGACTCCGCCGGCTGCCGGTAGCGGAGGCCCAGCCGCTCCGCGGCGCGCAGCAGCGGCTGCCACAGCCGGCTGTAGCTGTAGATCAGGACGCGGGTCCGCGAGTGGCAGAGCCCCCGCAGCTGCTCCAGGGCGGCCTGGACGTCGCGCAGGTGGGTGACGACGTTCACCATCAGCACCGCGTCGAACGGGCCGCCGGCCTCGGCCAGCACCGCGGGGTCGGCGAGGTCGCCCTGCAGGAAGCGCAGCCGCTCGCTCCCGTAGCGCTCGCGCGCCGCGCACACGGCCGGGCCGGAGACGTCGATGCCCACGCCGTACGACGGCTGCAGGGCCGAGAGCAGGTGCCCCGAGCCGCAGCCGAGGTCGAGGACACGCAGGCCGGGCGGCACCCGCACCCTCAGGACCCGGGTGAGGTAGTCGTAGAAGTAGCGGTGGCGTCGCCGCGAGCGCTCGACCCCCTCGTGGTGGGTCTCGTAGAACCGGCGCACCTCGTCCAGGATCGGGTCGCCGGCGGCAGGCCCCTCGGCAGCGCTCATGTGGAGCGCTGACCTTAGCACGCCGGGCCCGCAGCGGCCTAGCGATCGCGCCGCTGCCTACTGGTAGGCCCTTTGCCAGACTACCGCTCAGGACATGAGCAGGACGATAGCCCGATGCGGCGATCGGCCACGACTGGCGCGGCTGAAATGCCGGTCCTATTACGTCCTGCTACTGGTGTATCAATATGCCGATGGCCCCGACCGTTCCTGACCCCGCCCTGACCCGGGAGTTCAGGCCGAACGACGGAAAGACCCTGCCCGCGCTCCACGGCCGCCGAACCGAGTACCGCGAGCAGGCTTCCGGGCTGCGCCTGCGCGTGACGCCCGGCGACGCCCGCTCCTGGCTCGTCTCGTACTGGTCGCCCACGGCGAAGGCGCAGCGGCGGCTCAAGCTCGGCGACGCGGCCGAGATGAAGCTCGGTCGCGCCCGCGCACTGGCCCGGGCCGCTCTGACCGCCGTCAGCGAAGGGCGCGACCCGTTCGCTGAGCGGACAGCTACCCGCGAGCAGGAGCGGGCGCACCGCCGCCAGCGAGCAGCTGAGCGGCAGCAGCGGGCCGCCGCCCGGGCCCGGCGTGCCGTGACGTTCGGGAAGCTCTGCGGCGAGTACGTCGAGTGGCGCACGATCACACCCTCCGGGCGCTTTCGCCGGCCCGCGAGTCCGCGGACGCTCGCCGAGTGGCGCTCGATCCAGAAGCTCCACGTCCTGCCGCTCGTCGGCGACATCGCCGTGGAGGACCTCACCCGCGACGACTTCGTGCGGGTGCTCGAACACGCGGTGAAGCATGGCGGGCCGTCGATGGGGCCGCGGGTGCGCGAGTTCGTCGCCGCCGTCTGGCGCTGGATCGAGGCGCGTCCCCGGCTGCTCAGGGTGCAGTTGCCCGCCGAGTCGCCGATGCGCGAGCTGCCGCGAGACATCGGCGCCGCGACGACAGAGCGCAGCCGCGTCCTGACCCCGGCCGAGCTCTGGCGCTTCTGGCGGGCCGCTGAGGGCGAAGGGCTGGCCGGGATCGCGCTGCGCTTCTCGCTGCTGACGGCAGCGCGCGTCCGCGAGGCGACGGAGCTGCCGGGGGCCGAGATCGACTTCCAGACGAAGACCTGGCGGCTGCCAGCGGCGCGGAACAAGGGCGGCAGGGACCGAGAGATCCCGCTCTCGGCCGCCGCGGTCCGGGTGCTCGAGCGCGCCCGGACTCTACACACGGGCGAGTACGTCTTCGACCGCCTGCGGGTGGATCAGGCGATGGTGCGGCTCCGGGCCGCCGTGGGTGGGGAGTCGTGGCAGCCCCGCGACCTGCGACGGACGGCG
>DATKME010000031.1:0-44090 GCA_035542035.1 Vicinamibacteria bacterium | reverse complement strand
ACCAGGGCCGACCGGGCCGACAGCCGCCCGCTGCCGTTTCTCTCCGACGACTACGGCCGCGCGCTCGCCGACGCCCGCGCCCGCTCGCTGCCGCTGTTCATCGAGGCCTGGGCGCCGTGGTGACACACCTGCCGCTCGATGAGGGCTTTCGTCCTCGCTGACCCCGCCCTCGCGAGCCACGCCGGACAGTTCGTCTGGCTCGACCTCAACACCGACCGCACCGAGAACGAGGCCGTGCTGCAGAAGCACGAGGCCGACGCCCTCCCCACCTTCCTGGTGGTGGACCCGAGCGACGAGAAGGTGGTGCTGCGCTGGGTCGGCAGCTTCACCGTGCCCCAGGCCGAGGCCTTCCTGGAAGAGGCGCGGCAGAAGATGAGCGGCGCGGCGGCGGCGGCGTCGCCGGCCGACGCCGCCCTCGATCGCGCCGACCGCCTCTACGGCGGCCGTGACTACCCGGCCGCCATCCCGGCCTACCGCGAGGCGCTGAAGCTCGCCCCCGCCGGCTGGCGGCCGCGCCACCGCGCGATCGAGGCGCTCCTCTACTCTTATCAGTCCACCGACGCCTACACCGACGCGGTGGCGCTCGCTCGCGAGACGCTGCCGGGCCTGGCCGCCACGCCCTCGGCTCTGGTGGTGGGCACGGGCGGTCTCGACTGCGCGCTCGAGCTCCCCAAGGACGCGTCCGGCCGCGCCCAGGCGGTCGCCGAGCTGGAGGCGGCGCTGCGCACGGCGATCGCCGACCCGAAGCTGCAGGCCGCGGCCGACGACCGTTCCGGCGCGTACGGGTCTCTCCTCGCCGCCCGCAAGCAGGCGGGCGACACGGAGGGCGCGCGCCGGGTCGCCTCCCAGTGGGCCGCCTTCCTGGAGGCCGAAGCGGCCCGTGCCCAGAGCCCGGACGCGCGCGCGGTCTTCGACTCGCACCGCCTGAGCGCCTACCTCGAGCTGGGCCAGCCCGAGAAGGCGGTTCCCATGCTCCAGGCCTCGGCGCGCGACCTGCCCGAAGACTACAACCCGGCGAACCGCCTGGCCCGCGCGTACGCCAGCTTGAAGCAGTGGGACAGGGCGATCGCCGCCTCGCAGCAGGCGGAGCGGCTGGCCTCGGGCCGGGCGAAGCTGCGCGTCCTCGCCGCGCGCGCCGGCATCTACGCCGAGAAGGGCGACAAGAAGGCCGCCCGGCGCACGTACGAGCAGGCCATCGCCTACGGCGAGTCGCTGCCCCCGGCGGAGCGGCCGGAGAAGCAGCTGGAGCAGCTCCGCAAGCAGCGCGACAAGCTGGAGGGCAAGGCCACGAGCTGACGGTTCGGCTCTGCTGCGCGGGGCTTCCGAAGGCCAGCCCTGAGGTAGCATCGCAGCGAGAGTCCCATGCCAGGTGGCGACCGGATCGCGGAGGTGCTGGTCCGCCACAAGGTGCGCTTCCTGTTCACCCTCTGCGGCGGACACATCGCGCCCATCCTGGTCTCGGCCAGGGCGCGCGGCATCCGCGTCGTCGACACCCGGCACGAGGCCACCGCGGTGTTCGCCGCCGACGCGGTGGCCCGGCTGACCGGAGTCCCCGGGGTGGCCGCCGTCACCGCCGGGCCGGGCGTCACCAACACCATCACCGCCGTCAAGAACGCGCAGCTCGCGCAGTCCCCGCTGGTGCTGCTGGGCGGGGCCACCGCCACCCTGCTGCGTGGGCGCGGGGCGCTGCAGGACATCGACCAGCTGGCGCTGGTGCGGCCCCACGTGAAGAGCGCCCGCCGCGTGACCCGCCTGGCCGAGCTCGCCCCGCTGCTGGAGGAGGCGTTTCGCGTCGCCCGCTCGGACGTCCCGGGGCCGGTGTTCCTGGAGTGCCCCGTGGACCTCCTCTACCCCGAGGCCCTCGTGCGCGAGTGGTACGGCACCGGAACGCCGCAGAGACCGTGCAGCCTCCGCGAGCGCGCGGAGCGCTGGTATGTCGCCCGCCACCTGCACCGGCTCTTCGCCCCCGCTTCCGATCCGGGATCCGCGCCGGAGCCCGCGCCACCGGCGCCGGACGCCGCGACCGTGCGCCGCGCGGCTGCGCTCCTCGCCTCGGCCGAGCGGCCCCTCCTCCTCGTCGGCAGCCAGGCGCTGCTCGCCGCCGTGCCTGCAGCGGACCTGGCGGCGGCCGTCCGCGCCCTGGGGGTTCCCGTCTACCTCTCGGGCATGGCCCGGGGTCTGCTGGGGCCGGCTGATCCGCTGCAGTTGCGCCACCGTCGCCAGGAGGCGCTGCGCGAGGCGGACCTGGTGGTCCTGGCCGGCGTCCCCTGCGACTTCCGCCTCGACTACGGCCGCCACCTCGGCCGGCGAGCGACTCTGGTGTCAGCCAACCGCAGTCGTCGCGAGCTCCGCCTGAACCGCCGGCCGACGCTGGCGGTCGCGGGGGCCCCCGACCTCTTCCTGGCGCGCCTGGCCGCGCTGTCGCCGCAGACGCCGGGGCGGTGGACCAGCTGGCGCGAGGCGCTCTTCTCCCGCGACCGGGAGCGCGAGGCGCAGATCGCCGCCCAGGCGGCGGCGCCTGCCGAAGGCGGCCTCAACCCGCTCGCGCTGTGCCGCGCAATCGACTCGTCGATGGCCGAGGACGCCGTGGTGGTGGCGGACGGCGGCGATTTCGTGGCCACAGCCTCCTACATCCTCCGCCCGCGGCGGCCCCTCGGCTGGCTGGACCCCGGCCCGTTCGGCACCCTCGGCGTGGGCGCCGGGTTCGCGCTGGGCGCGGCCCTGACGCGGCCGGAGGCCGAGGTCTGGGTGCTCTACGGCGACGGCGCCCTCGGCTACAGCCTGGCCGAGGCCGACACCTTCGCCCGCCACGGCGTCGGCGTGGTGGCGGTGATCGGCAACGACGGCGGCTGGACCCAGATCGCGCGCGAGCAGGTCGAGGTGCTGAAGGACGACGTGGGCACCGTGCTGGCACGCGCCGACTACGAGCGGGCGGCCCAGGGCCTGGGCGCCTGCGGGCTGCGCCTGGACCCGGGGGACGACATGCAGGCGGTCCTGCGTCACGGGGCGCAGCTCGCGCGCAGCGGCCAGCCCGTGTACGTCAACGCCCGCATCGGCCGCACCGCCTTCCGCAAGGGCTCCATCTCCCTGTGAGGCGGCCGCCCGCCCCGGCGCGCTTGACGCGCCCGTAGCCGCGCGGATAACGTCGCCCGCCGCCGCACGAGAGAACGAGGAGGACCGGACCGGCGATGGGTCTCTACCTGGGCATCTTCCTGGTCACGCTGTCGGGCCTGATGTTCGAGATCGGGCTCACCCGCATCTTCTCCGCCACCATCTGGTACCACTTCGCCTTCGTCGCCATCTCGGTCGCCCTCCTCGGCTGGGGGCTGGGGGGCTTCGCGTTGCACCTGTTGCGCGGCCGGGTACGCTTCTCCCGCGAGCGCGCCGCGGCCCTGACGCTCGCCTATGGCCTGTCGATCCCGCTCGCGCTCTGGCTGATCGTTCGCCTGCCGTTCCACCCCGATCGCCTGTCCTTCTACTTCGGCGTGTCTCTGGCCCCGTTCCTGCTCGCGGGGATGGCGCTCTCGATGCTGTTCGCCATCGAACGCCGCAGTGCCGGCCGCCTCTACTTCGCCGACCTGCTGGGGGCTTCGCTGGGCGCGCTGCTGGTGACCTTCCTGCTGTCGTGGCTGGGCGGCGAGAGCGCGGTGCTGACGATCGCAGTGGCGCCGACCCTGGCCGCGGCCGCCTTCTCCAGGCGATTGCGGCCGGTCGCGGCGCTCGCCGCGCTGGGGGTGGTCGCGGCGGTGGTCATGAACCTCCACAGCGGCGTCTTCAACATTCGCTCCGCCCCCACCAAGGGCCTCTACCGGCACATGGCGGCGACCCCGGGTTCCCGGATCGCCCTCACCGGCTGGAACGCCTACTCGCGCATCGACGCGGTCACCGGCTTCCCCTCGCCGTTCCTGGCGCGGCTCTACATCGACTCCGACGCCTGGACGAACGTGCTCGAGTGGGACGGCCGGATGTCGAGCCTGCAGCCGATCAACGACTGGTACCGGGCGATCCCCTTCCGCGTCGCCCCGCCCCACCCGAGGACGCTGATCATCGGCCCCGGCGGCGGCTCGGACGTGCTGGTGGCCCTCGCCGCCGGCTCCGAGAAGGTGACGGCGGTGGAGATGAACCCGCTGATGCTGCGCTTCGCCCGCTCCTTCGGCGCGCGCGCCGGCAACCTCTACGATCAGGCGCAGGTGGAACCGGTCCTCTCCGAGGGGCGGACCTTCATCCGCCGCAGCCACCGGCTCTTCGACGTGATCCTGATGGGCTTCGTCGATTCCTGGGCTGCCGTCGCCTCGGGAGGGCTCTCGCTGTCGGAGAACCACCTCTACACGGTGGAGGCCTTCCAGGCCTACTACGACCACCTCACCCCTGGCGGCGAGATCGTGATCCTGCGCTGGGACGTGGACATCCCGCGTCTCGTCGCGAACTCGGTCGCCCTGCTGGGGGCGGAGGAGGCGGGCCGCAGGATCGCGGTGCTGCTGGAGGTGCCGCACGAGGCGGGGAAGGACGACCCGCCGCAGATGATCTTCATCCTGAAGAAGCGGCCGTTCACGCCCGAGGAGTCGATGCTGCTGGCGGGCGCCCTGCCCTACGCGCGGCCGGTGATCGTCCCCGGCCAGCACGTCGAGGAACCCTACGCCTCGCTCTTCTCCGGGCGGACCAGCTTCGCCCGCTACATCGCCGAGGCCCCGACCCGCGTCGACCCCGTGGTCGACGACCGCCCTTTCTTCTTCGCCCGCCAGAGGCCGTGGGGCCTGCCGCGCTCGATGCGGATCGGCTTCTGGCAGATCCTCCTCCCCGTGCTCGGCCTGTGCGCGGGGTTCCTGCTCTTCGGCAAGCCGCGGGGCGAGCGGGTCCTGCCCTACGCGGCGTCGGTCCTCTACTTCGCCAGCCTCGGCCTCGGCTTCATCGGGGTCGAGCTGTCGCTGCTGCAGCACCTGACGCTGCTGCTCGGTCACCCCATCTTCACCCTCTCCATCCTGCTCTTCACCCTGCTGGCCTCGGGCGGGCTGGGCAGCGCCTTCGGCGGCCAGCACCGGCTGTCACGGGTGTGCGCGGCGGTCGCCCTGCTGGCGGCCGCGTACGCCCTCGCGCTGCCGCGGCTCGTCCCGGCGCTGCTGCCGCTGCCGCTCGTCGCCCGCATCGCCCTCGCCGTCCTGCTGGTGGCGCCGCTCGGCTTCCTCATGGGCATGCCGTTCCCGCGGGCGCTGCAGGCGACCGGCCAGGGCCCCTTCCCGCCGCCGCCGTTCTACTGGGGGCTCAACGGCATCTTCTCGGTGGTGGGCTCGATCGCGACCATGGTCGCGGCCGTCCTGGTGGGCTTCACCTGGGCGATGCTCGGCGGGGCGTCGCTCTACGTCCTGGCCGCGCTCGCGGCGCCGACCTTCGCCCGCGCCGCCGCCCTGGAGACGGCCCGGGCCGCCTAGGCGAGCTGCCGCAGCAGCTTCGGCGGGACGAACAGCAGGAGCGTCCCGCCCTCGGCCAGCCGCCCGGGCACGTCGAGCACCGCGATGCCGCCCTTCTTCATCTCCAGCCGCTCGCCGTGGCGGGCGCCGACGAGGCGCGCCAGCAGCGACGAGAGGTGCGGCTCGTGGCCGACGATCGCGACCGTGGCCTTCCGCGGGTAGCGGTCGAGGACGGCCGCCTGCTCGGCGAAGGGGCGGCCGGCCAGGACCGGCGTCTCCGTCGGCTCGATCCCGCGCCAGGCCCTGGCCAGGATGGCCGCGGTCTGCATGGCCCGCAGCCAGGGGCTGGTCAGCAGCGCGTCGGGCCGCTCGAACAGCCGCGCGATCCCGGCCGCCGCCTCCTTGAAGCGCTCCTCGCCCTCGGGGGTGAGAGGCCGCCTCTCGTCGGGAATCCCCAAGGTGCCCCGCGGCACTGCGATCGCGTGCCGCACCACCAGCAGGCGCATGGCTATCCTCTCCGGGCCCAGGCCGCCTCCGGCGGGAAGGGCAGCCGCCCGCGCGGCCGGGCCATCGCCTCGAGCGCCCGCAGTGCCAGGTCGGCGGGCCGGGTGGTCACCAGCGCGGCGTGGAGCCGCCGCCCCTCCGCCAGGAAGAACCGCCGCTCGGCGCGGGCGGCGCGGGCGAGGGCGGCGTTGCCATGGTTCTCGGCTGCGTGCGCCTGCGCGTCGAGCCAGGTGGTGAGCTGGTGGATGTCGTGCACCGCCCCGATCCCGTCCTGCAGCCGCTTCCACAGGACGGGGGCCCGCGAGTCGTCTCCCCGGACCGCGTCCTCGACCTCGGCAGCATAACGCAGCCGGCGGGCCCGGCGGCGCAGCGCGTGCAGCTCGGCCGGCCGGTTCCGGTCCCCGAGCTGGCTGAAGCCACGCAGCAGGGCGGCCCCGTGCTTCTCCCGGAACGCCAGCACCCGGGCGAGCACCGTGGTCGAGTCGGCCGCTCCCTGCCGCAGCACCCGCCGGAGGTCCCGGCGCAGGCCGTCGATGTCCAGGTCCATCACCGCCTCGGCCACCTGGCCACGTCCCCGTGCCCGGGCTGCGCGCAGCCGGCTGAGGAGCGTCCGCTGCTCGGGAGAGGCGACCCGGGCGGCCACCAGCCGGTCCTCGAGCAGCCCGAGGAAGACGTCGAGGTCGCGCCCGGCTCCGACCTCCCGGGTGAGCTGGCGCAGCACCTTGAGGGCCGTCCGGACCCGGCGGCTGTGGCCCCTGCAGGCGAGCAGAGGCAGGGCGACCCGCAGGCGGCGGCCCGCCACCCGGACCTGGTGGACCGCCGTCTCCTCCCCGGCCATGGCGCCGGGCAGCTCCCGGAAGACGCGCCTCACCCTGTCCGCCAGGAGCGTGGCGGTGCGGCTGACGTGGACAGGGCCGGGAGTCACGGCAGGGTCACGAGGAACCCATAACGTAGCATGCCCGGGGGAGAGGGGCTCGCCGAGGCTACAATGGGGGACCCGGCCCACCCCCGGAGTGCAAGAGTGAGCCAAGACGCCGACGTGCTGGCCCGCCCCACCGCGGAGAGCGCCTCGCGACCCGTGGCCGTCCTCGACATGGGGGCGACGGCAGTCCGGCTGCTGGTGGCGGAGGTGGTCGCCGGTCAGCCGATCCGGATCCTGGAGGAGGCCTCCCGGGCGGTGCAGCTGGGCAAGGACGCCTTCACCGGCGGCCGTCTCGGCGCCTCGACCATCGAGGCGACGCTGCGGGCGCTCGAGGGCTTCCGCCGGATCATGGACTCCTACGGAGTGGTCCGCTACCGGGCGGTCGCGACCAGCGCCGTCCGGGAGGCGGTCAACCGCGACACCTTCGTCGACCGGGTGCGGCTGCGCACCGGCATCGACATCGAGGTGATCGACGGCTCCGAGGAGAACCGGCTGACCTACATTGCCGTCCGGGAGGCGCTGCGCGGCCACGAGGCGCTCGTCTCCGGAAACGCGCTCCTGGTCGAGGTCGGCGGCGGCAGCGCGGACCTGTCCTTCCTGCGCCACGGCGAGCCGGCCTACTCAGGCACCTATGCCCTCGGGGCGGTGCGCATGCGCCAGGGCCTGGCCGGCTGGCACGGCAGCCACGACCAGCGGGTGCGCCTGTTCCGGCGCACGGTCCAGAACATCGTGGAGGACATCCGCCGCGAGGTGCCGCTGCGCGAGGCCCGGCACTTCGTGGCCCTCGGCGGGGACGTCCGCTTCGCCGCCGACCAGATCGTGGGCGAGGCCGCCGGCGCGGCCGTGCGCGGCTTTCCCCGCGAGCGCCTGATCGCCTTCTGCGAGGAGACGGCCGCGCTCGACGACGAGGAGCTGGTCGACCGCTACAAGCTGCCGTTGGCCGAGGTGGAGACGCTGGTCCCGGCGCTTCTCGTGTACCGCGAGCTGGCGCTGGAGACGCAGGCGAGCGAGGTGCTGGTGCCCGAGGCCTCGCTGCGGGCGGGCCTGCTGCTCGACATGGTGCGGACCGACGACGGACAGGGCATGGAGGACTTCTCCCGCCAGGTCCTGGCCTCGGCGGCGGCGCTGGGCGAGAAGTACCGCTACGACGCGCCCCACGCGCGGCAGGTGGCCATGCTGGCGACGCGCCTCTTCGACGACCTGCGGCTGGAGCACGGCCTGAGCGCCCGCGACCGCCTGCTGCTGGAGGTGGCGGCGCTGCTCCACGACATCGGCATCTTCGTCAGCCTGCGCAGCCACCACAAGCACGCGCAGTACATCCTCTCCGTCTCCGAGCTGTTCGGCCTCAGCCGCGAAGACATGGCGATCATCGGCAACGTGGCGCGCTACCATCGCCGCGCCGCTCCCAACAAGTCGCACCTGCCCTACATGGCCCTCGACTCCGAGTCCCGCGTGCTGGTCAACAAGCTCGGGGCCATCCTCCGCGTGGCGAACGCCCTCGACGCCGACCACCTGCAGAAGGTGCGCGAGGTGCACGTCCTCCGCGAGGAGGACCAGTGGGTGCTCGATGTCGACGGCGGCGGCGACCTCACGCTGGAGCGGCTGGCCGCCCTCGCCCGCGCCGACCTGATGGTCGAGGTGTTCGGCCGCAAGGTGGCCTTCCGGGAGACGGGGAGCCGCACGTGACCCCGCGGCCGCGCCGTCGCGAGCCCGAGCTGTTCCTCAACCGCGAGCTGAGCTGGCTCGAGTTCAACTCGCGCGTGCTGGAGGAGGCGGCCGACACCACGAACCCGCTGCTGGAGCGGCTGAAGTTCGCGGGCATCGTCGCCAGCAACCTCGACGAGTTCTTCATGGTGCGGGTGGCGGCGCTCGAGAACGCGGTTGCCGAGGGCGACAGCGGGCCCGACCTCGCCGGCCTCTCGCCCGCGCAGCAGCTACAGCGCATCTCCGAGCGCGTGCACGCGATGCTCGACCAGCTCTACGCGGTGCTCGTGGAGCAGATCCTGCCGGGGCTCGGCGAGCGCGGCGTGCGCCTGGCCCGTCCCGGGGACCTGGATCCGGTGCCCCGGGCGGCCCTCTCCCGCTACTTCCGCGACGAGGTGCTGCCGGCGCTGACCCCCCTGGCGATCGACGTCTCGCGGCCCTTCCCGATGCTCGCCAGCCTCAGCCTCAACCTGGCGGCGCTGCTGGCGCCCCTGCCCGACGAGGAGCAGCCGCGGATGGCGGTGGTGCAGGTGCCGGCGCGGCTCCCGCGCCTCTTCCGCGCGCCCGGCGTGGAGGGCCTCGTCCACCTGCTGCTCGAGGACCTCATCCGCGACGAGCTGGGCGCGCTCTTCCCGGGGCAGGAGATCCGGGACGTGGCGGCCTTCCGCATCGCCCGTGACGCCGAGCTGGAGTTCGACGACGAAGGCGGGCTCGACTTCCTGCAGGTGATCGAGGAGGAGCTGAAGAACCGTCGCCGCAGCAGGGTGGTGCGCCTGGAGGTGGAAAGCGGCATCAGCCCGGCGCTGCTGGATCTGCTCGTCTCGCGGCTGGGAGTGGCCGCTGAGGACGTCTACCGCGTGCGCGGCTCGGTGGACATCCGGCCGCTCGCCTCGCTGGTGGATCTGCCCTTGCTCGAGGACCTGCGCGACCCGCCGCTCAAGCCGCAACCGGCCCTGGAGACAGCTGCCGGTGCCGACCTGTTCGACCTCCTCGACGAGCGCGACGTCGTCCTGCACCACCCCTACGAGTCGTTCGACCCGGTGGTTAAGTTCATCGCTTGCGCCGCGGACGACCCCGACGTGCTGGCGGTCAAGCAGACCCTCTACCGCACCAGCGGCGACTCCCCGATCGTGCGGGCGCTGGCGCGGGCCGCCGAGAACGGCAAGCAGGTGACGGTGCTGGTGGAGCTGCTCGCCCGCTTCGACGAGCAGTCGAACATCCGTTGGGCGCGGCGGCTGGAGGAGTCGGGCTGCCACGTCATCTACGGCATCCGCGGTTACAAGACCCACTCCAAGATCGCGCTGGTGGTGCGTCGCGGCCGCAGCGGCATCCGTCGCTACGTCCACCTGGGCACCGGCAACTACAACGACCGCACGGCCCGCCTTTACACCGACTTCGGCATGATGACCTCCGACTGGGAGACCGGCGAGGACGCCTCCGCCTTCTTCAACGCCCTCACCGGCTACTCCGACCCGCCGCGGATGAAGAAGCTGGTGATGGCACCCAACCAGCTGCGCGAGCGGATCCTGCGGCTCATCCAGCGCGAGCGCGAGCGCGCGGAGTCGGGGCTGCCCGCGTGGATCCGCGCTAAGATGAACTCGCTGGTCGACGAGGACATCATCCGTGCGCTCTACGAAGCCGCCCGCGCTGGCGTGAAGATCCAGCTCAACGTGCGCGGCATCTGCTGCCTCCGGCCGGGGCTGAAAGGCGTCAGCGAGACGATCGAGGTCGTC
Source organism: Vicinamibacteria bacterium (assembly GCA_035542035.1). Classification (GTDB taxonomy): domain Bacteria; phylum Acidobacteriota; class Vicinamibacteria; order Fen-336; family Fen-336; genus DATBSL01. The sequence goes on along the minus strand of DATKME010000031.1, from coordinate 33,822 downwards.
TCCATCGTCGACCGCTTCCTCGAGCACTCGCGCATCTTCCACTTCAGCAACGGCGGGGACGAGGAGGTCTATCTCTCCAGCGCGGACTGGATGCCGCGCAACCTCGACCGCCGCATCGAGCTGCTCTTCCCCATCCTCTCGGCCGAGGGCAAGCAGAAGGCGCTGGCCGTGCTCGACGCCGCCTTCGCAGACAACGTCAAGGCGCGGCGGCTGCAGTCGGACGGCAGCCACAAGCGCCGCCGGCCGGCGCGCGGCGAGGAGCCGTTCCGCTCGCAGCTCGAGCTGCACCGCGAGGCGAAGCGGGCGGTCGAGCGCGCGCGGGCGGGGGCCGGCGTGAGTTTCGAGCCGCTGCGCTCGCCTGGCCAGTGACGCACGCAGCCGCCGGCCCGCGGGTGGCACAGCTCTCCGAGGCCGCCCGGGCCCAGCTGGCGCACGGCATTCGGCAGTTCAACGACCGGCTCTTCTTCGAGTGTCACGACACGCTGGAGGAGATGTGGTCGGCGCTGCGCGGCGACGAGCGCGACTTCGTGCAGGGACTGATCCAGATCGCCGTCGCCTTCTACCACCTCGGCAACGGCAACACGCCCGGTGCGGTGCGGCTGTTCGACCGGGGCCTCGAGCGGCTGCGCGCCTACCCGGAGCAGTATGCCGGCCTGGACACGGGGCCCCTGCGCTCGGCCGCCGTGCGCTGGCGCGAGGCGGCCGCCTCCGGCGACGGCCTGCCGGCGGAGGCACCCCCGACGATCGCGCTCGCACCCGCGGATGAGGAGATCCGCGATTCCCAGCCGCGCTGATCGCCGCGGCCCCGGCAGGTCCGTCACGGGAATGTCACACTCGCGCCGTAGCTACTCTCGGGGGTACACCATGACCGGACGACGCGGGCTCGCCCTGGCGATGGCCGCTGGCTCTCTGCTGGCCGTTGCCGGATGCCGCCGCTCGACGGGCCCCGGGCCGGGGTCGGAAGGCCACGCGGCCGCTCGTCCCGGCGGAACGAAGGTCGACATCGTCTTCACCTACGGCTCCGAGAAGCAGCCGTGGATCGACGAGGTGACCACCGCCTTCAACCGGGGCCGACACCGGACCGCGGCGGGAAAGACGATCGTGGTCCAGGCGGTGCCGATGGGCTCCGGGGAGGCGATCGACGAGCTGCTCGCCGGGACGAGCAGGGCCCACCTGGTGAGCCCGGCCTCGGCGGCCTTCATCACCCTCGGCAACGCGCAGTCCCGCGCGCGCTTGGGCCGCGAACTCGTCGGCGCGACGGAGAACCTGGTCCTCTCCCCGGTTGTGATCGCCATGTGGAGACCGATGGCCGAGGCGATCGGCTGGGGCCGCAAGCCCGTGGGCTGGGCGGACGTGCTGGCGCTCGCCCGGGACCCCCGAGGCTGGGCGGGTGCTTCGCAGCCGCAGTGGGGCGCCTTCCGCTTCGGCCACACCCACCCCGAGGCCAGCAACAGCGGGCTGATCGCGCTGGTGGCGACGACCTACGCCGCCGCCGGCAAGTCGCGAGGCCTGGCGCTCGCCGACGTCGCCCGGCCGGAGGTCGCGCGCTTCGTGGGCGGCATCGAGAAGGCGGTCGTCCACTACGGCAGCTCGACGGGGTTCTTCGGCCGCAAGATGTTCGAGCGCGGCCCCTCCTACCTCAGCGCCGCGGTGCTCTACGAGAGCAGCGTGATCGAGTCGTACGACCCGCAGTACCACCTGCCCTTCCCGGTGGTCGCCATCTACCCGAAGGAGGGGACCTTCTGGTCCGATCATCCGATCGGCATCGTCGAGCGCGAGTGGGTGGGTCCCGAGGAGCGCGAGGCGGCGCAGGCCTACGTCCGCTTCCTGCTGGAGCCGGCCCAGCAGGCGAAAGCGATCCCCCACGGCTTCCGCCCGGCAGCGGTCGACGTCGCGGTGACGGCGCCGATCGACGCCGCCCACGGCGTCGACCCGAAGGAGCCCAAGACGACGCTGGAGGTCCCCCCGGCCGAGGTGATCGAGGCCACGCTGCGGCTGTGGCGCGAGAACAAGCGCAGCGCCAGCGTCACCCTGGCCCTCGACGTCTCGGGCAGCATGAACGAGGAGAACGGCGCCAAGATCGGCGGCGCCCGCGACGGGGCGCGCCAGCTGGTTTCGGCCCTGGGGGACCGCGACCGCTTCTCTCTGCTGCTCTTCAACCAGGAGCCCCGCTGGGTGGAGACGGACGCCGAGCTGAAGGCGGCGCGTCCCCGGCTCGACTCGGCGCTCGCCTCGACCCTCGCCGAGGGCGGCACGGCGCTCTACGACGCGATCCTGCAGGCGGTCCAGCACCAGCAGGCCGAGGCGAGGGACGGCGGACGCATCGCGGCGGTGGTCGTGCTCTCGGACGGCGAGGACCGCGACAGCCACACCAGCCTGGGCCAGCTGCTCGGCCGCATCCGCTTCGACGGCGAGCGGCGCAGCGTGCGCGTCTTCACCATCGCCTACGGCAAGGACGCCAAGAAGGACGTCCTGCAACAGATCGCCGAGGCCACCCAGGGACGCGCGTTCGACGGCAAGCCCGAGACCATCCGCCAGGTCTTCCGGGACATCTCCACCTTCTTCTGAGGACGCCAGCCATGACCGACGAGAAGCCGGGACTGACGCTCCTGGGACGGCTGGTGCTGGTCGCCTTCGTCGCGGGCTGCCTGTACGGCGGCTGGCGGCTGCTCTGGCCACAGCTGAAGGGGCTGGGCAGGCCGCCGTCGGGTGCCGTCCCGTCGGCGAACGCCAGCCCGGCGAGCGGCGGGCTCTTCTCGCGGCTGGGCGACGCGCCGGCCGCGGAGATCGGGATCGCCTACGGCACGGAGAAGAAGCGCTGGCTGGAGTGGGCCGCCGCCGAGTTCGCGAAGACGAAGGACGGCGAGCGCATCAGGGTGAACCTGATCCCCATGGGCTCGCTGGAGGGCGCGCACGCGGTGATCGCCGGCGACCAGCGGATCCACGTGTGGTCCCCGGCCAGCGCCCTGTACAAGGACGCCTTCGTGCAGGAGTGGAAGGTCAACCACCCGAACGAGCCGATCGCCAAGGAAGAGGCGCTGGCGCTCACGCCGATGGTGTTCGTGATGTGGGCCGAGCGCCACCAGGCCTTCCAGGCGAAGAACGGCGAGGTGTCCTTCGCCACCGTGGGCCGGGCGCTCTCCGAGAAGACGGGCTGGGCGGGCATCGCCGGCAGGCCCGAGTGGGGCCTGTTCAAGTTCGGCCACACCCACCCGAACGAGTCGAACAGCGGCCTGCTGACGCTGCTGCTGATGGCGTACGAGTTCCACAAGAAGAGCCGGGGGCTGGAGCTCAAGGACGTGCTCGACGCCTCCTTCCAGACCTGGATGGCCGACTTCGAGCACGGCGTCTCCGGCCTCAGCAACTCCACCGGCACCATGATGCGCGACATGGTGCTGCGCGGGCCCAGCACCTACGACGGCCTCTTCGTCTACGAGAGCGTGGTGATCGACTACCTCAAGAGCGCCGAGGGTCGCTGGGGCGAGCTGCACGTCGACTACCCGCGGCGCAACATGTGGAGCGACAACCCCTACTACGTGCTCGACGTGCCCTGGAGCAGCGCTGAGCAGAGGAAGGCCGCCGAGCGCTTCCTGCAGTTCCTGCTGAGCGTGCCGGTCCAGCAGCGCTCGCTCGAGCACGGCTTCCGGCCGGGCAACCCCGAGGTGCCGGTGAAGGCGGCGGGCAGCCCCTTCCTCGAGTACCAGCGCTTCGGGCTGCGCGCCGACATCGGGGAGATCTGCGAGGCGCCCCGGGCCGAGGTGATGACCAACCTGCTCGCCTCCTGGCAGCGCGCCCGGGGACGCTAGGCCGCCCCGCCGGCGTTGTTGAGACTCGGTCTCAACAAGCGGCAACCCGCCACGACCGACGAGGCAAGCGACGCCACGGCCTGCCGTGTGACAGCCATGTGACGACACCGCGGCGGAACGGCGACATGCTACGCTCGATGAGCCGCCCGGGAGGTCGGGCCCGCCGTGTCGCCTCTGCGTTCCGTGTCCGTTCTGGCCTTCGTGCTGCCGCTGCTCTTCGCCGCACGCCCGGCAGGCGCCGGGCCGGGCCTTCCAGCGCCGCTCCCGCCCTCGGCCGAGGAGATCCTCGACGCGCAGGTCGACCCCGACGTTGCGTACCGGGTGACGGTGTCGAGCCCCGTGCCGGTCGTGCCTTCGGCCGGGCTGCCCGGCGATCTGGCGCTGCACCAGTCGAACAACAACCTCTCGATCGCGCTGCACCACCGCCGCCTCTTCCTCGCCTTCCGCACGGCGCCCACCCACTTCGCCTCGGCAGGCGCACGCCTGCTCGTCCTGTCCTCGGCCGACCTCGGCGGCAGCTGGACGCGCGAGGCCGAGATCGCCACCGGCCGCGACCTGCGCGAGCCGTTCCTGCTCGAGGTGAACGGCCGGCTGCAGCTCTACTTCGTGGAGCTCGGCGTCCACCCCTGGGCCTTCGAGCCGCAAGCCCTCTGGCGTTCGGCCCGTTGCGGCGACCGCTGCTGGACGACACCCGAGAAATGGGGCGGGCCCGAGGAGGTTTCCTGGGACTTCAAGGTCCGGGGCGGTCGCGCGTGGATGACCTCGTACCTCGGGAAGCACTACGCGCTGCGGACGCGTGCGATCGAGACCCACTTCCGCTCCTCCGCGGACGGCGTCGACTGGAGGGACGTCGGCGGGGCCTCCGTGCACTCCGGCGGGTCGACCGAGGCGAGCTTCGAGTTCGACCGCGCGGGCGCGCTGTGGGCCGTCACCCGCAACGAGGACGGCGACGCCAGCGGGTTCGGCTCGCAGGTCGTCACCGCCCCGCCGGACCGGCCGGGCGCGTGGCAGTTCCCGGCCCGCAGCAACCCCTCGCGGCTCGACTCGCCGCGGCTCTTCCGGCACGGCCGCGACATCTACCTCGTCGCCCGGCGCGACCTCGGCCCGCCTGCCGGGGCGCGGTTCGAGTCAGCCCCGGGCGGGCTGCGCAAGCTCCTGATCTGGGCGAGCTACTCGCTGCAGCCCAAGCGCACCGCCCTCTTCCGCTTGGACCCGTTCGTGCGGCGATTCGAGCGCGTGGTCGACCTGCCGTCTGCCGGTGACACGGCCTTCCCGTCGATCGTCCGCCTCTCGCCCCACGAGTTCCTGGTCGCCAACTACAGCTCGGGTTTCCGCTACCCGGATCGCAGCTGGATCTGGGGCCAGCTCAACGGCACCGGCATCTACTTCGTTCGGCTGCGGTTCGACCCGATGCAGCCGCCCGCCACGGGCGGGACGGTGGCGACAACGCGGTCCCCCATGACGCGAGAGGGAGCCGTTGCCGCGTCGGTGACGCCGGCGTTCGACGAGGACTGGCCGGGACAGGAATACCTCCCCCGGCGACTGACCGCCCTCGGTGTCCTGTCGCTGAGCGCAGTCGTGGTGGTGCGCCGCCGTCGGGCGCCAAGCGAGGCGCGCCGCCGGCAGCGGCCCTCGAAGCTCCCCAAGCCACCCCCGCCGTCCGCGTAGGGCGGGCCGTCGGGCCGCGGCGACGTCGGCAGGCCACGGCTACGCGTCAGGCCGGCTCGAGCACCACCCGGTAGTGTTGCCGTCCGACGCGGAAGCAGAGCCGGCCCTCGACGTCGACATAGATCCCGCGTGTCTGGCCGTCGCTGGGCGCGTGGCTGAAGTCGATGCCAGCACCGGGCTCGCCTCGGGGTCCCTCGGGTCCCTGGATGCCCTGGGGTCCTTGGGGCCCTTGTGGTCCCTGTGCGCCGGGCTTGCCCGGACTGCCGGGTTCGCCCTTCGGGCCGTTCCTCCCGGCCGGTCCGGGGGGGCCCTCCGCTCCCCTGGGGATCGAGAGCTTCAGCTCGCGGGAGCCGGGTTCGAACGCAGCCCACGGAGGCTTCGCGGGATCGAGGAGCTCGACCACCACCGAGCGGACAGGAGACTTGGCTGCCTTCTTCTCCGCCTTGCGGGCCGCCTTCTCCAGGCGCTTGCGCTCCGCCTTCGAGTGCGCTGCGTCCACTGCGCCCGGCGCCGGAGCCTCAGACTGCGGCCGCCCCTCCTTCACCTTCGCCTGCTTCTTCTTGTGCTTCTTCTTCCCGGCTGCCTCTGCCATCTGTCGCCTCCGCGCCGTGAACGCTGGCGGCAGCCTAGCCGCGCTGTGGCTCGTGGTCAACGACGCAGTCGATCCCCGGCGGCGCCGTGGCGGGTCTCCTGCTGCGCGGCGTGCGCCGAGGCGTGTCCTCAGGCGGCCTCGCCGAGGCCTGCCACCACCCAGGGTGCGGGCGAGGTGGCGCACTGGGCCGCCAGCTGGCGGTAGTGCCGCGCCGCAAAGCGCAGCTCGTGGAGGTAGACGCCCAGCGTGAAGAGCGGCAGCAGCGGCAGCAGCGGCAGCAGAGCCAGGCTGGCGGCGACGCGGAGAGCGGAGGCGGCGCCGGCCCTGACCTCGCCGGCCGTCTCCCTGTAACCGGCGGTGAAGATGCGCGTCACCTCGGAGGTGAGCTTGGCGTAGCTGCCCGAGCGGCCGACGGGCAGGGTCAGGCCGCAGCGCAGGGCCGCCAGGAACTGCTCCTTCGTGCGGGCGCCCGGCACCCGGGTGAAGGCGCGGGCGACGTGCTCGAGCGAGTGGGCGTCGCTGCCGCCGACCGCGCCCATCCCCGCCGCGCGTCCTACGCTGGCGGCCTGCTCGTTGTGCCTCCGGGGCATCGATCCGTTCAGCGTCTCGATCAGCGGCAGATGCACGAGGGGCAGGTGTAGGTCCTGGGCCGCCCGCTCCCCCGTGAGCGCGGAGAACAGGTGGTTCACAGACGCGGGCAGGCGCTGCTCGGCGAGGTAGGCGAAGAGCGACTCGGCGTCGCCCCGGCGACGCTGGATCTCCCGATGCTGCCGCTCGTCGATGTCGAACACGTTGACGTGCAGCTGCCGCCCGCCGGGCACGCGGACCGTCACCTCCTCGCTGACGAAGGTGTCGGGCAGGTGGCGCAGCCGCAACGCCCCCTCGATGGTGTCGTGGTCGGTCAGGGTGACGAGGTCCATGCCGCGCTCGGTGGCGCGGTGATAGACCTCGTGCGGATCCGAGTAGCATTCGCGGCCCACGTGCTCGAGCACCGGCAGCTCCGCCTTCCCCGAGTGCCAGGAATGGACGTGGAGGTCGCACCGCATCAGCTTCCACCCTCGTCCGCCATCACCACCTCCCGTTGCGGTGCGACGGCTCCATTTCAGCGCGGCCTGGTGGCGCCGGGGTGATAGGCGGCAGAAGATCCAGCGACGAGGCTGTGACGGTGCAGTCACACAGCCGTCGGGCGACGCCACGGCGACGTCACCTCACTGTCGCACGGCGTCCCCGTCGATCTCCTCGTATTGGGTCGTCATGCTGAAACGCGAGACGCCGAACAGCCGCAGGTGCGATACGGACTGCACCTCGACGTTCACGCGGTGGCCGCCCAGGCGCGCGTAGCGCTTCCTCAGCTCTACCCGCGAGATCCAGAAGGACGGCGCCTTGGCCATGGTGCCGGAGACCTCCATCAGGTCGGCCGTGTCGGGGGTGACCAGGAACTCGCCGTTGAGCAGACCGACCTCCTTGCGCCGGGCGGTGGCCAGCAGGCGCACCAGCCCGTGCGGGCCGCGTCCTCCCGGTGCGAACGCGTAGTTGTCGCTCGTGAGGGCGGTCTTCCAGCTGCCGCCGCTCGCGTAGACCTCCTGCTCCGCGCAGAGCACGCGGAGCAGGATCTTCTGCTGCAGCATCTCCGAGCCGCCGGCACCCAGCACCGTGTAGCGGAAACCCTGGCCCGGGTCCAGCTCGACCCGCACCTCCACCCAGGCCTTCTTGCCCAGGGCGCCGCTGGTGATCTCGAGCCGGCGACGGGCCCGGAAGGCGCGGGTCGGCTCGTCCGGGTGGGCCACAAAGCGCGCCAGCACGTCGGCGTCCGCGCCACGAACCGTCGCTGCGGCCGGGCCGTCCGCCGCCAGTGGTGTCCCCGACAGCCATGCGGCCAGAGTCGCCCCAGCCACGCCCGCTGCCGCCACTCTCGCCATCCCCCGGCCGAGCACCCTGCCTCCGGCGGTCATCGGAGCCCCGAACTCCCGCCGTAGCTTGGATGCTGCGTGCGACGGCGCGGTGACGGGCGGCGGACGATCGCCGGGGGTGGGCGCGCCTGCCGGGGCGAGCGTGGCGGAGTCTCGGAGTATGCTCGCCTTCCCAGGGAGCGAGGAAACCATGGCGAGCCTGTACCCGGCCGGCAGCACGGTGACGGTGCGTGCGGTGCTGCTCGGCGAGCGTCTCGACCTCAAGGGCTTCGACGCCGGCCAGCGCCTGGCCGCCAACCCGCTGGTGGTGTCGGCGGGAGAAGGCCAGTACGTCGCCCTCTTCCGCTACGGCGCGGCCGTGCTGTTTGGCGTCAACCCCCTGCAGGAGGTGGGCGTCCTCGGCCAGCTCTCTCCCTTCGTTGGACAGCCGTACGCCAAGCGCGAGACCGAGGATGCGAAACTCCGGCTGGCGCCCGAGACCGAGGAGCAGGTGGTTTCCGGCGAGATCGTGCTGCAGGAGGCGAGCGTCGAGCACCTGCAGGTGATCGCCGACGCGCTGGCCAAGAGCGTGGTGCTGGCGTACTACGAGGCGAGCCTGGCGGCCGTCTTCGACGCGGTGGAGCCGTTCGCGGCCGGCCTGCGCCAGGGAGAGGGGCGCGTTCCGCGCGGCGGCAACCTGCTCCGCTACGTGAGCGACACCCTGCTGATCCAGCACAAGATGGTGGGCCGCGTGGAGGTGGGCGAGAAACCCGAGGTGATGTGGGAGCGCCCGCAGCTCAGCCGCCTGTTCGCACGCCTCGAGGACGAGTACGAGCTGGCCGAGCGGCGGCTGGCCCTCGAGCGCAAGCTCGAGCTCATCTCCCGGACCGTCGGCACCCTGCTGGAGCTGCAGCAGAACAAACGCTCGCTGCGGGTGGAATGGTACATTGTCGCCCTGATCGTGATCGAGCTGGCGCTGAGCCTCTACCAGCTCGCCGCCCGGGTGCACTGAACCCGCCGCCGTCACCCGCGCGTCGAGCCGCAGTCGCACGGCGGCCGCGGCCGCTCGCCTATGCTGGCGGGCGATGCCCGCCGCAACCGTCCCCTCCGCCCCGGTGTCGGTCTGCCACGCTTCCGCGCGCTCGCGCCGGCGGGTGCTGTTCATCGGCGGCTCGCTGAACCAGACCAGCATGCTGCGCGCGGTGGCGCGTGAGCTCAGTGAGCAGCACTGCGTCTTCACCCCGTACTACGCCGACGGGGGCCTGCGCTGGGCGGCGGAGCGGGGGCTTCTCGACTTCACCATCCTGGGCGGGCGGCCGCGGCAGATGAGCGAGGCCTTCCTCCGCGAGAACGAAGTCGAGATCGACGAGCGGGGCGCGGGCGGGACCCCCGACCTGGTGGTGACCTCGACCGACCTGCTGGTGCAGCGCAACCTGCGTGGCCGGCCGATGGTGCTGGTGCAGGAAGGCATGATGGACCCCGAGGACTGGCGTTACCGCCTGGTCCGCGGGCTGCGGCTGCCGCGCTGGCTCGCCAACACCTCGATGACTGGCCTCTCCCACGCCTACCAGTCCTTCTGCGTGGCCTCCTCCGGCTACGCCGACGTGTTCGTTCGGAAGGGGATCCCGCCGGAGAGGATCGAGGTCACCGGGCTGCCCAACTTCGACGACTGCGCCTCCTTCCTGCGCAACGACTTCCCGCACCGGGGCTACGTCCTCGCCGCAACCTCCTGCCTGCGCGAGACCCTGAAGCGCGAAGACCGCCGTGGCTTCATCCGTCGCTGCCTGGCGATCGCCGACGGGCGGCCGCTCGTCTTCAAGCTGCACCCCAACGAGGACCACCCCCGCGCGCGCCGGGAGATCGAGCGCGAGACGAAGCAGGCGCTCGTATTCGACTCCGGCAACACCAACCACATGATCGCCAACTGCGACGTGCTGGTGACCCGCTACTCGTCGGTCGTCTTCGTCGCGCAGGCGCTCGGCAAGGAGATCCACTGCGATCTCGACACCCTCGCCCTGCGGCGCCTGACGCCGATCCAGAACGGGGGCACCTCGGCCCGCCGCATCGCGGACGTATGTCGGCGGTTGCTGAGCTGAGGCCACGGGCAGCGCCGGATCTCCTGCCCGCAGTGGAGGCCCCCCGCGCGGGCTTCCTCATCGCCGGCTCCGGCTCGATCGGCCGTCGGCACCTCGGCAACCTCCGCCACCTCGGCGAGTCCGGCGTGACCCTCTACCGCACCGGGCGGCGCGACCCGGCGGCACCGCCGGTGCACGCCCCGGCGGAGTTCGACCTGCAGGCGGCGCTCGCGCGCCGCCCGCTGGCCGTCCTCGTGTGCAACCCGAGCGCTCACCACCTGGAGCTCGCCCTGGCGGCGGCGCGGGCCGGCGCGCACCTGCTCATCGAGAAGCCGCTCGCCCACCGCCTGGAGGGCACGGAGGAGCTGGTGCACGAGGTGCGGGCCCGTAGGCTGGTGGCGCTGGTCGGGTTCCAGTACCGCTTCCACCCCGCGCTGCGGGAGGTGAAGTGCTGGCTGGAGGAGCGCGCGATCGGCGAGGTGGTGAGCGGCAACGTTCGCTGGGGCGAGCACCTGCCCTCCTGGCACCCCGGCGAGAACTGGCGGGCGAGCTACGCCGCCCGGGCGGACCTCGGGGGCGGAGCCATCCGCACGCTCTGCCATCCCTTCGACTACCTGGGCTGGCTCCTCGGGGAAGCGGACTGGGTCACCGCCGAGGTCGCGAACCGAGTGCTGGGGCTCGACGTCGAGGACACGGCCCAGGTGCTGGTGCGCTTCGCCTCCGGCGCTCTCGTCACGGTGTCGCTCGACTACGCGCAGCGGCCGCGCGACCACCGGCTGGAGCTGGTCGGCACCCGGGGCCGCATCGCCTGGTCCGACGCCGACGGCGCCGCCCACCTGCTGCCCGAGGACAGCGCTCGGGTGACCACGTTCCGCCCGCCGCCGGAGTTCTCGCGGAACACCATGTTCGTGGAAGAGCTGCGCCACTTCCTGGAGTGCCTGGCGGGCCGGGCACGGCCGCTTTGCTCGCTGAGCGACGGAATGGCGGCACTGGAGATCGTGGTGGCGGCCCTCGAGTCGGCCCGCTCGGGACGGCGGCTGCGGGCGAGGCGGCGGCCGTGAGCGGGCCGGAGGTACTGGCCGTGATCCCGGCGCGCGGCGGGTCGAAGGGGCTCCACCGCAAGAACCTGCAGCCGCTCGGCGGCCAGCCGCTGATCGCTTGGAGCATCGCCGCCGCGCTCGAGGCCGAGGCGGTCGACTCGGTGGTGGTGAGCACCGAGGACGAGGAGATCGCCGCCGTCGCGGAGGGGCTCGGGGCCGAGGTGCCCTTCCTCAGGCCGAAGGAGCTCGCCCGGGACGACACCCCGGACTGGCCGGTGTTCGAGCACGCACTGCGCCGCCTCGAGCACGACCGCCGGTGGAGGCCCGAGCTGGTCGTGCAGCTACGGCCGAGTTCGCCCCTGCGGCCCGCCGGAATGGTGGACCAGGCGGTGGCGCTGATGCGCGCGGATCCCCGGGCCCACTCCCTGCGCACCGTGACCTCCGCGGCCCAGACCCCGTACAAGATGTGGAGACTGCACGGCATCCGTCTGGAGCCTCTGCTCGGCACCTTGGAGCAGGAGCTGTTCAACGCCCCGCGCCAGGAGCTGCCACCCGTCTTCTGGCAGACGGGCCACCTCGATGTGGTGCGCCGCGACACCATTCTCGAGCTGCACTCGATGACCGGCACCCGCATCCTGCCCTTCACCGTCGAGCCCAGGTGGGCGGTGGACATCGACACCGCCGAGCAGCTGGCCTTGGCGGAGTGGCTGCTCCTCCGGCACCCGCAGGAGCTGGCACGGCCAACGGCGACGAGGTCGGCGTGAACACGTCGGCTCTCGGGCCCGAGTTCCGCTCCCGCGGGTTCGTCGTGGTGAAGGGCCTGCTGTCCGCGGTCCAGGTGGAGGCCTGTGTCGACGAGCTGGAGCGCCTGTCAGGGCGCCCGCGCGCCGCCTTCGAGGAGTTCCGGATCGCTCGCCGCCTGCTCCCGCGCCCGCTCTACCGTGGCTGGACGCTGCCGGACGGCGTCACCCGTACGCCCGCCTTCTGGCCGCTCATCACGCTGCCGCCACTGCTGGAGGTCGTTCGCGAGCTGCTCGGCAACGACACCCGCTTCCTGCAGCACACCGACCTTCACGTCGGCTTCTCGGCCCTGAACTGGCACCGCGACAGCGTCAACCGCCAGCTGGGACGGTCGGGGGACTGGGACGAGGAGCACGAGCCCTACCGGCTGGCGCGGGTGGCCTTCTACTTCCAGAGCCACGCCGAGAGCGGCTTTGCACTGGGTCTCTTGCCTGGCTCGCACCGCCGCGGCGGGATGCTGCCGGAGGCGCAGCTTCGGCGGCTCGAGCGGCGCACTCACCCGCTGGTGCAGGCGCTCTTCCTGCTGGCCGGCCGCGACCCCCTGGCACGCGAGGCCGTGCGGGTGGCGACCGAACCCGGCGACGCCGTCATCTTCGACCCGCGCCTGCTCCACTCCGGAAGCCTGATCAGCGGGCCGAAGTACTCGGCCTTCCTGGCCTACGGTGTCCCCGGGGAGCATTTCGCGCGTCACCTGCACTACTACCGCCACGTCCGCTACGAGCTCTCCTACGCGGCGCCGCCAGGCGACCTGGCAAGCCGCCTGCGCCAGGCCGGTCTGCTGGCGGACGTCGACCACTTGGCTGCGCCTGCCGACGCACCGGCGTACCACCCCGGCGCGATGCAGCGGCTGCTCGCCCGCGCCGTGCGCCCGCGGAGCTGACCACGTGCTCGACATCGCCCCAGGCACCGGTCGCCTCTCCCGCTGGCTGTTCGACGCCGTCCACCGCCAGAACCTCGTCTACAACCAGTGCTGGGAGGACCCGGCGGTGGACCAGCAGGCGCTGTGCCTGCGGCCCGAGGACAGGGTGCTCGCCATCACCAGCGCCGGCTGCAACACCCTCGACTACGCCCTCTCGGGGGCACGGGTGCTGGCGGTGGACGTGAACCCGCGGCAGAACCACCTGCTGGAGCTCAAGAGGGCCGGCATCCGCGCCCTCGGCTTCGAGGACTTCTTCGACCTCTTCGGGCGCGGCGGCTGCAGGCGCACCCGCGAGCTCTACGCGGCCCTGCGGCCGGAGCTGCCCGAGGACTCGCGCCGCTTCTGGGACCGCGAGATCCGCCTGTTCGAGCCGGAACGCAGCAGGGGCCGCAGCTTCTACTACGGAGGCACGGCCGGCCTGGTGGCGCTGGCGGTGACGGCCTGGATCCGCCACGGGGTGCGGCTCTGGGCGGTCGTCGAGCGGCTGCTGCAGGCGCCCACGCTGGAGGAGCAGCTCGAAGTGTACCGGGCCGAGGCGCGGGAGGGCGTGCTGAGCGACGGCCTGCTCCGACTGGTCGGCAGTTCCCCGGCCCTCTCGCTGCTGGGCGTGCCCGCCCCCCAGCGGCGCATGGTGCTGGAACACCCCGGCGGCTTCCCGGGCTTCCTGCGCGAGTGCATGGACCACGTGATGTCCGTCGCCCTGCTGCGGGAGAACTACTTCTGGAGTGTCTACCTGAACGGGCGCTACTCGCGCGAGAGCTGCCCGCGCTACCTGCAGCAGCCGAGCTTCGAACGGCTCAAAGCCGGCCTGGTCGAGAACGTCCGCTCGTTCACCGGCACCGTCACCGCCTGCCTCGCCCGCCAGAGCGAGCCGATCACCGCCTTCGTGCTGCTCGACCACATGGACTGGATGGCGTCGCACCCGCGGCTGCTCGAGGAGGAGTGGGCAGGGATCTTCCGGGTGGCCGGCCCCGGCGCGCGGGTGATCTTTCGCAGCGGCGCCCGAGACGAGCTGTTCCTGCCCCTCTCCGTGCTGCGGCGCCTCGTTTTTGAGCGCGAGCGGGCGGCCGCGCTGCACCGCCACGACCGCGTCGGCACCTATGCCTCCTTCCACATCGCCCGCCTGCACGCCGCCCGCTGAGGCGGCGGCCTACGGGCTCCCCGCGCTCGAGCGCTTCTACCGCCTCCACGCCGCCGTCTACGACTGGACGCGGCCGCTGCTGCTCTTCGGCAGGCGTCGGGTGGTGGACGAGCTGACCCTGCGGCCCGGCGAGCAGGTGCTGGACGTGGGCTGCGGGACCGGCTGGAGCCTGCCACGGCTCGCCGGGACCGGCGCGCGGGTGATCGCCGTCGAGCCCTCCGCCCCGATGCGGCGGCGGGCGGCCGCGCGGCTGTCGCGGCTTGGCCTGCGCGACGAGATCAGGCTCGACCCGCGCCCGTACGGGGTCCACCCCGACTACGAGGCCCGCCTCGACGCCGTGCTCTTCTCGTACTCGCTCTCCATGATCCCGCCCTTCGACGAGGTGCTCGCGCGCGCCCGGCGCGACCTGCGCCCCGGCGGACGCATCGGCGTCGTGGACTTCCTGGACGCGCGGGGACCCGTGGCCTTCGGCCTGCGCCGGAGCCACGTCCACCTCGGCGCCACCCGGCTCGACTGCCTCCGGCAGCTGTTTCAGGAGCAGGCGGTGAGGGTGCACTCCGTGGCTCTGTGGCGCTACTACCTCTTCGTCGGTGGTCGTCCCGGGCCGGCCGACTGACCGCCGCTACACCTCGAGCGCCGCGTCCACCTCGAAGCGGATCCTCTGCAGGACGCCGCGAAGCCGGTCGGCGCCGGCCAGGAGGACCGCCCCCGCGCAGCCGCCGGTGATCGCCCCGTACACGGCGAGCTTGGGCAGATCCGCCGGTGCGACCGAGCTCTTGAGCACCGCCGCCAGCAGCGCGCCGGTGACGGCCGCCAGCGCCAGCCCGCTCGCGGCTGACAGGCTCTCCTGGCGGCCGGCGCCGGTCACCTGCCACCGCGGCATCGCACCGGGCCCCGGCTGCGGCAGCCGCCGCGCCATGCCATCCCAGGCTCGCACCGCCAGCAGGCCCAGCACGACGGTCAGCGTGACCTGCAGCACGTCGTAGAGGGGGGCAGGTGCGAACGGCAGCGGCAGCGGGGTGGCGAGGGCCGGGAAGAGCGGCAGCGCCCAGCCGGAGTGGTCGCCATGAGTGAAGCCGTCGATGGCCACGTGGCTGAGGCCGCCGACCAGGCCGGAGACGGCGACGCGGGCCAGGGCCAGCGGGCCGGTGGCGGGCCGGCAGCGGGCGAGGGCGTGCAGGTGCAGCGGCGGGCCGCCGGGAACCCGGGGCAGCAGCCAGGGGAGCACCAGGGCCGTCACCAGCGCGTGCAGCAGCACCACCAGTGGCATGGTGATGAGCAGCTGGCCGGCGAAGGTGTGGCTCACCGGCGAGCCGGTCTCGTCCAGCCGGAAGATGAACACGAGGTCGGGGGCGACGGAGCCCAGCACCAACGCCAGCCCGGAGAACCAGGCGGGCCGCCACTGCTTGAGCGGCAGCACCGCCGCCTGGTGCGACGGGATCATCCAGGGCATCGAGTGACCTCCGGACCCACGACCAGGGTCACCCGACCGTGCGGCAACCGCGTCAAGATGCGGTGGCTATTCTGCGACGGCTCAGGAGGAGGTCGGCGTGGCGGCGACCTCCGGCGGCAGCGGGCGGAACGCGAAGAGCTGCTGCCGCAGGTAGCCGGAGGGGAAGGCGACCCCGTCCAGGCCGTAGCCCGAGGGCTTGCGGCCTGCCGGCAGCCAGGCGGTGCCGAACAGCCGGTCCCACAGCGCGAGCTTGGTGGCGAAGTTCAGGTTGTGGGCCTCGCGGTCCACGGCGTGGTGCCAGCGGTGCGCCTCGGGGCCGTTGATCAGCCACTGCAGCCGGCCCGTGTGCACGTCGACGTTGGCGTGGATCCAGAGACCCCAGACGGCGCCGATCACGCTCTTGATCAGCGGCACCTCCGGCGAGGCCCCCAGCAGCACCATGGGCGCGAACTCGACGGTCTGGTTGATCAGCACCTCGAGGGCGTGCGAGCGCAGCCCGGCGACCCAGTCGATGTTCGTGTTCGAGTGGTGGGCCTCGTGCAGCCGCCACAGCAGCGGGCTGGCGTGCTGCCATCGATGGAACCAGTAGATGTAGAGGTCGTGAGTCACCACGAAGAAGGCCACCTGGGCGGCCATCGGCCAGTCCCCCAGCAGCCGCAGCCGGGAAAGGCCGCTCATCGAGTCCATCCAGCGAATGAGCTGGCCGATGACGAGGGCCATCAGGTAGCTCTGGACGAAGGTGTAGCCGACGAGGTCCGTCCAGAACCCCTGTCGCAGGAAGCGCTGCGGGCTATAGGGGCGCACCCGCTCGAGCACCCAAAGCGCGAGCGCCCAGCCGATCACCAGGCCCGGCCCCACCACCTCGAAGCGCGGTCTCAAGCTCTCAAGCCGTCTCGGCGAAGCGGGTCTTCACCCGGCGCAGCTTCTGGATCTGCGGAAGCTCGCCCGGGTACACCCGTTTGATGCCGTCGCCCAGCGAACGCTCGATGTCGCGGATGTTCGAGACCAGGCGCATCAGCCCGCCGATCTCGACGGAGGCGGCCTGGTCGCTGCCCCACATGGCGCGGTCCAGGGTGATGTGGCGCTCCACGAAGGTGGCCCCCAGCGTCACTGCCGCCCAGGTCGGCGACAGGCCCGTCTCGTGGCCCGAGTAGCCGATCGGGCACTCGGGGTAGAGCCGCCTCAGCGTGCCGATCATCCTCAGGTTGAGCTGGTCGACGGGGCAGGGATAGGTGGAGGTGGCGTGGGCGATCAGCAGGTTCTCGCGGCCTGTCACCTCGACGCCGTCCTGGATCTCCTGCAGCGTCGACATGCCCGTCGACAGGATCAGCGGCCGGCCGGTCGCCTTCTTCCGGCGCAGGAGGTCGTGGTCGGTGAGCGAGGCGGAGGCCGCTTTGTAGCAGGGCGGGTCGAACCGCTCCATGAACGCGACCGCCTCCTCGTCCCAGCAGGAGGCGAACCACAGGATGCCGCGCTCGCGGCAGTGGCGGTCGATGGCCGCGTACTCGCGCTCGCCGAACTCCACCCTGCGACGGTAGTCGAGGTAGGTCATGCGACCCCAGGGCGTCTCCCGCTCCAGCTGCCACTGGTCCCGGGGCACGCACAGTTCGGGCGTGCGCTTCTGGAACTTCACGGCATCCGCTCCGGCCAGCACCGCGCCGTCGATCAGCTTGCGCGCGACCTCCAGCGAGCCGTTGTGGTTGATCCCGATCTCCGCCACCACGAACACCGGCTCACCCTCGCCCACCCAGCGGTCCCCGACCCGCACCAGCGCTCGGCTCATGGATCCCCCTTCACTCCGCCCGCAGGCAGAGCAGCCACTCAGCGAACTCGCGGAAGGCGCCGCAGCCGCCGGCGCCGGCGCAGCGGTAGTGCACCGCCCGCAGCACGGCGGGCTGCGCGTCCGCCGGAGCCCCAGTCAAGCCGGCACGCCCGACCTCCTCGAGCGCCAGCAGGTCGTTGAGGTCGTCGCCGATGAAGGCGACCTCGCGGGGCGACACCGCCGCCCGCTCCAGCACACGCGGCAGCGCGTCGCGTTTGTCGCGCACTCCCTGGACCAGGCGCACCTGCAGCTTGTCTGCGCGGCGGGCCACGATCGGCGAGCGCTCGCGGGTGAGCAGCACCGTCTCGATTCCCGAGTCGCGGAGGCGCTCCACCCCCATCCCGTCGCGCAGCGAGAAGCGCTTGAGGGCCTCGCCGCGGGCGGAGACGTAGACGCTGCCGTCGGTCAGCACGCCGTCGCAGTCCGTCAGCACCAGACGCAGCCGCCGCGCGCGCCGCACCAGTTCGTCGCTGGGCAGGGGCGGCCGGTCGGCCTGCGGAGCCGGGGAGAACGCCAGCCGGCTCACCACGCCGTCCAGCCTCCGTCGACCACCAGGTTGCTCCCGGTCACGTACGAGGAGGCGTCGCTGGCCAGGAACACGAGCGCCCCCTCGTAGTCGCCCGGCGCCGCCATGCGGCCGAGTGGCGTGCGCTCGGCATAGCGGGCGACGAACTCGGGGGCCTGACCGTTCTGCACGCCGCCTGGGCTGAGCGCGTTCACCCGCACACCGCGCGAGCCCCAGTACGCGGCCAGGTAACGGGTGAGAGCCAGCACCGCCCCCTTGCTGGTCGGGTAGGCGGCGGACTTGTAGAACGCCTGCGTGCCGTCCGCCCGGCGATAGAGCGACTGGTCGGGGGCTACGATGCCGTAGGTGGAGGCGATGTTGACGATGCTGCCGCGGCCACGCTCTGCCATGGCCGCGCCGAACGCCTGGCAGCAGAGGAAGGTGCCCGTGACGTTCACCCGCAGCGCGCATTCCCAGAGCTCCACCGGATAGTCCTCGAAGCGCAGCGCAGCCGCCGTCCCCGGGCCCTCCACCTTCTCGTCGAGCGCAGCGTTGTTGACCAGGATGTCGACCTGGCCGAGGCGGTCGAGGACCGAGTCACACAGCCTGCGGACTGCGGAGGGCCGGGTGATGTCGGCCGCGCGAGCGACCGCCGGCCCACCGGTCTCTTCGGCCAGCTGATCGGCGAGGCGGCTGCAGGCCGCCTCGTCGAGGTCGGTGAGCACCACCGTCGCACCGGCCCGTGCCAGCGCGCCACTGTGGCGGCGTCCCAGGAGGCCAACCGCCCCCGTGACCACGGCCACGCGTCCCTCGAGCGAGAAGGCGTTCATGGCCGTGCCGCCGCCGGCGCCGGGCGGGTGTTGAAGTTGGAGGTCCGGCGGAACACCGGCTCGACCGGGCGGCCGAGCAGCCGTCGCCCGACGTCGCCCTGCTCGATCCCGCCGGCGAGCACGGTGAGGACCTCGCGGTAGGCCTCGAGGGCCCGCTCGACGTCGGCGTCGCTGTGCGAGAAGGAAAGGTTGTGAAAGCCCTGCCACAGGATGCGGCGGCGCAGCAGCTCCTGCTGCACCAGGGACTTCAGCAGCAGCGGGTCTCCGGCCTGGGCGTCGAAGGTGACCATGGTCCGGCAATCGAAACCGACGCAGGAGGTCACCGCAGACAGCCCCAGATCGCGGGCGATCGCGTTGTAGCCGTCCTTGAGACGTCGGCCCAGCCGCGTGAGGTGCGCGGGGACGTCGTGGCGGCGGAGCTCCTCGATGGTGGCCTTGGCTGCCGCGAGCGAGAGCGCCTCGCCGCCGAAGGTGGTGAAGAAGAAGACCTCGCGCTCCAGCCGCTGCATCAGCTCGCGCCGCCCGGAGAGCACGGACAGCGGCATGCCGTTGGCGACCGCCTTCGAAAAGCAGGCGAGGTCGGCACGGACCCCGAAATGCTCCTGGGCCCCGCCCAGGGCGAGCCGGAAGCCGGTCCACATCTCGTCGAACACAAGCAGCGCCCCCTGCTCGTCGCACAGCCGGCGCAGGAGCGCGAGATAGCCGGGCCGCGGCGGCTCGAAGGTGACCGGCTCCAGGATCACGCAGGCGGTCTCGGAGTCGATCGACTCGCGCGCGGCCTCGAGGTCGTTGTAGGGGATCGTGTAGGTGAGTTCACGGACGGGGGCGGGTATGCCTGCGGCGCGGTCCGTGGTGGCGACGTACCAGTCGTGCCAGCCGTGGTAGCCGCAGCAGAGGACCTTGGCCCGCCCGGTGAGCGCGCGGGCCAGGCGCACCGCCGCCGAGGTCACGTCGGCGCCCGTCTTGCTGAAGCGCACGCACTCGGCTCCGGGGACCACCTCGCGGACCAGCTCCGCCACCTCGACCTCGAGCGGGTGCATGAGCGAGAAGGTGATGCCGTGGCGCAGCTGGTCCAGGATCGCCTCGTCCACCGCGGGGTAGCAGTAGCCGAGCGACAGCGGGCCGACGGCCATGCTGAAGTCGAGATAGCGGTTGCCGTCGACGTCCCAGACGTGGGCGCCCCGCCCGCGCAGCAGGTACTTGGGGGCCACCCCGAAGACGAACTGGCCGGGGCCCTTGGCCAGCGTCTGGGTGGCGGCCGGGATCAGGCCCTGCGCGCGGGCATAGAGCGCGTTGGAGCGGAAGATCCGGGGCAGCGAGTCCTCGGCAGGAGCGGCGATCTCATGCATCGGCATCCCTCCGGCAGAGAGCATCCGTGACGCGCTCGGCGATGCGGGCGCCCGTGAAGCCCTCGTATGCCAGCACCTCGGGGTGGAGCGCCGGCTTGAAGAAAGAGCGTCCCAGGTCGATGGCGAGCACCCGCGGGGCCAGTCGACGCGCCAGGCAGGTCTCGGCGACGATGGTGTAGAGCCCGCCGCGGTGGAGATGGTCCTCCAGCGTGACCACCAGCTCGGCGGTGCGGGCCGCGTCCAGGATCGCCTCCTCGTCGACCGGCTCCAGCGTGCGCAGGTTCACCAGCGAGACGGGCACCCCCCACGCGGCCAGGAGGCGGCGAGCCCGCTCGGCCTCGGCCAGCAGCGGGCCGTAGGTGAGCAGAGCGACCCCTTCTTCCGCCGCGAGCACCTCCGCCCGGCCGATGGCGAAGGGCCGGCGGTGCTCCACCGCGGCGGGCACACCGGTGTAGCGGACGTAGGCCGGGGCAGGGCTTCTGACGATGGCCGGCAGCGCCTCGATCAGCTCCGGCAGGTCGGCGGGGCAGAATACCTGCATGCCGGGGATCGCCCGCATCACGGCCACGTCGTCGATCGCCTGGTGGGTCGGGCCGTTGGCCTCCGAGTGGAACCCCGGCACGAAGCCGACCAGCTTCACCGGCAGCCGGCCGATGCCCACGTCGGTGCGGATGAACTCGAAGGCGCGCAGGGTGAGGAAGGTGGCGAGAGCGTGCACCAGGGGCACCCGGCCCCGCAGCGCCATCCCGGCGGCTGCGCCGACCAGCGTCTGCTCGCAGATGCCGACGTCGACGAAGCGTGCGCCCAGGGCGGCCGGCAGCGGCCGCAGGTGGGCGCGGTTCTCGGCGGTCATCACCACCAGCTCGGGAAGATCGCCGGCCAGCTCGACCAGCGCCTGCGCGTAGGTTTCCGGGGCACTCACCGCACCACCGTCCCCGGCGTCACCAGCTCGGCAGGGCCGCTGCCGTGCAGCTCGGCCAGCAGCGCCTCCACCTCGGCGGCCGAGAAGCTGGCGAACCAGCGATCGGCCCGGCCCTCGAGGCTGGGGACGCCCTTGCCGCGGACGGTGTGGGCGACCACGGCCGTCGGCCGCCCGGGCCGCGCCGGCAGCAGAGCGAAGGCCTCGTCGAGCTCCGCGAACGAGTGCCCGTCCGTTTCGCGGCAGGACCAGCCGAAGGCCTCGAACTTGGCCAGGAGCGGCTCGAGTGGCAGCAGCTCCTCGGTCCGGCAGTTGGCCTGCATACCGTTGCGGTCGACCACCGCCACCAGGTTGTCGAGACGCTGGGCGGCCGCCACCAGCGCCGCTTCCCACACCGAGCCCTCGTCGAGCTCGCCGTCGCCCAGCACCACGAACACCCGGTTGTCCGCGCCCCGCAGCCGCGCGTCCAGCGCGATCCCCAGACCGACGGCGAGCAGGTGGCCCAGCGAGCCGGAGTGGAATTCGATTCCGGGGACCGCGCGGCTGGGGTGCCAGTAGAGCGAGTCCGTGGTCTTGAGGTGCTGTCTCAGGCGCTCCACGGGGAAGAAGCCGCGCTCGGCCAGGGTGGCGTAGAGGGCGGGCACATCGTGACCCTTGGAGAGCAGCAGGAAGTCGCGCCGCGGGTCCTGCGGGTCCTCCGGGTAGACCCGCAGCACCCGCGAGTACAGGTGGACCAGCAGGTCGGCGCAGGAGAGCGAGGCGCCGATGAAGCAGCCGCCGTCCTGCGTCATGCGCAGGCAGTGCTCCCGCACCCGCAGCGCGAGGGCCCGCAGTGCGGCGTCTTCCCGGCCCGCGGCGGGGGTCGCCAGCGTCGGCGCGCTCACGAGCCAGACTCCAGGTTGGCCCCCGGATCCGCGACCAGAGGGCGCTCCGGCGGTGGCTGGCGCGTCTCCCCGGCGCGGACGTGCCGCAGCACGCCCAGGTGGTGGTGGTACCAGTTGACGCCGGCATAGCGGGCGTTCAGCTCCCGCAGCTCGGGTCGCTTCTCCAGCAGCCGCAGGATGTCGCTCAGACGGAAGTCGGGCCGCTGCGGCCGCCACAACGCCTCGTAGACGGCGGCCACGAAGGCGTAGTCGTCGGCGTAGTCGAGGGTGAAGCGATGGGTCATCGAGTAGTCGAGCCCGCTCTCCCAGCGCAGGTTGCCCAGGCGGAAGCGCTCCGGCTGGTCCCACAGGAAGGGCGTGGTGTGCTCGCGCTCGTGCGGCGCGCGCGCCTCGCGCCAGGCCTGCTCCAGGGCCGTGAAGCGCATCACCTCGACGTCGTTGCCGTCCGGCCAGCTGGCCGGGTGGAGATTGCTGACGTAGTCGAACTCGCCGCCCGCCAGGAACTCGCCGATCACGGCGTCGATCACGGCGGGGTCGATCAGCGGGCAGTCGGAAGGGACTTTCACCACCACGTCCGCCGAAGCCGCGACGGCGGCGCGGTAGTGGCGGTCGAGCAGGTCGCTGGCGTGCCCCCGGAAGACCGACGCCCCGAAGCGATGGGCGAGGTCCGCCAGCGCATCGTCCTCCCGCCGCTCGGTGGTCGCCACCACCAGCTGGAACGCGCTGCGCGCCGCCACCACCCGCTCCAGCATGCGCACCAGCGCGGGCGCTCCGGCGACCGGCAGCAGCACCTTCCCCGGCAGGCGCGTGGACCCTGTCCGGGCCTGCACCACCACCAGCGTCTTCATGGCGCCTCCACCCCGGCCACCGCGACCTCGCCCCAGCCTGCACGCTGCCGGACGGCGCTCTCCTGGAGCACCTGCCGGCAAACCCCGGCGATCTCGCGGGCGGCGCGGCCGTGCTGCAGCGGCAGCAACCGGCGCAGCTCGGAGAGGTCCCAGTAGGAGTGGCACTCCTTGCCGAGCGCCAGGCCGACAAAGACGGTGGAGGAGTACTGGGTGATCAGGACGTCGCAGTTGGCGATCATCTGCTCCGCGCTGCCGCGGGCCAGGACCAGGGCCTCCTTGGCCAGCGCCTGGATCTCGCGCCGGGCCCGCTCTTCGTCCTCGTTCGGGTGGAGCTTGAAGATCAGCTGCCTGCCGGCGGCGATGTCCAGGCACCGGCGCAGGAAGGCAGCCCGGTCGTCGCGCTTCCCGGTCTCACGCGCGTCGGAGGAGCAGACGAGGACGTAGCCGCGGTGGGGGAAGTCGTTGTCGAGGAAGTGGCGGCAGTCGTCGAAGTTGGGGATGCCGGTGACGGCGATCCGCTCCCCGGGGACGCCGCGGGAGACGAAGTGGTCGCGGTAGCCCTCGCTCGCCACGCAGAAGCGCTCGTAGGCGAGGCTCTGCCCGGTCGTGGCGGTGCCGCCGATCCAGCGGGGCAGGAGCGGCAGCCGCCGCCAGAGGCGGTACTCCCAACCCTCCGGGTCGAGGATCCCTTCCTGCACCAGCACCAGCGGCTGGCGACGCAGGTTGCGCGGCACCACCAGGTCGGAGCAGGTGACCGCCAGGTCGTAAGGGCCGTTGCGGCCGCCCCTGTCCACCGGCAGTCCTTCGCGCTCGAGGTAGTCGAGGCAGCGGCGGACCAGCTTGTTTCCGGCCGTGGTGAACTCCATCAGCCGGCAGCGGCGGGCGAGGTCCAGGAGGCCGTCGCAGTAGTACGGGGTGAACGCGTGCTCATGCTCCGGCAGCTCGCGCGCGACCTGATGCATCTGCGTGGTCTGGTTCAGCGAACCGCAGATGAACAGCAGCCTCCGCCGCTCTCGCCTCAAGCCCGCCCTCCTTCGCGCCGCCGCTGGCGGCCGGCGTCCGGCAGCTGAGTTCCGCGCCCGGCGGGACGTTCGCGTCGGCGGCCACCAGCAGCGTCCAGCCGGCGGAGGTCCACACCAGCTCCTTGAGCCGCTTGAGCAGCACGAACGCCGCCGCGGCGGCGCCGGCGTTCGGCACGCCCAGCAGGTACAGCAAAGACACGTAACCGAGGTCCTGGATGCCGAGGCCCGCGGGCGCGAACACCGCCAGCGAGCGCACCAAGGAGACGACCGGCTCGATCGCCAGGACTTGCGCCGGCGTCACCGCCACCCCCAGCAGGCGAAGCAGCAGTAGCGTCTCGGCCGCCTCCGCCACGAACACCAGGGCGAAGCAGCCCCCTGCCAGCGCTCGACGCCGCCAGGGCCAAGCCAGTAGCCGCCTCGTCTCCCGGTCGGCCTCGCTGAGCCGCACCGACCGTCGGCTGGTCCACTCCCGCACCCGCGGCCAGGGTCTCTGGCTGAGGGCCGCCTGGATGCGGGTGAACGGCGTCCCATCCAGCACCAGCCGCGTCCCGGCGGCGCCCGCCACCAGCAGCAACACGGCCGTGGCGGCGATCGCCGCCGCCAGCGCCAGCGGCAGCGCGGGCTGGGCCACGGCAGCCAACGCCGAGCCCGCCAGCAGCAGGCCGTGTGCCGGGGCCATCAGCAGCCGTCTCACCACCAGGCCACCCAGGGCGCGGCCGACCGGCACGCCGGTGCGCCGCGTCAGCAGCCACGCGCTGGCGGCTTCGCCGGCCATCCCGGCCCAGGGCAGTGTCTGGGCGACCGCCTCGCCCGCCAGCCGGGCGTTGAAGGCGCTGCCCATCCGCACGCGCCGACCCAGGCCGGCCGGCATGAGCAGCCGCCAGCCGAAGGCGTCCAGCGCCATCACCACGGCGTACGGCAGCAGCGCCAGCGGCAGTCGCGGCCCGGCCTGCACCAGCAGCGTGGCCCCCGCGCGCGGGTCTGCGCCTTTCCAGGCGAGCGTCAGGAGCGAAGCCGGGATGCCAAGCCCGACCGTCCAGCGGGCGATGCCGCGCAGC
Source organism: Vicinamibacteria bacterium (assembly GCA_035542035.1). Classification (GTDB taxonomy): domain Bacteria; phylum Acidobacteriota; class Vicinamibacteria; order Fen-336; family Fen-336; genus DATBSL01. Next base: position 9,201 of record DATKME010000031.1, on the reverse strand, counting down.
GAGGGCCATCTCACGCCGGCCGGCCGTCGGCGCGCCGCCGTCGGCGTCGGCGCGTCAACAACTGCACCGGTGACCTCGCATGTGCCCCATGTGACTCATCGGCTCTGGGCCCCAAGGTAGAGGGGCCGAGCGGCGGCCGCGTGAACGCCGGCGGGCGCTGCCGTGACGCACGGGGGCAGCCTCGTCACAGCAGCACCCGACGCCGATCACCCGGTCGCCACACCCGAGCGCTGGAATGAGGTTGGCGAGGAGCGGCGGACCTGACCTGCGTGGAGGTGCGTCGATGCCGCAAGCCGGCTGGGCAGGGGGGAGGGCGCGGTGACCGTGCTCTCGATGGTGGTGGCCTCGGACGACAGGCTGTGGGGGCGGGTGCTGGAATGGGCGCCCCCCCGCTGGATCCGCGTCTTCATGGTCAGCGTGTCCCAGCTCGCCGACGGCTGGCTCTACCCGCTGGTCGCCGTGCTGCTCGCCACCCTGGGCCTCGGCGGGCTGCGGGTCATGGCGGCGGCTGCTGCCGCCGCCGCCACCTCGAACGCGCTGCTCTTTCTGGTGAAGCGCCGAGTCCGCCGGCCCCGCCCGTGCGAGCTGCGGAAGCCGCTCGCCTTCGACGTGGAGCCGCTGGGCTGGTTCGCCAGCGATCGCTTCTCCTTCCCCTCGGGCCACTCGCTGAACGCCTTTACCGTCGGCACCGTGGTGGCGCTCGCGTACCCGGCCGTGGCGGCCCCCGTGCTGCTGCTGGCCGCCAGCATCGCCGCCTCGCGAGTGGTGCTCGGCCTGCACTGGCTGAGCGACGTGGTGGCCGGCACCCTGGCCGGGGCGACGATCGGCTTCCTCGCTTTCCTCGTCCTGCTTCGTTGACGACCGCCCACTACGCCGAGGCGGGCAGCTTCAATAGCGTCTCCGGCCAGGCCCAGCCCGCGAGCGAAGTGAGCGGAGGCATCGGCGTGCCGCGGTCGAGCGTGGTCGCCAGCAGGCTGACCGCGGTCGCGGCGGCGCGCGGCAGGACCACCGTGGCCGTCAGCCGGCCGTCCGCCACCATAGCCTGGCCGAACCCGGGCGTGCCGTCGCAGCCGATAACCGGCGGGCGCAGGTCGTGGCGACCCAGCTCGGAGCGCGCCTGCTCCCACGCGCGCAGCGTGCCCTCGGCGATGGTGTCGCTCTGGCAGACGATCGCATCGAGCTGCCGTCGCGCGCGCAGCGCGATGCGCAGCCAGCCGCCGGCAGCCTGGTAGGCCTCGGCGGCGGACCAGCCGGCCTCCAGCGAAACGGTCTCGTAGGGTCCGTCCGCCAGCGCCTCCTTCAAGGCGGCCGCCCGATCGCGGCTCGTCAGCGTGCGGCTGTGGCCCGTCACGTACAGGATGCAGCCGCCCTGCGGCAGCACCGTGCGCACCAGGCGGCCCTGGAGGCGTCCCGTCGCCGTCTCGTCGGGGCACACCGTCGCCACCACCACCTGCGGGAACTCCTGGCGGATGGCTTCCAGGTCGTCCTCGGTCCGGTTGAGCGCGATCCAGTGGACGCCGCGGCGCGCGGCCGAGCGGACGGTCCGGGCCAGGCCGCGGTCACGAGCGGCGAGGACCAGCAGCGCCTGCGGGGGAGCCTCGCTGTCGAGCCAGCCGTCCACCAGCCGCAGCTGCGCGCCCAGCGCATAACCGCCCATCCCGGCGGCCCGCGTCTCCAGGGCGAAGCCGACCCGTGCCGCCGCGGTCTCCGCCTCGCGGGCGAGCAGCCGCTGGAATTCGTTCTCCTGGTCCACCAGGACGGACCGATCGTGCGCATGGCCCCTGAGCATGCCCGGGCCCGGTGACACCGCCGTGACGCCGCCGTCGCCCGAGGACTATGCGCGGCTGGTCGGGTGACGGACGTCCGTGCCGCGCACCATGTAGATGACCATCTCCGCCACGTTCATGGCGTGGTCGGCGAAGCGCTCCAGCTGCTTGGCGGCGAACATGACGCTGGTGGCCCGCCGGATGGTGCGCGAGTCCTCCATCATCAGGGTCAGCAGCTCGTTGAACAGGCGCAGGTAGACGGCGTCGATCAGGTCGTCGCCGTTGAGGACCGTCTCCGCCTTCTCCAGGTCGCGGTCGACGTAGGCCTCCAGCGCCTTCTTCAGCTGTGCCTCGGCCAGGTCCGACAGGGTCGACATGTCGCCGAAGGGTGGCAAGGGGTCGGCGGCGTTGAGGTCGATCGCCCGCTCGGCGATGTTCACCGCCAGGTCGCCCATGCGCTCGAGGTCGGTGACGATCTTGACCGCGGTGGCGATGAAGCGCAGGTCGCCGGCGGCCGGCTGCCGCAGCGCGAACAGGCGCCGGCAGGCGTCGTCGATCGCCACCTCCAGCCGGTCCACCTCGACGTCTTGGTCGACGACCTTCTGGGCGAGAGGGGTGTCGCGCTCGTCGAGGGCCTGGACGCTGGCGGCGATGGCCGCCTGCACCTTGGCGCTCATGTCCAGCAGCTTCTCGCGGAGCTGCTGGAGCTCGGTCTCGTAGAGCCTGTCGGTGTGGGTGGTGGGCATGGCTAGCCGAATCTGCCGGTGACGTAGTCCTCCGTGCGGGACTCCCTGGGGTTGGTGAAGATCTGCTCGGTGGTGCCGATCTCGACCAGCTCTCCCAGGTAGAAGAATGCCGTCATGTCGGAGATGCGGCCCGCCTGCTGCATGTTGTGGGTCACCGCCACGATCGTATAGCGCTCGCGCAGCTCGTGGATCAGCTCCTCGATGCGCGCGGTGGCGATGGGGTCGAGGGCGCTCGCCGGCTCGTCCATCAGCAGCACCTCCGGCTCCACCGCCAGCGCGCGGGCGATGCACAGCCGCTGCTGCTGGCCGCCGGAGAGCCCCAGCGGGCTCTCGCGCAGGCGGTCCTTGACCTCGTCCCACAGCGCCGCCTGCCGCAGGCAGCGCTCGACCACCTCCTTGCGGTTGACGCGGATGCCGTTCAGCTTCAGGCCGGCCGCCACGTTGTCGTGGATGGACAGGGTCGGGAAGGGGTTGGGCCGCTGGAAGACCATCCCGATCCGCCTCCGCAGCTGCACGGGGTCGACGTCGCGCGAGTAGACGTCCCGGCCGTCGAGCAACATCCGCCCCTCGGAGCGGGCGCCCGGGACCAGCTCGTGCATGCGGTTGAGGCAGCGCACGAAGGTCGACTTGCCGCAGCCGGAGGGGCCGATCACCGCGAGGACGCTGTTCGCCTTCACCTGCAGGCTGATGTCCTTCAGCGCCAGCACGGAGCCGAACCAGGCCTTCAGGCGCTCGACCAGGAGCTTGGGCGGCTGGGCCGGCGCCGCCGGCGACGGTCCCTGGCGAGTGCGCGACACCGGGGGCTCCGGGCTCGGCGGCCGCGGCCGGGGCAGCTCGACCGATCGGTCGTTCATCGCGCCACTCCCGGCCGGCGGTCGCGGGTCAGCGCCCGCGCCAGCAGGTTGAGCGCCCCCACCAGCAGCAGCAGCACCAGCGCCGCGGTCCAGGCCTTCTGGTGCCACTCCTCGTAGGGGCTGATCGCGTAGTTGAAGATCTGCACCGTCAGCGACCCGGTCGGCTGGTCGGCCCGGAAGTTCCAGTACTGGTTGTTGAGCGACGTGAAGAGCAGCGGCGCCGTCTCTCCCGCCGCCCGCGCCACCGCCAGCAGGGTGGCGGTGAGGATGCCGGCGAAGGCCGTCGGCAGCACGATGCGCAGGCTGGTCTTCCAGCGCGGGACGCCGAGCGCCAGGGAGGCCTCGCGCAGCGTGTTGGGCACCAGCCGGACGAACTCCTCGGTGGCGCGCGTCAACGGCGGCACCATCAGGATCCCGAGAGCCGTGGCGCCGGCCAGCGCGGAGAATCGCCTCATGGGTATGACCAGCAGCCCGTAGGCGACGATGCCCACCACGATCGAGGGCACCCCGGAGAGCACCTCGGCGACGAAGCGGACGGTGGCGCCCAGTCGGCCGTCCCCGCGCTCGGCCAGGAACACGCCGCCACTGATGCCGACCGGCAGCGCGAACAGGCAGGCGAGGCCGACCATGTAGAAGGTGCCGGCGACGGCGTTGCCGACACCGCCGCCGGGCTCGCCGACCGGGGTGGGCAGCGCCACGAAGAAGCGCCAGCTCAGGCCGGGCAGGCCGCGCGAGACCACCAGACACAAGAGCGACAGCAGCGGGACGAGCGCGACCAGCACGCCGAGCCCGCAGGCGACGGTCCAGAAACGATCGACCAGCCGCCGCCAGCGCAGCCCGCTCACGCCGGGGCTCCCTTGGGACCACGCGAGACGGCGGCGACCAGCAGGTGCGCCAAGGCGTTGAGGACGCCCGCCAGGCCGAACAGCACCAGGCCCAGCGCCGTGAGCGCGCTGACGTGGAGGTCCGTCACCGCCTCCGAGAACTCGTTGGCGAGCACCGCGGGCAGCGAGTAGCCGGCTGCGAAGAGCGACGCATGCACCTCCGGCGTGTTCCCGATCACCATCGTCACGGCCATCGTCTCGCCCAGCGCGCGCCCCAGCCCCAGGAGCGTCGCGCCGACGATGCCCGCCCGCGCGTAGGGCAGGACCACCATCCGCACCGACTCCCAGCGCGTGGCGCCGAGCGCCAGCACGCCCTCCTTCAGGGGAGCGGGCACGGTCCGCAGCACCTCCAGGCTGACGGACGAGATGGTCGGCAGGATCATGATCGCCAGGATGAGACCGGCGGCGAGATAGCCGAGCCCGATCGGAGGACCCTGGAAGAGCGGCAGGAAGCCGAGTGTCCGGGCGAGCGCCGGCTCGATCACCCCGCGGACCCAGGGCACCAGCACGAACAGTCCCCACAGCCCGAAGATCACGCTGGGGATCGCGGCAAGCACCTCGATCGCGTACGCGACGGGCCGGCGCAGGGCCCCGGGTGCCATCTCCGACAGGAACAGCCCCAGCCCGACGGCGACGGGCACGGCGACGGCGATGGCGATGGCGCTGGTGACGAGCGTCCCGTACACGAACGGCCAGGCGCCGAAGAGGCCCGCCACGGGGTCCCAGTCGGACGAGGTGAGGAACTGCACCACCCCCAGCTTCTTCCAGGCGAGGCCCGACCTCGTCGCCAGCTCCAGCAGGACGAGCCCGGCGACCGCCAGCACGCTGCAGCCGAAGACGGAGGTGACGACGGCCCAGACGCGGTCACCGAGATTGACGGAGCGGACCCGCGCCCGCTCCGTCGATGGCGAGGGTGCCGTGGCGAGGACGCTACTGCTGCGCAAGAGCGACGGGCTTGCCAGCGACCTGCAGGGACTGGATGGTCTTCGAGACCCTCTCCACCACCGGCTGCGGAAGCGGGGCGTAGTCGAGGGGCGGCGCGAGCTTCTGGCCGTCGTGCGTCGCCCACCAGAGGAACCTGACGATGGCCTCTCCCTTGGCCTGGTCCTGTGCGTCCTTGTGGACGAGCAGGTAGGTGAACGAGGCGATCGGCCAGGCGTCCTTGCCCGAGGCGTCGGTGATCGAGACCCGGTAGTCCTCCGGCATCTCGACGCCGGCCGCCGCCGCCGAGGTGCTCTCCAGCGTCGGCTTGAGGAAGACGCCGTCCTTGTTCTGCAGCTCGGCCAGTGGCAGCTTGTTCTGGTTGGCGTAGGCCAGCTCGACGTAGCCGATGGCGCCCGGGTTCTGCTTCACCAGCCCGGTCACCCCCTCGTTGCCCTTGCCGCCGAGCCCCACCGGCCACTTCACGCTGGTCGAGTTGCCCACCTGCGCCTTCCACTCCGGCGAGACCTTCGACAGGTAGTTGGTGAAGACGTAGGTGGTGCCCGAGCCGTCGGAGCGGTGCGCCACCGAGATCGCCGCGTCCGGCAGCTTCACCCCGGCATTCACCTTCGCCAGCTGCGGGTCGTTCCACTTCGTGATCTTGCCGAGGTAGATCTGGGCCAGCAGCTGCGGCGTCAGCTTCAGCGTGCTGATCGGCGCGTTGTAGGTGACCACCACGGCGCCCATCACCGTGGGAACGTGGACCACACCGGGCGCCTTGGCGATCTGCTCGTCGGTGAGCGGCGCGTCGCTGGCGCCGAAGTCGACGGTGCCCGCCGTGAACTGCTGGATGCCGCCGCCGGAGCCGATGGACTGGTAGTTGAAGTGGACGTCCGGGTGCAGCTTGCTGTAGTCGGAGAACCACTTCGAGTACAGCGGGTAGGGGAAGGTCGCACCGGCCCCGTTGACCAGCAGGGCCCCCCCGCTCGCCTGGCCGCCCGACTGGGACTGGGCCGGCGGCGAGCCACCACACGCTACCGTGACGCAGACAAGGACGGCGACAGCCGCCAGCAGGTTCTTCATGTCCGGGATCTCCTCTTCCATGTTATGGCACCCCGGCCATGACATCCGTGTGACAGCGCGGGCGGCGGGAGCGCGGTGAAGCCTCAGCGCACGCGCGCGATCACCAGCGTCTGGTCATCGCCCTGCTCCCCTTCGGCGAAGCGCCGGACCTCGTCGAAAACAAGGTCCAGCAACGTCTTCGGGTCAGCGGCAGGGCGGTCCTGGAGGGCTCGCAGCAGGCGCTCCTCGCCGAACTCCTCCCCGCCTGCGTCCGTCGCCTCGGTGATGCCGTCGCTGTAGATCGCCAGGGCGTCGCCGGGACACAGGGCGACCTCCGCGGTCGAGGCGCTCCAGTCTTCGACCAGCCCGACGACCATGGCCGTGGGCAGGAGCTTCTCCACGCAGCCGTCCGCTCGCAGCAGCAGCGGCGGGTTGTGGCCGCAGTTGACGTACCGCAGCCGGCGGGAACTGTCGTCGAAGAGGCCGAGGAACACCGTCGCGTAGCGGTTCGCCTCGGTCGCCTCGTAGAGGAGCCGGTTGACGGTGTTGAGCTGCTCCGGGAGATCACGAGCCGGTGTCTGGCTGCGCAGGGCCGCGTGCAGGCTGGCGACCAGCAGCGCGGCGGGGAAGCCCTTGCCGGAGACGTCGGCGAGCACCAGGCCGAGGTGTCCCTCGCCGGCGTCGATGAAGTCGTAGTAGTCGCCGCCGACCGCGCGCGCCTGCACGCAGCGGCCCGCGTACTCCAGGTGGGCGAGCGGGGGTCCGCTGGCGGGGAGCAGCCGGGCCTGCACCTGGCGCGCCAGCTCCATCTCGTGGGCCGCCCGCTGCTCCGCCTGCAGCCGCTCGGCGATCCGCGCCGCGAGAGCCATGTTCTCGAGGGCGATGCCGGCCTGGTTGGCGACGGAGGCGAGCAGCCGCTCGTCGTCGCGCGCGTACGGCTCCTCCGAGAGCCTCTGGCCCAGCACCACCAGGCCAAGCAGGCGGGCCTCGCGTCCGACGATGGGCACCAGGCACTCGGGTGCGAGCGCCGCCAGCAGCGAGCGCGTCACGTCGTCGCGCTGCGCGCCGACCGATCGCGGCCGGTCTTCCCTCGCCAGCTGGGCGAGGGAGCTCGCCTCGATCTCACGCAGCGCCGCCGGCACGCCCGGGTCGTCGCTGCGCAGCCGCCGGCTGTCCGCTTCGAGGTAGACGACGATCCCGCCCGGGTGCAGCGCTTGGTCGAGCTGGCGCCGGAGCAGCGCCGCCAGCTCGTCGCGAGCGGTGACGGTGCGAATGCTCTCCGCCAGCTCCTCCAGGATGAGCCGGGCATCGTACGCGTCACGGAAGAAGGAGCGGTCGATGAGCCGGGTGGCCATGCGAATGGCGGGCGCCGACACCGCGGCGAGCAGGAACCCGAAACCGACCCCGCCGGTGGTCGCCAGCGGGGGTTCCAGCCGGAACCCCCGGCTCAACCAGACGGCGAACAGCGCCGAGGCCTGCGCGCCGACCAGGACCAGCAGGAGGAAGAAGCCGCGCTTCACCAGCAGGTAGCGGGCGCTGCGCTTGAGCAGCACCGGCAGCTCGAGCACCCGGTGCTTCACCACCGCGTAGGCGAAGGAGAGCGGGAACAGGAAGACCGTCAGGTACGCGACCGTGCTGAGCGTCGAGGCGCGATCCCACAGCCCGAGGTCGGCCAGGAAGTTCAGCACCACGGCGGGGCCGAGCCCGGCCACTGCGCCGAAGACCATCACCCGGATCTTCAGGCGGGCGTCCCGGCTGGGGTTGGAGGCGGCAGTGGCGACGAGAGCCGCCAGCCCGAGGGCGATCCCACCGTAGTTGTAGGCGTACCAGAGGGCCTGGCTGAGCGGGGTGCCGAGCGCCGCCGCGACCACTGCCGGCAGCCAGGGGGCGCCGCGCCGTCCGGCGCCTGCGCCGCCGAGCGCGAACAGCACCCCGAGCCCGAGCAGGGCCCACTTGAGCCAGGGAAGCCGGCGGTCGACCGGCGAGCGGGCGGGGAACGCGCAGAAGAACCGGTAACACGAGAACGACATCAGGCCGGAGCAGATCCCGCGGTACGCATAGACCAGCGCCAGCGCCGGAGCGGCGAGCGAGGCGTCGGCGGCCGCCGCCGAGGTGACCCCGGCGATGCTGACCAGCAGTGCCGCGACGCGCCACGCCTGCACGTCCTCCAGCCGCAGGAAGAGAACCGGGAGCGCCACCGCCAAAAACGCCAGCGGCAGGAAGGCGAGGGTGCGGTAGACAACCCGCACCCCGGCAATCACCCGCAGCCCTAGCGGGCGCGAAACGAACACGGCCCGCAGCCCGATCGGCGACGCCTCACCGGGCCGCACGACGGTCAGCTCGATCACATCGCCGGGGCGGGCGGCGCGGTAGGCGGCGAGGAAGGGAGCGGCAGAGCCGGCCAGCGAGCGGCCGTTCACCGCCACGATCACGTCATCCTCTCGCAGGCCGGCCCGCTCGGCTGCCCCTTCGCGGTCGACGGGGCCGACCCTGACCCCCCCGGCCTCGGCGCCGCGGATCTTGAAGGCGAGGCGGACCGGCGGATCGAGCAGGTGGTCGTCCGGCAGGCCCAGCTCCTCGCTCATCTTCGCGCCCTGCGCGCCCGCGAAGTACAGCGAGAGGACGCCGACGGTCAGGCTCGCCGCGGAGAGGGCGACGGCCGCGGCCCGCAGCAGCGCGCGCGGCGGCTTCACGCGGCGCGTTCGCCGGTCCCCGCCCGCGCCAGCAGCACCGACCGGCTGGCGGCGATCGCCGGCCGGTCCTCCTCCCGCAGGCCCGCCGCCTCCGCGGCGCGCACGGTCGCGTCGAAATGCGCCTGCGAGACGTGGAGCCGTGGCTCGGAGATCAGCATCCGCCCTGACGGCTTGAGGACCCTTGCCGCCTGGGCCAGGAAGGCGGCGGCGTCGGGCAGCTCGTGGACGACGGCGAAGGCGAGGATGAAGTCCACGGCACCAGCCAGGTCGTCCAC
>DATKME010000030.1:0-91057 GCA_035542035.1 Vicinamibacteria bacterium | reverse complement strand
GAATTCATGCTGTCGACCTTCGGGGATTACGCGATCTCAGCGAGGAAGCTCCTGTCGCCGTCGTCCGAGTGGTCGGCGCAGTATCGGCGGCTCGCAGGCGCCGTGACAACCATTCGTGGGGAACAAGAGGTCTTCGCACGTGAGCAAGCCGGAGTAGGCGAGCAAGCTCTGCAGCAGTTGCGAAGTCTGGGCTCTCAGTTGCCGCATTAGCCGGACGGGCGGATGGTCCTGACCTATCTGGCCTGGACAAACGAGAACACCCTCGGCAAGGAAGTACGGAAGCTGCCGAGTCTCACGCCGCCGGCACCAGCAGACCCCCGTCACCCGCGGCCAGCGGAGATCGCCGAGCTCGTCCCGCTCGCGTACGGCCTGCGTTACCTGGTCTTTCTGCTGCGCACCAGCCGGGACGGTGCGGTGGCGGGCCCCTGGATCCGCGCGGCGTCGCGGCCCTGTCGAGCATCCATACCGACGTCGCCGGCGAGCTGGCGAGATAGGCGTCCCTCCGACCCTTCCTGGGCCGCGCCGCGCCGTGCCAGCGTTCGAGTGCCATCCGAGTGCAACCCCGACGACGGTGTAGCCGCGTCCTCCTGCCACGAGCGTCTGGCCCAGGTCGCCATGATATCGGCGTCCACAGCCACAACAGGCCAAGTGCCCACGCCAGCGCACGGCGCGGGCGATTCCGCGACCTTCAGGAGTAGTAGCTGAGCCGGCCGCTGGTGCGTTCAGCCTGCAACGGACGAGTCCGGCAGCGTTTCCGCTGACGTTCCGGTGCGACCGGACGCTAGGATGAGCGCGAGTTCCTCAGCCCACTTCGTCAACGCCTCGCGTGCATCGTTGAGCGGCAGGGTCGGCATGTAGGTCCGGAGGAGCTTCGGGCGGGCGTGGCCAAGGACCGCATGATCGACGACCCACGGGGGAGCGCCGATGCGGTTGAGCAGGGCGTCGGCCACCGTGCGGCGGATGTCGTGGATCCTGACGTCATCGGGAATCACGGCAACGCGCCTTTTGGCTCTCTTGTCCTTCGAGGGCGGCAGGCCGTTCGAACGACGTCCGCGCAGCCGATAGAGAACCTGCTTCAGGGAGTCGGGGTGAGGTCGTTCGCCGGTAATCGTGGCGAACACGAACTCCGAACGGATGCCCTCTGCGAAAAGGGCCTGCCGCTGCTCCTTCAGGAGATCGACAGCCTGCGGCGAGAGGGCGACGCGGCGCAGTTCGTCGCGAATCCGGCCCATCTTCTCGGCCTCGGGCGGAAGGGTGACGACGCCTCGCGCCATGTCGATCCACCGCCACTCGAGGCTGAGCACCTCGTCTCGGCGAAGGCCGGTCAGGAAGAGGAGTCGGAGAGCGCGCCCGTAGCGGCTGTCGTCGAATCCGCGGATGAAGGCCCGGATCTCGTCATCCGACAGGACGCGCATTCGCGCGACCTCGTGTTCCTTCGCGATGCCGGCCGTTGGGTCCTTCTCGATCAGGCCCATTCGGATCGCCCATCCGAAGAAGCCCCTGAGGGCGCACAGGCCGCGGTTCCGGGTCGCAGGTGCGTTCGGGGTCAGGATGAAGCGCTCCATGTCTTTCGGGGTGACCTCGGACAGAAGCTTCTTGCCGAGCGTCCGTCGGAGCCGCCGAATATGCGGTAGGGAAGCCCGGGCGGACCCGCCGTCCAGACCATCCCGCCAGCGCCCGAGCGGTCCCTGCTTGCGGTCCTTCAGCCAGGTGCAGACGGCGGCGTCGACCGTCTCGCCCAGCCGGCGGAGGCGCACGGCATCGCGCCTCGCGCGTCGCTCGGCCTGGGGATCCTCGCCGCCTGCCGCACGTCCGCGGACGACGGCGGCGAGCTTGCGCGCTCCGGAGAGACCGATCTCGGGGTGATCGCCGATGCGGTAGCGCCTTGCCTCTCCCTCGAAGAGGTAGCGGACGAACCAGACCATCTGCCCGGCGCGCACGCGCAGGACGAGGCCGCGCTGCTCGGTGTCGATCCACTCCGTGTCTTCGCTGGCGTCGAGACCGGCGATCCAGAGGGGCGACATACGAACCTTCGGCATGGCGTGCGGGCGTCCTCTGCCGAACGTAGCACGCGCGGGGACAAATCGGGGACAAATTCTTGGCGAGATGGAGCGGAACCCCACGGAATGCCACGAATCGATGTTTAGTCTTACGTGGAGAGGAGTTGCGCGACGTCATGCGTTTCAGGACGGTCCGTGGAATTCCACCAAATACCCCGTTCCACTCTCTCCGGAGCCGAAGGTTATAGGTTCGAGCCCTATCGGGCGTACCAGAATCAACAACTTGGAGAATCGCGCGACGTCCAGGCCGTCACCTACCTCGGCCTGGAGCCGGTCCAAGGTCGGGCGAGGCGCCACACGGCAGGTCTCATTGTTCACCTCCACACTCAAGAAACCGGGACAGCGCATTCTCCCGAACCGGTCTGAATGTCACTGCGCGCGGATGAGCCCGCTTGGTGTGAGCGACCTGGGTCGGGCGACATCACCCGAGGAGGCGAAGGAATGCTGGCGCGTTCGGGTCGGTTCGCGATCAGGTGACGGCGCGTGTCTGCATCGAGTGTGTCACCATCGGACATGAGCGGATCGCCTCGTCCGACTCACCGACGGTACTTGGACTGGTGTGGAGGGTTGATGCGATCTGGTGGGCTGCTACGCCGGATGGCAAGCGGCTGAGATCGGAGCCGGAAGGCAAGAGATGAGGTGGTGGGTGGTGGCCTTGCCGATCTGGGGTGTGCTCTCGGCCCAGTTGCTGGCCCAAGCGTGGACTAGCTGGCTTGGCATCCCGATCTACCTGGCGGGTCTTGCGCTTGGGCGTGGGTCCCGGGATCGCAACGGCACCCAACTCGCTGCCTGCGTGGCGCAGCTCGTCGTGTTCGCCGTGATGCTCGCTGTTGGCGACATCCTGGTCAGGACCATCCTCCACCTCGGGCACAGTCGGATAGAGCAACTCGTCTACTGGAGCATCGCCATCGCGGCGTTCCTCGTGTTCATGGTCCGTGGGCGTCATCAGGTGAAGCAGATGTGGCTCGTAGCCATGGCCGAAAGGGATGCGCCAGAGCCGTAGGATTCCGTGCTCGACGATGCGGCCCGACAGCCGGCGTGAGAACGGTGAACGCACCGCTCCGGCAACGCGGCGCTAGAATCGGGTCGGCACGCAAACGAGCGAGGTGGGTCATGCACTTGCTGTGGTTCCTTCTGGTGGGGCTCGTCGCGGGGTGGTTGGCCGGCAAACTGACCAAGGGGTCGGGCTTCGGCGTAGTCGGCGACATCCTGCTCGGCGTCGTCGGTGCCTTCGTCGGGGGCTTCCTGTTCCGGCTCGTCGGATTCCACGCAGGCGGCACGATTTCCAGCATCGTCGTCGCAACCGTGGGTGCGGTGCTGCTGGTGGTCGTGGCGAGGGCGATCAAGAAGACGTAGGTCCCCCTTGCCGACGATGGTCGGTCGTCCGTCCCAGCACGGAGAGTCTGGAGGGGAGATGCGGGTGCCGGTGACGCTGTGCTGTGCCTTGTGCGCGACCCTCATGGTGTCGTGCTGCGGCGAAGGCCAGAAGGCAAAGGGCGAAGAGAGCCTCGCCAGGCGCGCGGGGAGCAAGGTCGGCGAGACCTGGACGCAGTTCGCTTCTGGCGTCGGCGCCGGGGTAGCGCTGACCGTGCCGGTCGAGCTGTCCGAGGAGCTGAGGGACCGAGGGCTCACCAAGACCGTCGCCAGGTCGCTGGGCGGCGACGCCCGGGGCAAGGGCTTCACCGTCTACCTGATCGCGGCGAAAGCGCTCACCGGAGACCTCGTCGCCCGCGCGTTCGACAAGGAAGGCCAGGAGATCGGCCGTACCAGAGTGAGGATCGAGCTGGCGGCGGACGACGCGAAGTACGTCACGTTCTCCTTCGACCCGGAGATGGATGCGAACCTTGTCGCGAAGTACGCGATCAGCCTGTCGAGACGAGGAGCGATGGCCGAGGCTCGATGAGCCAGGCTGGGCTTGGTCGCGCCAGTGCGCCCCGCCGATGCTGGCAGCGGGTCTGGGCATGGGATCGGTTCGGAAGCCGTGCCCACGGGGATCGACGCTCCAGGAGGGCGCAAGGGGTGAAGTCAGGGGACAAGAGCGGAACGAGACGTTTCTGGTCCTGTGGCTCGCATGCATCGTCGGGGCGCTCTGTGTGGTCCCGTACGTCTCGACGAACGTGCAACTCAGGGAGGCGCTGCCACCGTCGCTCTCGAGGCAGATGCTGATCGTCCTCGTCCTGGCGCAGAGCACCATCGTGTTCGCAGGGCTGGTGTTCCTCGGCCTGGTTCTCTCGCATCGTGTCGGCCTGGGGACGCCGTTCATCTCGGCACGAGTCGCGGGCGCGACGGCGCCCGGGTTCGCAGGGGTCGCCCTGCAATCGCTTCTCATCGGACTGACGTCCGGCGTGGTGATCTTCCTGCTGGACCGCTGGGCCTTCGGCCGGTTCATCGAAGCGATCACCCGCGCGCAGGACCAGGCGGTGTGGTGGTCGCGGCTGCTTGCCTGCATCTACGGCGGGATCGACGAGGAAGTGGCGATGCGCTACGCGTTGATGACCCTCCTGGTCTGGGTGGGCTGGAGGATCCGACGGACCCCGGACGAGAAGCCGACGGCCGTGGGCGTCTGGATCCCGATCGTGGTGGCGAGCGTGGTGATGGGACTGATGCACCTTCCGATGAGCGGGCACCTGGCCGTCGTCACCCCGCTCGTCGTGGTGCGGGCGGTCGTCCTCAACAGCGTCGTAGCCATTCCCTGCGGTTGGTTCTACTGGAGACATGGCCTCGAATCTGCGATGGCGATTCACTTCGGATGCGATCTCGCATTGCACAGTCTGCTGCCACTGATCATCCCCTGACGACGACGCCGTCCGGCGGCGTATGCCGCCTGGGCCGAGCACGGCATCGACGCGAAGCAGTGCTTCGCAGGTGTCTCCGGCGTTCGAGAGACGTCGAAGGGTGGGAGGCGCGGATGGCGTCTGGCCGGCGCGAGGTGAGCGCTCGTGGAAGCCAGCCGCTGGCCTGGATCGTCGGCTTCAAGATCGTGAAAGGAATCCTCCTCATCGCAATCGGGGTGGCGCTTCTGGCGACTCGGGAAGATGATCCCGGCGGATGATCTGCTGGGTCGGACCGCTCACCTCCCCCACGTTCCAGTCACCTCACGCGCGCTACAGCGGGTCTAGCTGAGGAAACTGGTCGGGGGCTGCCGTCGGGCGGACGCCGGCAGGATCGGGCTACTGCCGCAAGTCACCGATTGGGTGCCAGGGTTCTCGCGTACGCGGTCTCGCTGCCCCCTTGGAGCGACGCCCGCGGGGTCTTCCTCTGGAGACGTGGCGTGTCTGTGCGACCGAGGGACGGAAGGGATGAGGATCTCAGTCGCCCGCGGGCGAGTCGGCGGGGTCGGCCGGGCTCGCGGCGGCGAGCGCGGCCGCGCGCCAGCCGCACGTCCCGGCCAGCGCGTACAGCACGGCGCCTCCGACGAGGGTGGGCGTGAAGCCGAAGTGGATGGCGGCCACGGTCGCCGCCACCGTCGCGATCACGGACATGCCGCCGTTCACCCCCCAGGCCCAGGGGACGAGCGGGGCGTCGCGGAGCGAGAGGATGCGCACGCCGGTCGGCAGCATGACCCCCATCACCACGCCCAGGGCGAAGGCGGCCAGGAAGGCGGTCGCGATGCGGGCGGCGATGGGCCAGACGATGGCGCTCCGGAGCGCGTCCGAGGCGAAGGCCGCCACGACCACGAGGACGGCCAGGGCTGCCCCCGCCCGCAGGACCAGCCGCCCCGGGTCCCCGCCCGCCCACTTCTCGGCGGCCAGGGCGCCGGTCGAGCCACCCAGGAGCATGGCCGACACGACCGTGATGAACGCGTAGGTCGGGTGGCCGAGGAAGAGCACCAGCTTCTGCATGAGGCCGATCTCGACCACCATGAAGGCGAGGCCGATGAGGGCGAAATAGGCGAGACCCAGGCCGTGGCGCGAGTGCGCGTCGTGCCCCCTGGCGTGGAGGGCGGAGATCCGGTACATGCCGAGGGGCACGAACACGAAGACGACCACCAGAACGGTCACCGTGAGCGCCACGGCCATCAAGACCCAGAGCGCGGGGTTCCGGAGCCGGGTGGCCGAGAGGCGCCCGCCCAGGTCCACGAGGTCCCGTGCACGGCCGAAGTAGAAGAAGAACGGCCGGTCGTCGGTGGGAGGGCTGATGTCGAGCGGATAGCTCCGCACGGCCTCGCCCCCGGAGCCCCCGTCCACGAGGCGCTCGAGCTCGGAGTGGCCGGAGGTCCGCGGGGAGAGGACGACCGTGAAGCCCCCCGCCTGCGAGGCGCCGTCGAGCCGGTCGAGCTCCCCCTGGGTGAAAGCCGTGGCCCTGGCGAGGGTGATGGCGAGCCCCCTCTTGAAGGCCACGTAGAGGTGGTCCCGGCCCCGGCCGGCGGGCACGCCCCGGCGCTCGAGGGCGGACGCGGCGAGCACGGTCAGGCGCACGGTCTCCGGATCGCCCCGGTAGTACCGGCAGAAGGCGAGCACCCCCCGCGGCGTGAGGTGGTCGAAGTAGTCGTCGAAAGCCTCGATCGTGTAGAGGTTGTTCTCGGTGAGGGCGAAGGCGCCGGCCGAGGTGGCGGCCCAGGTGTCGATGAGGGTGGCCTGGATCAGGTCGTAGCGATCGCGGGAGCGGCGCACGAAGCTGCGCCCCTCGCCGGTCACGAGGTCGACGCGGGGGTCCTGGTAGAGACCCCCGCTCTCCGCCTTGAAGCGCTCGCTCATCACGGTGTGGGTGATGAGCGGGTTGATGTCGACCGCAGTCACGCGCCGGGCCCCGGCCTGGAGGGCATACGCGACGTCGAGCCCTCCGCCGGGACCGATCACGAGGACCTCCGGCGCGGCTGCCTCGTAGAGCACGAGGCCGAGGGCGCTCACCGCCTCCCGGCGAGGCGGCACCGACTCGAGCGAGCTCACCCGGGTCGCCGCCGCGGCGTCCATCTGGATCTCGAGGGCGCCCGTCCGCAGCGCGACCACGGTCACCCGCGAGAAGGCGTTCCAGGCCTCGAACAGGAGCTGGCCCGCCTCGGCCTTGATGGGAGGCAGGGCGAAGAGCGACGTCGTGGCGCTCAGGACGAGGAGGAGGGCGGAGGCGAGCAACGGGAGCAGGCGCGTCCGGCCGCTTCCCGCGAACAGCGCGGCGGCGAGGGAGGCCGCGACCGAAACCAGGACGACGGCAGAGGGTCCGCCGAGCGCCCTCAGCAGGAGCCCCGCCAGCACCGCCGCGCAGGCCGCGCCGAAGAGGTCGAAGGCGTAGACGCGGTTGACCGACCGCCGGTACGTCGCGATGCCCAGCGAGACCACCATCCCCGCGTAGAAGAAGGGCAGCACGGTCACCAGGATGAGCAGGACGAGCCGCAGGACGACGTAGTTCGAGAGGGTGACGTCGCCCGCGCGCTCGGCGGTCCCGGCCACGGGGTTGGCGACGACGTAGGCGAGGGCGAGCACGGTCGCCCAGGCGAAGCGGCGCGCGTAGCGGGCGAGCTCCGGCTCCACGGCCTGGCCCGAGAAGCGGTCGGAGTGGACGTACACGTAGACGCCGCTCGCCCCGAGACCGAGCAGGGCGAGCGAGATGGCCAGGAAGGTGAAGTGGTAGTACATGATCGCGGAGAACATCCGCGTGAGGACCACTTCGAGCAGCAGGTTGGCGAAGCAGACGAGCGAGATCCCGAGAAGGACGCGGCGCGGAGGCGTGAGCGACGGAGTCATGGCGGACCAGGGATCCTAGCAGCCGACTGCGTCTGCCGCAACGACCGGCCGAAGGCTCCGGTCACGGGCGCCGCCGCGGACGTGGACGCTGCGGTCTGTTGGTCGACGCTCCGCTGCTGGTGTCGACAGCTGGTTTATGCTTGGCGGTGCCGGCGGTGGGCGAGGGCTCGCCGGCGCTCGCGCGGGAGGTTCACGATGGCGGTTCGAGCCGGCTCCGGCGTTCTCGTGCTCCTTTCGGTCGTCGTCGCCTGGCCAGGGGCGGCGGCCGCGCAGGAGATCCGCTGCAACAGCGAGAACTATCGCTTCCACTTCTGCGCCGTCGACGTGCCGGTCTTCGAGGTGCAGCTCGTCCGCAGGCTCTCGGTGATCAGCAGCTGTGACTACGGCCGGGACTGGGGCTATCAGCGCAACGGCGTCTGGGTGCACCACGGCTGCCAGGCCGAGTTCCTGGTCAATCCCCGCGCGAGGCACGAGCACGAAGGCTGGGGCCGGGACGGCTGGAGCGGCGAGGGGGGCTGGGGCCCGGCGGCCGAACACGGCTGGACGGTGCCGGGCTGGGCGGTCGGTCGCTGGGAGAGCCGCGACAACTGGCAGGGGCGGCCGGTGCGCCTCACCGTGTACCCGGACGGTGCCGTGCGCTGGGAAGCCTGGGGCTGGGATCGCGGCATGCGGGGTCGCTGGCGCGGTGCGGATGACATCGTGCTGGACGACGGCACCCGGATCGATGTCGACCGCGAGGGCTTCGGCGACCAGCACCTGCGACTGGCCTGGCGCGGTGGCCAGCGCATGCACTTCCGGCGGACCGAGTAGGAGGACGCCATGAAGAAGGCACACGTCGTCGCCCTGGCCGCTTTGCTGCTGGCGCCCCCCGTCGTCCTCGCGCAGGCCGAGACGCCCGCGGCTGCGTCGAAGCCGAGCCGCGACAGCCTGACGCTGATCCGCCAGCGCGGGAAGCTGCTCGCCTGCGTCCCGCCGCACGCGCCGTGGGTGATCCACGGCGCCGAGGGCAAGCTCAAGGGCTTCTCCGTGGACCTCGCCGGCAAGCTCGCCGAGGACCTGAACGTCAGCGTGGAGTACGTGGTCGAAGAGTCGGCGCGCCTGCTGCCCTCGCTGGTCGAGGGCGACTGTGACGTCATCGCCGGCGGGCTGTCCGCGACGCCGCAGCGGGCGCTGTTCGCGCACTTCTCGGACCCGGTGGCCCGCCACGACATCGTGCTGGTGGCCGACAAGGCGGCCTCGGCGGGCTGGCGGCGCCCGGAGGACCTGGACCGGCCCGACGTCAGCGTAGGCTACATCGCGGGCGGCGTCTTGGCCCCTCACGTGAAGCGACTGTTCGCCAAGGCGAAGCTGGTCGAGCTCGCGGACTGGAGCGCGCTCGGCGCGGCGCTGCAGTCGGGGCAGGTGAAGGCGGCGGTGCTCGCCGAGCCGCGCTCGGGAATTGCGCTGAAGCTGGCGCCGGACAAGCTGGTCGCGCCGCTCGCCGCGCCGCTGGGCAGGCGGACCGAGGCCTTCGCCGTGCGGCGCGGCGACCTCGAGTTCCTGGCCTACCTCAACACCTGGGTCGACGCGCACCGCAACGACGGCTGGCTCGAGGAGCGACGCCGGCAGTGGTTCCTCGATCTGGGCTGGGTCGACCAGCCATAGCCGCGCACGCCGCGGCATGGCTGGCGGCGAGAGGACGCCGTCCCTCGAGGTGGCGCGGACCGGCTCTTCTCCCGGCGAGTTCTTCGCGTCTCCGAGGTGAGATCGTCAGGCCGACTCCACGCGGCGCCGGCGACGTGCAGCAGACCGTTCGGCATGGCGGCCCGATGATCGGCCACCGAATCGCCCGGTAGGGGGAGCGGACGGCTCTGCGGCCCGGCGCGACGCTCGGCCATTCCGCCGCCCGGTCGGTGGGCCGCGAAGGCGGGTCGGGCCGCGCCCCGGGCGGGGAGGGGACGTCGCTGATCGGGCGGCCGCGGGGGCCGTCGTCTGTGGTACGTTGGGTCTCTCGTCCCACAACCCATGGCGACCGTGCCCGTGGTCACGATCCATCTGCCGGGTCCGCTGCGCCCGTACTGTGCCGGGGCGTCGAGGCTCTCGATCGAGGCCCGCACGCTCAGGGCTGCCCTCGGACAGCTCGAGACGAAGCAGGCCGCGCTCTACCGGAACCTCTGTGACGAGACGGGGGCGGTGCGCCGCCACCTGAACGTGTTCGTGAACTCGGACAACGTCCGCGACCTCGAGGGTGTCGACACGCCGCTCCGCGCCGGCGACGTGCTCACCTTCCTGCCGGCGGTTTCGGGAGGCTGATGATGCCGGATCGAGTCCTTCTCACCATCGGGACCCGCAAGGGCGTGTTCGTGGCCGAGGCGGCGAGGGCCCGGCGCAGCTTCGCGCTGCGCGGTCCTTTCGGGCCCGGGGTCCCCGTCTACTCGACGCTCATCGACGACCGCGGAACGCCGCGGCTGTACGCCTCGAGCTGCAACCCGTTCTTCGGGATGAAGGTCCTCTCCTCGACGGACCTCGGCAGGAGCTTCCAGGAGACCGCCTCCGCACCGGCCTTCCCCAAGGACGACGGCCGGGCGCTCGCCAACATCTGGTCGCTCGAGGCGGGGGAGGGGGAGACCGAGCTCCTGTCCGGTGTCGAGCCCGCCTCGCTTTTCCGCAGCCACGACCGCGGCGACACCTGGGAGATGGTGCCCGGCCTCAGCAACCACGAGCACGCGCGCAAGTGGCAGCCCGGCGCGGGCGGGCTCTGCCTGCACACGATCATCCGCGATGGCAGCCGTATGCACGTGGGGATCTCGACCGGCGGCCACTACCTCAGCGAGGACGGCGGCCGGACCTTCCACGCCTCCAACCAGGGCATTGGCGCCGGCTTCGCGCCCGATCCCCATCCCGAGTTCGGGCAGTGCGTGCACAAGATCGCGCGCCACCCGGACGCGCCCGGCCGGCTCTACCTGCAGAACCACGGCGGCTGGGCCGACTGGACCGGTCCCGGAGGGCCGCGACCGGACATCGGCGTGCTCCGCAGCGACGACTACGGCCGGTCCTGGCGCTCGATCGCCGCGGGACTGCCCTCGGACTTCGGCTTCCCGATCGTCGTCCACCCCCACGACGCGGACACCGTCTACGTCCTCCCCCTCGAGCCCGCGACGCGCACCTGCCCGGGCGGAGCCCCCGCGATCTGGCGCAGCCAGAACGGCGGCGATTCCTGGAGCCGGCTCTCCCACGGCCTCCCGAGGAAGCAGAGCTACTTCACGGTGCAGCGCGACGCCATGACCATCGACCGGCTCAGGACGCCGGCGCTGTATTTCGGGACGACCACCGGCCAGCTCTGGATCGGGCGAGAGGGCGGCGAGAGCTTCGAGTGCCTGTTCGACTCGCTCCCCCCCATCCACAACGTCAAGGTCGGGGTCGTCTGAGACGGACCTGCGCGCGGGAGGCCACCCCACCCGGCCCCCGTGCCGGCACACGACCCCCTGACCGGGCGATCAGGCGGTCGTGCTCCCGAGGACGCGACGGGGCTACTGGGTCTTCTTCGGCGGCGTCGGTGTCGGCATCGGCATCCCATCCTCGAGAGCCGTGACGGTGGCGCCCTGGGTCGTGGTGGTGCCCGGGGTCGTCTGGCTGTCGTAGACCTCCAGACCGACAAGGAACAGACCCGTCGCGAGGATGCACGTCCAGAGCAGACGCATGCGACCTCCTGTGTAGCTCTCGTCGTTATGGAGAGTTACCGCGTTTCGTGCCGCAGTAACCCATATGTATAGTAACTGTAACTAATGTGTCAACGCCCAGGCGGTAGTTTGCCCCCGTCGACACCCGATTTCAAGGTGAATTCCTGACCCGAGTCCGCTATATTCCCGGCCGTGAACAGTGTGGATTCGATGCTCGCGTTGCTGGTGTCGGATGACCCCCGTCGGGCGGCCGACCGCATCCTCACCCGGCTGATCCAGATCCACCAGGCGAACGGCGGCGCGATCCTGCGCGTCCGCGACGGCCAGGTGGAGGCGTGGATCAGCGCCGGCCTCCCGCTCAACGCTCTCGCCGAGCTGCCCGTGCGCTGGGCAGACCACCGGCAGATCCTGTCCGGCGGCCGCTCCGTGGTCGAGCCGGGTTTTGCCATCTTCCCCGCCATGCTCGAGAACGAGATGGTCGGCGCCCTCTATCTCGCGCAGCCCGAGGGCCAGACCGTCACCGACGCCCGTGTGTTCGGCACGGCGATCGCCCAGGCCCTGCGGGCCGCGGACGAGGTCACGGGCCCCGTGCGCATCCCCGAGACGAGCCCCGCGGAAGAGGCGAAGCTGCAGCTCCTCGGGCTGCTCGAGCGCAACGAGTGGAACCTGGCCAAGGTGGCCCGGCTGATGGGCGTGACCCGACGGACCGTCTACCTCCGCCTGCGCAGCTTCGGGATCGAGCGCAAGCACGTCCCCAAGCTCTACAAGAAGCTGCCGACCGAGGCATGAGCCTCGCACTGGCCCTCGGGCACGCGACGAAAGTCGCGCTGCTGGCGCTTCTCGCCGGCGTGGTGTTGCGCGGGAAGCTGGGCCAGTGCTGGAGCTTTGTCGTGTACGTCGTGGCGATCCTGGTCAGCAACGTGCTGCAATCGGTGTGGCCGGCACAGTTCCTGACTCCCTCCTTCTGGCTCGTCAAGCAGCGGACGTACGACGTCTTGAAGATGGCGATCGCACTCGAGCTGGCCTGGCGCGTGTTCGCTGCCTTCCCGGGAGCCTGGCAGAGGGCCCGGGCGGTGCTGGCGACCGTTCTCGGCCTGAGCACGGTCGTCATCATCGCGGCTCTGCGGACGGCGTCGTACAGCAACGTCTTCGACTGGCAGCCGAAGATCACCACGGGCGCCGTCTGGCTGCTGACCGCGACGGCGCTCGTCGTCGTCCACTACGAGATCCCGATCCGCGACTGGCAGCGGGCCATCATGCTGGGCTTCGCTCCCTACCTGCTCTTCTACGTGACCCTGATGGGGCTGCTGAAGCGGCATGGCTGGGGCTTCGTCTCCCAGTTCGGGACGCTCGACGCCCTCGGGTACGGCGTGCTGCTGCTCTTCTGGAACTACGCCGTCTGGCGCCCCGAGCCGAGCGTCGCGCTGCCTCCGGCCGTGGGGGGCGGGGCCTCGGCAGGACCGCGCGCGCAGCCCATGAAGGAGGCCGTCGATGCCCATGCTTGAGCTGACGCTCTGCACCGTCGGCTGTGCCGCGCTGTGCTACACGCTCGGCCGCTACAACCGCGCCGCCACCATCGCCCGCTGGCACTTCATCCTGAACCTGCCGGCACGGCGGGCGCTCGCCGCGCTGCGCAGCCAGATGGAGCTCGACGCCGCCCTCGCCCGGCAGGCGCTGGACGCGGCCGACCGCGCGCTGCAGACCGGACGCACCAAGGAGGCGATCGACGTGCTGCGGGCGGCGCTCGGAGTGCTCGAGGATGCCAGCGCCGACCGGCTGACTCGCCTGCGCGGCATGCGGGTCTACTCGCGGATGGTCCGTGCGATCCAGCCGCTGCCTCCGCCGACCGGCGCCGTCTACCGGCTGCGCAGGCTCCGGGTCCTGGGCTCGGTCACCGGCTTCGGCTACCGCCTGCTGGTCGGGGGCGCCGAGCGCTTCCGGCTCTGGTTGACCATGCTGGGCTTCGGCGTGAAGATCGTCCTCCACGGGGCGCGCAACTCGACCGCCGCCGCGGCCCAGGCACCGCGGGCCCGACGCCCTTGGCGTCAGTTCGAGGACGGTCTCAGCGACTTCGAGACCCTCGACGCCTCCCACCTGACCGCGTTCGAGGCGCTGTCCGCCTCGCTGGCCGCGATCGACAGCAGCCGTCGCGTGCGGGTGTGGGACTCGATCGTCAACCCCTGAGCTAGTCCCTGCGCCCGCGGATTGCCCGACGGGCGTCGCGCTCCTCGTCCCTTCGGCGGATCGCCTCGCGCTTGTCGTGCATCTGCTTGCCGCGGCCGAGGCCAATCTCCATCTTCACCCGGCCGTCCTTGAGGTAGACGCGCAGGGGGACCAGCGTCAGCCCGCGCTCGCTGGCACGGCCGCCCAGCCTCTGGATCTCACGCTTGTGGAGCAGCAGCTTGCGGTCGCGCTCGGGGAGGTGGTTCATCAGGTTGCCGTGGCTGTAGGGCGCGATGCGGCAGCCGATCAGGAACATCTCGCCGCCCCGGAACTCCACCCAGGAGTCGGCGAAGCTCAGCCCGCCGTCGCGGATCGACTTCACCTCCGTCCCGGCGAGGGCGAGGCCCGCCTCCGCCCGCTCCAGCACCTCGTAGCGGAAGAACGCCTTGCGGTTGGTCGCCAGCACCTTCCCGCTCGCCTCGCTCCTCGCCATCGCGAGGACCATGTTAGCCGATGGGCGCCGCCTGCCTGCGCCCGCCCGTCAACATCGTTTAACCGGCGGCGGCCCTGAGGCGGGCGCCCGCCCGGTGCTAGAGTTCTTCGGGACATGACGGGCCTGCAGAACCGCGTGGCGGGGGTCTCCAACTCCCGGGGCCGGATCGTCGCGATATTCGTGGGCGCGGTCCTGCTGCCGTCGGTCGCCCTCTCGGTGATGTCCTTCAACGCGGTGCCGAAGCACCGCGAGTACCTGAAGATGAGCCTGCTGCAGCAGGCCGACCAGCTGCTGGGGTACGTGGAGGACAGCCTGGAGGCGCTGACCCGCAAGAAGGCCCTGCAGGCGGCGCGCGCGGTCGGCCCCGAGCGGCTGCTGGAGGGACGCCCGGCCGAGATCCGTCGCGCGCTCCGCGCGTCGGGGATGGGCGACGTGCAGTTCGACACCTTCCGCCTGGAGGCCTGGTCCTCGTCGCGCCTGGACGGCGCCGCGCCCCGCAGCCACCCGGAGATGCGCGCGCTCAGCGACGCCCTGGGCGGCATCGCCCCCACCGTGCTGCGCGAGGAGGACGACGCGGTGCCGCTCACCACCCCGGGGGGGGACGAGCTGGGCGTCGTCCGCTTCCGCTTCTCCTGCCCCTACGCCCACCGCGAGCTGGTGCGCGAGTTCTTCGAGCACGAGTTCAGGAACCCGCAGCACACCTGGGTGATCCGGGTGACGGACACCGACGGCGCGGTCCTCTACGAGAACGCGCCCACCAAGAGCAACGAGAACTTCGAGGTGAAGCGGGTGATGAGCGCGCCCTCCTTCGAGGGGGTCCGCCTGGAGCTGCGCAACCGTGACCGCTCGATCGAGCAGGAGGTGCGCCGCCTGGCGCTGGCCAAGACGGTGCTGATCGGCTTCATCGACCTGATGCTGCTGGCCGGGCTGGGGCTGGTGTTCGCCAACGTCCGGCGCGAGCTGCGCCTGTCGCGGCTCAAGAGCGATTTCGTGGCGAACGTCAGCCACGAGCTGAAGACGCCGCTGGCGCTCATCCGGCTGTTCGCGGAGACGCTGGAGCTGGGGCGGGTGCCGAACACCGACAAGGCGCGCCAGTACCACGGCATCATCAACAAGGAGAGCCGCCGGCTGACGCAGCTCATCAACAACATCCTCGACTTCTCCCGCATCGAGGCGGGCCGCAAGGAGTACCGTCTCTCCCCGGGCGACGTGGGCGCGGTGGTGCGCGAGGTGGTGGAGGCCTACCGCTTCCAGATCGAGCAGCAGGGCTTCACCCTGGAGCTGGAGATCGCGGACGACCTGCCGGAGCTGGAGATCGACGCAGAGGCGCTGTCCCAGGCGGTGCTGAACCTCATCAACAACGCCATCAAGTACAGCCCGGAGGAGCGGCGGATCCGGGTCTCGGCGTGCCGGAAGGGGGCCAGCCTGCGGGTCTCCGTCTCGGACCGGGGGATCGGGATCCCGAAGTCCGAGCAGAAGAAGATCTTCGAGAAGTTCTACCGGGCGGAGAGCAGCCTGGTCCACACCACGAAGGGCAGCGGCCTGGGCCTGGCCCTGGTGCGCCATATCATGGAGGCGCATGGCGGCGGCATCGAGGTGGAGAGCACTCCCGGGGAGGGGAGCACCTTCACCCTGGTGCTGCCGGTCCTGCCGGCGCCGCAGGCGCAGGTCGCCGGCGTGCCGCGGGGTACGATGACGAAGGCGGTGCCACCTGCCTGAAACAGCGAATCACGACGTCCTCACGGGGAAGGGTCGAACGGGAACGGTCATGAGCAAGATCCTCATTGTCGAAGACGAGCCGGACATGGTCCTCGGCCTGAAGGACAACTTCGAGTTCGAGGGCTACGAGGTGACGACGGCGACCGACGGCCAGCAGGGCCTCGAACGCGCGCGCGCCCTGAAGCCCGACTTGATCGTTCTCGACGTGATGCTGCCGAAGATGTCCGGGCTGGAGGTCTGCAAGACGCTGCGCGGCGAGGGCTGGGAAGGCCCCATCCTGATGCTGACGGCGCGCGGCCAGGAGATCGACAAGGTGGTGGGCCTGGAGCTGGGGGCCGACGACTACGTCACCAAGCCGTTCTCCATCCGCGAGCTGCTGGCGCGGGTGCGGGCCATCCTGCGCCGCACCGAGAGCCGGAGCAAGCGGCTGCCCAAGTACCACTTCGCGGACGTCGACCTCGACTTCGAGGCCTACAAGGCCACGAAGGCAGGCCAGCCGCTCGACCTCAGCCCGCGCGAGTTCGAGCTGCTGCGGTACCTGATCGAGCGCAAGGGCGACACCGTCACCCGCGACCAGCTGCTCGAGGACGTCTGGGGCTACGAGAGCTACCCGTCGACGCGGACCGTGGACACGCACATCGCCAAGCTGCGGGCCAAGATCGGCGACAGCGGCAGCGAGCCCCGCTGGATCCTCACCATCCACGGGATGGGGTACAAGTTCATCGACCCGACGTGACGCCGCGCACGGTGTGCCCAGGCGTAAGTCGTTGATGGTTGTGGAGTAGGCGTCCGCCTGATACAGTCGTTGCGCTGGGTCGCGATGGAATACGTCTGTCGTGTCGGAACGCCCACCGGGGAGGTCGTCGAGCGGAGCTTCCGTGCCCCCGACGAGCGCGCGCTCCGGGCCGAGCTGGACCAGCAGGGCCTCTACCTGCTCTCGATCCGGCGGAGCCTGGGGCTGGGGCAGCTGCGCTTCCGCCGACGCCGGGTCAACCCCTCGCTGCTGCTGATGTTCGCGCAGGAGCTGGCCGCCCTGCTCAAGGCCGGGCTGCCGCTGTTCCAGTCGCTCGACATCATGCTCGAGCGGCAGCGCGACCCGCTGTTCCGGCAGTCGCTCGCCTCCGTGCGCGGGAAGGTGAAGTCCGGGGTGGCGCTCTCCGACGCGTTCCGGCAGGAGGGCGACCTCTACCCGCCGATGCTCGCCGCCAGCCTGGTGGCCGGCGAGCGGGCCGGCAACCTCGACGTGGTGCTGCGCCGCTTCGCCTCGCACCTGCGGCTCAACCGCGCCCTGCGCAAGAAGGCCGTTTCCGCCTCGGTGTACCCGATCGTGCTGCTGACGGTGATGACGGCACTGGTGGTGATCCTGCTGGTGGTGGTCATCCCCAAGTTCCAGGGCTTCTACGAGGGCCTGAACGTCAGCCTGCCGCTGCCGACGCGGATGCTGATGGCGCTCGCCGATGCCATCCAGCGGGACCTGATCTGGATCGTGCTGGGCCTGCTGGTGCTCACCGCGGCCGTCGTCTACCGGGCGCGGCGCGAGCGCTCGGGCGTGGCGATCGACCGGCTGCTGCTGCGGCTGCCGTACTTCGGCAGGCTGATGCGGATGTACGCCACCAGCCAGCTCACGCGCACGCTGGCGACGCTGCTGGCCGGCGGCCTGCCGCTGCTGAACGCGCTGGAGGTGGCGGCGCAGTCGATCGGGAACCGGGCCATGGCGCTGGCCGTCGGTGGAGCCACCGGGCGCATCCGCGAGGGGGCGAGCCTCACCAGCGCCCTGGAGGCGACGCGCATGCTGGAGGCGCTGCCTCTGGAGATGGTGAAGGTGGGGGAGCAGACGGGGGCGCTGGGAGAGATGCTGAACGCGGTCGCCGAGTTCTACGACGAGGAGCTGGACACCAGCATCGCCACGGCGCTGTCGCTGGTGGAGCCGGTGCTGCTGGTGGTGATGGCGGTGATCGTGGCGGGGATGCTGCTCGCCTTCTACCTGCCGATGTTCCAGGCCATCTCGGCCATCCAGACGAGGTGAGCTCGTTGGCCCAGCAGCCCAGCCTGCCCGCACCCGCCGACGAGGCCTCGCGGGCCCTCGCCTCCAGCTCGGAGGAGGACAAAGCCCGCGCGCTGGCCGCCGCCTCCGGCCTGGAGTTCGTGGACGTCGCCTCCTTCGCGCCCGACCCCGAGATCCTGAAGTCGGTGCCGGTGGAGCTGATGTTCCGCTACACCTTCCTGCCCTACCGTCGCGACGGGTGCCGGCTGGTCCTGGTGATGGCCGACCCCAGCGACATCCGGGTGGTGGACGAGCTGAGCCTGATCCTGCAGATGCCCATCCAGCCGGCGGTGGGCACGCCCTCCGCCATCCAGGAGGCGCTCAAGCGCGGCCAGGGCACGCAGCGGGTGCTGGAGCAGGCCTCGGAGTCGTTCAAGATCCAGATCCTGCGCGACGACGAGAACGGCGACGAGGTCCTGTCCATCGACAAGATCCAGGCGGACCAGTCGCCGATCATCAAGCTGGTCGACTCGACGGTGTTCGACGCCCTCAACCGCCGGGCCTCCGACATCCACATCGAGACCCGCGACACCGAGGTGGTGATCAAGTACCGCATCGACGGCGTGCTGCAGCCGGCCATGAAGCCGATCGCCAAGGAGCACCACTCGACCATCATCAGCCGCATCAAGGTCATGTCGGAGCTGGACATCGCCGAGAAGCGGGTGCCCCAGGACGGCCGCTTCCGGGTCAAGCTCGGCGGCCGGCCCATCGACTTCCGCGTCTCCATCATGCCCTCGGTGCACGGCGAGGACGCGGTCATCCGCATCCTGGACAAGGAGAGCCTCTCCAAGCAGTTCGCCTCGCTGCGCCTGGACGTGCTGGGCTTCGACGACAAGGAGCTGTCGCGCTTCCGGCGCTTCATCCGCGAGCCGTACGGGATGGTGCTGGTGACCGGCCCCACCGGGTCGGGCAAGACCACCACCCTCTACGCCGCCCTCTCCGAGATCAAGACCGAGGAAGACAAGATCATCACCATCGAGGACCCGGTCGAGTACCAGCTGCGGGGCGTCACCCAGATCCCGGTCAACGAGAAGAAGGGGCTCACCTTCGCCCGCGGGCTGCGCTCCATCCTGCGCCACGACCCCGACAAGGTGATGGTGGGCGAGATCCGCGACCCGGAGACGGCCGACATCGCCATCCAGTCGGCCCTCACCGGCCACCTGGTCTTCACCACCGTGCACGCCAACAACGTGATCGACGTGCTGGGCCGGTTCCTCAACATGAAGATCGAGCCGTACAACTTCGTCTCCGCCCTCAACTGCGTGCAGGCGCAGCGGCTGGTGCGCACCATCTGCAGCCACTGCCAGCGCGAGGTGCGCGCGGCGCGCGAGCTGCTGGTGGAGTCGGGCCTCGACCCCAAGGTGTACGCCGAGGTGCCGTTCTACGAGGGGGCGGGCTGCATCGAGTGCGGCGGGACCGGGTACAAAGGGCGCACCGCCATCTGCGAGCTGCTCGACGTCACCGACACCATCCGCGAGCTCATCCTGGCGCGGCGCTCGAGCGCCGACATCAAGCGCGCCGCCCGCGAGGAGGGGATGACCTTCCTGCGGGAGTCGGCGGTGAACAAGGCGCTCGCCGGCAGGACGACGCTGCAGGAGATCAACAAGGTCACCTTCGTGGAGGTGGTGTGAGCGGCGCCCTCGCCCGTGGGCTGCGCCGCGGCGGAGCCTGGCTGGGCCGGGTGTTCACGCGGCCGCCGCTGCCGCTGCTGGCGGTCGAGGTGCGGCCCCGGGCGGTGGCGGCGGTGCGCCTGGTGGAAGGGCGCGGCCGGCTGTCGCTGGCGGCGGCGGCCTGCACCGAGCTGCCCCCGGGCGTGCTCGAGGTCTCGCTGACCAGGCCGAACGTGCTGGAGCCCGCCTCGCTGCAGGCCGCGCTGCGGGCGACGCTCGAGCGCGTGGGCGCCCTCTCCACAGGCGTGGTCTCGCTGGTGCTGCCCGATCCCGCGGTGCGGTTGGTGCTGGTAGCCGGCGAGGGGCTGCGCGGCCGCCGTCGCGAGGCCGAGGAGACGGTCCGCTTCCGGCTGCACAAGGCGCTGCCGTTCGACGTGCGGTCCGCGCGCCTGAGCTGGAGGACTGCGGGCGACCAGGTGCTGGTGGCCGTCGCTCCGGAGGAGGTGGTGGCGGGCTACGAGGCCGCGGTCGAGGCCCTCGGCTACCGGCCGGGGCTGGTGGAAGCGGCGGGCCTGGCGCTGGCGGACGCGTTGGCCTCCTCGCCCGCGCAGGGGGACCGTCTGCTGGTGAACTGGGACACCAGCTACGTCTCCTTCGTGCTCCTCCGGCGCGAGATGCCGCTGCTGGTGCGGACGCTGCCCGGAGAAGCGAGCCCCGAAGCGGTGGCCCGGCAGGCCGCCGGGACCCTGCGCTTCCACCGCGAGAGGCTGGGGGGCACCGCTCTCGAGGAGGTGGTGGTGCGCTCGGCGGCGTGGCCGGGCGAGGAAGCGGTGGCGGTGCTGGGCCGTGCGCTCGGCACCGCGCCCCGGCTGCTCGAGCCCTGGGCGGCGCTCGGCATCGGGGAGCGGGGTGAGGCGGCACAGGCCGTGGCCGGCGCCGCCGCCTCGGCGCTGCGGAGGGCGGCGTGAGCGTCCCGCTGAACCTCGCCCGCCACCCCCTCCGCAACGACCGCCTGCCCACGGCGCTCCTGGCGCTCGCCTGCGTCCTGCTCGGCGCGCTGACCGTCCGCCACGCGCTGGTTGCCTTCGACCTGCGGCCGGGCGGCGCCCGCGACTTCCAGCGCGAGGCGGAAAGCCTGGAGCGGGAGCTCGTCCGGCTGCGGACGGAGACGGCGACGCTGCGCGGGGCCGCGCTGCCGGACGACAAGCTCAAGGAATGGCTGACGGTGAAGGCGCTGGTCGACCGGCGGAGGTTCTCCTGGACCGGCCTGTTCGCCGCCCTGGAGGCCGCCCTGCCTGCCGGCGTGCGCCTGGTGTCGGTGGCGCCCACCAGCGACGAGGGTCCGACCTTCCTCAGGCTCAGCGCCGTCGGCCAGACGGCGGCCGATCCCATCGCCCTCGTGAAGTCGCTGTCGGCGAGCCCGCAGTTCGAGGGACCCTTCCTGGACAGCACCAGCCCCGGCCCCGACGGAGTGGCCATCAGCTGCAGCGTCCGCTACGTCGGCGGTCCGCCGGCCGGCGGAGGGCGGCGATGAGCGTCGTGCGGCCGCTGTGGCAGCGCTGGCTGGTGCCCGCAGCGGCCGCGCTGGCGGCCCTGAACCTGGTCGAGTTCGCCGCCTGGACGCTGCCCCGCGAGCACAGCCAGCGCCATGCCGCCGTGCGCGCGGAGGGTTTGCGGGCGGCTGTGCGGCGTCAGCGTTCCGAGGCGGCCGCGCTGCGCGAGCGCGCCGCCGCGATCAGCGCGAACGCGGGCGACCTGGAGCGCTTCTACACGCGGTACGCGGGCACGGAGAAGGCCGACCTCGTCCCGACCCTGGAGACGGTCGAGGACCTCGCGCGGCTGCCGGGCCTGCGGCCGGGCCCGCGCGGGTACAGCCGCCAGCCGGTGGCGGGAACCCCCCTCGAGCGCCTGGCCATCACCCTGCCGCTCGAGGGCAGCTACGAGCAGCTGGTGTCGTTCCTGGGCGAGGTGGAGCGCTCGCCGCGGTTCCTGACCGTCGACGGCGTCTCTATGCAGGGCGGCAGGGTCGGCGGCGGCAACGCCCAGCTGCGGGTCGAGCTCAGCACCTACCTGAAGCTCGATGAGGGCGTGCGGACCAGGAGCGGCCGTGCGCGGTAGGCCTGGGCAGCGCGGCGTCACCTACCTGGAGCTGGTGGCGACCGCCGCTATCCTGGTGATCCTGGCTTCGGCGATACTCCCGCTGGGGCGGGTGGCGATCCAGCGGACCCGGGAGCTGGAGCTGCGGCGGGACTTGCGCAACCTGCGCGAGGCCATCAACCGCTACAAGAACGCGGTCGACCAGGGGCAGATCGGGGGCACGGACGTCAAGGTCGGAAGCGAGGGCTACCCGCCGGATCTGGAGATTCTCGTGAAGGGGGTCAACCGGGTCGGCGCCACCGCCGATCGCAAGCTGAAGTTCCTGAGGCGCATCCCGGTGGACCCCATGACCGGTACCAAGGAGTGGGGCCTGCGCTGCTACCAGGACGAGCCGGAGAGCAGCAGCTGGTGCGGCGAGAACGTCTGGGACGTGTATTCGAAGAGCACGGCGAAGGCGCTGGATGGGACGACCTACAACACCTGGTGACCCGGGCCGCCGTGGGCGCGGCTTCACCCTGATCGAGCTGATCGTGGTGGTGTCGATCATCGGCATCCTGGCCGCGATCGCGCTGCCCAACTACAAGGTGGCGACCATCAAGGCGAAGGAGGCGGTGCTGGCGGAGAACCTCTTCCGCCTGCGCGACCTCATCGACCAGTATTACGTGGACAAGGGGCAGTACCCGGCCGCGCTCGA
Source organism: Vicinamibacteria bacterium (assembly GCA_035542035.1). Lineage (GTDB taxonomy): Bacteria > Acidobacteriota > Vicinamibacteria > Fen-336 > Fen-336 > DATBSL01. The sequence continues at coordinate 68,837 of DATKME010000030.1, read as the reverse complement.
CGCACTGGTCCAGGACGGCTACGTGCGCAAGCTTCCGGTCGATCCCTTCACCCAGGCGGCGGACTGGGTGCCGGTGTTCGCGGAGCCCGATCCGGACCGCCCCAACGAGCAGCCGGGCGTCTACGACGTCAAGAGCGCGTCGGAAGAGCAGTCGCTGGCGGGGACGCCGTACAACGAGTGGTGACGCAGCCAGGGGGCGCCATGGGACGACTTCGCGCGATCCGGCTGGGGGCGGCGCTGGTGGCCCTCCTGCTGGGATCCGGCTGTGCCGCGCGCTGGGCCTACCGCCAGGGCCAGGAGGCCCGCGACCGGGGCGAATGGGACCTCGCCGTCGCCCGCTACACCAAGGCGGCGGACAAGGACCCGAACAACATCGCCTACAAGATCGCGCTGGAGACCGCCAAGGTGCAGGCGAGCCGCGTCCACTACGACCTCGCGCGGCGGGCGATCGCCGCCAACGACTGGCCGAAGGCGGCGGAGGAGCTGGAGATCGCCTCGAAATACGACCCGCAGAACCGCGCGGCCGTGGACGACCTCGCCAACGTGCGGCGGCGGATGCTGCGGCAGGAGGCGGAGCAGCGCGACCGGGAGGAGTTCGAGGCGCGGCGCGCCCGCGCGCAGGCGGCGGCCCGCCTCCCCGTCCCCGTGCTCTCGCCCCGGGCACAGGACAAGATCCGCCTGCAGTTCAAGGCCACCAACCCGCGCACGGTGTTCGAGACGCTGGGCAAGCTGGCGAACGTGAACGTCCTCTTCGACGAGACGTTCCCGGCCAACAAGTCGGTGGACGTGAACCTCACCGGAGTGACCTTCCAGGAGGCCCTCGACCAGCTCACCTTCGCCAACCGGCTCTTCTACAAGGTGGTGGACCCGAACACCATCATCATCGTCCCCGAGAACCGCCAGAAGCGCCTCGCCTACGACGAGCTGCTGCTGCGCACGTTCTACCTGCAGAACGCCGAGGTCAACGACACCGTCAACCTGGTGAAGTCGCTGGCCAAACCCACCGGCGTCGTCGGCAACGTGGGCCTGGGCGCCATCACCGTGGTGGGCACCGTCGAGCAGGTGGCGATGGCCGAGCGCATCATCGACCTCAACGACAAGCCCCGCGGCGAGGTGATGGTGGAGGTGCAGATCCTGGAGGTGGACCGCAACCGCCTGAAGCAGTGGGGCATCGACCTCTCGAACTACCAGGTGGCGGCCACCCTGTCGCCGACCGGCGCCGCCGGCGAGCTGAGCGGCGCCCCCGGCAGCGCCGGCAACGTGCTCAACATCCGGCCGCAGTTCCTCTCCTCGCTGAACCAGGCGGACTGGGTGCTGAGCCTGCCCTCGACGATCTTCGTCCGCTTTCTGCAGAACGACTCGACCTCCCGCATCCTCGCCGCCCCGCGCCTGCGCGCCGCCGAGGGCAAGCCCACCGAGCTGCGGATCGGCACCGAGGTGCCGATCCCGGTGACCAGCTACACGGTCGGCCTGAACGGCGGCGCCACCGGCGGCTACCTGCCGGCGACCAGCTTCAACTACCGCAACGTGGGCGTGAACCTCACGCTGACACCGCGCGTGTCCGCGAACGGCGACATCCAGCTGGAGATGGTGGCCGAGTTCAGCTCTCTCGGCACCAACCAGAACGTGGGCAGCGAGTCCAACCCGATCCTGGTGCCGACCTTCAACACCCGCAACGTGAAGGGCCTGCTGCGGCTGCGCGACGGCGAGACCGGGCTGATCGGCGGCATGCTGCAGAGCAACGAGGTGACCTCGTTCGCCGGCGCTCTCGGGATCGACAGCGTGCCCGTGATCGGCAAGCTGTTCGGCAACCGCTCCAAGAAGCGCGACGAGATGGAGGTCCTGATGTCGATCACTCCACGGATCGTGCGGGGGCCGCGGATCACGGAGGAGGACCTGGCTCCCATGCGGGTCGGCACCCAGGAGGTGCCGCACGTCGAAGGCGCACGACCGCCACTGTTCGCGCCCGAGGCGCCAGCCGCCGGGACCGGTGCGCCCGGCACCTCGGGGGCCGCGCCCGGCGCCACGACCCCGCCGACGAGCAGCGGCGCGCTGCCCGCTACGGCGTTGCCGGAAGCGGCCGCGGCCACGACCCCCCCGGCCACGACGACGGCGGGCCCGTTGCCCACGGTCTCGGCCACGGCTCCCGGCACCGACAACCGTCCGCCGGCCGCCCTGTTCAGCCCGACGGAGATCTCGCTGCGGGCGGGCCAGAGCGGGGGCGTGGCGGTTGTCCTGGTCGGGGCCCGGGACGTACAGTCGATCGACATGACAGTGTCGTACGATCCGTCCGTGCTCCAGGTGACCGACGTCTCGGCGGGGTCCCTGCTGACCCTGGACGGGAGCCCCGTGGGCAAGCAGCAGGCGCTGGAGGCCGGCACGCTGCGGGTGCGCCTGACCCGCGCGGCCGGTGCCTCCGGGTCGGGTGCGGTGGCGGCGCTGAGCGTGCGCGGGCTCAAGCCCGGCTCGGCGGTGCTGAGCGTGGAGTCGTTGACCGTGGGCCGCGCGGGAGGAGCGACCGAACAGCCCGCGCTGCCGGCGCCCGCACGGGCGGTGGTGACACCGTGACGGGCCCGGCGCGGAGGACGGCGATGCGGACAAGGCGGGCGGTGTGGCTCGTCGCCGGCGTGATTGCCATCGGGGCGCTCGTCCGCTGCAGCAGCGTGCCGCTGACGGCGCCGGGCGGGTCCAACATCTGGGCCCAGGCGAACCCGCCGTTCGTCATCGCGAACGGAGGGACGGCCGTGGTGACGGCGCTCATCACCATGCCCAACGGGAACCTGGTCCACGACGGCACGAACGTCTACTTCTTCACCGACATCGGCCGGGTCGACGACTCGGTGCAGACGCGTGACGGGATGGCGCGCGCGAACTTCGTGTCCGACTCTCGTTCCGGCACGGCCCACATCACCATCTGGTCGGGCGGCGCGGCGCCGGCCAACAACAACTCCACCACCACGACCACCACGCCGGGCTCGACCACCGAGACGACCATCGTCTCCACCGCCTCCGGTACAGGCAGCGCGACCGTCTCGATCGCGGTCGGCAGCGCTCTGGCCGCGCGCGTCGTGGTGACCGCCAACCCGGACCGCATCACCACGCCGCGGCACGCGACCATCGTGGCCAACGTGTTCGACGCCTCCGGCAACCCGGTCCAGAACGTCCCCGTGATCTTCTCGGTGGCGCCGGCGAGCGGGAGCGGCGCGGCGCTCGAGGAGACGCTGGCGAGCGGCGGCATCCCGCAGTACACGGACTCGAACGGCCAGGCCTTCGACCAGCTGAACACCCGCGCCCTCAACGGCACCAGCCAGAAGGCGGTCACGGTCACGGCTTCGTTGCCGACGGGCAGCGTGACCACCGGGAACACCGTGGACGTCTACATCGACTACACTCCGGCTTCGGCGATGGCGGAAAGGTAGGCGGGTGCGCCGACTGCTCCTCGCGCTGGTCCTCGTCCCGGGCCTCGCCGGCACGGCGCGGGCGGAGATCGCCCTGCTCGCCAACGGGCAGGTGCTGAAGCTGGCCTCGCACCGGGCCGAGGGGGCCGAGGTGGTGCTGGTGCTGCGCGGTGGAGGCGAGATGGGCGTGCCGTCCTCCGCGGTCACCGGCTTCGTCCCGGACGAGGTGCTGGACGAGTTGGCGGCGGGTTCCAGCCACGACCTGCGCGCGCTCGCCACCGCCGTCGCCAGGCGGCACGGGCTCGACCCGGCGCTGGTGCTGGCCGTGGTCTCGGTGGAGTCGGCCTTCCAGCCGAAGGCGGTCTCACGCAAGGGCGCGCAGGGGCTGATGCAGCTGATGCCGGGGACGGCCAGCTCGCTCGGCGTCGCCGACGCGCTCGACGCCGAGCAGAACCTGGACGGCGGCGCCCGCCACCTCGGCGCCCTGCTCTCGCTGTACGGAGGGGACCTCACGCGGGCCCTCGCCGCCTACAACGCCGGGCAGGCCGCCGTCGCCCGGTACAAGGGGGTTCCGCCCTACGCCGAGACCAAAGGCTACGTGCGCAGCGTCCTCGCGCGCTACCGCCCGCAGGGCCCGGACGGGGCCGGGGCCGCCGGCAAGACCGGGAAGGAAAAGTGACGCGGCCGGCGGCGTCGTGGTCCCGCCAGGGGGGCTACGCGCTGGTGGCGCTGATGCTCACCGTGGCCTTGATGCTGATCCTGATGTCGGCGGCGGGCCCGTACTGGCGCTACCTTTCCAGGAACGACAAGGAGGAGGAGCTGCTGTTCCGCGGCGGTGAGATCGCGGACGCGGTCGCCCGCTATCAGCGCAAGAACGGCAACGCGCTGCCGCCCTCGATCGACGTGCTGGTGAAGGGCAGGTTCCTGCGCCACGCTTACAAGGATCCCATGACGAAGGACGGCAAGTGGCGGCTGGTCCGGCCGGGCGAGGCGATCGGCGCCCTCGGCGCGAACCCGCTCGATCCGACGGGCGGCCGGGGTGCGACGACCACCACCACGACCACGACCACCACCCGCCCCTCCGCCTTCGGCTCGTCCTCCTCGAGCAACGCCCTCGGTCCCTTCCAGGGTGTCGCCAGCACCAGCACCGAGAAGAGCCTGCGCATCTTCAACGGGCGCCAGAAGTACAGCGAGTGGGTGTTCCTGCCGGGACAGCAGCGGGTGATCGGGCGCCCGGCCGGCGGCGGCCTGCAGCCCGGCTCCCCGCTCGGGCCCGCGCGCGCCGGCCTCCCCGCCGGCGTGCCGGCGCCGGGCGGGGTGCCGTCGGGCGGGGGAGTGGGCATCCCGCCGAACCTAGCCCCTCCGCCCCCGCCGGCCGAGTGAGGGGTCGAGGGGCGCCCGCCCTGCTTCTCGTGGTCTTGTTGAGATCGAGTCTCAACAAGGAACGGGACCGCCCTGCCGCTAGGGCTGCGGTTGCGGCTGGTTCGCCCCCGGCGCCGTCGGCGTGGGCGCCGTCGGTTGCGGAGTGAACGGCGACGCGCCGAACTGCTGGGGCGACACGATCCAGGGCGGAGGCGTCGGCGACACGGTCGTTGCCGGGTTCTGCTGCTGCGGCATCGCACCCTGCGGCGGGGTGACGAGCGGGGGCGGGCCGCCCGCCGGCTGCGGCGGGCTGTTCAGCTCCGGCGGCGCGGCGTTCTGGCTCTCGTCGTCGAACCCCTCGTCGGCGGGCTGGTCGGCGGGTCCTTCCGGCGGCACGTAGGGCCGGCGCAGGTTGGGCTCCGGGCGCCCCCGTGACGGCGTGGGTCCGCCCGCCGCCGCCGCGCCCGTCGCTGCACGGGCGGTGAGCATCAGCGTCTGCACGTGCTCCCCGCTGGAATCGGTGATCAGCGCGTAGTTGACGCCGAGCCCCTCCAGCACCTCGGCCACGGCGTCGGCCAGCGTGCGGTCCCGGATGTCGACGGTGACGGGCTGCCGCGGCGGAGCGCCCTCGTAGACGACCTTCATCCCGGTCTGCCGCGCCAGGCGGTCGAGGACCTCCGAGGCCGGCACCCGGGCGGCGACGAGGTCCACCCTGCTGCCGCGCTGCTGCACCGCCACCTCCGCCGACGCCCCGGCCGCCGCCAGCCAGAGCGCCACCAGGACGGCCAGCCCGCGCACCATGGCGGCAGTCTACGCCTGCCGCTGGCCGGCGGGTCAAGGCCGTCGGGTCGAAGCTCGCGCGCCGGCCGCGGCGGCGCTGGCCGGGGCGTCCCCGGCCAGCTTCGCGAGCAGCCCCGTGCACTCGGCCGCGAAGGCCTTTCGCTGAGACTGGGCGATCGGCTCCGCCTGGGGCGACTTCAGCCGCAGCGGGTCCACGAAGCGACCGTTGAGCGCCATCCGGTAGTCGAGGTGGGGTCCGGTGGCGAGACCGGTCGCGCCCACGGCGCCGATGCGCTGCCCCTGGGCCACCCGCTGGCCCGCGCGCACGCTGATCTGCGAGAGGTGGCCGTAGAGGGTCTCGTAACCGTTCGGGTGCCGCAAGCGGACGGTCCTGCCGTAGCCCCCCAGCCAGCCGGCGGCGACCACGACGCCGTCGCCCGCCGCCTGCACAGGCGTGCCCGCCGGCGCGGCGTAGTCGACCCCGAGGTGGGGTCGGTAGACGCCCAGGATCGGGTGCAGACGGGCGTGCGAGAAGCGCGAGGAGATGCGGGTGAAGCGCAGGGGCGAGCGCAGGAAGGCCTTGCGCAGCGGCCGGCCCGACGGGTCGTAGTAGCCGGCCGCACCTCCGCTGGCGAACCGCACTGCCCGCAGCACCCGCTCCCCGCGCACGAACTCCGCGGCCAGCACGTGGCCGTAGCGGGCCATGGTGCCGTCGAGGTACTGCTTCTCCACGACCACCCGGAAGCCGTCGCCGCGCTGCAGCTCGGTGTGGAAGTCGACGTCCCAGGCGAAGATGTCGGCGATGTCGAGCGCGAGCTGGTCGCCCTCGCCGGCGTCCTCCACCGCGCCGAACAGGCTGGACTCGACCGTGCCCGAGACGACGCGGGTCCTGGTCTCGTACTCGCGGGCGAGCACCTCCGCCACCAGCCGCCCCTCGGTCCTCGCCACGCGCAGCGTCCGCAGCTCGTCGATGCCGTAGCTGAAGGCGCGGAACAGCCCGTCCGGTCCCAGGGAGACCTCGAACGGCCGGCCGGCGGCGATGCGGGCCAGGTCGTACACCGGCCGGGACGCGCTCACCATCTGCGCCACCAGCGAAGGCTGCACGGTCCCCGACAGCAGGGCGGCGATCGTGTCGTTGCGGACGACGGTGCCGCGGACGACGGTGCCGGACAGCCGTCGCAGCGGCTCGCGGGCGAGCGGCGGCACCGAGTCCAGCCAGCGGGGAAGCCGGGTCGGCAGCAGCAGCAGGGCGAGGGTGGTGGCGAGGAGCGTGAGCGTCTTCATCGGCGCGTGTCTGCCGCGGCGCAGTATAGTGTCGGCGCCGCGGTGGTCAAGGAGCTTCCGCGTTGGCCCCGGGGGACAGCGCCCGTCTATACTCTCGGCCGACGTCCGTGCAGGGGGCGGCGAGAGGAGGCGCTCCATGGACACGGGGCCGTCGACCCGAGCCGACCGCTTCCCCGTGACGGAGGAGGAGCGCGCCCTCTTCGTCCGCAGCCTGCACACGGTGCTGTGGATCTCGCTGCTGGGGACCCTGGCCGGAGCCGCCATCTACGCCCTGCTGATGCAGCGGCGGGGCAGCCTCGTGCTGCCCTCCCTGTTCGCCGCCACAGTGCCGCTCTTCTCCGCCTTCTGGCTGGTCCGGCGGGGCTGGCTGCGGGCCGCGGCCGTGCTGGTCCTGCTCGACAACCTGGCCCTGGCCACGCTCCTGCTCTACTCGAGTGACGGCCTGCAGGACATCGCCATCCTCGTCTACCCCGGCGTGCTGGCGGCCGCGGGGCTGCTGCTGCAGAAGCGATGGTTCGTGCTGATCGTGGTTCTGGCGATGGCCTCGATCGCGGCCATTGGCTGGGGGCAGGCGCACGGCCTGGTCTACCTCGCCGACCCCGAACACCGCTCGTGGATCCCCGGCGACGTGCTGATCGCCGCGCTCCTGCTGGGCTTCACGGCGACGCTGGTGATGCTGATGGTCGACAGCCTGCGGCGGAGCCTGGCCCAGGCGGTGCGGCGGGCAGGCGAGCTGAGCGAGAGCGAGGCCCGATACCGTGCTCTCTTCGAGACCAGCCGCGTGAGCGAGCTGGCGGCGGTGCGCGAGCGGACGATCGCGGAGGCGCTCATCGACAGCCTGCCCGGCGCCTTCTTCCTGCTCGACACGGGCGGCCGATTCCTGCGCTGGAACCGCAGCTTCGCGCGCGAGCTCGGGTACACCGACGAGGAGATCCAGGGGATGCCCGCGCTCGACGTGGTGGCGCCGCATGACCGCCAGCGGCTGGCGGAGCGGATGGCGGCGCTCCTCCGGGAGGGCGGCAGCGCGGCGATGGAGCTGCAGGCGGTCTCCCGGGACGGGCGGGCGGTGCCGTACTTCGTCACGGGCACCCGAGTCGAGCTGGAGGGGCGCACGTTGCTGCTGGGGACGGCGCTCGACATCAGCGAGCGCAGGCGGCTGCAGGAGCAGCTCTACCGCGCGCAGAAGATGGAGGCGATCGGGTCGCTGGCCGGGGGTATCGCCCACGACTTCAACAACATCCTCTTCGCCATGAGCGCCGTGACCGAGCTGGCGCGCCGCACGGTGGCCGACCGCCCCCCGGTGGTGGCCCACCTCGACCAGCTGCTGCAGTCGGTCTCCCGTGCCCGCGACCTGGTGGCGAAGATCCTCGCCTTCAGCCGGCGCACCGCCCCCGTGCGCGAGACACTCGACCTGCGGACGGTGGCCGAGGAGGTCTCGAAGCTGCTGCGCGTCTCCTGCCCGGCGGGCGTGCGGGTGCACTTCTCGGCCCTCTCCTCGCCGGTCCTGGTGCTCGGCGATCCCTCGGAGATCCACCAGGTGGTCCTGAACCTGGGCACCAACGCGGTGCACGCGGTGGGCGAGTCGGGGGGCACCGTCGAGGTCTCCGTCGGCTGGGCCGAGCCCACGGGCGGCGCGGCGCCGCTCGCCTTGCTGCGGGTGCGCGACAACGGACGCGGCATCCCCGAGTCCATCCGTCACCGCATCTTCGACCCGTACTTCACCACCAAGCCTGCCGGAGAGGGGACCGGCCTGGGGCTGGCGGTGGTCCACGGCATCGTCTCGGACGCCGGAGGCCACGTCGAGGTGGAGAGCGACGAGGGGCGGGGCACCCGTGTCGACGTGCTGCTGCCGGCGGCGGCGGCCCCCCAGGCGGCGGCGGCGCCCACTCCGCGGGCGGGTGTCGTCTCCCCGGCGGGACACGGCGAGACCCTCGCGCTGGTCGATGACGAGCCGCTGGTGGCGACGGTGCTGGCGGACGCGCTCGAGGACCTGGGCTACCAGGTCGAGGTGTTCGTCGACAGCCGGGCCGCCTGCCGCGCGATCGGGAGCGGGCCCCTGCCCTACGACCTGGTGATCACGGACGAGGCGATGCCGCACCTCGGCGGGCGCGACCTGATACGGGCCGTGCGCGACCGCGTCCCCGACCAGAAGTTCCTGCTGATGTCGGCCTTTCCGGCGTCGCTCGACCCGGCGGCGCCCGGCAGCCCCGACCCGCCCAGGCTGGCCAAGCCGGTGACGCTTCACCGGCTGGCGGAGGTGATCCGACGCTGTCTCGACGGTGGCCCCCCGCTGGTTGGCCCCGACTGAAGCCGGGCGGGAGCCTTGCGCGCGGTATAGTGGCATCCGGATGATCCACCTTCAGCGCGCGTCGGCGGCGGGAGCGGGGGCGAGCGCGCGGGTGGTGGCGGCCACGCCGACGCCGGGCACGCCGGAGACGGCCGCCGTGCGCGCGATGTTCGACCGCATCGCGCCCCGCTACGACCTGCTCAACCGCCTGCTGTCGGCCGGAACCGACGTGCGGTGGCGGCGGCAGGCGGTCGACCTGCTGCAGCTTCCGCCGCCGGTGCGCGTGCTGGACCTGTGCTGCGGCACCGCCGACCTGCTGATCGAGGCCCTGCGCCGCCACCCCGGCAGCGCCGGCCTCGGTGTCGACCTCTCGACGGCCATGCTGCGGCGGGGCGCGACCAAGCTCGCCCGCGGCGGCCTCGGCGGGCGGGCGCGCCTCGCCGCCGCCGACGCCGTGCGCCTGCCGCTCCGCGACGGCAGCGTCGACGCGGCGCTGGCGGCCTTCGGCGTTCGCAACCTGGGCGACCCGCTGGCCGCCATGCGGGAGGTGCGCCGGGTTCTGCGGCCTGGTGGCCGCTTCGTGGTGCTGGAGTTCTCCATGCCGGGGGGGCTGCTGGGAGCCGCCTACCGGCTGTACTTCCGCGGCCTGTTGCCGCGCCTCGGCGGGCTGCTGAGCGACCGCTCGGCTTACGCCTACCTGCCGGCCTCGGTCGAGTGCTTTGCGACGCCGGCGCAGCTGGCGGAGTGGATGGAGCGGGCGGGCTTCTCCGCGGTCCGCTGGACGCCGCTGACGGGCGGCATCGCCTGCCTGCACCGGGGAGAGCGGAGATGACCGGGCTCGCTCCCGCCCTCGAGCGCGCCGCGCAGTGGCTGCAGCCGCACCGCCAGGAGCTGCTGGAGAGCTGGATCCGGGCGGTGACGGAGGTGCGCGGGATCGCGCAGGCGGAAGCCGCCGCCCGCTGCTCGAGCGGGCTCGAGACGCTGCTCTCGCGGCTCGCCAGCGGGGACCTGGAGGGCTACCTGCAGCAGGCGATGGTCTCGGCGGAGCACGAAGCGCGCCGGGGCACCAGCCTGCTCGGGGTGGCCGTGGAGACCCGCATGCTCAACCGCTGCCTGGGGACGGTGCTGACCCGGGTCTGCCCTGACCCGCAGACCCTGACGCAGAGCCTGGTGGCCTTCGACGAGCTCGGCGACCGCCGGCTGGAGATCCTGCTGGCCGCGCAGGAGGCCGAGTCGGCGAGGCGGCTGGTGCAGACGCAGGAGCAGGCAGCCCGGGTGGTGGAGCAGGCGCGGGGGCTGCGTCGCGCCAACGAGGCCCTGCGGCGCGCGGAGGCGCAGAGCCGCCACCGCGCCGAGCAGCTGGGCCTGCTGTCCTCGGTGTCCCACCGCATCGCCCCCATCCGCGAGCCCGAGGAGCTGATGCAGCAGGCGGCGGACCAGATCCGCACGCGCATGAACCACACCTACGTGGCGGTGGTCGTGCTCGAGGAGGACGGAGCGCTGGTCGGCCGCTGGGCAGGGCGGCCGGGGCTCGACCGCGTCTCCTCGGGACGCGCCCTGGGTCCGCCCGGCGGGATCATCGGCCGCGCGATCCGCCAGCGCGCCCCGCAGGTGGTGGGGGACGTCACCCGCGACCCCGACTACCATCCCGACGTGCAGGGCACGCGGTCGGAGCTGGCGGTGCCGTTGCTCGAGGGCGGGCGCGCGCTGGGCGCGCTCGACTTCCAGAGCGAGCACCCCTTCGCCTTCGGCCTGGAGGACGTGGCGGCAGCCGAGACCCTGGGCGAGTTCCTCGTCGTCGCGCTGCGCAACGCCCGGCTGTTCCAGGAGGCGCGCCGCCGGGGGGGCGCGGGCGCCGCCTAGGCCTGGCCGGTGCCCGGCTCCACCGCCGCCGTCTCGCGCTGGAAGACGGAGGCGAAGTGCAGCGCCAGCCGGTCCATCACCTCCGCCACCGTCACGCGGCGGCCGAGCAGCCGCTCCAGGCTGGTGACGCCGCGACCGCGGATGCCGCAGGGGACGATGAGGTCGAAGGCGGACAGGTCGGTGCACACGTTGAGGGCGAAGCCGTGCGAGGTCACCCAGCGGGCGATCCGCACGCCGATGGCGCCGATCTTGTCGGCGCCCACCCAGGCGCCGGTGAGGCCGGCGACGCGGTGGGCGAGGACGCCGTAGTCCGCGCAGGCGCGGATCATCACCTCCTCGAGGTCGCGGACGTAGCGGTGCACGTCGCGCCGCTCCGGCGGCAGCTCCAGGATCGGATAGCCGACCACCTGGCCGGGGCCGTGGTAGGTCACGTCGCCGCCGCGGCCGGTCTCGAAGACCTCGAACCCGCGCTCGCGCAGCAGCTCGGCGGGGAAGAGCACGTTCTCGCGGCGGGCGTTGCGTCCCAGCGTGAAGACCGGGTCGTGCTCCAGCAGCAGCAGGTGGTCGGCCGCGCGTCCAGCCTGCCGCTCCGAGACCAGCCGCTGCTGCAGCTCCAGGCCGGAGGCGTACGGCACGCGGCCGAGCCGCCGCACGACCAGGCGAGTCATCGGAGGGCGCCTAGAGCGCCGCCTCGTCGAACTCCTGCAGCGTCCGCTTGAGGTGGGCCATGAAGCGGTCCGCGTCGGCGCCGTCCACCAGCCGGTGGTCGAAGGTGAGGGCGAAGTAGGACATGGTGCGGATGGCGATGGCGTCGTCGCGCACCACCGGGCGCTTCTCGATGGTGCCGATGCCGAGGATCGCCACCTGCGGCTGGTTGATGATCGGCGTCCCGAACAGGCTGCCGAAGACGCCGGGGTTGGTGATGGTGAAGGTGCCGCCCTGGACCTCCTCCACCTTCAGTCTCTTGGCGCGGGCGCGCTCGGCGAGATCGCTGACGGCGCGGGCGAGACCGAGCACGTTCTTCTCGTCCGCATGGTGGACCACCGGCACGATCAACCCCCAGTCGAGGGCCACGGCGATGCCCAGGTTGAGCTCCCGATGGTAGACGATGCTGTCGCCTTCGATGCTGGCGTTCAGGACCGGGAAGGCCTTGAGCGCCTCCACCACCGCCTTCACCACGAAGGGCAGGTAGGTGAGCTTCGCCCCGCGCGCCTCGAAGGCCTGGCGGTGCTTCTCCCGCAACTGGTCGACCCGCGTCAGGTCGACCTCGAAGACGGTGGAGACGTGGGCCGAGGTGCGCTTCGAGAGCACCATGTGCTCGGCCGTCTTCTTCCGGATCGGCGACATCGGGACCACCTCGACCCGCCCGCCGCGGACCGAAGGGACCGCGGGCGCGGCAGCGGCCGTCACCGGCGTGCCGTCCGCCTGCGCGGCGTGGGTGGCGGTCTCCGTGTGTGACTCGAGGTGGCCGAGAATGTCCTGCTTGGTGACGCGGCCGCCGATGCCGGTGCCGGGGATGGCGGCGATGTCGAGGTGGTGCTCGGCGGCGATCCGCCGCACCACCGGCGAGGACCGGCTGAGCCGCAGGTCCTCGGTGCTCATCTCTTCGCGCGGGCGCAGGTCTGGCGGTGCCTGCGGCAGGAGCGGTCGCGTGGGCGGCGCCTCACCCTCGATCTGGTAGACGACCGGCGGGACGGCGGCGGGCTGCGGGGCGGGCGCCGTGGCGACCGCTTCGCCTTCGGCCGCGATCACCGCCACCACCGTGTTGACGGGCACGGTCGTGCCCGGAGCCACCCGTATCTCCTGCAGAACCCCCGCCGCCGGCGACGGGATCTCGGCGTCCACCTTGTCGGTCGAGATCTCGAACAGCGGCTCGTCCCGCTCCACGCGGTCGCCCACGCTCTTCAGCCACTTGGTGACGGTGCCCTCGGCGATCGACTCACCCATCTGCGGCATGATCACGTCGGCCATGGCTCCCTCGCTGGCGGAAGTTGTGGGCGTCCCTAGGCGTCGATCGCGTGACCGTAGACGGCCTCGGCGGCCTGCATGAGGGCCTCCGGGAGCGTCGGGTGCGGGTGGATGGTGCGGAACATCTCCTCCGTCGTCGTCTCCAGGCGCAGGGCCACGCAGGCCTCCGAGATCAGGTCGGTGACGTGCGGGCCCACCATGTGCACGCCCAGCACCTCGTCGTACTTCGCCTCGGAGACCACCTTCACCAGGCCCTCGGGGTGGCCGACGATGCGCGGCTTGGCCAGGTTGCCGAAGCTGAAGCGGCCGACCTTCACGTCGTAGCCGCGCCGCTTGGCCTCGGCTTCGGTGAGGCCGACGCCGGCGGTTTCCGGCCGGCAGTACGTCGCCCAGGGCACCCGGTCGTAGTTGACCGGGTCCACGCTCTTCCCGGCCAGCCGCTCCACGACGCCAATGCCCTCGGCTGAGGCGAGGTGGGCGAGCTGCGGGTGCGGCCGGTCGGGGATCGCCACCACGTCGCCGATGGCGAACAGCCCCGGCTCGTCGGTGGCCATGAGGGTGTTGGTCTTCACGTAGCCGCGGTCGAGCTGTACGCGGGTCGACTCGAGGTTCAGCCCATCCGTCACCGGCCCGCGGCCCACTGCCACCAGCAGCAGGTCGGCCGTCACCGTCTTCGACTCACCCTGGGCGGTACGGAAGCCGACCTCGACGCCGGCGGTCGTCTTGAGCGCCGCCTCCGTCTTCGCTCCCACGTGGATGGTCATCTGCCTGGAGAGGACCTTGTGCGCCTCGGCGGAGATCTCGTCGTCCTCCAGCGGCAGGATGCGGGGCAGCATCTCGATCAGCGTCACCTGGGTGCCGAAGCGTGCGAACATCGAGCCGAACTCGATCCCCACCGCGCCCGCGCCGATCACGATCAGGCTCTTGGGCAGCTCCTTCAGCTGCAGGATCTCGTCCGAGGTGATCACCTGCCTGCCGTCGAGCGCGATGCCGGGGATCGCCTTCGGCCGCGAGCCGGTGGCGATCAGGACGTTCTTCGTCTGCACCCGGGTCTCGCCGCCCTCGCCGCCCACCACCACCGTCCGCGGCCCCTCCAGCCGCCCCTGGCCCTTGAACAGCGTGACCTTGTTCTTCTTGAAGAGGTAGGTCTCGATGCCCTTGCTGAGGCGGGTGACGATGCGGTCCTTGCGCTTCGTGAGCCCCGGGAAGTCGAGGCCGACGTTGTCGGCGGTGATCGCGAACTCCTTGCGGTTCCTGAGATCCTCGAGGAGGTCGGCCGTGTAGAGCATGGCCTTGGTGGGGATGCAGCCGCGCAGCAGGCAGGTCCCGCCGCAGCCGACCGGGTCGCGCTCCACCACCGCGGTCTTGAGGCCCATCTGCCCCGCGCGGACCGCCGCCACGTAGCCTCCGGGCCCGCTGCCGATCACGGTGACGTCGAAGATCTCGCCGCTCGCCAAGGCTCCTCCTCGCGCGCCGGTGGACGTCGTGCTGGAAGGCGCAACTACCGACGGTAGCAGGGCTTGCGGCTCTTGACAAGGCGCCGAGGCGGCCCCCTGCTAGAATCGAAGGCTGGCCATGTACTCCGAGCCCCTGCTGATGGCGGCGTCGATCCTGATGCTGCTGCTGGGGAACGGCTTCTTCTCGGGCGGGGAGATCGCGGTGCTCTCGGCGCGCCGCAGCCGCATCGAGGCGCTGGTCGAGGAGGGCAATCGGGCCGCCGCCCGGGTGAAGCGCCTGCAGGACAACATGGACCAGTTCCTGGCCACGGTCCAGATTGGTGTCACGGTCTGCGGCACGGCGGCCGGCGTCCTGGGCGGGTTCTTCGCCTCCCGCTACCTGCAACCCGCCCTGGCCGCGAGCCCGCTGGCCCGCTGGCTGCCGGCCGGCCTGGTCGCCAGCGGGGCGGTCGGGCTCGTCATCATCTACGTCGAGCTGGTGCTGGGGGAGCTGGTGCCCAAGGCGCTGGCGCTGCGCTTCACGGACACCGTCGCCATGCTGGTGTCGGCGCCCTTCCGCGCCATGGCCCACATCTCCCGCTGGCTGGTCGTCTTCCTCTCCGCGTCCACCCGCCTGGTCCTGCGGCTGTTCGGCGTTCGCGACGCCGGCCCGCGCACCTTCGTCTCCGAGGAGGAGATCAAGCACCTGGTGCGCGAGGGGCGGCAGCAGGGCGTCCTCGACCAGACCGAGATGGAGATCATCCACAGCGTCTTCGAGTTCACCGACACGCCGGTGCGCAAGGTGATGGTGCCGAGGCCCAAGATCTTCGCGCTCGACGCCGACACCCCGCCTGAGCAGGTGGGTTCGCTCGTCGTGGAGAGCGGCTTCTCCCGCATCCCGGTCTGCGAGGGCTCGATCGACAACGTGCTGGGGGTGGTCTACGCCAAGGACGCCCTGCGGCTGCTGGAGAAGCGCCAGCCGGTGGTGATCCGCAAGATCCTGCACCCGGCCCAGCTGGTGCCCGAGACCAAGAAGGTGAGCGAGCTGCTGAAGGAGCTGCAGAAGCGGCGCAGCCACCTGGCCATGGTGGTCGACGAGCACGGCTCCGTGAGCGGCCTGGTGACGATGGAGGACCTGCTGGAGGAGATCGTCGGCGAGATCCAGGACGAGTACGACTGGGAGGAGCGGCCGGTGGAGAGGCTGCGCGACGGCTCGCTGGTGGTCGAGGGCACGCTCCCCGCCGCCGACCTGCGCGCCGGCTACGACATCCCGCTGCCCGAGTCGACCGAGTTCGAGACCATCGCCGGGTTCATGCTCGACCGCCTGGGGGTGGTGCCCAAGGGCGGCGAGGTGGTCGAGCTCGACGGCTGGCGTTTCACGGTGGTGGACGTCGAGCGCAACCGCATCAGCAAGGTGAAGGTGGAGAGGCTGCCCCAGAAGCCGCCGGCGCTGACGGGGGCCCGGTAGTCCGTCGTCCAGGCACTCTCGCGCGCTCAGCCACGCCGCTCGCTCGAGGCGAGTCTCTTCGCTACGCGCCGGTCAGGATCCGCTGGACCCGCTCCGCGTTCTCCCGCACCTCGTCGCCGGCGCGAGGGAAGATGCCGATGAAGACGCCGTCCGTCGGCTTGATGCTGGCGAACGCCTGCCGGAAGGCCTGGTCGGCGCCGTCCGCCTCGATGCGGCCCGCGGCCATGATCTTGAAGGCGAAGCAGGGCTTGCGGGTCCGGCGCATGAAATCGTACATGCGCGGCGGGTCGCTGCGCAGGTAGACCTCCTGCGGCATCTCCAGGGCCTCGCCGTTCAGCAGCCGCTTCCACTCCGCCGCCGGGCGGGTGCGGTTGTAGACGCAGCCGGCGTAGAAGTCGACGTCCCAGCCCTTCTCCTCGACGAAGGCGAGGATGTCCGGGCGGTGGCTGCCCACGCCGACGAACAGGCCGGCGTCGCGGCAGCGCTTGCACCACTCGCGGACCGTCTCCATCTTCCCCTCGTCGTACGCGCGGTCCGTCATCTCGCCGTGGTGGTAGACGGCGAGCGGCTTGAGCGGCAGGATCGTCTCCGGCCCGCCCATGCCCTGGACGATGAGGTGCATCCTCCCGCCCTCGGCCTGGAAGCGCTGCAGGTCCTGCGGGGCGCGGCCGAGGCCCACGTAGTTGTAGGCGTTGATGCCGAAGCGGCTGCACCGGTGCAGGACCTCGCACACGCGCTCGGGCGTGTAGTACTCGCGCATCACGGTGCCGAGGATGCGGTTGAAGTGGGAGAACCCGTAGAACGGGTTGCAGCCGACGACGAGGCGGCTGATCTCGGCGCCGGCGAACCTCATCCGCGGCACCTGGACCTGGTTGCCGGTCCGCTGCGGCGTCGTGTTCTGGGCCGCGGACGCTGTGGCGGAACGCAGCGCGAGCCCGGCCGCAATTCCGGTCGACTGCAGGAAGGCGCGTCGGTTCGGCATGGGCGACCTCCGCTATTGCTTCTTCGCGGTGAAGTCCCCGCTCACGCCGGCGACGGCGATGGTGCCGCTCATCTCCTGGTCCGACCCGAGCGTGGCCGTGAACACCATCTCCAGCGGGGCGCCGTTGTACTCGACCTCGAACCTGAAGGTGACGGTCTTGTCCTCGACCGTGCCGGTCACCGGCTGGTCCTTGTCCTGGACGTGCGCGGTCCCCGACAGGGTTCCGCCGGCCTGCTTGAGCGTGCAGGGGAACTTGACGGCGTTGCCGTAGACGGACCCGTCGACGTCCCAGGTCCCCGAGACGTCGGCGGCCGAAACCGTCGTCGCTGCCGCGAGGACCACCAGGACGAGCATCAGGTTCTTCAGCCCCTGTCTCACCGCAGCCTCCTTTGGGCCGGCGGGAGGTTAGGCCATGGCGGGGCGGGGATCAATGCCTTCCAGGAAGGGAAGGAGAGGAGCAACCAACGCTGCTAGCTGGGCGGATTCACGTTCGGCGTTCCCTGTGGGGGCCGGATCGGCTCCACCCGCGGGGCGGGCGGCTCGCTCGGCCGGGGGCCGGAGGGCTGGGTCGGCGTGACCGGCGGGGGCGAGCTGTCGAACACGAACGGCGAGCTCTCGCCGCCCAGCGGGAACGAGCGCAGGTCCTGCTCGGTGATGTCGGTCCGGCGCACCACGTGGGGGGTCAGCGTCATCACGATGTCGGTCTGGGTGGTCTCGTCGTGGTTGCTGGCGAAGATGCGGCCGATCACCGGGATGCTGGCGACACCCGGAAGGCCGGTGAGCGCGTGGCGCTCGTTGTCGAGGATCAGCCCGGCCAGCAGGTTCGTCTCGCCGTCGCGCAGGCGGATGGTCGAGTTCACGGTGCGGCTGTTGAAGGTGGGGAGGCTCTGGTAGCCGGGTGCCCCCACCGAGGAGATGTCGAGCTTCAGGACCAGCGTCACCTCGCCGTCCTGATGCACCCGGGGGGTGATGTCGATGTTGACGCCCACGTTCTTGTACTCGAACGAGGTGATCGGCTGCTGGGCGGTGCCGCCGGTGGCGATCGGGGTGAAGGTGGTCACCGGCACCGGGACCTGGTCGCCGAAGCGGGCCTGCGCGGTCTGTCCCTCCGACACCCGCAGCTGGGGGTTGGCCAGCAGGCGGGTGTTGGAGTCGCTCTCCAGCAGCCGCACCACCGCCCCCGGCAGCGCGGTGACCAGCAGGTTCGCGCTGCTGTAGGGGTTGTCGCCGGGCTTGTAGGACTTCGAAGGGTCGGGACCGATGACCGCGGCCACGCCCTGGGTCCCCGAGGCGTCGAGCCCCGAGGTGATGTAGACGCCGTACTCCTTGAGCCGGCTGCGATCCACCTCGAGGATCTCGACCTCCACCACCACCTCTGCCCGGCGCTTGTCGATCATGTCGACGATGCGCTCCGCCGCCGCCACCTTGTCCGGGGTGTCGTTGATGGTGAGCGCGTTGGCCCCCGGCACCGGCGCGATCCGCCGGGCGCCGAGCACCACCCGCAGCAGGTCGATGGTCTCCTTCAGCTCCGCGTTCGAGAGGAAGAAGGTCTTCACCACCTGCTGCTCGTAGTCGCGCCGCTTGGCCGGCGTGTCCGGGACCACGTTCAGCACCTTGGCGTCGACCACCCGGTGGAAGGTGTGGCCGGCCGCGTCGAGCGCGTTCAGGGCCTGCTCGAAGCCGACGTCGCGCAGGTCCAGGCTGACCGGGACGTCCTGGAACGACGGGTCGAAGGTGACGTTGATTCCGACCGCGCGCCCCAGCGCCAGGTAGGCCTCGCGCAGGCTGGCTCCGCGGAACACGAGCCCGAGGGGCTGCTGCGCCTCGGGGCCGAGGTCGAGCCCCGGCAGCGAGCGCTCGCGGGCCCTGGCCCGTGCCTGCTGGATGCTGGTCTCGCTGCCGCGACTGGCGCGGGCCTGCGCGTCCGCGATCTCCTGCTGCAGTCCCGGCGCGTTCGGCTGCAGCTGGAGCGCGATGCGGTACTCGTCGAGCGCCTCCTTGTACAGCCCGCGGCCGACGAGGCGGCGGGCCGTGTTGGTGTGCTCGGTCGCGGCGCGCAGCCGGGCGCGGTCCAGGGCCAGGCGGTAGCCCACGTTGTCGGGCGCCAGCTTGAACGCCCGCTGGTACTCCAGCACGGCGCGGTCGTAGTCCTGCAGTCGCTCGGCCTTCTCGCCCTCATGGAAGGCCCGGGAGGTGGCGGTGGCGCAGCCGAGCGCCGCCAGCACCAGCGCCACCAGGAGGGGCAGTGAGCGCCTCATCCGCGGATCACCTCCACCCCCTTGGGAACCTGGAACCGGAATCGCTCGTCCTTGAGCCCGGTGTTCTCCCGGATGGCCTCGAATCGGAAGCTGGTGCGGTTGCCCTGCAGGTCGTCGAGCTGGATGGCGCGGATGCGGCCCGAGGGCTCCAGGTCCACCCAGGCGCGCTCCAGGTCGGGGTCCTCGTGCCGCGGCACCAGCTTGAGCCGGACGACGCCCTCCTCCTGTGGCGAGTCGAGCGAGACCGAGAACTCCGCGCCCAGGTCGCCCCGGCCCGACAGCAGGCGCGCCGCCAGCGAGCGCTGCCCGTCCTGCCGGCTGACGATCACCTGCTTCTCCGCCGGCACGTAGAAGTAGAAGCTGCGGCCGTCCGACACGAAGACCTTCTTCTCCGGCTCGGTGTACTCCCAGCGCATGAGGCCGGGCCGCTTGATCTCGACCGTGCCGCGCTCGGTCACCTGCCGCCCCAGCATCCCGGAGCGGTAGCTCTGCGAGAAGCGGGCCGCCAGGTCGGAGGTGTGGGCGCTGCGCTCCTCCAGTCGCCGCAGCATCGCCTGCGCGGCGGCTGCGTCGCCTGCAGCCGGCGCGGGCGGCGGCGTGGCCAGGAACGCGATCAGCAGCGGGGCGAGCATGTCGCGAGGCCATGATAGCGCAAGGCCTTGGCGAGGCGGGCATTCCCGCTTGCCGGCCGCTGCGGCGCTCCTGTAGCATGCCTCGCCCATGCTTTCCCGCCGCGCCCCTGCACTGCTCGCCTGTGCGCTGCTGACGAGCGGCCCGGCGCCGCGGCCCGCTGCCGCCGCTCCCGCCTCCCCGGCGCCCACGGAGGTGCGGGGGCTGTGGGTGATCCGCACCGCCCTCGTCTCCCCGACGGAGGTCGACCGGGTGGTGGACGCCGCGGCGGCGGCGGGCTTCAACGCCCTCTTCGTGCAGGTGCGCGGTCGCGGCGACGCCTTCTATCGCTCCACGCTGGCCCCGCGCAGCCCGCTGCTGGAGCGCCAGCCGCGCGATTTCGACCCGCTGGCGCGCCTGCTGGCCCGCGCCCACGTCAGGCGGCTCGCGGTGCACGCCTGGGTGAACGTGCTGCTGGCGGCCCACTTCGGCCAGCCGCTCCCTCCCGGCCACGTGCTCGGCCGCCACCCGGAGTGGGCGATGGTGCCGAAGTCGGCCGCCACCGCGGCCCTGGTCGCAACCGGCGCGCGACGGCTGCAGCTGGTCATGGAGGCCGGGCGCGCCGAGGGCGACGTCGAGGGCTACTACCTCTCGCCGTCCGTCCCGGCGGTGGGCAGCCACCTCGAGGCCGTCGTCAGGGAGCTGGTGGGCGCCTACGCCGTCGACGGCCTCCACCTCGACTTCGTCCGCTATCCCGGTCCGTCCTACGACCACTCCCTCTCGGCCCTCCAGGGGTTCCACACGCCCGCCAGGGGCGAGCTGCTGGGCGCGCCGGCGCGCGACCCGGCGGGCTGGGACGCGTACCGCCGGGAGGTGCTGACGCGGCTGGTGGCCCGGCTCGGCGACGCGGCCCGGACGGCGCGCCCGGGCCTGCTGGTCTCCGCGGCGGTGACACCCGACGAGGCGCAGGCGGTCCACCACAAGGGGCAGGACTGGCCGCACTGGCTGGACAGCCGGTTGGTGGCGGTCGTGTGCCCGATGGCCTACACGTCCGAGGAGCGCGTGTTCCAGCAGCAGCTCGAGGCGGCCCGCGCGCGCGCCGGGGACGGCCAGCGGGTCTGGGCCGGCATCGGCGCCTACCGTCTCGATCCCGAGGAGCTGGTGGAGCGGGTGCTGCTGGCGCGGCAGGCGGGGAGCGGAGGGGTGGTGGTGTTCTCGCACGAGTCGCTCGAGCCCGAACACCTGCGCCGCTTGCGGGAGGAGGCGTTCTCGCCGCGCCCGGGCCAGCGCGACGGCGTCGCCCACGGGGCAGGATCGCGGTGACGCGAGGCCGTACCCCGGCCCTCGCCGGGCTGATGCTCGCCGGTTATGCTTCCGCCACCGTGGGCGCAGAGGAGGGGACGGCGGGCGGGCGGCAGCCGGCGCCGTTCCAGGAGGCGGATGCGATCGTCGCGGCCGGCGTGGGCAGGGCCTACCCCGGCGCCGTGCTCGCCGTCGGTCACGAGGGGCGGCTCCTGCACCTGCGGGCCTTCGGCCACCTCTCGTACGAGCCGGGCGCGTCGGAGACGCGTGCCGACACCCTCTACGACCTGGCCAGCCTGACCAAGGTGGTGGTGACCACCACCGTCGCCATGACGCTGGTGGACGAGGGCCGGCTGGACCTCGACGCGCGCGTCGGCGATTTCTTCCCGGCCTTCCGCGGGGGCGCGAAGGACCGGGTCGCCGTGCGGCAGCTGCTCACCCACACGGGGGGGCTCCTGTGGTGGGCGCCCCTCTACGAGGAGCTCTCCGGAAAGCCGGCCTACCTCGAGCGCATCGCCGGCATGTCGCTGGACTACGCCCCGGGGACGAAGTCCGTCTACAGCGACCTGGGGTTCATCCTGCTGGGGGACATCCTCGAGCGCCGAGGCGGGGCGCCGCTCGAGGAGCTGGCCCGGACGCGGGTGCTCGAGCCGCTCTCGATGGGGGACACCCTCTTCAGGCCCCCGGCCAACCTTCGCACGCGGATCGCGCCGACCGAGGACGACCCCTGGCGTGGCCGCGTGCTGCGCGGCGAGGTGCACGACGAGAACGCGTTCGCCCTGGGGGGCGTGGCCCCGCACGCGGGGCTGTTCGGGACCGCCCCGGACCTCTCGCACCTCGCCCAGATGCTGCTCGACGGAGGCGTCTACGAGGGGAGGCGGCTGGTCTCCCGGGCCACTGTCGAGCTCTTCACCCGGCGCGCCGGAATTCCCGGCGTGACCAGGGCGCTCGGCTGGGACACGCCGACGGACGACAGCGGCCGGCGCGGCTCCGTCCCCGGCCAGCCGGGCTATTCCTCGGCCGGCTCTCTCCTCAGCGCGCGCTCCTTCGGCCACACCGGCTTCACCGGCACCTCGATGTGGATGGACCCCGAGCGCGACCTCCACGTCGTCCTGCTGACGAACCGCGTGTACCCCAGACGCGACAACCCGGGGATCGCTGCCGTGCGGGCACGGGTGGCGGACGCCGCGGTGCGGGCGCTCAGCCGTTGAAGATCTGGTTCTGCACCACCTGCAGGGCCGAGCTGAGCCGCGCGATCTTGTGGTTCCGCGCCTGCTGAGCGAGCGCGTCGTCCTGCGGGGGCACCTCCGCCCGGGCGTTGCGCAGCTGCTTCTCCAGCTCCAGCCTGAACGCGTGCAGGTCCGCGGGCAGGAACCCCTTGAGGTTCGCCGCGCTCAGCAGGATGAAGCCGCCGGCGATCTGGTTCGCCATGGCCGGGCAGCTGCCTCCGATCCAATTGGCCACGCAGTCCTCCTCTACTTGATGCAGACCGCCCGCACCTGCTTCATGTCGGTGTGGCCGGCCAGCACCTTCTGGATGCCGTCCTGCAGCAGCGTGGTCATGCCGTCGCGGATCGCCTGCTGGCGCAGCTCCTCGACCGGCTTCCGCTTCTGGACCATGCGCTTGATCTCGTCCGTCCCCACCAGCAGCTCGTGGATGCCCATGCGGCCCTTGTAGCCGCTGCCGCCGCACTTGGGGCAGCCCTTGGCCCGGTTGAGGCTGAGCGAGGGGGAGTAGCGGATGCCGACCTTGTCCCAGTGCTCGGCCCCGTAGTCCTGCACCAGTTCCGCGAACTCGTCCTCGCTCGGGCGGTAGGGCTCGCGGCAGGCGGCGCACAGAGTGCGCAGCAGCCGCTGGGCCAGGATGCCGAGGAGGGCGTCGGCGAAGTTGAAGGGGTCGATGTCCATGTCCAGCAGGCGGACGATCGTCTCCGGGGCCGAGTTGGTGTGCAGGGTGGAGAAGACCAGGTGGCCGGTGAGCGAGGCCTCCACGCCGATGGCCGCCGTCTCGTGGTCGCGCATCTCGCCCACCATGATCACGTCCGGGTCGGCCCGCAGGAACGAGCGCATGGCGGTGGCGAAGGTGAAGTCGATCTTGGGGTGGACCTGCACCTGGCGCAGCCCGGGCTGGGTGATCTCCACCGGGTCCTCGGCGGTCCAGATCTTCATGTCCTCGGTGTTGATGAAGCCGAGCGCCGAGTGCAGGGTGGTGGTCTTGCCCGACCCGGTGGGCCCCACCACCAGGCAGATGCCGTAGGGCTTCTGCAGCAGCTTCTTGAACTCGCTGAGGTTGCGCTCCAGGAAGCCCATCTTCTCGAGGGGCAGCGGCTTGGAGGCGGCCAGGATGCGCATGACCACGTCCTCGTTGCCGCCCTGCGTGGGGATGGTGGCGACGCGCAGCTCGATCGTGCCCATGGGCCCGCGGAAGCGGATCTTGCCGTCCTGGGGCTTTCTCTTCTCGGCGATGTCGA
The DNA here is from genome assembly GCA_035542035.1 of Vicinamibacteria bacterium. Lineage (GTDB taxonomy): Bacteria > Acidobacteriota > Vicinamibacteria > Fen-336 > Fen-336 > DATBSL01. The sequence goes on along the minus strand of DATKME010000030.1, from coordinate 45,370 downwards.
GCCGGGCCATGATCTTGAGCCGCTGCACCAGCGCGTTGCGGTGTGGCGCCGGCACCTCCAGGTACTTGTGGCAGTCGCCGTCGACGCGCAGGCGGACGACACAGGGGGCCGTCTTGCCGTAGGGCTCCACGTGGATGTCGGAGGCGCCGCGGTTGTAGCCGTCGACGATGATCTGGTTGCACAGGCGGACGATTCCGCTGTCGGTCTCGTCGATCTCGGGCGCGCTCTCCTCCTTCTCTTCCTCCTCGCTCTCCTCGCCGCTGCCCAGGTTGCTGATGATGCGGCCGAGGTCGGCCTCGTCGGCGGCCGGGGCCGTCTCGCCGTAGCTCGCCCTCACCCAGCCCAGGATGTCGTCGCGCAGGCCGACCACGAACTCGTAGCGGGGCGCCAGGTTCATGGCCTTGATGGCGTCGAGGCGAGTGAGGTCGTAGGGGTCCTCGACCGCCACCCGCACCGTGCCCTCCCTGCGCTCGATCGGCGCGCACACGTTCTTGCGCAGGAAGTCCGGCGAGACGCGCGGCTTCAGCTCCTCCGGCATCAGCGTGGCGGAGGGCGCCCAGCTGCCGCAGCTGTAGAACTGCCCCAGCGCGGCCAGCACCTCCTCCTTGGCGATCTTGAACTCCTCGATCAGGATGCGGGCCACGTCGACCTGGTTCACGCGGGCGGCGGAGACGGCCTTCTCCACGTCCTTCTCGGAGAGGAGACCCTTGTCGACCAGGGCGCCGAACTTCGAGGGCTTGTTGCTGCGCGAGGCGCGGTGCTGGTTGTAGAAGGCGATGCCCAGGATCTTCGCCAGCTCCTCGGCCGCCTCGGCGTCGCGGGCGGAGTAGGGGACGCCGCCGCGCTTGTTGACCAGCTCCAGCACGCCCAGCAGGTACTTGTCGAAGAGGATGGGCACCGACAGCAGCTGCGCGGTCTTGAAGCCGGAGAGCTTGTCCCAGCGGGCGTCGTGACGCAGGCTGGGGTGCAGGGCCACCAGCGCCGCCGCGTCGTAGGCGTTGGCGATGTTCACGGTGCGCCGGGAGAGGGCGGTGAAGCCGGCGACCGAGGCGAAGCTCTTGGGGACGCGGATCTCCTTGATCTCCTGGCCGGCCTTGAACAGCGAGTACAGCTCCTGGTTCTTGGTGTCGAGGGCGAAGATGGTGACCCGCTCGGCGTCGACCAGGTCCAGCATCGCGTCCTTGAGGTCCACCAGGATCTCGGTGATCCCCGGCGAGGCGTTGATCGCGTTCGCGATCTCGATCAGCTTCTTGCGGTAGGACAGCTCCCGCTGCGTCGCCTCGGCCACGGCCATGGGGTCCCTCCTCGGCGCGTGGAGGATAGCATTGGAGGCCCGGGGGCCTCACGGCTGGCTGGCGAGCTGCCTCCAGTAGCCGGGCCGCGCCAGCACCTCGCCTCTGCCGCGCTTCAGCCGCACCGAGAGCGGGTGCCAGCCGCCGCGCTCGACGCCCTGGGGCGCGTAGCTCAGCACGTAGCGGTTGCGGACGTCCTCGAGCACCTCCAGGAAGCGCGTCCGCAGCTCGGGCAGCCGGCGGCTCTCGAACAGCCGCCCCCCGGTCGCCCGGCTGACCTCCCTCAGCACCGAGTCGTCGCGCTCGTCGGGGTCGCCGGCCAGCACGCCGTAGACGGTCGCGTCGCAACGGCGGGCCGCCGAGACCACCTGCGCGGGGCGGAGCCAGCTCGCGGTGTCGACGCCGTCGCTGAAGACCACGACCACCGTGCGTCGCGCACCCGGCTCGCTCAGGCGCAGGCTCGCGTAGATCGCGTCGCGCAGGGAGGTGGACCCCCCGGCCGCGCCCCGGTCGACGGCGGCGCGGACGCGCTGCAGCTCGGCGGTGAGGGGCTGGGCCAGCGCCACCTCGGCGGAGAACGCGAGCAGGGCGGCGCGCTCGCCGCCGCGCAGCTGGTCGAGGAAGGCGGAGGCCGCCTCGCGCAGGGCGGCGAGCCTGCTGCCGGAAACGCTCCCGCTGCGGTCCAGGACCAGCAGGGTGTCGACGGGCTCCGCCTCGCTGAGGACCGGCTGCAGCTGCTGGACGACGCCGCAGTCGCGCAGCTCGAAGTCGGCGGCGGTGAGGCCGCGGACCGGCTGTCCGCCGCGAGTGACCAGGACGTCCACCCGGATCCGCTCGACGCTCACCTCGAAGACGTGGGGGGAGGGCTCCGGCGGCAGCGCCTGGGCCAGGAGCGCCATCAGGGCCGCGGAGGCGAAAGTCACGGGGCCATCGCCTCCCTGTGCAGCGCCTCGACGGTGTCGGAGGCGAGCTGGTAGGGGCCGAGCATGAAGGTCCACCAGGGGTCGCCAGCGCGGTCGAGCCGCCCGGAGAGACCGAGCGTGGCCAGCACCTGCGGCCGCGCCGCCTCCGGACCGGAGCGCTGCTCGAGCACGAACGCCAGGGCGAGCCGCGCCGCCTGCGCGTCCGGCTGCTCGCGCATGGCGCGGGTGTAGGCCAGCGCGGCCTCGTTCCAGTCCCTCCGGCGCTCGTGGAGCTCGCCCAGGAACAGCCAGGCGAGGTATCGGGTCCCGGTGTCGCCCGCCCGGGTGGCGGGCTCGAGCAGCGGCTGCGCCGCGGTGAGGCGGTCCTGCTCGAGCAGGACGCGGCCGAGACGCAGTCGGGCCGCCGCGTCGTCCGGGGCGACCGCGAGCGCGTCGCGCAGCCGCGCCTCGGCCAGGCGGCGGGCCTCGCGGGCCGCGGCGGCGTCCCCCTGCACCGTGCGCAGCACGGCGAGGGCGTCCTTCACACAGCCGGCGACATAGAGCAGCCGGGCGTCGACGGGGGACAGCCGCAGCCCCTGGGTGGCGAGGTCGTCTGCGACGCCGAGGTCGCCGAGGGCGAGGCTGGCGGCCGAGAAGCCGAGGTAGTAGCGGGCGCGGTCGACCCGTGGCCGCAGAGGGGGCGCGCCCGGCCGGCTCCGGCTGGCGGCGGCGTGGATCGCCTCGAGCAGCAGGGTGGCGCTGCTCGCGTGCTGCTGGGCCTCGGTGCGGCTGCGCTCGCGCATGGCCTGCAAGGCCGTCTGCACGTGCATCATCACGGCGGTCTCCGCCAGGCGCAGATCGATCCCTCCGGCGCCGGGGATCTCGCTCAGCCGATCACTCGCGTGGACGAGCGCCGCCACCGCGTGGTCGACCTCCGCGAACGGCCAGCGGCGCAGCTCCGCGGTCGCGGTCGCCCGCTGCTCAGGGATGCGGTAGGCGGCGGCGAGCCGCAGGTAGGCCGCCAGGCTGCCCGGCCGCCTCTCGTCCGGCTCGCCGAGGGCGCTGCGGACGCTGCCGTGCAGACACGCCACCACGATGGCCAGGGGGACGAGCGGGCGGACGAGCCGGCCCATGCGCAGTCCTCAGAGCGGGGTGAACACCAGGAAGTACTGATATGGCAGGAAGGTGTGCTCGCTGGCGAGCCGGAAACCGGCCGCTTCCATCTGCCTCACCAGGTCCTCGCGCGCGATCTTCATGGAGAGGGGCGGGCCGACCGGGAGCTCGCGCTTCTGGAAGTCGATGTGAATGACCTGACCGCCGGGCTTGAGGACGCGCTTGAGGCGCTCCAGGTAGGCCGGCTGGTCCTCCACGTGGTGCCAGGTGTCGACGATCAGCACGCGGTCGACCGAAGCGTCGGGCAGCAGCGGGTCGGCCGGGTCGGAGAGGACGGTGCTGACGTTGCGCACCCCCGTGTCGCGGAGCCGGCGGTTGAGGTGGCGCACCATGTCGGGGTTGATGTCGACGGCATAGACCCGCCCGCGCTCGCCGACCGCGCGCGCCAGGCGGAGCGTGAAGTACCCGGAGCCGGCGCCGATGTCGGCCACCGTCTCGCCCTCGCGCAGGCGCAGCGCCTTCACCACCGCTTCCGGTTCCTGCCAGGCGTCGCGGGCCGGGTCCTCGAGCGAGGCGATGTAGGCCTGCGCGTCCGCGTGCCGCTGGTGCATCTCGGGGGCCGGGGCGGCGGCCTGGGGCAGAGCCACTCCGGCCGGGGAGAGCACAGCGGTGAGGACGAGAGCCGGCAGGCGGTCGAGCCTCATGGCCGTCGCCCCCGGGCGATCTGCGCCACGCCCGCCACCAGGCGGTCGACCTCCTCGATGGTGGTGTAGCAGGCGCAGCCGGCGCGCACGACGCCGTCCTCGCCGTGGCCGAGGCGGCGCACCGCCGTGGTGGCATAGAAGTCGCCGTTGGACACGAACACCGCCCGCTTCGCCAGGCGCGCGGCGACCTCCTCGGACGGCAGGCCGCGGACGGTGAAAGCGATCGTCGGGGTGCGCGGCTGCGACGGCCGGGGGCCGTAGAGCGTCAGGCCGTCGATCGCCCCCAGCTTCCCCCAGAGCCGCTCGACCAGCTCCCGCCCGCGCCCGTGCAGCTCCGCGAACACGGCGGCGAGGCGGGCGCGGCGCTCGCCGCCCGCTGCCAGCGAGGCCAGGAAGTCGACGGCGGCCGCGGCGCCGACGATGCCCTCGTGGTTCTGGGTGCCCGTCTCCACGCGGTCGGGCGCCTGGTCCGGGGCCGGCTGCAGCTTGGGCAGGTCGAGGCGCTCGAGCAGGGCCTGACGGCCCCACAGCACGCCCACGTGGGGCCCGTAGAACTTGTAGGCGGAGCAGGCGAGCAGGTCCGCGCCCAGGTCGGCCACGTCGACGAGCTGGTGCGGTGCGTAGTGCACCGCGTCGACGAACACCGTGGCCCCCACGGCGTGGGCCAGGTCGGCGGCGTGGCGGACGTCGTTCACCGTGCCGAGCGCGTTCGAGGCCGCGCCGATCGCCAGCAGCCGCGTGCGCGGGCCGACCACGTGGGCGAGGTCGTCGAGGTCCAACTGGCCGGTGTCGGCCCGGAAGCGGACGCTGCGCACCACCAGGTCGCGGTCGTGCGCCACCTGACGCCAGGGGTCGACGTTCGCGTGGTGGTCCAGCTCCGTCACCACGATCTCGTCGCCCGCCGCCATCGCCCGGCCCAGGCCGCGGCTGACGTGCAGCGTCAGCGTGGTCATGTTCGCGCCGAACGCCACCTCGGAAGGCCGGCCCCCGAGGAAGTCGGCGAGCGCCGCGCGCGCCGCCGTCAGGGCGGCGTCGGTCTCCACGCTGGTCGGGTAGACCCAGTGGGTGTTCGCGTTGTGGTGGAGGAGGTAGTCGGTGATGGCCGCCGGCACGGCCGCCGGCACCTGGGTGCCGCCGGGCCCGTCGAAGTAGGCGACGGGGAGCCCGCCCTCCGAGCGCTGCAGGGCCGGGAAGTGGGACCGGATCGCCTGGACCGACGCGACAGCGGTCGGAGCCGCGGTGGTGGTGCTGGTCATCGGCCGTTCACCTTTCGCGCAGCATACCGCAGGCGCGCACGGCCCACGCCGCGATTCCGCACTGGCCGAGCCAGTAGAGGATCATGACCGGCCAGCCCACTCCGCTCAGCGGCAGGCGAAAGCGGTCGAAGGCGATGAGGGTGTCGCTGGCGCCGAACGCCACCGCGCCGGCCAGGCCCAGCCGGGCGGCTGCGGGCGAGGCGGAGGGGCTGCCGATCGCAGCCGCGGCGCGCCACATCATGGTGCAGATCACCGAGACGTAGACGGCGACCGGGACGGCCATCGCGCCGAGGCCGGGCCGCAGGAGGACGAGGGCCAGGACGGCCCAGGCGGCGAACGGGAGGGCGCGGGCGAGTGCCGGGCGCCTCTCCACACGCAGGAAGGCGGCGATGTAGGCCAGGTGAGCGGCGAGAAAGGCGAGGAGGCCCGGAAGGAAGAGACCCCCCTCGAGGAGCAGGTCGCCGAGCGCCGAGAGCAGCAGGCCCGCCGTGACGAGACGGCCGAAGGCCGTCGGGGCGGCCGCCAGCACCCACCCGGCGAGCGCCAGCACGGGGACGGGCTTGGTGAGCAGCCGCGTCGGCCGCAGGTCGGCCGCCAGGGCGCCGAGGTACACGACCGCCGCGCCGCCGCCGAGCGCCGCGAGGAGGCGGCGGGGCGGCCTCAAGCGTGCCGGGGGCCGCGCAGCAGGCGCGCCGGCAGCAGCAGGATGCCCTTCAGCAGCCCGAGGACGCCCTCGACGGCGATGCCGAGCACGCGGAAGGGGAGCAGCAGCAGCCAGACGATCGGGTAGAGGACGAGGGCCAGCAGGGCCAGAGGCCAGCAGAGGACGAGCAGGATCAGCCAGAGGATGAACTTCGCCACGTGTCGCCTCCGTCAGGGAGCGCTACAGAGTCTACGTCCGTCCGCCGCCGGGCGTTCCCCGCCGTCGGCCCGCTACCGGTTAGGATCGCTCGTGCCCCAGCCCCTGCCGGTCGACGCCCATCTCGAGGCCGTCCGCGACGCCCTGGGCACGGCGCGCGCTGTGGTGCTGGTGGCACCGCCCGGCTCCGGGAAGACGACGCGTGTCCCGCCCGCGCTGGTCGCCGACGGGGCGGTGTTCGTGCTGCAGCCGCGGCGGGTCGCCGCGCGGTCGATCGCCCGTCGGATCGCCGAGGAGCAGGGCTTTCGGCTCGGTGAGGAGGTCGGCTGGCAGGTCCGCTTCGAGAGGCGGTTCGGTCCGAGGACGCGCCTGCTGGTGGCGACGGAGGGCGTGCTCAGCCGGCGTCTGCAGTCCGACCCGCTGCTCTCGGCTTTCCGCACGGTGGTGCTGGACGAGTTCCACGAGCGCAGCCTGCACGCCGACCTCGCGCTGGCGCTCGTGCGCCAGGCCTGGCGTGCCCGAAAGGACCTGCGGATCGTCGTGATGTCGGCGACCCTCGAGGCGGAGCCGGTCGCCCGCTTCCTGGACGGTTGTGCGGTCGTCCGTGTCGACGCGCGGCCGTACCCGGTGGAGGTCCGCTACCAGCCGCGCCTGGGGATGGCCCAGGCGGCGCGGGAGGTGCTGGCCCGCCCCGGCGGCCACGTGCTCGTGTTCCTCCCCGGCACCCCGGAGATCCGCAGGCTGCAGGCGGAGCTGGGCGACGTCCCCGGGGCGCGCGTGCTGCCGCTCCACGGAACCCTCTCGCCCGAGGAGCAGGACCGGGCGCTCGCGCCCTCGACGGAGCGCAAGCTCATCCTGGCCACCAACATCGCCGAGACCTCGCTGACCGTGGAGGGCGTCACCGACGTGGTCGACTCGGGGCAGCACAAGGTGCTCCGCTACGACCCGGGCCGTGCGCTCGACCGGCTGGAGCTGGAGCGCATCCCGGCGGACGCTGCGGAACAGCGCGCCGGCCGCGCCGGTCGGACGGGCCCCGGCCGCGTGCTGCGTCTGTGGGACCCGCGCGATCGCCTGCGTCCGCGCCGGGAGCCCGAGATCGAGCGCGTGGACCTCGCCGCCCCCGCGCTCGAGGTGCTGGCCTGGGGCGCGGACCCGTCGACGTTCGAGTGGTTCGAGGCGCCTCCCGGCGAGCGCCTGCAGGCTGCCCTGCATCTGCTGCAGCGGCTCGGCGCGACCGACGGTCGCCGGCTGACGCCGCTCGGCGAGGCCATGCACCGCCTGCCCCTGCACCCGCGGCTGTCGCGGGTCGTGCTCGCGGCAGGGGGCGATCGGCGCGCGCCCGCCGTTGCCGCCGTCCTCTCGGAGGGCTGGCGGCCGGCCGCCGCCGAGCCGGCGACGACCGACTCGGACGTGCTGGCCGCGGCCGAGCGGCTGGTGCAGGCTCCCGACGGGGTCCGCGCCGCCGCCGAGCAGATCGCACGGCTCCTCTGCGAGGACGCGGCTGGCGGCAGGCAGCCGCCTGCCGTCGGCGACGAGACGCTGCTGCGCGCGCTGCTGGCCGGCTTTCCGGACCGCCTGGCGCGCCGCCGCGAGCGGCGGTCGAACCGGCTGGTGCTCGCCTCGGGCCAGGGCGCTCTGCTGGGCCGCGAGAGCGGCGTCCGGGAAGCCGACCTGCTGGTCGCCGTCGAGGTGACGGGAGGCGTCGCCGGAGCAGCGGGCGAGCCGGTCGTGCGCACCGCCAGCCGCGTCGCGCGCGACTGGCTCTCCGGCGTGGAGACGGCGGTCGTCCACCGCTTCGACGAAGGATCCGGCTCGGTGCGCGCGTTCGCCGAGGACCGGTACGAGCGGCTGCTTCTCGACGAGAGGCCGGTCCCTCCCGACCCGGACCAGGCCGAAGCCTTGCTGGTGGAGGCGCTCGATCGGCGCGGGCTGGGGGAGGCCGCCGGCCGGCTCGCCCGGAGGCTGCGCGTCGCCGGGCTGGAGGCCGATCTCCACGGGGCCGTCGTCGCGGCCTGTCGTGGGCGGACACGCCTTCCCTCGCTCGACGAGCCGGAGCAGTGGCTGGACGCCGGCACCCGCCGGCGCCTCGAGCGTCTCGCCCCGACCCGGCTGCCGCTTCCGAGCGGCCGGACGGCGGCGCTCGAGTACCGCGAGGACGGCACGGTGGTCGCCGCGGCGAAGCTGCAGGAGCTCTTCGGCCTGGCCGAGACCCCGCGGATCGGCGCCCGGCGGCAGCCGGTGGTCTTCGAGCTGCTGGCACCGAACGGCCGCCCGGTGCAGACGACCAGCGACCTGAGCAGCTTCTGGCAGCGGACGTACCCCGAGGTGCGCAAGGAGCTGCGCGGACGATACCCGAGGCACCCCTGGCCGGAGGACCCGTGGACGGCCGAGCCGACGCACCGCACGAAACGTCGCAGTTGAGTTATTCTCGTCGGTCGGCACGAAGCCCGACCCTCGCGGGTGGGCTGCGGCCGAAGCAGGGCGCGCCCGGCGGGCGCAGAGGTGACATGGGCGACGATCTCGTCATCGGGATGGCGGGCTCGGGCGGGGACGGCATCGTCTCGGCCGGGGACGCGATGATCACGGCGGCCGCGCTGGAGGGCTACCACGCGGTCCTCACCAAGAGCTTCGGCCCGCAGATCCGGGGCGGCGAGTCCTCCTGCCGGGTCCGGCTCTCGACGCGGCCCGTCCTCAGCTCGGGCGGGCTGCTCGACGTGGCGGTGGCCCTCAACTGGGACGACTTCCTGAAGTTCGGCGCCGAGCTGCCGGTGGGCGGCCGCACCACGGTCGTCTACGACAGCGCCAGCGGGGTCACCTCCGACAAGCTGCCGCTGCCCGGGGTGACGCCGTGGGAGGCGATCGCCGTTCCCATCGCCGACATGGCCCGGAAGCACGCGGGCACCGAGCGGGCCAAGAACTCGGTGGTGCTGGGGCTGCTCGCCGGCTGGCTGGGAGTGGGGCGCGACTCGCTGCTCGCAGGCCTCCGGAAGAAGTTCGCGAGGAAGGGCGCCGAGGTCTTGCAGGGCAACGAGAGCGCCTTCGCCGCCGGCGTGCAGTACGCGGCCGAGCACCCCCTGCGCGAGCCGCGCGCGCTGGACGCGGGCGCCGGTCCGGGCCAGGGCAAGCTGGTGGTCGACGGCAACGAGATGTGCGCCGCCGCGGCCATCTTCGCCGGCTGCGACTTCTTCGCCGGCTACCCGATCACGCCCTCTTCCGAGATCATGCACTTCTTCGGCCGCGAGGTCTGGAAGTACGGCGGGGTGATGGTGCAGGCCGAGGACGAGATCGCCGGCATCGGCGCCGTGGTCGGCGCCTCGTTCGCGGGCAAGAAGGCGATGACGGCCACCTCGGGCCCGGGCATGTCCCTGAAGACCGAGATGCTGGGCCTCGCCTCCATCGCCGAGCTGCCCCTCGTCTGCGTCAACGTCCAGCGCGGCGGCCCCTCCACCGGCATCCCCACCAAGAGCGAGCAGTCGGACCTCTTCCAGGCCTGCTTCTCCGCCCACGGCGACGTGGTGCGCCCGGTGCTGGCGCCGACCTCGGTGGCCGACACCTTCGCCATGACGGTGGAGGCCTTCAACATCGCCGAGAAGTACCAGACGCCGGTCGTCCTGCTCTCCGACCAGGAGATCGCCCAGCGCAAGGAGACGGTCGACCCCGTCGACACCGCAGCGCTCACCGTCGTCAACCGTCGGCGGCCGACGGCCGACGAGCTTTCGAAGTACGAGCGCTTCAAGGTGACGGAGTCGGGGATCAGCCCGATCAGCCACCCCGGCCTGCCGGGCGGCAACTACCTCGCCTCCGGCATCGAGCACAACGAGCGGGGAGCCCCCACGGCCAGCGGCGAGGTCCACGCGCGGATGAACGAGAAGCGCATCCACAAGCTCGACCCGCTGAAGCGGCGGCGGGACCTGTTCGTGGTCGAGGGCGACGACCAGGCCCCCTTCGCCCTGGTGGCCTGGGGCAGCCTGGCGGGCGTCGCCCGCGAGGCGCTGCGCCTCGCCCACGACCAGGGCATCCGGGCCAAGCTGCTGGTGCCCAAGCTGGTCTTCCCGGTGGCGGAGGAGGTCTACGCGGACTTCTTCCGCAACGTGCGCTCGGGTTTCGTGATCGAGCAGTCCCACCAGGGGCAGCTCTACCGGATCCTGCGGATGTACGTGAACGTGCCCGCGGGCGTGCAGTCGCTGGCCCGGAGCGGGTCGAACCCGATCCTGCCGGTGGCGATCGTGGACCGCCTCTGCCGGCTGGTGCTGCTGGCGCAGCGCGAGCACGTGGCCGAGGTGGAGCCCGCGGGCTAGGAGCAGACGATGAGCGGAACCGTGACCCGTCCGGCGCACGACTACCAGGCGAAGGACTACAAGAGCGACCTCAAGCCGATCTGGTGCCCGGCCTGCGGCGACTACGGCGTGGTGCAGGCGATCTACCGGGCGCTGGCTAACGTCGGCCGCCCGCCGCACGAGATCGCGTTCGTCTCCGGCATCGGCTGCTCCAGCCGCATCCCCGGCTACACCACCGCCTACGGCTTCAACAGCGTGCACGGCCGCTCGCTGCCCATCGCCCAGGGCATCAAGCTCGCCAACCCCGAGCTGCTGGTGCTGGTCGCCGGCGGCGACGGCGACGGCTTCTCCATCGGCGGCGGCCACGTGGCTCACGCGGTGCGCCGCAACGTCGACCTCACCTACATCGTGATGGACAACCAGATCTACGGGCTCACCAAGGGCCAGCTCTCGCCGACCTCGCCGCGGGGGCTCAAGACCTCCTCCTCGGCCTGGGGCAGCCTGGAGGACCCGGTGAACCCGCTGCTGTACGTCCTCGGCTACGGCGCCAGCTTCGTGGCCCAGGGCACGCCGGCGGACATGCAGGGCCTGGCCGCGGTGATCGAGGAGGGGATCCGCTTCCCCGGCTTCGCGTTCGTCAACGTGCAGTCGCCCTGCGTCACCTACGGCCAGGAGGAGCAGCAGCTCAAGGCCCACAAGACGGCCATGCAGCCGCTGGCCGCGCTCGGCCACGACCCGGCCGACCGCCTGAAGGCGATGGCCCTGGCCGCGGAGTACGGCCACAAGCTCTACACCGGCGTCTTCTACCGCAACCCGCAGCCGCCCCCGACGTACGGGGCGGAGGTGCAGCGGCGGCAGGAGGAGACGCGCTCCCAGGCGCGGCCGCGCGAGCGCATCCTGGAGATGTTCCGGCCGCAGTGAGGCGCGCTTGATCGACCCCCACCCCATCGTGCTCGTGGCCATGGGCGGCCACGCGTTCATGCAGAAAGGGGAGGCGGGGACGATCGAGGAGCACGAGAAGAACGCCGCCACCATCGCCTCGCTGCTGATGACGCTGGTCGAGCGCAACTACTACCTCTGCGTCACCCACGGCAACGGGCCCCAGGTGGGCAACCTGCTGGTCCAGCAGGAGCTCCCGGGCAGCGAGGTGCCCAAGCTGCCGCTCGATGTACTGGTGGCCATGACCGAGGGCAGCCTCGGCTACATCCTGCAGCAGGCTCTCCTCAACGAGCTGCGCAAGCGGCAGATGAAGCGCTACGTGGTGACGGTGGTGACGCAGGTGGTGGTGGACGAGAACGACCCCGCCTTCCTCGCGCCCAGCAAGCCGATCGGCCCCTTCCTCTCCCGCGAGGAGGCCGAGCGGCGTCGGGACCGGCTCGGCTGGAAGGTCAAGGAGGACGCCGGGCGCGGCTGGCGGCGCCTGGTGCCCTCGCCGCAGCCGCTGCGGGTGATCCAGCGGCACATGATCCGCGACGCGGTCAGCCAGGGGCACATCGTGGTCGCCTGCGGCGGGGGCGGCATCCCGGTGAAGAAGCAGCCGGACGGGCAGTTCGCCGGGCTCGAGGCGGTGATCGACAAGGACCTCACCTCCAGCGCCCTCGCCGCCGACATCGGCGCGGCGCTGCTGGTGATCCTGACCGCGGTGCCGCAGGTCTACGTCAACTACGGCAAGCCCGACCAGCGTGCGCTCGGGGCGGTCACCCTCGAGGAGATCGAGACGCTGCACGCCCAGGGGCATTTCCCGCCGGGCAGCATGGGGCCCAAGGTCGAAGCGGTCATCCGCTTCCTCAAGGCCGGCGGGCGGCGCGCGCTCATCACCGACCCCGAGAGCCTGCCCGCCGCCATCGACGGCCGGGCCGGAACGCACTTCGTCGGCGGCATCTGAGCGCGGCCCTCGAAGCCGGTCGTCGGCCCGCTACGGCTGCGGCACCCCTGGACAGAATATATACGATATGTTTCCATACGCGCGGACGAGACGGCGGGCTCGACAGCGAGGTGCGCGGTGGAGAAGAGCGTCTTCGTGCTGCTGATCGGGGACTCGGAAGGCAAGCCGGTCGACCTCTACCAGAAGCTCCAGGAGAGCGACGCCTCGCTGACGGCCCGTGCCGCCGGCTTCAAGGTGGAGGTGCGCTGGGCGACGAACCTCGACCAGTACGGGGTGCTGCGCAAGCGCCTGGCCGCGGGAGCGCTGGACGCGGCCGTGGTCGAGCCGGCCAGCGTGTCCACCGCCAACCTGCTCCTCGGGCAGCTCAAGGGGCGCACCGGCCTGGTGCTGCTGAACGTGTGGGACCCGGGCTTCGAGGAGCCGATCGCGCGCTGGGGCGGGGGCCACCCGGTGGCGACGATCAGCCAGCCGCAGCTCCAGATCGGGGAGATCCAGGGCCGGCAGGTCTCGGAGGCGATGCCGCAGAAGGCCCAGGCGCTGGTGATCACCGGACCCATGCGCTCCTCGGCGGCTCGCGAGCGCCTCGCCGGGCTGCGGTCGGCGCTGCGCGACGACATCGTCGTGCAGACCGCCGAGGCGGGCCAGTGGACGGAGGCGGACGGCATCCTGGCCTTCAACAGCTGGTACGGCTCGAGCTCCGGCGGCGAGCCGATCCAGGCGATCGTGGGCCACAGCGACGATCTCGCGGTCGGGGCCCACAGCGCGGCGATCGCCGTCGCCAACGCGGCGCAGGCGGCCATGTTCCGCTCGGCGCGGCTGTTCGGCGTGGGCGCGGTCCCCGGCTACGGCCGGGAGATGGTGGACAAGGGCGTGCTCTCCGCCAGCGTCGCCGTCCGCCCCAACGCGGGCCAGGCGATCGCCATGCTGAAGCAGTTCTGGGCCGACGGGCGCCCGCTGCCGGCGCGCTCGGCCAGCGAGGCGGTGCCCTACCCGGCCAGCAGCGTGCAGGCGAGAGGGGCCAGGCCCTGAGCCTCAGCGCGCGGGGCCGGAGCCGACGACGGCCTCGAGCGCGTGCGAAGTGGCCTCCAGCAGCGGCTCCACCGCCAGCGGCGCACCCACCGCCTGCCGCATCCAGGCGTCGGGGGTGATCGAGCCCAGCTGGCAGATGCGCTCGAACTCCGGGCCGATCGGCGCCTTCAGCGTGCGGAAGTGCTCCTCCACCTGCAGGCTGATCAGGTGGCCGACCGGGTAGTCGGGGAGGTACAGGCCGTTGTCGACCAGGTGCGAGTAGACGGCGAGGAGAGAGACGTCGCGGCCGCCGAGGAGCGGCGCGTAGTGGCGCTGCCAGGTGTCGCGGGCAATGCCGACCACCGCCTCGCGGAACTCGGCGGGCGTCGCCTGCGGGTGCTCGTACAGCCAGCGCCAGGCAGCCATGTCCACGAGGGCGACACCGGCGATCTCCCGTGTCTGCCAGAACTCGTCCAGCCGCTGCAGCGCCTGCGACTGCTCGTCTTCGCCGAGGAGCCCCAGCAGCTGCAGGTCGCGCTTCTGGAAGACGAAGGCGAGCGCTTCCGTGAAGGCGTTGTTGGGGACGCCCTGCAGCAGCGGGTGGTCGATGGTGCTGACGGAGAAGACCTGCTCGACGTTGTGCCCCATCTCGTGGACGGCGATGTTGTAGCCCTTGTAGTCCATGCCGTCCCTGCCCACCCGCGTGCGCAGGTGGGCCTGGTCGTCGCGACGTGCGGCCCCGAAGGCGTGGCCGGAACCGCGGGAGGGATCCACCACGATGTGCTCGGCCAGGAAGCGGGCGCGCTCCGCGGAGAAGCCCATCTCCCGGAACAGGCGCGGCATGTCGGCGGCGTACGCCTGGGGAGTGGGGTAGCGCTTCCGCGTGATCGCGTCGAGCTCGGCCTCGGTGTAGCGGCCTCGCGGCCGGAAACCGCCGTACCAGATGTCGAAGGGCTCGAGCGGCCGGCCCAGACGGTGCTGGATGAGCCGAGCGACCCGGGCGGACAGCGGCGAGCCCAGCACGGCCTCCAGCAGCGACCGCACCTGAGCCTCCGGTATCTCGCGGTCCACGTTGAAGCGGCGGTCGATGAAGGTCGGGTTGTCCGGCGTGAACGGGTCGACCCGCCGCTCGGCCGCGAAGACGGCCAGCCAGCGTCGGTAGCGCTCGTCCGGCTCCCGCTCGGAGCGCGGCTCGGGGGAGCGGCCGGCGGGCGGCTCGACGTCCCTCACCGGCGAGGCCGCGACGCGGCCCGTCGCCGGCGTCCAGTCGAGCAGCGGGTTGTCGACGACCGCGGCCGGGATCTCCTGGCGGACGATCCTCTCCATGACCTGCTGGATCAGCCGCTGCTCGGGCAGGCCTTGCGGGTCCGCGTAGCGGGCCTTCAGCTCGTCGCGCAGGTTCCAGTGGCTGAGCAGGCGCATCCCGGCAGGGAAGAGGCGCCGGCCGTCCTCCGTCAGCACGTGGTGCATGAACACGTTGTAGCCGGCGACGTAGGCCTCGGCCGACGAGTAGGCGGCGGTCGTGCCGGCGCCGACCTCCGCCGGCACCCGGGCCTGAAAGCGGCCGGCCAGCCGGGTCTCCGCCCACTGCCGGCGGCTCCAGCCGAGGCCGTCGCGCGTGCGCTCCGGCAGCGTCGTCAGCGGGAAGTTGAGCAGCGCCACGAACGCGAGCTTGCTGGCGTAGAGGTCGTCGGACACGTGCGCCCCCACGTCCCAGGCCGCCAGCCGCCCGTCCAGCGGGAGCAGCGGGCCGAGATCGAGGTCGGCTCCCTGCCGCAGGTCGCGCGTCAGCGACGTCAGGTAACCGCCCACGCGCTCGAGCGCGAACTCGAACCGGTCGAAGGTGCGGTCGAGGGCCTCTCCGCGTGGCAGGAACTCCGCCTGCACGAAGGCCGCGAGGGCCGCCGGGTCGCCGTCCTGCGGCCGCCAGCAGCGCAGCGCCTGGGCGACGCCGCGCTCGATCCTGTCGCGCTCGGCGTCCCCGTGCTTCGCCAGCAGCGCCTGCCTCGCCCCGGCGGCGGCACGGGCGTAGGCGGGGTCGGGAACCTCCGCGGCCGTCGCCGTGGCGGCGGCCAGCAGCAGCGGTGCGACGAGCATTCGGGCCAGCGCCAGACCGAGGTCCGCCGAGGCAGGGCAGGGCAGCTGCAGCATGGAGGGCACCTCGAGGTCGGCACGCTACGCCGGCGCGCGAAGCCGAGTCAAGGGCGGTCCAGGTGACACAATGCACTCATGACCGACCGCGCCCTCGGCTGGGGGCTGCTGGGCACCGCGCGCATCAACCGCAACCTCATCCCCGCGCTGCGCGCCTCGTCCGGGAACAAGCTGGTGGCGGTCGCCAGCCGGGACGCCGACAGGGCCGCCGCGTACGCGCGCGAGTGGGGGATCGAGCGGGCGTACGGTTCCTACCAGGCCCTGCTGGAGGACCCGGCGGTCGACGTCGTCTACGTTCCGCTGCCGAACCACCTCCACGCCGAGTGGACGGTCCGCGCGGCGCGCGGCGGCAAGCACGTGCTCTGCGAGAAGCCGCTGGCCCTGAGCGTGGCCGAGGTGGAGGCCATCGAGAGCGCCGCGCGCGAGTCGTCGGTGGCGGTGGCGGAGGCGTTCATGTACCGCCACCACCCGCAGACGCTGAAGCTGAAGCAGCTGGTCGAGGAGGGCGCGGTGGGCGCGCTGCGCTTCCTGCGCGGCGCCTTCAGCTTCCCGCTCGACCGCCCGGACGACTACCGCTTCCGTCCCGAGTGCGGCGGCGGCTGCCTGTGGGACGTGGGCTGCTATCCGCTCAGCCTGCTGCGGCTGCTCGCCGGCCGCGAGCCGGTGGAGGTCTACGGCGCGGCCGTCCTCGGGCCCACCGGCGTCGACGAGACGTTCGCCGGTCAGCTGGTGTTCCCGGGAGGCGTGCCGGCGCAGATCGACGCCGGCTTCCGCAGCGCCGTCCGCGCGGAGGTCGAGGTGGTCGGCAGCGACGGGGTGCTCCGGCTGCGGGACCCGTGGCGGCCCTCGCCGGGCTCGCCGATCGAGCTCGTCCGCGGCGGGGCCGTGGAGACCCTGGCCACGCCGCCGGCGGACCGCTTCCTGCTCGAGGTCGAGGACCTGGAGCGGGCGGCGCGCGGCAGGGACGTCCCGCGGATCACCCTGGCCGAGAGCCGGGGCAACGTGGCGACGATCGCGGCGCTGCTGGTCTCGGCCCGGGAGGGGCGACCCGTCCGGCTGGGTCCGGCTACGCCCTGACGCTCGCCTTCGGGATCTTCGCCAGCAGGTCCTCCATCTGGCCGCGGCTGGTGGCGCCGATGGTGAAGGCGTCGAGCACGGGCGAGGCGAGCGCGTACTGCAGGGCCTCGTCCACGCGGTGCGCCAGGCGACCGGCCCCCAGGATCTTCATGCCGATGACGCCCTTGCCCTTCCTCTTCATCTCCGAGAGGACGGGCAGCACCTCGCCGACCGAGGCGTCCATGATCGCACCTGCCGGGTTGAGGCGGGCGAGGTCGACGTCCACCCAGTCGCTGGCCGCGGCCGTCTTGAGCGCCCCCAGGTCGTGGCAGGAGACGCCGTGCGCGCGGATCACGCCCTTCTGCTTGGCCTCGGCCAGCACGGCCATGGCCCCGGCCCTCTCCTTCGGCCAGTCGGCGGACATCATGCAGTGCAGCAGCACGATGTCGATGTGGTCGGTGCCGATCTCCCTGCGGAAGCGGTCGAGGTCGTCGCGCATCTCCCGCTCGGTGGAGGCGTGGGTCTTGGTGAGGATCACCACCTTGTCCCGCGGCACGGTCTTGAGCGCCTCCTTCGCGTGCGGGTGGGTGCCGTACTGGTCGGCGAGGTCCCAGAACGACAGCCCCTGGTCGACGCCGGCCCGCAGCAGCTCGGCCAGCCCCGTGAGCCCCAGCCCGCGGGTCTGGTCGGACTGCTGGCCGACCCCGTTGGTGCCGGTGCCCTGCGCCAGGCGCGAGACCTTGATCCCGGTGCGGCCGAGCGTCACCAGGTCCTGGGCGCGCTTCTCGGTCGTGGACGCGTAGAGGCGGTGGGGAAAGGCGGGGCCGGCGAGAAACGCGGCCCCGCCGGCGATCGAGCCCTGGCGCAGGAACTGGCGACGGTCCATTCGGCACCTCCGGCGGGGCAGCCCCGCCCGCTGAAGCTGAAACGGAGTTTCAATTCTACGGCGTCGACCGCCGGCAATACCAGTAGACCCCGGCCCCCAGCAGCAGGAAGACGGCCAAGCCGTTCCAGTTGGCCCAGGCGGCGATCCAGGCCCCGCCGGCCCAGCCGGTGAGGTCCGGCACCAGCGTGACCCTCTTCCAGTCCTCGAAGAAGCGGAGCAGCGCCGCCAGCACCCCCACCAGCGCCCCGCCGGCGATGAACCCGGAGGCGACCAGCGTCCCTTCCTCGTGGCGGGCGGCCCCCTTCTTCTCGTCGGCGGAGGAGTGCTGCAGCAGCCAGGCTACCGCCGCCCCCAGCACCAGCGGGGAGTTCAGCTCCATGGGCAGGTACATGCCGAGGGCGAAGGCGAGGCCCGAGACGCCGACCATCTGCGCCATCACCGCGAACACGGAGCCGATGCCGTACAGGAACCAGGGGGTGCCGGACTCGCCCATCACCCCGCGCAGCACCGCCGCCATGGCGTTCGGCTGGGGCGCGGGCAGCGGGTGCAGGTGCTCCGGCGAGGGCGAGAAGCCGTAGACGTGCGCCATCAGCAGGATGACGGCGGTGGTGGCGGCCGAGGCCAGGGCGGCGCCGGCGAGGTTCGCGAGCTCGACGCGGCGGGGGGTGGCGCCGAGCCAGTAGGCGATCTTGTACTGCGTCACCAGCGAGCCCGACATCGACAGGGCGGTGCAGACGACGCCGCCGATCAGCAGCACCTGCAGCATCCCGCTCTCGCCATGCAGACCCAGCGAGGAGAGCAGGACGGCGGTGACGATCAGGGTGGTGAGCGTCATGCCGGAGATGGGGGTGATCGAGATCATGGCGATGGCCCAGGCCGAGACCGAGGCGAAGAGAAACGCGATCACCAGCGTGAGCAGGGCGGACACCACCGCCAGGCCGGTCGCACCCGGCACGCCGGCCAGCACCGACAGGCGGAAGTAGAGCAGGATCGCCAGGGCGGTGCCGCAGATGCCGAGCAGGACCACCCACATGGGCAGGCTGCGGTCGGTGCGCTCGCCGGCGTCGGCGGTGGCTCGCCCGCGCAGCAGGCGCACCACCTCGCCCATCGCCTGGCGGGTCGCCTGCACGATCACCGGCGACATCTTCAGGATCGACAGCAGCCCGGCGGCGAAGATGCCGCCGATGCCGATGGGCCGCACGTAGAGCCGGAAGATCTCCTCGGCGGCGAGCGCCGACAGCGGCTGCGTGGCCGGCGGGATGGCCGTGGAGAGATGGGGCGCGAACCAGGCGAAGAGGGGCACCAGCACGAAGAAGGAGACCATCGAGCCGGCCATGATGATGGAGGCGTACTTGATGCCCATGATGTAGCCCAGGCCGAAGACCGCGGCCGAGGTGTTCATGGTGAAGACGGCCTTGGCGCGCTGGGTGAAGCCGGAGAGGGCCCCGATCGCCGCCGTGGAGAAGGTCTCGGTCCAGCCCTTCATGGACGGTCCGATGAAGTCGAAGGCGGCGGCCAGCAGGCCGGCCCAGGTCAGCACCAGCGCGCTGTGGCCGCCCCGGCGGCCGGCCATCAGGATCTCGGTGGTGGCTCGGCCCTCCGGGAACGGCAGCCTGCCGTGGAGGTCGCGGACGAAGTAGCGGCGGAAGGGCGAGAGCAGGAAGACGCCCAGTACCGCGCCCAGCAGCGGCACCAGGAAGATCTGCCAGAACGAGGAGCGGCCCTCCAGGCCGAGGATGTAGATGGCCGGCATGGTGAAGACCGAGCCGCCGGCCACGATCCCGGAGGTGGCGCCGATCGCCAGGACGTTGACGTTCTCCAGCAGGGTGGAGGCACGGGCGGCCAGCATGCGCACCGCCAGCGCCGAGAAGCCGACCGCCAGGATCGAGATGGGGATGGCCGACTCGATCCCCTGGCCCAGCTTCAGCGCGATATAGGTGGCGGCGGCGGAGAAGACCACCGCCCACAGCGCCCCCTGGGCGACGGAGCGGACGGTGAGCTCCGGCACCCGGGCCCGCGGGGAGACGACCGGCTGGTAGCGCTCGCCAGAGGCCAGCGGACGGAACGCGTTTTCGGGGAGACGGACGTCGTCGGAGGCGGGGAGGTCGTCGGGGGCCGAAGTCGGCGTGGCGGACATGGGGGAGTCTCCGGTCAGTTCGTGGGGGCGTCCTCGTACTTGGCGATGACCGAGGCGGCCACCCGCCGCGAGAGCACGTGGTAGCGGGGGGCGGCGGCGGCGAAGACGTCGCGCGCCAGGGCCCGTGTGCGCGGGGTGGCACCGAGCGCGCCGTAGAGCGGGCGCAGGTACTTCATGCGGCCCACCTGCATCAGCACCTCGCGGATCCGCGCGAAGGCGGGCTCGTGGTCGGAGCCGGCGGCGATGGTGAGCCACTCGACCAGGACCTCGTAGTTGCCCCGGCCGGTGAGCGCGAGCGCCCGGTCCAGCCACTCGCACTCGCCCTGCGGCAGGCGGCGAGGGAGGTTCTGCAGGTAGACGAGCGTCTCGTTGGCGTTCCAGCCGGCGACTTCCTCGCCGCTGGGGCGGGCGCCGCGGGGGAACGCCTGGGCCAACGCGACGAGGGCGTCCCTGCGGGCCGAGGCGAATGCCGGGGCGTTGCCAGGCAATCCCGGCTCGTACAGCCAGGCGTGCGCGTCGACCTCCGCGGCCGTGCCCGGCAGGCGCTGGTCGAGGAAGGCGAGGAAGTCCTCGGTGGTGATGGAGGTGAAACGGAAGCGCGCGATGTACTCGCGCATGAAGCGGTCGAAGCGGGGCCGCCCCGCGGCTCGCTCCAGCAGGGCCACGAACCGCGACCCCTTCTCGTACGGCAGCGAGGAGAAGGCGTCGTCGGGGTCGGTCCCCAGCAGCTCGGTGCGCAGCCGGGTGAGCGGCGAGGACTCGCCGAAGCGAGCCAGCGACTCCTCCAGCGCCTTCTCCCCGATCGACCAGGCCAGGGCCGCCGCCTGCTCGCCGTGCAGGGCTTCCAGGAGCCGCCGCTCGGCCCAGACGGTGAAGCCCTCGTTCAGCCAGAAGTGCTCCATGTCGGCGTTGGTGACGAGGTTGCCGGTCCAGGAGTGAGCCAGCTCGTGGACCACCACGTCGACCAGCGAGCGGTCGCCGGCGAGCAGCGTGGGCGTGAGGAACGTCATCCGCGGGTTCTCCATCCCGCCGTAGGGGAAGGACGGCGGGAGCACGAGCATGTCGTAGCGGTCCCACGCGTAGGGGCCGAACAGCTCCTCGGCGCGGGCGATCATCGTCTCGACCTCGGCGAACTCCCAGGCGGCGCCGTCGACGGTCTCCGGCTCCGCCCACACCGAGGAGCGAGCGGACAGCGGACGCGGCTCCAACCGGCCGACTGCGAGTGCCAGCAGGTAGGGGGGGATCGGCTGCGGCATGCGGAAGCGCACCACGCGCGTCCCCGGCCGCGGCCCGTCCGCCTCGCCGGCGGGGCCGGCGGACATGACGGCGGCCAGCGGCTCGGGGATGGTCAGCTGTGCGTCGTAGGTCAGGCGGTTGCGGGGGGTGTCCGGCAGCGGGACGAGGCTGCGCGCGTGGATGGACTGGCACTGGCTGAAGAGGAAGGGGTGGGCGCCGCCCCTCGTCTGCTCCGGCTCCAGCCACTGCAGGGCCGGGGCGTCGGGCGAGGTGCGGTAGCGGAGGCTCACCGCGCGGGTTCCCGCCGGCAGCTCGAGGGTGAGCCGCTGGCCCAGGATCGGCTCCTCCGGCTCCAGCGCGAACGGCACCCTGCTCCCCGAGGGCGTGCTCACCTCGAGGATGTCGAGGCCCTTCGTGTCGAGGGCCAGCGGGCCGGCGGCCGGGCGGTCCAGCTCCAGCACGGCCTCGCCGCTCAGCTGCCGGGCCGCGAAGTCGACCTCCAGCCGGAGGCGGAGGTGACGGGTCGCGGGCTGGTCGGAGTCGCCGTACGAGTGGGGATCGAGTCGAGCCATGATGTCTCCTCCGGCGTCGGCGCGAGGCGCGGGTCCGGTCAGGACCCGGCGGCGCGGTGGATCTCGCCGTCGACGACGTGCCGCAGCTCGGCCCGCACCGGCTCGTCGGCGACGAGGGCGGTGGTGATGAGGCCGCCTGAGGTGGGAATGCGCCAGGCGGTGAGGTGCATGCCGGCGACGGGCGCCGAGACCGAGCGCGTCGGCGCGTCCCGCAGCGCGCGGTCCATCATCGCCACCAGCCGTCCGGCGATGGCGTCGGGCCCGGGCTCGGGCCAGTCGCCGCGGGCGGCGAAGACCCGCCCCCTCGGGTCGACCAGCATCGCCCCGTGGGCGCCGGCGACCCTCATGCAGCTCTCCGCGATGTCGTCCCACGCGGGCGGGGCCGGGGTGTCGAACAGCTCCTCCTCGAGCGGCGCCTCGGGTGCGGCGCTTGGAGGCGCGGGCGCTCGATCTCCTCCGTCGTCTTCCACCTCCACCGACACGTCGGAGCCGGCGATCGCGCCGGCGGGGACGGCGTCGACGTCCGGCGGGGGCACGCTGACGAGCGCGTCGAGGACGTCGTCGGCCGTGTCCGGCGGGGGCGGTGGCGTGGGCTCCTCGTCCCACGAGGGCGGCCCGGGTTCTGCGAGGCCGGGGACAGGCTCCTCGTCGTCCGCCGGCGCCGCGGGCGCGGGGATCTCGAAGTGGCGCTCGGCGGGGACGGGCGACGCGGAGGGAGCCTCGCGTGGGGCCTCGCTCGGCGTCAGGTCCGGCGCGCCGTACGCAGGAGCGGGCTCGGGTTCCGTCGTCGGGATGGCCGGTGGCGGCTCGAACGGCAACGGCGGCTTCGGCTCCTCCTCCACCCTGGGCGGCGGGGCCGGAGGCGGTGCCGGGGGCGTCGGCCGCGACATCGGCGCCGGGGTGGTGGCCGGCCGGTCCTCCCGTCGCCGGTGATGGTGGAGCCGCCGCGCGATCTCGCGGGCCGTTTCGACGTCAGAGGAGCTGGCGGGCGGGTTGAGCTTCATGGACCCTTTCCATCCCGTCGAGCCGGTTCATCCGGCCCTCGATCTCTTCGGCGAGCAGGTCGAACCGGCGCGCCTCCGGGCCGGCGACGGCGCCGCCCAGGAAGGCGACCGGGATCCCCAGATCGCTCGCGCGCGCGAAGGCGTCCGTCCGGGGGACGACGGTCTCGAGCGCGTCCGGGAAGCCGGTCCACAGCTCGTTGAGCACGGCCTGGGTGCCAGGCCGCTCCCGCTCCACGAGCGTGGGCAGCAGCCCGAGCAGCCGCAGGCGGGGGTTGCGCGTGGTCTGGATGTGCTCGACGACGCGCAGCGCCTGCCCGACCGAGCGGAAGGCCAGGGTGTCGGCCTGCACGGCGAGGAGCGCGAAGTGGCCGGCGGCCAGGGCCCCGGTGGTCACCCGGCCCAGGCCCGAGGGCGTGTCGACGACGACGACGTCCTGGCCGTGGGTGCAGACGTCGAGGGCCCTGTCGAGGGCGCCGGGAGCCGAGAGCTCGCGCTCGAAGGAATCGACGTCGGTGGCGTCGAGCCGGCCCCGGGGGAGCAGAGCCAGTCCGCGCAGGCGGGTCTCCAGGACCACCTCCCTCGGCGTCGCCAGCCCCGCCAGGAGCTCGGCGATGCCCGCCAGCTCGGTGTCCCCCTTCGCCAGCGACAGCCCGATCGCGCCTTGCGGGTCGACGTCCACGAGCAGCGTGCGGCGCCCGCGCTCGGCGAACGCCACCGCCAGGTTCAACGCGACCGTCGTCTTGCCGACGCCACCCTTCTGGCTCGCGATGACAAGCCGCCGCGTCGTCATCCAGGCCACCTCCCGCGCTGTGCAAGTCTAGCACCGGCGTGCAGCGGACCCGGCCGCGCTTCAGGCCGCGCTGAGCGGGGCCACGCCGCGGATCTCGTCGAGGCGTCGCACCAGGCGGGCGCGCATGTCCTCGACGAAGGCCGGCACCCCGGAGGGGTCCTGGGGCGCCTCGAAGGGCCCGATCGCCTCGGAGACCGCGTCGATCAGGTGCACGCGGAACAGCAGGTCGACGAACCGGCGCACTCGCCAGCTGCCCTCGTTCAACACCAGGAAGACCGGCATCCGTCGCTCCTCCAGGACCGCCTGCACGCCCGCGGAGCGGAACGGCCGAATGGCGCCGTCGCGGCTGCGGTGGCCCTCGGCGAAGATGACGAGGCCGTGGCGGAGCTCCCGGGCGCCTCGGCGGATCGCCGCGACCGCCCCGTGGGGGTCGCGCCTGGGGTCGATGATCGGGCAGCCGAGCAGGCGCATGGTCTGGGAGACGAGCGGCACGAACCGGGCGTAGCGGCGCCGCGTGGCGTACGCGGGCACGCGCGGGCGGGACAGCAGCGCGATCTGCAGGATCTCCAGCAGCGACTGGTGGTTGGCGATCACCAGTACCGGCTCGGCCGTCGGCAGTCGGCCCACGCGTCGGAAGCGCGCCCCGCCGAGCGTGAGCAGGGCGACGATGCCGGCGGCCATGCCCTTCATGTAGACGCTGGTGAGCAGGGGCCGCCTCGCGGGCAGGACCCAGCAGCCGGGCACCACCAGCAGGCGCAGCACTACGCTGCCGAGCACGAAATAGAGGCCGACCAGCACGACCGCGGCGAAGCTCCGCAGGCCGCGCAGCAGGGCCATCAGATGTCCTCCGGGCGCGGCATCAGGCGGAGGCCGCCGTCCGCCGGTCCGCGAGCGCCTGCTCGAGGGCGCGGCCGGCGCGGTCCACGAACGCCACCAGCGGCTCGATCGGCGGCAGGGTGGCGCCGTCCGGGCCGTCGCCGTACATGACGGCGATCGTCTGGTGCCCGGCGCGCAGCGGGATCACGGCCCCCTGCCGTGCCCCGAGCGGGCCGATGCGGTCGAGCAGCTCGCCCACCGGGCCGTCGGCCGGCAGCTCGCCGGCCCAGGCGGTGCCCAGCGAGACGGCGTCGCGGAACGGGGACGGGGGCTCCGGGTCGACCGTCAGGTCGCGGGCGAGCAGGTCCAGGCTGTCGGCGCTGTCGACCGCACCGAAGCCCGCCAGGCCGCGGAGCCGGTCGTCCTTCGCCACGAACAGGACGACGCGTGGCAGGAAGCAGCGGGCGGCGCGCAGCAGCAGGAAGGCCACGAGGTCGGGGTCCGGGTGGGCCTCCACCTCCGCGATGGCGCTCTGCAGCTCCCGGGGCAGGGCGGCGGGCGCTGCTGCAGCCGGGGCTGGCGGCGCGGCCGCCGCAGCGGCGCGACGCCTCCGCCTTCCCGAGAGCCGCGGCAGCAGGTCGCGGGCCAGCTTGTCCCCGAAGGCCCGCAGGTCCGCCTCGTACTGCAGCGGGTCGAGCTTGGACAGTCCCGGCTTGAAGGCGAGCAGCGACACGCCCAGGCGCCTGGCCCGGCCGCGCAGCTTCTCGTCCAGCGACTCCGACATCAGCAGCACCGGCGGCGGCGTCGCCAGCTCCGCCGCCTGCTGGACCAGGTCCAGGCCGCCGCGGAAGCTGCTGCCGCTCTCGGAGGGCAGACCCAGGTCGACCACCAGCAGGAAGGGCCGGCCCTCGGTCGCGAGCCGGTGCATCTCGCGGCGGCCGTGGGCCGCGCTGGCGGCGGCGACGAGCTCGAAGCCGGCGTCGGCGAGGCGCCGGCCGACCACCCGGCAGACCTCCGGCTCGTCGTCGACCAGCAGCACCAGCGGGCCGCCGGCAGGGGGTGCCGCGGCGGGCACGGCCGGCTCCTCGGGCGCGAGCGGCAGCTCCTCGAGCGCCTCCTCCTGCACTGCCTCGGCGGGCGGCGTCACCTCGGCGGCGACGGCCTCCGGCGCGGAGAACGAGGCCTCGAGGGAGGCGGTGGCATCGCGGCGGTCCTCGTCCAGCTGGCGGGCGAGGTCGAGCATCAGCTCCTCGGGGTTGATGCCGTAGGGCAGCATCTCGCCCGAGAGGTCGCGGCCACCGATCTGCTTGAGCACCTCCTCCGAGAGGTTGAACGCGAACTCGCCCTCGCGCAGCCGGACGAGGCGCGCCAGCACGTCGGCGATGCGCCGGCGGACCTCGGGCTCCGGCACGGGTCCGGGCGCAGGAGGGGTGTCCCAGGTGTAGCCGGCCACCACCCGGCCTGTCTCGAAGACGACGCCCGCGTCTCCCTCGGGCGCACGGACGGTCAGGAACCCGGTCTTCTGGCAGAAGGAGACCACCTGCAGGATCTCGAGAAGCGGCAGATCCTCGATCGACCCGCTCAGGCTCACGCGCCGTTACATCGCACGAACGGGGCCGGCGTGCAAGCCTGATCTCGGCTCTCTAGGCGGACCGCGTGGGCGGGTTGGGGGACCGGCCGGCGAGGAAGCCGGTGGCGACCAGGTCGTCGCGGCTGAGCGGCTGGGCGAAGAAGTAACCCTGGACGAGGTCGATCCCCGCCGCCTCGACGGCGACCAGCTCCTGCGGGGTCTCGACGCCTTCCGCCACCGCGCGCGCTTCCAGGCGCCGCACCATGCGCGCCAGCGAGTCCAGGATGACCTGGCGGTAGGGGTCGTTCCACGCGTTGTCGACGAGGTAGCGGTCGAGCTTGTAGATGTCCGGTCGCACGTCGAGGATCATCTTGTAGTTCGACTGTCCGAGGCCGACGTCGTCGAGGGCGATGGCGACCCCCGCCCGCCGCAGCGTCGCCAGCGCTCCCCGGAAGCTCGGCACGTCGAGCGGGGGGGAGTGCTCCACGATCTCCACGATCAGCCGTCCGGGGTCGATGCCCGAACGGGCGGCGGTCTCCAGCAGGAAGGCCGGGAAGGAGGCGTCGCGGCCCAGCGTCGAGGCGTGCACGTTGACGGACAGGCGCGGCACCCCGGTGAGGCAGCTCGCCTCGGCGAAGGCGGTGGAAGTGCAGGCGCGGTCGACCAAGGCCTCGGTCCGCTTGCGGCGCACGTACTCGAACAGCACGGCCGGGCGCTCGAGGTTGGTGCCGCGGGGGCCGCGGATCAGGCACTCGATCGCGTGGAGCGACGGCCGGGGAGCGACCACCTCGAAGATGGGCTGGAACATCACCGAGAGCCGGCCCGGCTCCAGGATGTCGTCCAACAGCGTGCGGTTCTGGGCTGGCACGCTCTGCGCTTGTTGCACCTGACATGCCACGCCACGGGGCCTGGCTGGACAGCGGGGGTATGCTCCGACGGTGCTGAGGCGCTTGAGCTTAGGAGCCGGCCGTTGACTCTCGCCCGGCACCGGGCGTCCCGCCTCCGGACGACACGCATCCGAGAACGAGACGGTGTCCGGCGAGGCGCCCCGTGAGCTCGGACGTCGAGCGGGACCTCGAGCGGCAGCGCACCTTCGCCGACAGCCTGCTCGACATGGTGGCCTCGCTGGTCATCGTGGTCGACCCGCAGGGGCGGATCGTGCGCTTCAACCGGGCCTGCGAGCAGACGAGCGGCTGGGCCGAGGCGGAGGTTCGCGGGCGTCGCTTCTGGGAGGTGCTGCAACCGTCCGAGGCCCGCGCCGCCATCGCCCGCTACTACGGCGGCGGCCTTCCGCTCGTCGATCTGCCCCAGGCCTACGACGGCGAGTGGGTGACACGCAGCGGCGAGCGGCGGGTGATCTCGTGGGTCAACCGGCCGGTGGTCGACGCCGCCGGCGAGCCCGCGTATGTCCTGGGCACGGGCACCGACGTGACCGAACGACGGCGGCTGGAGGCGGACCTGCGCCGCGCGGCGGTGGAGTGGCGCGACGCCTTCGACGGCCTGCCCCTCGGCGTGCTCGTGGTCGAGTTCGGGGGGCGCGTCGTCCGTGCGAACCGCACGGCGGTCGAGCACTCGGGACGGCAGAGCTGGGCGGACGTCAT
The DNA here is from genome assembly GCA_035542035.1 of Vicinamibacteria bacterium. Lineage (GTDB taxonomy): Bacteria > Acidobacteriota > Vicinamibacteria > Fen-336 > Fen-336 > DATBSL01. The sequence continues at coordinate 18,255 of DATKME010000030.1, read as the reverse complement.
CGACGCCCCGCTCTCGGCGCTGGGACCCGGCCAGCCCTGGGCCGACCTGATGGGGCTGGTGAGCGAGCTGCGCGGCGGCGGCTCCGTCCCCGCGCGGGAGGTCGCCTGCCCGCTGACCCGGCGCACCTGGGTGGTGAGCGCGCGCGCGCTGTCCTCGGAGGGCGACACGGGCGGTCGTGTGGTCCTCAACTTCCAGGACATCACCGCGACCGTGCGCCTCAAGGAGCAGCTGCGGCAGAGCGAGACGATGGCCCAGATCGGGTCGATCGTGGCCGGCGTGGCCCACGAGGTGCGCAACCCGCTGTTCAGCATCTCCGCCACCCTGGACGCGTTCGAGTCGCGTTTCCGCTCGAACGAGGGCTACGCTCGCTACCTCGGGGTCCTGCGCCGCGAGATCGTGAGGCTCACCACGCTGATGAAGGACCTGCTGGACTTCGGACGTCCCAGTCGTCCGGAGTTCGTCGAGTGCCGCCTGGAGGAGGCGGTCGGCGCCGGCGTCGCGGGTTGCGCGGAGGTGGCGCAGCGCCGGGGGGTCGAGGTGGCCTGGGCCCCTCCCGCCGGGCTGCCGCCGGTGCGCGCCGATCGCGCCCGCATCACCCAGGTGGTGCAGAACCTGATCGAGAACGCGGTGTACTTCTCGCCCGCCGGCGGGCGGGTCGAGATCGCGCTGGCGGCGACCGAGCACGAGCGGCAGCACATGCTGGAGTGCACGGTCCGCGACTCCGGGCCCGGGTTCGAGGCGGCCGACCTGGCGCGGCTGTTCGAGCCGTTCTTCACCCGGCGTCGTGGCGGCACGGGGCTCGGCCTGTCGATCGTGAAACGGATCGTCTACGACCACGGAGGGCAGGTGAGCGCGGAGAACCACCCGGCCGGCGGCGCCGTGGTGCGCGTGCGGCTGCCCGTGGCTCAGTGAAGCGGCGGCGGGCGCGTCAGGGCAGCGGGCGGGCGTCCTCGGGGATGAGCGCCGTCGGCAGAGGGGCGTCCAGGAACTTCAGGCCCAGCCGTGGCGTCTCGGCCGAGCCGGGGGCGGAGACGTAGGTCACCTCGGCCCGGGTCTCGTACTCGCCCAGCCGGAAGCGGATGGTGTCTCCCTTGTCGACGGCCATGCGGCTGCGCACCAGCGCACCGCCGGTGGCGATCACCTCCGCCAGCGTGTCCTCGCCCTGCGAGGACGGTTCGCGCCAGGAGCCGATGCGCTCCAGGCGCACCGGCAGCGACACCTCGAACCGGTTGAACTGCCTGCGGTCTCCGGACTCGGCCCGCTGCTGCGCCTCGGTGTACGACTCGAGGCTGGCCGGCTTGCCCAGCTGCCGCCACTCCAGCAGCTCGAGCACGACCCGCTGCTGCGGCGGGGCGCCGGAGGAACAGGGCGAATGTTCGACGCCCTCGAGAAGCACCCAGGCACCGCCACGGCACGAGCACTCGCGGCCGTGCAGCTCGACCCGGGTGCCGGCCATCAGGCTCGGCCGGCGACCAGGCCGTTGACCACGGCCTCGAGCTGGGGCAGGGGCAGGGGCTTGTGGAGGACGGCGTCGGCTCCGCGACGGCGGGCCTCCGTCTCGATCTCCGGGGTGCCGTTGCCGGTCAGCAGCACGATCCTCGTCTCCGGCCGGAGGTGGCGCGACCACTGGACGATGTCGAGTCCCTCCACCCCGTAGATGCCGGTGAGGCGCAGGTCGGCGATCACCACGGCGTACGGCGTGCACGAGAGCAGCGCCTCGGCCTCCTCCTTCTCGGAGGCGGCGTCGACGATCCAGCCGCTCTCGCGGAAGTACTCGCTCAGGGCGAAGCGGATCGCCGCCTCGTCGTCCACGACGAGCAGTCGTCCGGTCACGCTCTGCACGCGACTCGGGTGAGCAGGAGCCGTGCCACCGCCTCCGGGTCCCGACGAGCCACTGTGGGTGTCCATTGCTCTTCAGTAGTTTACCGCGACAGTCTGGCCGCGCCGGCCTTCCGCCTTATGGGTTCCGGACTCGGGGCTCCAGATTCCGGACGGCGCCGTTCCAGGGAGCTGACCATCTTCTCTGGCCTCAGGAGCGGGGAAGGGTGAGGCCGAACTTCTTGACCTTCTGGTACAGCGTGCTGCGCGGCACCCCCAGCCGCTGGGCGGCCTCGGCCACGCGGCCGCCGAGCTGCCGGAGCACCCGCTCGATGTGCACGCGCTCGAGCTGCTCCAGGGTCAGGGTGGCGTCGGAACCCCCCGGCAGCGGGTCGGCCGGCGCGTCGGACGAGGGGAAGACGGGCGCCCGGAAGCGCAGGTCCTCGGGCTCGAGCAGGTCGTGGTTCGACAAGAGCACCGCGCGCTCGAGCACGTTGCGCAGCTCGCGCACGTTGCCGGGCCAGGCGTAGCCGCACAGCACCCGCTCTGCGCCGGCGGACAGCCGCAGCCCGCGGCGGCCGAGGTCGGCGGCGAAGCCCTCGAGGAGCGAGCGCGCGAGGACCACGATGTCCTCGCCCCGCTCGCGCAGCGGTGGCACGCGGAGCGGGATGGCGCTGATGCGGAAGTAGAGGTCGCTGCGGAAGCGCGACTGCTCGACGAGGCGCGGCAGGTCCTGATGCGAGGCGGCGATGAGCTGCACGTCCACCTGGCGGTCCCGGACCTCGCCCAGCCGGCGGAAGCGCTTCTCCTCGAGCACCTTCAGCATCTTGGGCTGGACCTGCGGGTCGAGGTCGCCGATCTCGTCCAGGAAGACGACCCCGCGGTGCGCCACCTCCAGCAGGCCGGGCTTGCTGGCGACGGCGCCGGTGAACGCCCCCTTCTCGTGGCCGAAGAGCTCCGTCTCCAGGAACTCGCGCGAGAGCCCCGCGCAGTTCATGTCGACGAACGGCTCGTCCGCACGCGGCCCGTTGCGGTGCAGCCAGCGAGCGAGCACCCCCTTGCCGCTGCCCGTCTCGCCCTCGATCAGGATCGGGCTGCTGGAGCCGGACAGCCGGCGGGCCTGCTCGGCGAGGCCGTGGATCGCGGGCGAGCTGCCGGTGAAGGGGTCGATCTCCTCGCGTGCCTGGCGGGCGCGGCCGGCGACCTGGCGGCGCTTCTCGCGCTGGGTCTCCAGCAGCCGCTGCAGCATCACCAGCAGTGCCGGCAGCTCGACCGGCTTCGCCAGGAACTGGTCGGCCCCTTCCTTCACCGCGCGCACCGCCAGGTCGATCGTGGCGTGGCCCGTCAGCACCACCACCGGCAGCGACGGCTCGGTCTCCTTCAGCCGGGGCAGGAGGTCGAGAGCGGTGCCGTCCGGCAGCACGTGGTCGAGCACCACCGCGTCCGGCCGCGCCTCACGCACGGTTTTCTCGGCCGCGGCCAGGCTGTCCGCCTCCTCGACCTCGAGGCCCTGGGACTCCAGGAAGTCGCGGATGCCGAAGCGAATCCCCGGCTCGTCGTCGACGATCAGAATCTTGGGCAACCCTGCTCCTGCCGGCCGCGGATTGTCGCACGGACGGCCCGGTGAAGGGGCGATTTCATCCCGTGAGCCTCAGCTCGTCCGGGGGGCCTCCGCGGCGGCGAGTGCCTGGCGAAGCCGGTCGGGCGTCATCGGCAACCGGAACACCCGCACCCCGGTGGTGTCGAACACCGCGTTCGCGATCACCGCCCCCATCGGCACGATCGCCGGCTCGCCCCCGCCCTGCGGCGGCAGGGCGTCGTTCGAGACCAGCACCGTCTCGATGCGGGGCAGCCAGGAGAAGCGGGGCAGCTCGTAGGTGTCGAAGTTCTCGTCGGCGATCCGTCCGCCCTGGAAGTGCAGCTCCTCGCGCAGCACGTAGCCGAGGCCCATGGTGATGCAGCCTTCGACCTGCATGGTGGCGCCCACCGGGTTGACGACCACGCCCATGTCCTGGGCGCAGACCACCCGCGCCACCCGGACGGTGCCCCGGGCGCGGTCGACCGCGACCTCCGCGGCCAGCGCGGTGTAGCTGCCGGAGTCGATGCCGCAGGCGATGCCGAAGCCGCGGCCGCTGGGGCCGACAGCCGGCGTCCAGCCGAACCTCCGCGCCGCCTCGCGCAACACGCGCCGGGCCCGCTCGTCCGTCGTGTTGCGCAGGCGGAACTCGAGCGGGTCGACCTTCGCGGCCGCCGCCATGATGTCGACCTGCGACTCGCGGGCGAAGACGTTCATGTTGGCGCCGGGCGCCCGCCAGGGGCCGACGGAGAACCGGTGCGCGCCCCCGCCGTCCATCCAGCCTCCGAACGTGCGCAGGCGGACGTGGGGGACGTCGTAGAGCACCTCGGCGGCGCGGTCGCCGGCGAAGTAGACGTCGTAGTCCCAGGCCGTGATGCGGCCAAGGCCGTCGATCGCCGAGCCGATCTTCACCACGCAGGCGGGGTCGAGGTGGTCGTGGAAGAACTCCTCGGCGCGGGTGAACGCCACCTGCACGGGCTTGCCTGTGATCCTGGCCAGGCGCGCGGCCTCCTCGATCGGCTCGCCCGCGCTCTTGCCGCCGAAGCCCCCGCCCACGAAGGGGGTGATCACCCGGACCTTCCCGGGGTCGAGCCCGAGCAGCGGCGCCAGCCGGTCACGGGTGGGGAAGGGCGTCTGGGTGGAGGCCCAGACGGTGAGCCTGCCGTTCTCCATCTGCGCCACCGCGGCGTGCGGCTCCATCGGCGCGTGCGCCACGTAGCCCTTGTAGAACGCGCTCTCGAAGCGCCGGGCGGCGGCGGCCCGCGCCCCCTCCAGGTCGCCCCTGGCCGTCCGCACCTCGGGCTGCGGCGCCCTGGCGAGCAGCTCCTCGAAGATGCCGTCCTGATCGGCGCCGGCGGGCGCGGGCGTCCAGTCCGCCTTCACCCTGGCGAGCGCGGCCTCGGCCGTCTCGGGGTCCTCGGCCAGCACGGCCACCAGGCCGCCCCGGTTCACCACGGTGACGCCGGGCAGGTCCGCGGCCGCCGAGGTGTCCACGCCCGACAGCTTCGCTCCGTGAGCCGGCGGGCGCAGCAGACGTGCGTAGAGCATCCCGGGCAGGCGGATGTCGCCGGCGTACTGCGCCGCGCCGGTCACCTTGACCCGGCCGTCGAGCCGCTTCGGCGAGCGGCCCATCACCGTGAACTCGCCGACCGAGCGCAGCACGGCCTTCTCCTCGACCGTGCGGGTGATCCTCTGCCCCCGGGCGAGCTGCGCGTAGGTCACCCGGCGCGAGGGCTGCCCCTTCGCCGAGACGACGCCGTTGTCGACGACCAGCTGCGCCTTGTCGACTCCGAGCCGCTCGGAGGCCAGCTGCAGCAGGATGGCGCGGGCCTCGGCCGCCGCCGCCCGCAAGGCGGGGCCGAACATCCGCGTGGTGAGCGAGCCGAAGGTGCCCATGTCCCAGGGGCAGCGGTCGGTGTCGCCCAGGACCATGTCCACCGACTCGAGCGCCACCCCCAGGTCCTCCGCCAGCATCTGCGCCTGCGAGGTGAGGACGCCCTGGCCCATCTCGATCTTGCCGGAGAAGACGGTGACCCGGCCGTCCTGGCCGATCAGCAGGTAGGCGTTGACGTCGGTGGGGTAGGCGCGGCGCCGGTCCTGGGCCAGCAGGCCGTTCGCGCCCACGCTGACGGAGACGAGGATGCCGCCGCCGAGCAGCTCGAGGAACGAGCGGCGGTCCAGCTGCCGGCCCGCGCTCACGGGCGGCCTCCCGCGCGCGACGCCGCCTCGATGGCGGCCAGGATCCTGGCGTGCGCCCCGCAGCGGCAGAGGTTGTCCTCCATCGCCGCCGCGATCTCCTGGCGCGAGGGGTGCGGCTTCTCCAGCAGCAGGGCGTGGGCGTTCATGATCATGCCCGGGGTGCAGTAGCCGCACTGGAACGCGCCGTGCTCGACGAATGCCGCCTGCAGCGGGTGCAGCTCGCTGCCGGAGGCCAGCCCCTCGATGGTCAGCACCTGCCTGCCCTGCACGGCCCGGAGCGGCGTGCGGCACGAGCGCGTGGCCTTGCCGTCCACGCTCACGGTGCAGGCGCCGCACAGGCCGGCGCCGCAGCCGTACTTGGTCCCCCTCAGCCCGAGGTCGGTGCGGAGCACCCACAGCAGCGTTCGGTCCTCGTCCGTCTCGAGGGTCGTTGGCCGGCCGTTCAGCCGGAAACGGAAGGTCTTCTTCATGCGTCCCCCGTGAGCAAGCCGGAAATCGGAGGGTATTCTCCCCCTGCGGCGCCGCGGGTGTCGTGAGACATTCGGACCGGTCCTCTCCGGCCGACGGGTGAGCGCCTCCGCTGCCTGGCGACACGCCGGTGACATGGCTGCGGTAGTGGGATTCCCGTCTGCGGCAAACTGGAACCAGATCAAGGCGGTCGACGCGGGGTACCCCGACCTCACCGCCGACATCACCGTCGACGGCAGCCTGCCGGTGCCGCCCCGGCTCAGCGACCCCGACAAGATCAAGGTCGGCCAGAAGCTCAGGATCCCCGAGCAGCAGGCCTCGGGTCGATCACCTGCCGGTCGTCAGCACCACCCGGAAGCGCGCCGCGCCGCTCATCATCCGCTCGTAGGCCTCGCCGGCGCGCTCGAGGGGGAAGACCTCGTTCATCGGGCGCACGCCGGTGCGGGCCGCGAACGCCATCGTGTCCTCCGAGTCGGCCGAGGTGCCGGACGGCCAGCCCTGGATCCGCCGCCGGCCGCCGATGAGCGGCAGCGGCGGGACCTCGATCGGCTCGTGGGCGGCGCCGAGGACCACGAACGTGCCGTCGATCGCCAGGCCGCCGAGTGCGGCGGTCATGGCCTTGCCGCTGGTCACGGTCGCCAGCACCACCCGAGCGCCCCCGAGCGCGGCCAGCTCCTTTGCGGGATCCTGGCTCGCGGTGTCGATGTAGTGGTGCGCCCCCAGCCTGCGGGCCAGCGGCTCCTTTTCCCGACCGCGGGCGAGCGCCACCGTCTCGTAGCCCATCCGGGCCGCGAACTGGACGCCCAGGTGACCGAGGCCGCCGATGCCCAGCACGGCGACCAGATCGCCCGATCGGGCGCCGGCGTGCCGCAGCGCGTTGAAGGTGGTGATCCCGGCACACATGAGCGGCCCGGCTTCCGCGGGCGAGAGGACGTCCGGGATCCGTGCCAGCGCCACCGCCGGGGCGACGAGATACTCCTCGTGGCCGCCGTCGTAGCTGATGCCGGGGACCTGGCCCTGCCGGCAGGTGAGGAAGTCGCCGCGCCGGCAGGAGGCGCAGTGCCCGCAGTGGCCTCCGTGCCAGCCCAGGCCGACCCGCTCGCCGACCTCGAAGTCGGTGACGCCGGCCCCCAGGGCGTCGACGATCCCGGCCACCTCGTGCCCGGGCACGCGCGGGTATGCGATCCCGGGCCAGAGCCCTTCCTTGGTGAGGGAATCGCTGTGGCAGATCCCCGATGCCTGGACCTTCAGCCGTACCGAGCCCGGCCCGGCTTCCGGGATTTCCCGCTCGACGATCTCGAACGACCCTCCGGCCGCCCGGACCAAGGCTGCCCGCATCCTGGCCATGTCCTCCCCCTCGTGGATCCTCCAGTGTAGCGGTTGGCGAGGAAGGGCGCGAGGCCAGCCCACCGTGGCAGAATCGTCAGGCGCCGGAGGTGCCCATGGGCCTGATGGACTTCGTCCGCGGCCAGCTGATCGAGATCATCGAGTGGACGGACGACTCGCGGGACACCCTCTCGTACCGCTACCCGGACGAGGACAGGGAGATCAAACGCGGTGCGCAGCTGATCGTGCGCGAGTCACAGGTGGCACAGTTCGTCTACCTCGGCCAGTTCGGCGACCGGTTCGGCCCCGGCAAGCACACGCTCACCACCGACAACATCCCGATCCTCACGCGCCTCGCGGGCTGGAAGTACGGCTTCGAGTCGCCGTTCAAGGCGGACGTCTACTACGTCACCACCCGGCTCTTCACCGGCAACAAGTGGGGCACCTCGAACCCGGTGATGCTGCGCGACCCCGACTTCGGGATCGTGCGGGTGCGCGCCTTCGGCACCTACGACTTCCGCGTGGTCGAGCCGCAGCGCTTCCTGAGGGAGGTCGCCGGCACCGACGACCACTTCCGCCTCGAGGAGTTCGCCGACGCCATGCGCTCCCGCATCGTCAGCGTCTTCAGCGAGGCGCTGGCCGCCAGCAAGGTCCCCGTGCTCGACGCGGCCTCGCGCTACGGGGAGCTCGGCCAGGCGCTGCTGCCGCTGATCAACCCCCTGCTCGGCGGCAAGTACGGGCTGGAGATGACGAGCTTCGTCTTGGAGAACGTCTCCGTGCCGCCCGAGGTCGAGCAGGCGATCGACAATCGCTCCAGCATGGCGGCGGTGGGCAACCTGAACGACTTCGTCAAGTTCCAGATGGCGCAAGGGCTGGAGAAGGGCGCGGCGGGCGCCGGCGGCGTGGGGGCCGAGATGGCGGTCGGCATGGCGATGGCGCAGCAGATGATCAACCAGCCGGGCGGCATCGTGGCCCAGGCCACGCCCGCGGCGGGCGCTGCGCTTCCTGCGGGGTCGGTGCCGGCCGGACCGACGGCCGGTCTCCCGGAGACCCTGAGTCCGGCGGAGGCGGCGAAGGCGATCGGCGTCAGCGAGGCCGACGTGGTCGCCAGCCTGGAGTCGGGCGAGCTCAAGGGCAGGCGGATCGGCAGCCAGTGGCGGATCACCAGGGCGGCCCTCACCCAGTTCCTGCAGTAGCGTGAGCCCGGCGGTCCGGGCGACCTGATCAGCCGGCCGGCTTGCCCAGCCAGCGGGCGAGCGCCATCAGGCCGGCCCCCACCACCCCCGCCGAGGACACGTCCTCCAGCCAGCGCGGCTGGTGCTCGAACGAGGCGAAGGCCGTCTCCACCTCGCGCCGGGCGCGCAGGAGCTCCAGCGGCAACCCGGGGTCGACCGTCCCCGGCGCGTGGTCGGCCTGCTGCAGCTCCGCGATCAGCTGGTGGGTGTGCTCGAGATCGAGCATGGACAGCGGCGACCCGCAGTGGGCGCAGCTCGCGCCCCGGGCCAGGTCGACCGGCGCGCCGCAGCTGGAGCAGCTCACCGTCTGCAGGTTGCGCCGCAGCTCCTCGACCTGCGCCGGCGACAGCGGGCGGATGAAGTCTTTCTCGCGAAGGAAGTCGAAGAAGCCGATCAGCCGGCCGTCGCCGGCGTCGCACCGCCAGTACTCGAACGGCGTGTTGCGCTGCCGGTCGTGCGTCCGCAGCAGCGCCTGGCCGCAGCGAGGGCAGCACAGCGAGGCCGGCAGCGGCCCGCGGCGTGCGGCGGCGCTCTCGCCGATGCGGCGGAAGATCTGCAACGTGGCCCCTGGGCTGAGCTGCAGGCTCTCGCCGTGGTCGAACCAGATCGCCTGGCATCCGGCGCAGAGATCGATCGTGACCGACCCGCCCAGCCGGCCCTCGAGAGTGAGCCCGGTCATCGCCGCGCGGCAGCCGGGGCAGTCCATCCGCGCCCTATCCTATCGCTCCCGCCCGGAGGCCTGCGTCAACTGGCCCTTCTCCAGGTACAGCCCGGCGAGCGGGCTGTCGGGCTGGCCATCTCAGCCATCGCCCTGTGCCTGCTGGGCGATGGACGCCTCGTAGTCGGCGATCGCCCGGTCGTGGTCGCCGGCCGCGGTGTGGACGGGGCCGCGCATGTCGAGGGCCTCGGCGTTTCGGGGGTCTCCGGCGATCGCCGCGGTGAAATCGGCCTTCGCCGCCGCCCACCACCTCGGGGTGGCGGGATCGGCCTTGTCTTCCAGGGCCGCCCGGTCGTAGTACGTCCGGCCCCCGGGCGAGGTACGGCGGCTAGAGCTGCTTCGCGACGGCGTCGATGATCTTCCGGGTCCCCTCGTAGGGATCTCCGGCGCCGGCGAACTCCGCCGAGTAGACGCCCTTGAAACCGGCGGCCTTGGCGATCCGCATGCAGCGTGCGAGGTCGAAGCTGACCAGCTTCCCGTTCATCTCGGCGCCGCCCGGCGTCTCGTAGCGGGCGTGGCAGACGACCGACGCCAAGGGGAACAGCTGCTCCAACCCCGAGAAGCGCTCGGCCTCGGCGAAGTTGCCGAAGTCCGGCAGCGAGCCGACCGGCCCCGGCCCGGCGCCCTTGATGATGGCCACGATGTTGGCGGCCTTGCCGGCCACGTTGCCGTGGTTCTCGATCAGCACCCGGACGCCCTTGGCGCGGCCGTACTCGCCGAGCTCCTTGTAGGCGGCGATCGGGCGGCTGAGGTCGGTGGTCTTCGAGGTCCCGCCGGGGTTGGGCCGGATCGCCTGGGAGCCCAGCTCGGCGGCGATGTCGATCCACTTCTTGCGCTCGGCGATCTCCCAGCGCCACTGCTTCTCGTCCGCGTCACAGAGGCCCCGGCCGTCCCAGTCGTGCTCGTAGTCGACCGGCATGTTGACCACCCGGGCCTGCGCCCGGGCCAGCTTCTCCTTGATCTCCCGCAGGTAGGCGGCGCTCGTGGACTCGAAGTGCACGCTGCACAGCTCGAGGTTGTGCACGTGGTAGCGGTCGGCCACCAGCTCGGGGAAGCGGCGCAGCTCGAGGGGCTCGCCGCTCACGTCCTTCTCCTTCGTCTGCGGGAAGAAGGCATGCAGGCTCCACGTCGTCACCGCGATGCGCCGCAGCGCCTCCCCCGAAGGGCCCTTGTCGTCCGCAGCCACGGGGGCGAGACCGAGGCGGGACGCCACGGCGCCCGCCGCCGCACCCACCGCCGCGTCACGGATGAACTCCCTGCGCTTCACGGTGTCCTCCTTGCCGTCAGGTCCGGCACCGCATTCATATCACTGGCGGCTGCCGCTGGCATAGACTCGCCGTTGGGGGTGCGGGAATGGCCGAGCGCAGGCCGCTGGGACGCACGTCCGTCGAGGTCACGCCCATCGGACTGGGCTGCTGGCAGTTCTCCAGCGGCTTCGGCCTGGTGGGCGGCTACTGGGAGGCTCTGGCGCAGGAGACGGTCGACGAGATCGTCCGCGCGGCCCTCGCCGGCGGCGTCGACTGGTTCGACACGGCCGAGATCTACGGCAGAGGCCGCTCGGAGCAGGCCCTCTCCCGCGCGCTCGCGGCGAGCGGCCGCCGGAACGGCGACGTCGTCATCGCCACCAAATGGTGGCCCCTGCTGCGCACGGCCCGCACGATCGGTGCGACCTTCGACCAGCGCCTGCGCAGCCTCGGCGGCTTCTCGATCGACCTGCACCAGGTGCACCAGCCTTTCTCCTTCTCCTCGGTGGAGGCGGAGATGGACGCGATGGCGGCCCTGGTGTCGGCGAAGAAGGTCCGCGCCGTGGGTGTCAGCAACTTCTCGGCGGCCCGGATGCGCCGCGCCCACGAGGCGCTCGCCCGGCACGGGATCCCCCTGGCGTCGAATCAGGTGAGGTACAGCCTGGTCGATCGCGGGATCGAGACGAGCGGCGTCCTGGACGCGGCGAAGGAGCTCGGCGTCACCATCATCGCCTACTCGCCGCTGGGGCAGGGGCTGCTCTCGGGCCGCTTCCACGACGATCCCACGCTCGTCCGCAGGCGCGTGGGGCCGCGGCGCTACCTGCCCCTCTTCCGTGCGCGCGGCCTCGAGCGCACGCGGCCGCTGGTCGAGGAGCTGCGGCGCGTCGCCGTCGGCCACGGCGTCACGGCCGCCCAGGTCGCCCTCAACTGGCTCACCCACCGCCACGGAGAGACGGTGGTGGCGATCCCCGGGGCGAGCCGTCCCCATCATGCCGAGGAAGCCGCGGGAGCGATGAAGTTCGTGCTGTCTCCCGACGAGATCGGCCGGATCGACGAGCTGTCGCAGTCGTTCCGCTGACTCGGCCCGCGTCCGCGCCAGCGGTTGGCGATCACGCGCTTGCTCAGCCCGTCGGCTTGCGCCGAGACCAGAGCAGGGGCGGCACACGCTGACGACGCGCCCCCAGCCGGTGCCGAGCCTCGGCGGGACGCGGCGCGGGCCATCGGCAAGGCCCGTTGACGTCGCCCCCGTCCAGGGCGGCGGACGGGTCATCCAGATCTCAGACGGCACCGCGACGCAATTGCCGGGTCGGCTCGGTCAAGTCGTTGAGAAGACGAGACCGGAGGGTCGGGCACCCGGCTTGCATCGTCTGACCGCGGGCCCTAGGGCTGGCGAGAAAGGGAGGGCCGCGCGACCCATGGCAACGATCGACTTCGGACACCTGGATCCGCCGGCAGAGGAGAGGTCGGCGTTCGAGCAGATCGCAGAGGCGCTGCCGGCCGAGTGGAGGATGCTCTTCTGCCAGAGCTTGTCGCACCCGAGCAGCTCCGAGATCGTCCTCGAAGGTCCCGCCGTGGGGCCGCTGAAGATGGCGTTCGTCGACGGCGAGTTCCACTCCCCCCTGTCCTACCTGCAGGAGATCGAGGCAGCCCACCGCCGCGGCGTGCTGCACTGAACCCTCCCGCCGCGCTCGGTCGGTCCCCAGCTCCTCTCTCGACATCCCCGAAGGCGTAGAGGGAGGCGGGCTGGCCTGGAGCGGAACGCCACCAGGGCCGGGAGCGAAGGTGCTATCCTTCGCCGCGTCGACCGACAACACAAGAAGGCGGAGTGACCCCGAGCGCGGTAGGACCGTACCGCGTGCTGCGGCAGCTGGGCGCCGGCGGGATGGGGGAGGTCTACCTCGCCGAGGATGACAGGCTGCGGCGCAAGGTCGCGCTCAAGCGGCTGGTGTCGGCGTCGACCAGCGGCCCGGAGGCCCGGCGCCGGCTGCTCCACGAGGCCCGCGCGGTGGCCGCCCTCAACCACCCGAACATCGCCGCCATCTACGACGTGGTCGAGGACGGCGAGGGCGACTTCCTCGTGATGGAGTACGTGCCCGGGGAGACGCTCGCCGAGCGGCTCCGGCAGGGACCGCTCGCCCCATCGGCCGTGGTCAGCGTCGGCGCGCAGATCTGCGATGCCCTCTCCGAAGCCCACGCCCAGGGCCTGATCCACCGCGACCTCAAGCCCGGCAACGTCATCCTCACGCCGAACGGGCAGGTGAAGGTCCTCGACTTCGGACTCGCCCGCGCCCGGGCGGCGGACGACCCGGACACTGCGGGCAGAGGCGGGGCACTCGAGGTCTCACGGTCGGCCGCCAGGCTGGCTGGCACGCCCGCCTACATGGCTCCAGAGCACCTGCGGGGCGGGACGGTCGACGAGCGCGGCGACATCTACGCCCTGGGGGTGACCCTCTACGAGCTGGCCACCGGGCGTCGTCCCTTCGCGGGCTCCGACCTTCCGGCGCTCGCCCAGGCGATCCTCCACCAGACGCCGCTCGCCGCCGAGGCGAGTGCCGGAGTTCCGTCGCCGTTGAGCGGCGTGATCCGCCGGGCCATGGCTCGCGAGCCCGAGGAGCGTCCCCGCTCGGCCGCGGCCCTCAAGCAGGAGCTCCTGCGCGTCCGTGGCGAGCTGCCCGCCTCGGAAGCCGCCACCGAGGACGCCTGGTGGCTCGCCTCGCCTCGGCCGCCGACCCGGTCGCGACGCCGGATCGTCTGGGCGGTCGTCCTCGCCGTCGCCGTCGTGGTGACGACCGTGGCCGGGCTGCTGTCACTGCGGCCTCGCCCCGCGGTGGAGGAGGGCCGCGCGCCCGTCGTCGCCGTTCTCCCGCTGGACGCTGCTGGCGACTCGACCAGCGAGCCGCTCGGGGCGGGCTCGGCGGACCTGCTGGTGACCACGCTCGCCCGCCTGCCGGGCGTGAACGTGCTGTCGCGTGGTGCGACCGCGTCCTACCGCGACCGGACGAAGGGCCTGCGGCGGATCGCGCGGGAGCTGGGGGCCGATTTCGTGGTGGACGGAACGATCCAGCGCGCCGCGGGCAAGGTCCGGGTGACCTTCACCCTGGTCCGCGCGGGATCGGACGTCGTCCTCTGGGGCGACGCCCACGAGGGGGCGCTCGACGACGTGCTCCGGCTGCAGCGCGAGGCCGCCGAGGCGGTGGCCGACGCGCTGCGGGTGAGGATCCCGCGCGCGGAGCGGGCGCGGCTGCTGCGGGCCTCGACCTCCTCGGCGGACGCCTTCGCCGACTACGCCCAGGCGCGCTCTTTCCTGGAGCGCTACGACGTGCCGACGAACACGGACCGGGCGATCGCGTTGTTCGAGAGCGCCCTGTCGCGCGACCCCTCCTTCGCCCTCGCCCGGGCTGGCCTGGGCCAGGCCTACTGGCAGAAGTACGCGCAGACCCACGAACCGTCATGGGCCGACAAGGGGAAGCGGACGATCGACGCGGCGCTCGCCCTCGATCCCGAGGAGCCGGCGCTGCGCTACTCGCTCGCGGTCCTCTATCGCCGCACCGGAGAGCCGGCGCTGGCGATCCAGGAGCTGCGGCGCGTGATCGCCGTGCAGCCCAGCTCGGACGAGGCACACGAGCTGCTCGGCAAGCTCCTCGTGCAGACGGGCCAGACCGAGGCGGGGCTGCGCAGCCTGCAGGAGGCCATCCGGCTGCGCCCGGACTACTGGTCGAACCACCACTCGCTCGGTGTCGCCTGCTACCAGGTCGGCCGATACCCGGAGGCGCTCGCCGCCTTCCGGCGTGAGATCGAGCTGCAGCCCGACAACGGCTGGGGTTACCAGATGCTGGGGACGACGCTCTACGCCCAGGGCGATCGGCCGGCGGCCATCGAGGCCTTCCGCGAGTCCATCCGCGTTGCGCCGAACGCCGGCGCCTGGTCCAACCTGGGGACCGCCTACTATGCGGAGGGGCGATTCGAGGAGGCCCTTCAGGCCTACCGCGAGTGCGTGAGGCTGGAGCCGAACGCACCGCTGGGCCACCGCAACGCCGGCGACACGCTGGTCCGTCTCGGGCGCCGGCAGGACGGGCACGCCGCCTACCTGCGGGCGGTCGAGCTGGCGCGGGCGGAGCTTCGGGTGAACCCGAACTCTGCGCCCGCCCGCGCGGCGCTGGGCGTCTATCTGGCCAAGGCGGGCGAGCCGGAGCAGGCCCGCGAGGAGGTGGCGAAGGCGGTCGGGCTCGCGCCGGACAACGCCGAGGTGCTGTACCAGGAGGCGGTGGTGGCCGCGCTCTGCAACCGTCCCCGCGACGGCCTGAGCGCCCTCGCCAAGGCGTTCGAGCACGGGTACAGCCCTGCCTTCGCCCGGGAAGACGACGATCTGCGGCCGCTGCGCGAGCGCCCGGAGTTCGCCTCGCTCCTGAGCGCGCGGGCGGCGGCTGCGAAAGGAGGGCCATGATGCGGAGGCTGTCGTTGGTGCTGGTCGCGGTGCTGGCTCCGATCCCCGCCCTGGCCGGGTTCGACTGCCCGGGTGGTGGCGCGGTGATCAGGGTGGTCCTGCTGCCGCAGTCGTTCGGCGGTGTCGACTACTGTGTTCCCGACAAAGTCGATCCTTCCCTGCTGGTCACCGATCCGCGGACGATCATCTGCTGGCAGGTCGATTCCATGTGCCAAGGCGAGCACACCGTCAGCATCATCGGCGACAACACCAAAGCCAACATCAACGCGTCGCTCGCCTGTCAGCCGCAGTACCAGTACCCGGGGCCGGTGTCCGGAGACGTCAGCCTCATCTGCCCGCCGCTGCCGCTCGGCAAGTACGGTTACCGCGTCGCTGTGTGTCTCGGCAACGCCTGTGCGTCCACGGATCCCGGCATATGGGTCAACGACGGCCTGGCAGCCCCGACGCCGGCTGAGCTCGAGGCGTCGCAAGCCGAGGTCAAGCGCCTCCACTACGGCACCCGGGCGGACCTGGAGAAGACGCGGAAGCGCACACCGGCGAAGAAGCCGGCGGCACCCGGGGGCGCGAAGAAGTAGCGGCCCCCGAGGCAGGGCTGGCGAGCCCGCCCTGTTGGCGGTCCCGGCGCCGCGGGCCCTGCGCGCGGAATGACCGCGTGCGTGCCTCACGGGGCCGATCAGCGCGCCGGCTCGGCGGCCTTGAACGCGCGGCGCAGATACTCGTCCAGCGAGGTCACCGGGAACCCGGGCAGGACCTCGGCCATCTGCGTGGTCCTGCCGACGTAGCCGTGGCTGTCGAAGTAGGTTCCCAGCTCGATCTTGGAGACCAGGATCGGCTTCGCCCGGCGGAGCAGGCCCCGCGCCGCTCGCATGAGCGGGAGCAGCGGCCACCTGCCGCTGGCCACGACCCTCCGCCCCAGCACCTGTCCGATGCGGCCGGCGGCATCGGACAGCGTACGCACGGTCGGCTCGACGACGTCCAGGGTGCCGTTCAGCGTCCGGCATTGCCTCACCAGGGTGATGGCCACCCGGGCCACGTCCTGCTTGCAGGTGAAGCTGAAGGGGCGATCCTTCGAGAGAGGGTTCAGCAGCAGGCCCAACCGCAACAGGCCCGGCGCCATGCCCAGCCACTCGTCCATGTAGCAGCCGATGCACAGGCTCGACCACGCCAGGCCGCTGGCGGCGAGCCTGTCCTCGATCTCGACCTTCGCGTCGAGAATCGCGACGCCCGTGGGCTGCCGGGGCAGTAGCTGGGAGGCGTAGATCAGGTGGGGCAGGCGGGCCTTCGCGGCGGCGGCAATGGCGCTGGCGGCCGCCCTCAGCTCCGGCCCGGGATCGTTGTTCCCGCCGATCGGCGTGATGAGCAACGCGGCGTCGGCGCCCTCCATCGCCCGTGCCACGTCGTTCGCGTCCAGCATGCTGCCGCGCACGACCTCGGCTCGCGGGAACCGCTTCTCGCTGCGCTCCGGCGCTCGTGCGAGGATCCGTGTCCGCAGGCCCGCGGCCAGGAACTCCTCGATGTAGGTGGCGCCGACGTGGCCTGTTCCACCCAGGACGGTGATGGTCGGCTCTTTCGCGTCCTGGCCCATGCTCGACCTCCTTCGCCGGTCGCGCTCGCGGACGGCTCTACAGCTCCTTCACCCCCCAGAAGCGGCTGATGCTGGGCCAGGTGACGAGATGGGGCCGGACGAAACGCCGCCCGGCCTCGTCGAGGCGGCGCCCCCGGATCTCGATCGCGTCGAGGGTCCGGGGGTGCATCCCCGCCCGGTGGGCGCAGGTGAAGGTCGGGACCTCCTCGACGTCGATCCCCATGAGGGCCGCGGCGACCATGTCCGCCGCGAGCGGGTCCGTGCCGGCCACGATCAGGTTCATGTCGACCAGCGTCCCCAGCGTGGGCCCGTCGCCCTGCATCGCCCTCGAGGCGTCGATCACGGCCAGGCCCGTGCGGTTGGCCCGGACCATGTCGAGGATCTCGTACGCGACCCCGGGCGACCCCTTCTCGGCGGCGCGATCGTGGACCCACGAGCGCACCGAGCGGTAGACGGTGCCGGGGTAGAGGCCGATCAGATTCTTCATCGACAGGGAGACCGTCGCCAGCACGTGCGTCTTCATCATCGGCACCGAGCACACGAGGTCGGCGCTCGCCACGGAGTCGTGGAGCGTGAGCGTCTCGAAGGCCTGCCCGTTCTTCACCGGAACGTCCGCCATCGTCCCCGAGTGCAGGTTGACCAGCGGGACGTGCAGCGAGCGCGCGAGCTCGGTGAAACCCAGTCGGTCGAACACGTGCTGCTGCATGGCGTCCAGGATGTCGCGGTTCTTCGTCCGGTAGGTCTCCGGGCCTTTCACGTTGAAGCCGTCCGCGGCCGCCGACCCCTCGCCGATCAGGACCTCCTTCCCTGCGCTCTTCATCAGGCGGGCCAGCGCCTCGATCACCTGCGGCTTGGTGGTGCATGCCGGCGAGTCCGCCACCAGGTTGGGCTTGAGCAGGATCCGGCCCCTGCCCTTCGTCGCCGTCCCGATGCCGCCGAGGAGGTCGATGGCCTCTTCCACCGCCTGGCCGATCCTGCCGTCCTTGACCGCGGCGATGCTCACGACGCTGCGCGGAGACGGGCCTGCAGCCAGTGGAGCCGCGCCGGCCGCCAACGCCGCCCCGAGCCCGGTCTCGAGGAACTGCCTTCGCGAGACGTGGCGTCGCGTCATTGTGCGGCCCCAGGGAGGCTTACGTGACGCTCCGGCTCGGAGTTCCCTCTGCGCGAGGACGACTCCGGGCTGCGCAGTTTGCCGCTGTCAGTTGAACCCTTCGGCCGGATTGGCGCCGGCACCTCTGGTTGCGACTCGTCGCGAGGGTTTGCTAAACTCGTTCGGTTCTCGTTCGGGCCGCTAGCTCAGCTGGGAGAGCGCCTGGTTCGCAATCAGGAGGTCGCGGGTTCGAGCCCCGCGCGGTCCACCAAATAATCAACAACTTAGCGCGAGCTGTCTTCGCGACGCTCCCCGGGGCGTGACGGGGGCGGGGCCGGCGGACCCCGGGGCGTTGCAGAACCTGACGCGCGTGCTGGCGAAACTCGCGGACCCGCCGTGACCCCGCGAGCGCATATCATCTGGTCCGATGGCGGCCGCACCTTCCCCGCTGACGCCCCTGCAGACGGCGGCAACCTGGGCCAGCATGATCCAGGCAGCGCTCACGTCGTTGGCCATCTTGCTGGGTGGCCTCTGGACGTACCTGCTGTTCA
>DATKME010000029.1:0-3561 GCA_035542035.1 Vicinamibacteria bacterium | reverse complement strand
GGAAGAGACACCTTGTCATCGAGAACCCTCACGAGGACGGCGACAGCTCAGCCTACAAACGAACGAACAAATGTAGCGCAACCTCTTCCCGCGATACAACCGCTGATCGCCGGCGAACACACCGATTGACGATGGACCCTGCCGACGGTCCATGATGCATTTGCATCATGGACCGTGGCGGTCGCCCGCGGCGGGCCGGGACGTCTCAGCCTTTCGGAGTGAACGAAGCGAGCTCGCCGACGCCGAAGGCCCGCTCGAGGCCGGCGACCTCGTCCCGCGCGCGCTCGAACCCGCCCTCGCCGAGGACCTGCGTCTCCCGCTTCTCGAAGGTGTCGCCGAGCTTCATGTACTCGTTCCGCGTCACCAGGTCGCGCAGCGCCGGGAACAGCACGGTGTCCTCTCGGGCCGCGTGCGGGCGGTACATGCGCGTGAAACGGGTCAGCGCCTCCGCGAGGGCGGCGCGGTCGCGGCCCGCCGAGCCAGCCGACGTGAGGTCCAGGATGGAGCCGGTGAGACGCCGACCAGCCTGGTGCTGGTGGAGCAGGACGTCCACCAGGTCCGTCAGCCTGCCGGCGCGCTGGAAGCGCGGGAAGAGGTCGCTCTCCTCCTGCTTCTCGTGGTAGTCCTCGACGAAGCGGCGCACGAGGTCGGCCGCGGCGTGCAGGCGGTCGAGGGGAACCTCCTCCCCCGCCTGCAGCCGCCGCACCGCTTCGTCGTAGACGATCAGGATGCGTCGCAGCACGCCGTGCTCGCGCATCAGGTCTTCGTTGGGTCCGACATCCTCGTCGCCGATCGGTCTGGCGGCGGCGGCCGCCTCCAGGATGCCCGCCGGCGCGACGGCCACGACGGCCGTCGCCCCCAGCGCCGCGCCGAGAACCCGTCTCCGGCCCGTGCCCAAGGAAGCGCTCATCTGTACCCCCGGCTTTTCCCGATCATACGCCGACGGCCCGGGGCGATGCGGCGAGGACGGCAGCGAGGGCGTGGGCGACCGCGGCCAGCGTCTGCCGCGGGTCGAGCCCGCTGCGCGCGCCGGCGCCCCACACCTCCAGCCAGCCCACCTGGTAGTTCTCCATGGCCAGCGGGATCAGGGCGCCGTCCAGCGGCAGCGAGAGGGCCGGCTCCGCCTGCAGCAGGTCGAGGTCGAGGCGGACGGTCGATCGCGCGCTGCTGGTCCTCCCCACGCGGGCGATCACCCGGTCCTGCATGTCGCGGACTCGAAGGCCCGCCACCGGCAGCCGCTCCAGGCACTCGTCGAGAGCGGCGGCGACGCGCGACTCGAGCGGCGTCGCCTGGTCCAGGCGGCCCAGCACCGAGCGGAGCAGCCTCAGCTGCCGGCGGGCCCTGATCCCCTCGCCGCGGCGGGCGGCGAAGGCGGCGGCCACCAGGCCGCAGACAGTGAGGCCGGCGAAGGCGATCAGGTCGTCCTTGTCCTGGATCGCCAGCTTGAGGTACGGGCGGGTCAGGAAGAAGTCGAGGCTCAGCGCCGAGGCGAGCGCCGTCGTCACCGCCGCCCAGCCGCCGCCCAGCTCGCCGGCCACGATGGTGAGCACCAGGAAGGCGAAGGTGAAGTTGGAGGCGGGCGTCAGCCCGCGCAGGGGGGTGAAGCCGGCGCCGAGCAGCAGCGCCGCCATCGGGCCGACGGCGGCGTAGAAGAGGGTCTCGGTCTTGTCGTGCATGGTCGGGCTCCGCCTAGTCGCGCCGCGCACCGGCCGGCGTGCGCGCGAACCGTTGGTCCAGGTCCAGGTTGAGCAGCAGCACGTTCACCCGCGGCTCTCCCAGCAGGCCCAGGCTGCGCCTCTCCACGTGTGCGCCGACCAGAGCCTGGATCTCGGCGAGCGGCACGCCGCGCGCCGAGGCCACCCGCGGCGCCTGCCACAGCGCCGCCTCGGGGCTCAGGTGCGGGTCGAGGCCGCTGCCC
Source organism: Vicinamibacteria bacterium (assembly GCA_035542035.1). Lineage (GTDB taxonomy): Bacteria > Acidobacteriota > Vicinamibacteria > Fen-336 > Fen-336 > DATBSL01. The sequence goes on along the minus strand of DATKME010000029.1, from coordinate 1,643 downwards.
GAGGCCGTCACCAGCTCGACCGGGACCGGCCCCGGCGCCTGCGGGTTCTCCCCTCGCAGCCGCTTCAGGTCCGCGGCCACCCGGTCGCGCAGCTTCTGCGAGGTCGGCCCCAGGTTCGAGCCGCCGGAAGCCGTGGGATCGTACCCGTCGTTTCCAGCGGCAGAGGGGCGCGGCTGGAAGTGCTCGGCGCGCTCGAAAGCCTGGCCGATCAGCTCGGAACCGATCAGGCGACCGTCACGTAGGACCAGGCTGCCGTTGGCCTGGCGCGGGAAGGCCGCCTGGGCGATCCCGGTGACCAGGAGCGGATAGGCGAGGCCGGTGAGCACCAGGGTCACCACCGTCATCCGCAGCGCCACGACCAGCTCGTTCCTCATCGCTCCCCTCACGCCAGCCCGATCGCGGCCAGCAGCATGTCGATCAGCTTGATGCCCACGAAGGGCGCCACCACGCCCCCCACGCCGTAGATCAGCAGCGAGCGCCGCAGCAGGGCCGCCGCGCCGAGCGGCCGGTACTGCACGCCGCGCAGCGCCAGCGGGATGAGCGCCACGATGATGAGGGCGTTGAAGATCACGGCGGAGAGGATCGCGCTCTGCGGCGAGGCCAGGCGCATCACGTTGAGCGGCGCGATCTGCGGGAAGACCGCCATGAACATGGCCGGCAGGATGGCGAAGTACTTGGCCACGTCGTTGGCGATGGAGAAGGTGGTCAGGCAGCCACGCGTCATCAGTAGCTGCTTGCCGACCTCCACCACCTCCAGCAGCTTGGTGGGGTTGCTGTCGAGGTCGACCATGTTGCCGGCCTCGCGGGCGGCCTGGGTGCCGGTGTTCATGGCGATGGCCACGTCCGCCTGGGCCAGCGCCGGGGCGTCGTTCGTCCCGTCGCCGGTCATCGCCACCAGCTTGCCCCGCGCCTGCTCCTCGCGGATGAGCTTCAGCTTCATCTCCGGCGTGGCCTCGGCCAGGAAGTCGTCGACCCCGGCCTCGGCCGCGATCGCCGCCGCCGTCAGCGGGTTGTCACCGGTGATCATCACCGTGCGCAGGCCCATGGTCCGAAAGCGGGCAAACCGCTCCTTGAGGCCTCCCTTGACGATGTCCTTCAGGTGGACGACTCCCAGCACGCGGGCGCCGTCGCAGACGACGAGCGGCGTCCCGCCGGCCCTGGCGATCGCCGTGACCACCTGGTCCACCTCGGCCGGCATCTGCCCGCCCCGACCGGCCACGTGCCGGGCGACGGCGTCGGCCGCACCCTTGCGCACGATGCGCCCGTCCAGGTCGCAACCGCTCATGCGGGTGTGCGCCGAGAAGGGCACGAACCTCGCCTCCGGCTGCGCCAGCTCGCGCCCGCGCAGACCGTAGCGCTCCTTGGCCAGCACCACGATCGAGCGGCCCTCCGGCGTCTCGTCGGCCAGGCTGGCGAGCTGCGCCGCGTCCGCCAGCTCCTCGGTGCGGATGCCGCTGGCCGGCAGGAACTCGCTGGCCATGCGGTTGCCGAGGGTGATGGTGCCGGTCTTGTCGAGCAGGATGGTGTCGATGTCGCCGGCAGCCTCCACGGCGCGGCCGCTCATGGGGATCACGTTGTGGCGGATCAGGCGGTCCATGCCGGCGATCCCGATGGCCGAGAGCAGGCCGCCGATGGTCGTCGGG
>DATKME010000028.1:0-100145 GCA_035542035.1 Vicinamibacteria bacterium | reverse complement strand
CACCACGCCGCCGCCCGGAACCTCCCGTGGTCGGCGCGCTCGGCGTACTCCTCCTCGAGGTCCCCGATCGCTGCCTGCGCGGCGTTGCCGTCGGGCCGGAAGAGGGCGGCGAGCAAGCGGGCCGCGGCCGGAGGACGGCGCCTTGGCGACGTCACTCGGCCTTCCCCAGCGCCGCTTCCAGGCCGGCCCACAGTCGCAGCAGAGTGGCCCGCGAGGCCTGCAGCGCCCGCAGGCCCGGAGCACTGACCTTCAAGTAGCGCCGTGGCCGGCCGCCCCGCGCGTGGCTCGGCTCTCCGCCCCGGCTGTGCAGAAGGCCCTTTTCCTCCAGGCGGGCGAGGGTGACGTAGAGAGCGCCGCGCGAGACCCGGCGGCCCCCGCTCGAGCGCAGCTCCTGCAGGATGCGCGTCCCGTAGGCGCCCTCCCCTGCACGGAGGACAGCCAGCAGCACGAGCTGCTCGAACTCGCCCAGCGGGAGGGCCCCTGCCATGACGACATTGTAGGCATTGGATCGGCGGCGTCAACCTCCTTCGTCGAAAGACGGCGTGGCGTCCCGTCTTGGTCGAGTCCGCGTGGGATCGGGGCTTGGTCGGCAGGAATCCCGCTTCTGACTGCCGCCAGCGGGAAGGTCTTTGCTGCCACAGCCGGAGGCGAGCAGCAGAATCAGCACACTCCGCAGTTTCGCAGCCGGATCAATGCTCGCTTCCTACGGCGTCAGCACCAGAGTGGTCACGCTGGAAGCGGGCATCTCCAACCGGAAGGTGTTCCGCCCGCTGGCACGGATCCCCGCAACGGCGGTGGGAGATGCTGTCGCGGAAGTGACCTGCCAAACCTCGCCCCGCGTGAGGTCCACGGGGTGAGACACGACGAGGTTCGCGGTCGTGGGCCCGGTCGATTTGTTGATCGCCAGCAGCACCAGGCGGTCCTCACGACCGTCGTCGAGGCTCGCATAGAGCGAGGTCGTCTCGCCGTTCGAGGTCGTCGCCGACACTGAGGTGTCTCCGAAGTGGCGTCCCGCGCCGTCGTAGTTGCAGAACGCCGCGAAGGCGGCGTCGATGAATCGGGTGCTGCCTGCCAGATCCCAGAGCGTCGCGGCGAACACGTCCTCACGGCCGAAGATGCCGAGCACGTCCGCCTGGGCGACGGCGCCCGAGACGTCGTCACCGCCGCCGTAGTTGTACTCGGTGAAGGCGAGCCGCGTGCCGGGGTAGTGTGCGGCGACCTTCTCGCGCAGCCGCGGGATCAGCCGGATGGCGCCGACGTGTGCGTCGAGCGAGATCCAGCTCGATTCGACGTAGCCCGGGTCCCACAGCGAGCGCGGGGCCTGGACGCGGGCCGCCGCCACCTCGGGAGCCGAGCTCGAATCGGTGATCCGGGTGGCGCCGCCCTTTGCCTCCGGATACCAGTGCAGGTCGAGGACATCCACCAGGCGCCGCCCGTAGCGCCCCTCGGCCGCCTGCAGCGAGTCGAGATAGAAGTCCAGGAAATCGCGGCCGCCGGCGTCCGGCGCATCCTGCAGACTGACGTAACCCTGCCAGCCATAGCTGACCGGGCCGAAGACGAGCGCCCCGGGGGCCACTCCCTTGATCGCGGATGCGAAGGCGGTCGTCCGATCGAGCATCTCCGCGTACGTGATCTTTCCCGTCGGCCGGATCCGCGGGTGCGTCGAGGCCCACAGGTCGGGCTCGTTGTCGAGGCAGTAGAAGAGCGTGCGGGCGGAGTCGCTGCGGGCGTAAGGGAAGCTCGACTCCAGCCAGGCTACGAACTCGTCCTGATAGACGACGCGATCGCCGCCATCAGGCGGGTAGGCGAAGCGGCCGCCCTTTGCCGGGCGCGACTCAAGGAAGCGCGTGTTCAGCCAATCCGGCGTCTGGTTGACGTCACCGGGCGGGTTCTTGTCCGCGGCCACGTACCCGGCGATGGGTACGGTCACGATCATCGAGGCGCCCGCCGCGTGTGCGGCAGCGACATGCACACGGACCGCCTCGCCCGGTACGTCCCCTCCGCCGAGGTAGTCGTCGTTCTGGTTGTGGTAGTCCATCCCGGCATTCGAGGCGTTGTTCTCCCAGTTGTAGGCGGTCCAGCGGTTGCCTCCCAGCCGCGCCAGCCGGAGCCCGCGCGAGCGGCCGGCCCAGTCGGGCTGGTTCATGCCGTAGATGTTGGGCGAGATCGGGTGACGCTGCGAAGAGGAGTCGACGGTGAAGTCGACGGAGGACGCCGCCGCTGCCGTGGGCGACGAACCGGCCGTGGGTGTGCCGGCCGAGCCGCCGCCGCACGAGACGTGCGCCAGGGCCGCGCTCAGGAGCGCCGCCAGGGACGTCCTGCTCACGGGCGTGGACACTATCACGAAGGGGTGCGCGGCAGCGGCCAGCCCCTCCCAGGGCTACCGCGGTGAGCAACACCCCGGGTCGGCCGCTGTTCCTCGCGTCTCGTGTGCCCTTTCGTCGGCGGATTCCGCGCGGCCTGGGACTTGTCGAGACACCCGCAGCACCGGCAGGTGCAGGTGCTCGCGGAGCTGTCGGCAAACGGCTGCCACGTGTCGACCTCGCCTGGGCATCCGGTACATCGAGAGGTCCTCGACGCGGGCGAGATCAGGCACTTCCAGGAGGCTTGTCGGGGCCGGGGGCCGAAATGGACAAGAAATGGACAAATCAGCAGTTTGTTCAGAGGAGCGGTCCCGCTAAGTTGCTGGTGGGATTGGTGGACCTGACGGGAGTCGAACCCGTGACCTCCTGAATGCCATTTCTGTGGTTTCCCGGCTGCGCCACACCTGCAGGCCTCAGTTCGGGAGCTTGTTCGAGCCCGCCCTTATCACGGCGCGGCGAAGCCGCGTTGGCCTCTGCGCGACGCGGGCGGGGCCCGCTGTTCGTCTTGGAGACCGCCCTTCCCGCAACATGGGCCTTCCAAGGTGAAGTTGCGGTGAGCGCTCCACGGCCGACGCCTCCATGGCCGGCGGCGGCGTGAGAGGCTGGTGGAGAATCCGTCCGAGCTCGCTGCTCCAGGCCTCGAGGGCGTCCATCTTCTGCGGGACGTAGTCGTGATGGTCGTAGACCCGCCGGATGCCGCCGATCGTGTGCCCCAGGACGCGCTCGGCCACGTCGGGCGTGACACCGAGACTGGGCAGCCTGGTCCTGACCGTGCGCCGCAGGTCGTGGAGCGACCAGTCGGAGATGCCCGACCGCTCGCGCAGCAGGTTGACACCTTCCTTCGGCTGTCCCATGTGCCCCGCCTTGGATCGCTCGGTGTAGTGGCTCGGGAACACGAACTCGCCTTCCTCGGGGATACTCGCCAGCACCCGCAACGCCCCCTGCGAGAGAGGAAGGATGTGGGTGATCCCGGTCTTGGTGCCGCGGATGGTCCAGAGGCGCTCCTCGAAGTCGAAGTCCGCCCACCGGGCGCCGCGGGCCTCGCTCGAGCGCACGGCTGTGTGCAGGATCAAGAGCACGAGATGCTCGACGATCGTCCCTTTCGCGGCGGCGACGATGCGTCGCAGTTCGTCATTCGAGAGGACGCGGTCGCGCGGCTTCTCCGTGGTGACCTTCACGCCGACGCACGGGGAGAACTGGACGAACTCCTTCTCCTCGACCGCCCAGTTGTAGAGGCGCCGCAACGTGGCGAGTGTCCGGTTGGCCTGTACCGGATACCGGATGCGGAGCCGCTCGATGAGGGCACGAACGTCCGCACGCCGAACCTCGCCGGGCGCCAGCTTGCCCAGCGGCCGGTAGACGTGGTTGCGCAGGGAGCGTGTGTAGAGATCCAGCGTGGCGGCGGCCAAGGGGCGACCGCGCTTCGCGCGGCCTTCCTGCAAGAAGCGCTCGGCCATCTCGCGGACGGTCTGGGGGAGCAGCGCCTCCTGCTCGGCTTCGGCTTGTGCCCGCCGCTTCTCCTCGCGAGGATCGACGCCCGCGCGAGCACCGTCCAGGATGTCGCGAGCCGTCTTCCGCGCGTCGGCGAGCGAGACGGCCCGTATGTCACCAATCCTCACCAGGCGCGCGTGCTTGTTCGGAAGTCGCAGCCAAACATAGAACGTGCGGATTCCGTTGGGCGTGACGCGCACCATGAAGCCGGGCAGGGCGGCATCGTGATAAGAGATACGCTTACCGGGGACGACCGGGAGGGAGGCAGGCCGGACGCCGCGGCCGTATTCGGTCAGCAGGACGACGGGCATGAACGGAGCCTCGTGTCGTGGCGACACGAGGTTCCCGGGATTTCACCGGGATTGCATTTCGCGGGACCAGTCCGAAACGACATGGAACATCATAATCCCGCTAAGCACCTGCCCACAAGCGGCTTATTTCGAACTTTGGACCTTCCTGGAACTCCCCGGAACCTACTGAAATGTAGCTTTTCTACGGCTTTTAAGCTCGAGGTTCTGGGTTCGAGTCCCAGCGGGCGCACCAGCACCGCCGACGGCTTGGAGGTCGCTCCCGGGTGGCGCGGCAGGACCGTGCCGAAGGCGCGGGCAGGAGGGGGACAATTGGCTGGGGCTCACGAACTGCCGACCTCCGCTCTTCTCGCTCGTGGTGACCTGAGCATGGCGCCGCACAGAAAGAGGGAGCCCGGGCGGGCGGGACCTCGTCAGGGTCGAAGATGACCCCGCTGACGTCGAAGATGACCCCACTGACGACGTTGAGCTACGGCGGCACCGCGGCGATCGTCACCGGCATGGGCCTGATCGTCGCCTTCGACGCCGGAACGACCTCCAAGGCGACGTTGATCGCCAGCCTGCTGGTGGTCGCGATCGCCGACAACCTGGCCGATTCGCTGGCCATACACGTCTACCAGGAGTCCGAGAAGCTCGACTCCAAGCGGGCGTTTCGCGCCACCGTGGCGAACTACGTGACGCGGCTCCTGGTCGCAGGGAGCTTCGTCACCCTGGCGGCCGTGGTGCCCGCCCGCAGCCTGGTCCCGGTCATCCTCGCCTGGGGGATGACGCTTCTTTGTGCGCTCACGTACCTCGTGGCGAAGAGTCGCGGCGTGGCTCCGGGGTTGGAGGTCGTCAAGCATCTGGCGGTGGCCATCGCGGTCATCGTCGTGAGCAGGGGGATTGGAGGCTGGATTCTCGCCCGCGTTTCCCGCTGACGGGAGGCCGCCATGACGGAGCCGGGAGCGACGGACGCCGCGAAGGCCGAAGGCAACAAACTGGAAGGGTATCAGCAGGTGTTTCTCGGCCTGTTGGGCCTCTTCGGGTGCCTGGTCGTGTGGGGAGCGATGACCCAGGTTGTCGAGTCGGTGCGGTTGAGCCGCTTCGGCCTCGAGACACGGGGCGTGGTCGTCGAGCACGAAGCAAGCAGCTCGACGACGGCCAAGACCGTGTCCCACGGCCCCAGGTCGACGATCGTATTCCGTCCCATCGTGGCCATCGAGACGCCGGATGGAAAGGCGAGGATTCGCGGCCTGACCTGGGAAGGCCTCGAGCGCGTTCCACCCATCGGCGCCAGAGTCCCGGTCCTGTACCTCCCCGGCTCTCCGGAGGAGGGTCTGCTCAAGAGCGATGTGAGGCTTTCCTGGATCTACCTCCTGACGGCGATCGTTGGCCTGGCGATGGCTGGCGCCCCCGTGGGGGTATTCTTCGCGACGAGAACCTGGAAGCTTCCCGCACGCTGGGTCGGCGCGTCGCGGGGCCGGACCGAGTAGTGGGGCGGCCTGGGATGTAGACGGATCTTGGCCGGCCTGGACCGGGTCTGGGCCCGGGGACGGCCGAGCGCGGGCCCCAGCCCCGTGCACGCGCCAGCACGGGCGATCAGGTCGGGTTGCCAGACGTTCGGCAAGCCACTACCGTCAGTCGATGGCCCTCGAGGACTACCGGAGAAAGCGCGATTTCTCGCGCACCCCCGAGCCTCCCGCTCGGGAGGAGCCGGCCGGCGGACACTCGTACTGCATCCAGAAGCACGCGGCCTCGCGGCTCCACTACGACTTCCGCCTCGAGCTGGACGGTGTGCTGCTGAGCTGGGCCGTGCCGAAAGGACCCTCCTTCGACCCGCGCGAGAAGCGGCTGGCCATGCGGGTCGAGGACCATCCGGTGGCGTACGGGTCCTTCGAGGGCGTCATTCCCGAGGGGGAGTACGGTGCGGGCGCGGTGGTGCTGTGGGATCGCGGCACCTGGGCCCCTCTCGTCGACCCCGCCCTGGCGCTGAAGAAGGGCGAGCTGAAGTTCCACCTGCACGGGGAGAAGCTCGCCGGCAGGTGGGCTCTCGTCAGGATCAAGGGGGACGACCCCAAGGCCTGGCTCCTGGTCAAGGACCGGGACGAGCACGCACGCGCGATGTCGGAGTTCGACGTGGTGAGCGCGCGTCCGCAGAGCGTCCTCAGCGGGCGGGGTCTCGCCGAGGTGGCGGCCGAACGCGACCGCCTGTGGCACTCGAGGGTGGTTCGCCCCGGAGGTGAGGTCGCCGCCGGCGGGCCGGCGGAGGGAGAGCCCGGCGTGCGCCTCCGTCTCGCCGATCTCGCGGGTGCCGCCCGCGGCAGCCTTCCCCGCGCTCAGCCGCTGGCGCTGGCGACCGTGGTCGAGGTGCCGCCCGCGGGCGACGAGTGGCTCCACGAGATCAAGCACGACGGCTACCGCATCGTGGCCCGGATCGACGAGGGCGAGGTGCAGCTCGTCTCGCGCAACGGCAAGGACTGGACGAAGGAGTTCCCGCAGGTGGCCCGTGCCCTGGGCCGGCTGCGGGTGGGAACGGCCCTCCTCGACGGCGAGGTCGCCGCGCTGCTCCCCGACGGCCGCACCAGCTTCCAGGCCCTGCAGAAGCGCTCGGACGGAGCGACGCCGCTCGTCTACTTCGTCTTCGACCTCCTGCACCTCGACGGCTGGGACCTGCGGCCGGTGGGGCTCGAAGAGCGCAAGCGGGTGCTGCGCCACCTGCTCGCGGGCGGGCCGGAGGCCCTGCGCTTCAGCGATCACGTGCGCGGCCAGGGGCCCGAGTTCTTCCAGCAGGCGAGGGAGGCCGGGGTCGAAGGTGTCGTCAGCAAGCGCGTGGACTCGCCCTACCGGGGAGGGCGTGGCGGAGACTGGCTGAAGGCGAAGTGCCGACTGAGCCAGGAGGTGGTCATCGGCGGCTGGACGCTGCCGTCCGACGGCCGGGCCTCGATCGGCGCGCTGCACGTGGGCTTCCACGAAGAGGGCCAGCTCGTGTACGCGGGGAAGGTGGGATCCGGCTTCAGCGAGCGCCTGCTGGTCGACCTGCTGCACCGGCTGGAGGCCCGCAGGAGGGAGAGCTGCCCTTTCGCCTCGGTGCCGCCCGAGATGCAGCGCGGCGCGCGCTGGGTCGAGCCGGAGCTGGTGGCCCAGGTCGAGTTCACGGAGTGGACGGACGAGGGCCGCATGCGCCAGCCGGTCTTCCTGGGGATCCGGGAGGACCGCGAGGCGCGCCAGGTCGTGCGCGAGCGGCCCGGCACCGTCGAGAGCGGCGGCGCCGACACCGTGGCCGCGGGGCGGCCCTGGGAGGCGCTGCGCCGGCATGCGCCGCCGCGGACGCGCACCGCCGGTGGCGACGAGGTGGTCGACCTGCTGGGCGTGCGCCTGACCCATCCCGACCGCGTCTACTACCCCGACCTCGGCTTCACCAAGCTGGACCTGGCGCTCTACTACGTGGCGATCGCGGACGTCGTGCTGCCCTACCTCGAGGGCCGTCCCCTCACGCTGGTCCGCTGCCCGGACGGGGTCGGCGGCGAGGCGTTCTTCCAGAAGAAGGCCGGCCCGTGGACGCCGCCCCAGCTGCGACGGTTCGCCGTCCGGGAGAAGGGCGAGGAGCACCTGTTCCTGGATTCGGTGCCCGGGCTGGTCGCGCTGGCGCAGGCCGGCATCCTCGAGGTCCACCCCTGGAACTCGCGGACCACACGGCTCGAGCAGCCGGACCAGGTCGTCTTCGACCTCGACCCCGACGAGGCGCTCCCCTTCTCGCGCGTCGCGGCCGCGGCCCGCCGCGTGCGGGCGCTCCTCGGCGAGAAGGGCCTGCAGAGCTTCGTCAAGACGACGGGAGGCAAGGGGCTGCACGTCTGTGTGCCGCTCCTCCCGGAGCAGGGGTGGGACGCGCTGGAGGAGTTCACGCGCGCCGTCGCGCTCAGGCTGGAGCGCGACGAGCCGGAGACGTTCACGGCGAACATGGCCAAGGCCCAGCGCCGGGGGAAGATCTACGTGGACTACCTGCGCAACGTGCGGGGAGCCAACGCGGTGGGCGTCTTCTCCACGCGGGCCCGTGCCGGGGCGCCGGTGTCCGTTCCCGTGGACTGGGACGAGCTCGACCGGCTCTCGGGCGCGACCGACCTCACGGTGGCGGAGGTGCCGCTGCGCGTGGTCGGCTTCGCCTCCGGGCAGGCCGTCGACCCCTGGGCGGACTACCTCGGGTTGAGGCAGCGGGTGCCGGCGGCGCTCGCGCGCGAGCTCGCCGGGTGAGTCGGCGCGCTCCCGCGACGTCACCTGGGGACTTGTCCTCGGCCCGTCCTGGGTCTAGGTTGTCGGTGGCTGGGGAGGACAGATGATCACGCTCACGGTTCACGGAGTACTGCTCGGGCTCCTGATGGCGGCCGGAGGAGAGGCGACTCACCAGGCGACGCAGCAACGAGAGCGCCCGCGCATCGCCATCGCCGGGCTGGCGATCGAGTCGAGCACCTTCTCGCCCGCCAGGACGCGGGAAGAGGACTTCCATGCGCGGACGGGAGAGGCGGTGCTCGAGGCCTATCCCTTCCTCGCCGAGGGGTCGAAGGACCGGGAGCGCGCGCGCTGGGTGCCCACGCTGGTCGGCCACGCCCTGCCCGGGGGCGCCGTCACCAGGGAGGCGTACGAGTCTCTGATGACGAAGATGCTGGCGCGGCTCGGCAGCAGCGGTCCCTACGACGGCCTGTTCTTCGACATCCACGGGGCCATGAGCGTCGACGGTCTCGACGACCCGGAAGGCGACATGATCCAGAGGATCCGCGGCGTCGTGGGGAAGAAGACGGTCATCTCGACCTCCATGGACCTGCACGGCAACGTGTCCTGGCGCCTGGCGCAGCAGTCCGATCTCATCACCTGCTACCGGATGGCACCGCACGAGGACGAGCTGGAGTCGAAGCAGAGGGCCGTCGACAACCTGCTGGATCGGCTGGAGAGCGGCAAGGGCAAGCCGGCGTACAAGGCGTGGGTCCCCGTGCCCATCCTGCTCCCCGGCGAGAAGACGAGCACGCGGATCGAGCCGGGAAGGAGCCTGTACGCGCAGGTGGCGCCCGCGTCGAGACGGCCCGGCGTCACCGACGCCGCCATCTGGATCGGCTACGCCTGGGCCGACGAGCCGCGCAACCACGCGGTCGTCATGGTGACGGGCGACGACAAGGACACCGTGGCCCGCACGGCCGAGGAGCTGGCCCGGGCCTTCTGGAAGGTCCGCTCGGAGTTCGGTTTCGTCGCGCCCACGGCCTCCCTGGAGGAGAGCCTCGACCGGGCGATCGCCAGCGACAAGCGCCCGTTCGTCATCAGCGACATGGGCGACAACCCCACCGCCGGCGGCGCCGGCGACGTGACCTGGACCCTGGCGGAGATCCTGAAGCGTCCGGAGTTCCGGTCGGAGAACGGACCCTCGGTGATCTACGCCTCCATTCCCGGCCCGGAGCTGGTGCGAGAGGCGGAGAAGGCGGGAGTCGGCGGCCACGTCTCCGCGCTGGCCGGCGCGGCCGTCGACGCCCGCTTCGCCCCGCCCATCCGGCTGTCCGGCACCGTCGAAGCGATCGAGCACGGCGACCTCTACGCGGAGACCGAGGTGGTGGTGAGGGTGGGAAGCGTGCGCGTGATCGTCACCGGGAAGAGGAAGCCCTACCACTTCGAGAAGGACTTCGCGCGACTCGGCCTTCATCCCCGTCAGGCCCGCATCCTGGTGGTCAAGATGGGCTACCTGGTCCCGGAGCTGTATGACATGCGGGGGGACTGGATCATGGCGTCGACGCCCGGAGGCGTGGACCAGGACCTCGAGCGCCTGGGCTACAAGCGGATCAACCGGCCGATGTTCCCGCTCGACAAGGACATGAAGGACCCGGACCTTACGGCCCGGCTGGTCCCCTCGTCCGACCAGTAGACATCGGATCGGACGCGCGACCCTGATGACGCGGGGTCGACCTACGCGCTGGCGAGCTGGCGGAGGTAGTCGACGAAGGAGCGCACGGCGCCGTCCCAGCCGCTCACCTTCGGGTTCGTCGACTCCAGGACGAAGTACTCGTCCGGCGCGTGGGCGCCGCTGCCGTGGCCGAGGCCGAAGTGCCCGGAGGCGAGCTTCAGCGGCTCGCCGGTGAAGACGTACCCGGGGTAGGAGCCGGCGTTGCGGGGCCAAAGGATGGGATCGAGGCCCGAGCGGCGGTAGACCTCGAGCTGTGCCCGGATCAGCGGGGCGTCGGCGGAGGTGGCGGTCGGGTCGTAGCCGCCGGTCGGGAGCACCTCGATGTCGCCGAAGCCGCGCTTCTGCAGGTGCGCCTTCACCGCGGCGATGGCGCCCTCGTAGGTCATGTCGGGCACGAGCCGCAGGTCCAGCTTGGCGGTGGCGCGGTGGGGGAGGACGGTCTTGCCGCCCGGCCCGGTGTAGCCGCCGACCAGGCCCTCGATGTTGACGGTCGGAGCGCTCACCAGGCGCTCGAGGGCGGCGCGCCAGGGCAGGTCGTGGGTCCAGCGGTCGGCCGAGACGAGGCTCTTGTAGGAGGCCTCGGTGATGCGCGCGGAGGCCGTGTCGATCATCGCCCGCTCAGCGGCCGAGACCGGACGCGCGGCGTCGGCGAACCCGTCGATGGCGGGGTCGCCTTCCGCCGTCACCAGCGTCGCCAGCGCCTGCACCAGGTGGAAGGACGGGCTGTCGAGAATCGCGCGGAAGCTGGAGTGGACGTCCTTCTGCGGCCCCCGGCCCCAGCGCTCGCCGCTGGCGACCAGCTGCATCTCCACCACACCCTTGGCTCCGAGCGAGGCCGTGACGGTGCCCTCGGGGCTCTGCCCGGCCGAGGGCATGAACACGCCGACGGTCCGGGCCAGGATGGCGCGGACCTCGGGGCGATGCGCCACCTGCCGGATGTGCGGGGAGCCGATCTCCTCCTCGCCCTCCGCCACCAGCACCAGGTTCACCGGCAGCCTCTGCCCGGCCCCGCGGATCGCGTGCAGCGCCGCCAGCAGCGCGGCCTGCGGCCCCTTCTGGTTGACCGCCCCGCGGGCCATCAGCACCCGGCCGAAGCCGGCCTTGTCGACGATCGCGGCGTCGAACGGCGGCACCGACCACTCGGAGGGGTCGGCCTGCTTGACGTCGTACATGAAGTAGAGGCCGACGGTCCGCGGCGCTCCGGCGTCGAGCGTGGCGAACACCGCCGGCTGGCCGTCGGTCGCCACGCGGGCGACGGACTGGAAGCCGGCGTCGCGGGCGAGGCGCATCATCAGCTCGCAGCCCTCGTTCATGCCGCGGTTCTCGGCGGCGATCGAGGGCTGGCGCACCCACTCGCGCAGCCGCTCGATGCCCTCCTGGTGGCGCTTGCGGATCTCCGCGTCGATGGGGTCCGCGGCGGCCTGGGAGCGGGCGAGGCGCGGGGCGGCGAGGAAGGCCGCCGTGGAGGCGGCCTGACCGACGAAGCGGCGGCGGGAGCTGGGCATGGGCGCAGTCTAGCGCGACGCCGCGACCAAGGGGTTCGACTTGGACAGCGTGCGTCGCACGGCCACCTCCGTCCCGGCCGCATGCGGCGGCCCCGGCCGAACTGGCCCCCCGGCCTATGATGGGTCGATGATCCGAGTGCTCCGTTTCGGTCCCGGCAGCCGGTTCCTGCTCATTGCCGCGGCGGCCGTGGTCGTGGTGGCGGGCCTGCGCGCCGCCGCCCCCATCCTGGTGCCCCTCGTGCTCGCGGTCTACCTGGCCGCGCTCAGCGTGCCGGTGCTGAGGCTGCTGCCCAGGCTGCCGGGGCTGCGCTGGATTCCGCACTGGGTTGCAGTGCTGCTCACCGCGGTGATCGTGGTCGTGGTGGTGGGGCTGGCGGGCACGGTCCTCACCATCTCGGTCCGCACGCTGGTCGGCTCGCTGCCGGAGTACCGCGAGCGCCTCGAGGCCGCGCTCCAGCCGCTGTTGTCACACGCGGCGCGGCTGGGCCTGGATGCCGGCGCGATGCGCGAGTCCCTGATCGGGCCGGCGAAGGCGATCGCCATCGTGCAGTCGGTGGTGGGCAGCGTGCTGGGCCTGCTCTCGGACGCCCTCCTGATCCTGCTGCTGTACATCTTCGCCCTGGCCGGGATTCGCGGACACGGCGCGCGGCTGCGCGAGGCGCTCGGGGACCAGGCGCCGGAGAGCCTTCGCCACATGGGGGAGCAGGCGCAGAGCTACTTGCGGCTGAAGACCGTGGTCAGTCTCTCCAACGGCATTGGCATGGGCCTGCTGGCCGGGATGCTCGGCATCCCCTTCGCGCCGGTCTGGGGCTTTCTCGGCTTCACGCTGAACTACATCCCCAACCTGGGCTCGATCGTCGCCACCACGTTGCCGGCGCTGCTGGCGCTGGCGACCAGGGGCTGGCCCACCGTGCTCGCGTTCGTGGGCGGCTGCGTCCTCCTCGACCAGGTTCTCAGCCGCGTCGTGGAGCCCCGGCTGGTGAGCCGCTCGCTGGGGCTGCCGCCGCTGGTGGTGATCGTGTCCCTGCTCTTCTGGGGCTGGCTGTGGGGCCCGGTGGGCGTGGTGCTGGCGGTTCCGCTCACCACCACCCTCAAGATCATCCTGGCGGAGACGCCCGACCTGCGCTGGCTGGCCGTCCTCGGCGGCGACGGCTCCGACGACGACGACCACCCGGACGACGATGCCGGCGCCCGGCGTCCCCCCCCATCGACTGACGCGCTATAGTCCTCTCAGGTCCGGCTCTCAGCGAAACCCAGGAGGGACATGCGATGAGGCTCGCCCCGCTCGCCGTGCTGGCCGTTGCCGCCGCGTCCGCTGCCGTGCTCGCCGCGCCCGCGCCGGTCACCCGTGCCGTGGCCGCCTTGAACCCGCTCGGGTCGAGCGGCATCTCCGGCAGCGTCGTCTTCACGAAGGTCGAGGGCGGTGTCAGGGTCCAGGGGAAGCTCTCGGGGCTCAAGGAGGGCGCGCACGGGTTCCACGTCCACGAGTTCGGCGACTGCTCGGCGCCCGACGGCGCGTCGGCCGGCGGCCACTTCAACCCGACGGGCGAGCCGCACGCCGGCCCGCACGACGCCAGCCGCCACACCGGCGACATGGGGAACATCACCGCTGCCGCCGACGGGACGGCGGCGGTCGACTACGTCGACCCGCGGCTGGCGTTCGAGGGGGCGAACAGCATCCTCGGCCGCGGCGTCATCGTCCATGTCAACCCGGACGACTTGAAGACGCAGCCGACGGGCAACGCCGGCGGCCGCGTCGCGTGCGGTGTCATCGGAGCGGCGAAGCCCGAGTAGGTCAGACCACTGCTCCCGGGCCGGCACAACTTCCGCGGAGGCTGGCCGTCCATGCGCAATCCTTGCGCCAGTGCGGCGGTCTCATGCCCCCTATGCCATTGAACGTTGGCACCCGGGCTCTGGCGAGGAGTTTGCACCCTTTGGACGTGAAAGGGGACCCCCGGTATGCCCACGACTGCGGAGCGGCCGAAGCCCTACCTGCTCCCGCACTACTGCAAGGGGTGTGGCCGCTGCATCGAATCCTGCGCCCGTCACTGCATCGAGATGGGGACGGAGATCAACCCCCAGACCGGCCTGATCCCGGTGGTCATCGACCTCGAGAACTGCTCGGCCTGCGGCCTGTGCCTGGACGCCTGCCCTGAGCCGTACGGCCTCGCGCCCGAGCCGGGCGAGGGTTTCGAGCTGCAGGACCCGGCCGCCCTTTTCGGGCCACGCAAGGAGCCGCCCGAGAAGCCGGTCGCGATCCCGGACGAGCGGCTGCCGCTGCCGCCGACCGGCTCGCTCGTGACCAAGGGCACCTACGCCTCGTCGATCGGCGCGCTGCTGGCCGGCTGTCGAACCTTCTTCGGCTACCCGATCACCCCCTCGACCGAGGGCGCGGAGCTGATGGCGAAGCTGCTGCCGCAGCTCGATGGCTGCTTCGTGCAGGCGGTGAGCGAGGTGGCCACCGTCAACATGATGTACGGCGCCGGCGGGGCGGGGCAGCGGGCGATGACCTTCACCTCCTCGCCCGGCTTCAGCCTGATGCTGGAGGGCCTCTCCTACATGATCGGCGCCGAGGTGCCGGGCGTCTTCGTGAACGTGATGCGCGGCGGCCCCGGCCTCGGCAACATCGCCCCGGAGCAGGCCGACATCAAGCTCGCCTGCCGCGGGCTCGGGCACGGCAACACCCACGCCATCGTGCTCACCCCGTCGACGCCGCAGGAGATGCTGAACCTCACCATGCTGGCGTTCGACCTCTCCTTCGAGTACCGCAACCCGGTGGTCCTGCTCTGCGACGGCTACCTCGGACAGATGACCGGGAGGGTGGACCTGCCGCGGGAGATGGTGAAGCCGGGCCTGCCGGAGTGGGCGGTCAGCGGCGACCGGGCCCACCGGCGCAACCTGATCTGCTCCATCTACCTCTCCGAGGCCGACCTCGAGGCGCACAACGAGAAGCTCAACCGCAAGTACGCCACGATGGCCCTCAAGGAGCAGAGGGCCGACCTCTATCGCTGCGAGGACGCGGCGGTGCTGCTCGTCTCCTGCAACACGCCGTCGCGCATGGCCAAGGGTGCGGTGGAGACCCTGCGCCGGAGGGGCGTGCGCGCCGGCCTGTTCAGGCCGCTCACCCTGTGGCCCTTCCCGGTCGACTCGCTGGCGCCGCTCGTGCGCCGCGCCGAGCGGATCGTGATGGTGGAAGCCTCGGCCGGCCAGCTGGAGGACGAGCTGCGCCTGGCGGTGAGCAAGGCGGGCCTGCCGCTGCCCCCGGTCGACAGCGTGCGCCACTACGGCGGCGTCCTGCCGCAGCAGGCCGAGATCGTGCAGCGGGTGCTGGCGGGGCTTGCCCAGCCCGCCGGCGCGGGGGTGCGCGCATGAGCCTCTTTTACGACGAGTTCGAGCGCCACGACCATGCGGCCGGTCTCAAGGCCCACAGCACGCACTACTGCCCCGGCTGCGGCCACGGCCTGGTGCACAAGTACCTGGCGGACGCCATCGAGGAGCTGGGGATCCAGGATCGCACCATCGCCATCTCGCCGGTCGGCTGCAGCGTGTTCCTCTACTACTACCTGGACGTAGGCAACTCGCAGGCCGCGCACGGGCGGGCGCCGGCGGTGGCTCTCGGGCACAAGCTGGCCAACCCCGAGTCGATCGTGATCAGCTACCAGGGCGACGGCGACCTCGCCTCCATCGGCATCGCCGAGATCATCAGCGTGGCCCAGCTCGGCATCCCCATCACGGTCGTGTTCATCAACAACGCGATCTACGGAATGACCGGCGGCCAGATGGCCCCGACCACGCTGATGGGCCAGAAGACCGCCACCAGCCCCTACGGCCGGACGCGCTTCACCGGCGAGCCCCTGAAGGTGGCCGAGGTGATGGCGGGCCTCGACGGCCCGGTCTACGTCGAGCGGGTGGCGCTCTTCGACGCCAAGAACCGGGTGAAGGCGCAGAAGGCGATCAAGAAGGCGATCCGCCTGCAGGTGGAGGGCAAGGGCTTCTCGCTGGTCGAGGTGCTCGCCGAGTGCCCGACCCATCTCAAGCTGACGCCGCTCGAGTCGGAGAAGTGGGTGAAGGAGAAGATGCTGCCCGTCTTCCCGCTGGGGGTGAAGAAGGACCTGGTGCGCGAGGAGGGCTGGCCTCTGCCGCCGCCGCCCAGCTTCATGCCGGGCAAGGTGCTCGACGTCATCGGCAGCGAGGGCCAGGCGAGCGAGCGCTTCTGCCAGGGCTTCCCGAAGACCGCCTGGGGCGACGACATCGGCATCAAGCTGGCCGGCGCGGGCGGGGACGGCGCGCAGACGGCGGCGCTCCTGGTCACCCGCGCCGCGATCAACGAGGGCTTCGACTCCACCCACATCCCCAGCTACGGGCCCGAGTCGCGCGGCGGGACCTCGTACGCGGACGTTCGCATCGCCGCGCGCGAGGTCCTGTCGCCGGCGGCGCCCGAGCCGCACGTGCTGGTGGCCTTCAACGCGCCCAGCCTGGCCAAGTTCGGCCCGAAGGTGCCGGCCGGCGGGGTGATCGTGTACGACAGCTCGGTGGCGGCGGAGCTGCCGGTCCTGCACCCCGGCGTGAAGGCGGTGGGCGTGGCGTTCTCGGCGATCGCCGCCGAGCTCGGCAAGATGGTGGTCAAGAACGTGGTCGCGCTGGGGGCGCTGGCGGAGACGACGCGCCTGTTCCCCCGGGAGACGTTCCTCACCGCGATCCGCCAGGCCCTGGCCGAGAAGGCGGCCCTCGTCCCGCTCAACGAGAGGGCCTTCGCCGCCGGCGCCGCGGGGGCCGCCGAGGCCGGCAAGGCGGGGGCATGAGGCTCGACGAGCCTCTTCGGCCAGAGGAGCGCCGGCTGGTCGAGACGCTGCGCTCCATTCCGCCCAGCCCGCTGCGCGAGCGCCTGCTGGCCCTCCTCTCGGAGCTCCTGGACTTCGTGTCCCAGCCCGGCTGCACCGAGATGCAGGCCGACGGCGCGCCGTGCAGCTCGGCGCAGGCCGCCTGCGACGAGTGCCACAAGCTGACGCGACTGCTCGACGGTTTGCGCACGCGGCTGCAGGACGGCTAGCGGCAGGGCCGCCCGCCTGCGCCCCCCAACGCGGAGCGAAGACATGGACATCGGGATCCCCCGCGAGCGACGGCTGCGGGAGCACCGCGTCGCCCTCACCCCCTCGGGCGTGCGCACGCTGGTGCAGAAGGGCCACCGGGTGTGGGTCGAGTCGGAGGCGGGCCTGTCCGCCGGCCACCCCAACGCCGAGTACGAGGGAGCCGGGGCGAGCATCGCCTACAGCCGGCACGAGGTGTTCGCCCGCGGCGCGCTGGTGGCGACCGTCTACGCGCCCGAGCCGTCCGAGTACGAGATGCTCGAGCGCGACCGGGTGGTGTTCGGCTTCTGGGGGCTGCCCGCCACCCGGCCGGAGGACTTCCACGCGCTCGCCGCGCGCGAGGTCACCGCCATCGGCATCGAGGCCATCGAGGACGACGCCGGCCACGCGCCCGTGCGCCACAGCATGGCGGAGATCGCCGGCAACCTGGCGGTGATCGTGGGCAGCGGTCTGCTGCTGAACGAGTTCGGGGGCAAGGGCATCCTGCTGGGCGGGGTGCCCGGGGTGCCGCCGGGCAACCTGGTGATCATCGGCGCCGGGGTGCTGGGCCGCGCCGCCGCCCGCACCGCCACCGGCCTGGGGGCGCAGGTGACGCTGCTGGACCAGAGCATCGGCCAGCTACGGGCGGCCAGCCGCGAGCTGCCGGGCGGCGTCACCACCATGCTGGCGACGCCGCCGAACGTGGAGAAGGCGCTCTCCTTCGCCGACCTGGTGCTGGGCGCGGTCGCCGTGCGCGGGCAGCGGGCACCGGTGGTGGTCACCCGCTCGATGCTGAAGGTCATGAAGCCGCGGACGCTGGTGATGGACCTGGCCATCGACATGGGCGGCTGCTTCGAGACCTCGCGCCCGACGCACCTGACCAGCCCCACGTACGAGGTGGACGGCATCCTCCACGCCTGCATCCCGAACCTGCCCTCGGCGGTGGCCCGCGCCTCCACCCAGGCCCTCACCAACGCCCTGCTGCCGTACCTGGCCGCGGTGGCCGACCAGGGCATCGACGTGGCGCTGCGCTGCCACCGGGAGCTGGCCCGGGGCGCCTACCTCTACCGCGGCCGCTGCGCCAGCGAGATGCTGGCCCGGACCTTCAACGTCGACTGGTGGCGCCTGCCGGCGCTCGAGGACTAGCGCCATGTCCTGGATCGAGAGCTACCGGCAGAAGGTGACCACGCCCGAGCGGGCGGTCGCCTGCGTCCGCTCCGGGGAGCACGTGTGGGTGCACGGCGGCTGCAACAACCCCGAGGAGCTGATCAAGGCGCTGGTGGCCCGGGCCGACGAGCTGCGCGGGGTGGAGGTCACGCACATCCTGACCTTCGGCTCGGCCGACCATGCGGACCCGCGCTACGAGGGCTCCTTTCGCCACCGCTCGCTCTTCACCGGCACCAACGTGCGCCAGGCGGTCAACGAGGGGCGCGCCGACTGGGTCCCGGTATTCCTCTCCGAGATCCCGGGCCTGGTGCGCTCTGGGACCATCCCGGTGGACGTCGCCTTCCTGCACATCTCGCCGCCCGACGAGCACGGCTTCTGCTCCTACGGGGTGGGCGTGGAGTGCACCAAGGCGGCGGCCGAGAGCGCGCGCACGGTGGTGGCCCTGGTCAACCGCCGGATGCCGCGCTCGCTGGGCGACTCCTTCATCCACGTCTCGCGCCTGACCCAGGTGGTGGAGATCGACCGCCCCATCATCGAGCTGCCGCAGTGCACGCAGGTGGGCGAGGTGGCGCAGGCCATCGGCCGCAACGTGGCCGACCTGATCGAGAACGGCTCCACCCTGCAGATGGGCATCGGCGAGATCCCCGACGCGGTGCTGCTGTTCCTGAAGGAGAAGCACGACCTCGGCATCCACAGCGAGATGTTCTCCGACGGGGTGGTGGATCTGTTCGAGGCCGGCGTCATCACCGGCGAGGCCAAGACCCTGCACAAGGGCAAGATCGTGGCCGGCTTCGTGCTGGGCTCGAAGCGCACCTTCGACTTCATCGACAACAACCCCTTCGTGGACTTCCATCCCACGGACTACGTCAACGACCCGTTCGTGATCGCCCAGAACGACCGCATGGTCGCCATCAACTCGGCGATCGCGGTGGACCTCACCGGCCAGGTCTGCGCCGACTCCATGGGCCGCTCCATCTACTCCGGCGTCGGCGGGCAGGTGGACTTCATCCGCGGCGCCTCGCGCTCGCGGGGCGGCAAGCCCATCATCGCCCTGCCCTCGACGGCGAAGGAGGGGACCATCTCCCGCATCTGCGACACCCTCGTCCCCGGCTCCGGGGTGGTGACCAGCCGGGCCGACGTC
Source organism: Vicinamibacteria bacterium (assembly GCA_035542035.1). Classification (GTDB taxonomy): domain Bacteria; phylum Acidobacteriota; class Vicinamibacteria; order Fen-336; family Fen-336; genus DATBSL01. Next base: position 81,187 of record DATKME010000028.1, on the reverse strand, counting down.
CACCACGTCGTCACCGAGTACGGGGTCGCCAACCTGCACGGCCGCTCGCTGCGGGAACGGGCGCAGGCGCTGATCGCCTGCGCGCACCCGAGGTTCCGGGAGGAGCTCGAGTGCGCGGCGAAGAAGAGGAAGCTGCTCTAGCCTACCAGGCGCCGGTCTTCAGGTACTCGTCGATCGAGCGCGCCGCCTTGCGCCCGGCGCCCATGGCCAGGATGACGGTGGCCGCGCCGGTGACGATGTCGCCGCCGGCGAAGACGCCCTTCTTGGAGGTGCGCAGGGTCTCCTGGTCGGCGACGGCGATGTAGCCCTTCTTGTTGGTGGCGAGGTCGGGGGTGGTCGACTGCACCAGGGGGTTGGGCCCGGTGCCCACCGCCACCACCGCCACGTCCAGCGGGATCTCGAACTCGGAGCCCGCGACCGGCACCGGCCGCCGCCGGCCGGACTCGTCCGGCTCGCCCAGCTCCATGCGGATGCAGCGGGCCGCCTTCAGCCAGCCGCGCTCGTCGCCCAGGAACTCCACCGGGTGGGTGAGGGTGTGGATCTCGATCCCCTCGTCCTTCGCGTGGTGGATCTCCTCCGCCCGGCCCGGCATCTCGGCCTCGGAGCGCCGGTAGAGCAGCATCGCCTTGGCGGCGCCGAGCCGCAGGGAGGTGCGGATGGCGTCGAGGGCCGTGTTGCCGCCGCCGACCACGGCCACGTTCTTGCCGCGGCAGTCGAAGATCGGCTCGTCGTACTCGGGGAAGCGGTACGCCTTCATCAGGTTCACGCGGGAGAGGAACTCGTTCGCGGAGTAGACGCCGTTGAGGTTCTCGCCGGGGACGCCGAGGAACTTCGGGAGCCCGGCGCCGGTGGCGACGAAGACCGCATCGTAGCCCTCGCCGTTCATCAGCTCGTCGATGGTCACCGTGCGCCCGACCACCACGTTGGTCTCGAAGCGCACGCCCATCCTCTTCATGTTCTCGACCTCGCGGCGCACGATCTCCTTGGGCAGGCGGAACTCGGGGATGCCGTAGACCAGCACGCCACCGATCTCGTGCAGCGCCTCGAAGACGGTCACCTCGTGGCCCTTCTGCACCAGGTCGCCGGCGACGGTGAGCGCGGCCGGCCCGCTGCCCACGCAGGCCACCTTCTTGCCGGTGAGAGGCGCCCGCGGCGGCAGGCCGACCTCACCGGAGCTCATCTCCCAGTCGGCGATGAAGCGCTCGAGGTAGCCGATCGCCAGCGAGCCCCACTTCTTGCCCATGAGGCAGGCGCCCTCGCACTGGTCCTCCTGGGGGCAGACGCGGCCGGTGACCGCCGGCAGCACGTTGTCCTCCCGCATCTTGGCGGCGGCCGCCTGGTAGTCACCCTGCAGCACGAGGTCGACGAACTCGCGGACCTTCACGCCGACGGGGCAGCCCTTCACGCACTTGGGGTCGGCGCACTCGATGCAGCGCGAGGCCTCGGTGGCGGCGGTGGCGGCGGCCAGGCCCAGGTTGACCTCGTCGAAGTTGTGCCGGCGCTCGAGCGGCGGCTGCTCCGGCATCCCCTGCCGGGGGATCTTGACGCGCTCCTTCATCGGGATGGGGTTCTTCATGCCTTCACCGTGGGAGAGGGAGCAGTGGCCTTCTGCAGCAGCCGGCAATCGTGCTGCCGCAGCAGCGCCAGGTGCTCGGCCTCGTGGTCCAGGAAGTCGGCGAGCGCGCGGCTCTCCATCTCCCGGTACATCGCGTTGCGGTTGGCCAGGTTGCGGAAGTCGACCTGGTGGGCGTCGAACTCCGGCCCGTCGACACAGGCGAACTGGCTCCGGCCATCGACCGTCACCCGGCAGCCGCCGCACATCCCGGTCCCGTCCACCATCACCGAGTTGAGGCTCACCACCGTCCTGATGCCGTGCGGGCGCGTGGTCTCGGCCACCGCGCGCATCATGGGTATGGGGCCGATCGCCAGCACGTAGTCGATGCGCTGGCCCGCCGCGATCAGGGCTGCGAGCTTGTCCGTGACCAGGCCACGCTCGCCGTAGGAGCCGTCGTCGGTGGTCACGTAGAGCGCGTCGCTCGCCGCGCGCAGCTCGTCCTCGAGCACGACCAGAGCGCGGGTGCGACCGCCGAGGATCGAGAGCACCCGGTTGCCGGCCTTCTTGAGGGCGACCGCGGTGGGGTAGGCGATCGCGGCGCCGACGCCGCCGCCGATCACGCAGGCGGTCCCGAAGTTCTCGACCTCGGAAGGCCGGCCCAGCGGTCCGACCACGTCGAGGATGGCGTCTCCGACGCCCAGGCAGTTGAGCAGCCGCGTGGTCTTGCCGATGCCCTGGACGACGATCGTGATGTCGCCGCGGTCCGGGTCGGAGTCGGCGATGGTGATGGGGATCCGTTCGCCGCGCTCGTGGACCCGCAGGATCACGAACTGCCCCGCCAGCCGCTTGCGAGCGACGCGCGGGGCCTCGATGCGGAAGAGCTTGACGTCCGGTGCGATGAAGCGCGCCTCGAGTATGTCGAACATGACCGGCATGTTAACGAAGCAGGAACCGGGCCAGGGGCTAAACGGCCTCTTTGGGCGCGATCGCTGCCGGCAGCGGCCCGTTTCCTCCGGGCCGCGCGAAACGATTGCGCCGTGGGCAGGCAGGCCACGACTTTCGTCCCGGCCGCTCCCCGGACACCGGCGGCGGTCAGCAAACCGGACATCATGCCGCAAACCTTTTGTTTTCAGCACGAGAGGCCGGGAACATCGCTTGCTCGGCAAGGGGGGCGATGAAGATCCTCCGCCACCGATCCACGCGGCGCTTCGTGGCGCTGCTCGTCCGCTGCCGTTGCGGGCGCAAGTTCCTTCACCGGCTCGACCGGCCGCGCGTCGTCTGTCTGTCCTGCGGGCGCACCGCCGACCTGAGGCCGATGGTGGAGCGGCTGGGCGCTGGCCCGGCGGCGTCCGGCGCGCGCGTGCCCCGCGCGGCGCGACGGGCCGCGCCCCGACACGCCGCCTGAGCCGCGAGCCGCGGCTTCACCTTAGAATGCCGAGGTGAGAGGAGCCGCGCGTGTCGCCACCCGCCTGTCGGCGCGCTCCGCCCGCCGCACCGCCGCGCCCGGCCTGAAGGTCGTCCTTCCCGAGGTCTGGGCGCTCGTGCGCCCCCGCTGGCGGCTGCTCGCCGGCGCCTTCCTGCTGATGGCGATCGGTCGGGTCTGCGGGTTGGTGCTGCCCGGCTCCACGAAGTTCCTGATCGACGACGTCGTCGGCAAGCGCCAGGTGGCGCTCTTGCCCTGGCTGGTCGGCGGGGTGGTGCTGGCGACGCTCGTCCAGGGCCTGACCAGCTTCGGCCTCACCCAGCTGGTCTCGAAGGAGGCGCAGAAGCTCATCGCCGAGACCCGCATCCGCGTGCAGGAGCACGTGGGGCGGCTGCCGGTCGCCTTCCACGACGCCAACAAGACCGGCGACCTCGTCTCCCGGATCATGAACGACGTGGAAGGCCTGCGGAACCTGGTCGGCACCGGCCTCATCGAGATGGCGGGCGGCCTGCTGACGGCCGCGCTGGCGCTCGGGGTGATGCTGTACCTCTCGCCGCGCACGACGCTGCTGACCGTGGTGGCGCTCGCCCTGTTCGGCCTGGTCCTCTTCCGCGCCTTCTGGGTGCTGCGGCCGATCTTCCGCGAGCGCTCTCAGCTGCAGGCTGAGGTGATCGGCCGGCTCAACGAGACGCTGGGAGGGGTGAGGGTGGTGAAGGCCTACCACGCCGAGGAGCGCGAGGCGGGCGTCTTCGCCTCCGGCGTGCGACGGATCCTCGACAACGTCTTCCGCACGCTGACCGCCACCTCGATCCTGTCTCTCTCCTCCACGGTGCTGCTGGGCGTCGTGGGCGCTGCCGTGATGTTCGTCGGCGCGCGGGAGATCCTGGCCGGCCGGCTGACCGTGGGCTCCTTCTTCACGTACACCGTGTTCCTCGGTTTCCTGGTCGGGCCCTTCTTCCAGCTCGCCACCGTCGGCTCACAGCTGACGGAGGCCTTCGCCGGCCTGGATCGCACCCGGGAGCTCCTCTCGGAGCCCCCCGAGGACGTCGACCCGCGGCGGACGGTGGCGCTCGTCTCGCTCCGCGGCGAGGTGGCCTTCGAGGACGTGAGCTTCGCCTACCGCGAGGGCGAGCCGGTGCTGCAGGGCGTCTCGCTGCGGGCGGAGCCGGGTACGGTGACGGCCCTGGTCGGGCCCTCGGGCGCCGGCAAGTCGACGGTGATCGGGCTGGTCTGTGCGTTCGCGACGCCGTCGTCCGGACGCGTCCTGGTGGACGACGTCGAGCTGGCGACCGTGCGCCTCGACTCCTACCGGGGGCACCTCGGCGTGGTGCTGCAGGATACCTTCCTCTTCGACGGCACCATCCGCGAGAACGTGGCGTTCGCGCGGCCGGCCGCCCCGGCCGACGAGGTGCTCGCTGCCTGCCGCATCGCGCACGTGGACGAGTTCGCCGAGCGCTTCCCGGACGGCTACGACACCGTGATCGGCGAGCGCGGGGTCAGGCTCTCCGGCGGGCAGCGGCAGCGGGTGGCGATCGCGCGGGCCATCCTGGCCGACCCGCGCATCCTGATCCTGGACGAGGCGACCTCCAGCCTCGACTCCGAGTCGGAGGCTCTCATCCAGCAGGGGCTCGCCTGGCTGATGCAGGGTCGCACCACCTTCGTGATCGCGCACCGCCTCTCGACCATCCGCCGCGCGGACCAGATTCTGGTGCTCGAGTCGGGCCGCGTGGTCGAGCGCGGCACCCACGCGGCGCTCTACGCCGCCGGCGGGCGCTACCGGGAGATGTACGACCGCCAGCACGGGCTGCAGCAGGACCTCTTCCTGGCGCCGGGCGAGGGGGAGGAGACGCCGGCAGCGGAGGAGCACGCCGGCGATGCGCCCGGGCCCCGGTCGTCCGGCGGTGCGCTGCCGCGCGGCTTCGGGTTCATCGGTCAGTGAGCGAGAAGCGGGTGGACGAAAAGGCCGCCTCGCCCTTCCAGGACGCGGTGGTCCTGGCGCCGCTGACGGTCGGCGGCAACCTCCCCTTCCGCCGGCTCTGCGCGGAGATGGGCGCCGACGTCACCGTCGGCGAGATGGCCGTGGTGCAGAAGCTGCTCCGGGACCAGAGCTCGGAGTTCGCCCTGCTGCGCGGCCACCCGGCCGAGCCCTTCTTCGGCGTGCAGCTCGCGGACAAGCGCCCGCAGGCCCTGGCAGAGGGCGCGCGCATCGCCGAGTCGCGGGGGGCGCGCTTCGTGGACCTCAACTGCGGCTGCCCCATCGACCAGATCACCCGCCGCGGCATGGGCGCGAGCCTGCTGCGCAAGCCGACGCGGCTGGGCCGGCTGGTGGCGAGCATGCGGCAGGCCGTGTCCATCCCGGTCACGGTGAAGCTGCGGGCCGGCTGGAGCGAGTCGAAGGTCAATGTCCGCGAGGTGGCCCGCATCTGCGAGGAGAGCGGCGCCGCGGCCATCGCCGTCCACGGCCGCACCCGTGAGCAGCGCTACTCGAAGGCGGCCGATTGGGACCTGGTCGGCCAGGTGGCCGCCGAGCGGCGGGTGCCGGTGATCGGCAACGGCGACATCCTCACCGTCTACGAGGCCCGCGAGCGCATGGCCCGCAGCGGCGTGCGCTCGGTGATGCTGGGCCGCGGCGCGCTCATCAAGCCCTGGGTCTTCCGGGAGCTGAAGAGCGGCCTCACCTGGCTGCCGACGGCCGAGGAACGGCTGGGGATCCTGTGGCGCTTGGTCGAGCTGCTGCGCGAGCACTTCGGCCGCGACGAGCGGGGCACCCGGCGGGCCATGCGCTTCCTGCCCTGGCACCTGAACTTCTTCTGCCGCTACGTGCCGACCCCGGAGGAGACGCACGGGGCGATCGCCCGCGAGCACCCGCTGCTGCAGTCGCGCCTGCAGCCGCCGCCGCCCGCGTCTGCGCTGGAGTGGCTGCTGGGGGACGGGAGGCCGTCGACCCACGAGCTGTTCGCGGCCGAGCTGCTGGCTGCGGACTCGCAGGACGAAGCTCTCGACCGGGCACGGCGGCTGGCTGGGCGCCTGCCGCCCGAAGGGGCCGGCGCCGAGCTGCGGGTGTCGGCGAAAGAGGTGGCGGGCTAGCGCATCTGTTGCGGGCGCGCTACAACCCAAGACCTGACCCCTTCCGGCGGAAGATCCGGAAGCCCCAGGCGTCGAGGGCGATGCTCGGCAGCTCCACCGGGCGCAGCTCGCGCGGCGGCACCGCGCCGCCCGGCTGCACCGGGTGGGGGATCGCCGGCGTGATCTCCGAGAAGGCGGTGCCGTGGGCCAGCCGCAGGGTCGCCTCGAGCGGCCGGCTGGAGAGGTTGACCGCGACCAGGATCTCCTCCTCGCCGTCGCTGCGGAGGAACGAGACCAGCCGGTCCGCCGCCGCGTTGTCGAGCCAGCGCGTCGCGCCCCGGCGCAGCGCGGCGTGGGCTCGCCGGAGCGCGATCATCTCCCTGTAGAAGCGGGGGAACTCCGGGCGGCGCTCGGCGATCGCCCAGAAGACGGGGAGCTTCTCGCTCAGCGCCGCTCCGCCCGACTCCGTGGTGTCGCCCACCTCCATGCCGTTGTAGACCAGCGGGATCCCGTCCAGCGTGAAGACGAGCGCCTGCGCGGCGAGCGCCGCCGGCTCGCCGAAGCGGGCGATGGCGCGCTTCTCGTCGTGGTTGTCCGAGAAGCGCAGGTGCAGCGACCCCTGCGGGAACACGCGCCGCTCCTCCTCCCAGGCGGCACGCAGCTCCGACGCCGGGGCGCCCAGCGAGAGGACGCGGGTGAGCGCGGCGTGGAACGGCCAGGCGTAGTCCGCGTCGAAGGCCTTGGGCAGCAGGTCGGGCGAGCTCCACTCGGCGAGCAGGAAGAGGTCCGGGCGGACCGCCTCCAGCGCCGACCGCGCCTGCTCCCAGAAGTCGGTCGGCACCAGGCCGGCCACGTCGCAGCGGAAGCCGTCGACCTCGGCCTCGCGCAGCCAGTGCGCCATCATCGCGGTCATGTACGCGCGGGTCTTCGGGTTCGCGTAGTCGAGCTTGGCCACGTCCGACCAGTCGGCGTTCGGCGGCTGGACCCGGCCGGCGGCGTCGCGGACGTACAGCTCGGGCGTGCGCATCATCACGCTGTCCCACGAGGTGTGGTTGGCGACCACGTCGAGGATGACGCGCAGCCCGCGGGCGTGGGCCTCGCGGACCAGCCGGCGCAGGTCGTCGACGGTCCCGTAGTCGGGGTTGACGGCGTAGTAGTCGCGGATCGAGTAGGGGCTGCCGAAGGTGCCTTTGCGCCTCGCCTCGCCGATCGGGTGGATCGGCATCAACCAGATCACCGTCACCCCGAGGTCGCGGAGGCGGTCGAGCGAGGCGGTCACGCCTGCGAGGTCGCCCTCCGCGGAGAAATCCCGGGGGAAGATCTCGTAGACGACCGCGTCGCGTGCCCAGCCCGGAGCCGCTCGTGCCGTCTGACGGGAGAAGTCCCTCCCGCCGGCAGGCTGGCCGGGAGCGGGCTCGACGAGCGCGCCCAGGGCCGCGAGGGTGACGAGAGCCGGGGCCTTCAACGGTCCTCCTCCGACGAGCCGTAGATGCGGGCCAGCGCCCGGGAGACATCGAGCCCCACCTCGCCGCTGACCGCAGGCGCGCGGCCCCCGAGCACGGCGGCCACGAAGTCCTCGACCAGCGGCTGGTGCAGGTTCGGGTGCGGCGGGTGCCGCTCCTCGCGGCTCCCGGCGGAGGTGACGACGCGCAGCGTTCCCTCGTTGAGGACGCCGGCGTGCGCCGAGCCCCGGCTCCCGAAGATCGACAGGGTGTCCCGCCGCTCGTGGGCGGCGTGGGTCACGGTGAGCACGGCGAGCGATCCACGCCGGAAGCGCAGGTGCGCCACGCAGGTGTCCTCGACGTCACGGTTCCGGAAGCGGAGGTTGGCGGGGAAGCCCTGCACCTCGGCCACGGGGCCGAGCAGGTCGAGGAGCACCTCGAGGCGGTGGCACCCGAAGTCGGCCATCGGCCCTCCGCCCGCCTGCGCGCGGCGGAGAAACCAGGCGCGGGGGTCGTCCGGCGGGACGTCGAAGGGCTCGAACGCCAGGGCCTCGGCGAGGACGGGCTCGCCGATCTCGCCGGAGGCGATCAGCTCCCGAAGCCGGGTGACCACCGGGTAGTGGTGGCGGTAGTAGGCGACGCCCAGTCGGACGCCACAGGCGCGCGCCGCCGCGATCATGCGTTCGCAGCCGGCGACGTCCGTGGCCATGGGCTTCTCGCAGAGCACGTGCTTGCCCGCCTGGGCGGCGGCGACCGCCTGCTCGGCATGGAGGTGCACCGGTGTCGCGACGTAGACGGCGTCGACCTCGTCGTCGCGGAGGAGGTCCCGCCAGTCCGCGTGCCAGCGCTTCGCGCCGTGGCGCTCCGCGAAGGCGGCCGCCAGCTGGGGACGGGCCCGCGCGACGGCGACCAGGGCGCTGCCGCGAGCCTGCCCGAGCGCCGCCGCCACTCGCTTCGCCGCGATGTCCCCGCACCCGATGAGGCCCCAGCGGACGCCCTTCATGGCCGATGATTGTCCCATGGCGCCCAGGCACGGCGTGTCCGGGATGTGGCAGGGCGAGGGTGGCGGCCGGGAGCTGGCGCGCCTCGCCTACCCGCTGATCCTGAGCCACCTGTCGTTCACCATCCAGACCTTCGTCAACCGCCTGCTGCTGACCTGGTACTCGACGGACGCCGTCGCCGGCGCCGTCACCGGGCTGTTCGCGGTGTGGTCCGTGATCGCCCTCTTCACCGGCACCGGCGAGTACCTGACCACCTTCGTCGCCCAGTACCTGGGCGCCGGGCGTCCCCGGCGCATCGGGCCGGCGATCTGGCAGGGCGTCTACTTCTCGGTCGCCGCCGGCGCGGTGGTCGCTGCGCTGGCGCCGCTCGCCGCCCCCGTCTTCGACCTCGCCGGCCACACGCCCGCGCTGCGCCACTACGAGGTGGAGTACGCCCGCGTGCTGATGCTGGGCGCCTTCCCGGTGGTGCTGATGGCGACGCTCTCCACCTTCTTCGCCGGCCGCGGCGAAACCGGGGTGATCCTGAGGGTCAACGTGCTGGTGACGGCGGTCAACGTGCTGCTCGACTGCCTGTGGATCTTCGGCCGCGGCGGGTTCCCGCGCCTGGGCGTCACCGGGGCCGCCCTGGGGACGATCGTCTCGCAGGCCGTCGGCTCGGCCGTGTACCTGCTCCTGCTGCTCAAGCCCGAGTTCCGGCGCGAGTACGCGACGCTCGCCGGCTGGCGGCCAGAGCCCTGGCTGGTGCTCCGCCTCATCCGCTACGGGATGCCCACCGGCCTCCAGTACTCGCTGGAGGTGGCGGCCTTCGCGGTGTTCATGGTGATCGTCGGCCGCATCGGGGCGGAGGCGCTGGCCGCCAGCGGCATCGCCTTCAACCTCAACATGATCGTCTTCATGCCCATGGTGGGAATGGCGGTGGCGGTCTCCTCGCTGGTGGGGCGGTACCTGGGGGCGGACCGGCCCGGGGTGGCCGAGCGGGTGGTGGGCTCGGCCTTCGCCATGAGCCTCGCCTACATGGTCGCCTGCGGGCTGCTCTACGTGTTCGGGGCGAAGCTGCTGCTCATGCCGTACGCGGCCGGGGCCGACCCCGCCGGCTTCCCGCAGATCGCCGCGATCGCCACCGTGCTGCTGCGCTTCGTGGCCTTCTACTCGATCTTCGACATGATGAACCTCGTCCACGCCGCCGGCCTGCGCGGGGCCGGCGACACCGTCTACCCGATGGCGCTGACGTTCGTGCTGGCCTGGATCGTCATGCTGGTCCCGGCCTGGATCGGCTGCGTGGGGCTGGGCCGAGGCGTCTACTTCGCCTGGAGCATGGCCACGGGCTACGTGCTGCTGCTGGGGCTGCTCCTGCGCCGGCGCTTCCGTGCCGGGCACTGGCGCAGCATGCGGGTGATCGAGGCCCCCCTGTCGGAGACGGCGCCGGCGGGGCCGTGAGATCCTGAGGAACCGAGACTCCGGAGAGGGGGAGGCCGTGCCCAGGGCGACCCGTGCCGGCGCCGTGATCCTCGGCGTTGCCGTGGTCGGTGTCGGCGGCTGCGCGGCCCGACGCCCGCAGGGAGGCCGACACCCGCAGGGAGAGAGATGAAACGGAACCTGGAGCCGTACGAGAACATCGTCGACGTGGTGGGCTGGACGCCGCTCGTCCGCCTGCGCCGCATCGCCCGCGGCATCCGCACCCCGATCTACGCCAAGGCCGAGAACCTGAACCCCGGCGGCTCGGTGAAGGACCGCATCGGCCTGGCGATCATCGAGGGAGCCGAGCGGCGGGGCGAGCTGAAGCCGGGCGGCGTGATCGTGGAGGCGACCTCGGGCAACACCGGCGTCGGCCTGGCGATCGCAGCCGCCACCCGCGGCTACCGCTGCATCTTCACCATCCCGGACAAGATGTCGAGCGAGAAGATCCGGCTGCTGCGCGCCTTCGGGGCGGAGGTGATCGTGGTCCCGACCGCGGTGCCGCCGGAGCACCCCGAGTACTACATCCAGAAGGCGAAGACGATCGTGGCCCAGACGCCGGGCGCCATCTTCGCCAACCAGCACTACAACGAGGACAACCCCAGGGCGCACTACGCCACCACGGGGCCGGAGATCTGGGAGCAGACACAGGGGAAGGTGACCCACTTCGTCTGCGCCCCGGGGACCGGCGGCACGGTGACCGGTGCCGGCCGCTACCTCAAGGAGAAGAACCCGGCGGTCCGGGTGGTCGCTGGCGACCCGGTGGGCTCGATCTACAGCGAGTACGCGCGGACGCACCAGAAGGGCCAGGGCTGGCCGTACAAGGTGGAGGGGATCGGCGGCGACAAGATCCCGACCTCGCTGGACTTCGGTGTCGTCGACGAGTGGATGACCGTCACCGACGCGGACTCGTTCCGCACCGCGCGCCGGCTCACCCGCGAGGAAGGGCTGTTCGTGGGCGGCTCCACCGGCAGCAACGTCTGGTGCGCGCTCGAGGTGGCGAGGCGGCTCGACGATCCCGACGCCTGCGTGGTCAGCATCCTCTGCGACACCGGCGAGCGCTACCTCTCCAAGGTGTACGACGACGCCTGGATGCGAGAGAACCAGATGATGGAGGGCGACCGCGTCACCGCCGGGGAGCTGCTGCACCGCCACCCGGAGGAGTTGCCGCCGCTGGTCTCGGTGGCCCCCTCGGCGAACCTGCGCCAGGCGCTGAACCTGCTCAGCACCTGGGGGCTCTCGCAGCTTCCAGTGGTCGACGAGGGCGAGAGCGTCGGCTCGGTGAACGAGGGCATGATGGCCAGCGTCCTCGAGGACGCGAAGATGCTCGACCGGCCGGTGTCCGAGGTGATGACGGCGCCGTTCCCGGTGGTGGACGCGCAGGTGCCGCTGCACCGCCTGGTCTCGCTGCTGTCGAAGGAGACCCCGGCGGCCCTGGTCCGCGACGGCGGGCGCCTGGTCGGGATCGTGAACCGCTACGACGTGCTGCGGGAGGTGGCCGGGATCGGCTGACGGCTGAGAACCCGGCCCACCGCCGCCTGCCAGCCGGCGTAGAGCTCCTGGCGGCGCGCAGGCGACAGGGCCGGCGTGAACAGCCGGTCGCGCCGGCGGGTGCGCGCCAGCTCCTGCGCGTCACGCCAGAACCCGGTGCCGAGGCCGGCCAGGAAGGCGGCGCCGGCGGCCGTGGTCTCGACGAGGGCTGGACGGTCGACCGGCACCCCGAGGAGGTCGGCCTGGAACTGCATCAGGAAGTCGTTGGCGGAGGCGCCGCCGTCGACGCGCAGCTCGCGCAGCGGCACCCCGGACTCCTCGTTCATGGCGTCGATCACGTCGCGGCTCTGGTAGGCGAGGCTCTCCAGGGTGGCGCGCACGAGGTGGGCGCGGGAGGCGCCGCGGGTGAGGCCCACGATCGCCCCGCGGGCGTCGGCGTCCCAGTAGGGGGCGCCCAGGCCGACGAACGCGGGCACCACGTAGACACCGGCCGTGTCGGGCACCGACCCGGCGAGCGGGGCGGTCTCGGAGGCCGTCTTCACCAGGCCCAGCTCGTCGCGCAGCCACTGGACCGCCGCCCCGGCGATGAAGACGGAGCCCTCGAGGGCGTAGGCGGCCTGCCCGCGCGCGTCGCAGCACAGCGTCGTGAGCAGGCCGCGCCGGCTGATGACCCGCCGCTCGCCGGTGTTGAGGACCAGGAAGGCGCCGGTGCCGTAGGTGTTCTTGGCCATGCCCGCCTCGAAGCAGCCCTGGCCGAAGAGCGCCGCCTGCTGGTCGCCAGCCATGCCCGCGAGCGGGATGCCGGCGGGGAGCCCGTCGAGCGCGGCGGTCTCCGCGAAGACGCCGCTGCTCGGCCGCACCTCCGGCAGCATCGCCTGGGGCACGCCCAGGACGCCGCATAGCTCCGCGTCCCAGCGCCGCGCGTGGATGTCGTAGAGCAGGGTCCGCGAGGCGTTCGTGGGGTCGGTGACGTGGGTGCGCCCGCCGGTGAGGCGGTGCACCAGCCAGCTGTCGATGGTCCCGAAGGCCAGCTCGCCGGCCTCGGCCCGGGCCCGCAGCGCGGGGTCGCGCTCCAGCAGCCACGCGATCTTGCTTCCCGAGAAGTAGGGGTCGAGCACCAGGCCGGTGCGCTCGTGGAAGAGCGGCTCGTGTCCCGCAGCCTTCAGCCGCGCGCAGACCCCGGCGCTCTGCCGGCTCTGCCAGACGATCGCCCGGTGCACCGGGTCGCCGGTGCGCCGGTCCCACAGCACCGTCGTCTCGCGCTGGTTGGTGATGCCGATGGCACGGATGCCGAGCGGCGGCACGCCCGAGGCGGCGATCGCCTGCCGCAGCACGCGGAGGCTGGTGGTCCAGATCTCCTCCGCGTCGTGCTCGACGAACCCGGGGGCCGGGTAGTGCTGGGTGATCTCGCCGTAGGCGCGCCCCAGCACCTCGCCCTCCGGCCCGAACACCAGCGAGGTCGAGCCTGTCGTGCCCTGGTCCAGGGCCACCACCGCCGCCGCAGGTCGGGAAGCCATGGCCGGGATTGTAGCCGCGGTCGTGCTCAGCGCCGGAAGCCGATGCCGGCGTAGATGGCGAAGTCCACCGTCGAGAGCTGGTCCTTGAAGTTCTCGGTGAACCCGAGGTCGAGCCGCGTGCGCCGCCCGAGCTGCACCCGGCCGCTGACGTCGAGCAGCCAGTGGGTGCCGGGGTAGTCCAGGATGTTGCCGACGAGCCGGGAGGCGGCGTTCGTCTCCACGACCAGGCTGAACGGATCCCACGGCCGCCACTCGAAGGCGAGAAAGCCGTGCAGGCGCGCCGCCTCGTAGGCGACGCCTCGGACGGGGCCGCGCGGCTGCAGGGTGCCGCCCAGCCCCGCGTAGACGTCGACGCGCCGGCCGAGCGGCTGGCGGCCGACCAGCTGCAGGCCTCCGGCCGGGCCGTTGCCGGCGAAGGGGCCGGTTCCGGTCGGCACCGAGGCGCGCGCGACCAGCGCCAGAGAAGCGCCTGACGGCGCTCCAGCGAAACGCCAGCGGCTCGCCAGCTCGAGGTCGCCCAGGCCGGAGCCGGTCTCGTCGTCCCAGGAGAAGCGCCCGCCGCCGTCGTTCCGCGTCCCGTTGAGCTGGAACGCGTTGGTGGGGAAGTACGGACGCCCGCCGTCGGGCAGGGAGAAGGTGTGGTGCCACCAGTCGATGAGCCCGTCCATCACGCCGCCGCCGCGCCAGCGCAGCGGCAGCCGGAGCGCGAGGTCGAGGTCCGCCGTGAGGCCGCGGCGGACGGTGAGGTCCAGCGTGTGCGCCTCTCCGTCGATGAGGAAGTTGCGCACCGCCGGGTGCTCGCCGGGCACGTCCTGCTCCCAGGCGAAGGAGTTGGACCACAGCGCCCCGACCTCGAACGACCAGCGCCCCGCCGGGGTGGTCACCGGCGACAGGGCCGGCAGCGTGAGCCGTGGCTGGGCCAGCAGGTGCTCGTCCCGGATCTCCACCGGGCCGCGGGCCTCGTCGGTCGCCTGGGCCCGCGCGCCAGCGGCCACGGCGCTCGCGAGCAGCAGGCAGGCGAGGCGCGCCCTCACGGGAGACCGCGTCCTGACGACCACCCGAACACCGGCTCCGCCAGCGTCGCCGGGACGTCCAGCGCCAGGCAGGCGGCGAAGGCGGCCAGCAGCAGCCCGGCGACGACGAACCGCGCCTTCGTCCAGTGCAACCCTGCGGTCCTCGTCTCCACCACGGCGGCAGCGGCGTACACGAACACCACCGGCAGCAGGGGCAGCCGCAGCCGCGGGTGGCCCACGGTGGCGACGTGGAGGGCGAGGTAGTAGGCGAGAAAGACCAGCAGCAAGCCCCGCGCCCGGGTCAGCGGGAGCGCGGCGAGGCCGACGAGGAACGCGGCCGTGACCAGGACGTGCGGCAGCGCGGTGGCGGCGAGGACGGCGCGAGCCGCCCAGGGGGGCACGTCGCGGTAGGCGCCGCGCTCGAGGTGGATGACGGCCGTGTCGACCGCGGTCCAGAACCGGGGCATCTGGTCGCGGACCTGCTCCAGCAGCCACCACGGCTGGCGAGCACGTGTCGCGGCCAGGCCCTCGCGCCAGGCGACGCGGTAGGCCGCCAGCGGGCCCTGCGCCTGCTCGAGCGCGGCGTAGGCGTCGATGACCTCCTGGTGCTGGCGCGCCGCTCCCTCCCAGAACGTGCGGGCGCCCATCAGGGAGACGGGGATGGGGGCGCGGAAGCGCGCCCAGTTGCGGACGGACCAGGGCAGGACGACGAGGACGGTTGCCGCGGCCAGCGCCGCCGCCAGCCGCCAGGACCTGCCGGGCGGCCGCCGCACCGCCAGCCACAGCGCGGCGAGGGGGACGAAGTAGAGCGCGGGGTCGCGGGTGAGCGCGGCGAGGCCGAAGAGGAGTCCGGCCGCGGCGGCCGTGCCCAGCCGTCCGTCTGCGTCGGCGGCGAAGACGAGCGCGATCGCGCCCCAGAGCAGGACCATGAAGAGCGGCTCCGACCACAGGTGCGCCGAATGCCAGACCAGCTCGGGGTAGAGCGCGGCGAGCAGACCCGCGGCGACCCCGACGCGACGATCGAAGGTCCTGGTGGCGACGGCGAGGACGACGGGCGCGAGCAGCGCACCGAGAAGGCACTGCAGCAGCTTGGCTCCGCTCGTTCCGCCGGTCAGCTCGCGCCCGAGGGCGAGGAAGTACGGGTGCAGGGGCGGGTAGAAGGCGAGAGCGCTGCGCAACGGGTCGAAGCGCACCGCGGGTGAGCGCAGCTCGTCGGCGGCTGCCAGCCAGGAGCGCTCGTCGGCAACCAGCCGCGTCCGGGGCTCGAGCGCGAGGAAGGCGATACGCGCCGCCAGGGCGACGAGGAACAGGACGAGAGCCAGCCGGCGGTCGGTCCTCACGAGAGTGGCAGCGCCGGCTGCCGGCCTGTCGGTCCCGGATGCATGACAGCCCAATGATAGGGGTTTGCTGCTGCGAACGCCTGTCGCCTCCTGCGTCCGCCGTCGTGTCCCCCTCGCGGCGGCGGTATCGTTCTCGCTACCCGTGTCGTCCGGAGGGGGCGCCCGCGCCGTGCGATCGCCGGATCGGGCATCCCCGGGAAGGAGCCTCATGGAACGCAAGGACGATGTCTCCCGTCGTGACTTCCTGGCGTCGGCCGCCGGCGGACTGGCCCTGACCATCGTTCCCCGGCACGTCCTGGGGGGGCCGGGACACACCCCCCCCAGCGACAAGCTGACCCTGGCCTACATCGGATGCGGCACCCAGGGCATCCGCGAGATGCTGCGGCTGCTCTCGGTCCCCGACGTCCAGATCACCGCGGTCTGCGACCCCGTCAAGGACGGCACGAACTACGTCGACTGGGACAAGACCGGGATCCGTGACAGCGTGCGGGAGCTCCTCGGAGCGCCCGACTGGGGAGCGGGGGTCGCCGGCATCCGTGCCGGCCGGGACATGGCCAAGGAGATCATCGAGGCGCACTACGCGAAGCAACGGGCGGCGGGAAAGCTGGGCAGCGTCGCCAGCTACGCCGACTTCCGCGAGCTCCTGGAAAAGGAGCGGGACGTCGACTGCGTCAAGGTCATGACGCCCGACCACCTCCACGCCACGATCGCCATCGCGGCCATGAAGAAGCGCAAGCACGTGGCCATGCACAAGCCCCTGGCCAACCGGGTGGCGGAGGTGCGGATGGTGGTGGACGCGGCGCGCCGCACGGGCGTGCAGACGCACCTGCTGGCCTGGCGCGCACCGATCACCGCGGTCCAGCAGATGATCCTGGACGGCGCCATCGGCAACCTGAGGGAAGTGCACAACTGGACCGACCGCCCGTTCTGGCCGCAGGCGCTGGCGCTGCCGAGCGATCGGCCGCCGGTTCCGCGGGACTTCGACTGGGACCTCTGGCTGGGGCCGGAATGCGAGCGCCCGTATCACCCGAGCTACACGCACGCGCTCTTCCGCGGCTGGTACGATTTCGGCGGAGGCAGCGTGGCCGACATGGGCAACTACAGCCTGTGGCCGATCTTCATGGCTCTCGACCTGCCCGTCCCCTACAGCATCGAGGCGCAGAGCAGCTCCAGCGCCCAGGTCGTCGACCAGGTGAGCACCATCACCGTGAACGACTACGCGTTCCCCTACGCCAACCGCGTCTGCTTCAAGTTCGCCGCCCACGGCCGCTGGCCGGCCCTCAAGCTCTACTGGTACGACGGCGGGACGCGGCCCTTCACGCCCGACGAGCTGCTGGAAGATGGCGAGTCGATCCCGGCGACCGGCACCCTGTTCGTCGGTGACCAGGGCTCGATCCTGAACGGCGAGCTGATCCCGGCGAAGAAGATGCGCGACTACCGGACGGCCAGGGGCCTTCCCGAGCCCTCCGCAACCGACAGTGGTCGGGGCGCCCGCAGCGCCGCACCTCCCGAGTGGGTCGCGGCCTTCAGAGGCGGTCAGGCGACGGCTGGCAGCTTCTTGAACGCCGCCAACTGCTCGGAGGCGATCGCCCTGGCCGGCGCTGCGATCCGATACAGCCGGAAGGTCTTCCACGAGGGCCATTGCGCGCCGGCCCTGCTGTGGGACGCGAAGGCCATGCAGTTCACCAATGCGTCCGAGGCCAACCCGTACCTCAGGCGCGAGTACCGCGAGGGTTGGAAGCTGACGGGAGCGGAGATGTAGGGTGCGGTGCGGGCGCAGGGACCCCGTCCTCGAGCAGCGGCTGTCCGGGCGCCCCACCGCACCCGCGACGACGCGATCCAGGTGTCGGTCGTCTCTCGGCTCCTTCTCCTGCGGCCGGAATGTCCTGCTGCTAGAGTGGGAGCATGAGAGCCGCGTGCGTCCTCGTTCTCATGTCCTCGCCGACATGGGCCATCGCGCAGACCTACGCGACCTCCTTCCGGCTCACTGAGAATCCCATCTCCGAGAGAGGAAGGTGGATCGGAGGGCAGTCCGCCGGAGGAAATCTCTGGGGCGACGTGCAGACGAGCGGCGGCATGGCCCATGGCGTCAGTGAACCGACCAAGTTCGGCGATCCCACGGCCATCCTCAGCGCTTCCTGGGACGCGGACCAGCAGGCGGAGCTCACCGTCAGGATCACCCACACGCCGACCGTCTGCTGCCACGAGATCGAGGTGCGCCTGCGCACGACGATCAGCGCGAACACGATCACCGGCTACGAGGTCTACTGCAGCATCGTGCCGGGCAACAGGTACTGCCACATCGCGCGCTGGACCGGACCGAACGGCCTCTACTGCAACATCGAGCCGTCCACGCCGAACATCAGCCTCGTGAACGGAGACGTGCTGGAGGGAACGGTCACCGGCTCGAATCCGGCGGTGATCACCGGCTACCTCAACGGTGTGCAGATCATGCAGGTGTCCGACACGGGCAACGAAGGCGGTGACGGCACAGATTGCGGCGCAGGCCGGCCCGTGTTTACCTCAGGCTCTCCGGGCGTGGGTTTCTATGACGACAAGGACGACCATCAGTGGAGCTTCTTCGGCGTCTCGCACTTCGCTGCGAGCGCCGGGCCCCGACGTACCCTGCCTGGACGTCGCTGAAGGGCTGTGGCGTCGCTGCGCTAGCATCGCCGCGAGAGACTGCGTCCGGTCCGCGTAGGGTGGCGACCCTGGAGGGATTCGAACCCTCGATCTCCACCTTGAAAGGGTGGCGTGCTGGGCCTCTGCACCACAGGGTCGGCGCCACGTCGGCGGCAGTTCGGCGCGTGCGGACCCGGCAGTCTACCACGCTGCCTCAGGCGGCCCGACGCAGGGTGTCGGTTCCGCCGGCGCGGTCGAGCCGCTGCAGCTTGGCGCGGGAAATGAGGTGCGGCCGCGGCGCGTCGAGCGCCACCAGCGCGCGGAAGATGAGGGCGCTCCCGGCGAGGAGCAGCAGGGCGGCGACGACCTGGATCAGCACCACGGTTCCTTCCTCCACGTCCAGCCTAGAACGGCGCCCGGTCGGCGCAGGTCCGATCTTCGCCTAAGCTTCGCTCGCGACGCAAGGGAAAAAGCGAAGTAAAGGCGAATGTCGCGAGGTGAAGTCACAAGGGAGGACGGAAGCGACGAGATTCGAGACAGTTACCGCTTCTGTGGCCTGGCCGGGCGCATCTCCACGCGGCTGGAGTGGGCGCCGTCCCGCATCTGTGCGAGCTCCACCAGCGTCTGGGCGATGTCCTCGGGCGTCAGCATCCAGGAGGTGTCCCCGCCCGCCGCGCCGGAGAACGTGGTGTCGACCGAGCCGGGGGCGATCGTCGTCACCTTGATCCCACGGCTGCGCACCTCGAGCATCAGGCAGCGAGCGAAGTGGTCGAGCGCCGCCTTGCTGGCGGCGTAGGCGGCCATGCCGGGGTTGGCGTTGGAGCCCGCGAGCGACGAGATCATGAAGACGTGCCCGCCGCGGCGGGCGAGGTGCGGCAACGCCGCGCGGCTGAGGCGGAAGACGGCGGTCAGGTTGGTGTCGATGACGGCCTGCCAGTCCTCGTCGCGGGTCTCGGCCACGTTGCCGAAGACGCCGAGGCCCGCGTTGTTGACCAGCACCTGCAGGCCGTTGAAGCGGTCGACGGCGGCGCGCACGGCGTCGCCGGGGAAGGACGGGCTGCGCAGGTCGCCCGCGAAGGCGAGGCCGCGACCGCCCGCGTCCTCGATCTCGCCGACGAGAGAGTCGAGCTCCTCCGCGGTGCGCGAGACGGCGGTCACGCAGGCGCCCTCGCGGGCGAGGGCGAGGGCGATGGCCCGGCCGATGCCGCGGCCGGCCCCGGTCACCAGGGCGGAGGCGTCGCGCAGTTCCATGCGCAACAGTATAGGGGGAGCCGGCGGCCGGGCACGTGGACGGCGCCCCGGCGGGCCACTATATTGATGAGGGGATGGACTACAAGGATTACTACAAGACACTCGGCGTGGCGAAGAACGCCTCCGCCAAGGAGATCAAGGCCGCGTTCCGCAAGCTCGCGCGCAAGCACCACCCCGACGTCAACCCCGGCAACAAGGACGCCGAGGCCCGCTTCAAGGAGATCAACGAGGCCTACGAGGTGCTCGGCGACCCGGAGAAGCGCAAGCGCTACAACGAGCTGGGCGCGAACTGGGACGCCTTCGGCGGCGCCCGTGGCCGGCGCGGCGCCGCCGGCGGCTGGCCGGGCGGCGTGCGGGTCGAGTACGAGGACCTCGGCGGCGGAGGCGGGGCCGGGGGCTTCTCGGACTTCTTCCGCACGTTCTTCGGGGGCTTCGGGGGACCCGGCGGGGGCTTCGCCGGTCGCGGCTTCGGTGGCGGAGAGCCGGACGAAGGGCCCTTCTCGCAGGTTCCCTCGCCCGACGCCGAGGGCGACGTGGAGCTGACGCTCGCCGAGGTCCTGAAGGGCACGACCCGCGAGGTGCGCGTCGGCGACGGCCGTCGCCGGGTGGAGGTGCGGATCCCGCCGGGGGTGCGCGAGGGCTCGCGGGTGCGCGTGGCCGGGGAAGGAGGCCGGGGGCGCGGCAAGCCCGGCGATCTCTACCTGCGCGTGCGCATCGCCCCGGACCCGGCCTTCGAGCGCCGCGGCGACGACCTCGCCACCACGGTGCACGTGCCCCTGACGGCAGCCGTGCTGGGCGGAGAGGCGCAGGTGCCGACGCTCGACGGTTCCGTCGGCATCAAGATCCCGCCGGAGACGCCGAACGGCCAGGTGTTCCGCCTGCGCGGCCACGGCCTGCCGAAGCAGGGCGAGAAGGGCCGCCGCGGGGACCTGCTGGCGACGCTCGCCGTCGACCTGCCGCGACATCTCACCCCCCGGCAGAAGGAGCTGTTCGAAGAGCTCAAGCGCTCGTGGGGGTGAGGGCGGTCACGAGACCCGGGCGGGCGCAGGCGTAGATACCCCTGGACGTGAGCGGTGCTAAACTCCGCTTCCAACCCTTGGAGGAGAACGAATGAGGCTGAAGGGAATCGCGAGTCTCGCGGTGGCTCTGGCCTGCGTCGGTGTGGCCGCGACGGCCCACGCGCAGTCCAAGCGCCCCGCGGTGGCGGTGATGGACTTCGACTACGGCACCGTCGACAACTGGTGGGGTCAGTACGACATTGGCAAGGGCATGGCCGACCAGGTGATCGACGCCCTGGTGAACGACGGCACCTTCCGGGTCATCGAGCGCAAGAAGCTCGACACGGTGTTGGCGGAGCAGGACTTCGCCCACAGCGACCGCGCCGATCCGAGCGCGGCCAAGCTGGCCAAGATCGGCAAGGTGCTCGGCGTCAAGTACATCATCGCCGGCTCGATCACCAAGTTCTCCAACGAGAAGCGGGGCGGCGGCGTGCGCGTGCACGGGATCGGGGTCGGCGGAGCCAAGGCCAAGACCGAGGTGAACCTCACCGCGCGCGTGATCGACGCGACCACGGGCGAGATCGTCGCCTCCGTGAAGGGACACGGCGAGTCCAGCAAGGGCGGCGGCTTCAACTTCAGCTCCAGCGAAGTCGGCCTCGGCACCCACTCGGATGAGTGGCGCAACAGCGCCATCGGCGACGCCCAGGAGAGGGCCTGCAACGACTTCGTCGCCGGCCTGGTGGCGAAGAAGGACCGCTTCCTCCCCTAGCGAGCAGCGTCGGGTCCAGCCCGGTTAGAATGAGGGCCCGCCAGCCGGCGGGCCCTTCGTCTTTTTCGCGACGCCGACCACCCCCGAACACCATGGCCGAGCCGATCTTCACCGTCGCCAACCAGCTCACCATGATCCGCCTGGCCCTGGTGCCGGCGTTCGTGGTGCTGGTCCTGGGCCGCGAGTTCTCCTGGGCGCTGGTGGTGTTCGTGGTGGCCGCCGCCACCGACGCCCTCGACGGCTGGGTGGCCCGGCACACCGGCCAGATCACGCGGCTGGGGCAGATGATGGACCCGGTGGCGGACAAGCTGCTGGTGGGCTCGACCTTCGTGCTGATGACCTGGAGCAGCTCCGTCACCTGCCCGATACCGGCGTGGCTGACCGTCACCATGCTGTTCCGGGACGGGATGCTGGTGATGGCGGTGGTGCTGGTGAACCTCACCATGGGGCCGCGCGTCTTCGCACCGTCGCGCCTGGGCAAGCTGTCGACGGCCATGAACCTGGTCTCCGGCGGGGTCGCCCTGCTGGCCAACGCGGCAGGCGAGTGCCCGCGCGGGCTGGTGTGGCTGTACGCCGCGACGCTGGCCCTGCTGGTGGCCTCGACCGCCCACTACGTGTACCAGGCCAGCGAGAAGCCCCGGCGCGGCAGCCAGGTTCAGGCCGAGAGCTTCCTGCGGAAGTAGTCGATCGTCCGGGGCAGCCCCTCCTCCAGCGAGACCAGAGGCTCCCAGCCGAGCAGCCGGCGGGCGCGGGTGATGTCGGGTCGACGGCGCCGGGGGTCGTCCACCGGCAGCGGCCGCTCCACGAGCCGCGAGCCGGAGCCGGTGAGTCGCACGATGGTCTCGGCCAGCTGTCGCATCGACAGCTCGGCGGGGTTGCCGACGTTCACCGGGTCGCACTCGTCCGACATCATGAGGCGGAAGATCCCGTCCACCAGGTCCGAGACGTAGCACAGGCTGCGGGTCTGCGAGCCGTCGCCGAAGACGGTGACGTCCTGGCCGCGCAGCGCCTGGCTGACGAAGGCGGGGATCGCGCGCCCGTCCTCCATGCGCATGCGCGGTCCGTAGGTGTTGAAGATGCGCACGATCCGCGTCTGCACCCCGTGGGCGCGCTGGTAGGCCATGGTGATGGCCTCGGCGAAGCGCTTGGCCTCGTCGTAGACGCCGCGCGGGCCGATGGGGTTGACGTTGCCCCAGTAGTCCTCGCGCTGCGGGTGCACCAGCGGGTCGCCGTAGACCTCGGAGGTGGAGGCGAGGAGGAAGCGCGCCTTCTTGGCCATGGCCAGGCCCAGGCAGTTGTGGGTGCCCAGGCTGCCGACCTTGAGCGTCTGGATGGGCAGCTTCAGGTAGTCGACCGGCGAGGCGGGGCTGGCGAAGTGGAAGACGTAGTCGAGCGGGCCCTCGAGCGAGATGTGCCGGGTGACGTCGTGCTTCACCAGCTGGAAGTCCCGGCCGGCGAGGTGCTCGACATTGGCCGGCGAGCCCGTCACCAGGTTGTCCATGCCCACCACCGCGAAGCCCCTGGCGAGCAGGTACTCGCAGAGGTGGGAACCGATGAAACCGGCGGCGCCGGTCACGAGCGCTCTCGGCATCAGGTGGCTAGATCATCAGGCGCGTTCAGTAGGCGTGCTTCTGGCCGAAGCCGCGGGAGAGCGTCAGCGCCAGGATCTTGAGATCCAGCAGCAGCGACCAGTTCTCGATGTAGTAGAGGTCGAACTCGATGCGCTTCTCGATGGAGGTGTTGCCCCGCCAGCCGTTGACCTGCGCCCAGCCGGTGATGCCGCTCTTCACCCGGTGGCGCCGCATGTACTGGGGGATCCTCTCCCGGAACTGGCGGACGAAGGGCGGCCGCTCGGGCCGCGGGCCGACCAGGCTCATGTGGCCCAGCAGCACGTTGATGAGCTGCGGCAGCTCGTCGAGGTTGTGGCGCCGCAGCCAGGCGCCGATCGGCGTGCGCCGGGGGTCGTCGGAGGTGGCGAAGACGGGGCCGGTGTCCTTCTCCGCCTCGTTCACCATGGTCCTGAACTTCCAGATGTAGAAGCTCTTGCCGTCGAGGGTCATCCGCTCCTGGCGCAGCAGCACCGGCCCCTTGCCGCCGAAGAGCCGCACCAGCAGGGCCAGCACCGGCAGGAAGGGGACGACGGTGAGCAGCACCAGCAGCGCGGCCGAGACGGCGACGTCCATCAGCCGCTTGACCATGCTGTTCCAGCCCTGCAGCGGCACCTCGTTCAGGCTGATGATGGGGATGCCGTCGATGTCTTCGAGGGCGGCCTTGATGGTCGCGTACTGGATGACGTCGGGGACCACCTTGACGTCCATGCACTCGTTGCTCAGCGACTGGATCAGCGGAAGGATGCGGCCGTGCTGCTCGGGGGGCAGCGCCACGTAGAGCTGCTCGCAGCGTTGCGTCTCCAGCGCGGCGCGCGCCTCCTCGATGCTGCCGAGGACCGGCAGGCCGGCGTGGCCCGTCGCCCCGTCGGCCTCGCCCAGGAACCCGATCACCCGGAACCCCAGCTCGCGGTGGGCCAGGAGGGCGTCCGTCACCGTGCGGGCCAGGACCCCGGTGCCGGCCACCACCACCCGGGTGACGTCCTCGCCGGCCGCCCAGCGCCGCTGCCGCCACCCGCGGATGAAGGAGCGGCTGGCGGCCACCAGCAGCACGTCCAGCACCGCGAACAGCGCGAACACCGCCTGGCTGAACTCCCAGCGCGGCGAGACCCCCGGCTGGTAGCGGTAGTAGACGCGGACGTACAGGGTGGCGCCCAGCGTGAGGCCGGTCGCGACCAGCACGCTGAAGACGATGGCGAACAGCTCGTCGATGCGGCTGCGTCCCCGGCCGAGGCGGTAGAGGCCGTGGAAGTAGGCGACCCCCGGCCACAGCAGCGCCATCGCCGGCAGCAGCAGCAGGTAGTCGGAGAGCGGCGGCACGCCCTTGGTCACGGGCAGCAGGTCGTGGAGCGCATGGAAGCGCAGCAGGTAGGCGAGCACCCAGGCGAGAGCGGTGGCGACCACGTCCGAGAGGACGTAGGTCCCGAGCAGCACCCGTGTCTGGAATCTCAGCATCCGGCGTCCCCGTGGCAGAGCGCGCCAGAGACGAAGGCGCGGATCCTGGCCTCGAACACCTGGCGGCGGTGCGCCTCGGCCCGAGCCCGAAGCGCGAGTCTATCAAAGCCGATGCCGTCGAGCATGGCGACGGCGTCGCGGAGCGCCTGCGGACGGGCCTCGTGGAAGACGAGGCCCGTCCTGCCGTGCTCCACCGTCTCCGCGCCGCCGCCCTCGGCGAAGACCACCGCGGGCCGGCCGCAGGCCATCGCCTCGAGCGGCACGATCCCGAAGTCCTCGATGCCGGGCATCAGCACGGCCCGGCAGCGGCGGTAGAGCTCACGGAGGCGGACGTCGTCGACGCGGCCGAGGAAGAGCGCCTCGGGCGGCGCCACCGCCCGCAGCCGCGGCTCCTCGGGGCCGCTGCCGACGACCCACAGCGGCCGGCCGGTACCGCGGTAGGCCTCGAGGGCGAGGTCGAGGCGCTTGTACGGCGCCAGGGCCGAGACGATCAGGTCGTACTCGCCGGGACGGCAGTCCTGCGGCGGGGTGAAGAAGTCGCAGTCCACCGGCGGCGGGACCACCACCGCGTCGCGGCCGTAGTAGCGGCGGATGCGGTCGGCGACGTAGGCGCTGTTGGCGGCGAAGCGGTGCACCCGGGCGGAGCTGGCGGTGTCCCAGCCGCGCAGGCCGGCGCAGATCGGGGGGATCAGCAGCCGCCCCAGCGGTCCCAGCCGTCCAGGGCCGAAGTAGTCGTCGTAGCGGTCCCAGACGTAGCGCATGGGCGTGTGGCAGTAGCAGAGGTGCACGGCCCCGGGCCCCGGCCGCACCCCCTTGGCCACGCAGTGCGAGCTGGAGAGCACGAGGTCGAACCCCCGCAGGTCGAAGCTCTCCACCGCCAGCGGGAACAGCGGCAGGTACTGACGGTAGCGGTGCCTGACGCCGGGCGCGTGCTGGAGGAAGGAGGTACGGACCTCCAGCCGCTCCAGCTCGGGGGCGACCGACCCCTTCACGTGGAGCAGGGTGAACAGGGTCGCGTCGGGGAACAGGCGCGCCAGCGAGACGAGGACCTTCTCGCCCCCGCGCATCCCGGTGAGCCAGTCGTGGACGAGCGCGACCCTCAGCGGAGCGCCTCCGCGCGTGCTTCGATCGTCCGGCCCAGCGTCCTCAGGTAGCCCTGGTGGATGGCTTGCACCGAGCGCTCCCAGCTGAAGCTGCTGGCGCGGCGGAGGCCGCGCGCCACCAGATCCGCCCGCAGCGCGTCGTCGTCCAGCAGCCGGGCGATGGCGCCGGCGATCTCCTCCTCGCTGTAGGGGTCGACCAGCAGCGCGCCGTCGCCGACCACCTCCGGCAGCGAGGACAGCCGCGAGGTCACCACCGGCGTGCCGCAGGCCATCGCCTCCAGCGGCGGCAGGCCGAAGCCCTCGTAGAGGGAGGGGAACGCGAACACCGAGGCCATGCGGTAGAGCGCGGCCAGCGTGCGCGGGGGCACGAAGCCGAAGAAGCGTACGTCCGGCCGGACGCCGGACTCCTCGACGGTGCGACGCAGGGAGCCGTAGCGGCTGACGTCGTCGCCGATCAGGACGAGGCGCAGGTCGCTGCGTCCGGCCTGCAGCTTGACCCGGGCGAAGGCGCGGATCAGCCGCTCCAGGTTCTTGTGCGGCTTGACGATGCCCGCGAACATCACGAAGCGGCCCCGGATCTGGTAGCGCTCGCGCACGCGCTCGCACTCCTCGCGCCCCGGGTCCTGCAGGAGCTCCGTGTCGATCGCGTTCGGGACCACCTGGACCTTCTCCGGGTCCACCCAGGGGTAGAAGCGCAGGATGTCGGCCCGAGAGGCCTGCGAGACGGTGTAGACGAGCGCCGCGTGGCGGACCGCCTGGCCCATCACGAAGCGGGCGTAGCGGTAGGCCATGCGGCTGGGCAGGTACTGGGGGAAGAGCAGGTGGATGCAGTCGTGGACCGTCACCACGGAGGGGACCGTGCACAGCAGGGGACGGACGTAGTGGGGCGAGTGCAGCAGCTCGGCCCCCAGCCGCCGCAGCTTGAAGGGGATCGACAGGTGCTCGCGCATCCCGTACTTCGCCGAGCCGTCCACCACAGGCACGAAGTTCTCGGCCAGGTCGCGCAGGGTCGGCTCGTCCGCGGCGTTGCAGAACAGGAAGTACGTGGTCTCGGTGTCGATCCGTGCCAGGTGACGGACCAGGTTGCGGACGTACGTCCCGATGCCGTAGTCCCGCCACTTGCGGACGTCGATCGCGATCTTCACGAGCTGCCCCCGGCCGGCTCCGCGGAAACGGTAACACGGCTGTCGTTTCCCGCCCAAGAAGACGGCGAACCGTGGGAAGTCCCCGGGGACGCCGGGAGTATTACCCTTGCAGAGGACCGCAGGCGGTCACCCCGGGGGACCGGGAATCGGAGGAGGCAGATGATCGAGGTGCTGTTGATGAGCCTGGCCGTGTCGGGCCCTCCTGCCGACGCCGATGGCAGGGCGCAGGCCGAGAACCTGGCGCGCCGGGCGGTGGCCGAGGCGCTCGCGGTCGGCGAGGATGCCGTCTCGGTCGAGACGACCGAGGCCGTCGACTGGCCGGACACCGGCCTCGGCTGCCCGCTCAAGGGAGAAGTGAACGCACAGGTGATCACGCCGGGCTACCGTGTCGCCGTGCGGGCCGGTGGCGAGCGCCTCGAGGTCCACGTGGGCGGGGGACGCGCCCGCGTCTGCTCGGCCCGCGCCGGCCCCGAGGGGAGCTTCCTGGCTGCCGGCGTGAAGGTGGCCGGGATCGCCCGCAAGGACCTGGCGGCCCGGCTGGGGGTCGAGCCGCGTCAGGTGCGGCTCGTGTCCCTGAAGCCCACCACCTGGCCGGACGACACCCTGGGCTGCCCGGGGTCCGCCCCCTCGGCGAGGCCGGAGGGGATCAAGGGCTTTCTCATCACGCTCCGCGCCGGCGAAAAGGAGTACGTCTACCACGCGGACAGGGAGCGGGCCATCGCCTGCCCGAGCGAGTGACGCGGGCGGGCCGCACGCGTCGCGCGCGGCCCACCCGCGAAAACGAACGGCCGGTCAGTTGGCTCTCAGGCGCACGCCGTCGGCCTTGGCCCGCAGCAGGAAGTTGGGCCTCCTGCACTTGTGACCCGGTCTGCCGTGGCCGTCGTCGTGGACGGTGAACCCGGCCACCAGCGCCGTCCAGGTCCCGGCGGGGGGTGAGGTCACCTCGGTCCGTTCGGGGCTGTCCAGGGTGGCCCCGGGCGGCGCCCCGGTGGCGTCGACGACCAGGTTCCCGTCCGGGTCGAAGAGATAGAGGTCGAGGTCGTCCGTGGGGTAGCTCGCCCAGTCCTTGTCCCAGAACGCCTCGACGGTCAGGTCAGCCGTCCCGGACGGCACGTCGAACTCGATCGTCTTCACCTCGCCCTCGGCGACCGTGCCGAACGCCGTGGGCCGGCCCTGCGGCGAGCGCGTGCGCTGGATCACGAGGTCGGCCGAGATCCGGCCCGCGTTGGTCCAGTCCCCCTGGATCGCCAGCCGGACCAGGCCGGTTTGCGGGTTCGGCACCGGGATCGTGGTGTCGGCGCCCACGAAGTCGAAGAAGCGATCGCGCAGGAACGACGTGGGGGCGTCGGCCACCGCCACGAACAGATCGTCGCCGAACAGCTGGTTCTGCCCCGCCGGCGCCTGCTCGGGGGTCACGTTCTTGACCGTGATCGTGAGCTGGTCGGTGCTGTCGTCCACGGGAACGAACACCTGCTTCACCTGGCCCGGCTTGAGGGTGGCGACGTGCGCCGAGTACTTGTCGTTGACGAAGAGGATCGGCTTGAAGCCCGTGGATGCGGTATTGAGCACGACGCTCGGCGAGCCGAGGCCGGTCGGCAGGCGGCCGTTCACCCTGCCCATCAGCAGCAGGTCGAGGGATTTCGCCACGTCGAGAAAGCCGTTGCCCTGGTCGATGCGGCCGGAGCCGTCGCCCAGCAGCGCGGGGTTCGCGCCCTTCGACAGCGCGTTGCGGATCTGGGCAGCCGTGGCCAGCGGCGCTCCCTTGCGCAGCAGGGCGGCCGCACCCGCGGCGGTGGGGGACGAGAAGGACGTGCCGGACACGATGGAGAAAGGCGCCAGGGCGCTGCCGGCGGCGCAGGAGGCGCTCACCGTCGTGGCATCCAGGCGGCAGGTCCCCTGGGCGAAGTTGGCGAACCCCGGCGTGGTCAGCTCGGGGTCGAGGCGGCCGTCCGCGGTGGGGCCGCGCGAGCTGAAGTAGGCGGTCTGGATCGCGTCCGAGGGGCGATAGAGGTCCCCGATTCCCACGCCGTACTGGACGTCGCGCAGGACGCGTTCGTGCGGCGCCGTGTTGGCCGCGCCCACCGTGAGGGAGGCGAAACCGGTGCCCGGGCTGCCGCCGGTCATGGCGGGGAACCCGTCGTTCCCGGCGGAGGTGGCGAGCGTGATGCCTTCGGCCAGCATCTTCCGGGTCAGCTCGTCCTCCAGGTCGCGCCCGGCAAAGAGCGTCGGACCCCCCAGGCTCATGTTCACCACGTCGATCTTCAGAGAGTCGTAGCGGAACGGGTCGTCCTCCGTCCCGGTGCCGCCCACCGGCACCGACGGCATGCCGCTGTTGAAGTTGTGTCGGATGGTGATCGCCCGGTCCATGGCCGCGAGGATGATGGAGTCGCTGGTGGAGTCGCTGACGGCGGGGAACACCTTCAGGGCGTAGATCTTCGCACCAGGGGCCACGCCGACGATCGGGATCAGCGCCTGTGTGGCCGGGTTGCAGGGGACGTTGAAGGGAGGCGCGGCGCAGTCGAACACGCTGTCGGGGGCATGGGTCTCCAGCGAGGCCACCATGCGCGGGAAGAACTGGCTGCCGGACGACACCTTGGGGACGATGAAGAGCGCGTTGCCCGCGATCACCGTCCCCACCCACGTCCCGTGCGGCCCGTTGAGGCGGCTGGTCGGCCCCGGCTCGCCGGCGCCGGTGACGAACGACTCGCCGCCGATCACGGTGCCCGGCTGGAGGGCCGCCACCACCGGGGAGTTGGCGGTGCCGGCGTCGATGACGCCGACGATGACGCCGTCGCCGTAGTTTCCGGCGGCCTGCACCGCCGTGGCGCCGATGAGCGAGTTGTTGAACAGGTAATCGGCGGGCGCCACGCCGGGGACGCTGGCCGCGCCGCCGGCGGCCACCCCGTCCGCCTCGGAGGACGCCGAGCCCGACAGCTTGTTCCGAGGCCCGCCGGTCGGCGTCCGGGGGATCGACACGACGGTGTCGCGATAGACGCGAACACCCTGCAGCGCGAGCAGCTCAGCCAGCCGCTCCCGGGGTATGGACGCAGCGACCGCGTCGACGTTCGCGTACTGGTGGGTGACCGTGCCGCCCAGGTTGCCGACGGCGGTCAGGAACCAGTCGTAGGGCCTGGCCACGCGGACGATCACCCTCTCGGTCCTGTCCGCGGCCTCGCCAGGCGAGGGCCCGAGCAGGGGGCACAGCCCCAGGCCCAGGACGAAGAACCACCTCGATCCGGAACCGATTCGCATCCTCAACCTCCCGCTCTCGAACGAACGGCTGTCGCCAGATGGCCGGCACCGACGCGTCGCGACGCGGCTGGGCCGCGGGCGACCAACGTGCTCTTCGGGGGACGGCGCGAGCATGTCCCAGGGGCGCGGGTTTGTCAATACTTGTGAATGGCCCGCCGGCCCGCCACCAGCCTCAGCACGGCGAGGGCCTCGGCGCGAACAGGCCGACCCTCCTCTCCGCGAAGCAGCCCCGCCAGCCAACGCGCGGACTCCCGGGAGATCAGCCAGGCCCGCAGCGCGAGCCGTGAGCCGATGCCGAGATGCTTGTCGTAGTAGCGCAGGTGGCTGCGGTGATACTCGAGCCGCGCCCTGCGGGGCGAGCGGGCCATGCTCCGGCCGAGTCCGTGGACCGCGACGGCGTCGGGAGTGAACGCCACCGTCCACCCGGCCTCGCGCGCGCGGCGACACAGGTCGGCGTCCTCCTCGTAGAGGAAGAATCCCTCGTCGAAGCCGCCCACGGCCTCCAGGCAGGAGCGACGGGCCATCAGGCAGGCGCCCGACACCCAGTCGACGTCGCGGGCATGGGCGTGCAGCGCCTCCGCCGCGGCCAGCGCCGTGGGGTCGCGCCGCGCGACCCCACGGACGAGCCGCCGCTGCTCCAGCTCGCGCAGCGGCGACAGGTCGGGGCCGGCGGAGACCTGGACGCTGCCGTCCGCGTTCAGCGTGCGGGGTCCCGCGATGCCGACGCGAGGCCCCTCGGCGAACACCCGGGCCAGCGCCTCGAGGGCGCCGGGCCGGAGCTGCGCGTCGGGGTTGAGGAAGAGGACCAGCGGCTCCGAGCCGGACCGCCAGCCCTGGTTGCAGGCCGCGGCGAAGCCGAGGTTGGCCGGGTTCTCGACGAGGTGCGTCGAGGTGAAGCCGCGGGCGACGCCGCGGGCGTCCGCGAAGCAGGACCGCACCGCCGCCGCCGTGCCGTCGCGACTGGCGTTGTCGACGACGTGGACGCAGACCGGGGGGCCGTCTTCGGCCTGCAAGGAGCGCAGCGCCTCCAGCACGGAGTCGCGCGAATCGTAGGCGACGATCACGACGTCGATGGTCGTCGCTGCGGCGCGGTCGCTCACGGCCGGGTCGCCTCGAGCAGCAGCCTCCGCGTCCGGCGGGCGGTGTCCGCCCAGGAGAAGCGGCGGGCCAGGGCGCGGCCGGCGTCCACCAGGCGCTCTCGCAGGGACGCGTCGCGCAGGGCGCGGTCGATGGCGTCGGCGACCGCGCCCTCGTCCTGGGGGTCCACCACCAGGGCCGCCTCCGCGAAGATCTCGCCGAGCGCCGGCTCGCGGCTGACCACCAGCGGCACCCCGCGGGCGGCGGCCTCCAGCGCGGGCAGGCCGAAGCCCTCGTACTCGGAGAGGAACACCGCGACGTCGGCGGCCGCGTAACGGTCGGCGAGACCGGCCTCCTCGACGAAGCCGGAGAGACGGACGCGCTCTTCCAGGCCGAGGGCGACGACCAGGGCCGCGAAGTCCGTGGGCGGGTGCGTCCGGTTGTCGCCGACCACGTCGAGCGCGAGGCGCGGGTGCCGGCGGCACAGGCGAGCGGACGCCCGGAGCAGCACGGGCAGGCAGCGGCGGTTCAGGATGGCCCCGACCGTCAGCAGGTAGGGCCCTCCGGCCTTCAGCCGGTCCCGCGCCGCCGAGCGCCGCGGCGAGGGCGGCAGGTCGTCGTCGGGCCCGAGGGGGACGTGCCGGGCGCGGCCGGCGGCGTCGGGAAACAGGCGCGCCAGCTCGCGGCGCGTGAACTCCGAGCACACGAGCAGGAAGCGGGAGGCGCGGATGCTGGCGGCGACCAGCAGCCGCCGGCGCAGGCCGTCGAGGTAGCCGAAGTCCTGGGGGTGGGCGAAGAACGAGAGATCGTGGACGGCCGTCACCCGCGGGCGGTCGAGCGAGAGCGGACAGGAGTAGGCCGGTGAGAAGAAGACGTCGACCCCGTCCGCCCGCGCGGCCTGCGCCAGGAGCCGTTCCTGCCAGACGACGCCGTGGGCCCGGCCGTCGCCCAGCGGCCGGGGACGGATGGACCGGTGCTCGAGCACCGGCTCGGCAGGGGCGAGGCCGTTGAAGTAGACGAGGAGCGTGTCGGGGCCGTCGCTCCAGTGGCGCAGCAGGTTGCGCAGGTAGCGGCCGGTGCCGGTGGGCCGGCCCAGAAGCTCGCGGCCGTCGATGCCGACGACCAGTCGCTCAGCGTCCAAGGACCGTGCGGTAGAAGGCGAGCGTCTGCGAGGCCGTCCTGTCCCAATCGTACTGGCGGCTACGGACCAGGCCCCGGGCGCGGAGCCCGGCGGCGAGCGCGGGGTCGTCCAGCAGCCGCTCGACGGCGTGGGCGATCGCGGTGGCGTCCCTGGGCTCCACCAGCAGGGCGGCGTCGCCGGCGACCTCGGAGAGCGCCGAGCCGTCGGAGCACACGACCGGGAGGCCGGCGGCCATCGCCTCCACGACCGGCAGGCCGAAGCCCTCCTCCAGGGATGGCAGGACCAGCATGGCCGAAGCGGCGAGCAGGGCGCGCACGTCCCTCTTGTCGAGGTACCCGGTGGCGCGGATCTGTGGGCCGACGCGGCTGCCGCCCTGGGCCCATTGCGGGCCGGGGCCGACCAGCACCAGCGGCGGCACCTCCGGCCGGCGCCGAGCGAGCGTCAGGTACGCCATGAGCAGGGTGACGAGGTTCTTGCGCTTCTCGTCGCTGCCCAGGTAGAGGATGCCTCCCCTCGGCAGCCCCAGCCGCCGCAGGCCCTCGTCGACCGAGGCGTCGCTCGGCGCCTCGTGGAACAGCGGCTCGATGCCGTGCGGGGTGACGGCGATCTTCTCGGGCGGGACCTCGAGCAGCCGGCGCGTCTCGGCGGCCGTGTACTCGGAGACGCAGATGACGCCGTCGGCGCGGGCCGCGTGGGCGCGCACCAGATCGACGTAGTCCCGGCGGACCTCGCCCCCCACCATCTCCGGGTGCTTGAGGAAGAAGAGGTCGTGGATGGTGACCAGCCGCTTGCCCTTGAGCGTGGGGATGAGCAGGGGGTGGGGCGAGTGAACCAGGTCGAGCCGCGCGCCGACCAGGCGGTCGAGCGGAGGCCAGCCCAGGCGGTTCCAGGCCAGGTTGAGGCCGCGCACCGGCAGCCGGCGGTCGACGAGGCGCACGTTGCCCGGCCAGCGGCCCTCGGGGTAGCGGTCCCGCAACGAGGCCGAGAAGTAGCTGAAGCGGTCCTCCGGGGCCAGCCGGGGAAGCCGCTCGAGCAGCCCGAGCACGTAGGTGCCGACGCCGGTGGGACGGGTGAGCGCAGGGCGCACGTCGAGGCCGAAGTGCATGGGACGGCGAATGATAGCAGCACCGGGGCGGCATGACTTTCGTGTTACGCTGACCGGGTTTTCGGAAGGTCGCGAGGAGGCGGGGGGCGTTGAAGATCGCGGTCGTCGGCACGGGGTACGTCGGGCTGGTGGTCGGGGCCTGCCTGGCCGAGAACGGCAACGCCGTCGTCTGCGTGGACAGCGACGCCTCGAAGGTGGAGAGGCTGCGCCGGGGGGAGATCCCGATCTACGAGCCCGGGCTCAACGAGATGGTGCCGCGCAACGTGGCCGAGGAGCGGCTGCGTTTCACCACCGATCTGGCGGCGGCGGTGCGGCACTCCGAGGTGATCTTCATCGCGGTGGGGACGCCGCAGGACGAGGACGGCTCCGCCGACCTCAGCCACGTGCTGGCGGTCGCGGACGGCATCGGCCGCGCCATGGACGGCTTCAAGGTGGTGGTCAACAAGTCCACGGTGCCGGTGGGGACGGTGGCCCGGGTCCGCGAGGTGATCTCGAGGCGGACCTCCCACCCGTTCGCGGTGGTGTCGAACCCCGAGTTCCTCAAGGAAGGCACCGCGGTCGACGACTTCCTCAAGCCCGACCGGGTGGTGGTCGGCACCGACGACCCGGAGGTCGAGGCCGTCATGCGCCAGCTCTACGAGCCCTTCGTCCGCACCGGCAAGCCCATCCTGGTGATGGACCCGGCCTCGGCGGAGCTGACCAAGTACGCGGCCAACGCCATGCTGGCCACCCGCATCTCCTTCATGAACGAGATCGCGAACTACTGCGACCAGGTGGGCGCGGACGTGCGCCAGGTGCGCCTGGGGATGGGCACGGACGCCCGCATCGGCGCCTCTTTCCTGTTCCCGGGCGTCGGCTACGGAGGCTCCTGCTTCCCCAAGGACGTGAAGGCGCTCATCCGCATGGGGCAGGAGGCCGAGGTCTGCTTCAACGTGGTGGAGGCGGTGGACCGCACCAACGAGGCGCAGAAGTCGATCCTGGTGCCGCGGATCGAGGCTCATCTGGGCGGGCTCGCCGGCCGGACCGTCGCCATCTGGGGGCTGGCCTTCAAGCCCAAGACCGACGACATGCGCGAGGCGCCGGCGATCGCCATCGTGGAGGGTCTGCTGGCGAAGGGCGGTGCGGTGAGGGCCTACGACCCCAAGGCGGAGGAGCAGGCCCGCCGCGTCTTCGGCGAGCGGGTCACCTTCTGCGGTCGGGCCTACGAGGCGGTGGTCGGTGCCGACGCGCTGGTCGTGGTCACCGAGTGGAACGAGTTCCGCGAGCCGGACTTCGCCAAGATCAAGGCGCTCATGCGCCACCCGGCGGTGTTCGACGGCCGCAACGTCTACGACCCGCGGGTCCTGCGCGCGCACGGCTTCCACTACGAGGGGATCGGCAGGCGATGAGCGGGCCGGAGCGGATCCGGCCGCGGCGGGCGCCGCTCCTGGACCCGCTGCTCTCGGTGGTGATGCCCGTCTACAACGAGCGGGCGACCGTCGAGGAGATCGTCGAGCGGGTGCTGGCGGTGCCGCTGCGGATCGAGCTGGTGGCGGTCGACGACGCGTCCACGGACGGCACCCGGGAGCTCCTGCATCAGCTCGCCAGCAGCCGCGGCTTCAAGCTGGTGATGCAGGAGACGAACCAGGGCAAGGGCGCCGCCGTCCGCCGGGGGATCGCCGACACCACCGGGGACGTGATCGTGGTGCAGGACGCCGACCTCGAGTACAGCCCCGAGGAGTACCCGGAGCTCATCGACCTGATCTCCCGGGGCAAGGCCGACGCCGTCTTCGGCAGCCGCTTCATCGGCCGCCACCGCTGCTTCTCCTTCACGCACTACCTCGGCAACCTGTTCCTCAACCTGGTCACCAACGTCCTCTACAACACGACCATGACGGACATGGAGACCTGCTTCAAGGCGATCCGGGCGGACGTGCTGAAGTCGCTGCCGCTGCACTCGAACCGCTTCGGCATCGAGCCCGAGATCACGGCCAAGCTGTTCAAGCGGGGGGCTCGCGTCTACGAGGTCCCGATCACGTACGAGGGCCGCGACTACAGCGAGGGCAAGAAGATCTCCTGGCGCGACGGCTTTCCCGCGCTGTGGACGCTCGTCAAGTACCGGTTCACGGATTGACCCGCGCGGCGCGAGCCGCGGCGTTGCGAAGAGTACGGGCTCGGCGGTAGACTTGATGTTCGTGTTGCGCTAAGTGTCAACCTCACAGGGAGATGAAAGCATCGCGGTCCAGGCTGTTCCCCCTCAGGTCCGCGTGACAGAGCCCTCGCCGCACCGCAGGCGTTCGGGCCGGCGCCTGCGCGAGCGCGTCCGGTCGCTGCTGGCCTCCACCCGCGAGGAGGTGGAGCTCTTCCGGCGGCTCTTCTCGTTCACCGGTCCCTACCGCGCGCAGCTCTTCTCGTCCTGGTTCGCTACCGCCGGCTACGCCGCCTTCGGGGCGCTGCTGGTCGGCCGGGTCAAGCCCATCTTCGACAGGGCCCTCATCCTCCAGCAGGACGTGGCGACGCTCTCGACGACCATCGTCATCCTCTACGTCGCCAAGGGGATCTGCTCGTACTTCTCGACCACCCTGGTGGCGGCGGCGGGGCAGCAGGCGGTCACCGACCTGCGCAACCAGCTCTACCAGCACATCCTGCAGCAGTCGTTCTCGTTCCTGGGGCGGAGCACCACCGGCGCCCTGATGAGCCACATCACCACCGACGTCGAGAAGATCCAGACCGCCGTCTCCGAGCTGGCCGGCGACCTGCTGAAGGAGGGGCTCACCATCTTCGGCCTGCTGGTGGTGCTGTTCTGGATGGACTGGCCGCTGGCCCTGCTCTCCATGGTCGGCCTGCCCGCGGTGGTGGTCCCGCTGGTGCGACTGGGACAGCGGCTCCGCGCGTCGAACGAGACCTCGCTGCGGCGCTGGAAGGACATCACCGAGATCCTGCAGGAGACGATCTCGGGCTTCCGGGTGGTGAAGGCCTTCGGCATGGAGGGCTTCGAGATCGCCCGCTTCCGCCGCGCCGCCGGCCGGCTGCTCAGCATCAACATGCGGATCACCCGCTCCTCGGCCGTGCTGCCGCCGTTGATGGAGGGCCTGGGCGGCGTGGCGCTGGTGGCGGCGGTCTGGTACGGGAGCTGGGCCATCCACCGGCACAGCATCACCCCCGGCGCCTTCGTGGCCTTCCTGACGGCCCTGTTCGCCATGTACCAGCCGATCAAGCGGCTGTCGCGGGTCAACGCCACCCTGCAGGCGGCGCTGGCGGCCGGCCACCGCGTGTTCGAGGTCCTCGACCGGCACGACGAGGTGCCCGAGGATCGGCAGGCGATGGTGCTGGGGCGCATGTCGCAGGGCATCGAGTACCGCAACGTGGGCTTCCGCTACGTGGACGGCCAGGGCATCATCCTGCGCGACGTCAGCTTCGTGGCCCGGCCCGGCGAGGTGGTGGCGATCGTGGGCTCGAGCGGCTCCGGCAAGACCACCCTCGTCAACCTGCTGCCGCGCTTCTACGACGTGAGCGACGGCGCGGTGCTGGTCGACGGCGTCGACGTGCGGCGGGCCACCCTGGCCAGCCTGCGCGGGCAGATCGGCCTGGTCACCCAGGAGACGGTGCTCTTCAACGACACCGTGCGCGCGAACATCGCCTACGGCATGGAGGAGGTCGACGAGGCCCGGGTGGAGGCCGCCGCCCGCGCCGCCTTCGCCCACGACTTCATCCTCGACCTGCCGCGCCGGTACGACACGGTCATCGGCGAGCGGGGCAGCCGCCTCTCCGGCGGCCAGAAGCAGCGCATCGCCATCGCCCGCGCCATCCTCAAGGACCCGCCCATCCTCATCCTGGACGAGGCCACCTCGGCCCTGGACGCCGAGTCGGAGCGACTGGTGCAGTCGGCGCTCTCCAACCTGATGCGCGGGCGCACCACCCTGGTGATCGCCCACCGCCTGACCACCGTCCGCGACGCCGACCGCATCGTGGTGCTGGAGGGCGGGGAGGTGCGGGAGACCGGCCGCCACGACGAGCTGCTGCGCCAGCCGGGCGGGATCTACAGCCGCCTGCACGAGCTGCAGTTCATGCCCGAGGGGCAGCCGGCGTGATCCGGTCCATGACGGGCTACGGCTCGGCGGGGCTCGAGGAGGGCGCCATCCGGGCCTCGGTCACCGCCCGCAGCCTCAACCACCGCTTCTTCGACCTGACGCTGCACCTGCCGCGGCGGCTGCAGGTGCTGGAGATGGAGACGCGCGAGCGGGTGGCGAAGGTGGTCTCGCGCGGCCGGGTGGAGGTCTCCATCCAGGTGGCCTCCGCCGAGGTCGCTGCGGAGGCGGTGGTGCCCCAGCGGCCGCTGGTCGCCTCCATGGTGAAGGCGCTGCGCGAGATGCAGGTGGAGTTCGGGCTGGACGGGGGTGTCGCCGTCTCCGACCTGGTCCGCTTCCCGGGGGCGCTGGAGCGGGTGGAGGACACCCGCGGGCTGCCCCCGGAGGTCCGCGCCGCCGTCTTCGCGCTGCTGGACCAGGCGCTCTCCGGCCTCGACCGCATGCGCCGGGTGGAGGGCGAGCGGCTGCGGGCCGAGCTGGAGAAGGGGCTCGACGCCGTCGAGGGGGTGGTGCGCCGCATCGAGGAGCGCTCGGCGGCCTCCCGGGACGAGCGTCAGGCGGCCCTGCGCGAGCGGGTCCGCACGCTGGTGAGTGAGCTGGGGCTGGACGAGGTGCGGCTCTACCAGGAGGCGATCCGCGCGGTCGAGCGCCACGACGTCAGCGAGGAGCTGCAGCGGCTGCGCAGCCACGCCGCCGCCGTCCGCGAGCTGCTGGGCGCCAGGGACGCCGGCTCCGGCAAGCGGCTCGACTTCCTGGCCCAGGAGCTGATGCGGGAGGCGAACACCGTGGGCAGCAAGGTGCAGGACGCCGCCGCCGTGCACGACGTGGTGAGCCTCAAGTCCGAGATCGAGCGCTTCCGCGAGCAGGTGCAGAACGTTGAGTGAGAGGCGGGGGTCGGTGATCGTGGTCTCGGCGCCCTCCGGTGCCGGCAAGACCACCGTGCTGGCGCGGGTGCTGGCCGAGATGCCGGGGCTGCGCTTCTCGGTCTCGCACACCACCCGCGCCCCCCGCGACGGCGAGCGCGACGGGTGCGACTACCACTTCGTGGACCTCCCCGCCTTCCAGCGCCTGCGCGACGAGGGCGAGCTCCTGGAGTGGGCCGAGGTGCACGGCAACCTCTACGGCACCGCCAGGGCGGAGATCGCGCGGGCGCAGCGCGACCGCAGCGACCTCCTGCTCGACGTGGACGTGCAGGGCGCGGCCCAGGTGCGGGCCAGGGTGAAGGGGGCGGTGACGGTCTTCATCCTGCCGCCCTCCTTCGAGGTGCTGGAGCAGAGGCTGCGGGGGCGGGGCCAGGACGACGAGGGCACCATCCGGCGCAGGCTGGCGGCAGCCGGCCGGGAGATCGACGCCTTCTCGAGGTACGACTACGCCATCGTGAACGAGGACCTCGACGCCTGCGTCGAGGAGCTGAAGAGCATCGTGCGCGCGGCGCGCTGCCGCGTGGACGTGATCGCCGAGCAGGCCCGCGCCATCGAGGCGAGCTTCGCCCAGGCGAAGGAGACAGAAACGGCATGAGCCAGTTGATACTTCCCAAGGACGTGGATTCCAAGTTCCGCTTCATCACCGTGGCGGCCCAGCGCGCCAAGCAGCTGCAGGGCGGGGCCAAGCCGCGAGTGGAGACGCGCAGCCGCAAGCCCACCCGCATCGCGGTCGAGGAGACGCTGGCCAACACCGTCTCCTGGGAGATCCGCGAGGAGCCGGAGCCCGAGGAGACGCCCGAGGTGGCGACCGAGTAGGGCCATGCCGGCGGTGGTGCTGGGCGTCACCGGCTGCATCGGCGCCTACAAGGCGTGCGAGGTGCTGCGGGAGCTGCAGCGGCACGAGGTCGACGTGCAGGTGGTGATGACCGCGGCGGCGACCCGCTTCGTGTCGCCCATGACCTTCGAGGCGCTCTCGCGCCACCCGGTGTTCCACGACCAGTTCGCCCTGGGGGAGAACGGCGAGATCCGCCACGTCGGCCTGGCCGACGACGCGGAGCTGCTGCTGGTGGCCCCGGCCACCGCCAACATCATCGGCAAGTTCGCCCAGGGCATCGCCGACGACGCTCTCAGCACCCTGTACCTCGCCACCCGGGCGCCCGTGCTGCTGGCCCCCGCCATGAACGTCAACATGTACGAGCACCCGGCGGTGCAGGCGAACCTGGGCGTGCTGCGCGCTCGCGGGGTCGAGGTGGTGGAGCCGGGCAGCGGCTACCTCGCCTGCGGCTGGCTGGGCCGGGGACGCCTCGCCGAGCCGGCCGAGGTCGTCGCGGCCGCGCTGTCGCTGCTCCGCCGTCGGCACGACCTCGAAGGCCAGACCGTGCTGGTCACCGCGGGCCCGACGATCGAGGACATCGACCCGGTGCGCTTCCTCTCCAACCGCTCCTCCGGCCGCATGGGCTACCGGCTGGCCGAGGCCGCGCGCGACCGCGGGGCTCGCGTGATCCTGGTCTCGGGACCCACGCGGCTCGCGCCGCCGTGGGGCGTCGAGCTGGTGCCGGTGCGGTCGGTCGAGGAGATGAGGCGGGCGGTGCTGGCGCACGTCGAGCGCGCGTCGGTGGTGATCGCCGCAGCCGCGGTGAGCGACTATCGCCCTGCCGCGCGGGCGAGCGCGAAGCTGAAGAAGTCGGGCGAGGGGCTCTTGCTGGAGCTGGTGCGCGCGCCCGACATCCTGGAGGAGCTGGGGCGGGACAAGGGCCAGCGCCTGCTGGTGGGCTTCGCGGCGGAGACCGAGGACCTGCTGGTGAACGCGCGGGCCAAGCTCGAGCGCAAGAACCTCGACCTGGTCGTGGCCAACGACGTGAGCGGC
The DNA here is from genome assembly GCA_035542035.1 of Vicinamibacteria bacterium. Taxonomy (GTDB): domain Bacteria; phylum Acidobacteriota; class Vicinamibacteria; order Fen-336; family Fen-336; genus DATBSL01. The sequence continues at coordinate 41,502 of DATKME010000028.1, read as the reverse complement.
GAGGACACGGGCTTCGAGGTCGACACCAACGCCGGTCAGATCCTGCGGCGCGACGGCACCCGGGCCGAGGTTCCGCCGGTCAGCAAGCGGGCGATGGCCGACCGCCTGCTGGACGAGGTCGTGGCCCTGCGGGCAGCGGTCCCAGCCCGGCCGTCGCCGGTGACGACGCGGGCATGAGCGACGCCGACGAGGAGCTGGTCGGCCAGCTGCTGGCGCACGCCCGCTTCCTGGGCTCGCTGAGCACGATCGGCGTGCCCCCGCCGGCAGCGGCGGAACCGGCTGAGGCTCGCGCCGGGACGGCGGCCGACGGGCCGACTCTCGAGGCGGTGCGGGAGACGATCGGCGACTGCCGCCGGTGCAAGCTGGCCGCCGGGCGCAAGACGATCGTCTTCGGCCAGGGCAACCCGAAGGCCGAGCTGATGTTCGTGGGCGAGGCGCCGGGGTCCGAAGAGGACGAGCAGGGCCTCGCCTTCGTCGGCCGCGCCGGCCAGCTGCTGACCGACATCATCGAGAAGGGCCTGAGGATCAGGCGGGCCGAGGTCTTCATCGCCAACGTCCTCAAGTGCCGACCACCGCAGAACCGCAACCCCGAGCCGGACGAGATCCTCGCCTGCCAGCCGTTCCTGGAGGCGCAGATCCGCGCCATCGGGCCGAAGGTGCTGGTCGGCCTCGGCAAGTTCGGCGCGCAGTGGCTGCTGAAGACGGCCGAGCCCATCACCCGCCTTCGCGGCCGGGTCGGCTCGTACCAGGGCATCCACGTGATGCCGACCTATCACCCGGCGTACCTGTTGCGGAACCCCGGTGCCAAGAAGGAGGTCTGGGAGGACATGAAGGTCGTCCTCCAGCTCCTCGGCCGGCGGGCGGCGAGCTAAGAACGGCCACGGGACCTCCGGGGGTGGCCCGTCCCGGTACAGTGGCGGGCGTGGAGGAGCTGCTCGTCCGGGTCGCGGTGCCGGCGCCGTTCCAGGCGCCCTTCACCTATCGCCTGCCCGCCGGCAGCCCGGCGCCGGACCGCGGTGTGCGCGTGGTGGTCCCCTTCGGCGGGCGGCGGATGGTCGGCGTCGTCACCGGCCCGGCCGCCGAGGCCGGGGGCCTCAGCCTGCGTGAGGTGGCCCAGGTCCTCGACGAGGAGCCGCTCGTCCCGCCGCCGCTTCTCGACCTCGCCGACTTCGTCGCCTCCCACTACCTGGCACCGCCGGGCGAGTGCCTGCGCCTGGTGATGCCGCCGGCCGGCGTGCGGGCGAGCCGCGCCGTCGTGCGCCTGCTGCGCCGCGATGCGGAGACGGCGGACCCGGTGGTGCGGGCGCTGGAGAAGGGCCCCCTGCGGGTCTCGGCGCTGACCAAGCGCCTGGGCAGGGACCCGCAGGCGCGGCTCGCGCGGCTGAAGAAGGCCGGGATCGTCGGTGTCGAGCAGGAGCTCGGGGGCTCCGGGTTCCGCGAGGTGCAGGTGGCCGTGCGGAGCGAGACGGAAGCGGCGCCGAAGGGACGCGCCCAGGCGGAGGTGCTGCAGCGGCTCGCGGCCGCCGGCGGGCGCCAGCGCGTCGCCGACCTCATCCGCGACCGCCCTTCGCTGCGCGGCGCGGTGGCGCGGCTGGCGGAGAGCGGGGCGCTGCGGATCGAGGAGGAGCGCCGGCTGCGCGCGCCGTCCGAGCTGCCCACGGTCGACGGTGCGCCCCTCGAGCCGACCGCCGAGCAGTCCGCGGTGCTGGCTCTCCTCGTCGAAGCCGTCGGCGCGGGCGGCTTCCGTCCCTTCCTGCTCCACGGCGTCACCGGCAGCGGCAAGACCGAGGTGTACCTGCGCTGCGTGGAGGCCGCCCTCGAGCGCGGCCGGGGGGCGATCCTGCTGGTGCCGGAGATCGCCCTGACGCCGATGCTGGTGCGCGCCGCGCGCGGCCGGTTCGGCGCCACCGTCTCCGTGCTGCACAGCGAGCTGTCGGTGGGCGAGCGCCACGACGAGTGGTGGCGCATCCGCGAGGGCGAGGCGCGGGTGGTGGTCGGCGCCCGCTCGGCGGTCTTCGCGCCGATGCCGGAGGTGGGCATCGTGGTGGTCGACGAGGAGCACGACGCCGCCTACAAGCAGGACGAGAGCCCGCGCTATCACGGCCGCGACGTCGCCGTCCTGCGGGCGCAGCTCGAGGGGTGCCCGGTGCTGCTCGGCTCGGCGACGCCGTCGGTCGAGTCGTACGCGAACGCGGTGAAGGGCAAGTACACCGCGCTGCGCCTGCCGCGGCGGATCGGCCCACAGGGCCTCCCCCGGGTGGAGATCGTCGACCGCCGCGAGGTGCTGCGGCAGGGCGGCGATCTGATCCTGAGCCCCGCGCTGAAGGAGGCGCTGGCCGCGCGGCTGGAGCGCGGCGAGCAGAGCCTGGTGCTCCTCAACCGCCGGGGCTACGCGACGAGCCTGCTGTGCCGGGAGTGCGGGCAGCAGGCCATGTGCCCCAACTGCTCGGTCTCCCTCACCCTGCACCACGGTGGCCGCACGGCGCTGTGCCACTACTGCGGGCACGAGGCGAAGGCGCCGACGACCTGTCCCTCGTGCCGCGGCGCCTACCTGCGGCTCTCCGGCTACGGCACCGAGCGCGTCGCCGAGTCGGTGGCCAGGGCGCTGCCGAAGGCGCGGGTCGAGCGCCTCGACCGCGACCGAGCCGCCCGCCGCGGCGTGCTGGCGCAGACGCTGGCGGCGTTCGAGGCGGGGGAGATCGACGTCCTGGTGGGCACCCAGATGATCGCCAAGGGTCACGACTTCCCTCGGGTGACCCTGGTGGGCGTGGTGGACGCCGACGTCGGCCTGGGGTTTCCCGACTTCCGCGCCGCCGAGGGCACCTTCCAGCTCCTGACGCAGGTGGCCGGGCGCGCCGGCCGCGGCGAGACCGCCGGCGAGGTCATCCTGCAGAGCCACTGGCCCGACCATTACGCCCTCGGCCTGGCCTGCGCCCAGGACTACCCGGCCTTCTTCGAGCGCGAGATGGAGTTCCGGCGAACCATGGGCTACCCGCCGCAGGCGGCCCTCCTCAACCTCGTGGTCCGCTCAGAGGACCCCGCCAGGGGCCGGACCGAGGCGGAGGCCCTGGCCGCCGCGTTGCGCGCCTCGGCCCCCGGCCGCTATCGGCTGCTGGGTCCCGCCCACGCGCCGCTCGCCCGCCTGCGCAGCGAGCACCGCTTCCAGATCCTGCTGAAGGGCCACCGGCCGAAGATGCGCGACGCGGTCCGTCTGGCTCTGGTCGCCCGCTACGGCGAGCAGCGCTGGCCGGGCATCGTGGTGGACGTGGACCCGCTGACGGTGATGTAACGGACCTCGGGAATCGCCGGGTGTCCGTCATCCCCTGCGATTCCCGGGGATCTGGCCACCCCGCTTGCCCGCCGCGTCGGCTTCCTTCTCCATTTCCTTGTTGAGACTCTGTCTCAACAAGCTCAGTGCAGGAGCTGCTTGAGCCCCATCGCCTCGAAGAAGTCGCGCCAGGAGAACTGGATGGGGTCGGGCACGAAGCAGAGGACGAACACCACCAGCGCCAGCACCCCGACCCAGGCCCGGGCGCGACCCACGGGCGCCCCGTCGTCCAGCGTCGAAGGGTGTCGGCGGCCGAGGACGCGGACGAGCACCGCCCACAGGATCCAGCTTGGGCCGAAGTAGACGAGGGCCACCGCCACCCAGGAGGCGAGGATCGAGATGCGGCGCGCGCGATGCCGCAGCAGCGCGTAGGTGACGTGGCCTCCGTCGAGCTGGCCGATCGGCATCAGGTTGAGCGCCGTCACCAGCAGGCCGAACCAGGCGGCCAGGCCGAGCGGTCCCAGCATCAGCGTGCGGTCGTCGGGGATCGGTCCCTGGACCAGGCGGCTCATCCACTGGAAGAGCAGCGGCTCGCCCAGCATCAGGCCGGCCTCGGCGTGGCCGGTCGGCATCACCCGCGCCTGCAGGATCCCCAGCCACAGCACCGGCAGGCAGACGGCGAAGCCGGCGAGGGGTCCGGCCACCCCGATGTCGAAGAGCGCCTTGCGGTGGGGGATGGGGGCGCGGATCCGGATGAAGGCGCCCAGCGTGCCGACCAGGCTCATCCCGGGGACGGGGAAGGGGATGAAGAAGGGCAGCGTCGCGTCGACGCCGTAGCGGCGGGCGGTCAGGTAGTGGCCCATCTCGTGCGCCAGCAGGATGCTGAGCAGGCCCACCACGAGCTGGGAGCCCTCGACGTAGTCGAGGCCCCAGACCACGGAACCACCCGGCAAGCCGACGGCGCGCAGCCCGCCCACGAAGAAGACCGAGATGACCGTCAGCACGAACAGCAGGAGGTTGCGCCCCCAGCGCTGCCAGGCGGAGCGGCGGGGAGGCGCCGGCAGGACCCAGCCGGCGCTCGTCCAGCCGCCGGGAGACAGCGGCTCGTAGGGGAACAGCGGACCCTGTCGATCCGGCCCGGTCGGCGACGGCGGTAGGCCCACGGAGCGGGTGCGAGCGGTCGGCTACAGCGCGAGGCTCTGCAGGTCCTTGCCCGGCTTGAAGCGGATGGTCCGCCCCGGCGGGATACGGACCTCCTTGCCCGTGCGCGGGTTGCGACCGATGCCGCGCTTGCGAGGCTTCACCTGGAAGACGCCGAAGCCCCGCAGCTCGATGCGCTCGCCTTTCATCAACGAGTCCTTCATCGCCTCGAGGACGGCCTCGACCGCGACCTCGGCGCGGACCTTCGTGATGTCCGCTGCCCGCGCCACCTCGTTGATGATGTCGACCTTGATCATCGGGCGTGGACCTCCTGCTAAGTAAAGGTTAGCATAGACTTAGCTGGAATCCGCTGTCAACCGCGACCAGCGGTGGACCCCTCGAGGCGCGCCAGATGATCCCCTTGCCGAGAATCGCTCTCGTCGGCCGCCCCAACGTCGGCAAGTCGACCCTCTTCAACCGCATCTGCGGCCGCCGCAAGGCGATCACCGACGGCCGCCCCGGCTCCACCCGCGACCGCAACTACGCGCAGGTGAGCTGGCAGGGCAAGGCCTTCGAGATCGTCGACACCGGCGGGCTGCTGCTGGGCAGCGACGACCCGCTGCTGGGGCCGGCGACCGAGCAGGCCCGGCGGGCGATCGAGGAGGCCGACCTCGTGCTCTTCCTGGTGGATGGACGCTCCGGGTTGCTGCCGGACGACGAGGCGATCGCCCGCCAGCTCCGGAAGGAGGGCCGGCGCGTGCTGCTGGTCGTCAACAAGGTCGAGGCGGGGGAGGAAGGCGTCCCCGACTTCGCCCGCCTCGGGTTCGACGAGTCCCACGTGATCTCGGCGGAGCACGGGCAGGGGATCGGCGACCTGCTCGACGCCGCGCTCGCCGGCCTGCCGCGGGTGGAGGTCGAGGAGGACGCGGCGCCTCCGCTGGCGCTGGCGCTGGTGGGCCGGCCCAACGTCGGCAAGTCGTCGCTGCTGAACCGGCTGGTCGGCCGCGAGCGCGCCGTGGTCTCGGAGATCCCGGGGACCACGCGGGACGCCGTCGACGAGGTCTTCGAGCGCGGCTCTCGCTCGTACCGCGTGGTCGACACCGCCGGCATCCGCCGCGTGCGCCTGCTCAAGGAGAACGTCGACCACGTCAGCGTGGTGCAGGCGCGCCGGGCGATCGAGCGCGCCGACGTCGCCGTGCTCGTGGTCGACGCCGAGGCGGGCCTGCGCGAGATGGACGCGACGGTCGGCGGCGAGCTGGTGGAGGCCGGCGTCGGGGTGGTGGTGGCCGTCAGCAAGTGGGACCTCGCCGAGGCGCTGGGCCGGTCGCGCAAGGCGTTCGAGCGGGAGGTGCGAGACGCCCTCAAGTTCCTGGCCTGGGCGCCGGTCGTCTTCGTCTCCGCGAAGACCGGCAAGGGCGTGGGCGTCCTGCTCGACGCGGTCGACCGCGTCCAGCAGGCGCGGCTCTTCCGGGTGACCACGGGCGAGCTGAACCGGCTGCTGGCCCGGGCCGCCGAGAGCTACGCGCCGAAGGCCGAGAAAGGCGACCAGCCCGTGCGCATCCTCTACGGCAGCCAGATCGGCACCGCCCCGCCGACCTTCGCCATCTCCATCAACCACCCGGTCGACCTGCACTTCTCCTACCGCCGCTACCTCGAGAACCGCATCCGCCAGGCGTTTGGCTTCGAGGGCACGCCGATGCGGCTCAAGGTGCGCTACCGGCGCCGGCGCGGGTCGTAGGGAGCCGGCGGCCACCGACCTCAAGGAGAACTTGAACTCTGGTTTGACACTCTCTGACAGTTCTCATATACTCCCTGCGCGCTTGCCGTCTAACTGCCGTCAATGACGACATTTTTCGCATGCCGGAGTTGACGCGGAGATGACCAAGGCCGACATCGCGAGGATCGTCTACGAGCGCCACGGGGGCATCTCGAACCGCGAGGCTGCGCGGCTGGTGGAGACGATCTTCGAGACGATCAAGCGGCAGCTGGGCGAGGGCGACAAGGTCCAGATCACCGGCTTCGGCACCTTCCTGGTGCGCCGGAAGAAGGAAAGGCGGGGACGCAATCCCCAGACTGGGGAGGAGATGCTGATCCGTCCGCGCAGCTCCGTCGTGTTCCGACCCTCCAAGCTGTTCTCCACCACGCCCGGCGGGCCGCCGGTCGCCGAGTAGCGGGATCCCTCGCGGATGGAACGGCAGATCCCCAACAAGCTGTTCTTCAAGATCGGCGAGGTCTGCGAGATCACCGACACCCAGCCCTACGTGCTGCGCTACTGGGAGTCGGAGTTCCCGGCCCTGGCGCCGGCGAAGAACAGCTCCGGCCAGCGCATCTACCGCCGCAAGGACATCGAGACCGTTCTGCGCATCAAGCAGCTCCTCTACGACGAGGGCTTCACCATCGCCGGCGCCAAGAAGCGGCTGGAGGCGGAGATGTCAGGCCGCGGCCCCACGCCCGTGAGCATGGCCGGCGACGCGCAGGTACCCTCGCCGCCGGCGAAGGTCTCCGCCACCCCCGAGGCCGACGCCGCCACCCACGCCAAGACCGCGCCGGTGGAGCCGGACGACGAGGCCGAGAAGACGCGGGCGGTGCTGCTCGAGGTCCGCGAGCAACTGAAGGCGATGTTGACCCTGCTCGAGCGGGGTGGTAGAAACATCAGCTGATCCGGTCGGGATGTAGCGCAGCCTGGTAGCGCACCTGCTTGGGGTGCAGGTGGTCCCGGGTTCAAATCCCGGCATCCCGACCAACCCTTCCTGATAGCGTCGCTATTGGTCCAAACGAGGGTCGCCGCACACCGGCGACCCTCTTTGTTTGCGGGCCAGAAATCGGGGTGGCACCCCAACCGGCACCCCCAGGGCGACGATTGGGCTGCCGGCAGGGCGAACTGGCGCAACCCACAACGCATCCGCTCCTGGGCACAGACAGTCGCTGCGGCGCTCCCCGCAGCCCCGGCCTGACGACGCGACGATCTCATCCATGGTCCGAAGCTGCAGGACGCGTTGGCCGAGATCGATCTCGGCGATCGCGGCGCGCAGGCTCGCGGGGACGCCTGACAAACCGTCGATTCTCGAGCCGTCGATTCTCGCGATCCACGCGAGGCTCGCCAGGCTCCCGGCGTCCCACGTAAGGTGGGAGGCGTCTCCCGGCCCCATCGCCAGACGTAAAGGACCGGCCGCGATGGATTGGGATCCGAGGAGCCTCAAGCAGTTCGGCGTGACCATCCGCATCTCCATGCCGCCGATGCCGTTGATCGCCTGCTCCTCAAGGGGGGCGACGAGGGTGACCAGGGCGAGGAAGTGGGTCGACTTCCGTTCGCGTGGGTCGCCTCTGCCGTTCTACATGGAGAGAGCCAGAAACGGCGCATGTGCCACGCGCAAGAGGCCGCCCGGCGGCGCTCGTGTGCGCGCACCCCGGGGTCTGGCCCGGAAACATGAGGAGGTCAGTCATGAGGAGCCAGCTTACGGTGGACGACGCGCTCGAGCAGACCGTTGCGGCGATGAACGACGGGGCAAGTCCGTGGACCATGGGACCGGCTGCCGCCGAGCGGATTCGGGAAGCGTACCGGCCGGACTTCGAGATCCAGTTTCGGCGGCCCGGGGCCTGGGAGCGCGAGTCGGTCAAGGTCCTGCGACTCGCCCGCTGGGCGGGGGCGGTGGCCGCGCTGCTCGCGGAGACCGACGCAGGTCCGGGCACCCAACCCGGCGACGTGCCGGCGGATCACGCGCTCGTGGGCACCCTGGCCGCCCGCCATGCTTGCCCCATCCCGGCCCCTCCGCGCGGCGCTGCGGTCGTCGCGGGGCGTTGGTGTCAGATGGTGCCGACCTCGAACCTACCGACAGACCTCCTGAAGAAGGCGGCCACGCTCTTCACCGCAGACTGAGCATTGGACCGGCCACGCCGGCCCGGGCCTCGCCACATCGTCGTGTTCCATGGGGCGTCGGACGGCAACCCGCGCCTCCTTTCTCGCATCCTCGGGGTGGGCGAGGCCACGGGCACTCGCGTCCGGAGCGGCGTCACGCTGCTCCGGGCGCGGCGCCCGGAGGGCCCGCTGACGCGCGTCTACGAGCGGCTGGGCGTCGCGGTGGCTGACCTCGACGACGGCCAACTCCATCGGCTGCGCCGGCAGGAATGCGTGGAGGCCGTGGTCTCGAACGAGCGGTGCTTCGTGCCGGCGTCGCGCGCCGGCGGTGACGAAGTGCCGCGAGCGATCGGCCGCGGGCCGCGACCGGAGGTGGCCGCCGCGCCCGACCACAGCTGGTGCCTCGACATGATCGGCGTGCCCGCCGGCCATCGTCCCAGCGGACGCGACGTCACCGTCGCCGTGCTCGACACCGGAGTCGACCTGAACCATCCTGACCTCGTCGGGCCCTTGCGGGAGAGTTGGAGGACATCGAGCTTCGTGCCCCACGAAGGAGTGCAGGATGGACACGGCCACGGGACGCACTGCGTCGGCGTGGTGGGCGGTCCACGCCGCTCGAGCAGCGGAACCCGCTACGGCGTCGCGCCGGAGGCCAGAGTCCTCGTCGGCAAAGTCCTGAGCGACGCCGGATCGGGGTTCAGCGATTGGATCCTCGACGGCATCGACTGGGCCGCCGATAGCGGCGCCCGGGTGATCTCCCTTAGCTGCATCTCGAGCCGCACCTCGGGGCAGCCCTACGCCGTCGTCTACGAACGGGTCGCGGAGAACCTTCTCCGAGGCCACCGGGGAACGCTCCTGCTGGCCGCGGCCGGGAACGCGAGCGAGCGTCCCTGGTACACGCGGCCAGTAGACAATCCCGCCGCCTGCCCGTCTCTCCTCGCCATTGCCGCGGTCCACCGCGCGGGTCGCATCGCTTCCTTCAGCAGCCGGCAGATGGACGACATCGGCGAGGTTAACCTCTCCGCTCCCGGCGTCAGCGTCCACTCCGCCTGGACCGGTGGCGGCTTCCGCACCCTGAGCGGCACCAGCATGGCCGTCCCGCACGTGGCCGGCGTGGCTGCACTCTACCTCGAAGAGCAGCCGGCCCTGTCCGGCCCGGATCTCTGGCGCGCACTCCAGACGCGGGCCGTGCCCCTCGGCGACACTCACGACTTCGGAAGTGGTCTCGTGCAGGCCAGAGCGGGCACGGTGTCCCAGCGAGCAGGGGTTGGCCGGTGAAGGTGCACGTCACTCTCGAGAGATTGGTCGCTTCCGACCCGGTGGCACGGCGCTTGGTCTTCTACCGCGTGCTGGCGGCAGGCCAGATCGTGCCTGGCAACCCCGGCCGCTTCGCGAAGCACGGAATCATCACCGGCGAGATCCGACCCGATCGGCTCGATCAGGTCCGCGCCGTTCCCGGTGTCGAGGCGGTGGAGGTCGACGAGGAGGAACTCGCCGGAAGCCGCCATTGGTAGAGCGATCGCCCTTCGCTTTGCCGGGCTCGCTTCACCACCATGGCCGGTCTGCGCTTCATCGCCCGTGCCCCGAACGCCGCCGACGTCCTGACCGCCTCCCGCTGCGGGGCCGACCTGCGCGACGGCCGACGCCCTCGTAGCCAACGTCAGTTCACGGACTTCTCCCGAGCACAGGGCGGGACTGCCGTGAATTGACAGGCCGGTCGAGGCGGATATGCTATGACTAGCGAAAGTGCAAATAGAGCCGGGCCCGAATCTCGGACGGTATCCTTCCGCCCCGAACCCGCAGCGGGCGGGCGGATCGACGACCACGCTCGCGCTCCTGCAGCGGGTGCGTCACGGTGATCGGCAAGCACTGGACGTCCTCTTTGCGCGTCTTCTCCCGTCCCTGAGGCGTTGGGCGCATGGGCGGCTCCAGGGTGGCGCGCGAGACCTTTCGGACACGGCCGATCTCGTCCAGCAGGCGATGGTCGGCGCCCTGCGGCACCTCGACCACTTCGAGCCGCGTCGCCGCGACGCGTTGCGGGCCTACCTGCGCCAGGCGATTCGCAACCGCGTCACGGACGAGCTCCGGCGCAGCCGGCGTCGCCCCCTTCACATTCCCGTCGATGGCGACGACATCCCGGCCGCGGGCGGTGCGTCGCCGCTCAGCCTGCTCCTGAGCGCGGAGCAGGAGCAGCGACTCCGCCAGGCCCTCGGCAGCCTCCGCCCTGAGGAGCAAGAGCTCGTCGTGGCGCGGCTGGACCTTGGCTACAGCTACTCGCAGATCGCGGTCGCCACCGGTCGTCCCAGCGTGGATGCCGCGCGGATGGCGGTTCGCCGTGCCCTGCTGCGTCTCGCCGAGGAGATGGGCTCTGGCTGACCGCAGTGACCGCGTGCTGACGAGAATCGCCGGAGCGGTGGCGGACGGCGAAGCGGTCGACTGGGACAGCGCCGAGCATGTCCTGCCCGAGAGCCAACGGGTGGTAGCCCGAGCCCTGCGGGCCATTGCCGAGTCCACAGGCGGGTCGTCTCGAGGCACCTCCGCTTCCGACCGCACGCCCCAGGCGCTGCGTGCGGTGCCGTGGCTGTGGCCGATCCTGGGCCTCGGTGCCGGCCACGTCGTCCTGGGCCTGGCCGGCTTCCTCCTCGGCGCACGCGATGTCGACCTTTCGCCCAGAACCTGGGCGCTGGCGGCGATGCTCGTGTTCGGAGGCGCCACGATGTGGCTGGCCTGGGGCGGCTCGCGTGACCCCCGCGCCCTGTGGCTGGCCGGGGTGTTCGTCACAGTCGCGTCGGCCTTCGCCTTCGGCCCAGCGGCTGAGCTCTCGGCGAGTCGCGTCGGGCGATGGGTGAGCCGCCCGTGGGCGAACGCCATGCTGGTAGAGGGCTACTTGCCCCTTTGCCTGTGGTGCTTCGTGCGGGCCTTCCCGCGTGTGCTGCACCTCGAGCGTACGGAGCGTGTGATCCGTGCCGCGATCATGGTGACGGCCGCGGCTGGCGTCGTCCTCTTTCTCCTGAACCTGGGCGTGGCCTTGGGGGCTCTGGGGCTCGTCGAGTCGCCTCGTCACTGGAATGCCGGCCGACTCGGAGCCGTCCCCCTCGCCTATTGGGGCGTCATCATCGGCCTCGCGTTGCCCGCCTTGCCCCTTTCCTTCCTGCGGGCCCGCTCTGCTGCCCCGAGCGAAAGGCGACGCGTCCGCCGCTTCGCCCTGGGCTTGGCGCTCGGCCTCGGGCCCCTTTTTCTCGAGGTCCTGGCTGAGGCCGTCATCCCTCCATTCCGGCGTCTGATGGACTCCCCCTCGGCCAGCCTGCTCGGCTCCCTGATCCTCTTCCCGCCGCTGCTGTCCATTCCCTTCGTCACCGCCCACGCCGTCGTCGCGGACCGCCTGTTGGACGTGCGGCCCCTCCTTGGGCGGGCTGCCCGCTATTTGCTGGCGCGGACGACGCTCCTGGTGTTGATGACGCTGCCGCTCCTCACCCTGGCCGTGTACCTGTACGAGCGGCGCGCGGACTCGTTGGCGAACCTCGTCTCGGGTCCCGAGGGGTTGCTGCTCCTGAGCACGACGGGGGCGGGATTCCTGCTCCTCGCCTCGCGAGAGCGGCTGACGCGGCGGCTGGATCTGATGTTCGACCGCTCCCAGGCCGACTGGTCGCGCCTCCGACTCCGCGCAGGACAGCTGATTCGCCACGGCCCGACGGCACGCGAGGCGGCGGCGAACCTGCTCGTGGAGCTGGCCCGGGAGCTCCAGATCGACGCGGCGGCGCTGCTGGTCGCCGCTCGTGACCGACGGTGGTTCGTCCCCTTGGCTGGCCAGGCGCGGCCGCTGCGCGGCGACTCCGCTCTTCACGCGCTCGCAGCCGCCGAACCATCCCCCCTGTCGACGGATCCCGGGGACCCGCAATCGGTCTTCACGTTACTGCCGGCCGAGGACCAGCGCTGGGTCCTCGACACGCAGACCGCTCTGCTGGTGCCGCTCGCCGCGTCCGACGGAAAGAGCGCAGGGCTCCTCGCCCTCAATGCGAAGCGCAACGAAGCACTCTTCACCGAAGACGAGCGGTGGGAGCTCTCCGGCCTGTGCGACGCCGTCGCCCTCGCTCTCGAGAACCGGGGACTCCACGAGGCGCTCCAGCCCGCATCCCCGCGGACGGAAGAGGAGGAGCTTCCTGCCACGGAGTGTCCTCGGTGCCGGCGCGTGCACAAGACCGAGCAGGAGCGCTGCGCCTGCGGGACGCCCGTCGTCGTGGCGCCGCTGCCACGAATCCTGCTCGGCAAGCTCGAGCTTCGGGAAAGGCTCGGCGAGGGCGGGATGGGGCTCGTCTACCGTGCCTTCGACCGTGAGCTCGAACGCAGCGTCGCGGTGAAAACCCTGCCGCGCGCCTCCGAGGAGGCGACCCAGAGGCTACGCCAGGAAGCACGCGCGATGGCGGCGGTGAGCCATCCGGGCGTAGCCATCATCTACGCAGTGGAGAGCTGGCAGGGGCTGCCGTTCCTCGTGGTCGAGCACCTGGCGGGGGGCACGCTGGCCCGGCGACTCGGATCCCCCTGGCCGGCGGAAGAGGCTCTGCGCCTGGGCGTCGACCTGGCCGACGCCCTCGATGCGATCCACCGGCGCGGCCTCCTGCACCGGGACGTGAAGCCGAGCAACATCGGCTTCGATGGAGAGGCCCATCCCAAGCTGCTCGATTTCGGTCTCGCCCAGCTCGTCCAGCCCTTGGGCGAGATCCCGGAGGACGGGCGGGGCTTCGGAGAACGGCCGTTGGTCGGCCTGGGAGAGAGCGCCTCCACCTGGAGCCGGGGCCTTGCGGGAACTCCTCTCTACCTCTCTCCGGAGGTGCTCGCAGGCGGAGCCCCCGGGCCCTCGCAGGACCTCTGGGGCCTGACCCTCGTTCTCTTCGAGTTGATCGCCGGCGTCCATCCCTTCCGGGCCCATGCGCTGGAGCAGACTCTCGATCGCGCCCGCCACGCGCGCGTCGGCGATCTGCGACGGTGGGCTCCTGCATGCCCGGAGCCGGTCGCTCTTCTATTCGCCCGAGCGTTGCACCAGGACGCTCGGGAGCGCCCGGCATCCGCGGCCGCTCTGCAGTCGGAGCTCAGGGGGCTCCTGACCTCCCGGAACTGAGGCGGCTCCCTGGGGGAGGGCTGCCCAGGCTGCGGACGGGTTCGCCTGTTCGGGTTGTCCATCCCAGGCGTTCTACCGTGTGGAGGGTCGTCCTTGGCCCTCGGTGCCTGGACCGACCAGGGCTAGGTGATTCGAAGCGCATGGATGGACGCCCCGGCCCCGCCGCTGGGCTGGGATGGTGGGGCGGAGATGAAGACGATCCTGACGGTGGGCCGGGCGGCCGACGGCCCGACACTCGATGGCGTTCTGACGGCGGCCGGGCACCGGGTAGTCCGTGCCCGGACCACCCGTGAAGCCCTGGTCCGGGTGCGAGCCGTTGCCCCGGACATCGTTCTGGTCGACGAGCCGTTCCCGGCCCGGGTCTCGTCCGCCCTGGTGGTCCGCCTGCGCGCCCAGCCGGCCACGGCGACGATCCCCATCATCCTGCTCGACGCCTCTTCCCCGGCCTCCAACCGCCTCGCCGCGCTCGGCCAGCTCGGGCTCGACCCGGTCCGCAACCCTGCCTCCCCTGCGCAGGGGGAGCAGCCATACCTTGCCTTCTTCCAGCACTGGGTCAACGGCATCGCCCTGAACGAGATCGTGACCGACCCAGCCGGGCGCCCGATCGACTACGTCTTCCTCGACGTCAACCCCGCCTTCGAGAGGCTCATGTGCCTGCGCCGCGAGCGTGTGCTCGGTCGCCGAGCCACGGAGGTTCTTTCCGGGGTCCAGCAGGCAGGCGTCATCGAGGTCTTCGGCCGAGTGGCTCTCACCGGCGAGCCCGCGCGGTTCGATCAGCACTCGTCGCCCCTCGACCGCTACTACGACGTCGAGGCCTTCGGGTGGGGGCACGGTCGCTTTGCGGCGGTCTTCACGGACGTCACCGAGCAACGGAGAGCGGACGAGCAGCTACGGCTCCAGAGCGCCGCCCTGGAGGCCGCCGCCAACGCCATCGTCATCACCGACCGTGAGGGCCGGATCACGTGGGCGAACCCCGCGTTCACCGAGCTCACCGGATGGAGCCTGGACGAGGTCAGAGGCCTGAGCCCCAGGATCCTGAAATCCGGCCAGCACGATTCCGAGTTCTACGAGGAGCTCTGGCAAACCATCCTGGCCGGCCAGGTGTGGCAGGGCGAGATGGTCAACCGCCGCAAGGACGGGACGGTCTACTACGAGGAACAGACGATCACTCCCGTGCGGAGTCCGGAGCAAGGGGAGATCACTCACTTCGTCGGCGTCAAGGTCGACGTCAGCGAGCGGCGGGCGGCGAGGGAGGCCCTCCTCCACAGCGAGCGCCGCCACCGGAGGCTGGCCGAGGCGGCTCACGACGACATATTCATAGTGGACCGGGAGGGTCGGGTCCAGTATCTGAACCCGGCAGGGGCGACCAGGCTCGGAAAGCGCGTCGCGGACGTGGTGGGGAAGGCTCTCGACGAGGTGCTGCCGCCCGAGGTCGCGGCGCGTCTCCTCCGAAATGTCGAGCGCGTTCTCGCGAGCGGAGAGGATCTCTACGTCGAGGACCGGTCTCTGATCAACGGCCGGGAGGTATGGAGCGGCACCTGGCTGACCCGCCTGACCGGTGAGGACGGTGGAGTCGAGTCGGTCGAGGCCGTCTCGCGTGACACGACGACCCGAGTCACTGCCGAGCAGGCGCTCCGGGCCTCGGAGGAGCGCTACCGTTCGCTGTTCGCGAGAAACGTGGCCGGCGTCTACCGGACGACCCTCGAGGGGAGGATCGTGGAGTGCAACGACGCCTTCGCCCGGATCTTCGGCTACTCATCGGGGGCGGAGCTGCGGGGGCTCAGGACCGGCGATCTCTACGCGACGCCGGCACTTCGCAGGGAGTTTGTGGAGAGGCTGCTGTCCGAGGGGACGCTCGTGAATCAGGAATCGGAAGGGCGGAGGAAAGACGGGGCCGCCGTCTGGATGCTGGAGAACGCAACCCTCGTCCGGGAAGAGGGAGGTCCCTTCATAGAGGGCACGATCGTGGACGTCACCGAACGCAAGACCCTCGAACGCCAGCTCGGGCAGGCACAGAGGATGGAAGCGGTTGGGCAGCTCGCGGGGGGTGTGGCCCACGACTTCAGCAACATCCTCAACGTGATCGGGGGCTATTCCGACCTGGCCGTCACCAGAACGGACGAGCACAGCCCTGTCCGCCCGTACCTGGAAGAGATCCGGCGGGCGGGCGGCCGGGCCACGAACCTCATCAGGCAGCTCCTGGCGTTCAGCCGTGGCCAGATCGTAGTGCCGAGCTTGCTTGAGCTCGACGAGGTCGTGCGGGGTCTCGAGGAGATGCTGCGGCGCCTGATGCCGGAGAGCATCGAGCTCGTCATCTCCCTGCGTGCGTCTCCTTCCCTCGTGAAGGCCGACCGTGGGCAGCTCGAGCAGGTGATCGTCAATCTGGCGGTGAACGCCCGCGACGCCATGCCTCGGGGCGGGCGACTGGTGATCGAAACGACGCGAGCCGACCTTGACCAGGCGTACTGCCGGCGGCACCTGGGAACAACCCCCGGGCCGCATGTGACGCTCACGATGGCTGATACCGGAATCGGCATGGATGCCCAGACCCGGGCGCGCATCTTCGAGCCGTTCTTCACGACGAAGGAGGCGGGCCGGGGAACCGGGCTGGGCCTGGCAACGGTCTACGGCGTCGTGCGACGCGCCGGCGGAAGCATCTGGGTCTATAGCGAGCCCGGGCGGGGGACGGTGTTCAAGACGTACCTGCCCCGGGTGGAGGGAGAGAGAGGGACGGCCGAGGCCCCGCGCCCGGCGGAGACGCCTCCGACGGAGGTTCCCCGGGGGACGGAGACGATCCTCGTCGTCGAGGACGATGAGGCCTTGCGGGCGCTCGCGCGCGAGCTTCTGGAGTCGCTTGGCTACACGGTCCTGGATGCTCGGCACGGAGCTGAGGCGCTGGAGCTGAGCTCGGCTCACGGGGGCCGGATCGACCTGCTGATGACCGACTTGGTCATGCCGCACATCGATGGCCAGGAGCTGGCGAGGCGGTTGACCGCCGCCCGTCCGGAGACGCGCGTCGTGTTCGTCTCGGGCTACGCCGAGGACGACGAGATCCGCGGGAAGATCCCGGCCAGCCGCGTGGCCTTCCTGCAGAAGCCCTACACCGCGGCCGCCCTCGGGACGAGGATCCGCCGGCTCCTGGACCGGCGCTAGAGCGGTCGAGCTGCTTCGAATCATGTTGCGTCATCGGCAAAGTGCAGGCGGCTCGGGAGATTTCCCCGAGCACGGACCGGTGGCGAGTGCGAAGCTCTCCGACCCGCGCAGCTCCTCCGGCCGGCGGAACAGGAAGCCCTGCATCAAGTCGCAACCCAGGTCCGTCGCGGCCACGCGCTCCGCCGAGGTCTCGATGCCCTCGGCCACGGCCACGACGCCCATCTCGCGGCTCACGCGCACGATCGCACCAACCAGCTTCTGCTTGACTGGCTCGTGGTCGATGCCCGTGATGAGACCGCGGTCGAGCTTGACGAAGTCCGGCTCGAGAGAGGCGAAGCTGGTGAGCCCGGCGTAGCCCGCCCCCAGGTCGTCCACGGCGAGCCGGAAACCCAGGTCGCGCAGCTTGCGCACGCGGCCGAGGACGTCGGGCACGCTCTCGACGGGGCTACGCTCGCTGATCTCGAGGACGATCCCGGGGGCGAGCACGGAAAGCGGTGACCGCGGGTCGAAGAGCGCCTCGTCCAGCAGGTCGTCGTGGTGGAGGTTGATGAAGAACGTGACGCCTCTGGTGCGTTTGGCCGTCCTGCAGACACTCGCGCGGATCGCCCGGCCGAGGTCCCGGATGCGGCCCAGGCGCTCGGCCATCTCGAGGAACGCGAGGGGGCCTTCGACCGCCGGCTCGTGCGTCCGCAGCAGGGCCTCCCAGCCGAACACCGAGCCGTCGCGCGTCCGCACGATGGGTTGATAGGCCATGAAGAGCGACCCGAGCGCGCGGGCGAACTCGGCCTCGAGCCGGGAGCGATCCCCCGTGGGCCGGTTGGGTCGCTCGAAGGTGCGCAGCGCCTCGCGCTTGACCGCCGCGAGCTTCCGGAGCTCGGCGGCGTGGCCGATGCAGTGCACGAGCTCGGCGCTCGAGACCGGCTTGACCAGGTAGTGCAGGACGCCCATCTCCAGCGCCTGGACCGCCGTCTCCACGGTCGGGCTTCCCGTCAGCAGCACCACGGGCATGTCGAGGTCCCGCTGCCGAATCGCGCGGAGCAGGTCCACTCCGTTCCCGCCCGGCATCACGACGTCGCTCAGCACCACGTCGTAGGGGTCGGCCTGGAGGGCACGAAGGGCGCCCGCACTGTCGTAGGCCACGGACACGACAAAGCCCGCGTTCACCAGAATGTCCGCGTACACCTCCAGGAGGGGGCGATCGTCCTCCACGATCAGGACGCGCCCGCGTGTCGCCGGCGGGGACGAAGCCGACGTGGTCTCGGGAAGCTCCGACGGCCGGAGCGCGCTCGTCCGCGCGCTCAGCATCGCCCGGCATCCCTGTCCGGCAACGTCTCGTCCGCGGTCGGCGCGAGGCCCAGGCCGTCTGCGGTTTCGGCGAAGGCGATCGCGCAGTTGCGGCCCGCCCGCTTGGCCGCGTACAGAGCGGCGTCCGACCGCCCGACGAGCTCGGTGCCCAGGGTGTCGTCCGATGCGCCCAGCTCCGCCACTCCGACGCTGCAGGTGACGGCGGCCGCATTGCGGCCGGCGCGAAGCGGCTCTCGCGCCACCGCCTCGACGATCCGCCACGCGGCAGCAAGGGCACCGGACAGACCTGCGTCGGAGAGACAAAGGGCGAACTCCTCGCCGCCGTACCGGAAGAGGCGATCGGCATCGCGTGCGACCGAGCGCACACGCTCGACGAAGTCGACGAGCACGAGGTCCCCCGCCTGATGCCCCATCGTGTCGTTGATGCGCTTGAAATCGTCGAGGTCGAGAAGAGCGAGCGCGAGGCCGCATCCCAGCCGGCGGGCGCGGGCGATTTCCTGGCGGAGGGCCTCGTCGAAGGCGCGGCGGTTGCCGACTCCAGTGAGCTCGTCGGTGAGGCTGAGCCGCTGGAGATCGCCCAGGAGTCGGGCATTCTCCTGGCGCAGCCGCCACTTCTCCACCGCCCGCCCGACGGCGAGCGCGACGGCATCGAGCGACGCGGGGGATTTCGAGATGTAGTCGTGCGCCCCAAGGCGCAGCGCCTGGACCGCGGCCTCGACGTCGCTCGATCGAGTTCCGGTGAGGACGATCACCTCGGGCGGCTCTTCCCTATGGCGGAGGGCGGCGAGCAGGCCTAGGCCGTCGAGCTTGGGCATGTTGAGATCGGTCACGACCACCGGCACCGGTTCGCGCTCGAACTCCGCGAGTGCGGCGACGCCGTCGCTCGCTTCCGCGACCCGGTAGCCGGCATCGCGGAGCCGTGCCGAGATCAGTCGGCGGACGACCAGGTTGTCGTCCGCCACCAGCACCCGCGTCGCGCCTCTCGTCATCGGGGTCTCCATCGGTCTCCGGCCCCCAGGCGGAGCAAGATCCGGGCCGCGGGAGGACGGCCAGGACGACACGAGCGAGCCATGTCTGATCAGTGATTTATGCGAAAGGGCGCGGCGTCGCCACGGGAGATTCGGGCGGTCCGCCCGGCACCGGGCCGGGATGAAGACCCGGATCACACCGCGTTGGATGACGAAGGCGATCCCAGGCCACCCGTAACTTCAGGAGCCGCCAGCGCGACGCGCGGGGGCCGGGTTGGGGCCCGGTGGCTCGGGTCTTGCAGCCACGTATGGGAAAGGAAGAGGCGATGCTGGAACCCACACCAGATACGACGACGGCAGCCCCGCCCGCCCCGCTCCGCGGCCGTGTGCTGGTCGTGGAGGACGACCGCGGGCTGCTCGAGGTATACGCGGACGTTCTGCTCGAAGCGGGGTTCGACGTGGCCGCCGCCTCGAGCGGGACCGGTGCCCTGCACGCCCTCGATCGGGACGCGTTCGACGTCGTGCTCACCGACGTCGTCATGCCGGGCTGCACAGGCCTGGACATCCTGCGCGCGGTGCGCGAGCGCGACCTCGACGTCCCCGTGGTCCTCGTAACCGGCAACCCCTCGGTCGAGAGCGCTGTCGTGGCCGTGGAGATGGGCGCCCTGCACTACCTCGTGAAGCCGGTGGGCCGCGACGAGCTCATACGCTGTGTCGAGCACGCATCCCGGCTGCGCAAGCTCGCCGGGGTCAAGCGCGACGCGCTGCGCTACCTGGGGCACGCCGACCGTCCCGCGGGCGACCGGGCCGGGCTCGAAGCCGTCTTCGCGCGCGCCCTCGGTGGGCTCTTCATGGCCTACCAGCCGATCATGCGGACCCTGGACGGGTCCGTGTTCGGGTGGGAGGCGCTGCTTCGGACGAAGGAGCCGGCGATCACGGGTCCCCTCGCCTTTCTCGAGGCGGCGGAGAGGCTGGGCCGGGTCGGGGAGCTGGGCCGGCTGATCCGGGCGAGTGTCGCCCGCACGGCGAACCAGCGCCGGGGCATGGTGTTCTTCATCAACCTTCACCCCGACGACCTCCTCGACGAGGCGCTCTTCGACCCGTCCGCACCCCTGTCCGCTCTCGCTCCCCAGATCGTCCTCGAGATCACCGAGCAAAGCCCCTTCGACAGCATCCTCGACGTGCGCGACCGCGTCCGCCGGCTGCGGTCGCTCGGCTTCCGCCTGGCGGTGGACGACCTCGGCTCGGGCTACGCCGGCCTCACGAGCTTCGCCGTGCTCGAGCCGGAGTTCGTGAAGCTCGACCGCGGGCTCGTGCAGGGGCTCGACTCCGAGCCCGTCAAGCGCAAGCTGGTGGCCTCGATCGTCGCAGTCAGCCGGGAGCTGGGCATCACGGCGGTGGCCGAGGGGATCGAGACCGCGGCCGAGCGCGCCGCGGTCGCCGGCCTGGGCTGTCACCTCATGCAGGGGTTCTTCTTCCGCCACCCGGAGCGGTGGCGGGATGGGGACGGTGTCTCGCTGGCCGCCGAGGGCGCGTGACGCCCGTGGCAGTCCGGGTCCTGATCGTGGAGGACGTGCCCGCCGACGCCGAACTCATGGAGCAGGAGCTGCGGAGGGGCGGCCTCGACCCCCAATTCCGGCGCGTCGAAGAGGAAGGCCCGTTCCGCTACGCGCTCGACGAGTTCCGCCCCGATGTGGTTCTCTCCGACTTCAGCCTGCCCCGCTTCGACGGCCTAGCCGCCGTCCGGATGACGCTCGAGCGCCACCCGGAGATCCCGGTCATCATCGTGACCGGCTCCGTCAACGAGGAAACGGCCGTCCGCTGCCTCAAGGCAGGGGCCGTCGACTACCTGCTCAAGGAGCACCTGGGCCGGCTGCCGTCCGCGGTCCGCACCGCGCTGGAGCGCCGGCAGCTCGTGCTGGCGAGGGCCGCCGCGGAGCAGCGGCTGCGGGCGGAGGAGGAGGCGCGGCGGCAGGCCCAGTTCCAGCTCGCCCAGTCGCAGAAGATGGAGGCGATCGGGCGCCTGGCCGGAGGTGTCGCCCACGACTTCAACAACCTCCTCAGCGTGATCAAGGGCCACGGGGAACTCCTCCGCGCCGAGGTGGCAAAGGAGACGCCGGGGCGCAAGCGGGTCGAGGAGATCCTCTGGGCGGTCGACCGCGCGGCGTCCCTCACCCGGCAGCTGCTCGCGTTCACCCGCCAGCAGGTGATGGAGCCCCGAGTGCTGCGCCTGGACAACGTCGTCGGCGAGGCCCGGCCCATGCTCGAGCGAGTCATCGGCGAGGACGTCACCCTGTCCGTCGTGGCGCCGCCGGACCTCTGGAGCGTGCGCGGAGACCCCGACCAGATCTTGCAGATCCTCCTGAACCTCGCGGTGAACGCGCGGGACGCCATGCCCCGAGGGGGCAGGCTCGCGATCGAGCTCGCCAACGCGGAGTTGGACGGTTGCTACGCGGCGACCCACCGGCCCTGCCCGGCCGGCCGCTACGCGATGCTGGCGCTGAGCGATACCGGGCTGGGGATGGACGCCGAGACCCAGCGCCGGGTCTTCGAGCCCTTCTTCACCACCAAGAAGCGGGGGGAGGGGACCGGTCTGGGGCTCTCGACCGTGTACGGCATCGTCAAGCAGAGCGGCGGATTCATCTGGGTCTACAGCGAGAAGGACCGGGGCACCACCTTCAAGATCTACCTGCCGCGCGTGGAGGAGGGGGAGGAAGAGGCGGCCGCCGTTCCGCGTGCGCCGCTGCCGGTGCGCGCGTCGGGGCGGCTCCTGCTGGTCGAGGACGACCCGGGGGTGCGGGCGCTGATGGTCGAGCTGCTGGAAGCGAGGGGGTACACGGTTCGGGCCGCGGGCAGCCCGGCGGAAGCCCTGGCCTGGGCCGAGAGTTCGAGCGAGCCTCTCGACCTGCTGGTGACGGACGTGGTGATGCCCGGCCTGGGCGGAGGGGATCTCGCTCACCGCCTCGCCGCGCTGCGGCCCGGGCTGCGTGTGCTCTTCGTGTCGGGCTTCGCCGCCGACGTCCTCGCGCGCCAGGGAGAGATCGGCCCCGGGAGGCGCTTCCTCTCGAAGCCGTTCTCCGGGGCCTCGCTCCTGGACAGCGTCGCCGAGGCCCTCGCCTAGACCAGTCGCCGGGCCGGCCGGGCCCTGGACACCTGCTGGGCGAGCCTCTGCTTCGAGTATGATTGACACTGTGTAGTCAGTAAGAAGGCATGTCGACTAGCGTCACCGCGCCTAGCTCACGCCGCGCCGGCCTCGTCTTCGTCGCGCTCTTCGTGCTCCTGACGGCGGGCATTACGACCGCCGGGTACTTCTCCTACCGGAGCTACGAGCACCACTTCCGCGTCGAAGTCGAGCGTGAGCTCTCGGCCGTCGCCGATCTGAAGGTCAGCGACCTCGCGCACTGGCGACGCGAGCGGCTCGGTGATGCCTCCGTGTTCTGCGGCAACCCGGCCTTCTCCGGGCTGGTGCGGCGGTGGTTCGAAGGGCCTGACGACGGGGGGACGCAGGCGCGGATTCGAGCATGGCTCGGCAACGTCCAGGCGGCCTACCGGTACGACCGGGTGATCCTGCTCGATGCCCGAGGCGTTCCCCGGATGTCCGTGCCTGACCGGCCCGAGCCGCAGGCGGCTCACGTCGTACAGGATGCTCTCGGGGTCATGCGGTCAGGGCGGGCGAGCTTCATTGATTTCCATCGGGACGCACCGGACGGGCCCGTCCGGCTGGCGGTCCTAGCTCCCATACTCGACGCAGGCGACTCTCGCACCCTGGGGGCGGTCGTCCTGCGGATCGATCCCGAGAGGTATCTCTATCCTCTCCTGCAGCGCTGGCCTGGGGACAGCAGCACAGCCGAGACGCTTCTCGTCCGCCGGGACGGCAACGACGTCCTGTTTCTGAACCCGCTCCGGTTCCAGAAAGACGCCGCCCTCAAGCTGCGATGGCCCCTGACGAACGGCAGCTTGCCCGCCGCCAAGGCGGTACTCGGGCAGGAGGGGGCCGAGGACGGCGTCGACTACCGCGGGGTGCCGGTGGTGGCCGCGGTGCGCCTCGTGCGCGATTCGCCCTGGTCCTTGGTCGCCCGCATGGACGCCGCGGAAGTCTACGCGCCGCTACGCGAGCGGCGGTGGATGCTGGTGGCGCTGGTGGGCATCACGCTCCTCGCCGCCGGGGCAGGGCTCGGGTTCGTCCGGCGACAGGAGGAGCTCCGGTCGGTCCGGGAAAGACACCTGGCGGAGGAGACCCTCAGGAAACGCGAGGAACAGCTTGGCACCATCTTCGACGCGGCCTCGATCGGCATGGCGCAGGCGGATCCGCACACCGGCAAGTTCCTGCGCGTGAACCGGAAGATGTGCGCGATCACCGGGTACTCCGAAAGCGAACTGCTGGAGTTGCGCCTTCCCGACATCACGCACCCGGAGGATCGCGAGGCCGACCGGCAAGCCTTTGGGCGTGTGGTTCGCGGCGAAGCGCCGAGCTATCGGATGGAGAAGCGCTACCTCCGCAAGGACGGCAGCGAGACCTGGGTCAACGTCAACATGGCCGTGCTCAGGGACGTAGCCGGCCAGCCGGTGCGCACGTTGGGCGCGATCGAGGAGATCAGCGAGCGCAGGGCGGCGGCGGAGGCGGTGCAGCGGAGCGAGCAGCGCTATCGCCGGCTCTTCGAGAACATGCAGGAGGGGCTCGCCGGCTGCCGGATGCTCTTCGACGAGCACCTGCGTCCGGTGGACTTCGTCTATCTCGACGTGAACGAGGCGTTCGAGCGGCTGACCGGGCTGCGAAACGTGATCGGGCGCCGCGTGAGCGAGGTGATTCCCGGAATCCAGGAGTCCGATCCGGGGTTGTTCGAGACCTACGGCCGGGTCGCCTCGACCGGCGTGCCGGAGAGGTTCGAGACCTACGTGTCCAGCCTGGGCATGTGGTTCTCGATCTCCGTGTTTAGCCCCGAGCGGGAGCACTTCGTCGCAGTCTTCGACGTCATCACCGAGCGCAAGCGGGCGGAGGAGGAAATCCGAACCCTCAACGCCGAGCTGGAGCAGCGGGTGGTCGAGCGCACCAACCGACTGAAGGCCGCCAACCAGGAGCTGGAGGCGTTCTCGTACTCGGTCTCGCACGACTTGCGGGCTCCGTTGCGCCACATCGACGGGTACGTCGACTTGCTGCTCGAGCGCTGCCGCGGTGAGCTGACCGCGCAGGGACGGCACTACGCGGACACCATCGCCGATTCCGCCCGCCAGATGGGCCGGCTGATCGACGAGCTGCTGCAGTTCTCTCGGAACGGTCGGGCGGAGATGCACGAGACCGTCGTGGACATGAACCGGACGGTGCGGGAAGCCGTGGATTCCCTCGCGAACGACTGCGCCGGCCGCAGGATCGAGTGGGTCATCGCCGACCTGCCGCCTGCCCGCGGCGACGGCGCGATGCTGCGCCTGGTGTGGGCCAACCTCCTGGGCAACGCCATCAAGTACACACGGACGAAGGCGAATGCCCGCATCGAGGTCGGCTTCCTCGAGGAGCCTGGCGAGACGGTGTTCTTCGTGCGGGACGATGGCGTCGGCTTCGACATGCGATACGCACACAAGCTGTTCGGGGTGTTCCAGCGCCTGCACTCCGAGGCGGAGTTCGAGGGAACGGGCATCGGCCTGGCCACGGTCCGGCGCATCGTGTCCCGGCACGAAGGCCGCACCTGGGCCGAAGGGGAGCCGGGCACAGGCGCCGCGTTCTATTTCAGCCTGCCCCGACCGGGAGGAGACGGGCCATGTCCGAGCTGAGACCCATCCTGCTGGCGGACGACAGCCCCAAGGACGTCGAGCTGACGCTCGCGGCCCTGGCCGATCACAACCTGGTCAACGACGTGGTCGTCGTCCGGGACGGCGTCGAAGCACTGGCGTACCTCCGGTGCGAGGGAGCGTTCCGGCTCCGCCGGCCCGGCCGCCCGGCGGTGGTGATCCTCGACATCAAGATGCCGCGCATGGACGGACTCGAAGTCCTGCGGGCCATCCGCGCCGACCCGGCCCTGAAGCCGACGCCGGTCGTGATGCTGACCTCCTCGCGCGAGGAGCAGGACGTGGTCCGGAGCTACGAGCTGGGGGTCAACGCCTACGTGGTGAAGCCGGTGAAGTTCGCCGAGTTCGTCACCGCGGTGAAGCACATCGGGGTCTTGTGGGCCCTCCTCAACGAGCTGCCACCGGAGAAAGGCGCATCCGATGGGCCCTCCGAGTGACGCGGACCCGTCGCTGACCGTCCTCCACCTCGAGGACTCGTCCCGCGACGCCGAGCTCGTACGCGAGCGGCTGGCCGACGCGGGCCGGCCGGTGCGGGTGGACTGGGCCGCCAACGAGCGGGAATTCGAGTCCTTCCTGCGCCACGGGGAGTACGACGTCATCCTGGCCGACTACGAGCTGCCTGGCTTCGACGCGCCCGCAGCGCTACGGCTGGCCGGCGCCCTCCGTCCGGGCACGCCCTTCATCTGTGTCTCGGGGGCGATCGGCGAGGACAGCGCGGTGGAGCTGCTCAAGCAGGGCGCCACGGACTACGTGCGGAAGGACCGGCTCGAGAGGCTCGCTCTCAAGGTGCGGCGAGCAGTCGACGAGGCCGAAGGGCGCCGCGCGCGCCAAGAGGCGGAGGTCGCGCTGCGGGAGAGCGAGACACGCTACCGCCGCCTGCACGAGAGCATGCGCGACGCGTTCGTGCTCGTCGACATGTCGGGACGCATCCTGGAGACGAACCGGGCCTACCAGGAGATGTTGGGCTACGACGCGGAAGAGCTGAGCCGGCTGACCTATCCCGAAATCACCCCTGAGCGATGGCAGGCCTTCGAGGCGCGCATCGTCACGGAGGAGATCCTCCCGCGGGGCCACTCCGAGGTGTACCAGAAGGAATACGTCCGCAAGGACGGCACCGTGTTCCCGGTCGAGCTGCGCACGTT
This sequence comes from Vicinamibacteria bacterium, assembly GCA_035542035.1. GTDB lineage: Bacteria > Acidobacteriota > Vicinamibacteria > Fen-336 > Fen-336 > DATBSL01. The sequence continues at coordinate 15,773 of DATKME010000028.1, read as the reverse complement.
CCTGCTGCGGAACGATGCGGGAGAGCCCACCGGCATGTGGGCCATCGTTCGCGACGTCACGGAACGCAAGCGGGCCGAGGCGGCGCTACGCGTGGAGGGCGCGGCACTGAACGCCGCCGCCAACGCGGTCGTGATCACCGACCGCGAGGGGCACGTCGAGTGGATCAACCCGGCCTTCGAGGCGCTCACCGGATTCTCGGCCGAGGAGGCCCTCGGCAAGAATCCCCGCGAGCTCGTCAACTCGGGCAGGCACGATCGGGCGTTCTTCGCGGGCCTGTGGAACACGATCCTCGCCGGGAACGTCTGGCGCGGCGAGATCACCAATCGCCGCAAGGACGGCTCCCTCTATCTCGAGGAGATGACCATCACGCCGGTGCGGGACGAGTCGGGCGAAATCAGTCACTTCGTGGCCGTCAAGTCGGACATCAGCGAGCGTCGTCGGCTGGAACGGCAGCTCCGCGCCGCGCAGAGGCTGGACGCCATCGGCCGGCTGGCGGGCGGTGTGGCCCACGACTTCAACAACGCCCTGGCTGTCATTCTCGGTTATGCCGAGCGGGGCCTGGGACGGCTCGCGCCGCTCGATCCGCTGCATCACGACCTCAGGGAAATCGTTCGCACGGTGGAGAGATCAGCCAGCCTCACGCGGCAGCTCCTGGGCTTCGCGCGCCGGCAGATCGCTATGCCCCGGGTGCTCGGGCTGAACGAGGCGGTTGCCTCCCTGGCGAAGATGCTGCCTCGGCTGATCGGCGAAGACGTCGAGCTGCGGATCGTGGCGGGCGAGGGCCTGTGGAACGTGAAGATCGATCCCGCCCAGGTGGACCAGATCCTCGTCAACCTCGTCACCAACGCGCGCGACGCCATCCCGGACGTGGGGGTGATCACGGTCGAGACCTCCAACGTCGTCCTGGACGACGAGGCCTGCCGCACGCGTCCCGGGCTCCGGCCCGGGGAGTACGTTCGGCTGGCGGTCGGCGACACCGGGGTCGGGATGGACGAAACCACACGGGGGCAGGTCTTCGAGCCCTTCTTCACGACAAAGCCCGAGGGCAAGGGAACCGGCCTGGGCCTCGCCACCGTCTACGGCATCGTCAAGCAGAACACCGGGTTCATCGACGTCCACAGCGAGCCGGGCCATGGCACGACGTTCGAGGTCTACCTGCGCCGTTCCTCCGAGGAGGCCGAGCGACCGGCCGAGAAGGGGGACGAGCGGTCGCTCACCGGGACCGAAACGGTGCTGCTCGTCGAGGACGAGCCTGCTCTCCTCCAGATCGTCAGGGACAGCTTGGAGTCGCTCGGGTACACGGTCCTCGCCGCCAGCTCACCGGGGGAGGCGGTTCTCCTCTGCCAGATGCACCCCGGGGAGATCCACGTGCTCCTGACCGACGTGGTGATGCCCACGATGAATGGGAACGAACTCCAAGGACTTCTGGAGCGGATCAAGCCCGGCCTGCGGACGGTCATGATGTCGGGATACCCGGCGAACGCCACGACGCAGCCCAAGATCGTGGGCCAGGGCCAGCTCTTCATCCAGAAGCCCTTCACGCGCGAGGCGCTGGCCTCCAAGATCCGGGAGGCGCTGCAGGGTTGAAGGGCTTGCCGTCGAGGGCCCGGCGGACCCGCCGGAGCAGGCTTGCCCGCGAGAACGGCTTCTCGAGCAGGTCGACCCGTTCCTCGAGAACGCCACGCTTCGCGATGACATCGCTCGCGTACCCGGAGATGAAGAGGACCCGCAATCCGGGCCGCAGGGCGGTGAGGCGTTCCGCCAGCTCCCGGCCGTTCATGCCGGGCATGACGACGTCGGTCAGCAGGAGCTGAACGGACCCGGCGTGGGACTCCGCCCGTGCCAGGGCCTCGGGCCCGCTCGCGGCGGCGAGTACGGTGTGGCCGGCAGCGCCCAGGACCTCGCAGATCAGCGAGCGCAGCTCGCCCTCGTCCTCGACGACCAGGATCGTCTCCGCTCCGCCCCGCGGCGCCTCCTCCACGGGGACCGCGGGTACGACCACGGCCGCGTCTTCGAGGCGCGGGAGGTAGATCGTGAAGGCGGTTCCCCGGCCCGGGGAGCTGTCGACCTGGATGGTGCCACCGCTCTGCGTGACGATGCCGTAGACGGTGGAGAGGCCGAGGCCACTCCCGAGGCCCTGCGCCTTGGTCGTGAAGAACGGCTCGAAGATGTGCCGGCGGAAGACATCTTCGATGCCCGTGCCGGTGTCGCAGACCCGGAGCCGCACGTAGGACCCGGCGAGGAGGGTGTCCGGCTCCCCGGCGAGCGGCTGGTCCAGCGTCGCGTTGGCCGTCTCCACGGCGAGGGTGCCCCCCTCGGGCATCGCGTCCCTGGCGTTCAACGCGAGGTTGACGAGCACCTGGCCCATCTGCCCTGGGTCGACCTTCACCTGCCCGAGGTCCGCCTCGAGACACGTCCGCAGCTCGACGTCCTCCCCGATCAGGCGCTGCAGCATCTCGCGCGTGTCCAGGACCACCGCGTTCAGGTTCACGACCTGCGCACGGAGCACCTGGCGGCGGGAGAAGGCGAGGAGCTGCCGCGTCAGGTCCGCGGCTCGCCGGGCCGCGGCCATGATCTGCTCCAGTCGCGGCCGGTTCTCGTCTCCGGAATGGAGCTCATGGAGGACGAACTCCGCGTGGCCGAGCACGACCCCCAGGATGTTGTTGAAGTCGTGGGCGACCCCGCCCGCCAGGCGACCCACCGCCTCGAGCTTCTGCGCCTGGAGGAGCTGCTCGCGCGTCTCGCGCAGGACTTCCTCGGCCCGCCGGAACTCGGTGATGTCCTCGGCCACCGAGAGGTAACTGAGGAGGTGACCATCCGCGTCCCTGATGCCTGAGATCGAGGCGCGCTCGAGGTAGATCGAGCCGTCCTTTCTCCGGTTCGACATCTCACCGCGCCATTCGCCGCCGGAGGAGATGGTCCGCCAGAGATCCGCGTGCGTCTCGACCGGGGTGTGCCCGGATTGCAGGAGCCGGGGGTTGCGGCCCTTCACCTCCTCGAGCGTGTAGCCGGTCAGGCGGGTGAAGGCGGGGTTCGTGTACTCGATCGCGCCGCGGGCATCGGTGATCAGGACCGAGACGGGGCTCTGCTCGACCGCGGCCGACAGCCGGCGCAGCGCTTGCTCCGCGGCGACGCGTCCCGTGACGTCGCGCGAGATGCCCTCCACGGCCACGACGCGTCCGTCGCCGTCGCGCACGGCCACGCTGTGGATCTCCGTCCAGACGATCGACCCGTCGTCGCGCACCCAACGAATGCGCGTGGGCTGTGTCGGGGAGAGCTCGCCGCGGAACGTGGCCTCCATGACGTGCAGGTCGTCGGGGTGGATGAGGCGCCCGAGCAAGCCGGGATCGGCGAGGAACTCGTCGGGGGAGTGACCAATCACCTCGACGGCGCGGTTCACGTACTCCACGGCGGGGGAAGGCCACAGGCGCAGGCGGTAGATCACGTCCGGTGCGTTCTCGGCCAGGCGCTTGAATCGAGCCTCGCTCTCCCGCAGGGCGGCCTCGGAGGAGCACAGGTCCTCGAGGGCCTGCGTCCGCTCGCGATCGGTCTCGATCGAACGCAGCGCAAAGCCGACGTCGCCCGCCAGCTCCTCGACGACTTTCACCACCTCCGCCTCGAAGAACCCCGGCTCTGCCGCGTAGAGGGCGAGGACGGTCGGAGTGCCCCCGCCAGTGGGAACCGGGGCGGCGGCGAGCGAGCGGTAACCCCGCCGCCGAGCCGCCTCCCGCATCGGGCTGAGCCGCTCGTCGGTCTCGACGTCGCTGACGACCACCGTGCGCCCCTCGTGGAGGCTCGTCGACACGGGCCCGTGTCCGAACGGCGTCTCGTCCTTCCCCACGACGACCTCGGAGAGGTAGCCGTCATCGTGCCCGGACCAGGCGACGGGCACGACCTGACCGGTTCCGGGGTCGCCGAGGCCGATCCAGGCCATGCGGAAGCCGCCGTGGGCCACTAGGATCCGGCAGGCCTCGCTGACGAGCCGCTCCGGATCGCTCTCCCGGGCCATGGCCCGGTTGACCTCGGAGAGGGTGCGCAACAGGCGGTTGAGCAGCGCGATGCGCTTCTCGGCCGCCTTTCGCTCGCGCACGTCGCGGACGATCGCGAGGAAGAGACCTTCTCCATCCAGCTCCACGAGCCGGCCCGACACCTCGACGGGAACGAGCCGGCCGTCGCGGGTGAGGTGGTCCTCCGCGAACGCCAGACCGGAGCTGTGTCCCGCGGCGACCATGCGCATCCGTACGTCGGTACCCACCACATCCGCGCGCCCCGGGGGCGGACAGAGGTCGTGGATGTGCATGGCGAGCAGCTCGCTGCGGCGGTACCCGTAGAGCTCTTCCGCCCGGCGGTTGACGTTGGCGATCCTGCCGTCCTGACGCACGAAGAGGATCGCGTCGGCCGCGTGCTCGAGCAGGAGGCCGAAGCGAGCCTCGCTCCGGGCGAGGGCGAGGCGGGACGAGGCGGTGCGTTGGCGCCACAGGCCGAAGGCGACCCCCGCCGCGGCGAGGAGCAGCCCGGAGGCGGCGGCCGCGCTCTGTCGCATCTGCTCGTCATAGACCTCGAAGGCCTCGTCCGCGTCGATCTTCGTCACGATCCTCCAGGGCGCGTTGCGGAGGCGTCCGGTCGCGGCGAGGACTCTCGCTCCCCGATAGTCGACGAACTCGCCGAAGGTCCCGACCCCCGAGAGCGCGGCGGTCGCCGCGAGCCCTGACGACGCAAGAGGCCGCCGCGCGAGCAGCGGCCCCCCCTTTCCGTGCCGCAGCGGGGAGAGGAAGACCACGTCGGCGCCTTCCTTCTTCACGAGGAGCGTCTCCCCGCTCCGGGTCGGGGAGGGCTCCGTCGTCAGCATGAGGTAGACGTTCCGCCTGGGGTCGATCTCGATCAGGACGGCCCCCAGCGGACGGCCCTCGGAAGCCAGAACGGGCGCGGCCGCGCCGGCCACCACCGCGCCGTCCGATCGCTCGTGGAAGGCGACGAGAGGCTCGCGGCGCGCCTGCACCTCGCGGGCGATCTCGAGGCAAGTAAAGTCGGGCTCCAGGGAGCCGCTGCTCGCGGCGATGCCGCCCGACGCGTCGACGATCCAGACCGCCCGGTAGTGGTAGACGCTGCGAAGGCGGTCCAGCACGTCTCGCACGTGGTCGGCCCCGCGGCCCTCCTCGGAGAAAGGTTGCGAGGGCCGCGCCCGCCGATCGAGAAGGGAGAGCGTCGACGGGTACTGTGCGATAGCCAGAGCGCCGCCTATCCTCTCTTCGATCCAAGTGTCCAGGCCGGCCCGCCGGTCCTCCACCGTCGCCGAGAGGCGAGCGCGCCACTCCTCCAGGTGCGCCGCGCGCTCACGGCGGACCCACCAGACGAGCAGCAGAGCCACGGCCACGCCCGTGGCGAGGCTGCCGGCGACGAGGCCCAGCGAGGATCGTCCTGGACGATCCGCCATCGAGGGCACTAGGGCTCCTCCGCCACCACACCCCAGGCGCGCAGCTTGTTGTAGAGGGTCTTGGGGTCGATCCCCAGCGCCTCCGCGGTCCGCGCGCGATGGCCGCGGTTCTTGTCCAGCACCGTCTGGACGTACTCCTTCTCCATCTCCGCCAGGGTGAGATCGGTCCGCAGGACACGCGGGGCTGCGCGCGGGCGGACGTCGACGGGAAGGTCCTCGGCGCGGATGCCCGCACCGGGACTTAGCAGCGCGGCGCGACCGATGACCATTTCGAGCTCCCGAACGTTGCCCGGCCAGTCGTAGGACGCGAGCACCTCGAGGGCGGACGGTTCCAGCATCCGGCCGCTGCCACCGCGATCGAGGAAGTGCCGGGCCAGGAGAGGGATGTCCCCGCGGCGCTCGCGGAGCGGAGGCACTCGAAAGGCGACCCCGTTCAGCCGGTAGTAGAGATCCTCGCGAAAGCGCCCGGCCTGCACGTCCGCCCGGATGTCCCGGTTCGTGGCGGAGACGACGCGCACGTCCACGCGCACGGCGCGGGTGCCGCCGACCCGGAAGAACTCCTGGCTCTCGAGGACGCGCAGCAGCCGCGACTGAAGGGCCAGGCTCAGCTCGCCGATCTCGTCGAGGAACACCGTGCCCCGCGTGGCGACCTCGAAGAGCCCGCTCTTCCGATCGACCGCCCCCGTGAACGCCCCGCGCTCGTGGCCGAACAGCTCGCTCTCGATCAGGGTCTCGGGCAGGGCCGCACAGTTGATGGGCACGAACGGGAAGGCGTTTCGCGGGCTTCGGTCGTGCAGCGCACGCGCGAGCAGCTCCTTGCCGGTCCCGGTTTCGCCCTGGATTAGGATCGGCAGGGACGAGGCGGCGGCCGTCTCGAGGGTGGCGACGAGCTGCTTCGTCGCCGGGTCGTCGGTCACGAAGCCCTGCAGCGTCTCGTGGCGACGGAGGCGGACCCGGAGCGCGACGTTCTCGCGGCGCAGCCGCGCCTTCTCCGCCGCCCTGGCCACCTGGACGTGGAGCTCCTCGAGGCGCGGCGGTTTGGTGAGGTAGTCGTAGGCTCCCAGGCGCATCGCCTCCAGAGCGGTGGGCACCTCGGCGTGGCCGGTCAGCACGAGGGCCTCTACGGGCAGGCTCTCGGTCGCGATCTCCCGCAGCACCTCCATGCCGCTCCCGTCGGGCAGCTGCAGGTCCAGCAGCGCGACATCGAACCCTCCGTCGCGCAGGCATTCGCGCGCGTGGGCGACCGACGAGGTCGTCTCGACCTCGTGCCCGCGCGCCCGCAGCTCCTCCTGAATCGTGGCCGCGAACGACGCGTCGTCCTCGAGGACGAGCACCGAGATGCGCTCAGGCGCGCTCGTCATCGTGCTCTCCCTGCCGCGAGCCCGAGGAGATCCGCAGGACGAACCGGCCGCCCCGGCCGTGCCCCGTTGCGCATTCGATCGAGCCTGCGTGCTGCTCGGCGATCAACCGGCAGGCGAAGAGTGCCAATCCTGGCCCGCGGTCTGCAGGCTGCTCGAAGAGCCGGAGTCGGACGTCATCCGACACTCCGGGGCCCTCGTCGGTCACCGTCACCACCACCTCGCCAGGTCCGTCGACCCGGGTCTCGAGGACGACTCGCCCCGCGGCCGGGCTGGCGTCCAGTCCGTTCATCAGGAGCGAAAGCACGGCCTGGCCCAGCCGCCCCTCACAGCCCCGGATCGAGGGGAGCGCCTTGTCCAGGTCGAGTTGCACCTCGATCTGCCGCCGCATGGCCTCGTGCAGGACGAGAGCAGCCGCGCCCCGGCAGAGCGCGTTCACGTCCACCTCGCCGAAGGCCGGGTCGGGGGGGCGGGCGAAGACCCGCAGCGTGGCCAGCAGCTCTTGGCAGCGCAGGGTTTCGACGGAAATGGCCCGGAGGTACCTGTCGAGCTTGTCACGCGGAACCGCGCCCTCGGGGCCCTGAAGGTCGCTCTCGAGGCTCTCCGCGCGCAGCGATATCGAGGCGAGCGGCGTCGCCAGCTGGTGCGCGACCGCAGGAACGAGGCGGCCTACGTTCGCGAGCCGCGCCGCTTCGACGAGGCGCGCACGCCCCTCGTCGCCCGGCGACCAAGGCGACTGCGGCACGGCAGCGAGTCTAGCACCTCCGCCAGCCGCGGCCATCGGTCCCTACGCGGCGCGGAGCTGTTCGCGGTTGAGCCGGTGCTCCTCGATGAACAGTCGCGCGATGGCCGGATCGAACTGCGTGCCCGCGCAGGCCTCGATCTCCCCCAGCGCCTCGTCGAGCGTTCGCCCCGCGCCGCAGGAGGCCGACCGGGTCATGGCATCGAAGGCCTCCGCGACGGCCACGATGCGGCCGCCGAGGGGGATCTCGTTGCCCGCCAGCCCGCGGGGGTAGCCGTGGCCGTCCCACCGCTCGTGGTGCGTGTGGATGATCGGCGCCAGGAGGTCCCATTTAGCCACGGGGCGGAGGATCTCGACCCCCAGGGCCGGGTGCTGGCGCACGAGGACTCGCTCCTCGGCGGTGAGCGGCGCGGTCGACGCGAGGAGGCCTGGGGGCAGCCGCAGCTTGCCGACGTCGTGGAGCAGGGCGGCGAAGTGGATCGTGCGACGCTCCTCCTCGGGGAGGCCCAGCCTCCGCGCCACCATGTCGGCCAGGGCCGCCACCGCGTGCGAGTGGCCCTCGTAGTGGAGGTCGTGAGAGTCGAGCAGCGAGACGAGCATCTCCGTGGCGTGGGTGAAGAAGTTGCGGTCGACCTCGTGGGCACGGGTGTTCTCGATGGCGATCGCGCCCTGGCGGGCGAGCGCGGCGAGAAGGGCGAGGTCGTCGTCCGAGAACGGTCGCGCCCGGCCGGCGGCGGTGAGCGCCCCGGCCAGGGTGGGGCGCACGAGGGGCACGCAGAGCAGTCCGGGGAGCGCCGTGCCCATGTCGTCGCAACGGGAGGAGTAGCCGGGATGATCGCGGGGAACCTCCACCCGCACCGGGGCGCCGCTCGCGGCCACCCCCGTGGAGATCCCGTCCCCCTGGCCGAATTGCGCGCCGAGGACCACCTCCCCGTCGCCGAAGGCCGACCGGATCGTCATGTCTCCGAGGTGGTTCCGCTCCATGATCACCAGGCGAACCGCCTCCGCACCCACGAGCTGGCGGGTCGCTCGGACGAGCTCCGTGACCACGCTGTCGAGGTGGGACTCGGCCGCGAGCCGTGCGCTCAGCTCGGTCAGGACCTCGAGCCGTCGCGTCGTCTCCTGCAGGCCGCTCACGAGCCGCCGGTTCTCGGCCCGCAGCTCGCTGCGGGCGATGGCGGCCCGGACCGCCCGGCGCAGCCGGATCGACGGCAGCGAGTCCTTCTCCAGGTAGTCGAACAGCTCGTTGCGGATCCCTTCGATGGCGGAGCGCATGTCCGCGTGGCCGGTCAGCAGCACGACCTCGGTCGCGGGATTGGCGCGGCGCAGTTCGCGCGCGAGCTCGAGCCCGTCCATTTCGGGCATGATCAGGTCCAGCACGGCGGCGGCGAAGGGCGTCCGTCGGGCGAGCGCGAGCGCCTCGTTGGGGTCGCTCACCGCGACCGCCTCGATGTCCCGGTCATTCAGCGTGTCGACCACCGTGCCGGCGAAAGCGGTGTCGTCGTCCACCACGAGGACGTGGTGGCAGAGGGAGCCGGCAGGATGGGTGAAGCGCTCGGGATGGCCTGCGTCCGGCTCGTGGCCCTGAGCCGCCGGGACTTCGGGTTCGCGTGACGTCATGAACATGGCGTCCTCCTGATCCACTGCCGTCCGATCGAGCGCAGGCGGGCCACCAGGGCGCGCCGCCCGGGCGTTTCTTTCCGGCCGGGCGTCCGGTCGCCCTCCCGTGCCGCGCGCACGGCGCGCAGGTGTTGGCGGGCTTCTGCTTGCCCGGGTTCGGCCGCGAGCGCCCGAAGAAGTGTCGCCTCCGCGCGGGCCAGCTGCTTCTCGCGGTGGTACAGCACACCCAGCTGGGTGAGAGCGTCCGCATCCTCCGGCGTCTCTTCCAGCATCTCGTTCAGCAGGCCCAGGCCGTAGCGCCGCCAGCGCGGGTCCCCGACATAGGCGCGGGCGAGGATGAGGCGCATGCGACGCCGCTGGCCGTCGTTCGCCAGGCTGTGCACGTCGTGCAGCACACTCACGGCCTCCTCGATCTCCCGGCGCGCGATCAAGGCTTCGGCGGACGCCAGGGCCTCCTCGACCCGGGCGTGCCGCTCAGCCGGGTTCGGAGGCGGCGGAGGGGCGACGGGCGGATTGGGCGGTGGCAGGACCTTCGGGGCGGTGGTCTCACGCGGCGGGTCCGGGGAGCGTTTCGCGGCCCTCGTCGTCGGGTGGTCGCTGCCGAGGCTTCGGTAGGCGTCGTTCAGGCGGATGAAGATCGCCTGAAGCTGATCGCGCAGGTCGGCGTCGCCGGGAGCCAGGGTGTCAGGGTGGAGCCGCCGGGCGAGGGCGACGAACGCCTCCCTGACAGTCGCGGGGCTCGCGCCCGGTGGGACGCCAAGGACCTGAGCGTGGCTGCTCCCCGCGAGGCTGGCGTACAGGTCGAGGATCTCCCGCCTCCGACTCGATGCCGGGCCGGAAGGCGACTGCAAGTGAAGGGTCGCCACGGTTCACTCCTCTTCGCCGCACGACCCGAGCTGGCCGCTCGCGCCGAGCTGCACGACGACACGGATCGCGCTCTTGTGAATGGCCACGAACTCCTCGAAGGCGCCGGAACTCCCGTGAGTCGCGCTCCACAGCGCCAGATAGGAGCGGTCGGCCTCGACCAGCTCGCGCAGACCGCCAGCCGGGCTGGCGAGACGAAGGCTTCCCACGTAGGTTTCCGCGTCCGTGACGACCTTGACCCTGACCCATCGACGCCGGCCGGGCCCCGACAGACCGCGGTCCTTCGCGGACTGCGCGTCTGCCGATCGCCTGGCGGCCGTCTTCATCTGCATCTCTCTCTCCGGTTCCGGGCCTGCCGGGCCCGTACCGCCCCTCCACTGATGCAGGGCACGTGCCGGGAGGCGCCAGGCGAGTCAAGTCGCTGAACCACAGCGGCTACGAACCGCTCGCGCTCCGACGCTCCTGCCACGGGTTCGGGATCGCCTCCCGGAGCGCTCGGGTCTTACGCCCGACCTGCGGTTCGGTTCCCGGGCCGGGGCACGGCGCAGCCCGGGCCGGGTGGTGCGCGCTCCGGACGCTGCGCGCTCGGCCCGCGAAGGCTCGCAGCGACCGCGATCTACGGCCAAGTCGGCACCAGTCCGGGGCCCACCTCCACCTCGCCTCGGTGGGCGCCAGTAGAGGGTGGCACGGGCGTTGCCCTTCTCCGGTCGCATGAGGTTCTGGGATGGTCGTGCCGACGCGAGGCCTGCTGGCGCCGTCTTGCCGCTCGAGCGCCTGGTCATGGAGATGGAGCTCCTCGGGGCTCTCCGCTTCGACGGTAGCGGGCGCGTCCTGAGCTGCAACGCGACGATGGCGCGGCTACTCGGCGCGTCGGCGGGCGAGGTGTCCGGCGCGACGCTCGGCGAGGTGCTGGATCCCCCGGACGCGGCGGCCATGCTCGCGCTCGTCCGCAGCGGGTGCCCGCACGTGGCCGGGCGCGTGCGGCTGACGTTCCTCGGCAGGTCGGGCGGGCCGTTCGTGCTCGAGTGCGCCATGGCCCTCGACGGAAGTGGCGGTGCCCTCTTCGGCAGCCGCCCGTACGAGGACCGGGACGGCGACCTGCGGTGAGCCGGCCGGGCCCTCGCGGGCAGGGGCCGCGGCCGCATTTCCTCCCGACCCGGGAGGCTTTCCCGCCTGGCGAACGAGCCGCCGGCGCGTCGGCATCCCGCATCCCGCTGGAGCAGAGCACCTTGGTCTGCTTCGCCCGGTTGGCCCGTTCCTTGCCGGAAGGTGTGGCTGGGAACACAGACGCCGGGCCCTTGCGGCCCGGGGTCGGAGCGGAGGACGGAGATGGCCATGGCTGGCGAGCGGATACTCGTGATCGACGACGACCGTCCGGTGCTCACGTACCTCAAGGCGGTCCTCGGCAGGGCGGGCTACCGCGTCTTCACCGCCCTCGACGCGCTGCAGGGATCGATGGTGGCACGACAGGCCCAGCCTGACCTGGTCGTGCTCGACCTGGCCATGCCGGGCGGAGGGGGCAGGGCCGTCCTCGACCGTCTGCGCCGCATGCAGGCGACCATGCAGATCCCCATCGTCGTCTACTCCGGTCTTCCGAAGGAGCGCATGGAGCAGCTCGTGCCCGCCGGCCCGGATCTCCTCTTCGTGGAGAAGTCGGGGAATCCTGACGACGTGCTCAAGGCCGTCCGTACGCTCCTGGGCGGGCACTGAGAGCGAAGGGAGAGCTCACATGTGGACCAGAGCGGTTCTGCCGAGTTCCGGCGGCCGCGCTCGCCTGCTGCTCCGCGCCCTGCTCTACTGGTTGGCGGCCGCGGTACCCGTCGTCGCGCTGGTCGGTGCCCGCGACTGGGCGGAGGAGACGGCACGCCGGAACGCCCGCGAGGCCGAGCATGCCTCGCGGCTGGCGCTGGCCGGCCGCATCGTGGTGAGCGATCTCTCGACCGCACGCTCCGATCTGCAGATGCTCGGGGCGATCGGCGTCGTGCGGGACTATGTCGGGAACCCCGACCCGAAAAGGAAGGCGGCCCTGGCCCGAGATGTCTCCCGGTTCGTGGCCGCCGAGGCCTGGTGCCGCGGCGTGACGGTGGCGCCGGCGGGCGCCGGCGGCGCCGAACCGCGGCCCGATGCGTCCCTGTGCGGCGGATCCGCCAAGCCGGCGTCCGCCCTCCCGAGCGGGAGCATGCTGCTCGATCGGGCGCTGCCGGCGGGCGAAGGAGCGCCCGTGCTCTGCCTGGCCCTGCCGCTGGGGCCGGGCGTGGACGGGAACCGATGGTCGCTCGTGGCCGAGGTCGAGCCGGCCGAGCTGTTCGCCGACCTCAGGGCTCCGGGCGAGGAGGGACCCTTCCTGCAGGACGGCCAAGGGCGATGGCTCCTGGCGCCGGCGGCGAAGGCCGGGCCTCTCGACGCGGAGACTCTCACCCTCTCCGCGCCGGATGGATCGTCCTCCGGCACGTGGCGCATCCTCTTCCCGGACGAGGGGCACGACCGGAGCAGCGTCGCGTCCCGCCGACACAATCTGGCCCTCGCCGCCCTCCTCCTCGCCGCCAGCGGCGGCGGCGCTCTGGCTCTCGCCCGATCGATCGAGGCCCGCCGGAGAGCGGAGCGCCACGCACGGAAGCAACTGGCCCTCTTCCAGCTCGTGAGCGACAACGTGCCGAGCCCCCTCTTCCTCAAGGACGTGGACGGCTGCTACCTGGCGTGCAACCTCGCGTTCGAGAGATTGATGGGGCGCCCGCGCGAGGCCATCCTCGGCCGCCGCACCCAGGACCTCCTGTCCCCGGAGGAAGTCGGCCTTCACGAGGAAGTCGATCGGGCGCTGTTGCGCGACGGCGGCACGCGGCACTACGAGGCCCGGGTCGGGGCCCAAGGGCGCGAGTACCTCGTGGCGAAATCGGCGGTTCGCGCCGAAGACGGCCGCGTGGTGGGAGTGACCGCCGCATTGGTGGACATCACCGAGGGCAAGGCGGCGGAGCGCGAGGCGCGCCGGCGCCTGGAGGAGCTGCGGCAGGCCAAGGAGGCCGCCGAAGCCGGGACCCGCGCGAAGTCCGAGTTCCTCGCCGTCATGGGCCACGAGATGCGCACGCCGCTCAACGCGGTGCTCGGCGCGACCGGCCTCCTTCTCGACGGCCCGCTGGGCCGCGAGCAGCGCGAGCAGGCCGAAATGGCCCGCACCGCGGGACAGGCGCTGCTCGACCTCATCGACGACCTCCTCGACTTCTCCCGCATCGAGGCGGGCCGGCTGGACCTCGAACGGGTGGCGTTCGATCCGCGGCGGCTCGCGGAGGACACCGTGGCGCTGGTGGTGGCCACGGCGGAGAGCAAGGGGCTGGAGCTGTCCTGCCGGGTCACGCCGGACGTGCCGAGACGCGTGTGCGGGGACCCGGGCCGGCTGCGGCAGGTCCTCCTCAACCTGCTGACCAACGCGGTCAAGTTCACAGAGCGGGGGGAGATCACCACCTTCTTCGAGCTCGGCGCCCACGACGCCGATGGGATCGTCCTGCAACTGCGAGTGCGGGACACCGGGGTGGGCATCGCTCCCGAGTTTCTGCCGCACCTCTTCGAGCCGTTCACTCAGGGCGAGAGCTCGACCCGACGACGGTACGGTGGCGCCGGATTGGGGCTCGCCATCACGCGCCGGCTGGTCGATCTGATGGGGGGTGCGATCTCGGCGTCGAGCACGCCCGGGGAAGGCAGCGAGTTCACCTGCACGGTGCGGCTCGGCGAGGCCCCGCCGGAGGAGGAGTCGGCCGCGTCCGAGCGGCACGCCGACTCGCCCGCGGACGCGCCTCGCCCACGGTCGTCGCAGGCGCGACGCCTCCAAGTCCTGCTCGTCGAGGACAACCTGGTGAACCAGCGCGTGACCCGCGCCCAGTTGGTGCGTCTCGGCTGCGACGTCGATCTGGCGGCCGACGGTCGCGAGGGCATCGCGGCCATCACGCGCCGGCGATACGACCTCGTCTTCATGGACTGCCAGATGCCGGAGGTGGATGGCTTCGATGCCACGCGCGAGATCCGCCGCCGCGAGGGGGACGGCCCGCGCGTCCCGATCGTAGCCCTCACCGCGAACGCTCTTCGCGCCGACCGCGAGCGCTGCCTCGCCGCTGGCATGGACGACTACCTCGCGAAGCCCACGGACCTGGGCTCGCTCGAGCAGGCGCTGGAGCGGCACGCGCCGTCCACGGGGGGCGGACGGGCGACCGAGCCGGGGCCCGAGCGCGGAGTGACGCTCGTCGACCAGCAGGCCCTGTCGAACCTCAAGGACCTCGAGCACGACGGCCCGGGCTTCCTCGCTGTCCTGGTTCGTGAGTTCGACGAGGGCTTCCGCGAGCGGCTCAGTGAGATGCAGCTCGCCGCGCGCGAGAACGACGGCGCGGCGTTGCGCGGAGCCGCGCACAGCCTCAAGGGAAGCGCCGGCATCGTCGGAGCGGAGAAGATGGCCAGCCTGTGCCGGCGGCTCGAGTGCCTGGGCGCAGAGGGCCAGGCCACGGGGGCGGACGCCCTCATCGCGAGCCTCGCCCACGAGCACGAGGCCGTCATGTCGGTGCTGCGGGAGACGGTGCAGTCGGTCTGACGGCCCACCCGTGCAGCTCGAACACGTCACGGTCCCTCACGACGCGGGCGGCGCTCACCCGCTGCCCGGCCAACCCTTCGCAACGGCGGTACGCCTTTCGAGGTCGTGCTGCCAGCGCTCGCGCCGCCGGCAGCCTGACCCGTCCGGCCGACCGAGGCATTCCTCCCGACGAGCCGGTCGATTCCCGAGCGGACGGCGCGGCCGCATGGCGTCCAACCGCAACACCATCATTGCGATGCGGACGAAGCCTCACAGGCGCGATGCTTGCCGTGACTGCGTGGCATGCGCACGAACGCCGTCGCGGCCACGATTCTCGTCTCGTCGCTGATTCCGTCGCTGATGCCGCCTCCCGCGGAGGGCGCGGAGCTGGTTCGGGTCGCGTCGACGGGGCACGCCGTCTACTACGCACGCCGTGCGCGCGACGTCGACGTGCGCCGCAGCGAGGCTTTCCTGGCGCGTCTCGATTCGTTGTTCGGCCCGCCGCCTGCGGGTTGGCGCATGCAGTTCTACCGCCACGCGAGCCTTGCCGAGGTGCAAGAGCGCATCGGCTTTCCCGCCTGGGGGGTCACGGACCTGGTGACGGGGCGCGTCGACTCGGTCCGTCCGTATCACCCGCACGAGTTGGTGCACGCCGCGATGGGCCGAATCGGCCAGCCGCCGGTGTTCTTCGCCGAGGGTCTGGCAGTCGCGCTCACCTCTGGGGGCTCCTGGAACGGGCGCGAGATGGACGCGGTCGCGCGCGAGTTCCTGGCGGCGCGCGGAGAACTGCGAGACGTCGTGTTCGTCTTTGCGCTGACGGACCCGCAGCGCGACTACGCGCTTGCCGGCTCTTTCGTCGGCTTTCTGCTCGACCGCTACGGCATCGAGCCCATGCTCGCGTTCGTGCAGGGGTGTCAAGAACCAGGCGGCTGCGCGCGCGCCCTGCCCACAGCGTACGGACGTCCCTTCCCCGCGCTCGAGGTCGAGTGGGCGCGGGCGCTTGCGGAGCCAAGGGCCCCCCGGCCCTGGTATGACGCGGCCACGTGGCCTGCGAGCCTGCGAGGGCGCGCTCCCCTCACACATCGGCAGGAGCCGGAGGGCGTGCCCGCGGCGTCCCCAGGCCTGCTCGCGGAGCGCGCGTCCGCTCCCGACCACCACCTGCCGGACGACGGCCGGCCGTGATCCTCCGGGCTCAGACCGGGGAG
>DATKME010000027.1:0-25869 GCA_035542035.1 Vicinamibacteria bacterium | reverse complement strand
TGTCCAGCCCGTAGGCGAGGGCCGCCGCCGTCGGCTCGTTGACGATGCGCAGGACCTCCATGCCCGCGATCTGGCCGGCGTCCTTGGTGGCCTGCCGCTGCGAGTCGTTGAAGTAGGCGGGAACGGTGATGACCGCCTTGGTCACCTTCTCGCCGAGGTGCTGCTCGGCCGCGTCCCTCATCTTCTGCAGGATCATGGCCGAGATCTCGGGGGGCGAGTAGAGCTTGCCCTCGATCGAGACCCGCGCGTCGCCGTTCGGCGCCTCGACGACCTTGAAGGGCACCATCTTCTGCTCTTCGGAGACCTCGCCGTACTTGCGGCCCATGAAGCGCTTGATGGAGAAGACGGTGTTCTCCGGGTTCGTCACCGCCTGACGCTTCGCCACCTGGCCGACCAGGCGCTCGCCGCTGCCCTTCGAGAACGCGACCACCGAGGGCGTCGTCCGTCCCCCCTCGGGGTTCGTGATCACGACCGGGCTGTCGCCCTCCAGGACGGCCACGACGGAGTTCGTCGTCCCCAGGTCGATACCGATGATCTTGCCCACACGCTTCTCCTGGGCCGCCGACAGGGCAGCACCCATCTAATCCTGAGATCTGAGTCTGATTTTGTCAAGTTAACTGCGTGCAGGCACCGCGTCCGAGCCTGGAGCTGGAGGCGTTCCTACGGCTGCAAGTGACTGATCGCCCAGCTCCCGAACCGGATCCGATCGGTGTCGTCGTCAGCGTTGTCCATCACGAGGTCGACCCGGGCGGCCAGCTCGATCGTCTGCCGGCACTCGGGGCACGGCGCGACCAGCGGAGAACCCATGGAGGACCTCCCTTGACGGCGCCGAACGCGCTACTTGGCGACGGTCAGCCGATAGACGGTCGTCTGCCGGTACGTCTCGCCGGGCCGCAGGACGACCGACGGCCACTCGGGCCGGTTCGGCGAGTCGGGGTAGTGCTGCGCCTCGAGGCACAAGCCGCCGCGCTTGACGTACGGCTTGCCGCTCTTGCCGACGATCGAGCCGTCGAGGAAGTTGCCGGAGTAGAACTGGATCCCCGGCTCCGTCGTGTACACCTCGAGCAGGCGGCCGCTCTTCGGCTCGCTCACCCGGGCGACCAGCCTCAGCTCGCCCATCCTGCCTCGCAGGACGAAGTTGTGGTCGTAGCCGCCGCCGCGCTTCAGCTGCTCGTCGTCGGCCGCGATGCGCGCGCCGATGGCGGTCGGCTGCCGGAAGTCGAAGGGCGTGCCGGCGACCGGCTTCATCTCCCCGGTGGGGATGAGCGTCGGGTCCACGGGCGTGAAGCTGTCGGCCTCGAGCTGGAGCAGGTGGTCGAGGATGGTTCCCTCACCCTCGCCCTTCAGGTTGAAGTAGGCGTGGTTGGTGAGGTTGACGACGGTCGGCTTGTCGGTGGTCGCCGTGTAGTCGAGCACCAGCCCGCCGTCGGCCCGCAGCGAGTAGACGACCTTCGCCGTCAACGTCCCGGGGTAGCCCTCCTCGCCGTCCTTGCTGACGTACGTCAGCTCCAGCGCATCGCCGTCGGGCCCGCCGACGACGCGCGGCGTCCATAGCCGGGTGCCGAACCCGGTCGGACCGCCGTGCAGCGCGTTCGGGCCGTTGTTCGTCGCCAGCTGGCAGGTCTTGCCGTCGAGGGAGAAGCGGCCCTTCGCGATGCGGTTCGCGTAGCGACCGACCAGGCAGCCCAGGTAGTCCTTCGCCTTCTCGTAGCCGGCGAGGTCGCGGTAGCCTAGGATGACGTCTGCTTCCTTCCCGGACCGGTCCTTCGACTTGATGGAGACGATGAAGCCACCCTGGTCGGTGACGGTGACGACGGGCGCGCCCTCGCGGGTGAGGGTGAACAGCTCGACCCCCTGGCCCTGCGCGGTCGTCCCGAACGGCTTCCTGTCGATGCGCGTCGCGGCCTGTGCGCTCATGCTGGCTCCGAAGCTGAAGAGGACGGCGTACACGGGGAGGCGGCGAGACAGGCTCATAGGCGGTCCCTCCAGCGCGCGAGTCTAGCAGAACGCCCCTGGCGCCCGCGCCCCGCCGCTGCCATGATGCGGGCCGCATGGCGGACACGCCCCCGAGCGTCGTCACCTTCGAGTCTAGCCCGCAGGGGGCGACGCTGCTCTTCCGCCACCCGACGCTCGCCGCCTCCTCCGCGGAGCTGCCGGCCGGCGCCTACACGACGCTACGCACCTACGGCGGCCGCCGGCTGTTCCGGCTCGATCGCCACCTGGACCGGCTCTCCGAGTCGGTGGCGCTCCAGGGACGGCCCGCGCCGCTCGACCACCCGCTCGCCCGGCGGGCGATCCGCGACGCGCTCGCCGAGACGCGGTTCGCGGAGTCGCGGGTGCGGCTCACCTTCGCGCCGCCGCGCCTGTTCGTGGCCGTCGAGCCCTTCTCGCCGCCGCCGCCGACCGCCTACGCCCGCGGCGTCGCCTGCCTCACCGTGGACGTCGTCCGCCGCAACCCGCAGGCCAAGGACACGCGCTTCATCGCCACCGCCCAGGACGTCTACGGCCACCTGCCCGACGGAATCGAAGAGGGCCTGCTGGTGGCGGAGGACGGCTCGATCCTGGAAGGGCTGTCGAGCAACTTCTTCGCCGTGCTGGACGGCCGGCTGCACACGGAAGACGCCCGCGCCCTGCACGGCGTCACGCGCTCGGCCATCCTGGAGACGTCGGCCGCGCTGCTGCCGGTCGAGCTGCAGGCGATCCGCCACGGCGACCTCGCCCGCGTCAGCGAGGCGTTCCTCACCAGCGTCTCGCGCGAGGTCCTGCCGGTGGTGCGGATCGACGGCCACCCCGTCGGTGACGGGCGCGTCGGCGGCTTCACGCGGGCGATCATCGAGGGCGTGGCGGCGCTCGTGGCGCGCGACGCCGAGGAGCCCTGATCCCTGCGGGGGCGACCGTCAGTCCTGCTCCAGGCGCTTGCCCATGCTGACGACGGCGTCCTCGAGGTAGCCCAGCCGCGTGTAGAAGGCGATGACCTCGGGGTTGTCGCGACGGATCTGCAGGCTGACCTTCGGGCAGCCGAGCGCCTTGAGCCGCCCTTCGGCCGCGGCCATCATCGCCCGGCCCAGGCCGGCGCGGCGATGCTCCGGCAGGACCGCGAGGTAGTTGATCCAGCCGCGGTGGCCCTCGTACCCGGCCATCACCGCGGCGGCCACCACGCCATCCACGGTGCCCACCAGGAACAGCTCCGGCTGCACTCGCTGCTTGCGGGCGATGTCCTTGCGCGGGTCGTTCCAGGGACGCAGCAGCCCGCAGCGCTCCCACAGCGCGACCACCGCCTCCTGGTCCTGGGGTCGGAAGGGGCGGATCTCGATCACGGCGCCGCCGACATCGCGAAGACCACCAGCATGGGCCAGCCCACGTAGCGCAGCGCTCGCGGGTAGCGGGCGGCGAAGGCCTCGTCGGGCACCAGTTCGTGGATCGCCTGCATGGTGAACCCGCTCCGCACGGCGGCCATCACCATGTCCCCCAGGGTGTGCGGCAGGCTGCCGGGTTGGACCAGCTGGCCGCTCTCGGGGTCGGTGAAGCGCGCCTGGCTGCCGCGCAGGAACATCGCCGGGTGCATGGCGGAGACCACCCCGCGCCCGCCTGGGCGCAGGACCCGCCGCGCCTCGGCGAAGAACGCCCCCAGGTCGCAGAGGTGCTCGAGCACCAGCGCGCTCACCACCAGGTCGAACTCGGCGTCTGCGAACGGCAGCGGCCGGTGGAGGTCGTGCGCCAGGAAGCGGACGGCCGCGGCGCCGGCCTTGCGCCGCGCCTCGTCCAGCATGCCTTCCGAGAAGTCGACCGCCGTGACCCGCGCCCCGGCGGCCGCCAGCCAGACCGCGTGCCGGCCGGTGCCGCAGCCCAGGTCGAGGACGGCGCGGCCCGCGACCTCGCCCACTGCCGCGCGCACCAGCGGCTCCTCGAGCGCCGGCAGCGGGTTGGCGTCGTGGTCGTAGACGAGCGCCCAGCGGTCGTAGCCGCCGCGGACGCCCGCCACCCGCGAGCGGACGGGGTCGTCCGGCGGTGCAGCGGTCACCCTGGAACGGTATCACCCCGGCCGGGACGGTTGCAGGCGTGCACCGGGCGGCGCTAGAGTCCTCGACGGCCGGGCCGCTGGCCAACCTCGAAAGGACCAGCACATGATCGCCGCGCGCTGGCAGTTCGCGTTCACGGTGATGTTCCACTACCTCTTCCCGGTCCTGACCATGGGGCTCGGGGTGCTGATCGCGGTGCTCAAGACCGTCGAGCTGTGGAGGCACCGCCCGGAGTACGGCGACGCCGCCCGCTTCTGGGCACGCATCTTCGCCATCACCTTCGCCACCGGCGTCGTCACGGGCATCCCCATGGAGTTCCAGTTCGGCACCAACTGGGCCCGCTTCTCGCAGTACGCGGGGCCGGTGGTGGGGCAGACGCTGTTCATGGAGGGCGTCTTCGCCTTCTTCGCCGAGTCCTCGTTCCTCGGCGTGTTCCTGTTCGGCGAGCGGCGGATCAGCCCTGGCCTGCACTGGCTGTCCTCGGTGATGGTCGCACTCGGCGCCGTCGCCTCCGGCTTCTTCATCGTGGCCACCAACGCCTGGATGCAGCACCCGGTCGCCTACCAGGTGGTCGGGGGGCGCGCCGAGCTGCAGAGCCTGTGGGGGCTGCTCAGCAACCCCTACGTCCGCTGGCAGTACCCGCACGTGATCGTGGGCTCGCTGCTCACGGCCTCGATGGTCATGGCCGGCATCGGCGCCTACTATCTGCTCGCCGGCCGCTTCCCGAGGCAGGGCGAGGTGTTCGTGCGGGTGGGCGTCACCGCGGGGGTCGTGTTCGCGCTGGCGGCGCTCTTCCCCACCGGCTCCTTCCACGGCGAGACGATCGCCCGCCTCCAGCCGGTGAAGATGGCGACCATGGAGGGCCTGTTCCAGACCCAGGAGGGCGCGCCGCTCGCGATCATCGGCATGCCGGACGTGGACCGGCGCGAGCTGCTCGACCCGATCTTCGTGCCGCGCGTGCTCAGCTTCCTCGCCTACGGCGACTTCCGCGCGCGGGTGCTGGGGCTGAACGACGTCCCGGCGGAGCTGCACCCGCCGGTCGAGATCGTCTACTACGCGTACCACGTGATGGTCGGCCTGGGCACGATCTTCATCGCGGTGCTGGGGATCTCGGCGCTGCTGCTCTGGCGTGGGCGGCTGTTCCCCACCCGCGCCGCGCTGTGGGTGCTGATGCTGGCCATGCCCTTTCCCTACATCGCCAACCACGCGGGCTGGACGGTGGCCGAGATGGGACGCCAGCCCTGGGTCGTCTACGGCCTGCAGCGCACGGCCGAGGCCAGCTCGGCCACGGTGTCGGCCGGGATGACGTATTTCACCCTGGCCGGCTTCATGGGCCTGTACGCGCTGGTGGGACTCCTCTACCTGTTCCTGTTCCTGCGCATCGTGAACGAGGGTCCCGCGGAGGGCGGGAAGGGCGCGCTCGGCAGCCTGGGGACGGGGGCCGCCGTTCGCGCAGACGTCGAGGCGACGGAGGCGCGCCGATGATCAACGACGCCTGGTTCGTGGCGCTGGCCGCGATGCTGACGGGCTACGCGGTCCTCGACGGGTTCGACCTCGGCACCGGGGTCCTGCACCTGCTGGTCGGCCGCTCGCAGCGCGAACGGGCCACCCTCATCGACGCCATCGGCCCGGTCTGGAACGGCAACGAGGTGTGGCTGCTCGCCGCCGGCGGCTCGCTGGTGGTGGCCTTCCCCCGCGTCTACGCCACCGGCTTCAGCGGCTTCTACCTCGCCCTCATGCTGGTGCTGTGGCTGCTGCTGGGACGCGGCCTCGCCATCGAGTTCCGGCACCAGGTCGACTCCGAGCTGTGGCGCGACGCCTGGGACGTGGTGTTCGCGGGAGCCAGCACGCTGCTGGCGGTCCTCTTCGGTGTGGCCGTCGGCAACGTCCTGCACGGATTGCCGCTCGACGCCAACGGCGAGTTCCTGGGTTCCTTCGCGCTGCTGCTGAACCCCTTCTCCATCCTGTGCGGTGTGCTGAGCCTGGCGGTGCTGGCGCTGCACGGCGCCGCCTGGCTCGCCCTCAAGACCACGGCCGCCGTGCAGCAGCGTGCCCGGCGGTGGGCCCGGGGGCTGTTCTGGGCGGTGGCGGCGCTGCTCGCCGCGGTGGTGGCCGCGAGCTTCGCCGTGCGCCCCGACTTCACGGCGAACTTCGGCCGCTGGCCGGTGCTGCTCCTGCTGCCGCTGTTCGGCCTGACCAGCCTGGCGCTGCTGCGGCTGTGGCAGGTCCGCGAGGACGATCGCCGTGCCTTCCTGGCCGGCTGCGCTCTCATCGCGACGGTCCTCGGCTCGGTGGCCGCCGGCATCTACCCCATGCTGCTGCCGGCCCGGCCGGGCAGCGCCCACCCCGGGCTCGACGTGTTCAACAGCGCCTCGCCGGCGTCCAGCCTCCGCATCGCGATGGACGTGTACCTCTTCGGCATGGCGCTGGTGATCACGTACACGGTGAACGTCTACCGCGTCTGGCGTGGCAAGGTGAGCGAGCCGACGTACCACTGACGCGTCCAGGGCCACTCGCGGCGAGGCGCCGCAGAGCCTGCCCGTCGAGCCGGTACACCGTCCAGTCGTCCAGCGGCCGGGCACCGAGGCGGCGGTAGAAGCCGATCGCCGGCGCGTTCCAGTCCAGCACCGCCCACTCGAAGCGGCCACAGCCGCGGGCGACGGCGAGGCGCGCCAGCCGTCGCAGGAGCGCAGCTCCCACGCCGCGGCCACGGTGCTCGGGCCGCACGTAGAGGTCCTCGAGGTACAGCCCTCGGCGTCCGACGAATGTCGAGAAGTTGTGGAAGAAGAGGGCAAACCCCAGGGGCTCGTGCTGATCACGGGCGATCAGCACCTCCGCCCCGGGGCGCTCGCCGAAGAGCTCCCGGCGGAGCAGGGCCTCGTCGGCGACCACCTGGTGCTCCAGCCGCTCGTACTGCGCCAGCTCGCGGATGAAGCGCAGGACCAGGGGCACGTCCTCTGCGGTGGCGGGTTCGATGCGCAGCATGGGGGAACTCAGAGACGCGGCAGCGACAGCCCGCCGTCCACCACGATCACGCAGCCCGTCGAGTAGCCCGCGTCCCCGCGAGCGAGGGCCGCCACCACCCGGGCGACGTCGTCCGGCTCGCCCCAGCGCCCCTGGGGCACCAGTCCGTCGGCGATCCGCCGGTCGTAGGCCTCCGCCGCCGGGCGGGTCATGTCGCTGCGGACGATGCCCGGGCGGACCTCGTGGACGGGGATGCCGTCGCCCGCCAGGCGCGCCGCCCACAGACGCGCCGACATCGCCAGCCCGGCCTTGCTGATGCAGTACTCGCCCCGGTTCGTGGAGGCCATGGTCGCGGAGACGGAGGTCACGAACACGATGCAGCCCGACCAGCCGGGCTCCTGCCGGCGCTGCTCGAGCATGAGGCGGGCGACCGCCTGGGTGAGGAAGTGCGGGCCCGCCAAGTTGATGCGCATCAGCCGCGCGAAGCTCTCCTCGCCGGCCTCCAGCAGGTCCGCGCGCACGGCCGGGGCGACGCCGGCGTTGTTGACCAGCACGTGCAGCCGCCCGAAACGGCGGTGGACCTCGTCGAGGAGGTGCTCGCGGTCCTCGCGCACGCCGACGTCCGCGGGGACGTAGGCCACCTCCCCGCCGGAGCGGCGCAGCTCGGCGACTACCCCTTCCACCTCGTCCCCGGGCCGCCGGCCGCACAGCGCCAGGTCGAATCCCTCGCCTGCGAGCCGCCGGGCCACGGCCAGGCCGATGCCGCGGGCGCCGCCGGTCACCAGGGCGACGCGCCGGTTCACTGCGCCGCCCCCGACCCGGCCGGCGCGCCGGCCGGCCCGAAGAAGGTGTAGTACGGCGCGCCGTCCGCCAGCCGCTGGACGAGGAGCGCCAGCTCGCGCAGGTGGTAGTCACCCCATTGGCTGGACTCGCCGCAGGGGACCTTGTGCCCGGCCGGGACGTGGTCCCAGCCGTTGGGCCGGTGGTAGACCGTGTGGAGCAGCAGTCCCTGGTGCTGCGGGTCCTCCGAGAGGTAGGGCCGCTCCAGCAGGGTGCGGGTGACCGTCAGCCCCGCCTGGAACAGCTGACGGCCCTCTTCGAGCTCGCAGCGACCCTGCAGCCAGCGGCCCAGGCGCAGCAGGCCCTGCGCCGCGATTGCCGCCGCCGAGGCGTCGACCGGCTCTTCGTCGTTGAACGGGTCAGCAGGCCGGTCCCGGTGGCCCGGGAGGCGGACGAGGCCGGGCGCCCCGGTGTCCCAGTAGGGCACGCCGTCGGTCGGCGAGTGCTCCAGGTAGTGCGCCGCGACCGCGCGGGCCGCCTCCGCCATGAAGCCCTCGACCTCGCCGCGGCCGCCGAGCGGGTCGAGCTCGTGGTCGCTGACCGTGGCCAGCCATTCCAGCTGCTCGGCGAAGCCGAGCAGGACCCAGGCCTGCCCCCGCGTCCAGGTGGTGAAGGGCGACCAGCCCTGCTGCGTGGCCGGGCAGCGGTAGCTGCCGTCGACCCGGTCGAAGACGCTCTCGTGGGCGACCCGCCCGCGCTCGTCCCAGTGGTCGCGGCCACGGCTGTGGTAGACGGCGTAGCGCGCGGTGGTGCAGGCGTGCTGCACCGCCCGCTGCAGCAACGACACCGGCCGGTCGCCCTCGTCGAGCAGCGCGTGGCCGAGCTGGTGGGCGAGTGCCAGGCTGCGCAGCGAGCGCATGGTGTCGGCGAACAGCGAGTGGGGACCGTTGAAGGAGTACACGAAGCCGGAACCGTCCGCGGTGCGGGTCCAGCGCCGGGCCTGCACCGCGCCGCTCGCCTTCAGCGCCAGCTCGCACAGCGCGAGCTCGCGCGCCTCCGGCTGGTAGCGACGCTCGAGCGCCAGGCGCCGCAGCGCGCCCCAGGTGCTCACGTTGTTGAAGCCGTGGTCGTGGACGCCCATGTGCGTCACGTGCGACGCCATCCGCGAGAACGTCCGCTCCCGGCCGAGGTCGAGGAACCGGCGCTCGCCGGTGGCGTCGAACTGCAGCAGCGCGGAGCCGAACTGGAAGCCCTGCGTCCAGTCGGTCCAGCCGCGCGCCGTATAGCGACCCTCCACCGTGAACACCGGGGCGCCGTCGGCTTCCTTCCAGGTCCGCTCGAGGTCGAGCACCTTCCCGGCCGAGAGCGCCCACAGGCCGGAGATCGCGGGACGCAGGTCGGCCGGCTGCAGCGCGGTGTCGGCTCGGATCACGCCGGCGGGCCTTCGCGCCCGCGGGGGACGCCGCCCGTCTCCGCCCACTTGGCGTGCCCCTCGAAGACCCGAATGGTGAACGGGAAGGCGACCTTCTCCGCGATCTCGTCGGCCAGCCGCTGGCAGATGTTCTCGACCGTCGGGTAGTCGAGGAAATCGTTCCAGTGGCGGTGGTCGTAGCGGCCGAGCACCGAGCGCACCTGGGTCTTGAGCTCGGCGAAGTCGAGCACCATCCCCTCGCTCATGTCGCCCTCCACCACCACCTCGACCCGGTAGGTGTGGCCGTGCAGCCGGCCGCACTTGCCGTGGCCCGGCAGCAGGTGCGCGCAGTCGATGTGGTCGGTGATCCCCAGGCGCATGAAGCTCCTGAGCGTACTTCAGCGCGGAAGACGGCTCAATCTGCTGGCTCCCCGCGGATGGCGGAGGCGAGCGCCTCGTCCAGGGGCACGAGCGGCCGGCCCAGCAGCGCGACCAGCGGCAGGGGGTCCGAGACCTCGTCGCAGACCAGGCAGTCGAGCTCGTCGCTGAGCAGGCCCTGCCACCCGCCCGCCCTCGCCTTCGCCTCGGCCTCGGCCAGCGGAACCTCGCGCAGCCGCAGGTGCGCCGGCCGCCCGAGCCGCCGGGCGACCGCCGCCAGGCGTTCGAGGAGGGCAGCATAGGGCAGCGGTTCGGGGCCGACGAGATCGAACACGGTCGGGAACGAGCCGCAAGGCCGTGACACCGCGGCGATCACCGCCTCCGCCGCGTCCCCCACCGCGATCGGCTGCACGCGATACGACCCATCGCCGGGCCGCTCCAGCTCGCCGCCCACCATGGCCCGCAGCACCAGCGGGACCAAGCCGTCCCCGGGGCCGACCACGTACGAGGGCCGGAACACCGTGCCTTCGATGCCGGAGCGGAAGAGCAGGGTCTCCGCCGCCAGCTTGGACAGGAAGTACGGGTTCGAGCAGCGCGGGCTCATGCCGTAGCGGGCGACACCGAGCCCGGAGAAGTAGACGGCCCGCGGCACCCCGGCGTGCCGCGCGTCCTCGAGCACGCGCTCCGTGAAGCCGACGTTGACAGCCTCGTAGGTGCTGCCGGCTCGCTCGGCCCCGATCTGGGCGAGATGGACGATCGCGAGGCAGCCGTCGAGGGCCCGCACCAGGGCCTCGGGGTCCCTCCCCAGCAGCTCGCAGGGTTGGCCGCCGCTCGCGCGCACGACCTGGGCCGCCCGCTCGGAGCGCACGACCCCGACCACTTCGTAGCCCCCCGAGACGGCGCGTCGGACCAGGTGGCGACCGATGAACCCGTTCGCGCCCGTGACCGCGATGCGCTTCATCCCGTGCCTCCGCGGCGCTGCGCCATGCTAGCACGCGGCAGATCACCGCTCCCGGCGGAACGGCAGGGCGAGCAGCTCGAACGACGCGAGCGCGACGACCGCGGCCACCACGATGTAGACGGGCCAGGGGCCCATCCAGTCGAGGGGGGTGGTGACCGGCGGTTTCTCCCGAAGGTACATGAAGTTGGTGCCGAGTCCCCGGTCCACCAGGCCCACGAACGCCGTCCAGGCGGCGGTGAGGCCGAGGACACGCAACGGCGCGCCCGGGCGGGGCCGCAGGCCAAGACCGAAGACGAGGACGAGCGCCGCGGTCAGCACCAGGCCGTGCAGGCCGAAGAACACCACGAACTCCCAGCGCGGGAAGCTCCAGCGGAGGTCCGGGGTGAGCATGGCGAGGACGCTACCCGAGCAGGCCCAGAAGTAGACGACCTCGGCCGGCCTCTGCCGCGGGAAGACGAGCGTCACCACCGCCAGCACCATGGCGGCGTCGCACAGCTCGAAGGGCAGGACCGTCTGCCAGCCCAGCCAGCCCTCGCGGGCGGCCGTCCACAGCTCGAACCCGTCGAGAGACACGATCGCGCAGGAGAGCAGCAGCCGCACCGCCGGCGCAACCGCGGGCCGCGCCCGCACCAGCACGACCAGGCCGGCGGCGAGCCCGCAGACGACCGCCAGGGCTGCAAGATGGGCCCGGCCGAAGGGCACGAAAGGCGTCGGCATCAACGAACCCGCCGCCTCACTGCGAAGCCGGCGAGGCCGAGGCCGGCTCCCACGTCGCGTGCCGCACCAGCCAACCCTCGCCGCCCCTGACGAGGTCGAGATCGAACCGGTACGCGGCCTGCGGTGGCAACAGGGTGTCGAGCCCGAGCATCCGCCGCGGGCGGCCCGAGAAACCGACGAGGCAGCGCAGGTGCGCCGAGTCGGCGCTCCGCGTGGCCTCGAGGTCGGCGATCTCGATCCGCACCGACTCGTACGCCGCCAGGTAGCGCTTGGCCTCGGCCAGCGTGTCCCCGCGGCTCCGGCCCTGGGCGCCGGTGAAGTCGGGACTGAGCTGCCGCCCGAGGCCCTCGGCGTCGCGCGACTCGGCGGCCTGCTTCAGGGAGGCGAGGACCGCCGCCACGGGATCGGCTGGCGGGCGGGAGCAGGCGGCGGCCGCGAGTGCCAGCGCGAGCGCGGCGGCGGATCGGAGCATGGCCGATTATGCGCGCCGGCCGGCCTCTGGCAGACTCCGCGCGGACGAGGAGGAAGGCGCGTGCAGGGGCGACCGATCGTCATCGCGCTGCTGCTGGCAGCGGCAATCGCCGCCGCGAGCTGGCTCCTGCTCCGCCAGCCGGCTTCCGGGATGGGCCGGGCACACGCCCCCGAGCCGAACGCCGCCGCCACCCCCGCGTCCACGGCCGGGAGGGCCGCGGGGCCGGCCAGCGGCAGGCTGCGCGTCGAGTCCTCCGTGCCCGGCGCCTCCGTGTCCGTCGACGGCCGCGCCCTCGGCACGGCACCCCGGGAGGCCGAGCTCGGCCCCGGACCGCACCGGTTGCAGGTCACGAAGGACGGCTTCGTCCCCTACCGGGTCGAGGTCCAGGTGGTGCCCGGCCACACCTCTCGCGTGGAGGCCCGGCTGGACCGGGAGCCGCCTCGGCTGCGGGTCGACGCCGACGTCCCGGGCGCGCGGGTGTTCCTGGACCGCAGGTTCCTCGGCACCACGCCGGTCGAGACGCGCGAGGTCCCGCCCGGCCCGCACCAGCTCGACGTGGCCGCGGAAGGCTTCGACATCCATGGCGAGACGATCGACCTCGGCCCCGACGGCCGAGAAGTCGTGGTCCGCTTCAAGGAGGTCCGGCTCGACGAGACGCTGGCGGTGACGCACAAGCACGGCGTGGGCTCCTGTCGCGGCACCCTCAGCGCCAACAACGCCGGCCTGCACTACCAGGCCAGCGACGCCTCCGACACCTTCAGCGCCCGCTTCGCCGACCTTCTGCCGCTGCAGGTCGACTACCTGGGGAAGAACCTGCGGGTGAAGCTCCGGGGTGGTCGCACCTACAACTTCACGGCCGACAGCGCCGATGCGCTGCTCTCGTTCCAGAAGGCCGTCGAAGCCGCGCGAAAGCGCTTATGATCGATCGATGAACGAGCGCTTCCTGCGCGCCTGCCGGCGGGAGCCTGTCGACTGCACGCCGGTCTGGTTCATGCGGCAGGCCGGCCGCTACATGGCCGAGTACCGCCGGCTGCGCGAGAGGCACTCCCTGCTCGAGCTGTGCCGGATCCCGGAGCTGGCAGTCGAGGTGACGCTGCAGCCGATCCGTGCCTTCGGCTTCGACGCGGCGATCCTGTTCTCGGACCTGCTGATTCCGCTGGCACCGATGGGCCTCCCCTTCGACTTCCAGCAGGGCGAGGGCCCGGTGATCGAGCGTCCGGTCCGTACCGCCTCGGACGTCACCGCCCTGCGCCGGATCGACCCGCGGGAGGAGCTCGGCTTCGTGCCGCAGGCGATACGGCTGCTCCGCCGCGAGCTGCAGGTGCCGCTCATCGGCTTCGCCGGTGCGCCGTTCACGCTGGCCTCCTACGCGATCGAGGGCGGCCACTCCACGAGCTTCGCGCGCACCAAGGGACTGATGTACGCCGACGCCGCCACCTGGCACCGGCTGGCGGAGCTGCTGGCGAGGACGGTGGCCGACTACCTTCGGGCCCAGGTCGAGGCCGGCGCTCAGGCGGTGCAGCTGTTCGACTCCTGGGTCGGCACCCTCGACGCGGCCGACTACCGCGAGTTCGTTCTGCCCCACGTCCGCTTCGTGTTCGAGTCGCTCGCCGACCTCGGCGTCCCCACCATCCACTTCGGCACAGGCACCGGCCACCTGCTGGCCCTGCAGAGCGAGGCCGGGGGCACGGTGATCGGCGTCGACTGGCGCACGCCGCTCGACGAGGGCTGGCGGCTGGCGGGCGACGACGTCGCCGTGCAGGGCAACCTCGACCCCACGCTTCTCTTCGCGCCGCAGGAGCGGCTGCTGGCGCGGGTCGACGACGTGCTCCGCGGTGCAAGGGGCCGCCCCGGCCACGTCTTCAACCTCGGCCACGGTGTCCTTCCCGGCACGCCCCCGGAGGCCGTGCGGGCCGTGGTGGAGCACCTGCACCTGCGCGGCAACCCGTCGGCCTCCCGCGGGCGCTGAACGTGGACTACCGCGAGATCCTGGACGGGGTCGCTGACGGGGTCTACTTCGTGGACCGCGAGCGGCGGATCACGTACTGGAACCGTGCGGCCGCCGAGATCTCGGGCCACAAGGAGGCGGACGTCCTCGGCATCCCCTGTCCGGACGGCGGCCTGGAGCACGTGGACGCAGCCGGCAACCGCATGTGCCACACCGCCTGCCCCCTGACGGCGGTGCTGCAGGACGGCCAGCCTCGCCAGGAGGACGCGTTCCTCCACCACGCCGACGGCCACCGGGTGCCGGTGCGGATCTGTGTGCGCCCGATCCGCTCCCCCACCGGGGAGGTGGTGGGCGCGGTGGAGACGTTCACCGACACCTCCAGCCTGCTGGAGGCTCAGCGTCGCGCCGCCGAGCTGGAGCGGCTCGCCTTCATCGACCCGCTGACCGGGCTGGCGAACCGCCGCTTCGCCGAGCACGAGCTCGCCAGCAGCGTCGCCGAGCGGGCGCGTCACGGGCGCATGTTCGGCGTGCTGCTGCTCGACATCGACCAGTTCAAGCGGGTGAACGACGAGCACGGGCACCAGGTCGGGGACGCGGCGCTGCGCATGCTCGGGCGCACGCTGGCGGGCTCGGCGCGCAGCGACGACTTCGTCGCCCGCTGGGGAGGCGAGGAGTTCCTGGTGCTGGTCCGCGAGTACGAGCTCGAGAGGCTGCACACCGCAGCCGAGCGGATCCGCAGGATGGTCGAGACCTCCACCCTGCCTCTCGGCGGCGGCCGCATCGTGGCGTTGACGGTCTCGATCGGTGGCTGCCTGTCGCGGTCGGACGACGGTCCCGCCGATCTGCTGGGCCGCGCGGACGCCCTGCTCTACGAGAGCAAGGCCGCCGGCAGGAACCGGGTGACGACCGGGGGATAGCCCGGCGAGGGCCCGGTCGCGGCTGGACTAGTCGAGCGGCAGCTCCGGCGCGAACAGGGCCACCAGCGCGGCCGGCAGCCCCAGCAGCCCGGCCGCGAACAGCGCCACGCGGAAGCTGCCCACCTCGGCGAAGAGCCCGAAGTAGACGGTGCCGACAGCGGCCGCGACGCGGCCGATGTTGTAGCAGAAGCCCGCGCCGGTGGTGCGCAGGAGCGTCGGAAAGAGCGGCGGCAGGTACATGGTGAAGAGGCCGAAGACGCCGGAGAAGAAGCCGACCAGCGGCAGCCAGAAGCCGACGAGCTCTACGTGCCCGCGCGGCACCGCAAAGGCCCAGCAGATGGCCGCACCAAAGCACAGACACAGCACCGCGATGGCCCGCCGGTAGCCGAGGCGGCGCGCCAGCGCGCTGGCGGCGAAGTTGCCGACGCTGGAGACGCCGATCACGAGGAAGAAGGCGAGCGCCACCAGGCGCTCGCGGTCGGTGCGCTCCCAGCCGGCCAGCTCCGGCAGGTTCCGCAGGTGCTGCGGGTGCCAGAACATGAAGGCCCACCAGGCGGTGAGCGCGGGCGCGCAGATGGCGATCACCTTCAGGGTGGTCGGCAGCGCCTCGCCCCGGAACAACGCGCCGACCGCCGGCGCGCTGCCGCCGGCCTGCTCTCGCGCGGAGCGCCACTCCCGGGGCTCGGGAACGCGGCGGCGGATCCAGAAGACGACCAGCGCCGGCAGGATGCCGACCAGGAACACCGTGCGCGGCGGCAGGCGGGCCATCGCGTACACGGCCACGCAGGCCACCAGCACGCCGACGTTCACCCCGGTCTGCAGGACCGCGGCCAACCAGGGCCGCCAGCGCTTCGGCCAGGTCTCGGAGAGCAGCGAGGAGCCCACGGCCCACTCGCCTCCGATGCCCAGCGCGGCCAGGAACCGGAAGACGAGCAGCTGCCACCAGGCGCGGGCGAAGAACGACAGTCCGGTGAACAGCGCGTAGGTCAGGATGGTCAGGCTCAGCGCCCGGCTGCGTCCGAGGCGGTCGCCGATCCGGCCGAAGAAGCCGCCGCCCAGGGCCCAGCCGACCAGGAACGCCGCCTGGATCCAGGAACTGCGGGCCCGCACCGCTGGGTCGGCCGGGCTCGTCGCCGCCAGCAGCTCCATCACGAACGGAGCCGCCACCAGCGTGTACAGGTGCATGTCCAGCCCGTCGAAGGTCCAGCCGAGCCAGGCGGCGATGCCCGACCGCCACTGCTCCGGCGACAGCTCGCCCAGGTCGGTTCTCAAGACGCCCACACCTCCTGGAGGGACCGCCGGATCTGTTCCAGCGCCGACGGCCGCGCACCGACGAAGGTGTGGCCGGCTCCCCGCGAACTCCCGAGAAGGCAGCAGTCCCTCGGCCTCGGCCGCCAGCGCGATCGCGCCTCTACGCCGGCCCGTCCTTCATGATCGGGCCGAGCGAGACCCAGCCGCTCCTGTCGTGCACCACGCGGTACCGTCGCTTTGCGGACAGGAGCTTGGTCCGGTAGTAGTTGACAGTCACCCAGGCCTCGTCCGCCGCGACCCACTCGATGGGACCCGCGGTGACCATGAAGGCGGCCTTCGAGGTGGCGACCTCGACCGCTCCCTCGGCCCGCCGCTCGCACTCGGCGAGCCGGCGGACCGCCTTGTCCGAGGCGAGGCGGGCCACGAGATCGGTAGCAGCCGTCGCCCCACCGACACCAGCGTCGACGCCGACGCAGACCACCGTGCCGCGTGCACGCTCGGAGGCGTCGAGGTGCTCCTGGATCTGCTGCCTGAAGACGGCCTCGAGCACGTCCCGCTCGCGCGGCCCGTCGGCGCCGGCCAGGGATACGCCTCCGAGCAGGGCGGCCATTGCGGCTGCGGTCCGGAACAGGAATCGCCTCACGGAGCACCTCCCTCGAGCGCGAGCGGGCGCCGGCGCAACGCCGCGATTCTATGCCACGGCGCAACCGCCGAAGTGATCGGCTAGCGCGTCAGCTTCCGGTACTTGATGCGGTGCGGCTGGTCGGCGTCCACCCCGAGGCGCCGCCTGCGATCGGCCTCGTAGTCCTGGTAGTTGCCCTCGTACCACGCCACCCGACTCTCGCCCTCGAAGGCCAGCAGGTGGGTGGCGATGCGGTCGAGGAACCAGCGGTCGTGGCTGATGACGACGGCGCAGCCGGCGAAGGACAGGAGCGCCTCCTCCAGCGCGCGCAGGGTGTCGACGTCGAGGTCGTTGGTCGGCTCGTCGAGCAGCAGCAGGTTGCCGCCGCTCTTCAGCAGGGTCGCCAGGTGCAGGCGGTTGCGTTCGCCGCCGGAGAGGTCCTTCACCTTCTTCTGCTGGTCGGGGCCGCGGAAGCCGAAGGAGGCCGCGTAGGCGCGCGAGTTCACCTCGCGCTTGCCCACCAGCACCAGGTCCTTGCCGCCGTCCGAGATCTCCTCCCATACCGTGCGGCTGCCGATCAGGCTGTCGCGCGACTGGTCGACGTAGGAGAGGGCCACCGTCTCGCCCACCTTCAGCTGCCCGGCGTCGGGCTTCTCCTGGCCCAGGATCATCCGGAACAGCGTGGTCTTGCCGGCGCCGTTCGGGCCGATGACACCGACGATGCCGCCCCGCGGCAGCATGAAGTTGACGTCGTCCATCAGCAGCTTGTCGCCGTAGCCCTTGCGCAGCTGCTTCGCCTCGATCACCACGTCGCCCAGCCGCGGCCCCGGCGGAATCGAGATCTCGCGCCTGTCCTCGCGCTTCTCGGCCGCCTGCTCCTCGGCCAGCAGGTCCTCGTAGTGGCTGATGCGGGCCTTGCCCTTCGCCTGCCGGGCCCGCGGCGCCATGCGGATCCACTCCAGCTCGCGCTCCAGCGTCCGCCGCCGTGCGGAGGCCTCCTTCTCCTCCTGGGTCAGGCGCTGGTCCTTCTGCTGCAGCCAGGACGAGTAGTTGCCCTGCCAGGGGATGCCGGCGCCCCGGTCCAGCTCCAGGATCCAGCCGGCCACGTTGTCGAGGAAGTAGCGGTCGTGGGTGACCGCCACCACGCAGCCGGGGAACTCCTTCAGGAAGCGCTCCAGCCAGGCCACCGACTCGGCGTCGAGATGGTTGGTGGGCTCGTCGAGCAGCAGCATGTCGGCCGGCTGCAGCAGCAGGCGGCACAGCGCCACCCGCCTCTTCTCACCGCCGGAAAGCGTGGTCACGTCGGCGTCGCCGGGAGGCAGACGCAGCGCGTCCATGGCGATCTCGACCTGCTTGTCGAGGTCCCAGAGGTTCTGGGCGTCGATCTGGTCCTGAAGGCGGGAAAACTCGTCCGCGGTCTCGTCCGAGTAGTTGGCCGAGATCTCCTCGTAGCGGGCGAGGACCGCGCGCTTCCCGGCGACCGCCTCCTCGACGTGCTGCAGCACGGTCTTGCCCGGGTCGAGGACGGGCTCCTGCGGGAGGTAGCCGATCCGCGTGCCCTCGGCCGGGAAGGCCTCTCCGGCGAAGTCCTTGTCGACGCCGGCCATGATCCGCAGCAGCGTCGACTTGCCCGCGCCGTTGGCGCCGAGGACACCGATCTTGGCGTCGCCGTAGAAGGACAGCCAGATGCCCTTGAGGATTTCCTTGCCCTGCGGGGTCACCTTGCGCAGGTCCTTCATGGTAAAGATGAACTGGGGCATGCTGGGGATTGTGCCACGCCCGGCGCGGGGCGGTCGCGCGGGCGCCTGGAGGCGGCGGTGAGGATCGCGGTGACCGGCGCGAGCGGGCTGATCGGCCAGGCCCTGGTGCCGCACCTGCGCACGGCCGGCCACGAGGTGGTCCGCCTCGTTCGCCGCCCCCCCGC
Source organism: Vicinamibacteria bacterium (assembly GCA_035542035.1). Classification (GTDB taxonomy): domain Bacteria; phylum Acidobacteriota; class Vicinamibacteria; order Fen-336; family Fen-336; genus DATBSL01. Next base: position 7,505 of record DATKME010000027.1, on the reverse strand, counting down.
CACCGCGGACGAACGCGCGTGGGTCCCGGGTCGGGACCTCGACCCGGCCGTGCTCGCCGGGGTCGAGGCCGTCGTCAACCTGTCGGGCGCAAACCTCGCCCAGGGCCGCTGGACGGACAGGCGCAAGCAGCAGCTTCGGGACAGCCGCATCGGACCGACACGCGTCCTGGCCGAGGCCATCGCGCGGATGAGCCTGCCTCCCCCGGTGCTGGTCTCCTCTTCGGCGGTCGGCTACTACGGCGACCGCGGCGACGAGCCGCTGACGGAGGCCAGCCCGGCCGGCGACGGCTTCCTGGCGCGCCTGTGCGTCGAATGGGAGCAGGCGACCGCGCCGGCGGAGGCGGCCGGGATCCGGGTGGTGCACACGCGCAGCGGCATCGTGCTGAGCGCCGCGGCCGGGGCACTGGCGAAGATGCTGAAGCCGTTCAAAGCCGGGATCGGTGGCGTCCTGGGGTCCGGCAGCCAGTACGTGAGCTGGATAACCATGGACGACCTGCTGGCAGCGATCACCCGGGCGCTCACCGACGACGCGCTGCGAGGGGCGATCAACACGGTCGCCCCGTCACCGGTGACGAACCGGCAGTTCACCCGCAGCCTCGGGCGCGTGCTGCACCGTCCGACCGTGGCGTCGGTGCCGGCGTTCGTCCTCCGCCTGCTGTTCGGGGAGATGGCGGGCGAGGCCCTCCTCGCCAGCACGCGCGCGGTCCCGCAGCGGCTTCTGGCTGCCGGGTTCCGGTTCTCCTTCCCGGACCTCGAGCCGGCGCTGAGACAAGCCCTCGGCCGCCGGCCGCTGTGAGCCGCGAAGGAACCCCCGCCTCCCTTCGGTCGTAATTGGGTTTGAAAGGACGGCTGCGATGGGAGCCCTGCTGGGTCTTGTGGCGCTGTTGCTCGTCCCCTTCCTGTTGATTGGCCTGGTCTTCGGCCTCCTGGGGGCGCTCCTCAAGGTTGGCTTCGTCGTGCTGACGCTGCCGTTGCGGATCGTCGGCGCCCTGCTCAAGGGTGTCTTCGGCCTCGTGGCCGGCCTGCTGGGTGGCGTGTTCGGCCTGGCGTTGGGGGGCGCCGGCCTGCTGGTCGGGCTCCTCGTCCTCGTGGGCGTCTTCGTCCTGCTGCCGCTCGCGCCGCTGCTGCTGATCGGCGCGGTCATCTGGCTGGCCATCAAGGCGTTCAGCCCTGCAGTCCGACCCGCCTGAGCCGTCGGGCGGCGAAGGTATGACGCAAGTCTGACAGTCTCCGCCGTCCCGCCCTGCTAGCCTGCTCGGGTAGCCCGCGACAAACGAGCGTGGCAGAGGGCCCGCAGACGGAGGAGCCTTGACCCTGAGCTGGAACGGCAGGCGGATCGACTGGGTGAACGTGGCGTGGTTCGGGGCGATCCACGCCGGCGCGCTGCTCGCACCCTGGTACTTCTCGTGGACCGGCCTCGGGCTGTGCCTGCTGCTGTGGTGGGCTTCGGGCTCGCTCGGCATCGGCCTCACCTACCACCGCCTGCTGACACACCGCGGCTTCCGGGTGCCGAAGTGGGTGGAGTACCTGGGCACGCTCGCCGGGATGCTGGCGAGCGAGGGCGGCGCGATCTCCTGGGTCGCCATGCACCGCGTCCACCACGCGACGTCCGACCAGCCGGGGAAGGATCTGCACACACCCAAGGAAGGCTTCCTCTGGAGCCACGTCGGCTGGGTCGTCACCCGACTCCAGGACCGCCTCGCGCTACGGGGGCGCTACGCCCCCGAGCTGGCCGCGGACCCGGTCCACCGGACGCTCGAGCGGCTGCACTGGCTGCCAAACGTGGCGCTCGCCTTCGCTCTTTACGCCTGGGGCGGCCTCGGCCTGGTGATCTGGGGGGTGCTGCTGCGGCTGGTGATCGTGCTGAACACCACCTGGTTCGTGAACTCCGCCACCCACACCTGGGGCTATCGCACCTGGCAGACGAAGGACGACTCCCGGAACCTGTGGTGGGTCGGGCTGCTGGCCTGGGGCGAGGGCTGGCACAACACGCACCACGCCTTCCAGCGCTCGGCCCGTCACGGCTTCGGCCGGGAGCTGGACCTGAACTGGCTGGCCATCCGCGCCCTGGCGGCGCTGGGGCTGGCGACCGACATCCACCTGCTGCCGAAGAACGCGGAGCACTTCCGCATCCGGTCGCTGCCCGTCGTCCCGGAGGCCGGGTGGGCGGAAGCCTCCTAGGACGCGCTCGCCACCGTCTCGCGCGGGGCTTCCCAGACGAGCGGCCGGGTCGTTCCCAGCGAGCTGGAGACGCGCAGCGTGCCGTCGCACACCAGTTGCTGGACGCCGTGGCAGATGGCGCCGAACAGACCCTGGATCGGCAGCGCGGCCAGCCCGGGGTGGATTCCCACCCAGGCGTTGCGTCCGCTGGCCTTGGCCACGTAGAGCGCCCGGTCCGCGACGCTCACCACCTGCTCCCAGGAGAGCGCGTCGAGCTGCTCGCGGAAGAACGGGTAGCAGGCGAAGCCGATCGAGCAGGTGGCGCGCAGCACGCGGCCCTCGCCCACCTCGAACACGCGCTGCTCGACCGCCGAGCGGATGCGTTCCGACAACTCGGCCAGGCCTTCGCTGCTCTGGTCGCGGGCCACCAGCAGGAACTCGTCCCCGCCCCAGCGCACCACGATGTCGGAGGAGCGGCTCACCGATAGCAGCAGGTCGCGCAGCTGCCGCAGCACGGCATCGCCGGCGGCGTGGCCCGCGGAGTCATTCACCACTTTGAAGTTGTCGATGTCGATCATCAGGAAGGCGAGGTCGAACAGCTCGCTGGGGAACCCCCCCTCGCCGGCGCGCCGGTACCGGCGGTGCAGCACCGCGACCTCGCGCTCGATGTAGTCCGCGAGGAACCGGCGGTTGGCGAGGCCGGTCAGCGAGTCGGTGACGCTCGCCTGCGCCAGCTCCCGGTTCACCCGCTCCAGCTCCTGCTGGCGTTCGCTCAGCTCCCGGGTTCGCTCCTGAACCCGCTGCTCCAGCACGCGCGCGTACTCGGCCTTGCGCTGCAGCTTGCGCCGCTGCGCCTGGACGACGACCAGCACCGCGGCCAGGACCACCAGGGCGTAGCCGGCGAAGGCCGAGCGGCTCTTCCAGGGCGCGGCGTCGACCACGATCGCGACCGCCAGCGGCTGGTCGGTCCAGCGGCCATCGCTGTTCGCTCCCTTCAGCCGGAAGGTGTAGCGGCCCGGGCTGAGGTTCGTGTAGGTGACGCTCTGGCGCCCGCTGATGGGCACCCACTCCGGGTCGAAGCCGTCCAGCTTGTAGGCGAAGGTGTTCCGGCGCGGGGCGGTGTAGTCGAGCGCGGCGAAATCCAGCTCCAGCACCCGGTCGCGAAAGCCCAGGCGCACCTCGCGCACCTGGTCGGCCGGCCCTTCCAGCGGTCGGTGGCCGACGGTCACCGCCGTGAGCACCACGGCCGGCGGCTGGGTGACCTCGCGCAGGCGGTCGGGGTAGAACGCGTTGAACCCGTTCACCCCGCCGAAGAACAGCTCGCCGCTCGGGCTCTGGTGGAAGGCGCCGAAGTTGAACTCGGTCGCCTGTACGCCGTCGCTGACGCCGTAGTTCCTGAACTGGCCGGTACGCGGGTCGAACCGGGACAGCCCGTTGTTGGTGCTCATCCAGAGCCGTCCCTGCCGGTCGCTGAGGATGCCGTAGACGAAGTCGTTGGAGAGCCCGTCGCGGGTGGTGTAGGCGCGGAACTGCCGCGTCTGCGAGTCGAGGTGGTCGAGCCCGGCGTCGGTGCCCACCCACAGGTCGCCCGACGCGTCCAGGAACAGCGTGTTGACCCGGTCCGAGCTGAGGCTGCTCGTGTCGCCCGGGCGGTGCGCCAGCCGCTCGCAGCGGCCGGTGTGCGGGTCGAGCAGTGCGATCCCCTTTTCGAGAGTGCCCACCCACAGCTTGCCGTCCGCCGTCTCCAGCACCGAGCTGACACGATTCTGGCTCAGGCTGTTCGCGTCGCTGGGATCGTTGCGGAAGTGCTGCGCCAGCCGGGTCGCTGGGTCGAAGCGGTCCAGCCCCCCACCGTAGGTGCCCACCCACAGGTTGCCTTGATGGTCCTCCAGGATGGTGGTGACGCCGTTGGCGCTGAGGCCGTCCGGCTTTGCCGCGTCGGCGCGGTGATGCTCGAAGACTCCGGTCGACGGGTCGAAGATGTCTAGGCCGGCGTCCGCGGTCCCCACCCACAGCCTGCCGTGCCGGTCGTGGTGAAGCACCCTCACGTGGTCGCTGGCCAGGCTGCGCGGTTTCCTGTCGTCGTGGCGGTAGGCGGTCATCTCGCCGGTTCCCCGGTCCATGACGTATATGCCTGCCTCGAAGGTGCCGATCCAGAGCTGTCCGGCCCGGTCCTCCGAGAACGCGACGACCGGGTCGGCGGAGACGTGGCCGAACTGCCAGCTCAGCGGGTTCCACTTGTGGACGCCGCCGACGGTGGTGCCGACCCAGATCACGCCGCCGCGGTCCTGGGCGAGCGAGATGATCTCGCCGTTGGCGAGGCCGGTGTCCTTGGGATCGGCAGCGTAGTGGGTGAAGTTCCTTCGGGTCGGTTCGAACAGGTCGAGGCCGTTGCCGGTCCCCACCCACAGCCGGCCATCGGCGTCGCGCAGCAGCGCGCGCACGAGGTCGTGAGCCAGGCTGGAGGGGACCTTGGGGTCGTGGCGGAAGCGCTCGAAGCGCCCGTCGCGGCCGAGCCGGTTCAGCCCGCCGGTCGAGGTCCCGACCCAGATGGCGCCGGCGTCGTCCTCGACGATCGAGCGGACCTTGGAGTCGCTCAGGGTCGCGGGCGAGGCCGGGTCCGCCGTGAAGTGGACGAACGTCGCCGCGCCGGGGTCCAGGCGATCGAGCCCGCCGTCGGTGCCGATCCAGAGCCGTCCGGCCTTGTCGAGGGCGAGGGCGTAGATCTTGTCGTCGATCAGGCTGGAGGCCACCGCCGGGTCGTGGGACAGCCGCGTCAGCTTGCGGCTGGAGAGATCGAGGCGATAGAGACCCGAGTCGCGGCCACCGATCCAGAGCACGTGGTGCGCGCCGTCCATGCACAGCGCGCGGAGGTTCTTGTCGGCGAGCGGCTCGAACACGGAGACGCGGTCCGTGGTGCGCTGGAGGGTGGCGAGGCCGCCCATCGTGGCGATCCACAGGTCGCCCGCGACGTCCTCCGCCAGGTCCCGCACGAAGCTGGACGGGAGCGAGGCCGGGTTGGACGGCTCGTGGCGGTACACCTTGAAGGCCACGCCGTCGTAGCGGTTGAGCCCGTCCTCGGTGGCGAGCCACATGTAGCCGCGGCTGTCCTGCAGGATGAAATTCACCCCGGACTGCGACAACCCCTGCTCGATCGAGAGCCGGTCGAAGTGGATGGGCCGCCGCGACTGGGCCCCGGCAGGCGCCGCCAGCAACGGCAGCACGGCGACGATGCAGGTGAAGGCCAGCGGCCGATCAGCTCTCATGGGACCCACTCCCCGCGACGCCCGCGCCCGCCGTCGGCGGCAGGCCGGCACGCAAGAACTCCGCGAACCTCTCCGCCGGCACCGCCGGCGAGAACAGGAAGCCCTGGCAGGCCCCGCACCCGTGCTGCCGCAGGAACTCCATCTGCGCGCTGCGCTCGACCCCCTCCGCCACCACCCGCAGCCCCAGCTTGTGGGCCATGGCGATGGTGGCGCCGGTGATCGCCGCGTCCTCGGGGCTCTTGTCCACCCCCCGGATCAGCGACTCGTCGATCTTCAGCACGTCGATGGGGAACTGCTTGAGGTAGCCGATCCCGCAGTTGCCGACGCCGAAGTCGTCGATGGCCAGCCTCACGCCCAGCGCCCGGATCGCCTGCAGCTCGCCGAGCACCTCGGGGTCGCCGCGCAGCACGCCGCGCTCGCTCAGCTCCAGCTCCAGCAGCTCTGGTGGGATGTTCGCCTCCGTCACCGCCGAGCGCACCAGCTCCGAGAGCTCGCCGCGCATGAGCTGGCACAGCGACACGTTCACCGAGACCCGAACCCGCGGCAGCCCCTGGTCGAGCCAGGCCCGGATCTGGCGGCAGACGGTGCGCAGCACCCAGTTGCCGATCGAGACCATCAGCCCGGTCTCCTCGGCCAGGGGCACGAACTCGGAGGGCGGCACCTCCCCGAACTGCGGCAGGTGCCACCGCAGCAGCGCCTCCGCTGCCGTCACCTCCGACATGGAGCCGCCGTCGAGCACCGGCTGGTAGTGTACCTGCAGGTCTCCTTGCGCGAGCGCCGACGGCAGCAGCCGCAGCAGCGCCCGGCTGCGCTCGGTGACCCGCTTCCCCACCTGCTGGTGGAAGCGAATGGAGCCGCCGCGCTCGACCGCCTCCGCCACCGCCAGCTCGGCCTTCTGCAGCAGCGCCTCGGCGGTGGTGTCGTCCTGGGGGGCGAGGGCGACCCCCGCGCTGGTAGAGAGCACGATGTCGTCGTCGCCGGCCTGGTAGCGCCCGCCCAGACGGTGCAGCAGCGCCCGCACCGCGGTCCGTGCCTCGCGCTCGCCGGGCAGCCCGGTCAGCACCACGCCGAAGACGCCGGCGCCCAGCCTGGCGGCCATGGAGAAGGACGGCGGCGCCATCGTCCGCAGCACCTCGTCGGAGCGCAGCCCGGCGATCAGCCTCTGGGCGAACTGCTGGAGCACCGAGTTCGTACGCGCTCGGCCCAGCCGGCTGTTCAGCAGCACTAGGTGCTCGACGTCGAACAGCGCCAGCGCCACCAGGCTGCGTTCGGAGGCCGAGACGAGCGCGCGGTCGAGGGCGTGCTCGAACCGCTGGTCGTCGGGGAGGCCCGTGAGGGCGTCGAAGTGGTCCAGCCACTGCCGCGTGCGACGCTCCTCGTCGAGCATGCGGCGGACGTGGACCAGCTCCCCACGGATCTTGGCCGCCTCTGCCGTGACCCGCCCCAGGCGGGCCAGGGCGCCGGCGCGGTGGCAGGCGACGCGCCAGTCGAATGGCCGTTCGATGACGTCGTCGGCGCCGGACGCCAGGGCGGCAGCCGCGTGGCCGCGACCGGCGCACAGCGCCAGCACTGCCGGACGCGAGCCGAACGGCCCCTCGGCGACCACCTCGATCAGCGGGCGGTCGCCGTGTCGCATCGACTCGTCGGCAATGACGACGGACGGCCGCGCGGAGGCCAGCAGCTCGAGCCCGCGCTCGGCGGTGGCGGCCGCGGTGACGGCGAAACCCGCGCCGCCCAGCCAGAGGGCTGCATCGGCCCGCACCGATGCGTCGGCGGAGGCCACGACGACTGTGTGCGGTGTGGCCGCCTCCGGTGACGCCTGCGTAGGCACGGCTTGAGCGGAGTACGAGGTCACAGTTCCCCTCGTTCAGGTGCTCGGCGTCGGTTGCACACTACGGGTCCGGAACCACCGCGGCGGCCTCCGACCAGATGCCGCTTTCCGACCAGATGCCGCTTTCGGACCAGATGCCGCTCTCGGACCAGATACCGCTCTCGGACCACAGCACGCTCTCGGTCCACAGGGACGACTCCGACCACAGGACGCTCTGCGGCCAGGTGCTGGGCGACGGCACGTCGGCG
>DATKME010000026.1:0-12094 GCA_035542035.1 Vicinamibacteria bacterium | reverse complement strand
GCTTCTCCCAGTCGAGCGCCTCCCGGTACCGCGGGAAGCGGGCTTCCGCCTCGCGGAAGGCACGCGTGTGGTAGACGGTGCGTCCGGCGCGGTCGGGAACGCCGCCCAGGTGGTGGTGCAGCATCTCGTGGTAGACGACGCTCTCCACGAAGAAGCGCGGCACCGAGGGGCGGTCGAGCACCGGGTGGATGCGGATGAGCGTGAGCACCGGGTCGTAGCTGCCGAAGGTCAGCCCGCCGCGGCGGGCCCGGCCGACGCCGCGTCCCCAGGTGATCGGCACGTGCAGGCGCCCGCCGAAGAAGCGGGCGTTGATGTCGGCGTACACCGCCTGCAGGTCGAACACGCGCCCGGAGGAGACGAGAGCCGGCATCCGCCGCGGCGTGCGCCGAACCCGGTGCAGGTTGGCGTTCATGAAGCGCCGCACCTCGCCGTCGGCCGCGCGGCCGCGGCGGCGGATGTTGCGCGCCAGTGCCAGCACCACCTGCAGCGGCGCGTGCAGGAACATGCGGTGCAGCCGCAGCGCCATCTGCCCCGTCTCCCGCCGCACCGACAGCAGCACCGAGCGGTTCTCGGTGATCACCAGCCGCAGCGGGCGTCCCGCCTCGCGGGCGAGCGCACTCTCCAGCGTCCGCGTCTCCCAGAGGGGAGCGTCGTCGAAGGCGAGCTCGAGCTGACGGGCGGTCATGATTTTTCCGGTCGTGAGCATCGCGCAGCGAGTCGCCCACGTCAAGCGACGTGGCGCACCAGACGCGCGCGTCCTCACGCGCGTCCGCGCGGGACGTAGTACTGCGTGCCGCGTCCCATGCCGCGCACCTGCTTCAGCAGATCGTCCACGTCCTCGGAGCTGGCGGCGAAGTCGACGTCGGCGGTGTTCACCACCAGCAGAGGCGTCGCCGAGTAGTGGAAGAAGTAGTGGTTGTAGGCGCGGTTCACCTGCCCCAGGTAGTCCTCCGACAGCCCGCCCTCCTCCGGACGGCCGCGCGTCTTCACCCGCCGTGCCAGCACCTCCGTGGGCGCCTGCAGGAAGACCACCAGGTCGGGCTTGGGCACGCTCTCGGCGAGGAGAGCGAAGAGCTTGTCGAAGATCAGCAGCTCGGAGTCGTCGAGGTTGAGGTAGGCGAACAGGCGGCTCTTCTCGAAGACGTAGTCGACGAGCGTCACCTGCGAGAACAGCTGCCGCTGCAGCAGCTCCTGCTGCTGGCGGTAGCGCGAGAGCAGGAAGAAGAGCTCCGTCTGGAAGGCGGCCCCCGGCCGGCCGTCGTAGAAGGGGTGCAGGAAAGGATTGGCCGACCAGTCCTCCAGCACCTTGTTGGCGTCCAGCCTGGCGACCAGCTGCTCCACCACCGTGGTCTTTCCGACACCGATCGGGCCCTCGACGGCGATCAGCTGGAAGGCCATCAGAGGGGCGCCCCGCTCGCCTCTCGTCGCTCGACCCGCGAGGTGTCGGGGCAGCGCAGGAGCAACGCCGCCACCGTCGCGCCCAGCACCGGGTGCACGAGCCGGGGCGCGATCTCCGCCAGCGGCGCCAGCACGAAGCGCCGCTCCGCCAGGCGCGGGTGCGGCACCACCAGCCCCGGCTCCGCGATCGTCTCCTCGCCGTAGAAGAGGACGTCGACGTCGATGGTGCGCGGCCCGTTCCTCTCCCCGCGCACGCGGCCGAGCGTCCGCTCCGTGTCCAGGCACGCCTGCAGCAGCTCCCGCGGCGCGAGGAGCGTCTCCCCGCCCGCCACCGCGTTGACGAACCAGCCCTGCGGCGGCCCACCCACCGGCTCCGTCAGCCAGTTGGAGCTGCGCAGGCGGGTGCTGAAGCCGCGCTGCGCGAGCTGAAGCAGCGCCGCCTCGATCGCTCCCTCGCGGTCGCCCAGGTTCGAGCCGAGCCCGAGGAACACCGGGGGCGCGTTCATGGCCTCCCATTCTAGCCACGCGGGGCCGCGTCGGGTGGCGGTGGGGGGCCGGGAGTATGATCGGGACGAACGGTTTCCCCCCGGACGGAGGTCCCGCGGCCGCCGGCTCGGCCGCGGCGGCGCGGAGAGCGACATGGCCATCGAGACCGTCTGCGACGTCTTCTATCACTCGATCGCGTACGGCAAGCGCGAGCACCTCCTGCACAGACGCGACAGCGAGTGGCGGGCGATCAGCTCCGAAGAGCTGAGGGCCGCCGTCGAGGAGGTCTCCGCCGGACTGACGACCCTGGGGGTGGCCAAGGGCGACCGCGTCGCCATCCTCTCCGAGAACCGCCCGGAGTGGGCGTTCGCGGACCTCGGCACGCTGTGCGCCGGCGCCGCCGACGTCACCATCTACCCCACGCTCACCAGCGGCGGCGTCGGGTACATCCTGGCCGACTCCGAGTCCAAGGCGGTCTTCGTCTCCAGCGCCGCGCAGGCGGCGAAGGTGGCGGAGGTGCGCGCCTCGCTGCCCTGTCTGCAGCACGTGGTGATGCTGGAGGCGCCCGCGGCCGAGGGCACGCTCGGCCTGGCGGAGCTGCGGACGCGCGGGCGGCAGCTGCTGCAGAAGGATCCGGAGCTGGTGCGCCGCCGCGCGGGGGAGGTCGCTGCCCGCGACCTGGCGACGCTCATCTACACCTCGGGCACCACCGGCGAGCCCAAGGGCGTGATGCTGAGCCACGGCAACCTGGTGGTGAACGTGCTCGACGCGGCCAGGCTGTTCACCATGGTGCGGCCCGAGTGGACCTGCCTCAGCTTCCTGCCGCTGTGCCACAGCTTCGAGCGCACCGCCGGGCACAACTTCATGCTGTACGCCGGGCTCACCATCGCCTACGCCGAAAGCGTGGCCCAGGTGCCCGAGAACATGCAGCAGGTGCGGCCCCACATCATGTGCTCGGTGCCGCGGCTCTACGAGAAGATGTACGCGCGGGTCAACGAGAAGGTGGCCTCCGACCCGCCGCTGCGGCAGAGGATCTTCCGCTGGGCGATCGGCGTCGGCCGCCGGATGTTCGCCCACACCATGGCGGGGACGCGGCCGCCCGCCCCGCTGCGGGCCGAGTTCGCCCTCGCCGACAGGCTCGTCTTCTCCAAGCTCAAGGAGCGCACCGGCGGACGGATGCAGCTCTTCATCTCCGGGGGGGCGCCACTCGCCCGCGAGATCGCCGAGTTCTTCGGCGCCGCCGGCATGCTGATCTACGAGGGCTACGGCCTCACCGAGACGAGCCCCGTGATCGCCGCGAACCGACCGGGCTTCATCCGCCCCGGCACCGTCGGCCTCCCGCTCGAGCACGTGCAGGTGACGATCGCCGAGGACGGCGAGATCCTGACCCGCGGCCCGCACGTCATGATGGGCTACTACAGGAAGCCCGAGGCCACGGCGGAGGTCATCGACAAGGGCGGCTGGCTCCACACCGGCGACATCGGCTACCTCGACCGGGAAGGGGCGCTGGTGATCACCGACCGCAAGAAGGACATCATCGTCACCTCCGGCGGCAAGAACATCGCCCCTCAGCCCATCGAGAACCGGCTGAAGACCAACAAGTTCTTCTCCGAGGTGGTGATGATCGGCAACCGCCGCGCCTTCGCCTCCGCCCTGGTGGTGCCGAACTTCGACAGGCTCGAGCCCTGGGCGCGCGAGCGGGGGCTGCGCGCTGACAGCCGCGAGGAGCTGGTGCAGCGGGCCGAGGTGATGGCCCACTACGTTCAGCTGGTGAACGAGCTGACCAGCGACCTCGCCCAGTTCGAGAAGATCAAGAAGATCGCGCTCCTGCCGCGGGAGTTCTCGCAGGAGGAGGGTGAGATCACCCCTACCTTGAAGGTGAGGCGGCGGGTGGTGGAGGAGCGTTACAGGGCGACCATCGACGGCCTCTACGCGGCGTGACGGAGCGCCTGGCTCGCGGGCTCTACCTCGCCAGCCTGCTGCTGCTGCCCTGGGGCGCGCTCCTCCCCATCGCCGCCCTCCACGAGCACGCGAGCTGGGGCGACGTCGTCTTCGCCATGGCCACCCTGGCCTGGGCCGGCGCGCTGGTGGCGGCGCGGCAGGCGCCGCCGCTGCGCCTGCCGGCCCTCCTGGTCCTGGCCACGCTGCTGATGGCCCTGTGGCGGCAGAGGCAACGGCCCACCGACCGGGTCACCTGGGGCCTCCTCGCCGCTTTCGCCCTTGACGGGCTCGGCCAGGATGTCGAAGACTTCCGCCACCTGTGGATCGCGCTGGGGCTGGCGGACGCCGGACGACGAGGAAAGAGCTGACGGGCCGCGCGCCCGCCGCGATCGCTCTGGCGCTGGTCCTCGCCGCGACCGCCTGCGCGACCCGCTCCTGCGGCGGCCTGGGCGGCGATCCCCCCTCGCCGCTGCCGATCGTGAAGCGCGCCGAGGGGACGCTGCGCCTCCTGGACAAGGGCCAGTGGAAGGGCTACTACGACGCGGACGGCCGCCTGGTGGTGGTCGAGTACGACAGCGACAACGACGGCCGCGCCGACTACATCGCCCACTACGACGAGCAGCGGCGCATCCGCCTGATCGAGGTGGACGAGGACCACGACGGCTGGGTGGACCGCTGGGAGCACTACGGGCCGGACGGCGTCCTGGAGAAGGTCGGCCGCTCGCGCCACCGCAAGGGCTACGAGGACGAGTGGACCTACCGGGGCGCCGACGGGCTCCCCTCGCGCATCGAGTACGACGACAAGGGCACCGGTCACTGGCAACGGGCCGAGATCCTGAAGGACGGCGTGGTGGTCCGGGTGGAGATCGACTCGGATGGGGACGGCCGGCCCGACCGCTGGCAGAGCTGGGAGCACGGCCGGCTCACGAGCGAGGACCTCGACACCGACCACGACGGGATCGCGGACCGCCGGCTCGTCTTCGACGACCGCGGCCGGCTGCTGCGCCTCGAGCGCCCGCCGCGATGAGCCGCTCCGCCGGCGCGCCGGCGGAGGGCTCGCTCCTGCGCTGGGGGATCCTGGCGCTCCTGGCGCTGGCACCGCTCCTGGTCGGGGCCGTGCACGAGCCGGTGTTCGTCCCCCTGCTCCTCGGCTGCGGCCTGGCCGGCGTCCTCGCCTGGCGCCGCTCCCGTGCCGCCGTCCTCGCCGGGCGCGAGCCGCCGCTGCCGGGGGCGCGTTGGCTGGTGGCGGCGCTCGCGCTGGTGATCTTCCAGCTAGTCCCGCTGCCGGCGCCGGTGCTGCGCCTGGTGAACCCGGGCTCCTACGCCTTCTACGACCGGCTGCAGCTGGTGCCGCCGCTGCGCGGCTGGCACCCGATCAGCGTCAGCCCGCCCGACACGCTGCGCGGCCTCGCCTTCCTGGCCGGCTTCTCGCTCCTCTACCTCGCGGTCTTCCGCGAGATGGGCGCGCCGCCCTGGCCGCGGCGCCTGCTGTGGACGGTGGCGGGCACCGGGCTGGTGATGACCCTGGTGGCCTTCGCCCAGGCGGCCTCGAGCCAGCCCACGCGCATCTACGGCCTCTGGAAGCCGCGCTGGGACTTCGCCGTCTTCGGCCCCTACGTCAACCGCAACCACTTCGCCGCCTACCTGGTGATGGCGACGCTGGTGGCGCTCGGCCTCGCCCTCGACGCCCTCGCTCGCCTGCGCGAGCGCTGGCAGCGGCGGCGGCGGGGCTACCTGGCGCTGGGCGAGAGCGCGGGGATGGCCTTCGTCCGCGCGGGGGCGCTGGTGATGGTCCTGGTCGCGGGGCTCTTTGCCGCGGGCTCTCGCGGAGCGATCGGGGCCTTCGCGGCCGCGGCGCTGGCGCTGCCGTTCTTCGCCCGCCATCGCGGCCGCACGGCGGCAGCGGTGGGCGCGCTCGTCGCGCTCGGCGTCTCCTGGATCGGCGTCTCCGGCTTCCTCTCCGCCTGGCACCGCGGCGTCCGCGGCAGCCGCCTCGACCTGTGGGCCGACATGCTGCCGATGCTGCCGCGCGCGCCGGTGTTCGGCATCGGCTGGAACGCCTTTCCCACCGCCTACGGCTACTACCAGACGGTCTGGCGGAGCGACTGGGTCGGAGCGGCGCACAACGAGTACCTGCAGGTCCTGCTCGACACGGGTCTCGTAGGAGCCGTCGTCTTCGGCGCGCTCCTGGCGATCACGTTCCGCCGCGCCTCGCTCACCGCGCGTCGCGGCGCGGTGGAGCTGGGCCTCTTGGGGGCGCTGCTGGGCCTCGCCCTCGACAACCTGGTCGACTTCAACTGGCAGATCCCGGCGAACGCGGCCACCTTCGTGGCTCTCGCCGGCCTCGCCTGCCGACCGGACGGCGCCCGTGAGCGCGCTCCCGGCGCGTCGCCTTGATGGTGCGCGCCACCGCAACTACAATTCGCCTGTCCAGCCTGTCCGCCCTCAGACGGCTGCCCAGGGGTTCGTGATGGTCGAGCCTAAGAAGGCGTCCATGACGGTGCTGGGCGGGCCCCTGTCGGGCCAGCGTTTCCTCCTGCCCGAGAGCGGGCCGGCCACGATCGGCTCCGCCGACGAGGCCTCGTTCTCGCTCGCCCTGGGATCGGTCGCGCCCTACCACCTGCGGATGGAGATCGAGGGTGGCCGGGTCACCGTCTTCTCCCAAGGCGGGCCGGTCGCCGTCAACGACGACGCGGTGCGCGCCGAGGGCACGGTGCTGCGCAACGGCGACATCGTGTGGCTGGGCAACCCCGGCGCGGACGAGGCCGTGATGCTGCAGTGCGTGCTGCCTCGGCAGGCGCCCGCCGCAGCCGTCGAGGCTCCGGCCGCCGACGCCGGGCTGACGCAGCCGCCCGCGGCACCCGTCCGGCCCTCGCCGGCGGAGGTGCTCGAGATCACGCACCTGGACGTCGCCGAAGAGGCGGCGGAGGAGGCCGAGGCGGTGATGGCCGAGCCCGTCGAGGCCGAGGTCGCCGAGGCCGAAGCGGTCGAAGCCGAGCCGGTCGTCGTCGAGGAAGCCGAGGCGGAGACGGTGGTCCTGGCGCCCGCCAAGGCGACGACGGAACAGTATCCGGTCTTCATCGACGAAACCGAGCCGGAGAGCTTCGTCGTCGAGGAGCCGCCCGCCACGCTGCCGGCGACACCACCCCCAGCCCCGGCGCCGACGGTCGTGCTCCCGCCCGTACGCGTCGTGGCTCGCCCGGCCGCCCCCACTGCGACTCCACCCGCCCCGAGCGCTCCGACACCGGTCGTGGTACCGCGGGTGGCCGCGCCGCCGGCCGCTGCCCCTCCCGCTGCCGCGCCGCCCGTCCATTCCACCGCCCCGGCGCAAGCCTCGGGCGCGCATCCGCCCGCTCGTCCGGCGGCCCATCCGCCGCTCGCCCATGGCCCGAGCGCCAGGCGCGTCGCCAAGGGCGGGACCGCCGGGAAGACGATCGTCTGGACGGCCGCCGGGCTCGTGGGGCTCGCGGCGGTGGCCGGCCTCGGGTACGTCGGGTGGAGGACCCTGGCGTCCTCCTCCGCGCGCCCGCAGGTCAGGCCTCCAGCGCTGGCGCAGGCGACGCCGGCGCCGCCAGTGCCGGCGGCTGCCACTCCGGGACCGATCGTCACCGCCTCGCCCGAGGCGAGCGTCGCGCCGTCCGCGTCTCCAACGACACCGGCGGCGACGGCCCTGCCCGCCGCTGCGCCCACGCCGCGGCCGACGCCGACGCCGCCGGGCAAGCCCACGCCCACGCCCACGCCGCAGGGAAGGCCCACGCCCACGCCGGCGGCCGCGCCCCGCTCGACGACGCCCGCAGCGCCGGCCACTACGACCCCGCAGACGGCCGCTCCCGACACGGGAGCGCAGGTCCAGGCGCTGGTCGGGCAGGCCGAAGCGGCCCTCGCCGCCCGGCAGTACGACGCGGCCATCGGCGATGCGGACGCCATCCTGCGACTCGACCCCAGCAACACCCGCGCGAGCGCGTTGAAGGCCGACGCCGCGCGGCGGCGTGACCTCGCCCGCAGGCATTTCGTCACCGGAGCGACGGCGGTCCAGGCCCAGAAGGCCGGTGGTGGCGGCCTCGCCGGCTTCGAGAGCGGCGACGCCGACGTGCGCCGCGCGCCGGACTTCCAGGGCCGCATCGAGTTCGAGATGACGCCGCCCTCGGGGCTCGAGGCGGGCACCGCCTGGTCGCTGCGCGCCTTCGTGGTGAACGAGGGCAAGAAGCCGATCCGGGTCCAGGGCGTCACCATCGTCACCAGCACCAACGGCGCGGCCGGCGGCGGCCCGGTGCCGCCCAAGACGCGGGACATCGCGCCTCAGCAGCGGGCGCTGGTGGGCGAGACCGCCGGCACCTGGGCGGACGGCACCAGCGCCTGGTCGGCCGAGGTGACGGTCACCGCCAACAAGGGCGACAGCCTGCGGACCACGCTCGGCTGGCGCTGAGCGTCACCGCCGACGTCGGGCGGCGCCGCCGCGTCCTCAGCGGGACGTCGTGATCGGGATCGGCGTCGGGATCGGTACCGGCGTCGGCACCGGGATGGGCGAGGGCGTGGCCACCGGAGGCGGCGTCGGGCCGCCGCCGCCGGGACCCACGACCACGCCGCCGACGATGCCGGCGGCCGCGGCGCCGCTCGCGATCAGGGCCACCAGCCCCACGGCGATGCCCGACGCTGCCGCCGCGAAGCCCACCGGCGCGGCCAGCGAGCCGGACGCCGCCGAGAAGACGGTGACGGGGCCCGCCGGCCCGAAGGCGGCGATCGCCTTGCCCCGGCAGTCGTCCTTGTTCTGCACGACGGCGGCCTCGATCTCCTTCGTCTGGCTCTCCTCGAACTCGGTGGTCGTCGACTGCAGGTAGTAGGTGATCGGGCTCGCCTCGACGCGGGGCCGCGGCAGCTTCCCGAAGAAGCGCCCCTGGTCGGGACCCATCTCCACGTAGAAGTAGGACTCGACCTTGGCGGGCTTGAAGTAGATGCGGGCGCGGGCGACGCTTGCCTGCGGCTCGATGGCGGCGTCGAGCAGCGGGTACTCGCCGGCCACGAAGCAGGTGACCGGCTTGAACTGGATCTGCGCCCCTTTCCCTGTCGTCTCCACGAAGCCCTCGGGCGTGACGTTGGGAACGGCTGCCGGCGGCGCTTCCTGTGCGGGCGTCGCCGGGGCCGCGGCCGCCGGCGCCGCCGCACCCGCGGGCGACTCGAGGGACACCCCCGAAGGCACCGACACCAGCTCGATGTCGGCCGTGGCGTGCTGGCCTTCGGCGACCGCCACCCGCACCGGCGCCTTCTCGACGGCGAGCCCGGCCTGGCTCTCGGTGGTGACCGCGTACTCGCCGTTCGGGGCCTGCACCTCGAAGGAGCCGTCCGCCTTGGAGACGGCGCGCACCACGGCGCCCGACTGGATCTCGATGAAGGCGACGGTGACGCCGGCCAGCGGCCGGCCGCCGAGCTTGACGGTTCCGCTGATGGTGCCGGCCGCCGGCGCCGAGCCGAGGTCGCCGGCCGGCACCGCCAGCAGGGCGGCGACCAGGGTTACGGCGAAGCGGCGAAGCGTGTCCCTCATGCCCCCTCCGTCTGCCCTCACACGCGCCGGGCGGTGCGGCCTCCAGAGCGGGACGAAGGCCGATGCGACCCGGCCTCCCCGCCCGAGCCCGCCGCCCGCTCGGAGTAGTAGCTGCGGTAGTACTCGCCGTAGTACTGCGAGTAGTAGTACGAGTTGCGCTCCATGTTCACCCGGTTGAGGACGACACCGAGCACCTTGCCGCCGACCGCCTGCACCTGCTCGATCGCACGGATCACCGTCGGCTTGGCCGAAACCTCCGCCGCGATCACCAGCACGATCCCCTCGACGTGCGGGCACAGCACCGGCGTGTCCGCCATCGCCAGCACGGGCGGGGTGTCGACCAGCACCCAGTCGTAGTGCGAGCGCACGGCGTCCAGCACCTGCTTCATCACCGGTGAGCCGAGGAGCTCCGCCGGGTTCGGCGGCTGGTAGCCGCACGACAGGACCTGGAGGCCCTGGATGCGTGTCGACTGTATGGACTCCGAAGCGGTCGTCTTGCCCACCAGCAGGTCCGACAGCCCCGGCGTCTTCTGGACGACGAAGTGGTGGTGGAGCGTCGGCCGGCGCAGGTCGGCGTCGATCGCCAGCACCTTGGCGCCGTTGTGGGCCAGGGCGGCGGCCAGGTTGGCAACCGTCGTGGTCTTGCCCTCGCCGGGACCGGCGCTCGAAATGAGCGCCAGCCGGCCGGTGGTCTCGGCCGAGGTGAAGATCAGGTTCGTGCGCAGCACCCGGTAGGCGTCGGCCACCGACGAGCTCTGGTTGCCGGCGACGATCTGCCGCACCGTCGGCCGCGCCAGGCCCTGTCCCTTCGCGTCCACCTCGGGCACCATGCCGAGGAAGGGGACGTGGAGGTGGTCTTTGATGTCGTCCGGCGTCTTGAAGGTGTTGTCGAGGTGCTCGAATCCCAGCGCCAGGCCGACGCCGAGGGCGAGCCCGAAGAGCACGGCTATCTGGTAGCTCCGCATCCGGTTGGGGAGAATGGGCGCCCGCGGCATCTCGGCCCTCTCCACCACCCGGATGTTCGTGGTCTTGAGCTCGGTCTCGAGCCCGGTCTGCTTGGTCCTGGTGAGCAGCTCCTGGTAGAGCTGCTTGTTGGTGTCCACGTCGCGCTTGAGGACGCTGAACTCGATCGTCTTGCGGGAGGTCTCCTGGGCCTCCTGCTTCACCGCCTCGAGCCCCGCCGCGAGACGCGCTTCCTTGGCGAGCGCCGTCTCGTAGTCGCTCTGCGCCGTGCGGGCGACGTTGCGGATCTCGGTGCGGATCTTGTCCTGCACCAGCTTGATCTGGTTGCGGACCCGGACCATGTCGGGGTGGCGCTCGCCGAGCGTCTCGGACAGCCGCGCCTCGTCCTTCTGCAGGCCCGACAGCTCGGCCTTCAGCGCCTGGACGGCCTCGTTGCTCACGACCAGGGGGAAGCTCTCGGCCCGTTCCGGGTCGAGCGACCCGATCTGGCGGTACAGCGACTCCTTGGCGATCCGCTCGGTGCGGGCCTCGAGCACGGCCCCGTTCAGCGCCTCGAGCTTCTGGTCCATCAGGGTCTGGCGCTCTTCCTGGTTGACCAGCCCCTCGCGCTCGCGGTATTCCTGGAACGCCTTCTCAGCCGCCTCCACCCGCGCCTGCTGCTCCTTCAGCCGATCGGAGAGCCAGCCCGTCGCCTCGGTGGAGGTGTTGAAGCGCATCTCCAGCGACTGCTCGATGTAGAGCTGTGCGAGAGCGTTGACGGCCTCAGCCGCGATCTGCGGCTGGTAGGCTCGGAAGCGGAGGTTGACGAGCCGCGACCCCGGCACCGGCTCGACAACCACGCGCGAGCGAAACGCCGCGACGGCGGGCGAGAGCGGGATGCCGCTCGGGTCGAGGAAGACGGCCGGGACCCGGCCGAACAGCCGCTGTGCCCTCTCCCACGGGCTCATCATCGGACCCGTCGCGAGCTCCGCGCTTCTCTGCATCCCGAGGCGCTCGACGACCCGCTCGGCGAGGGTGCGTCCGCGGAGGAGCTGGTACTGGGTCTGGTAGTAGTCGCCGCCACCCTGGACGAGGTCCACCAGCTCCTTGTTCGGGAGCACGTTCGGCGTGTCGCGGTCGATCAGGATCTGGGTGGTGGCCTCGTAAACCGGCCGCGTCGTGTAGTTGTAGAGCACGGCGATCGCCAGGCTCACGACGAAGCAGGTGACGATGATGCCGCGCCGCTTGTGCAGCATCGCCAGATACCGGCGCACGTCCTGAAGGACAGCCTGTTCCGTCACCCGACGACAGCCCTCCCTGGCCGTGGCAAGTCTAGACGAAAAAGCTGCAAACTCAAACAGTTATGTAGCGTGCGGTGATGTAGCTCACGAGCTTGCACGTGGTCTCTACTGACCGGGCCAGCCGCGTGCTTACCTGAAGTGGCTGAAAGAGATCCGGATCAGAAGAACTTCTCGGGGACGAAGAGGGTGTCCTCGGGCTGGACGATCTCGGTGGGCTGGGCCTTGTGCTCGGCCTTCTTCCCGTTGACGATCCGGATGACCTTCGTCCGTCCGGATGAGCCCCGGTCGCTGGCCCCGCCCGCCTGCGTCAACGCCTGCAGGACCGTCATCCCCTCCTGGAACCGGATCGGGCCGGGACGCGCGACGCTGCCCATGACGTACACCTGCGAGGCGCGCGGGAAGTACACCGTGTCGCCGGCCTGGAGCGCGATGTTCTTCTCCGGGTTCCCGGACTGCAGCTCGAGGAGGCTGATGTGGAAGACCTCCG
>DATKME010000025.1:0-17949 GCA_035542035.1 Vicinamibacteria bacterium | reverse complement strand
GGACAACAAGGTGGACGTCACCTTCAAGGTGGAGGAGCAGAACCGCAACCAGTTCACCTTCGGCGGCGGCGTGAGCGGGCTGGAGGGCACCTTCGTCAACGCCTCCTTCTCCACCGCCAACTTCCTGGGCGCCGGCGAGACGGTCAGCGTGGCCGCCCAGGCGGGGAGCCGGACCAAGAACTACCAGTTCGCCATCACCGAGCCGTACTTCATGGACCGGCCCATCACCGCCGGCGTCGACGTGTTCTTCCGGCGGCTCGTCTACCTCTCCTACGGCACCACCGTCGGCTACGGCCAGCAGACCCAGGGTGTGTCGCTCAACAGCGGGCTCGCCGTGGGGCACTTCTCGCACGTGTTCGCCGCGTACTCGTACCAGATAGTCGACATCTACAACGTCGACACCAAGACCCTGCAGAACCTGGAGTCGACGGCGCTCGTCAGCGGCTCGATCCTGCCGGTGATCGACGTCAGCTACTTCGGCGGGGTCGGCCGCAGGTACGAGAGCAGCATCAGCCCCTCCTGGGTGCGCAACACCGTGGACAACCCCTACCAGCCGCGCAGAGGCTCGCGGTACACGCTCGGCTTCCAGTTCACCGGCGGCCCGCTCGGCGGCAACGTCGACTACTACCGTCCGACGGCGGAGGCCGTGGTCTACCACCCCTTCGGCAAGATGATGGCCCTCGGCGTCCGCGGCCAGATGGCCTGGATCCAGCCCTTCGGCAGCACCACCACGCTGCCGTACTACCAGCGCTACTTCCTGGGGGGCGAGACCGAGATCCGCGGCTACGACGTGCGCACGGTGGCGCCGTACGACCCGGCGAAGAAGGTCTCGATCGGCGGCAACAAGTTCATGCTGTGGAACGCCGAGTACTATTTCGACATCTTCGGACCGCTGCGCCTGCTGGCGTTCTTCGACGCCGGCCAGGCCTACCCCGAGGGCCAGGGCTTCTACTGGAAGACCATGAGCACCTCCACCGGGGTGGAGGCGCGCTTCCTGATGCCCGTGCTGAACGTCCCCTTCCGTCTCATCTACGCTTGGAACCCCAACCGCGACTTCTACCAGCCACCGCACGCCTTCAAGTTCGCGGTGGGGACCACTTTCTGAGCCTCAAGGAGAAGCCTGTCATGAGAAGAGCCGCCCGCATCCTGATCCCCCTGCTGGGGGCCGCCTGGCTGGGCGGCTGCAGCTCGCCGACCTCGTCCAGCCCCACCTTCAGCATAACCATCACTGCCAGCCCCGATCCCGCGGTCGCTACCGCCTCCAAAGGGGTGCAGTACAAGATCACGAACCCCGACAACACCGTCAGCTACTACGACTACCAGTATTGGGTGCACTTCACCCTGCACATCCAGGAAAACAACGGCATGGCCTTGGACATCACCAGCATCAACCTGACCGCCCAGCAGGCCGCCGGCGGGATCGTGGTCACACCCTCGGGCGGCGACCAGATCTACTTCAAGTACAACTCCACCGCGCTCACCAACCACATCAACGCGAAGGGCTCCGCAGACGTCGGGTTCGACGTGTGGTACACGCTCCCCAGCGGCGGGAAGGAAGCGCTGATGAGCGTCGCCTTCGGGTTCCAGTACACGGATTCGAGCGGCAACGTCACCACGTACTCGCAGACCGGCAACGCCAAGGTGGCGCCTTAGCCCTCGCGCAGCGGCTCAGGCCCGCCCGCAGTCGCGGTGGGTCGCGAAGAACTCCTCGAGCACCACCTGGCGCCCGGCCAGCTGCGTCCGCAGCGCGTCCATCTCGGCCGCCGGCATCGGCGTGAAGGCGCGGGCGGAGGCCACGTTCGCCCCGATGTGGTCGAGCTTCGGCATGCCGCAGAGCACGGTGGAGACCGGCAGGCTCCAGGCGTAGCGCAGCAGCGAGGCGGCGTCGGCGCCGCCCGATCCCAGCAGCTTCTCCTGGCCGGTCACCTTCATCAGGATGACGCCGAGGTTCTTCTTCCTCGCCGCCGGCAGCGCCAGCTCCTCGAAGCGGCTGGCGCGCGCCGGGTTCATGGCTAGCTGGACGCAGTCGAGGTCGTTGTGCTCGATCGCCTTCGCGGCGACCGCGCCGTCGGTGTGGGTGCTCATGCCGATGAAGCGGGCCACCTTCTGCTCGCGCAGCTGGTAGAGGGCCTCGAGCGCCCCGCCCTTCGCCTCGATCCTCTCCAGGTCGTCGTCCTTGCCCAGGCTGTGCAGGTGCAGCAGGTCGAAGTGGTCGGTCTGCAGCCGCTCGAGGCTCTTCTCGGCCTCGCGCAGGGCGCCGTCGCGGCTGCGCACCTCGGTAGGCACCTTGGTGGCGAGGAACACGTCCTGGCGGCGGGTGGCCATGACCCGGCCGATCCGCCGCTCGCTCTCGCCGTCGTCGTAGTCCATCGCGCTGTCGAGGTAGTTGATGCCGAGGGCGAGCGCCTTCTCCAGCACCGCCGAGGCCTGGTCGGCCGGGTACATCAGGAAGCGGCTGCCGCAGCCCATCGCCAGGATGGACACCGAGGCGCCGGTGCGGCCGAGGGTGCGGTGGGGCATGGTCCCGGCCGCGGCGGGGGCTGCCGAGAGCGGCAGCGCCGGCAGCGCCGCGGCTCCGACCGCCAGGCTGCTTCTCTCCAGGAACTCCCGACGCGAGACCTTGTCGTCCTGCTTCGCCACCCTTGCCTCCTCCGCCGCTACGCCGGCTTGACGCCCGCGGCCGCCAGGTACTCCGCCATCACCTTCGCGTAGTGCGGGAACGCCACCTCGGGCTCCTCGATCTCAGGATGCCACTTCTTCTCCCACTCGTAGCAGTAGTAGCCCGTGTAGCCGCCGGCCGCCAGCACCCGCACCTCCTCGCGGACGGGGACCTCGCCGGTCCCGGTGAGGACGTAGCGCCGGTCCTCGACGCCGGGGCCCGTCGCCTTCGAGTCCTTCAGGTGGGTGTGGCGCATCCATCTCCCGAGGTGGGCGAAGGTCTCGGCGGGCTGCTCGTGGCCGGCGACGAATGAGTGGTGCGCGTCCCACAGCAGGGCGAACTGCGGCGAGGCGACGCGGGTGAGGATCTCCTCCAGGTCCTTCCAGTGGGTGAAGTCGCCGTGCGACTCGATCAGCACCACCACCCCCGACGGCTTCGCGTGCTCGACCATGGTGGTGAAGCCGTCGACCACCCGCTTCATGACCTCCTGGCGCGGCTCGCCCGGGGGAATGTTGTTGCCGAACATGCGGACGAACTTGACGCCGAGCGCGTGGGCGAGGTCGATGAAGCGACGTCCTTCGTCGAGCTGCTTCTGCCGCGCGGCGGGGTCCTTCTCGTGCATGCTGGCGGAGGCGCCGAGGTCGGAGATCACCAGTCCCAGCGCCGCCAGGTCCTTCCGGGTGCCGGCGATCGCCGATCCGGAGAGCTCGGGGACCTTGGGCAGGTCCATCTCGCCCGCCACCCCCCGCAGCTCGATCGCCGCGTAGCCGAGCCTGTCGGCGGTCTCCAGGATCGTCTTCCAGCTCCAGCCGGGGCAGCCGAGCGTGGAGAAGGCGATCGGGTAGCGGGGTCTCCGCGTCTGCGCGCGGAGGATGGTCGGGACGGCGAGGCCCGTGCCGAGGGTTCCCAGGAACGATCGACGGTCGAGGGGCATTGGCGCCTCCTTGGAGTGATGGGATTATAGGCCGCTCAAGGGAGACCCGTTGGCCGAGATCAGGCCGTTCCAGGGGATCGTCTACCGCTCGCGCGAGAAGGACCTCGGCGCGGTGCTCGCGCCGCCCTACGACGTGATCACGCCGTCGCAGCGCGACGCCCTCTACGAGCGCGACCCGCACAACATCGTCCGGGTGGTTCTGAACCGCACGCCGGGGGAGGCAGGCTACCGGGAGGCGGGCGAGACCTGGGCCCGCTGGCGGCGCGAGGGCGTGGTGCAGGCGGACCCGCAGCCGGCGCTCTACCTGCTGGAGCAGCGCTTCGCGCACAACGGGCGCGCCCTGCGCCGCCTGGGGGTGCTGGCTCGCTTCCGCGCGGAGGACCCGGAGCGCCGGATCATCCTGCCCCACGAGCACACACGTGCGGCGGCGAAGGAGGACCGCTGGCGGGTCCTCGAAGCCACGAAGGCGAACTTCAGCCCCATCTTCCTGATGTTCCCGGACGCCGGGCGCCTCGCCGCGCTGGCGGCCGAGGTGGTCAGCCGCCCGGCGGCGCTCGGGTTCACCGACGACGCCGAGGTCGAGCACCGCCTGTGGCGGGTGACGGAGCCGGCCGCCATCGCCGGCTTCGAGTCGCTGCTGGGCGGCGTCCCGGCCTACATCGCCGACGGCCACCACCGCCACGCGACGGCGCTGCGCTACCGCGACGCGAACGGCCCCGACGGCGCCTGGACGCTCGGCTACTTCACGCCGCTGGACGCCGCGGGCCTGCTGGTCCTGCCGTACCACCGCATCCTCTCCGAGGGACCGTCGGTGGAGGAGGCCAGCCGGACCCTGCGGCAGCGCTTCCGCGTCTCGCCGCGCGAGGGTGCGGCCGCTGCCGCCGCCTCCGCCGCGCAGTCCCGGGCGCCCTACGCGTTCGCGCTGGCCGAGCCGGGCGGCGCCGCCGTCCTGGTGGAAGGCGAGGCCGCGGTCGGGTCGCTGCTGCCGCCGGGCGCAGCAGAGTCGCTGCGCGCGCTCGACACCTACTTCCTGCACCACGCCGTGCTCGGCCCGCTGCTCGGCGTTCCCGACGCCGCCGTGAGCTACGTCCACTCGCAGGCCGAGGCCGAGGAGGCGCTCGCCGGCCGTCGCTGCCGCCTGGCGGTGCTGTTGCGGCCGACGCCGGTGGGGCAGATCGTCGCCGTGGCCGAGGCCGGCGAGTCGATGCCGGCCAAGAGCACCTTCTTCCACCCCAAGCTGCCCTCGGGCCTGGTGATCCACCCGCTGGCACTCTGACTATATCAATCATTAGTATAGCTGACGGGCTACAGTGGACCGATGACGCTGCCAGTCCCGCCCTTCGTCACGCCCGACGGCGCCGGCCGCGTCTACCGCGTCCCCTACCAGCAGCGCGCGGAGCAGGCGCGGGCCTGGGCGGCCGAGCTGGGGCTGCGCCCCGCGGCCGAGGACCGGCGGCGCACCGCCCTGCTGCTGGTCGACGTGCAGAACACCTTCTGCCTGCCGGAGTTCGAGCTGTTCGTGGCCGGCCGCTCCGGCCGCGGCGCGGTCGACGACACCGCGCGGATCGCCGCCTTCCTCTACCGCAACCTCGACCGCGTCACCCAGGTGGTCGCCACCCTCGACACCCACACCGTGGCCCAGATCTTCCACCCGCTGTTCTGGGTCGACGCGCACGGCGCCCACCCGGCGCCACACACCGTGATCACGCTGGCCGACGTCGAGGGCGGTCGCTGGCGGGTGAACCCCAAGGTCGCCGCGGCGGCCTCACCGTGGACTGGCTACGACGTGGGCGCCTGGGCGCTGCACTACGCGCGCCGTCTGGCCGCGGGCGGCAAGTACCCGCTGGTGGTCTGGCCCTACCACTCGATGGTCGGCGGCATCGGCCACGCGCTGGTCTCGGCGGTGGAGGAGGCCGTCTTCGTGCACGCCATCGCGCGCCAGTCGCCCACCCGGGTGGAGATCAAGGGCACGAACGCCCTCACCGAGAACTACTCGGTGCTGCGCCCGGAGGTGGGCACCGACGCCGCCGGAGCCACCATTCAGGCCGCCAACGCCGCCTTGGTCGAGCACCTGCTCTCCTTCGACGAGATCCTGGTGGCCGGAGAGGCGAAGAGCCACTGCGTGGCCTGGACGGTCGAGGACCTGATCGCCGAGGCGCGGGCGCGCGACCCGCGCCTGGTCCGGCGCCTGACCCTGCTGGAGGACTGCACCTCGCCGGTGGTGGTGCCGGGGGTGGTCGATTTCACCGAGGCCGCCGAGGCCGCGTACCAGCGCTTCGCGCAGGCCGGGGCGCGGCGGGCGGGCTCGGCCGAGGTCTAGTCGAGCAGGCCGTCGGCGACGGCGTCGAGCAGCACGCCGGGGCGGTTGGAGCCGACGCCGTAGAGCCCGAAGCGGACGAGCCGCCTCAGCTCCTCGGGCTCGTCCACCACCCAGGTGGCGAGGGACAGGCCCTCGGCCCGGACCCGCGCCGACAGCGCGTCGCTGAGCTGGCTCTTGTGCGGCATCACCAGCGAGCAGCCGGCGTCGGCGGCGGCGCGGGCGACCTCGTCCGGGGTCGTCCGCCCGAACAGGTGGCCCCGGGTGATCTCGGGCGCCAGCGTGCGCAGGTGCAGCAGCGCCCGGTGCTCGAAGGAGATGACGGCCACCTGGTCGACCATCTCCAGCCGGCGCACCACGTCGACGGTGTGCGCCTCCACCCCGCCCAGGACCTCGTCGGTGACCGACTCGCCCTTCACCTCGATCAGCACCCGCGCCCGGCCGCGGACGAGCCCCAGCACCTCGGCCAGCGTCGGCACCCGCTCGCCGGCCCAGGCCCCGCCGAACAGCGCGGGGTAGCCGGCGGAGGCGGCCCGCACCTCGGCCAGCGTCATCCGCCGCACGTCGCCCCGGCTGTCGGTGGTGCGGTCGAGGGTGACGTCGTGGAGCACCACCAGCTGGCGATCGGCGGTGAGCTGGACGTCGAGTTCCACCACGGCGGCGCCGACCTCGAGCGCCCCCGCGAACGCGGCCAGCGTGTTCTCCGGCCGGTGCGCCGAGTCGCCGCGGTGGGCGATCACCAGGGGCGGCGCCATCGGCTACCGCCGCGGCCGCAGCTGGGACTTGAACTCGGGCTCGTCGTACACCCTGGCCTCGATGAAGACCTGCAGCAGGTCGGCGTCGAGCATGCCGGCCCGCGCCTCCTGGTCGAGGATGGCCAGCGCTCTCTCGGGACTCACCGGCGGCTTGTAGGGGCGGTCCAGGGCGACCAGGGCGTCGTAGATGTCCGCGATGGTCATCATCCGCGACTGCGGGCGGATGTCAGCGGCATGGAGTCCGCGCGGGTAGCCGGACCCGTCGAGCTTCTCGTGGTGCGCCCAGGCGATCTCCGGGATGCTCCGGAACTCGCCGGTCCAGGGGATCTTCTTCAGGAACTGGTAGGTGTGGGTGACGTGCTTGTTGATCTCAGCGCGCTCCTGCTCGGTCAGGCTGCCCTTGCGGATGGTCAGCGCCTCCTTCTCGTCGGCGCTCAGCCACGGCCCCTCCGCCCAGGCCTCGACCGGGAAGCGGTCCTCCTCCTCGTGGTCGGCGAACGCGCGGACCGGCAGTTCCAGGATCGCGCGGAGGCTCTCTTCCTCGACCACCGTCGGCTCGTTCGCGCTCACCACGGCGTCGAGCAGGTGCCGGATCTCCGCCCGGCGCCGCTCGAACTCGGCCTCCATCGCCAGCAACTGCTGCGGGCTGGCGCTGCCACGGGTGACCGCGTCGAGGCGCCTCCGCAGGTACTCCGCCTCCAGCGCCTTGGTGATGTAGGCGAAGCGCTGCCGGAGCGCGATCATCTTGCTGGCGTAGAGCTTCTTCTCCTTCTTGAGGTAGTTCTCCTCGACCGCGACCTTGCCGAAGTCGTGCAGCAGTGCCGCGTAGCGCAGCTCCTCCAGCTGGTTGACGTCGAGCCGCGCGTGCGCGAGGCGTCCGCGGGCCTCGTTCACCCGTCGGGCCAGGCCCACCGTCAGCACCGCCACGCGGCGCGAGTGCCCCTCGGTCGCCGGGTCGCGCATCTCCACCGCCGCCACCGCCCCCAGGATGAACTCGTCGAACAGCCGGCGGATGCGCTGGATGAGGTCGGCGTTCTCGATGGCGACGGCGGCCTGGCTGGCCAGCGAGCTCACCAGCTCCTCGTCGACGGAGGCGAAGGGGACCACCTGCTCCTCGACCAGGGAGACCGGGGTGAGGGTGGCGGTGCGGTCGCGCTTCTTGTTGATGAGCTGCAGCACCCCGA
The DNA here is from genome assembly GCA_035542035.1 of Vicinamibacteria bacterium. Lineage (GTDB taxonomy): Bacteria > Acidobacteriota > Vicinamibacteria > Fen-336 > Fen-336 > DATBSL01. The sequence continues at coordinate 10,100 of DATKME010000025.1, read as the reverse complement.
TCACCACCTCCTGGTGGTCGCGCATGGGCACGACCAGCATCGACTTGGTCCGGTAGCCCGCGCGCTCGTCGAAGGAGCGGCTGATCTGGAAGGGCGAGCCCTCGGGCAGGCGGTAGGCGTCGCCCACGTTCACCACCTGCCCGCTGAGCGCGGCGTAGCCGGCGATGGAACTGCGGTCGAAGGGGAGCGTGGACTCCTCGAAGGGCCAGTCGACGCTGTCGTTCTGGGTCAGCTTGAAGCGCAGCTGCTCGCGGACGGCCTCGCCGTCCCGGGCGTGCTCGACCAGGTAGAGGCTGCCCGCGTCGGCGCAGGTGATCTCCCGGCTCTTCTCCAGGATCAGGCGCAGCAGGGCCTCGATGTCGTGCTCCGCGGAGAGCGCCAGGCCGATCTTGTTGAGGTCGCTGACCTCCTCGCGCTTGCGGCGCAGCGCCTCGTCGAGTTGCCGCACCACCCGGCGGCCGTGCAGGCTCTCGGAGCCGCGCAGCAGCTTGTGGCGCAGCCGGCCAGCGCCGAGGGGCCGCGTCAGCACGTCGTCCACAAAGGGCAGGCGGGCGAGGATCGCCTCCGCCTCGCCCGGATCGACCACCGCCAGGATCAACGCCCGGGCGGCCCCGCCTTCGCGCAGCAGCCAGCGCTCGAGCGCCGCGCGCTCCGCCTCCAGGCAGCCGGGCTCGGCGAGCACCAGCCCGGCGGTGTGCTCGTCGAGCGCCGCCCGCAGCGAGGCCAGCGAGGAGACGGGCTCCGCCGCCGGCAGGTCGCCGGCAACGCCGTCCAGGCTCACACCCCAGGTCAGCAGCCGCGCCATGCGCTCTTTCGACTCACATCGGCAGGAGAAACCCAGACACCTTAGCACACGGCAGAGGAGGCGGGATCGACGCCGAGCGCCGTCAGCTCCCGCGGGTGGGACAGCAGGAGGTCCGGGGCCGCCGCGCGCAGGGCGGCGGGGTCGAGTCCCCACAGCGCGCCGGCGACGCGCACGCCGGCGGCGCGCGCGGTGCGCACGTCGACCGGAGAGTCGCCGACCATCCAGGCCTGCTCGGAACGGGAGCCCAGCTCGGCGACCAGCCGCAGGAGCCCCGCCGGGTCGGGCTTGCGCGCGGGCACGTCCTCCGGACCCCAGATGCGCGCGAAGCGGGAGGCTATGCCCAGGCCCTGCAGTATCGCGCGGCTGAGGGCGCCCGGCTTGTTGGTCAGCACCGCCAGCGTGCGGTCGTGGAGCGCCGGCAGCGCCTCGGCCACGCCGTCGTACAAGCGCGTGGTCGCGAGCAGGCGCTCGCGGTAGCAGTCGAGGAACACCGGCAGCACCTCGTCTGCCGAGAGCGAAAGCCCGGCGTGGCTCAGGGCGCGCTCGATCAGCAGCCGGGCCCCCTCGCCCACGAACGAGACCACCACCGGCATCGGGATCTCCGGCGTCCCCGGCGCCACCCGCTGCAGCGCGGCGTTGGCGGCCGAGGCGATGTCGCGGGAGGAGTCGACCAGCGTGCCGTCGAGATCGAAGACGACCAGCCGCCCCATCGGCTAGCCCGGGCCGAGGTAGCCGAGCGCCCGCAGCCGCTCCCGGGCGACGGGGTCGAGCTCCTGCAGCGCGCGGCCGGGCGGCAGGGCCAGCCAGAGGCGGACGCCGGTCACCTCGAGGTGCGGCGGCCGGAACAGCGCCACCCCCTGCTCGTTCTCCAGCTCCGATTCGAGGTCGGGCAGCACGAAGGGGAGGGCATCGGGGTGGTACGCCTTCTCGCCGACGGAGAGCTCGCCCGGCCGCAGGGGCCGGCCGTCGCGATTCCCGCCAAGCTCCACGGGCGCGCCCACGGGGCGGAGGGTGAACGCGATCTCGCGCGGCGCGCCGGGCCGCGGCCGCACCTGTGCCTGCAGCCAGCGTCCGTTGCCCCCCACGAACGAGCGCTCCTCCGGTCCGAAGCCCGTGGTCTCCACCGCCTCCAGCCAGCCCCGGGTCTGCAGGTGGAGCTCGTAGCGGCCGCTACCCGCGACCTGCACCACGTAGCGGAACACGTTCGGCGACATGGCCGCCTGCGCCTGCGCCTCCATCGTCCGCACCCGCTGCGAGTTCGCGTCGGCGCGGTTGTCCACTTCCCGCGGGTCGGCCTTCAGGTCGAAGTAGAGCGAGTCGTCCTCGGGGCTGAAGCGGCGGACGTACTTGTCGGCATCGGTGCGCACGCCGTGGGCGACGAACCCGCGATGGCTGATCTCGGCGATCGCCGCCCGCGGCTTCGCAGAGCCGGAGAGCGCCCGCTGCAGGGGCTCGCCGGCGAGCTCGCCGGGCACCGGCTGCGCCAGCGCCTCGAGCACCGTCGGCACCACGTCCACCCCCTGCACCTGCTGGGCGATCCTGCGGCCCGCCCAGCGGTTCGCGGGGAACTTGACCACCAGCGGGACGCGGATCAGCTCGTCGAAGAGGCTGCGGCCGTGGAGCCAGCGGCCGTGGTCCCGGAACTCCTCGCCGTGGTCGGCCAGGAAGACGATCAGCGCGCCGTCGTACAGGCCGGCCTTCTTCAGCTCGCGGAGGAAGCGACCGAACTCGCGGTCGCCGAAGGCGATGTCGCCGTCGTACTGCGCGATCATCCGCTCGCGGTCGAGCGGCTCCTTGTAGTCCGTCCGCGGGTCGCGCCCGGGGTGCTCGGCGGTCGGGTGCGGCTCGAACATCTGGTCGAAGGGCGGCGGCGGCGTGTAGGGGACGTGCGGGTCCATGGTGTGCGCGTAGAGGAAGGTGGGCAGCCCGCGGCGCCCCCGCAGGAACTGGAGCGCGGAGTCGACCACCACATCGGCGCCGGTCTCCTTGCTGCGGCGGTCGCCCCGGTCGTGGAGCCCGGCGAAGACCTCGAAGCCGGGGTCGAACCCCGACCCGGCGTCGTAGATCACCGAGTTGGCGATGGCGGCGCCGGTCGAGAAACCGCGGGCGAACAGCAGGCGGGCGACGGTGGGGACGCCGGGGTCGAGGCGGTCGCGCAGCTGCACCGCGCGATGCCGCGCCGGCAGCTGGGAGGTGAGGATGGAGGCGACCGAGGGCTTGGTCCAGGAGGCGTGGGCGATGGCGTTCTCGAAGACCACCGCATCCCTGGCGAACGCGTCGAGCTCGGGCGTCGTCCTGCGGGTGTAACCGTACGGACCGGTGTGGTCTGCACGCAGGGTGTCGACCAGGTAGACGATGGCGAGCGGGGCGCCCGCCCGCCCGGCCGTCAGGGTGGGCGCTCCCCAGAAGGCGCGAAGCGGGTCGCCCGTCTCCTCGTAGCCGCGCGTCTCCAGCACCAGCTCGCGCCCGGGGCCGGCCCAGCGGGACAGGTCCACCTCCGCCTGCACGAACTCGCGGTGCTCCGGGTGCGCGATCGGGTCCAGGAGCTGCGACCACACGAGGTCCTCGCGGCCCTGCCGGCGGACCTTGACGAAGAACTCGACGCCGGGCCTCTGGTAGTACCGGGGGTCGATGCCGCAAGCCACGTGCAGCCGGCCGCCGCGGGGGATGTCGACGACGAAGCGGAGCCGGCCGGGCGGCCCGGCGGCGAAGCCGCGCTGCAGGTCGTCGTCGATGTTCAGGCCGCGGCTCCCGGCCTGCAGCACGGCCTCCCGCCCCTGGCCGGCGGCGGAGGCCTCGACCAGCCGGTCGGCCCGCAGCAGCAGGTCGACCGCCGGCACCGGCGAGACACAGCTCTGCAGACCGCAGCCCGCGAGCACGAGCGCGGCGGCGATCGTCGTCAGCTGGCGCGGTATCGTCATCCCGAACAGGCGACCGTACCACGGTGGCCCGGCGGCAGCCAAACCGCCGGCGTCTCGCGGGCGATGTGCTATGGTCGCCGCCGTGACCGTCCGGTTCGGCCCCCGCCTGCTCGCCCTCGCCGTCGCGGGCCTGGCGGTGCGGCTGGCATGGGTGGCCCTCGAGCCGGACACCGCGCCGGTCGCGGACGAGAACATGTGGCTGAGCTGGGGCGCCGGGGTGCTCGCCTCGCCGGAGGTCGGCTTCTCGCCGCTCAAGCTCAGCTTCATCTTCCACCCGCCGCTGTACGTGTACCTCGTCGGCGCCGTCTCCGCGCTGCTGGGCGAGTTCTCCTGGCTGCGCTACGTGCAGGCCGTGCTCGGGGCGACGCTGGTCCCGGCGCTGGGGCTGCTCGGCCGCCGGCTGTCCGGCGATGGGGTCGGGCTGCTGGCGGCGGGCTTCGCGGCCTTCTATCCCGAGCTGGTCTGGTTCGTCTCCCACTACTGGGCGGAGACGCTGTTCTGCACCTTCCTCTGGTGGGGATTCGAGCGGCTCTCGGCCGCCGATCGGCACGGCTCCGCCGTGGCGGCGGCGGCGGCGGGAGGCCTGTTCGGCCTGGCGATCCTGACCCGCGAGACGGTCCTCTACTTCGTCCCTCTCGCCGGGCTGTGGCTCGCCGCCCGCAGGCCGGTCGCCTGGCTGCGCGCCGCGCTGTTCGTGGTCGCCGCGACGGTCGTGGTGGTGCCCTGGACGGTCCGGAACTTCCTGGTGTTCGACGCCTTCGTCCCCGTCTCCACCGCGGGCGCCCTCAACCTCTGGCAGGGCAACACGCGAGAGAGCCGGACGCAGGTCTACCAGGAGTACCACTCCGTCCACGGCAAGATCGCCCAGTACCGGTTCGCCCGGCGCAAGGGGATCGAGGCCGTGCTCCAGCGCCAGCCTCTGTGGATCCTCGAGAAGCTGCGCGACGAGATGCCCCAGTTCTGGGCGGCGCACGGGCAGCCGATCGTGCACCTCGAGCGCGGCGCCTACGGCGAGGTGCCGCGCTGGCGGGCCTGGACGGCGATCGCCGTGGTCCTGGTCCCGTACCTGCTCCTGCTCGGCGCGTTCGTCGCCGGAATCGCCTGGCTGCCGCCGGGCCGCCTCGCCACGCTGCTCCTCGGCTTCCTCGTCTTCTACGTGCTCCTGCACGTGGCCACCCACGGCTACCCGCGCTACCGGCTGCCCGCGCTGCCGGTGCTCTTCCTGTTGGGCGCCCACGGATGGGCGGCCTGGCGCTCGCGCCCGCGACCAGGGATCGCCCGCGGCCACGCGGTGGCCGCCGCCGTGACCGCCGCCCTGCTGGTGGCCTCGGTCGCGCCCAGTCTGGTGGACTGGGCGACCCGGCCCTGGCCTCCCCCCTGGTTCGCCGGCCCGGCCGAGACCACGGAGCCCGCCGAGCGATGAGGCCGGCGCGGGCCATCCCGCTGGCGCTGCTGCTCGCGGTGGTGGTGCGGGTGCCGTTCTGGATCGAGGCGCTGCGCACGCCGGTGGACGGCGACACCGCCGCCATCGGGCTGATGGCGACGCACCCCGGCGTGGGCACCACGATGTGGGGACAGCCCTACGGCTCGCCGCTCGACTCCTGGATCGCCCTGCCCTTCGTCGCGGTCTGGGGGCACAGCACCGAGGCGCTGCGGCTCCCCTGCTTCCTGCTGGGGCTGACGCTGGTGCCCCTGGGCTACGCGCTGGCGCGGCTGCTGCACCCGGCGGCGGCGCTGCCCTGCGCGGTGCTGCTGGCGTGCCCGCCGCCGTACTTCCTGCTGCTGGCGGCGCTGCCGCCGCCGTTCTACGCGACCTCGCTCCTGCTCTGCGGGCTCGTCCTGCTCACCGCCGCCCGGGCGGCGCCCCGCCTGGAGAGCCGCGAGGCGGCGCCGCCACGCGGCACCCTGATGCTGCTGGGGCTCTTCGCGGGCCTGGCGCTGTGGACTCAGCTCATGTCCGCGAGCGCGGTGCTGGCGGCAGGGCTGTGGCTGCTGCTGCGCGCGCGGGGCCGGCGGCTGCTGCTCGCCTGGGCGCTGGTGCCGCTGGTCGCGGCCAGCGCGCCGCTGTGGACGCGGGCGCTGCGCGACCCGCAGGCGCTGCGCATCGTCCAGGTCGAGAGCCGCCAGCAGTCGACGGTCAGCCACCTGCAGGGCGTGCTGCCGCGGCTGTCGGAGCCGCTCGGCGGCGTGCTGGGGACGCACGTGCCGGTGATCGCCGACTCCGAGGACTTCATGCTCTACCCGCCGGGCTGGGTGGCGGGGCTGCTGGTGCTCGTCTACGGCCTGCTGCTCGTCCTCGCCGGCCGCGCGGCGGCGGGGACGCACACCTCGCTGCTCCTCTTCCTGGCGGCGGGCCTGGCGGTGATCGCCTTTCCCTTTCCCCTGCGGGCCGCGCCGCACACGATCCGCTTCCTCACCCCGGTCTACCTGCCGGTGGCGGCGCTGGTGGCCTGGGGTGCGGCCCCCCGCGGCACCAGCCGGCGCGCCTGGGTGGTGGTGCTGGCGCTGGGGGCGCTGCACCTGATCGGGGCGATGCAGCTGCTTCAGGCCTGGCGCACCCTCGACCGGGCCGAGGCCCCGTTCCTGCTGCCCGACCTGCGGCCGGTGCGGCGGGTGCTGGAGCGGGCCTCGGTTCGCCACGCGTACGCCTCCTACGGCCCCGCGTTCCGCCTGACCTGGGAGAGCGGCGAGCACGTCGTGGCCTCCCCGCCCTGGAACGACCGCTTCCGGCACTGGCCGCTGCCCCTCCTCGACGAGGTGCGCTTCGCCAAGAACGTGGCCTGGGTGCTGACGCCCGCGGTGCCGAGCGGCCTGCCGAGCCCCGACGAGATGGAGCGCGAGATGCGGCGTCTGGGCGGGCGCTGGCGGCGGGAGGAGGTTCCGGCCGCCGTCGTCTACCTCGGCTTCGTGCCGCCCTTCTCGCCGCGGGTCGAGCCCTGGCCGGGGGCGGGCGCCGCCGGCGACCGCGACCTGCGCACGTACGTGGAGCCGACTCCCGCGCTGCCCTTCGTGCTGCGGCTGCCGGAGCCGCGCGCGCTGCAGGCGGTCACGCTGCTCGCCGCCGCCGACGGCCCACGCCTGCCGCGCAGCATGGACGTGGAGACGAGCGCCGACGGGAGCAGCTTCGAGGTGGTGGCCTCCTGCCGCCGCCGCGAAGAGAGGGCCGAGCTGCGCTGGGTGAACGGCCATCCCCAGGCGGTGATCGACCACGACGTGATCGCCGTGCCCCTGGGCGGGCGCACGGTCGCGGCCCTGCGCATCACTCCCTGGAAGTCCGACGAGCCCTGGCGGCTCGGCGAGGTGCTGATCCACACGGAGCCCGGCCGCGAGGCCTGGGACGAGTGGCTCGACCCGTCACTCGACTGGGAGGCCCGCCGCCGCGCGCTGGTCGCGCAGCCGCGCCCCGAGCGGGAGGACTGGTACGCACGCGTGCTGCTGGCCGCCCGCCACCGCCCGGTGCCGTAAAGAACCACGAATCGGGGGCGCCCGTTCGTGCCCACCATGTCCTCGGATCCCACTCGTCCTCACATTGCGTGTGGAACAATGGCCCCATGAGCGCCATCGAGCCCCTGTTCGTCGGCCGCACCTTCGACGACTTCCTGTTCCGGCCGCAGCACACGCCCGTGCGCACCCGCCGCGAGGTGGACCTAGCCATGCCGCTGGTCGCCGGCCTGGAGATCGCGCTGCCGGTGCTGGGCGCGAACATGGACACGGTGGTGGGCGACGAGATGGCGAAGACCCTCGCGCTGGAGGGCGGCCTCGGCTTCCTGCACCGCAACTGCTCGATCGCCGCGCAGGCCGCCTCGGTGCGCTACGTGAAGACCCGCCACTCCTACGTCATCGAGCACCCGCTGATGCTGGAGCGCAGCGCCACCATCGCCGACGCGCGGCAGATCGTGCGCAAGCAGAATGCCAGCAGCCTGCTGATCGAGGAGGAGCGGGGCAGCGGCAAGCTGGCCGGCATCCTGTCCCACCGGGACATGCCGCTCGACGGCCGCGCGGACCAGCGACGGGTCGGCGAGTTCATGACCCCGCGCGAGAGGCTGGTCACTCGCCCGCCCGGCGTGTCGCTGGAGGAGGCGGAGCGTGCCATGTGGGAGCACCGGGTGGAGAAGCTGCCCCTGGTGGACGCCGAGAGCCGCGTGCGCGGTCTCGTCACCATGCGCGACCTCAAGCTGCACAAGCAGAAGCCGCACTCCTCCAAGGACGACCGCGGGCGGTTGCGGGTCGGCGCCGCGGTGGGGGCCACCGGCGACTTCCTCGAGCGGGCGGCCGCGCTGGTGGCGGAGGAGGTCGACGTGCTCCTGCTGGACGTTGCCCACGCCGACTCCGATCAAGTGAAGGAGGCCGTCGCCGAGCTGCGGCGTCGGCTGCCGCGGCTGCCGCTGGTGGTCGGCAACGTCGCCACCGCAGAGGCCGCGCACCGGCTGGAGGAGCTGGGCGTCGACGCCATCAAGGTCGGGGTGGGGCCGGGCCGAGGCTGCCGGACGCGGCTGGAGACGGGCGCCGGCGTGCCGCAGCTGCAGGCGGTGCGCGAGGCCTGGTGCGCCACCGCCGGGCGGATCCCCATCATCGCCGACGGCGGCGTGCGCGACGACAAGGACCTGTTCCTGGCCCTGGCCTGCGGCGCCTCCACGGTGATGCTCGGCAGCATGCTCTCCGGTACCGACGAGGCGCCGGGGCTGGTGGTGGAGGATCCGGCCACCCGGCAGAAGGCGAAGCTGTACCGGGGCATGACCTCCCCCGAAGCGGTGGTGGACGCGGCCGAGGCCGACGAGCTGGCGGAGGCCCTGCGCACGCCCGCGGAGGGGCAGTCGGTGCGCGTCCCCTACGTGGGCAGCGTGGTCGGCATCCTGTCCCGCATCCGCGGCCACCTGCAGTCGGCGGTCAGCTACGCCGGCGAAACCAGCCTGCGAGCCGCCCACCTCAAGATCACCCGCGACCCCCAGCGCTTTCTGATCCCGCTCTCGGAGGCCTCGCGCCGCGAGTCGTACGTGCGGTAGCATCGAGCTTTCCGCAGCGCACGAGAAGGCTCGCCGTCCGCCGCCCCCAGGGGGACGGAGCAGGGAGGTCGTCATGGGTCGCTGGTTCGAGGACAACGCCGCGTCCATCGGCCGCACGCCGCTGGTCCGCATCAACAACCTGACCAGGGGCGCGCAGGCGACGGTGCTCGCCAAGATCGAGGGTCGCAATCCCTCCTACTCCGTCAAGTGCCGGATCGGCGCGGCCATGGTGTGGGACGCGGAGAAACGGGGCGAGCTGAAGCACGGCAAGGCCCTCATCGAGGCCACCAGCGGCAACACCGGGATCGCCCTCGCCTTCGCCGCCGCCGCCCGCGGCTACGAGTGCGTGCTGGCGATGCCGGAGACCATGACCATGGAGCGCCGCAAGGTGCTGGTGGCCCTGGGGGCGAAGCTGGTGCTGACCCCGGGCCCGCTGGGGATGAAGGGGGCCGTCGACCGGACCGAGCAGATGGTCGCCGCCGAGCCGGGGCGCTACGTGATGATGCGCCAGTTCGACAACCCGGCGAACCCCGCCATCCACGAGCACACCACCGGGCCCGAGATCTGGGACGACACCGAGGGCGCGGTGGACGTGCTGGTGAGCGGCGTCGGCACCGGAGGGACGATCACGGGCGTCAGCCGCTACCTCAAGAACACGAAGAAGAAGAGCATCCAGAGCGTGGCGGTCGAGCCGGAGGCCTCGCCGCTCATCACCCAGGCGCTGGCCGGGCAGCCGCTGAAGCCGGCGCCGCACAAGATCCAGGGACTGGGCGCGAACTTCATCCCGAAGAACCTGGACCTCTCCGTCGTCGACCGCGTCGAGCGCGTCTCCAACGAGGACGCGATCGCCATGGCGCGACGCCTGGCCCGCGAGGAGGGAATCCTGTGCGGCATCTCCAGCGGCGCGGCCATGGTGGCCGCCGTGCGGCTGGCCAACGACCCGGCCTACCGCGGCCAGACCATCGTCACCGTGCTGCCCGACCTCGCCGAGCGCTACCTGAGCGGCGCCCTCTTCGAAGGCCTCTTCGCGGAGGTCGAGAAGATGCAGGCCGAGCCGGTCTCGTGATGGACGGCCCCCCCGGCCCGCCGCTCGACGACCTGGTCGAGGGACTGCTCGCGAGCTACCGGCGCGACCCCCGCGGCCAGCACGTCAACCGCCGCTTCCTGCCCTCGCGCGACGAGATCCTGGAGATCGTCCACCTGATGCTGCAGCTGTTCTTCCCCGGCTACGTGGGGCGGCAGGACCTCACCGACGAGAACCTGCCCTTCCACGTGGGGAACCTGCTCTCCACGGCCCGCGAGAAGCTCCAGCGGCAGGTCGAGACCTGCCTCTGCTTCACCGCGGAGTGCGAGGGGGGCCCCGCCCACCCC
>DATKME010000024.1:0-101592 GCA_035542035.1 Vicinamibacteria bacterium | reverse complement strand
CGAGCAGGACGGCCCAGGCGATCGTCTCGCCGTCGCTCACGGCAGCCCGCGCTGGAGCGCCGTGATCCGCTGCGCCTGCTCCTCGGTGCTGGCGAGACGCCACGCCTGCGCCAGCAGGGCGCGAGCGCGCTGCGGCTCGCCGCGGCGGAGCCGGATCGCGGCCAGGTGGATGTAGGGCTCCGCCGAGACGGGGACGCCACTCAGCGCCGCCTCGTACTCCGCGACCGCCTCGTCCTCGCGGCCCAGCCGTTCGAGGACGCCGCCGAGGTAGTCGCGCACGGCGGCTTCCTGTGGCGCTCGCGCCACCGCGGCGCGCAGCGACTCCACGGCCTCCTGCAGGCGCCCGGCCTCGGCGTAATACAGTCCCAAGTTGGCCCAGTACCGGAAGTGCCCGGGCATGAGCTCGGTCGCCCTCCGGAAGCAGGCTTCCGCCCGCGGGTCGGAGCGGGCCGCGTACGCCTCGCCGAGGGCGCAAAGCGCGTCGGCCGAGCCCGGCGCCCGCCGGACCGCGTCCGCCCAGGCGCGGACGGGGTCGGCGAGGACGCGCTCGTAGGCGACGGCGCGGACGGCGAAGAGCGCCAGCACGAGACAGACCAGCCTCGCCCCTCCCAGCCGGAGCAAAAGACCGCCGACGGCGAAGGCGACTCCCACGCTGCCGAGATAGGCGCGGTGGTCCGCCACCATCTCGTTGAGGGAGAGGATCGACGAAGACGGCAGGAGCCCCATGGCCAGCCAGCCGACCGCGAAGGACCACTCCGGCGCCCGCCTGCGGAAGCGCCAGGCGAGCCCCACGACGACGAGAGTGGCGAGTGACCAGCCGAGGGTGGCGGCGTCGAGGGGCCAGGGCGCGGGTGGGTGGTAGCGGTAGAAGGCCGGGTCGAACGGGACGAGGGCGCGCAGCAGGTACAGGGGGAAGGCGGCCCACTGCGTCAGCAGGTAGATGGCCGGCGACATCGCCTGGGGAGGCAGCCAGCTCCCGGTGACCAGACGGCGGGCGAGGAGGCCAGCGGGGAGGAGCGCGAGGAAGCAGCCGTGGATCCACAGGCGCGAGCGGAGGGCGCCGATCCGCTGGCCGGCGACGAAGAAGTAGTCGAGCAGCAGCAGCAGCAGCGGCAGCGCCGCGGCCTCCTCCTTGGTGGCCAGCGCCAGCAGGAAGAGGCCCAAGGCTGCGGACAGGCGCCAGCGCCGCCCGCCGTCGAGCACCCCGACCGCGAGCCGCAGCGAGGCGAGCGCGAAGAGCGCCACCAGCAGGCTCGACCGGCTCGCCACGTAGGCCACCGCCTCGGCCGCCATCGGGCTGGCAGCGAAGACGCAGGCGCCGGCGAGCGCGAGCCGTGGGGCGTCGGGCCTGCCCCGGCGTCGGCCCGCCCACAGGAGCAGCGAGGCGACGAGCGCTGCGTTGGCGGCGTGGAGCAGCACGTTGACCAGGTGGTAGTGCCAGGGGCTGTCGCCGCCGAAGGCGTAGTTGAGGGCCCAGGTCAGGTTCAGCAGCGGTCGCGACGGCTCGTACGTCAGCACCGTCCTGAGCGCGTGCAGGTCATGGATGGCCGGGTTCAGCGCGATCAGCGTGAGGTCGTCGTAGAGGAACCCGCCCGCGATGGAGGGCGCCCAGACCAGCACCGCGAGAGCGGCCGCGAGCAGGGGCGCACGCCGCAACCACCGCGACGCGCGCGGAGCGCCCGCCGCGGACAGCACGGGCGTGGACACGGTGCGGTCGTCGAGGGCCCGACGCCGACGTCTGGATCGAGGGCTCATCGGCTGCGGCTCGCCACCTCGCGGCACAGGCATTCGATGGCCTGCGCGGTGCGTTCCCAGGTGAGATGAACTGTCGCGAACTCCGCGACGGCTCGCGCCTCGGCGGCCGAGCGGGCCGAGTCGCAGAGCCGCGTGGTGACCGCGGACACCAGCGCCGTGAGGTCGTCGGGCGGGACCACGCAGCCGCCGGCGCGGCCGTACCACTCGCCGCAGCCGTGACCTCCGGCCACGACCGCGGCGGTCCCCGCCAGCGCCGCCTCGAACGGCGCCAGGCCGAAGGCCTCGCCGACTGCCGGGTGCACGAGCAGGTCGGCCTCCGCGTACGCCGTGGCCAGGGCTTCGCCGCCGAGCACGCCGCGGGCTCGCACCCGCCCGGCCGAGGCGCCAAACCGTCGCAGGAAGCCGGGCTGGAAGCGGCCGACCAGCTCCAGCTCTGCCTCGGGGACGGCGGCCAACAGCGAGGGGAGCAGGACGCCACGCTTCTGCGGGGCGTCCGAGCCGACGAACAGGAGTCGCGGCGGGCCGCTGCCGCGGGCCGTTGCTGCGGGCGTTCCGCAGGCCGCGACCCCGTTCGCGATCACCCGGGAGGCGCGGGGAAGGTCGCGTGCCTCCGCCTCGCTGACCGCGATGACCTCGGCCGCGCCGTCGAGCACGGCCCGTGCGGCCAGGCGGTCGAAGACTGACTTGAGCAGCACGTGCTGCCGGTGGTGCGGGTAGCAGCCGTGGGTGGTGAGCAGCCAGGAACGGCCGGCCGATGCCAGGAGCCGGGCGGCCGTCGCGCTCAGCCCGTTGCGGACGCCGTGCAGGTGGACGACGCCGGCCGACGGAAGCTCCCGGCGCAGCACGTCCCGCATCCCGAAAGGCCAGGGCACCAGCCGGCGCGACAGCCAGCGCGGTCCTGGCAGGCGGAGGACGCGGACGCCCCCCAGCAGCTCCTGGGTGGGGGAGCGCGGCTCCAGCAACGCCGTGAGAACGGTCACCTCGTGGCCACGGGCGGCCAGCGCCCGGCACAGGGCGGAGGAGCTGCGGGCCATGCCGCCATAGCCCCAGCAGGGCTCGTAGAAGGGCGTCACGTGCAGCAGCCGCATGGGTGACTGTGGAGTCTAACCCCGCCGCCGTCGGGAGCCTCCGCGGCGCGAGCCGATGCTAGGATGCCCGCGGGGAGGATGACGCTGTTCCCGAGCTGGGTGCGCTCGCTGGCTCCGCTGGTCGGGGCGGACCTGCGCAGGCGCTACGCTGGATCGCTGCTCGGCGGCGCCTGGGCGGTGCTCGCTCCGGTGTTGGAGGCGGCCACCTACGGCGTCGTCTTCGGCTGGGTGCTCGGCGCCTCCGCGAGCCGCGGCCTGCCGTACGCGGTGCTGATCGCCTCCGGGCTCTTCCCCTGGATCGCCTTCCGGGAGGCCGTCGAGGGCTGCGCGACCCTGCTGCCCGACAACCGCTGGATCCGCCGCTCCCGTGTCCCCCTGGACCTCCTGGTCGCCAAGCTGGTCGTGACCGCTTCGGTCCGTGCCGCCATCGGGCTCCTGGTCGTGCTCGGGTTCGCGTTGGCCACAGGACGCCGGCCCGGCGCGGCCGGGTGGCTTCTGCCACCGGTGGCCTTCGTGCTCCAGGCGATCGGGACCTTCGGGGTCGGTCGGCTGGTCGCGCCGGTGGCGGCCCTTGCTCCCGACCTCAGGCCCACGCTGGTGTCGGCGCTGACGCTCCTGACCTTCGCCAGCCCGATCCTCTACCCCGAATCGGCGGCGAGGGGGTGGCTGAGGACCGTCCTGCTCTGCAACCCGTTCACCCACCTGCTGCGGCTGTACCGCACTCCCGCGGAGCCGCTGGCTGGGGCGGGCCTGCTCGGCTCGCTCGCGGTTGCCACCTCGGCCGCCCTGGCCATGGCCGCGCTCGGCGGCTGGGTCCGCGAGCGCGCCTGGTGGCGGGCCAGGGACCTGCTGTGAGCGACCGCCCCGCCCTGGCGGCTCGCGGGCTCTGCAAGCGCTTCGGCAACGGCCCGTCGGCCGTGGTCGCCCTCGACGACGTGTCGTTCGAGCTGGAGCCGGGAGCGGCGATCGGAATCGTGGGTGAGAACGGATCGGGGAAGAGCACCCTGCTCGACCTGCTGCTGGGGATGACCCGACCGTCGGCGGGGACCGTCGAGGTCGCTGGTCCGGTGTCCGCGTTGCTGGAGCTCGGTGCTGGCTTCTTCCACGAGCTGAGCGGACGGCAGAACGCCGTGCAGATGGCCCTGCTCTCGGGGAAGAGCTCGGCCGAGGCGAAGGCCCTCGCTGATCGCGCCGGCGATTTCGCGGAGCTCGGAGCCTTCTTCGAGCGACCGGTGCGCACCTACTCCGCCGGCATGCTGATGCGCCTCGGCTTCGCGGTCGCCTCCTCGCTGGCCGCCCCCGTCATGGTCGTCGACGAGGTGCTGGCCGTCGGCGACGGCTACTTCCAGAGGAAGTGCATCGACCGCCTGCTCCAGATGCGGAGCGGGCGGGTGACGCTGGTCGTCGCCGCCCACGACCTGCACGCCCTGCGCAGCCTGTGTGATCGCGCGCTCTGGCTGCGGGAGGGTCGCGTCGCCGCGCTGGGGCCGGTGGACGACGTGCTGGACGGCTACGAGCAGCATCTGCGGCGGCGCAGCGGCGCCGGGACCGCGCCGGGCCGCTCCGGGACCGGGGAGGTCGTCATCCTGTCCGTCCGTCTGACGGACGGGCAGGGCCGGGAGCGAGCCGAGTTCTGCACCGGCGAGACGCTCCGGGTGGAGGTCGACTTCGAGACACGGCAGCCGCTCGACTCTCCCGTGATGGGCGTGGCCCTCTTCAGGGACGACGGCGTCTACTGCTACGGCCCCAACACCCTGTTCGACGGGCAGCTTGGGAAGGTCTACGACGGCCGCTACCGGCTGACCGCCGAGTTCGATGAGCTGCCGCTGCTGGGGGGGCGCTACGAGGCCTCGGTCGCCTTCTACGACTCGAGCCACGTCTACGCCTACGCCTGGCATCACCGGCTCTACCCGCTCCGCGTCCGCAGCGACCGCAAGGACCACGGCCTGGTGTGGCTCAGGCACCGCTTCGAGGTCCGCGAGCTGGACCCGCCGTGAGCGCCGGAAACGGAGGCAGGCGCACATGCAACCGTCCGATCTGCTGAACGAGGTCCTCCGACTGGCGCGGCAGGAGGGCGCGCTGGAAGGCGATGGACTGCGGGCCTTCGCAGAAGCGCTGGCCGAACGCGCCGAACTGATCGTCAGGGAGAGGCTGTCTCGACAGCAGGCGCTGGAGCGCGAGGTGGAGTGGCAGCGGGGGACGCTGGCCTCGCTGGAGCAGGAGCTGTCCTGGCGCCGTGAGACGGCGGCCTCGCACGAGCAGGAGCTTTCCTGGCGCCGTGAGGCGATGGCGTCGCTCGAGGAGCAGGCGGCTTCCCTGCGGCGCGAGCTGGAGTGGCGACGGGAGTCGCTGGCCTCGCTGGAGCAGGAGCTCTCCTGGCGCCGCGAGTCGATGGCTTCCCTGCAGGAGGAGAACGACTGGCGGCGCCGGGCGATGGAGGCGCTGGAGTCGCAGCTCGGGCAGATCCACGCCGACCTCCGGACGCTCCGTGACGAGAAGGAGGCCGCCTCCTCCGCGCACGACCGGCTGCTGCAGCACCACCGCGAGGTGCTGGCCCGGATGCGGTCGGCGCTGGGGGCCGTCGCCGGCGCGCGCTTCTACCGCTGGCCCGAGGTGCGGCGCCGCCTGGCCGCGCTCGCCGCGGAGCTGGGGGGAGGAGGCGATTGATCAGCGCGGTGATCCCTACGGTGGCCGGAGGGGAGCGGCTGTCGGGCTACCTGGACAGCATCACGGCGAGCCTCCGGGCCGCCGCCGGCGTGGCGTGGGAGGTCCTGGTGGTGAGCGACGGCGGAGGCGCCCTGCCTGCGATGGGAGAGCGAATCCGGGTCGTCGTGCTCGAAGACAACCGCGGCTACGGGCCCGCGGTCAACGCCGGGGCGCGTCAGGCCTCCGGTGATCGGCTGCTCGTGTTGAACGACGACGTCCGCCTGGAGCCCTCGGCCGTTCGGCTGCTCTCCGAGGCGCTCGCCCCCGGTGTGTTCGCGGTCGCCCCTGCCATCCTGTCTCCGCTGGCCCGATGCGGCGACGAAGGTGGAAAGGCGGCGGTCTGGCGCGGAG
Source organism: Vicinamibacteria bacterium (assembly GCA_035542035.1). GTDB lineage: Bacteria > Acidobacteriota > Vicinamibacteria > Fen-336 > Fen-336 > DATBSL01. Next base: position 95,692 of record DATKME010000024.1, on the reverse strand, counting down.
GCCTGATCGAGATCGAGGAGGCCCCCTCGACCCGCGTCCATCCCACGTTCTACCCGGTGGGGTGCTGCTTCCTGTGCCGGACAGCCACCTTCCTCGAGCTCGGGGGATACGACGAGGTCCTCGCTCCCTTCTTCTGGGAGGACGTCGACCTCGGTTTCCGCGCCCGCCGCCGGGGCCTGGTCACCCTGCACGTGCCCGCAGCCGTGTGCCACCACGACGGCTCCGCCACCATCGGCGGCCGGCCGCTGCGCGATCGGCAGGTCACCTGGCACCGCAACTGGGCGCTCTTCCAGCTGCGGAACCTGCGCGAGCGCAGGCTGCGTGCCGCGAACGCCGGCGCGCTGGCGGCCCAGGCGCTGTTCGGCGGGCCGGAGGTGACGGACGGCCTCGCCGCTGCCCTGCGGCTCTACGCCGTTGCGGGCCCCCGGCACGAGGACGGCCTCAGCGACGGCGAGATCCTGTTCCGGACTGGCGCATCGTGAAGGTCCTCTTCCTGTCCCCGAACGTCCCCTACCCTCCCCTGAACGGCGGCCATCACCGCAACCTCGGCCTCATCCGATCCGCGTCACGCTTCGCCTCGGTGCGCGTCCTCGCGATCGGCGACCCCCGAGAGCCGCGCGTCGAGCAGGCACGCCGGCACCTCTCGACTCTGGGCGCGACGCTGGAGGTGTTCCAGCCCACCGGGCCCGGGAGGCCGGAACAGGACGAAGCCACGGCGCGCCCTCCCGACGCGGCGTGTCATTTCCGCGCTCCGGAGCTGCGTGAGGCGATCGAGCGGAGCCCGGCGGAGGGCTTCGACCTCGCGCACGTCGAGGAGATGGTGATGGCGCAGTACGTCGATCTGCTGGCCTGTCCCCTCGTCATCGACCGGCACAAGGTGGACTGGGCGTATCACGAGGCGATGGCCGCCGTCACGCCGGCCGAGGCGCGGGTGCATCTCGACGAGGCGGCCCGCTTCCACCACTGGGAACGTCAGCTGTGCGGAGCGTTCGAGCGGATCCTGGTGCCCGGCGCGGGCGACCGCGAGCTGCTGGAGGCGCTGCACGGGCCCGGCACCGTCACCGTGATCCCGATCGGTATCGCCGACGAGCTGCGGCCGTCCGCCGCCCGCTCGGGCCGCATCGAGCACGTCCTCCTCTACGGTGCGCTCGACTACGGCCCGAACGTGGCGGCGCAACGGTGGTTCTTCGACGCCGTCTGGCCGGAGCTGCGGCGCCGCGCGACGCAGCTCACGGTCCGAGTGGTGGGCTCGGGCCGGCCGCCGCTCGGCGGCCCGCAGCCGGCCGACCCGCGGGTCGAGATGCGCGGTTTCGTGCCCGACCTCGCCGGCGTGCTGGGCGCGCCCGGTGTGCTGGTGGTGCCGCTCCGCGTCGGCGGCGGCGCGCGGACAAAGGTCCTCGAGGCACTGGCGTGCGCCATGCCGGTGGTGTCCACCGCCGTCGGCGTCGAGAACCTGGACCTCGTCCCGGAGAGGGACTTCCTGGTGGCCGAGACGGCCCAGGAGTTCCAGGAGGCGGTGCTGCGGCTGCTGCGCGATCCCGAGCTGGTGTGTCGATTGGGCCGCAGAGGGGTCGAGCGCGCGGAGCCTTTCCGCTGGAGCCGCATCGAGCCGCTCCTCGAGTCCGTCTACCGCCAGGCGGTGGCCGGAGAGCGGCGCCGGCGTCCGGCCACGCCGCGCCCGCTGCCCGTCAGTCCTGCGCGAGGGAGGTGGCGCCGCTGCTCCGACCGGGTGGCGCAGCGCCTGCTGGACGTCCTGCTGTTGCCGTCCCGGCGCAGCGGCCTGCGGGAGATCCTCCGTCGACGGGCGGCGCGCGTGCTCGCGGCGGTCTTCCGCCGCTGAGGCCGGGCCGCGGGTCAGGGTGCCGGGGAGAGGCAGCCCCGGTAGTACGCCTCGAGTCGGTCGAGGTAGGCGTCGAAGCCGAAGCGCTCACGGGCGACCCGGGCCGCCTCCGCCCCCAGCCGGAGCCGGAACTCTTCGTCCTCGGCCAGCCGCCGCAAGGCACCCGCCAGGCGGTCCGGGTCTCCTGGTGGTACCAGCAGGCCGCTGACGCCGTCCTCGATCGCCTCCGGCGTGCCGCCGGCGGTGCTCGCCACCACCGGCAGGCCGCAGCTCATGGCTTCGAGCGGCACCGCGGCGAACGGCTCGTCCCACAGGGACGGGAACACGAGCACGTCGGCGGCGTGGCAGAGCTCGCGGACGCGCGAGCGGTCCACCTGCCCGTGGAGGACCACCTGGCCCGCCGCGCCCTCGTCGCCGATCGTCTGCTCCAGGAACGCCAGGAAGTGCGGCGTGCCCGACCCGCAGATGTCGAGTCGTGCCTGGACCCCGGCGCGCAGCAGGCGACCCAGAGCGCGAACGGCCACCTGTGGTCCCTTGCCTTCCCACAAGGACCCCACGTAGAGCAGCCGCAGGGGAGTGTCCGGCTCCCGGCTTGCGCGCGCCGCCGGCGAGAACACGCCGGCGGGCACTCCGATGTGGTTGACGGCGATCGCGGCGTCGGCGAACCCGGCCTGTACGTAGAAGCGCTTGATGAAGTGGCTCACTGCCACCATCCGTCGCGGGCGAACCAGGAGCCGGAGCCAGGGCTGCAGGACGAGAGGCGCCGAGCCGACCAGCCACCGCTTCCAGCGGATCACGGGCTTCAGCAACCCCGGCAGGTCGCGCAGCCCGTGGTACAGCCACTTGTCGAACAGGTGCACCACTGTCGGGGCCGGCCCCCACTCGGCTGCGATCGCCGGCGCCAACGAGGCCAGGTAGAGGTTCCAGATCACGACCAGCTCCGGGCGCAGCTCGCCGAGCGCCCGGCGCGTGGCCCGGAAGCTGGCCGGACTGAAGACGTGCTGCCGGAACGCCTCCGCGGGCGTCGGCACTCGCCCGCCGAGGAACGTCTCCGCTTTGCGGTCGAGGTCGATCTCCAGCTCCGCCCGCAGCTCGGGCCGCCCGGCCAGCAGCCGGCCCCGACCGCACAGCACGGCGACGTCGTGGCCGCGGCTGCGAAGGCCGCGGACCACGTCCTCGCACAGCATCTCGTTGCCGCCGACGACGTAGGGCGGGTACAGGTTGGTGACGAAGAGCAGGCGCATCGTGCTCACAGCGGCCGCAGCACCAGAGGGTCGACCCTGAGCAGGCAGTAGTCGATCGAGGACCCCTCCGAGTAGCTGAGCAGGCGCAGGAACAGGCGGTCGATCCCGTGCGTCTCGACCACGGCGCGAAAGCCTCCGTCCTCGCCGGGCCGGCGGTGGACCTCCGCCAGGGTCTGCCAGGAGCCGCCGCTGTCGAGGCTGGAGAAGGCCAGCGTCGCGCCCCGGCAGCGGCCGTCGACGAACCTCACCGAGCCCAGGACCTCCGCCCTGTCGACGGGCGCGGCGAGCGCCGCCACGGTAGTGCCGGGCTTCGCTCGGCTGACCGTCGGATGAGCGATCCAGGTCGCGCTCCCGTCCGCGTTCCGCGTCAGCCAGGAGGGAAAGGCGCTCTCCACCGTGACCCATTCGGGCTGCATCGCGGGCCGGGCGCCGAGGCGGGCCTGCACCCGCCGCAGCGTGGCGAGCGCGTCCGCCAGAGAGGTGGGCGCGGTCCGTTGCCACAGGGACACCGAGCAGGTCTCGAGCTCGAAGCCGTGGAAGAGCGGCGTGAAGGCCCTGGCGATCTCCCAGCCCCCGTGGAACGCGTCGTAGCCCGCCCGCACGACGTCCTGCTCGCCGGCCGGCAGATGGTGCTGAAACGGATCGGCCAGGACCACGAATTGCGCCTGCAGCAGCTCGCCGAGCGGGTAGGCGCCGAGCGAGTCCACCTCGGGGACGGAGAGCACGTTCAGCGGGGGAGCGCCGCCACGGAATGCCTCGTCGGCCGAGCGGACGATGTCGGGGTTGAGACAGTCCGAGGAGGCGACCACGTAGACGGCATCGCCGGGCTGGGCTTCGCGTCTGAGTGCCCGCAGCAGCGAACACATCAGGTAATAGTCGTCGCGGACCTGCGGCGCCCAGCGTGCGGCGAACAGCGCGCGGGTGCCGAACGGCAGCTTGTGGTTCCGGTAGGAGAGGCCAAGCACGGTGTTGGCCAGGAGCACGCAGGCCAGTGCGCCGACCGCGAGCGCACGCCAGCGGCGGGGTCCGCGCTCGTACACCAGCCAGCAGAAGAGGAATCCGCCGAGCGCCACCGCCGGAGTGAAGTGCAGCGTGTACTGCTCCCCGACCTGGCGGACCCAGAAGAGCCACAGACCCGCGGAGACGGCGGCGAAGACCTGCACGAAGGCCAGGCGGGTGCGATCCACCGTCGGGGAGAACGACCCCCACAGCAGGCCGAGGATCGCCATGACCCAGCTGGCCCACCCGAAGGGCGTCAAGTACCAGCGCAGCAGGGCAGACAGCGGCTCCTGGTACGAGCTGTGGAGGGCGGTGAGGTCGTACGCGGCCAGCCGGCGCACGTACGTCCACGCCACCAGGCAGGCGACGGCCACCCCGACGACCGCCACCATCGCCGGGCGAGCCAGCGCGGACGCCGCCCTTCCCAGGTCGAGGCGTGCCGGAGTGCGACGTGCGGCCGTTCGCACCAGCACCAGGAGGCACGCCGACAGCAGGAACGCGAGCGCCGCGTAGCCGAAGTGCCGCCGGAAGACGACGGAGAAGCCGAGCAGGGTGCCGACCAGCATCACGGTCGCCGGCCGTTCCAGGCGCAGATCGCGGAGGTAGACGTAGGTGGCGAGGGTGACCAGCACCGTCGCCCCGGTGTCGGGGAACCCGCGCAGCGTCGGCACCCAGGCCATCGGGGTGAGAAGCGTCAGCCAGGCCGTCGCCCAGAACGCGACCGAGCGTCGGGCGGGGACGAGCTGGGCGGCCACCGCGCCGAATGCCAGCGGCAGGGGAGCCAGGTAGACCAGCGCCAGGGCGGTCTCGTAGGACACCCGGGAGGGGCCCGCGAGTCGCAGCCAGGGCACCAGCGGCAGCGCGAAGACCGCGTTGTAGTCCTCGCGGTAGGACGCCTGCAGCGCGCGCCATCCCTCCTGCAGCGACACGCCGAATGCGGCGCAGAGACGGGTGGCAATCCTCTGGTAGGCGGCGTGGTCCCAGTAGTAGAACCAGCGCTCGAAGGACACGTATCGATAGGTCACCGCCAGCACGGTCGCCACCAGCGCGGCCAGCAGGCCGAGGTGGAGGATGGCCGGCCTCGGCAGCTTCATCGGCGTCCTCCCGGGCGATAGACGCGCACCATCGCGTCGGCGTCGGGGAACGCACGCTCCGCCACCGGCAGATACCGGTCCTGCTCCTGCATCAGCACCACGTAGTTCTGCCCCCAGGCGTCCCACTTCGCCAGCCAGTCGGGAAGGAACGCCGAGCGGGGACCCCACCGGAACGTGACGACGGCAGCGTAGCCGCCGCGGTCGAGCGCATCCAGCAGGGCGGGCCGGAACCCGGCGGTCATCTGCGCCGGATACCCGGCTCGAAACCGGGGATCCCAGCCCCGTTCGCCGGGATACTGCAGCAACTCGACATCGCGCTCACGCGCCTCGTGCTCGAGAAGCTCCCAGGTGAGCGCGAAGTGGGGCAGGCGCCCGGTGGTGCCGAGCAGCAGCAGCGGGCCCTCCCGCGGCACCGCGGCGGCCACGAACCCGAGGATGGCGCGGCTGGCGCGCAGCGGCTCGTCTGCGGCGGCCGCCTCGCGGATCTGGCCGCCCGGATCGCGGGCGACGGCGACCGCCACCGCCAGCGCGGCCCAGCCGACGCTCCGCAGCGCGGCGCGGCGAGGCCAGGCGACGAACCGCAGCCACCCCAGCTCCCCGAGCGCGAGCAGCACGGGCAGCGCCGGGACCAGGTAGCGCGCCTGCTCGTTCGCGTGTGCCGTCAGCTGCGCCAGCGTGAGCGTCACGAACAGCAGCGCCGTCAGCGCGCGCCCGCGCGACGCTCTCACGGTGGCGGTCACGGCGACGCCGAAGAACGCGACGGCGGCACCCGGCGCGCCGAGCCAGCCGACGAGGACGCGCGGGTAGAAGAGGAGGGCTTCCCAACCGCGCAGCCCCTCGTCGCGGTTGATCAGGACGTCGATGAAGAACCGGGCGCGTGTCCAGTCCGGACCCAGCATGAACAACGCCCAGGCGGCGAGCGGCGCCGCGCAGCCGGCCAGCACGCCCACGAGCGGCCGGTACCCCCGGCCGCGCACGCGCACCGCCTGGGCGAGCAGCAGGGCGCCGATCAGCGGGAAGCCGTAGCTGTACTTGATGAGGAACGCGAGCGCGCCCAGGAAGCCGCAGAGCGCTCCGGCGCGCACCCGCGGCGGCCGCGCGGCAGCATCGGCCTCGAGGCAGAGGGCGGCCACCGTGACGAGCATGCCCAGAGACTCGCTCATCGCGGTGCACCAGAAATGCCACAGGGGCGCGCCCAGCAGGGCGGCCGCCGCCAGCCATCCGGCAGTGGCGGGGACGGCCGGGGCTCCGGCCCCGCCGTCTGCGGCCGCGAGTCGGCGGGTGAGCGGGGGCAGCAGGGTCGCCGCCGCCACCAGGGCGAGCAGCGACACCGTGCGCGCAACGGCGGCGGAGATGCCGAACCCGAGGAAGAACGGGGTGACCACCCAGGGGTGGACGAAGGGCCAGAGCGCCTCCCGCCAAGTCGCCTCCAGGAAGCCGTGGAGGTTCCCGCTGGCGAGCGCCAGCGCCATGCGCGCCGCGGGGAGCGCGTGCCCCGTCTCGTCGGCGTCGAGGCAGGGGAGCCGGACCAGCAGCTTCTGGCGGGCGTAGAGACAGAGCGCGGCCACGACGGCGACCAGCAGCAGGTCGGCGCAGCGAACGTGCGCTGCGGACGGCCGGCTCAACGCCGCGCTCCGGCGGGCCCGCCGTCGCCGGGACCCTCCGGGCTCACCTCGAAGACGAGCATCCGACCCGAGGCTTCGTCTCCGAGGGTGACGACGTGGCGCAGCCCCGGATGCGGGCGCGCCGGGTCCGTCAGCTCCGCGGCGGCCGGGTGCCCCACCGCCAGCAGGTGCCAGGCCGGGACGACCAACAGGTCGACCCGCTGCCGTCGCGCCAGCGCGACCAGGGGAGCCAGCTCGGCCCAGGGGATGTCGAGGCCGTTGTCCTCGTGGTCCACGTCGTAGAAGTAGAAGCCCAGGGACGGAGAGGCCGTCATGATGCGCGTGGTCTGCGGGTATCGGGTGGCGAGCCACTCCGCGGCGAGGCGATGGACGACCGGGTCGCCGGCGTAGTCGCGAGCTGGAGCGCGCACGAGCAGCAGCAGGGACACGAGGCCCTGGATGACGACCAGCGCGCCCAGTCCCTGGGGCGCTGCCGCCGCCAGCCGCGTACCGAGGAGTGACCAGACCGAGGTCAGGCCCGCCGCCAGCAGGACCAGGAACGCGGGCACCAGCGCCACCACCAGCCGGTCGTGGACGAACAGCGGAGTCAGGCCCAGCAGGTAGAGGCCCAGGGTGGCCAGCAGCATGCACGTGAGCGGGCGCGACCGGCCGCCGAGGCAGCCGCGCACGCCTCCCCAGAAGGCGAGCACACCCGCCGCCAGCGCGAGCCCGAGGAGCACGGGCGGCCAGTCCCCCTGCCACGGATCGGAACGACCGCCGACGAGGGGCAGTTGCGGGAACACCCGGCACGTGCACCCCGCCAGGCGCACGATGTTCTGCCGCGCGTGCGCGAGAACGCGGCCGGGGTGGGCCCAGGCGAAGCGCAGCAGGGTGGTCTGCTCCAGCGCCCGCGACAGGCGCGTCTCGCCCTCAGGCGCGATCTCCGTCACCAGCCGCTCTCTCTCGGCATCGCTGTCGGCGAGGCCGACGAGGAGGTTGGCGGTCCCCTTGGTGCCGCCCAGATCCCATTCGCCGAAGTAGCGGTGGACGGCCAGTGCCCGCGCACCCAGGAACAGCGCGACCAGCGCCAGGAGCAGGCCGGCCCGGGCCATCGCCCGCCGCCATCCCCGCCGGACGGCCCGCCACGCCACGTAGGCGGTGGCCACCGCGACGACGGCGTAACCCTCCGGGCGGGTCGTCACCGCCAGCCCTCCCAGCACCCCGGTGGCGACGAGCGCCGCGCGGGAACCCGGAGCCCGCAGGGCGGTATAGAGCACGGCGACGAGCAGCAGAGCGAACAGCGATTCGGTGAAGAGAAGCGTGGAGAAGTGGATCAGCCACGGGTGGCCGGCCACCAGCAGCCCGGCCACCAGCCCGGTGGTGGCTCCGAAGCCGCGGGCGGCCAGGGCGGCGGCGAGGACGGCGAGGCAGCACCCGGCCAGCAGCGCCGCCACCCGACCCGCGGTGACCACCTCCAGCCCGGTCGTCCGGCTGGTGGCGGCGATGACCGCCGGCCACAGGTTCGACCAGTACGGGTTCGCCATGCCGGAGAGGTCGCCCGCCAGGATCGACCGAGCCAACGACGCATAGTGGACGCCGTCACCCTCGGCCAGTTGATGCAGCCCCAGGGTCGGCAGTCGCAGGGCGAGCGCGAAGAGGAACACGGCCAGGGCGGCGTCGCGCCGCAGACGGCCACCGTCGCCGACCGCTGAGGCCGCCGGCCCGAGCGAGGGCCCGTCGCGCGAGGCTGCGGCGGCCACGGCCACGGGGGCAATGATAGGCTAAGTGGCCGCGGGGCTCGTCGAGCGAGGAGGTGCCGGCTTGCGGGGCGAGAGGCGCGTAGGGATGGCCGCCGCCCTCGTCACGGCACTGGTGCTGGCGACCACGGTTCCGTTCCTCGGCAAGCCCGTGCACATCGACGACGTCTATTTCATCGAGGTGGCCCGCGGCATCCTCGAGCACCCTCTGCAGCCGCTGGGCGGCGCGGCGGCGCTCGAGGACATCGACTACCGCGTGTTCGCCTCGACCGGCCGTTGCCCGAGCACGTTCGCCAGCATGTCCCATCCCCCTTTCGTCCCGTACTGGCTGGCAGCGTCCGCCTGGGTGGCCGGAGGGTTCTCGGAGTGGCCGCTCCACCTCGCGTTCCTGCCCTTCGCCCTGGGGGCAGGGGGGGCGATGCTGCACCTGTCCAGACGGTTCACCGACCACGCGCTGGCGGCAACCGCCCTGACGGTGGCCTCGCCCATGTTCGTCCTCGCCGCGCAGGGCCTGTCGACGGACATGGCGGCGCTGGCCTTCAGCCTGGGTTCACTGTCGCTGCTCGTCGAAGGCGTCGATCGCGACCGCAGTTGGCTGGTGTGGCTCGCAGGAGCGCTGAGCGGCCTCGCCGCGGTGACACGCTACTCGACACTGGCGATGCTTCCCCTGCTCGGCCTCTACTGCCTTCTCCAGCGCAAGCCCGGGAAGGCGCTGCCCGCGGCGGCAGGCTTCCTGCTGGTGTTCGGTGCCTGGTGTGCCCAGAACCTGGCCTTTCACGGTCAGCTGCACATCGTGGCCAGCTCGCGCCATTACCGGGAGTTCTTCGCCGGCCGTGCCCTCGACCTCACGGCGGTCGTCCGCAACGGGCTCGCGGACCTCTCGGCGATCGGAGCCACTGCCTTCGTCGCCGCGGCTTCGCTGCTGCTGATGGGCGGCAGGAGGCGCTGGCTGACGTTCCTGGCGGCGGCCACGGCGGCCGCGGCTGTGTTCCTGCTCCGCCCGCGGGGCATCGAACGGCTCGACACCTACTCCGGTTGGGAAGCGGCGGCCGTCTGCGCGGCCTTCGCTCTCGGCGTGACCGTGGTGGCGGAGGGTCTGGGGGCCGATCGCTCCGAGGTGAGCCGCGACCGGGCGTTCCTGCTGGTCTGGCTGGGCCTGGCGATCGCGGGCACCGTGCTGCTGCTGCCGTTCGGCACGGCACGCTACATGCTGCCCGTGCTGCCGCCCCTGTGGCTCTCCGTGGTGCGGCGGGCCGAGCGCCGCCGCCCGCCCGCGCCGGGGCGCTGGGCGCTCGCCACCGCCCTGGTCCAGTCCGTGTCCCTGGCCCTCGTGCTGTCGCTCGCCGACGCGGAGCTGGCCGCCCGCTACCGCGAGGTGGCGCTCGAGCTGCGGAACGACCACCCCGCGAAGACCCTGTGGTTCGTGGGCGAGTGGGGATTTCGCCATTACATGGGCCTGGTCGGCGGCCGCTACCTGAGCTCGGCCGACCCGGCGCCTCAGCCCGGGGACATCATCGTGCGGCCCTGGGTCGCCGGCATGCACGAGATGGCGGCGAGCGTCCGCCAGCGCGCCGTCCTGATCCAGGACATCCCCCTGGCAAGCCGCTGGCCGATCCGGCTGATGAGCTTCGAGGCCAAGGCCGGGTACTACTCGCACCATTGGGGCTTCCTGCCCTGGACCGTGTCGCGCACTCCTCTCGAGCGCATCCAGATCTACGAGGTGCGTGTGCCCGCGCCCCGGCCGGAGAACGCAGCCTGCGCATCCTCCTGACCACGCACGCGTTTCTCCCCCGGTCGGTGGCCGGGGTCGAGGTCTACACGGATCGCCTGGCCCGCGCGCTGCAGCAGCTCGGACACACGGTGTGGGTGCTGACGGCCGTCCACGACCTGGCGGCGCCACCCCACTCCATCCGCCGCGTCGCCGTCGGACCGGTCGAGGTCTTCGAGCTGGTCAACGCGCGACTGGAGGGCGGGCTCGAGTCCAGCTACGGGCTGCCGGAGATCGGCGAGGCGATCCGCTCGCTCCTGGAGCAGCTCCGGCCCGACTGCGTCCACGCGCAACACCTGCTGAACCTCTCTGCCGGCCTCCTCGGCAGCGCCCGGCGCCTGGGGGCGGCCGTGGTGTTGACGCTTCACGACTACTGGCTGAGCTGCCCACGCGACGGCCTGCGGATCCGAGCCGACGGGTCACTGTGTGAGGTGGTGGACCATGGCGTGTGTGCCGCCTGCCTGTCGGACAGCCCCTATCTCGTCGGGCCGGTGCAGCGACTCGGGTCCCGCGCCGCGCGGGCTTTGTCATTGGGTCCAGCCGTCCATTGGGCGCATGCGCACGCCCCGTCTCTGACCGCCGCCGCAATGCGCCTCATCCGCGCAGTGCGACCGCGGTTCTCGCGGGACCTGAGTGGCGCCCTCGAGTCTCGGCAATGCCACTTGCAGCGGGCAGTGCGCGACGTGGACCTGGTGCTGGCTCCCACGCACTTCGCGCGTGATCGGGCGGTGGACTGGGGAGTCCCGGCCTCCCTGGTCCGGGTCGAGCCGCTCGGCGCCATCGAGGCGGCTCCCCGCGCGCGGCCGGCCGGGCCCCGGCGCCGGTTCGGCTACCTGGGGTCGCTGCTGCCGCACAAGGGGGTGCACCTGCTGGTCGAGTCGTTCCGGCGCCTCACGCGCCCGGACCTCAGCCTCCAGATCTTCGGCAATCCGGGGCTGGACCCCTCCTATTCCAGGAACCTGCGCCGGCTGGCAAAGGGCGATCCGCGCATCCGCTTCAAAGGTGCGGCAGCCCCGGGCGATCCCGGGGTCTGGGCGTCCCTGGACCTGCTGGTGCTGCCGTCGCTGTGGTGGGAGAACAGCCCGTTGTCGATGCTGGAAGCGCTCGCCTGGGGAGTCCCTGTGGTAGCCACTCGCACGGGTGGCGTTCCGGAGCTGCTCCCGGAGGCAGCCGGCGTGCTGGTTCCCCCGGGCGACGCCCAGGCCCTGGCCGATGCGCTGGCGGCGGCCGCCGGCGGCCGGATCCTGGCCGAGCCGCTGGCGCCGCTGCCGATCCGGACCGCCGCAAACGAGGCGGCAGCGCTGACCGAGCTCTACGCCTCGCTCATCGCGGAGCGGGAGGTCAACCCATGAGGCGGCCGCCGCGAGTCGGCGTGGTCGTCCTCGACCACGGCCGGCCGGACGATGCGGCGCGTGCGGTCGCGTCGGCCCGCGAGCCCGGTCTCGACGTCCACCTCCTGATCGTCGACAACCCGACGGCCACGGCCGAGGTTCGCTTCCACGGCGGCGCGTCGGCCGACCGTGTAGAACGCGTCTGCCCGCGAGAGAACCTCGGGTTCGGCGGCGGCATGAATCTCGGCATCGAGCGACTTTCCCGGCGGGACTGCGACTGCTTCCTGCTGCTGAACAACGACGCCGTGCTCGAGCCCGGCTGCCTGCGGCTGCTGACCGAGGCGCTGTCTGATCGCAGGGTGGCCGCCACCGGTCCGGTCATCCTCCGCGAGGCGGACCGCCGGGTGGAATCCCGCGGGCTGAGCGTCGACCTGCGCTGGGGGCGCGTCCGGCTGGCGGGCCACGGCGAGCCGCCGCCGCACGACGAGCGGCTGATGCGTTGCGACGCGCTGTCCGGAGCCGTGCTCCTGGTCGGTCGTGTCGCGCTGGAGCGGGTCGGTCTCCTCGACGCGGACTACTTCTTCGGCTTCGAGGACGTCGACTGGTGTCTGCGGGCACGACGCGCCGGCCTCGAGGTGGCGGCGGTCCACGGGGCGCACGCGGTGCACGAGGGGGGGCTCACGCTGGGCCGATCCTCGCCCGCGAGGCTCTACTATGCCGCGCGCAACCACCTGCGCTGCGTCGAGCGCCACCTGCCGCTCCGCGGGCCCGCCCGCCTGCTGCGGCGGGCCGCCGTGCTGGGGCTGAACCTGAGTTTCGCCTTGCGGCAGGACGAGGTGCCGCGGATGGCTGCGGCGGGCGCCGTGGCCCACGGCATCCGCGACGCGTGTCGGTGCCGTTTCGGTTCCAGGGCTTCCGCGTGAAGGGGGCACGACGGCGTTCGGCAGCGGGCCTCGAGGCCGCGCTCTGCGCGCTGCTCGCGGGCGGGCTGCCCGCATGCGGTCGCGCCCCGGGTCGCTTCACACCCATCCGGGAAGGGCGCGTGTACTCGCTGCTGGAGCACGTGGAAGCCGCGGAGCGCGAGCCCTCGCCCACCGGCCGCATCGAGGCGGAGCTCGTGCGCTGCCAGGGACAGGAACGCGCCGCAATCGTGTTCCACTCTCCGGGCCGGCTCAGATTCCGGGCCATACCCGTCCACGCGGGAGCGCGGCTGTCGTTCGCGGTCGGCGTGGACGACGATCGGGCCTGCGTCGGTCCGGCAGCGCCGACCTTCACCGTCGGCCTGTCGGCGCCCGGCCTCGCGCCAGCCCTGCTGTGGTCGGGCAGACCCGGTGCCAGCCTGCCGGCATCGGCCCCGGGCGGGGGCTGGACGGAGGGCGCCGTCGACATGTCGGCCTACGCCGGGAAGCAGGTGGACCTGCTCCTCGGCGTGGAGTTCACCGATGGAAGCGGCTGCCGGCCGGCCTGGAGCCGCCCCCTCCTCCGCTCCGCGGGAACGGACGTGGACGTGGCGGCCCGGCCCGTCGTGGCGCGCCACCTGGTCAAGGACATCCTCGGTGGCGGGGCCCCGCCCATCGAGGTGGGCAGCTTCTTCGGCTACCGGCACCTGCTGCAGGCTCCTGCGCCGCAGGCACGCGGGTCTTCGGCCGCCACCTCGCCGATGACCCGATCGGCCACGGCTCGCCTCGAAGTCCCTCCCGGGGCCGAGCTGGAGGTCTCGGGTGAGGTGCTGCGGGGGCCGCGCGAGTCGGGCCGTCCGCTGGCGCCGGTCGCCTTCGAGGTCCGCATCGACGGCGCGTCGGCGCTCGTGTACCGGATCGATCCTCCCGCCGCCCCCGTGACCTTCACGCGCACGATCCCGCTTTCGAGTCGGGCCGGGCGTCCGATCACGGTGGAGCTCCGGGTCTCGGAGGCCGGCGAAGGAAGACTGGCCTGGTGGACGTCTGCGTCGGTGTGGCGTGACAGCCCGGTCGACCGGCAGCTGCCGCGGCGCGGACGCAACCTGCTGCTGGTCGTCGTCGATACCCTGCGCGCGGACCACCTGCGGCTGTACGGGGGCACCCGCGACACGGCCCCGAACCTCGACCGTTTGGCGGCCGACGCCCTGGTGTTCGAGCGTGCGTTCGCGCCGTGCTCCTGGACCCAGCCGTCGGTGGCCACCGTCCTGACCGGCCTCTCGCCGATCCACCACGGCGTCATCGGCGGCGTCGCCCTCAGGCCCGACATCGAGACCCTGGCAGAGGTGCTCCAGCGCCGGGGATTCACGTCGTTCGCAGTGTCCTCGAATCCGATCATCGGGCGGCGCGAGGGCTTCCAGCGCGGTTTCGAGACGTTCGTGCAGGTGCCGTGGGCGCGCGCCGAAGTGGTGAGCGCCGTGTTCGACGACTGGTTGGAGGAGCACCGGGACCTCCGCTGGTTCGCCTACGTGCACTACATCGACCCGCACGACGCCTACAACGCCCCGGTGCCGAAAGCTCGCAGCTTCACCTCCGGGCTGGAGCCGCTGCGGCCGGACCTGACCTGGGAGCGCCTGCGTGAGTCGGACTTCGGCAGGGTCCGCTTGCGGCTGCGGCCCCAGGATCTGGACTACCTGCGCGCGGCCTACGACGACGAGATCCGATACTGGGATTCCGGCTTCCGCAGGCCGCTCGACAGCCTCCGCCGCGCGGGCTTGCTCGACGACACGGTGGTGGTCGTGGTCGCGGATCACGGCGAGGAGTTCCTGGAGCACGGCAAGCTGTTCCACGGCTCTCACCTGTACGACGAGACGATCCGGGTCCCGCTGCTCATCCGCGCGCCCGGGCTGGTCGCCGCCGGGAGAGAGCAGCACCTGTTCGAGCTGGGTCAGTTGAAGTCGCTGCTGGCGGACCTCTCGTCAGGCCGTCCCTTGGACCCTGGGGCGCTCCGCCATCCTGACCCTGTCTTCTCTCACACCGCGATGTCCGCGCTGCGGGACCGCTACGGCACTCTGGCGGCCGTGCGGGACTTGGAGTGGAAGTACGTGCTGCGGCTCGAGGACGGATCGGGCGAGCTGTATGACCTGCGCCGCGATCCGGCAGAGAGGGTCGACCGCGCGCAGGAGCTACCGTCCGTCCGCGCTCGTTATCGTTCGCTGCTGCAGGCTTGGCTGGGGTCCGGCGCCCCTTCGCGCCCGGCCTGGCGTGACCCGGACCTGCTCGAGCGCATGCGCGCGCTCGGTTACGTCCGCTGATGTCGCGAAGGGACCTGGCCGTGCTCGGCGCAGCCGCCCTCGTCCAGGTGGCCTTGGCCACGCTGCCCGACACTATGGGCGACCTGGTGCTGTACCGGTGCTGGGCCCGCACTCTCGCCGGGCAGGGGCTGGCCGCCGCGTACTGGCCGTCCGCTGATGCGGTCGCTGCAGACCCGGCCTGTCCGCCGGTCGACTATCCGCCGCTCTTTCCCTACATCCTGTGGGCCACCGGCCACGGGTTGCGGACGATCTCGGCCGACGCGCTGGAGCACGCGGACCGGCTGCTCGACTTCCTCATCCGGATGCCCACCTGCGCCGCGAGCGTGCTGCTCGCCTGGATCGTCTACACCGAGACCCGACGCCGGTCGCCGACCTGGGCGGGACCGACGCTCGCCCTCCTGGCGCTGAACCCCGCGGTCGTCTTCGACTCGGCCTATTGGGGCCAGACGGACTCGCTCTGCGCCGTCCTGATCGCCGCCGCTCTCGTCCTGCTGGTACGTGGCAAGCCGAACGGCGCGTGGGTCGCGGCCGCCGCCGCCGCGCTGGCCAAGCCATTCGCCTACCCGATCCTGCCGCTGCTGGCGGTCGCGTCGCTCCGCTGGTTCGGGGTGCGACGGACCCTGGTCGGGGCCATGGCGGGGGCCGCTGCGTTCGCCGCCGCGTTGTTGCCGTTCCTGTGGATCGGCCGGCTGACGCAAGCCCTGGGCACGTTCTTCCTGCAGCTCGACGCCATGCCCTACCTCAGCGTCAACGCGCACAACCTGTGGTGGCTCGTGGGTCGCGGCACCCCCTGGACGCCGGCGTCGGCACACCCGCTCGGCCTCAGCTGGAGCAGCCTGTCCCTTGCCTTGTTCTGTTCGTTCCTGCTGGCGACGGCGGCCCGCCTCTGGCGTTCTCGCGACCGTCGCTCTCTGTATGTTGCCGCGAGCTCGGTCGCGTTCGGCTTCTTCGTGTTGTCGACGCACATGCACGAGAATCACCTCTTCTACGTGCTCCCTGCTCTCGCGCTGGCCGGGCTCGAGTACCGCCCCGTGAGGACCCTGTTCCTCGCGTTGACGGTGACGACGCTCGCGAACATGGCGCTGCACGACCCGTTCCTCACGCACCAGCTGCGGCCGTACGTGCCCGGGCCGGTCCTGTACCTGCCGCAGGTAGAGAGTCCGCCCCGGGCGCTGTTCGATCGCCTGGCCAGGCTCGGCTATCCCTGGATGGCGGACGAGATGACCGGGGCGACCTCGGCGCTGGGTGCGGCGGCGACTCTCGTGAACGCCGAGGCGAACGTCCTGTTGTTCGGATGGTGGGTCCTCGTCGCTTTCCGGCGGCGCGGGTTCGACGCCTTGCTCGAAGGTCGCGCCGGCCGGCTGCGAGTGCGTCCGCTGATCGCGGCGACGGCCGTGTTCGTGCTCCTGAGCGGAGCCCCATTCCTGGTCCACGCGTTCCGCTACGGCAGGTAGGCGTTGACGGGCGCTGCCCCCTTGCGGCTATCCTCTGCTACCAATGGGGCAGGCCGGGGCTGCGGCGTCCGCGGAACGGGTGCTGATCGCCCTGCCGGCGCGCGACGAGGAGCGCAATCTCGCAGCCGTCATCGGCGAGCTCCGAGGCGCATGGCCCGCGGCTGACCTGCTGGTGGTGGACGACGGGTCGACGGACGGCACGGCCGCGGTGGCGCGCGGCCTCGGGGCCCGGGTGCTGTCGCTGCCCTTCCACCTCGGCTACGGTGCCGCGGTCCAGGCGGGGATCAAGTACGCCGTGCACGGCGGATACGGCGTCGTGGTCACCTTCGACGCCGACGGCCAGCACGACCCCGGGGACATCGGCGGCCTGCTGGCGGCGCTCGCCGCGGGCGCGGATCTCGCGGTCGGCTCGCGCGCCCTGGCCCAGGGCTCGCATCGCGGGAGCCTGGCACGCCGCTGGGGCCGGCAGCTCTTCGGCGCGCTGGCGCGCCTGCTGACGGGACTGGAGCTGACCGACCCGACCTCCGGCCTCAAGGCGCTCGGCCCCCGGGCCCAGCTGCTGTACGCGCTCTCCCGCTTCCCCGACCGCTATCCCGACGCGGACGCGCTCGTCCTCGCCCAGCGTGCGCGGCTGGTGATCGCCGAGCGACCCGCCCGCATGCGAGCCTCGCGCAACCGGCGCAGCATGCACGGCGGGCTGCGCAGCATCACCTACGCCTTCAACATGCTCTTCTCGCTGTTGGTGGCCGCGACCAGCAGCGAGCGCCACCTCAGGAGGTGAACCGTGCCGACTCGGCAGGTGGTCGTCTTCCTCGGGCTGAGCGTGCTGCTGCTCGCCGTAGTGGTCGAGCTGGTGCGCCGCCGCACGCTCCGCGTCGAGTACTCCTGGCTGTGGATCGCCGCCTGCCTCACCAGCATGCTGCTGATCGTCCGCTACGACCTGCTGGTGAGCCTCACCGCGCTGGTCGGCGCCGTCGTGCCCACCTCGACGCTGTTCTTCCTCTGCATCCTGTATCTCGCCCTCCTCTGCCTGCACTACTCGATCCGCATCTCGCGGCTGACCCAGCAGGTCAAGGACCTGGCTCAGGAGCTGGCGATCCTGCGGGTGGCGGTCGACGAGGCGGAACCGCGGTCCGGCGAGGGCGCAGCGACCCGCTGAGGGCCGGGCCAGGAGAGGATCGGGCGGGGAGGTCCACATGAGGGTCCTTTTCATCGGCGGCACCGGCAACATCAGCGCCTCCTGCGCGCGGCTGTGCGTCGAGCGGGGCATGGAGGTCTTCCTGCTCAACCGCGGCCAGCGCGACGTCGCCATCGCCGGCGCGCGCGCTCTCGTCGCCGACGCGAGGGATCCCGCGCAGCTCGCCTCCGCGGTGGGGACGCTGCAGTTCGACGCCGTCGCGGACTTCGTGGCCTACACTCCGGAGGACGTGGAGCGCGACTTCGCCCTCTTCGCCGGCCGCACCCGGCAGTACCTGTTCATCAGCTCCACCGCGGCCTACCACAAGCCGCTCCCCTGCCCGGCGACCGAGTCCACGCCGCTCAAGAACCCGTTCTGGGAGTACGCCCGCCAGAAGATCGCCTGCGAGGACCGGCTGACGGCGCTGTGGCGCGAGCGCGACTTCCCGGTGGTGATCGTGCGCCCCTCGCTCACCTACGCCACGCTCTGGCCGGTCGCCATCGGCGCGCGCGACGACCTCACGCTCGTCGCCCGCATGCGGCGGGGCGGCGAGCTGATCGTGCACGGGGACGGCACCTCGCTGTGGACGCTCACCCACTCCGACGACTTCGCGCGCGGGTTCGTCGGCCTCCTCGGCAACGGCGCGGCCCTGGGCCACGCCGTCCACATCACCTCGGACGAGGTGCTCACCTGGGACCGCATCTACGCGACCATCGCCGAGGCGGCGGGCGTGGAGGCGAAGCTGGTGCACGTCCCCTCGGAGTTCCTGGCCGGCCTCTCCGAGCGCTGGCGGGGGACGCTGCTCGGCGACAAGGCGCACAGCGCCGTCTTCGACAACACCAAGATCCGCCGCCTGGTGCCGGCCTTCGCGGCCACCATCCCCTTCCACGTCGGCGCGCGGATGACGCTGGAGTGGTTCATGGCCCGCCCGCAGCGCCAGCGGACCAGCCCCGAGAGCGACGCCCAGATGGACGCGGCGCTCGCGGCCTGGCGGCGCGCGCAGGGCGCCGCCCGCCCGGAGTAACGACACGCCCCCGGCAGCGTCGCCTCCCGCCGTCCGCGAGGCGTTGCTGGTCGCGGGCCTGGGCCTGGCGGCGCTGGCCCTGGCCCAGTGGCCGGGGCCGCCGCAGCTCGCCTGGTCGGACGAGATCGTCTACGCGGCGATGGCGCGCAACCTCGCCGCCGGCCGGGGCGCGATCAGCAGCTTCTACGACGCGCGCTCGATCGCCGCCCGGGGGTACCCGCTCGGGGACGTGCACATGCCCGGCCACGCCTTCCTGCTCTCGGCGGCGTTCGCCGCGCTGGGCCCGCGTGAGGGCGCGGCCCCGCTGGTGCCGGCCCTCGCCTTCGTCGCCGCCGGGGTGGTGCTGTGGCGGGCGGCACGGCGGGCGGTCTCGCCGGCCGCGGCCGTCGTCTGCGCGGGGTCGCTGTACGTCTTCCCCTCGCTCGCGCGCTACGCCAGCTCCGCCATGGCGGAGACGCCCCTCGTCCTCCTCGCCTGCCTGCACCTTCTCGCCTGGTGGCGGGCGCTCGAGCGGCCGGCCCTCGGCCGCCTGGCCACGCTGGGCCTGCTGCTGGGCGTGGGCGCGACGGTGCGCGAGACCTTCCTGGCGCTGCTGGTGCCGTCGCTTCTCCTGCTGTGGGCGCTTCCGGGCGGCCGCCGCCTGCGCGCCGGCGCCTGGCTCCTCGGTCCGCTGGCGGCGTACCTCGTGCTGGTGTTCCTGCCGCTGTCCCGCGCCCGCGCGCCGTACCCGTTCTACCTCGAGGAGCTGCTGGGCCGGCCCACGAAGGCGGAGGTGGCGCACGCATTCGCCATGAACACCCTCGCCAACCTGGGCGCGCTCGCCAGGCTGGGCCCGGAGGAGGCCACCTGGCTCACGGCCCTGCTGGTGGCGGCGGCCCTGGCGGCGGCGGTCGCCCTCCTTCTGCGCGGCGGCCCGCGGCGGCTGGCGGCGTACCTGCTCCTCGCCGTCGTCTCCACGGTGCTGCCGCTCGCGGTCACCTATACGCTCCAGGGCTGGACCGGCCTGCGCTCGCTGCTGCTGCTCGCGCCGGCGACGCTCGTCTGTGCGGCCGCACTCGTGGAGGAGCTGCGTTCCGCCCGGCTGCGCCGGGCCTGCGCGGGTCTCGCCCTGCTCTTGCTGCTCGTGGCCTCGGCGTTCCTCGACCGCCGCCTGGTGGCGGACCGGCGCCAGGAGCTCATGGCTGGCGAGGAGCAGGCCCGCGCCCTGGAAGCGGCCCTCGCCTGCCCGGGGCCCCACGTCGTCGTCGCCGAGGAGGCGTTCCGTTACGGCTGGCGCCGGCCCGGCGCGGTCGTCGTCTGGGAGGGCCGCCTGGCCGAGGCCACGCTCGTGTCCGTGGCGGTTCGCGCGGGCGCGCCGTCGGCGACGGTGGTGGGGGCGCAGCTCGCGGACGGCGGCGAGGTGACGGCGGTCGGGTGCTTCCCTTCGTCGGGCCGGTGATGACGGCGGCGACCTACCCGGCGCTCGCCGGCGGGGTGAAGCCCGGCACCTCGCCCTCCAGGTACGTCGGCAGCGCGGCCGGCGAGAACTGCAGGCCCACGTAGAACGGCCCGAAGGAGGCGTACCAGGCCGAAGCCTCGTCGAAGCGCATCTCGTAGATGAGCTTCTTGAAGACGAGCGGGTCGTCGGCGAAGAGGTCGACCCCCCACTCCCAGTCGTCGAAGCCGATGGCGCCGGAGATGACCTGCGTCACCTGCCCCGCGTAGTGGCGGCCGATCTTGCCGTGCTCGAGCATCATCCGCGCCCGCTCCTCGACCGTCTCGGCGTACCAGTTCCTCTGCTCCCCGCGGCGCTTGTCCATGGGGTAGAAGCAGACGTGGCGCCGCGGCGGCACCTCGAGGAAGAGCCGGTTGCGCACGCGGCGGCGCTGGCCCTCCATCTCCTCGTCGAACGCCCGCTCGAACGCCTCCGAGCCCGGCGCCAGGCCCTGCGAGGCCAGCCGGCCGTGGATCTGGGCCGTCATCTCGTACATGCCGAGCTCGACCATGGAGACGAAGGAGGTGGTCGGCTGCAGGTAGGGGGCGAGCCCCAGCCGGGCGACCGCCACCTGCGCCGCCTGCAGCTCCTCGAAGCTGCGGCGGAAGTGGACCAGCATCAGGTCGCCCTTGTGCCCGAGCAGGGTGGTGGCGAGGGTGGTGCCCTCGGCCCCGCGCTGCATGCCGGCGAGGGCCTGCGCCGCCTCGGCGGCGCGGGTGCCGCGGTCGGGTGCCGCCAGCAGCTGCCACTCGCTCCAGCGGATGCGGAACATCTGGTGCAGGAGACACCAGCCTTCCAGCGTCTCTGGGACCTTCGGGTCGTGCATCAGGCCACTCTACACTCCGGCGCCGCCGGTTGGCTTTCCTCCCCGCATCGGCCGAGAATGCGCCGCCGTGACCGCGAACGCCCACGTCCCGCGCACCCGCGACGCGCTGGGGCTCTGCGCCTTCCTGCTGCTGGCCTTCGGCGTGCTGGTGCTGGGCGGCATGGCCGCGGCACCCGCCATCGGCGTCTGGTACCCCGCCCTGCGCAAGCCGCCCTGGACCCCGCCCGGCTGGGTGTTCGGCCCGGTGTGGGCTCTGCTCTACCCGACGATGGCGCTCGCCGGCTGGCTGGCCTGGCGCCAGGGCCGCTCGCGCCGGGGCCCGCTGCTGTACCTGGTGCAGCTCGCCTTGAACGCCGCCTGGCCGTGGCTGTTTTTCGCCGAGCGCCGTCCCGAGCTGGCGCTCGTCGACGCGCTCGCGCTGGTCGTGGCGGTGCTGGCGACGGCCGTCGCCTTCTGGCCCGTGCACCGCACGGCCGCGCTGCTGCTGCTGCCCTACCTGGGCTGGGTGGCCTTCGCGGCCGCCCTCACCGGGGCGATCGTGCGGCTGAACCCGGCCCGCTGAAGCCGGGCCGGGGGAACGCCGCGCCAACTATATCATTCGTTAGTATAGTCGCGGGCGATAGCATGCGTCCTTCGTCCGGCTGCCCGCGTCCAAAGGACCGGGCCGGCAGCCGCCGGTCACCTGGGAGGCCGAGATGAGGCTCACCCGACGCGCGTCGTCGTGGCTGGTCGCGGGCCTCGCCTGCACCAGCACCGCCACCGCCGGCGAGATCCGGGGCCGGGTGTTGCTCGGCGGCCGGCCGGCCGGCGGGGTGGCGATCTCGGCCCTGGCCTTCGAGGACGGCGACGCGGCCGCCCGCCGGGAGGCGCGGCACGAGGAGGCGAGGCCGCTCGCCAGCACGTCGACCCGCCCCGACGGCAGCTTCCTGCTCGCGGTGGCCGAGCCGGCCGGTACGGCGCTGCAGGTGGCCTGCTCCGGCGGCGGGACCCCCGCCCTGCGCTTCGATCCGCTGGTCGACGCCGCGGGCGCCGATCTCGGCGAGCTGCGGCTGCCCGCGGGGGCGCCGCTGGCCGGCCGTGTCGTCGACGAGCGGGGTCTGCCGGTGGTGGGAGCGACCATCACCCTGTGGGCTGGCCGCGGCCGCCTGCTGGAGCGGCTGCCGTTCGAGCCCACGCCGCAGGCGACCGTCTCCGGCCCGGACGGCAGCTTCCGCTTCCAGACGGCCGGCGCGGAAGGGAACACGGTGCGGGTGGAGGCGCCCGGCTTCGCCACCGCCGAGCGCAGTGGCGTCCGCGCCGGGGCCCTGACGCGGCCGCTGCGGCTGGCCCTGGGGCAGGTGCTGCGCGGTGTGGTGCTGCTGCCCGACGGCCGCCTCCCCGTGGCCGGGGCGCTGGTGCGCTTCGAGGGCCAGGCGCACGCCCGGCCCGTGGAGACGCGCGCTGACGGCAGCTTCGTGCTCGAGGGCAGGTCCCCCGAAGCGGGGATGCTGGTGGCCGAGGCGGGCGAGCGCGGCCGCGGCGTCCTGGCGCTGGCCGCCGGAGCGGCCGGGACGGTCACCGTCGTGCTCGCGCCCCCGGCGAGCCTGGGCGGCCGGGTGGTCGAGGCCGACAGCGGGCGTCCGGTCGCCGGCGTGCGCCTGCTCCTGCGCGGCGACGCCGGCGCGCGCACGCTGCTGCGCTCCGGCCCGGACGGCCGCTACCTCGCGCGGGGGCTGGCGCCGCAGCGCTACACGCTGAGCGTGGAGGACGAGCGCTTCGTGCCCTGGACGCGGGCGCTCACGCTCGCCGCCGGCCGCGCGGAGGCGCAGGACCTGGCGCTGGTGCACGGGGCGACCCTCACCGGCCGGGTGGTGGGCGAGCGGGGCGAGCCGGTCGCCGGCGCCTCGCTCCGCCTCGGCCGCAGCGGCGAGAACGTGTTCCGGTCCTTCGTCCGGACGATCGAGGGCGGCGCCGTCGCCCGCAGCGCCGTGGACGGCAGCTTCCGGGCCACCCGCCTCGCGCCCGGCGACGGCCAGCGGCTCGACGTCACCCACGAGGAGTACGAGGAGCGCGCGCTCGGCGGGATCAGCCTGGTCGCCGGCGCCACCCGCAGCGGGCTCACCGTGGTGATGCGCCGCGGGCTGTCCCTGCGCGGCGTCGTCAGGGACGCGGAGGGCCGTCCGGTGGCGGGCGCCGAGGTCACGCTCTCGCGCTCGCGCAGCATCCGCGCCGGCCGCGGCGGGGCCCAGATCTCGCTGATCGGCCCGGGCAGCGAGGTGCGCCGCGAGGCCGGGCCCGACGGACGCTTCGAGTTCCGCGGGCTGTCCCCCGGCGACTACACCGTCTCGGCACGGGCGTCCGGCTTCGCGCGGGCCGCCGTCGATCCGGTGAACGTCAGCGAGACGAGCGCCGGCCAGCCGATCGAGCTGTCGCTGCGCCCGGGGGCGGCGATCAGCGGCTACGTCCGCGACCGCGCCGGTGCCGGAGCCGCCGGCTGGTACGTGTCGGCCCGGCCCTCGGCCGCCCCGGGACCGGCGCTGGGACCGGCGACGCCTCGCACCGAGGAGGCCACCGGGGCCGACGGACTGTTCGTCCTCGAAGGGCTCGGCGCCGGCGAGAGCTACGACCTGCAGCTCCTGGGCCCGCCCGGCCTCGGTCCCCGGCGCGCCGGCGTCGTCGCTCCCGCCGACGGCCTCGAGATCGCCGTCCCGGGCACGGGCTCGATCCGCGGGCACGTGGTCGAGGCGGAGAACGGCCACGCGGTGCAGGATTTCGAGCTGCGCTACGAGCCTGATGCGCGGGGCGGGACGCGCTTCGTGATGCGGGTGGGGCCGGGCGGGGGCCGGGGTCCGTACGAGCCCCAGAGCCTTCACGCCGAAGACGGCTCGTTCACCCTCGACGGCGTCCCCGCCGGCCGCTGGACGCTGCGGGCATCCGCGCGCGGGTACCAGCCGGGGACCGTCGCGTCGCTCGCGGTGACGGAGGGCGAGGCGGTGGACGGGGTCGAGCTCCGCCTCTCACGGGGGGCCGTGGTGTCCGGCCGCGTGCTGGACGGACGCGGGGGGCGCCCGGTGGCGGGCGCCACCGTGCGCGCCCGGCTTTCGGGAGGCGGGCCGACCATGGAGAGGTTCTCCCTGCCCGGCGAAGGCGGCGACGACGACGAGGCCATGAGCGACGCCGACGGGCGCTACGAGATCGCCGGCCTGGCCCCCGGCACCTGGACGCTGACCGCCAGCCACCCCGACTGGAGCGACACCAGCGCCAACCTGGAGGTGAAGGAGGCAGCGGCCAGTCTCGACCTGCGGCTCGGCCGTGGCGCCGCCGTGGCCGGGGTGGTGCTGGCCGGCGGGCGCGCGGTACCGGGGGCCCAGGTCACGCTCTCGGCGGCGGGGGAGGCCGGCTTCGGCATGGGTGCGGGCATGCCGGGCGGCGACGAGCAGAGCGCGCTGACCGACGACGCCGGCCGCTTCCGCTTCGAGCGGCTCCCTGCCGGCCGCTACTCCCTCGTCGCCACCCTGCGCTCGCAGTCGAGCGCGCCGGTCGAGGCCGCGGTCACGGCCGACGCCGACCAGCAGGTGCAGCTCTCGCTCGCCGAGGGGGCGCACGTGACGGGCGTGGTCAGCGGCCTGCCGGAGGCGCAGCTGGCCGGGGTCGGCGTGAGCGCGCAGGCGCGCGACTACTTCGCCAGCACCCGCACCGCCGCCGGCGGCGTCTTCGAGCTGCCGGGCGTGCCCGACGGCACGCTGTCGCTCAACGCGAACGCCGGCGACCTCCTGGGCAGCTCGCGCACGGCCTCCGCCACCGTGGCGATCGCCCCGGGCCAGGCCGAGGCCACGGCCGAGATCGTCTTCGCCCAGGGTTTCCGGGTGGACGGCCACGTGACCCGCGGCGGCCAGCCGGTGACCGACGCGACGGTGATGGCCTTCCCCGACGCGCCCGGCCGTCGCAGCGCCGGCTCCCGCACCGACGAGTCCGGGGCTTTCGCCCTCGAGGGCCTCGATGAGGGCCAGTACACGATCACGGCTGTCGGCCAGCAGGGAGCCCCCATCCGCAAGACGCTGACGCTCACCGGCGACACCACCGTCGAGCTGGAGGCGCCGCCGGCGAGGCTCGCCGGCAGCGTGGTCGAGGCCGGGTCCGGCCGGCCGCTGCCCGACGTCGCCGTCCGGGTCGAAGACGCCGCGGGAGGCCAGCGGATCGCCCTCGCCGCCGCCACCGACGGGGGAGGGCGCTTCCAGATCGAGGAGCTGGAGCCGAAGAGCTACCAGGTGTCGTTCCAGAAGCCGGCCTACGAGGTGGAGACGCGGGAGCTCACCGCCGGCGACGACGACAACGTGCGGGTCGAGCTGCGGCGCGGCGAGGGGCTGGCCATCGAGGCGAGGGACGGCGTCTTCGGCACGCCCCTGCGGGGCCTCTTCGTCCGCGTGCTCGACGCCGGCGGCGCCGCCGTCTTCTCCGGCGGCGTCACGCTCGACAGCGACGGCCGGGGCGAGGTGCCGGCGGTCAAGCCGGGCGGCTACCAGCTGCGGGCCGAGTCGTCGGGCTACGCCACGGTCGACCTGCCGGCGCTGACCGTCCCGCAGGCGACGCCTCTGGCGCTCGTCCTCACCCCCGGCGGCTCGCTGGAGATCGCAATCGGGCCGCAGACGCTGGCGCTGCCGGAGCCGACCGCTCTCCTCCTGCGCGCCGACGGGCGCCCCTGCCTGTGGAACGCCTTCACCCCGGACGGGACGATCCGGCTGAGCGGCCCCACCCGCCGGCTGGAGAACGTCCCTCCCGGCCGCTACACGCTCCAGGTCGCCGGCGACGCCGGCCGTGAGGTTACGGTCGCCGAGGGAGGGATTTCCGCCGTCGCCCTGCCCTGAGCCGTCGGCTGAAGGCAGGGCGCCCGCGGCAAACGCGCTAAGATTCCCGACGATGACGACCGCGCCGTTCGGCTTCCTGCGCGTCGCTGCCGCCTGTCCGCCGGTGCGGGTGGCCGATCCCGAGCGCAACGTGGACGCCATCCTGGCCTTCGTCGAGCGCGCCGCGGCGGCGGAGGTCCAGGTGCTGGTGCTCCCCGAGCTGGGGATCACCGGCTACACCTGCGGGGACCTCTTCTTCAGCCTGCAGACGCTGGTGGGCGGCGCCGAGCGGGCCCTCGCGCGCCTGCTGCGCGAGACGCGCTCCCGGCCCCTGGTGGTGGTGGTCGGGCTGCCGGTCCTCGAGGACGGGAAGCTGTTCAACGCCGCCGCGGTGACGCAGAACGGCGAGCTGCTGGGCGTCGTGCCCAAGACCTTCCTGCCGGGCTACAAGGAGTACTACGAGGAGCGCTGGTTCTCCTCCTCGCGCGAGCTGTCCGCACCCACCCTGCGCCTCGCCGGGGCGGAGGTCCCCTTCGGCACCGACCTCGTCTTCCAGCTGCCGGCAGAGCCGGGGGTGGCGCTGGCGGTCGAGATCTGCGAGGACCTGTGGGCGCCCATCCCGCCGAGCTGCCATCACGCGGTCGCCGGCGCCACCGTGATCCTCAACCCTTCGGCGGGGAACGACGTGGTGGCGAAGGCCGACTACCGGCGGCAGCTGGTGATGCAGCAGTCGGGCCGCACGCTCTCGGCCTACGTGTACGCGAACGCCGGCGTCCACGAGTCGACCACCGACCTCGTCTTCGGCGGCCACCTGCTGATCGCCGAGCACGGCGTGCTGCTGGCCGAGAGCGAGCGCTTCCGCCGCGAGGGCGAGCTGGCGCTGGCCGACGTGGACGTGGAGCGGCTGCGCGTGGAGCGGGCGCGGCAGACCTCGTTCGCCGACGCCGTCCACGACGCCGGCCGGCGCCACCGGGTGGTGCCGCTGTCGCCGGTCCCGGCCGCCGCCGGCCGCCGCCTGGCCCGCCCCCTGGAGCCGCACCCGTTCGTGCCGAGCGATCCCGCCACTGTCGACGCGCGCTGCCACGAGGTGTTCTCCATCCAGACCGCCGGGCTGGCGCGCCGGGTCGAGCACACCGGAACCAGGCGGCTGGTGCTGGGCGTCTCGGGCGGGCTCGACTCGACGCTGGCCCTGCTCGTCTGCGCCCGCACCCTGGACCTGCTGGGCCGCCCGCGGGCGGACACGCTCGCCGTCACCATGCCCGGCTTCGGCACCACCGGCCGCACCCTGGAGAGCGCCCGGCGGCTGGCGGCGGGCTGGGGTGCCGAGCTGCGCGAGATCGACATCCGCCCCGCCTGCGAGCAGCACATCCGGGACATCGGCCTCGCCCGGGGAGACCGCGAGAGCGTCACCTTCCAGAACCTGCAGGCGCGCGAGCGCACGCAGGTGCTGATGGACCTCGCCAACAAGGAGGGCGGGATCGTGGTGGGGACCGGCGACCTCTCCGAGCTGGCGCTCGGCTTCGCCACCTTCGCCGGCGACCAGATCGCCATGTACAACGTGAACGCCAGCGTGCCCAAGACCCTGGTGCGGCGGCTGGTCGAGTGGGTGGCCGACCACCACGCCCGGGAGAGCGAGCGGGCGGTGCTGCGGGCGGTGCTGGAGACGCCGGTCTCGCCCGAGCTGATCCCGCCCAGCGGCGACGAGGAGTGCGCGCAGCGGACCGAGGACCTGATCGGTCCCTACGAGCTGCACGACTTCTTCCTCTACGGCATGGTGCGGCTGGGCGCCGGACCGCGCAAGCTCCTCTACCTCGCCGGCCACGCCTTCCCGGGCCGCTACTCGCCGTCCGACCTGCGCGGCTGGCTGCGGGTGTTCCTGGAGCGCTTCTTCGCCCAGCAGTTCAAGCGCTCGGTGATGCCGGACGGCCCCAAGGTGGGCTCGGTCAGCCTCTCGCCGCGCGGGGACTGGCGCATGCCCAGCGACGCCACCGCCGCCGCCTGGCTGCGCGAGCTGGACCAGGCCGGGGAGCCCTGATGCGGGCGGTGCTGATGTCCCCGGAGGACCTGCAGCCGCAGCTGGCGGGCACGGTGCTCTACCGCGCCAACGTGGAGCGGCTGGCCGCCGTCGGCGCCGACGAGGTGAAGCAGCTCGCCTCCGCCGGCCGCATCGACGTGGTCGTGGTCGACTCGGCGCTGCCTGGCGCCGCCGCCCAGGTGGCGGCGCTGCGCCAGGACCCGCTCACGCGCCCCACCGCCATCGTGGTGCTGGGTCGCTCCGAGTTCGGCGCCGACCACCTCGACCTCATCGAGGCCGGCGCCAACGCCATCCTGCCCCTGCGCGCGGCCGGGACCTGGGACGACCGCCTCGTGCGCCTGGTACGGGTCCCGCTGCGGGCCTCCACCCGCCTGGCCGTGGACGTCGGGGTCGAGGGCGGCGCGCGCGGCGGCGTGCGCTTCGGCGGCCGTGCCCTGAACCTCAGCGTCAACGGCGTGCTGCTCGAGTGCCGGCAGCCGCTCGAGGTGGGCGACGACCTGCGGCTCGGCTTCGAGCTGCCGGGCTTCGGCGCGGTGAGCGCCACCGGCACCGTGGTCCGCGTGCGGCCGCCCGGCCAGTACGGGGTCGAGATCACCTCGGCCCCGGGCGAGGGCCGCCAGCGCATCAAGCGCTACGTCGAGTCAGGCGCCGCCGGCTGAGCACCCCGGCCCGGGGGACGCCGCCGGGCCGGCCGCGTGCGTGAAAGGTATAATCCGCAGCGAGTTACCCGGTCACCCTGGAGTGAGAGCCACAGCATGAACGTCCGCACCCTGCACGTCGCCGACATCGAGCTGCCGCCCAGCCTCGAGCGGCTGCGGGACCTCGCCTACGACTACTGGTGGTGCTGGTCGCCGCGGGCCAGCCGGCTGTTCTCGCGGATCGATCCCGAGCCCTGGCGCCGCTACCACAACCCGGTGCAGCTGCTGATCAACGTCGAGCCGCAGCAGTGGATGCGGCTGCTCTCGGACCCCGAGTTCGTGCGCCTCTACGAGGACGTGATCGCCGCGCTCGACGAGTACCGCAGCCGCCCCCGTTGGTTCCCCCAGCAGCACGAGCTCTCCGGCCCCATCGCCTACTTCTCGATGGAGTTCGGGATCCACGAGTCGCTGGGCATCTACTCGGGCGGCCTGGGGGTGCTGGCCGGCGACCACTGCAAGGCGGCGAGCGACCTGGGCGTGCCACTGACGGGGGTGGGGCTGCTCTACCGCTCGGGCTACTTCCGCCAGACGGTGGACCCCGACGGCTTCCAGCAGCACATCTACCCCGACTACGACTTCGCCCGGCTCCCGGTGCTGCCGGTGCAGGCCCCCGGCGGCGGCATGCTGACGGTGCCCATCGACCTGCCGGGGCGGGTGGTGCACGCGGCGGTGTGGAAGGTGCAGGTGGGGCTGGTGCCGGTGCTGATGCTCGACACGGACATCCCCCTCAACGACCCCGCCGACCGGCCGATCACCGGCGTCCTCTACGTGCGCGGGCGGGAGATGCGGCTGTGCCAGGAGATCGTGCACGGCATCGGCGGCGTGCGCGCGCTGCGGGCGCTCGGCATCCACCCCGCCGTCTGGCACATGAACGAAGGCCACGTCGCCTTCCTGGCCCTGGAGCGGGCGCGCGAGCGCGTGCAGATGGGCGACAGCCTGGAGGAGGCGCTCGAGGCCGTGCGCGGCACGACCGTCTTCACAACCCACACCCCGGTGCCCGCCGGCAACGAGACCTTCGACCGCAAGCTGGTGCAGAAGTACCTGGAGCCCTGGGTGCGCGACGTCGGCTGCGAGCCCGACGACGCGCTGGCTCTCGGCAAGGACAACGGCAACTTCAACATGACGGCCTTCGCCATCCGCGTCTCGGCCCGGACCAACGGGGTGAGCCGGCTGCACGGCGAGGTCTCCTCCGCGATGTGGCGACACCTGTTCCCCGACGGCTCGCCGCAGCCGGTCGGCTCCATCACCAACGGCGTCCACACCGCCAGCTGGGTCGGCCCCGAGATGCGCACCTTCTTCGCGCAGCATCTGGACCCGCTGTGGGAGCAGAAGCTGCTCGAGCCGGAGCTGTGGAAGAAGATCCACGACACCTCCGACGCGGCGCTGTGGTCCGCCCATCGCGCCCAGAAGGAGCGGCTGATCCGCTTCGTCCGCGAGCGGGTGCGCCTGCAGTCGGCGCGCCACGGCCTCAGCCCCGACGAGCTGCGGCAGGTGGAGGCGCTGCTCGACCCGCACGCCCTCACCCTCGGCTTCGCCCGCCGCTTTGCCACCTACAAGCGGGCCTCCCTGCTCATGTCGGACGTCGACCGGCTGCGGGCGATGCTGTCGGACCCGGCGCGGCCGGTGCAGCTGGTGTTCGCCGGCAAGGCCCACCCCGCCGACCGCGAAGGCCAGGAGGTGGTGCGGCGGCTGATCGCCCTCACCCACGGCGAGTTCCGCGGCAAGCTGGTGTTCCTGGAGGACTACGACATCGAGGTCGCCCGCGCCCTGGTGCAGGGCTGCGATGTCTGGCTCAACACCCCGCGGCGGCTCCAGGAGGCGAGCGGCACCTCGGGGATGAAGGTGCCGGTGAACGGCGGCGTCAACGTCAGCATCCTGGACGGCTGGTGGGCCGAGGGCTACCGCGGCGACAACGGCTGGGCGATCGGCGACGGCGTGCCCAACCCCGACACCGGCGCCCAGGACCGCTCGGACGCGGAGTCGCTCTACCGCATCCTGGCCGACGAGGTGGTGCCCCGCTTCTTCAGCCGCGACGAGAGTGCGCTGCCCCGGGAGTGGATCCGCACCATGAAGGCGTCGATCGAGTCGGTGGTCGGGCCCTTCAGCGCCCAGCGGATGGTCCGCGACTACGTCGAGGAGGCCTACCTGCCGGCCGCCGGGGCGCGCCGGCGCTGAGCCGACGCGGCCGCGCCCAGGCGGTCGCTCACTCCCCGTCGATCCGGCGGCGGGCGTCGAAGAACGGCTGGTACAGTCGCCGGCGCTCGGCCAGCGTGGCGCGAATCAGGGTCTCGGCGCGCTCCGCGTCCTGCGGATGCAGCACCAGGTCCGCCTGGCTGGCCCAGGCCTGGATGCCGTCGCCGCTGCGGAACTCGTCGCCCACCAGCACCACGAACAGGCGCCGACGGGCGTCGGGCGACAGGCGCAGGATGCGCTGGGCCAGTGTCTCGGGCCGCCCCGGCTCGGAGGCGCCCGCCGAGGTCACCGCCATCTCGTAGACCCCCTGCTCGAGCAGCCGGGCGCCCTCCTCGATGTCCTCCACGGCGTCGACCTCGTAGCCGAGCCGCGCGATCGCCTCGCGGATGGGGTTGGCGGAGGGGCCGGCCACGGCCACGATGGCGTCGTTCTCGCCCGCCTCCAGCCGCTCACGGCGTGCGAGCGCGGCCGCGCTGGGGAACGCCGGGGCCGGAAGCGGCGCGGGCGGGACAGGCGCCGGTGCGGCCGGCGGCACGGCCGCCGCCGCGGTCCGCCCCGGCAGCGACAACATCGCCTGGCACTTCGGGCAGCGCACCTTGAACGCCTTGTCCGGCACCTTGGCGTCGTCGACCTGGATGCGCGTCGCGCACTGGGGACACTGGGACTGCACGGGTCACCTCTCCAGGAGATCGCCGAGCTCGGTCGGCGTCTCGTCGGCGGGCCGGCGCGGGTCGCCCACCCGGAAGGAGCCGCTGGGACGCTCGTCCGGCAGCAGCGAGATGGGCACGGCCGCGTCCTCGCCCTGCGTGTCCAGCCGCAGCTGCAGGTTGGTGCGGTTGGTGGCGTAGGAGAGCCCGGTGTCGCGGTCGACGACGCCGGCGTTGATGAGGCGCTCCAGCTCCTGGTCGAAGGTCTGCATCCCGTCGAGGCCGCCCGCCTCCATCGCGTCCTGCAGGCTCTTGCCCTCGCTCTCGCCCTCCTGCACGTACTCCCGGGTGCGGGAGTTGGCGCGCAGGATCTCGCAGATGGCGAGCCGCCCGCCGCCGGCCTTCGGCACCAGCCGCTGGCTGACGATCCACTTGAACGACTGCGCGAAGCGGGTCCGGATCTGGCGCTCCTCGTTCTTGGGGAAGACCCCCACGATGCGGTCGATGGTCTTGGCAGCGTCGATGGTGTGCAGGGTGGAGAGCACCAGGTGGCCGGTCTCGGCCGCCTCCAGCGCGATCGAGATCGTCTCCTGGTCGCGCATCTCGCCCACCAGGATCACCTTGGGCGCCTGGCGCAGCGCGCCGCGCAGGGCGAGCGCGAAGGTCTGGGTGTCGGCCCCCACCTCGCGCTGGTTGATGGTCGCCTGGGCCGGCGGGTGCAGGTACTCGATCGGGTCCTCGATGGTGATGATGTGGATCGCCTTCTCCTCGTTGATCTTGCGGATGATGGCGGCCAGGGTGGTGGACTTGCCCGAGCCGGTCGGCCCGGTCAGCAGCACGATGCCGTTGCGCTCGTCCGCGATCTGCTCGAGCTGGTGCGGCAGCCCCAGCTCGGCGACGGTGGGGATGCGGTTCGGGATCACCCGCAGCACCACGGAGTAGCTGCCGCGCTGGGAGAAGACGTTCACCCGGAAGCGCGTCCGCCGGGACAGGCTGTAGGAGAGGTCCACCGACCCGGTGCGCAGGAGCTTCTCCGTGAGGTCGCGCTTGCCGCGCAGCAGCCGCAGCGCGATCAGCTCGGTCTGGTAGGGCATCAGGCGGTCGACGCCGGCGTAGGGGACCGGCCTCAGCACGCCGTCGATCTCCACCTGCGGCGGCCGGCCCACGGACAGGTTGAGGTCCGAGATGTCCGGGGCGGTGTCCAGCATCGCGTGCAGGAGCGGATCGAGCTCGAAGAGGGCCATGCGCGCCTCCGGGGCGGGGATGATAACAGGCTCCGCGTCCGCCGGCTGCGGCCGCCGGGGCGTATCATGGAGGCGCGGGCCTCGCCGGCCCCCTGATCAAGGTGCAGCACGCGTCCCCTCGCCCCCGCCGCTCGCCGTGGCGGGCCCTCGCCGCCGCCGCGCTGCCGCTGCTCGTGGTGGTGTGGGCCCTCTGGAGCGACGTGTTCCTGCTCGAGGCGGGCGGCCTCGTCCACCTCGGCGGCCGGCGCGCCAACGTCCAGTGGGCGGCGCTGTCGATCCTGTCGGCGGCGCTGGTCGGGCTCTTCTGGGCGGGCAGCCGGGCCCTGCGGGTGCTCGCCTACGCGCTGTGGGCGCTGGTGCTCTCGGTGGGCGCTGGCGTTGCCGGCATGCTCGGCGTGATCCACGGTACCGGCGGCCTCGAGGGCAATCTGGCCGCGCCCGCCTGGGCGCTCCTGGCGCTGGGCGTGGTGGCGCTGCTGTGCGTGCTCTCGCTGCTGGCCACGGCGGCGCTGATCGTCGAGGACGTCCGCGCCGGAGACGAGGAGGCGCTCACGCCCGGACCGCGGTAGGGAAGGAGGCCGCGGCCTTCGACCGCAGCGTGGCGCCGGCGGCGCAGAAGCGCGACGTGCCGCCGGAGAGGCTGAGGCAGGACACGCCGCAGCAGAAGCCCCCGGGCCAGCGGCAGCCCGAGGCAAGAAAGAGCCACGGGGGTGCGGGCGGGTGCCGCCCCATTGCGCGGCCACCCGTGCCGGCACGGTTCTTTCATTTCCGGAGGGACGTCACGCCGTCTGCTCGGCGGGCCCCCCTCATCGGAAAGGACGAACCATGGGCAGCACTCTCACGCAGTCAGGACTCCAGGGGCGCCAGGCGCGGGCACTGCCCGACACCCGCCGGACGTCGCTCCCGCCGAAGATGCCGGACCTGGTCTGCCTGTCGCACCTGCGATGGAACACCGTCTACCAGCGTCCCCACCACCTGATGAGCCGCTTCGCGCGCCGGCAACGGGTGTATTTCGTCGAGGAGCCGGTGTTCGAGTCGGGCATCACCGCCCACCTCGGCCTGTCCATCACCGCGGAGGCCGTCTTCGTGGTGGTCCCGCACCTGCCCCAGGCGCAGTCCCCGGATGCCGGGCGCGACGCGCTGGAGCGCCTGCTGAGCATGCTGCTGCGCGACTCGGCCGGCTACGTGTTCTGGTATTGCACACCGATGGCGCTCGACTACACCCGTCACCTCGACCCCGTCGCTGTCGTCTACGACTGCATGGACGAGCTGTCCGCGTTCCGGGGCGCCCCCAGGGCGCTGCCGGGCCTCGAGGCCGAGCTGATGCAGGCGGCGGACGTGGTGTTCGCCGGGGGGCGGAGCCTGTTCGAGTCCAGGCGCACCCGGCACTCGAACATCCACGCCTTCCCCAGCAGCGTCGACGTCGGCCACTTCCGCACCGCCCGCAAGGTGCTGGGCGAACCCGCCGACCAGGCCGGCATCGCCCACCCCCGGCTCGGCTTCCTGGGCGTCATCGACGAGCGCACGGACCTGGCGCTGCTGGACGGGGTGGCCGCAGCCCGACCGCAGTGGCAGCTGGTGCTGCTCGGTCCTACGGCGAAGATCGACCCGGCCGACCTGCCGCGCCGGCCGAACATCCACTACCTCGGGCAGAAGGCCTACCGCGAGCTGCCCCGCTACCTGGCCCGCTGGGACGTGGCCCTGCTGCCGTTCGCCAGGAACGAGTCGACGCGCTTCGTCAGCCCGACCACCACCCCGGAGTACCTGGCCGCCGGCTGCCCGGTGGTGTCGACGGCCATCCACGACGTCGTGCGTCCTTACGGGGAGCAGGGCCTGGTCCGCATCGCGGACACGGTCGAGGACTTCGTCAGCCAGGTCGAGGGTGCCCTGGCGCACGACCGCAGGAGCCCACGCTGGCGGCGGGCCGTCGATTCGATGCTCGCCACCACCTCCTGGGACCGCACCTGGGGGGAGATGGCCACCCTGGTCGACGAGGCGCTCCAGCTGGCGTTGCGGCCGCGCCACGACGCCGCCTGGGTGCGCCGGTTGCTGCCCGGGGAGGCCTGACGAGGGTCGACCATCCTGGTGGTCGGCGCCGGCTTCGCAGGCCGGCACTGTCAAGTCTACAAACCGCTGCGGCGCGGTTGGCACGGCGCCCGCGCCCTAGGCCGAGCCGGGTTTGTACTCGTTGATCCTGTTGTACAGGGTCTTCAGGCTGATCTTCAGGACCGAGGCCGCGCGCTTCTTGTCGCCCTCGAAGTGCTCGAGGGTGGCCAGGATCAGCCGCCGCTCCATCTCCGCGATCGAGGTGCCCACCCGCATCACCAGGCTGGAGGCGCCGGTCTCCTCGTGCACGCCGAGCGGCAGCGCGTCGATGCCCACGTCGTCCTCGGCCAGGATGTAGGCGCGCTGGACCACGTTCTTCAGCTCGCGCACGTTGCCGGCCCAGTTGTGCCGCCGCAGCCGCTCCAGGCAGGCTCGGGTGAACTCCTTGCCGGTGCCGTGGGTCTTGTTCATCTCGTCGAGGAACTGCTCGGCCAGCAGCTGCAAGTCGTCGCCGCGCTCGCGCAGCGGCGGCAGGTGGATGGGGAAGACGTTCAGCCGGTAGAGCAGGTCCTGGCGCAGCTTGCCCTGCGCCACCGCCTCCTCGGGACGGCGATTGGTGGCGGCCAGCACGCGCACG
Organism: Vicinamibacteria bacterium; assembly: GCA_035542035.1. Taxonomy (GTDB): domain Bacteria; phylum Acidobacteriota; class Vicinamibacteria; order Fen-336; family Fen-336; genus DATBSL01. Next base: position 60,566 of record DATKME010000024.1, on the reverse strand, counting down.
TTCACCTTGATGGGATCGCTGCCGCCGACCCGCGAGAGCAGGCCGGTCTCCAGCACCCGCAGCAGCTTCACCTGCAGCTCCTGCGGCATCTCGGTGATCTCGTCGAGGAAGAGCGTCCCGTGGTTGGCGCGCTCGAAGTGCCCCTTGTGCTGGCGGTCGGCCCCGGTGAAGCTGCCGCGCTCGTGGCCGAACATCTCGCTCTCGATCAGTGTCGCGGAGATGGCGCCGCAGTTGACCGCGAGGAAGGGCTCCTTGCTGCGCTTGGAGAGCACGTGGATGGTCTGCGCGACCAGCTCCTTGCCGGTGCCGGTCTCGCCGGTGACCAGCACCGTCGCCTCGGTCGGCGCCACCCGGGCGATCATGTCGTAGACCTTCTGCATCGGCGGCGAGCTGCCGACCAGCGGACCGAAGCGGCCCAGCCGGCGCAGCTCGGTGCGCAGGCTGCCGATCTGGTCCTTCATCTCGACCGTGCGCTGCAGCGCGGCCAGCGTCACCTTCAGCCGGCCCATGTCGAGCGGCTTGGTGAGGTAATCGGTGGCGCCGCGGCGCAGCGCGTCGACCGCCGTCTCCAGGCTGGCGTTGCCGGTGATCAGGACCACCTCTGGCCCGTTCGGCGGCTCGAGGCCCTCGAGCAGCTCCATCCCGCTGCCGTCGGGAAGGAACAGGTCCACGAGCAGGATGTCAGGCGCCGAGTCCGCCAGCTCCCGTCGCGCGTCGCGCAGTGTGCCGGCAGTGCTGACGGTGAATCCCTCGTGCTTCACGACCTCCGCGAGTCCGGACACGAACGCGGTGTCGTCATCGACGATCAGGGCCCGAGCCATTGCCTCACCAGGTGGGTGCGCCGTGCTCTCGCTGTGCCGACGGGCAGGACGACAGCGTCTTTTGTAGAGTGTACACGCTCGTGCGCCGTCTCCGAGAGGCAGATCCCAGTCTCCCGTCGCCCGCGGCGTGAGAGAGGGCCGGCACCCGCATCGTGGCACAGCAGGGCCGTCACCCTGTGGTCTGGGCAGGGCGGAGTCCCCGACGACCCTCCGTGCATCCGTGACGACGCGGGCGGTCACCGCGAGGGAATGGCACCTCTCGTGCATGAGGGGCCGATGTCCTTTGCGATGGCGGTCGCGAACCACGGCCGCCCGCCGAGGCTCGAAGCCGGGAGCCGGAGGACCGGGGGGATTCTCCGGCTTCCGGAGCACTTCGAGCCCCAACGAGGAGAGGGTTCGAGTTCTTGCGGAGAACCGCAAGGCGGGGGCCGGAGGACCTGGGGGGGACCCTCCGGCCCCCGAGATGTTCCGAAAGGGCGAGCCGTACGGCGGCGGTGAGAGGATCTGGGCGGACGCTCCAGCCTCCGGCGCTCTCTCTCGAGCGCGGTGAGCGTTCGTTCAGCGCCGCGGGCGAGAGAGCGCCGCCACGACCTGCAGAAGCTCCGATGGGTCGACCGGTTTTGCCACGTGCCAGTCGAAGCCGGCCTGCAGCGCGGCATCCCGCTCCGCCAGGCTGGCGTAAGCGGTGAGGACGGCCGCAGGGATACGGCCGCCCTCCTCGGGGGCGAGGCGGCGCACCCGCCGGATGAGGGCGAGACCGTCCTCGCCGGGCATGGCGATGTCGCTCAGCAGGACCTCGGGGTGGATCCGCGCGATCTTCTCCAGCGCCTCGGCGGCGGAGGCGGCCGTGTCCACGACGAGCCCGCTCTGCTTGAGGATGAGGCGCAGGGCTTCGCGGGTGTCGTCGTCGTCGTCCACCACCAGCACCCGCAGGCCCGGCCGCACCTCCGCCAGCCGCGGGGGCGCCTGCAGATCCTCCCGGCTGGCGCGGGTTTCCGCCAGCGGTAGCGTGATGGTGAACACGCTGCCCTGGCCGGGGCCCGGGCTCGCCGCCCTCACCCGCCCGCCGTGCAGCGCGACCAGGTGGCGGACGATGTAGAGGCCGAGGCCGAGGCCGTGGTGCGACCGGGTGGTGGTGCTGTCGCCCTGGCGGAAGCGCTCGAACACCAGGGGCACGAAGCTCTCGGCCATCCCCTCGCCGGTGTCCGTCACCTGGACGACGGCCTCCTGGCCGGCCACCGCGACCGTGACCTCGATGCGACCCCCGGCCGGCGTGAACTTGACGGCGTTCGACAGCAGGTTGGTGATCGCCTGCTGCAGCCGTCCGGGATCCCCGTCGACCAGCACCGGCGCGTCCGGGAGCGTGCGCCGCAGCTGCACGCCCTTGGCGCTCGCCTCGGCCGCCATCCCCTCGGCCGCCGCCTGCGTCACCGAGCGCAGGTCGAGGACGCAGCGGTCGGTGAGCTGCAGCTTGCCCGCCGAGATGCGGGCCACGTGGCCCAGATCCTCCAGGATCCGCTCCAGCGCGCGCCCCGAGCGCTCGATCACCTCGAGGCCGCGCTGGGGGTCCACCTCCCGGTAGCCGCTGTCGCGCAGCAGGCGCGCCCAGACCAGGATGGCGGCGAGCGGCGAGCGCAGCTCGTGCGAGAGGACGCTCAGGAACTCGTCACGCCGCCGCACGTCCGCCTCGGCCCGCTCGCGGGCCAGCTCGGCCCGGGCGAGCAGAGCGGCCGAGGCCCGGGCGACGACGAGCAGGGTGTCGGGCTCACCGGTCGAGTCGAGCCGCTCGATCTCGTTCGTCGCCCAGATCACCGTGCCGTCGGGACGGACGTAGCGCTCGTCGCGACGGTACGGGCCGCCCGCCGGCAGGGCGCGCAGCTCCTGGAGGTGGGCCGGCTGGTCCTCCTCGTGGAGCAGCCGCGCGAGCGGCAGCCCGCGCAGCTCCGCCTCGGAACGGCCGACCAGGCTGCAGAACCGGCCGCTCACGCGGCGGATGCGGCCGTCGGCCCCTGCCAGCGCGAGCGCCAGCGGCGGATCGGAGGGAAGCACCCAGGGACTCGAGGCCGCGGCCGCGGCGCCCGCTGGACCCGCGGGCCCGGCCGCCTTCACGCGGCGCCCCCTTGCCGTGCGCCACCCGGCGCCACCGCCACCTCGGCCGGCCCGGGGTGGCTCGCCCCGCTCACCCGCACCCCTCCTCTGGCGGGCGTGGACTTCACTGCGTTCGAGAGGAGGCTCCAGGCCACCTGGCGCAGCCGGTCGGCGTCGCCGCGCTGCAGGTCGATGCTTCCGGCCTGCGCGCAGGGACGCGCGATCGCCACGGCGTCCTCGACCGCGTGCCCGAGGTCGAGAGGCGCCACCTGCAGCCGCAAGCAGCCGTTCAGCAGGGAGGGCATGTCCAGGAGCTCGCGAATCATACCCTCCTGCAGGCTGGCGTTGCGGACGATCGTCTCCCCCGCCCCGTCGGGCGTCCTCCGGCCCGAGCTGGCGGCTCTGCAGCAGGCGCGCCCAGCCGATGATCGTGTTCAGGGGCGTCCGCCGCTCGTGCGACCCGCTCGTCGTTCATGCCGCTCGCGCCGCGTGTAGCGTCGGCGCCTGCAAGGACTGTTCCCCTCGCTGGCCGCGCGGACGATCAATGACGTGGCCGGCGACCCGTGTCGCGCAGCCCGGCAGGGTCTGCCGAGGCCGCGCGGTGGCAGGCCTCGGACGAAGACCGCTGGTCCGCCGCCGACACCACCGCCCGAAGCGGTGGCGTTCGCAGCGCCGGAGCGGAGCGGGCCAGTGCCCCATCGTTCTCTCCCCGCGCGGTTTGTAGATTGTGCCCGGCCCCGCCACCGCCGGCGGGCCCTCGAGTGATGTCAAAGCGCGCGGTTTCCCGGAGCGATCCACGAGAAACGGTCCGCGGCGAGTCACTCGTGCCTCTCGTCGCCAGATCGGGCCGTCCACCGCCGCGTGGCACGCCCGTTGCGAGGGTTCCGGATCGGCGGCTGCGAGGGTGGCGGCAGAAAGGAGCGCACGTGCAGGGCAGTCTCACGACCCGGCGTTCACGTCCTGCGCTCGAACCGTGCCGCAGGCTCGGGCGAGGAGAGGGTAGTTCCATGGCCACAGCGGTTCGCGCCGTTCGCAAGGGTCTGCAGGGCGTCTCTGAGCACTATCGCAAGCTCGAGGAGCTGCGCCTGCGGCAGCGCGAGGACCTCGAGGCGCGCCTGCGCGAGCTGCGCGAGTCCTCGACGCCGGCCGAGACGGTGGACGTCAACGACGTGGAGGCGCTGTCCGACAACGCCTCCAACGCCGGGGTGGGGGCGGCGGTGGTCGAGATCACCGCGCGCACCCTGCAGGGGATCGAGAGCGCGCTGCGCCGGCTCAGGGACGGCAAGTACGGCGTCTGCGCCGACTGCGGGGGTGAGATCTCCGCCGCCCGGCTGCGGGCCATGCCGTTCGCCGAGCGTTGCCGCGACTGCCAGGAGCTGGCCGACACCGAGGGCGTGGTCCTCGCCGGCTGAAGACGGTCCGGACCGCTCGCGTCACTTGGCGGCAGCTTCGTTGTAGACTCGCCGCCGGAGCCATGGCCGCGCTCCCGAGGAGTTGCGTCGCCTGCGAGCACGGCGTCCCCAAGCGCGGGCGCCGCCGATGTCCGCTCTGCCCGCGCGTGTTCCGCAGCGGCTGGGAGGGAATCGACGCGCACTGGCGCGCGCACCACGAGGCCGAGCTGCCGTACCGCCGTTTCTGGGCCTCGCTGTGCCGGGCCCACCGTGCGGGCCGCGCCCTCGATTGCCCCTCCTGCCGCAAGCGCATCCCCCGCGGCCGTCAGTGGCCCCGGCAATGCCCGGAGTGCGCCCGCGTGTTCCAGGGGCGCGGCTGGTCGGGGATCGAGTCCCATTGGCGCGCCGAGCATGCCGACGTGATGAGCTACGAGGACTTCCTCGCCTCGCTCTGCCCTGCGCACCGCGGCTCGGGCGACACCGCGACCGACTACCTGCCGCTCTGAGAGGGCGGCGGCGAGGCGCTCTCCGCCCTCAGGGCTTTTTCCTCGAACCGCCACAGCCGCTGCTCACCGTCGCCGACCCCACGGATAGCCACGCCGAAGGCGCGCCCGGCGGCCTCGCTCTCCAGCACCTCCGCCGGCGTCCCGGAAGCGGCGACGCGGCCCGCCTCGAGCAGGGCCATCCGCGGCGCCCAGGCCGCCCGCTGCAGGTCGTGGATCACCGCCAGCACCGCGACGCCGTGGGCGCGGACCTCGTCGATCACGCGGAGCAGGTGCAGCTGGTGGCGCACGTCGAGGTGGGCCGCCGGCTCGTCGAGCAGCAGCACCGCCGGTTCCTGGGCCAGGCCCCGGGCCAGCAGCGCCAGCTGCCGCTCGCCGGCCGAGAGGGTCCCCAGCGCCCGCCCCGCCAGGTGCTCGATCTCGACGAGGCGCAGGGCGCGGCCGACGGCCGCCTCGTCGGCGGCGGTGAACGGCGCCAGCGGGCCGCGGTAGGGGTAGCGGCCCAGCCGGACGCGGTCGGCGACCGCCAGGCGGAAGGGCGCCTCGTCCTCGGCCGCGACCAGCGCCACGCGCCGCGCGAGCGCCGGCCGCGACCACGCCCCCAGCGGGCGGTCCTCGACGTGGATCTCGCCGGAGACCACAGGCAGCAGCCCGGCCAGCGCGCGCAGCAGCGTGCTCTTGCCGGAGGCGTTCGGCCCGACGAGGGCGAGCGCCTCGCCGGGGAACAGCGCCAGGGAGACACCACGCAGGACCGGCCGCCCGCCCCGGTGCAGGTGGACCTCCCTGGCCTCCACCGCCGCCGTGGTCACGCGGTTCCCTCCTGCCCGCGCAGCGCCAGCAGGAAGTAGGGCGCGCCGACGAAGGCGGTCACCGAGCCGAGCGGCAGCTCCACCCTGTCGCCCAGCCAGCGGGCGGCGAGGTCGGCGACCACCACCAGGACCGCGCCGGCGAGGAACGAGGCCGGCAGCAGACGGCGGTTGAGCGGGCCCACCAGCGCCCGCAGCGCGTGGGGCGCGATCAGGCCGACGAAGGGCACCGAGCCGGCGACCGCGGTCACCGGCCCGGCGACGAGGGCGCAGATGCCGAACACCGCCAGCCGCACCGTGTGCACGGGCACGCTGAGCGCCGACGCCTCCTCCTCGCCCAGGGTGAGGACGTCGAGGGGTCGCGCCAGCAGCCACAGAGCCACGCTGCCGGGAAGGACGAACGCGGCAGCCAGCGCCGCGTGCTCGAAGCCGCGGCCCTCGAGCCCGCCGGCGAGCCAGAACAGGATCGTGCGCACCCGGAACTCCTCGGTCGCGACCAGCAGCACCGAGGTGGCGGCCGCGGCCAGCGCGCCCACCGCCACCCCCGTGAGCAGGAGCCCGGGCAACGACGGCCGCCCGCCGGCGTGGGCGAGCCCGTAGACGAGGAGGAGGGCGAGGAATGCGCCGACGCACGCCGACAGGGGCAGGGCCAGGAAGCGCTGCTGGGCCCAGCCCAGGTTCACCGCCAGCACCGCGCCCAGCGCGGCGCCGGGGCCGACGCCGAGGAGCCCGGCGTCGGCCAGCGGGTTGCGGAACAGCGACTGCAGGGATGCGCCGACCACGGCCAGCCCTCCGCCCACCAGCGCCGCCGCCAGCACCCGCGGCAGGCGCACCGACCACACGATCACCTCCTGCACCTCGGGGAGCGGCCTCGCCGGCAGGCCGAGAGCGGACGCCGCGGAGCGCAGCACGGCGAGCGGCGAGACCGCCACGGCTCCGAGGCTGAGGGCGGCGAGCATCACCACCGGCAGCGCGGCGGCGAGCGCGGGCAGCACCAGTGGCCGGCGGCGAGCGCTCACCGCAGCGGCTCCGGCGGGGCCTCGGGCACGCGGCCGGGGTGCAGCCGCGCCGCCAGCCACCAGCAGGCGTCGGCGGCGTGGTCAGACAGCGAGACCAGCAGGCGGTTGGGCATCTCGACGATGCGGTCCTCCCGGGCGGCGCGCGTGCGCGACAGCAGCGGGTCGCGCAGCAGCGCCTCCTTCGCCCCCGAGCCGCGCGTGACCAGCAGCACCTCAGGGTCGGCGGTGAACGCCCGTTCGGCGGCGATCGGCACGATCCCGTGCAGCCCCAGCTCGCGACCGACGTTGCGTCCGCCGGCCGCCTCGATGAGCGCCCCGAAGGCGGTGTCGGCGCCCGCCGTGTGCGGGTCGCCCCAGTAGAGGACGCGCGGCCGTGGCGCCCCCGCGAGCCGCTGCTGGAGAGCCGACAGGAGGCCGTCCATGCGGGCGATCAGGCGCCCGGCCGCCTCCGGCGTGCCCACGGCGACGCCGAGGGCGAGGATCGCCTGGCGGATGCCGGCGAGCGAGGCGAGGCCGCTCATCCGGTAGTGCCGCAGCCCGGACTTCTCCAACAGGTGCAGGAAGTCGACGTCGGTGTACTCGGAGACGACCACCAGGTCCGGCCGCACCGCGATCACCCGCTCGAGGTCGGCGCGCGGGAGGCGGACGGCACCGGCCGGAACACGTCCCGCGACGCTGGACAGGTCGGGGTCGTCCGCCCAGCGCGTCACCGCCACCAGCCGCTCCGGCGGCAGCATCTCGACCAGCAGCTCGTCCGCCGTGAGGTTCAGCGAGGCGACGCGCCGGGGCAGCTCCCCAGCCCGCGCCGCGCCGGCGCAGAGGCCGCAGAGGGCGAGCGCCAGCGCGAGACGGCACCGGCCGGATGCCGCGGCGGCGAAGCTGACCCGCCTCAGCGGCCGCCCCCGGCGAGAAGCCGCAGCCCCGCGCGCACCGTGCGACCGGGGGCGGGGTAGCCCAGCACTTCCTGGTAGCGTGCACCAGTGAGGTTGTCCGCCGCCAGCACCGCCTCGAGCGGTCCGAGCAGCTGCAGCCGCGCGCGCGCGTCGAGGCGGGCGTAAGCGGCGTTGGTGGTGAGGCCGAGGCCGACGAAGTCGCTGTCCGCCCGCTCGCCGACGTAGACGACCGTCGCCCCCAGGCTGCCCCGGGGGAAGTCGTACGCCGCCGAGAAGGAGGCCTGGTGCGCCGGCCGCCGCAGCAGCGGCCTGCCGACGGCGTAGATGGGGTCGAAGGCGGACGGGCTCTCCAGGATGGCGCCGTCCTGGTACGTGTACTGGCCGAGAACGCGCAGGGCGCTCAGCGGGCGCGCCTCCAGCTCCACCTCCACCCCCCGCGAGCGGGTGTGCGCGAGGTTGACGTACGTCCCCTGGAAGCTGGCGGGGTCGACGAGCGTGTACGCGATCTGGTCGCGATAGTCGTGGCGGAAGGCAGTGACCGACGCCCGCAGCCGGCTGCCGAACAGCCGCTGCTCGAGGCCGAGGTCGAACGTCGCGCTGCGCTCCGGCTTCAGGTCCGGGTTGCCCTTCGCGTAGGAGTACACTCCGTACGACTCCAGGAAGCTCGGCTCCTTGATGCCCAGCCCTGCGCTCGAGCGCAGCGTGGTCGCGTTCTCGCCGCCCCGCAGCCGCAGCGCGAGGGCGAGGCGGGGCACGGCCCGCGTGCCGTAGCTCCCGTTCCTCTCCACCCGGCCGCCGGCGGTCAGGTAGGCGCGCCGGCCCAGCAGGAAACGGTCCTGCAGGTAGAGCCCGAGGTTCGTCCGGTGCGGCTGCAGCAGCGGCTGCGCGCGCTCGCCGATCGCGCCCGTCTCGCGCTCCCCTTCCGCGCCGGCCGTCAGCAGGTGGCGCGAGCCGAGCGTGAGGTCCCCCTGGTAGGAGGCCTGCGCCCGCGCGGTCTGGTTCTGGAACCCCGCGGGGTCGGGGAAGTCGGGGATCGGGTCGGCCGTGGTCCCGTTCCACGACGGCACGAAGGGACCCGAGTCCAGCGGGTCGAACGAGAGCTGCCTGGTTTCCGCCCACCCCAGGCTGAGCTGCTGCGACAGGCGGGTGCCGGCGCGCCGGAGCGAGGCGGAGACGAGCGCGTCGCGGCGGTCGAAGGAGGCGTCGAGATCGGGCCGGCCGAAGGCGGTCTGCCCCGGCGTGCCCACGGAGCCGTCCTCGAAACGGGCGACCAGCCGACCCCGGGTCGCCTCGTCGAAGCGCCAGCCGCTCGAGAGCGCGATCGCGGTCTGCTCGAAGTGGCTGTTCGGCTGCGCGTTGTCGGTGGCCAGGCGCTGCAGGCCCGCGTTCCAGTCGAACGGCCCGCGGCTGCCCGCGCTGGCGCCGCTGTAGCGCTGCCAGCCCAGGCTGCCCCCCTCCGCCTCGGCGCGCAGCGAGAGCGGTTCGCCCGGCGTCGCCTGCCGGGTGGTCAGGCTGACGACGCCGGCGAGCGCGTCGGAGCCGTAGAGGCTGCTGGCGGCTCCGCGCACCACCTCCACCCGCTCCAGCTCGAACGGCAGGACCGTGCCGAAGTCGAAGCTGCCCCCGGGCTGGTTCACCGGGACGCCGTCGACCAGCACCCGGGCGTAGCGGGCCTCGCCGCCGCGGATGAAGGCGGACCCCTGCAGGCCGGTGCCCCCGGTGCGCGAGGTGGCGACCCCGGGGACCTCCTGGAGCAGCGACAGCAGCTCCGTCGCGTCGCGCTCCTCGATCCGCTCGCGGTCGAGCACGTCGCTGGCGACGCCGAGGCTGGAGAGCGTCGCCTCGCCGCGGGTGGCGCTCACCACCACCTGCTCCCGCACCGGAGCCGGCGCCAGCACTAGGTCGAGTCGGCCCTCGCCGTGGCCGACCGTCGCCCGCGCCGGGGAGAGCAGCACCAGCCCGGGGACGTCGACGCGCGCCTGGTACTCGCCCGCAGCCAGCCCACGGGCCTCGAAGAGGCCGTCCGGTCCGCTGGTCAGCCGAACCGGGGCTGCCCGGGGACCGCACAGCTCGACCGCAACCCCGGCGAGCGCACGGCCGTCGCTGGTGCGCACCGACCCCTGCAACCCGCCCGGCGGGGACGCGACCTCTCCCGCCCGCGCGGCGGCGTTGAGAATCGTCGCCACCGAGAGGAACGCCGCCAGCCTGATGAGGGGGGATTGCGTCATGATGGGCTCCTTCGCGCGAGAAGCACAGCACGCTCGGTCAGGGCAGGTTTCCTGGCTCCCGGGTCGTCGCCCTGCTCCCGACCTTCCCCGGCCCGCGGCCGAGTGGCGGCGCATCTCGCGCCTGAGGGGAGCGGGCTCGCCGGCTACAGTGGCGGCACCGCGCAGGCTTGCGACCTGCTTCCCTTTTACCCTCCCGAAGCGGGAGGCACCCCGACGTCTGCAGAGGAGTCTCCGTCGACGTCGTGGCCAAGTCAATCCTGGTGACGGCCGGCCGGGCTGTTGGCGGCCCTGGCCGGTTCCCCCGTAAGATGGATCTTCGTGACCAAGACGACGGTCGCAGTCATCGGCGGCGGCATCAGCGGTCTGGCCGCCGCCTTCACCCTGCAGAAGCGCGGCATCCCCTACGTCCTCGTCGAGGCCGGCCCCGCCCTGGGCGGCGTCATCCGCACCGAGACCCGCGACGGCTTCCTGCTCGAGGGCGGCCCCGACTCGATCCTGGCCCAGAAGCCGGAGGGGCTGGCCCTGTGCCGCGAGCTCGGCCTCGGCGAGCGCCTGGTGCCGACCAACCCCGACGACCGCTCGGTCTACATCCTCCGCGGCGGCGTGCTGCACCCGTTGCCGGAGGGGATGATGCTGGCGGTTCCCACGAAGGTCGGGCCCTTCCTGCGCAGTCGTCTGTTCTCCTGGCCCGGCAAGCTGCGGATGGGCCTCGACCTGCTGATCCCCGGTCGCGACGGGTGTGGCGACGAGTCGATCGCCTCCTTTCTGCGCCGCCGCTTCGGGCAGGAGGCGGTGGAGCGGCTGGGCGAGCCGCTGCTGGCCGGCATCCACTCCGGCGACCCGGAGCGGCTCTCGATCCTCGCCACCTTTCCGCGCTTCCGCGGCCTTGAGGAGAAGCACGGCAGCCTGGTCCGCGGGATGTGGAGAGCGCCGCGCCACCCGCGACCCCCTGGCAGCAGGCCCCCCTCGGCCTTCTACTCGCTGCGCTGTGGGCTGCGGGAGCTGGTGGACGCTCTCGTCCTGCGCATCCCCCGCGAGGCGATCTGGACGAAGATGCCGGTGCAGCACCTCGAGCGCAGCGGCAGCGGCTACCGGCTCCACCTGCACCGCCAGGAGACGCTCGACGCCGACCGGGTGATCGTGGCGGCGCCGGCGCCGCGGATCGCGCCCGCGCTCGAGCCCCTGGCACCCGATGCCTCGCGCGTGCTCGCGGCCATCCCCTTCGCCTCCACCGCCACCGTGCTCGTCGGCTACCGCAGCGAGGACGTCGCCCACCCGCTCAACGGCTACGGCATGGTGGTGCCGAAGACGGAGCGGCTGCGCACCGCGGCCCTGAGCTTCGTCTCCAGCAAGTACCCGGGACGGGCGCCCGAGGGCCATGTGCTGCTGCGGGGGTTCCTCGGCGGCAGCCGCGACCCCTCGGCGCTGGACCTGACGGACGTGCAGATGGTGGAGACGGTGGCGCGGGAGATGACGCAGATCCTCGGCCTGCGCGGCCGACCGGTGATGACGCAGGTCTTCCGCTGGCCGCTCGGGACCCCGCAGCTCGAGGTCGGTCACCTGGAGAGGATGGACGCCCTCGAGCGGCTGCTGGCCAGGGAGACGCCGGGGCTGGTCGTCACCGGAGCAGGCATCCGCAGCACCGGGATCCCCGACTCGGTGGCGGAAGGGACGCGCGCGGCCCAGGCGGCGGCGGAGGGATTGTGAAGGCGAGACTCTCCTCGCTGCGCGCCGGCCTGGCGGCGGCGGTCCTGGCGGCGGCGGCGCCCGCACTAGCAGGGGACCAGCCGCCGCACGCCAACCTGCGGCCCGCCAACCACGGCTCCCGCGCCACGAACCACGTCGCCGACGCCGTCGTGTACGTCCAGGTCTATCGCTCGGGGTTCGACTGGTCGATGCCCTGGCGGCAGGAGCCGGTCAGCTCGGTATCCGGCAGCGGCTTCGTCATCGAGGGCGGCCGCATCCTCACCAACGCCCACGTGATCGCCGACGCCCGGCAGATCCTGGTGCGCCGGCCCGACCAGGCGAGCCCTTACGTGGCGAGGCTGGTCACGGCCGGCGACGATTGCGACCTCGCGCTGCTGCAGGTGGACGACCCAGCCTTCGCCGCCGGGCTGCGGCCGCTGGCGCTGGGCACGCTGCCGGTGACCGGCTCGCGGGTGCTGACCTACGGCTTCCCGCTGGGCGGCCAGGACGTCTCCTCCACTGCCGGCATCGTCTCCCGCATCGAGTCGCGCGGGTACGTGCACTCGGGGGCCGACGCCCACCTGGTGGTGCAGACGGACGCCGCCATCAACCCCGGCAACAGCGGCGGGCCGGTCGTGCAGGACGGCAAGGTGGTGGGCGTCGCCTTCCAGGGCTTCCCGGGCGTCGAGAACATGGGCTTCTTCATCCCCATCCCGATCGTGCGCCACTTCCTGGAGAACCTGAAGGACGGCCGCTACGACGGCTTCCCCGACTCGGGGCTCGACACCATGCCGCTGCTGTCGCCCGCCTACCGGCACGAGCGCGCCCTGCCCGCCGGCCTGGGCGGGGTGGTGGTCGACCGGGTGGCGCCGGGCGGAACCTTCGACGGCAGGGTGCAGCGTGGCGACGTGCTGCTAGCCGTCGACGGCCAGGCGATCGCCAGCGACGGCACCATCCGCGTCGGCGACGCCCGGGTCACCTTCGAGCACGCGATCGACATGATGCAGGTCGGCCAGAGCTTCTCCTTCCGGGTCTGGCGCGACGGCCGCGAGCAGACGCTCGCCGCCACCGCCCGGCGCATCCCCCGCTACGACCGCAACCGCAACCGATACGGCGTGGCCCCCGACTACGTGGTGTACGCGGGCCTGGTGTTCATGAAGCTGGAAGTCGAGCTGCTGAAGACCTTCGGCCGCAACTGGCCGCAGTCGGCGGACCGGGACCTGGTCTGGGACCAGCTGTTCCGGGAAGCCGAGCGGCCGGAGGAGGCCGACCGCGAGGTGGTGGTGCTCACCCGCGTGCTGCGCCACGCGGTCAACTCGCAGATGGCGGTGAACCCGCCGCTGGCGGTGGCGAGGATCAACGGCCGCGAGGTGCGCTCGCTGGAGGACGTGGTGGCGGCGCTGCGCGACAACCGCGAGCGCTTCCAGGTGCTCGAGTTCGAGCGCGACGGCGGCGTGGAGGCGCTCGACCGGGAGAAGGCCGACGCCGCGCAGGCCGAGATCCTGAGGCAGTATGCGATCCCGCACGACCACAAGCTCTAGCCGCGCCGGCCGGGCGGCGCTGCCGGTGGCGCTGGCCGCTGCCGTCGCCGCAGGCTGTGCCAGCCACGCCCGGCCCGCCGACCCGGTGGCGGCGACCGTCCCCAGGCCGGCGCCGGCTGCGCCGGCGGTGGTGCCCGCCGACGCCGCCCGCGCGCTGCGGGCCGGCATCGTCAGCCTGCGCGTCACCGGCCAGGACTGGAACTGGCGCGCGCCGTGGGAGAAGACGCCGCCCTGGAACCGCTCCGTCACGGGGCTGGTGGTGCCCGGCCACCGCCTCCTGGTCGCCTCCACCGCCTTCGGCAACCACCTGCTGGTGGAGGCGCAGAAGCTCGGCAGCGAGGAGCGCACGCCGGCGCGGGTGGCGCTGGTCGACCAGGAGGGGCCGCTGGCCCTCGTGCAGGTGGACGACCCCGCCTTCTGGGAGGGGCTGCAGCCGCTGCCGATCGCCAGGAAGGCGCCGGTCGAGGGCACGGTGACGATCCACCGCTGGCAGCGCTCGGGCCTGCTGGAGGCCTACCCGGGCACGGTGCGCCAGGTGCGCAGCGGGCGCCACGGCCTCTCGCAGACCAGCCTGCTCACGCTCGAGGTGCAGTCCGGCACCGAGGGCCTGGGCGAGTCGGAGGTGGTGGTGGCCGATGGCCACGTGGCCGGCCTGATCACGGGGCGGTCAGGCGACACCTTCGCCGCGATCGCCTCGCCGGTGCTCTCGCAGTTCCTGGACGGCGCCGCGCGCGGGGAGTGGAAGGGCTTCGCCCGCGCCGGCCTCTCCTGGGAGGACCTCACCAACCCCGCGCTGCGCGAGTGGCTCGGCCTGAAGCCGGGCGAGACCGGGGTGCGGCTGCTGCGGGTGGCGCCGAACGGCAGCGCCGGCGGCGTGCTCGAGCGCGGCGACGTGCTGCTGGAGCTGGGCGGCCACCAGCTCGACGCCACCGGGCGCTACGAGCACCCGCTGTACGGCCGCATGCTGTTCGCCGAGATCTTCACGGACGGCTGCCAGCCCGGCGACTCGCTCGCCGCCAGGGTGCTGCGCCACGGCCAGAGGCTGGAGCTGACGCTGCCGCTGCGGCGCATGTCGCCCGAGGCGGAGAAGGTCCCGCCCTACCTGTTCGGCCGCGGCCCCGAGTACCTCATCGTCGGCGGGCTGGTGTTCCAGGAGCTCACCCGACCCTACCTCGGGACGTACGGCGACTGGACCCGGCGGGCGCCGCCACGACTGCTGGTCGCGCTCGACCGCGAGGCCGCCGAGCCCGACCCCCGGTGGCCCCGGCTGGTGCTCCTGTCGAGCGTCCTGCCCGACCCGGCGAACCTGGGCTACCAGGACCTGCGCGACCTGATCGTGGAGAGCGTCAACGGCCGGCGCATCGGCTCGCTGGACCACCTGCGCGAGGCGCTCGCCCGCCCGTCCGGCCCGTACCACGTGATCGAGCTGCTGCCGGGGCAGGCGGCGCAGCGCCTGGTGGTGGGCGTGAACGACGCGAGAGCCGCCGTGGCACGGGTGCAGCGCGCGTACGGGATCGAGCGGATGGACTCCGCCCCGGGAGCGGCGCCGTCGCCCACGCCCGGGGCACCCTGAGCCGGAGGCATCAGGCCGGCCCGATGGCGCCGGGGGTACAGTAGCCGCGGAGGCACAGCATGAAGCTCTCGGAACGTCTGGCGCGGCTCGGCACCGAGACCGCGTTCGAGGTGCTGGTGCGCGCCCGCGCCCTCGAGGCGCAGGGGAAGAGCGTCATCCACCTGGAGATCGGCGAGCCCGATTTCGACACCCCCTCCCACATCACCGACGCCGCCATCGAGGCGCTCAGGGCCGGGGCCACCCACTACGGCCCCTCGGCCGGGCTGCCGGAGCTGCGCCAGGCGGTCGCCGAGGACTCGACGGCGCGCCGCGGCGTGCGGGCGACGCCGGAGATGGTGGTGGTGACCCCCGGCGGCAAGCCGGTGATGTTCTACGTGATCCTGGCGTTGATCGACCCCGGCGACGAGGTGCTGTACCCCAACCCGGGCTTCCCGATCTACGAGTCGATGATCCGCTACATAGGCGGGGTGCCGGTGCCGGTGCGCCTGCTGGAGGAGCGCGGCTACGCGCTCGACGTCGAGCAACTGATCGACAAGATCAGCCACCGCACCCGCCTCATCATCCTCAACTACCCGCACAACCCGACGGGCGGCGTCATCCCCGAGCCCGGTCTGCGGGCGGTCGCCGACGCCGCCGTGCGCCACGGCGTCCCGGTGCTGGCCGACGAGATCTACTCGCGCATCCTCTACGACGGCCGCCACGTCTCGATCGCCGCCATGCCCGGCATGGAACCGCTGGCCATCGTGCTCGACGGCTTCTCGAAGACCTACGCCATGACCGGCTGGCGGCTCGGCTACGGCATCATGCCCGCGCCGCTCGCGCAGGTCGTCGCCAAGCTGCAGACGAACGCCACCTCCTGCACCGCCACCTTCACCCAGCTGGCCGGGGTGAAGGCGCTGCGCGGCGACCAGTCGGCGGTCGACACCATGGTCGCCGAGTTCCGGCAGCGCCGCGACGCCATCGTCGACGGCCTGCGCCAGATCCCCGGCTTCAAGTGCCCGCGGCCGCAGGGCGCGTTCTACGTGTTCCCCAACATCACCGGCACCGGCTTCTCGGCCAAGCCGCTGGCCGATCGCCTGCTCGACGAGGCCGGCGTCGCCTGCCTCTCGGGCACTGCCTTCGGCGAGTGGGGCGAGGGCCACCTGCGCTTCAGCTACGCCAACAGCCTGGAGAACATCCACGAGGCCCTGAAGCGGATCAAGAACTGCCTGGCCAGATGAGGTGGCACCAGGCCACAGGCGCGAACCCGGAGCGGAGCGCGATTCACTCGCGCGGAGCGGAGGGGGAAGTCCGAGGGAGTGCGGCGCAGCCCCCCTCTCAGGACATCACAGCTTCTTGACCAGCACCTTCGACCGCCGGCCGCTCGCGTCGTAGCGAGCGCGGCGCTCCGGCGGCAGGTCGTCGGGCGTGCCCTCGGCGAACCCGGCCTTCGACTGGAAGTAGTTGAAGGCCTGCGTGGAGAGGGCGAGCAGCGTGGAGAGGCCCGCCTCGCGCGCCTTCTGCTCGACGAACTGGGCCATGGTGCGGCCGATGCCCTGGTTCTCGTGCGAGGGCCGCACGTACAGGCAGGCGAGTTCGCCCTTGCCCTCCGCAGGCCAGGTGTGCAGCGCCACGCAGGCGATGGGGTTCCGGTCCACCTCGAAGATGTAGTAGTCGGCGAGGTCGTGCTCGATGCTGGCCCGCGTGCGCGGCAGGAGCTCCTCGCTCTCGATCGACCCGCGGATGAGCTGCTCGATCGCCCGCACGTCGCCGCGGCGGGCGCGACGGATCTGCTGGTACTCGTTGGCGTAGACCAGCGTGCCGATGCCCTCGTTCGAGAAGACCTCCGCCAGCAGCCCGTCGTCCACGTGCCCGTTGACCACGTGGACGCGGGGGACGCCCGACTGGCAGGCGGCGACCGCGTGTCGCGCCTTCGACTGCTGCTCGGGCGCGACCAGGCCCTTCTGCAGCGCCTCCGCCAGCTCCGCGACGGCCACCTGCCGCACCAGCCGCCCGTTCACCCGCAGGCCGTCGCTGGTCGTCATGTAGACCAGCTTCACCGCGGAGAGGGCCCTGGCCACCTCCAGGGCGACGGCGTCTGAGTTCACGCGGAAGCTGCGCCCCTCGCCGTCCACGCCGATCGGCGGCACCACCGGGACGATGCCGTTTCCCAGCAGCGTCTGCAGCAGCTCGACGTCCACGCGCTCCACCCGGCCGGTGTAGAGGTGGTCGACGCCCCTCAGGATGCCGAGCGGATGGGCGGTGACGGCGTTGCTGGCGGCGGCGCGCAGGTCGGCGGCGGAGAGTCCCTCCAGGATCTCGTGGGTGAGGCGGGTGGCGGCGGTGAGCGCCAGCTCCAGGGTGGGGGCGTCGGTGACGCCCGAGCCCTCGAGGTCTGAGGGCTCGACGCCGCGCTCTGCCGCCAGGGCCCGGATCTGCACCGAGGCCCCGTGCACCAGGACCGTGCGGATGCGCAGCGACCACAGCACGGCCACGTCCATCAGGATGCCGCCGAAGCTCTCGTCGGCGACGGCGGCCCCGTCCACCGCGACCACGAATGTGCGCTCGCGGAACTGCGGCACGTACTGCAGGATGCCGCGCAGGTCGGTCGGTCTCACGGCGGCAACTTAGCACGGGCCGTGCGCGGCGTGCTCACTTCGCTGCCGGTCGGCGCGGGGCGTACTCGAGCTTGCCCCTGAAGCAGAGTCCGCTCAGGAAGGTGAGCCGGTGGCGCGGTGCCAGGCGCTGTCGAACTCGGCCGGCGCGGAGAGCTGCACGTGCACGCGGGCGCCGCACGCCGGGCTGGGAGCGCAGGTGGTCGAGCAGGGGCTCGGCCTCCGCCTGCGCCGCGTGCAGGAGATCTCGCGCAGGGCACGTGCGATCGTCAGGCGGTCGGTCGACGAGCTCGGCACGGGAACCTGCCTCCAGTGTGCCGCGGAACGCCGGTGCGCCGCGCCAGGCGCCGGCGCCTCAGCCGACGACGCGCGTCAGGCCGCCGCCCAGCTCCGCCGAGAGCACCCGATGGCACGCCGGGCAGACGATGACGTAGCCGCGCCGCGGCAGCATCGACACGAAGTTGACCCGGGTGCGCACCAGGCGCAGCACCTGCAGGGTGGAGATGATCTCGGAGCAGTGCGGACAGCGCAGGGGCGACTCGATGGCGTACTCGGCCTCGAACGCCGGGGTCGGGGGGACAGGTTCGCTGATCTCGGCCAAGCAGGACCTCCTGGCGACCAGAGCAGGGGGAGCCTACCGCGGAATCCGGGGGCATGGGAGTGGTATAACTGCCGGGACCCCCCACAACAGAGGAGCTGAATGGGCGAGCGACAGCGCGTCTTCGCCACCTGCGACATCGGACCCCAGGCGCTCGAGCGGCTGCGCGAGCGGGGCTTCGAGCTCGAGGTCTACCCCGAGCTGCAGCCGCCCCCCAAGCACCTGATCGTGGCCCGGGTGCGCTCGGGCATCGCCGCCCTCATCACCACCCTGCGCGACCCCATCGACGAAGAGGTGCTCTCCGCCGGCGCCGCCTCCGGGCTCAAGGTCGTCGGGCAGATGGCGGTCGGCTTCGACAACATCGACCGCGCCGCCGCCAACCGCTACCGCATCCCCTTCACCCACACCCCGGAGGTGCTGACCGACGCCACCGCCGAGTTCGCCTTCTTCATGCTGGGCGCGGTCGCGCGCAAGCTCTACCCGGCCGAGGTGCAGGTGCGCGAGCGCCAGTGGGCGACCTGGCACCCCTACAAGCCGTGGCTGGGCGACGAGGTGACCGGCCGCACGCTCGCGGTCATCGGCATGGGGCGGATCGGCCGCAGCCTGGTGCACAAGGCGATCGGGTTCGACATGGACGTGCTGTGCCACGAGCCGGGGGAGGCCGACCCCGCCTTCGTCGCTGGCGCGCGGCGGGTGATCGAGGCGCGGCGCCGCGAGCACTTCACCCGCCGGCCCCAGTCGATCGAGGTGGTGTCGCTGGAGGAGGCCCTGCGCCGGGCGGACTTCGTGTCCCTGCACGTGCCGCTCACCTTCCCCGGCGGCGCCGACGAGCCCACCTATCACCTCATCGACGAGAAGCGGCTGCGCCTGATGAAGCCGACCGCCTACCTGGTGAACACCTCGCGCGGGCCGGTGGTGGACGAGCAGGCGCTCGCCCGAGCGCTGCGCGCGCGCTGGATCGCCGGGGCCGCCCTGGACGTCTACGAGACGGAGCCGCTGCCCGACGACAGCCCGCTGCGCGACCCCGCGCTGGTGCTGAACCTGCGCCTCTTCCCCCACGCCGCCTCCGCCGCCAGCGCCACCCGCCTGTCCCCGGATCCGGAGGTCGGGATGGCCGGCCGCTGCGTGCAGGGCGTCCTCGACGTGCTCGAGGGCCGCTACGGCGGCGACCCGGCACAGATGCCGTTCGTGGTCAACAAGGAGGCCTTCCGGGACGGCCTGGCCGCGGCCTCCGCCCCGGCCTGATCCGGCTACAGGTCGCGCCTGCGGAAGGAGGCGAGCGCGAGCGCCAGGGTGGCCGCGACGTAGCCCAGGGCCCACACCACCATGGCGGGACTGGGCACCGAGTGCGGCGAGAGGGGGCCCATCCCCGCGTCGCGCACGAGCGGCGGCTGCATGAGGTACGCCGCCAGTTGCCACAGCGACTCGCTCGGCACCAGCAGGCTGGCGCCGATGCCGAGGTAGCGGGCGGCAGCGTTGCCCGTCACGGTCCCGATCTGCTCCATCCAGCCGCCGATGAAGGCGAGCCCGTACAGGCCGAAAACCGTCAAGCCGTTGGCGAGGGTCGACAGGCGGGTGCCGCCGGCGAGGGCCAGCGTCAGCAGGACCGTGCCCTCGAGCAGCAGCAGGGCCAGACCGCGCGCTGGCTGGGGCGGCGTGTAGCCGGCCTCGAGCCGCGACACCGCCAGCACGCCGCCGCAGAGCACGGCCGCGTAGAGCGCGAGGATGGTCCAGCAGCCCAGCCACTTGCCGAGCGCCACCGACCAGCGCGGCACCGGCTTCGTGCAGAGCGTCTCGATCACGCCCGAGCCGATCTCGCCCGAGAGCGTGTCGATGGTGACCAGCACCGAGGTCATCACGATCAGGAAGTTGGCCGCGTACAGCGCGGCCAGCACCACGTAGGCGAAGGCGAAGCCCTGCTGGGTGGGGTTGGCGTGGGCGCGGACGTCCCGGGCGATGAAGTGCAGCCCCACCGCGAACAGCGTCACGAAGGCCGCGCCCAGCGCCAGCGCCGCGGCCAGGATGCGCCGCCGCCGCGCCTCGGCCAGCGTCATCTGCGCGATCACCAGCGCCGCCCTCACGAGATCACCTCCAGGAAGATCTCCTCGAGCGACCGCCGGCGGGCCGCCAGGTGATAGAGGCCGACACCCTGCGCCACCAGCCAGCGGCTGAGCGCAGGCAGCGCGGTCTCGTCCTCGACGCGCAGCCGCAGGCAGGCGCCGTCCTCGCGCACGTCGCGGGCGAAGGCGGCCAGGCCCGCGACCAGGCCGGGCGGCACCCGGTCGACACGGAGCTCCACCTCGAGGTCGCGCTCCGCCGCGCCCAGGCTCAGCTCGCGCACCACCCGGCCGTCGCGGACGAAGGCCACCCGGTCGCAGGTCACCTCCACCTCGCTCAGCAGGTGCGAGTTGAGGAACACGGTGGTGCCGCGCGCCGCGAGCTCGCGGATGACGTCGCGCACCAGCAGCCGGCCGAGCGGGTCCAGCCCCGAGGTGGGCTCGTCGAGGAAGACCAGCGCGGGCTCGCCGAGCAGCGCCTGGGCCAGCCCGATGCGCTGGCGCATGCCCTTGCTGTACTCGCGCAGGCAACGCTCGCCGGCGTCGGCGAGCTGCACCCGCCGCAGCAGCTCCTCCACGTGGCCGGCCAGCGCCCGGCTGCGGAGCCCCAGCAGCCGGCCGTGGAAGCGCAGCAGCTCGCGGCCACCCAGCCACTCGTGGAAGGCGAAGTGTTCGGGCAGGTAGCCGATCCGGCGACGGGCCTGCGCCTCGCCGAGTGGCGCCCCCAGGAGCCGGCCGCTGCCCGAGGTCGGCAGCACCAGGCCGAGCAGCATCTTCATGGACGTCGTCTTGCCGGCCCCGTTCGGGCCCAGGAAGCCGAAGACCTCACCCTGCGCGACGGACAGGGTGAGGTCGGCGACCGCCGTAGTGCGGCCGTACTGCTTGCGGAGCCCGTTGACCTCGAGGGCCGGCGCCGGCACTAGCGGATCGACTGCGCCATCGCCAGCAGGTCGACGCCGCCGCCGGGGCCGTGGATGGCGAAGACCTTCGTGCCGGTGGCCCACACCAGCACCGAGTGCGAGCGCGTGCGGCCGCCGCCCCCTGCGGTGCGACCGGGCGTCGGCTGGGAGGTGACCAGCAGGCCCTTCTGCCCGTTCACCTCCACCTCGCGGAAGGACCCGCCGCGGACGGGCACCGGCACCAGCAGGGTGGCCCGCCAGTCGACGGCGTTGGCGAAGCTCTCGGCCTCGGCGGCGCTCATGCCGGCCGTGCGCAGGGCGAGTCGGCCGAGGAGCGCCGGCTCGACGCCTTCGGGCAGCTCGACGGCAGGGTTCTTCGACTGGAAGAGGACGTAGCTCGTCTCGTTGCCCGCCGGCGCACCGGCGTCGGCCGCGCGCTGGTAGCGCGCCACCAGCACCGGCGGCATCTCCACGTCGATGGTGGCGCCGTTCCAGGAGGCCGGGATCTCGATCTCGTCGGCACCGACCGCCTGTGCCAGCTGCTGGAGCTTCGTCGCGTCGAGCCGCACGCGGAAGGCGCCGGGACGTCCGACCGCGACCTCGCCCAGCGTGTAACCCTCGGGCAGCACGGTCGGCTGCTGCGGCTGGAGGTCGGCCTCCAGCGCGCCCTGCTCGACGCTCGCCACCGCCACCGGTTTCTCGGGCTGGACCCGCACCTCCACCTGGTCGCCGACCAGGCTCCTCAGGTCGAGCCCGCCCTGCTGCAGGTTGGCCAGGCGCTCGGGGTCGACCGGCACCGCCGCGAACCGCTTGACCCGGAAGAGGTCCAGGAAGTCGCGGGCGGCCGCGCGCACCGGCTCCAGGGTGAAGGCCAGGGCCACCGCGGCGACCAGCGTGGCCCCCGCCAGCGCGGGCCAGAGGCGCGCCGGCACGGCTCGCCGGGATTCGCGGCGGGCCGTGTCGATGGAGCGCAGCTTGTGGTGGAGCCCATCGGCGAACTCCGGGCGCGGCTCCTCGCGCAGGCCGGAGAGCGGATCTTCGTTCACGATGTCCCTCCTCCCTCGTCCCAGCGGGCCCGCAGAGAGGCGATCGTGCGGTGCAGGATCGTCCCCACGTTCGACTCCCCGAGCCCGGTGAGCGTGGCGATGGCACGGTTGGTGACGCCGGCACCGTACTTGAGCGCGATCAGCTCCCGCTCCCGTGGCGAGAGCCCGGCCAGCAGCGCGCGCAGCCGCCGCCGCTCGTCGGCCCGCAGCGCGGCCGACTCCGGCGTCTCCGGGGCAGGCGCCGGCTCGAAGTCGAGCGGCACCTCGCGGCGCAGGCGGCGGAGGTGGTCGGTCGCCGCGTGGCGGGCGATCGCCAGCAGCCAGGTCGTGACCGCCGCCCGCTCGCGCCGATACCGGTCGCGCGCTCGCCAGGCCTTCTCGAACGCGATCGAGGTGAGGTCCTCGGCCGAGGCGCGGTCGAACCCGCGGTAGCGGAAGTAGTTGAACAGGCGCGGCAGCTCTTCCCGGAACACCTCGTCCCAGTCGACGGCACAGGTCTCGACCGCCGGCATCAACCAGGACAGCAGGCGCACACCATCCATGTCGAGGTGATATACGGAGGAGCCATCAAGGTATCACACGCGTCCCGGCCGGCTCAGGGCTCGAGGACGGCCCCGTTGGCCGCGCCCTCCACCGCCAGCACGTACGCCCGCGCGACCGCCTGGGGCGGCAGGCCGCGGGAGGGGTCCATGCCCAGCGCCCGCAGGGTGTCGGTCACCCAGGGCGGGCTCACCACGTTCACCCGGATCCCCCGCGGCGCCTCGATCGCCGCGGCGCGGGCGAAGCCTTCGAGGGCTGCGTTCACCAGGCTGATGGCGGCGCTGCCGGGCATGGGCGCGCGGGCCAGGACGCCGCTGGTGAGGACGAACGAGCCGCCGTCCCTCACGTGCGCGAGCCCCAGGCGCACCAGGTTGACCTGGCCCATCAGCTTGTTGCCCAGCGAGAAGGCGAAGGCGTCGTCGTCGAGCTGCGGCAGCGGCGCGAAGCGCGCCCCGCCGGCGGCGCTGACCACGGCGTCGAGCGGCCCCGCCGCGGCATAGAGCGCGCGGATGGAGTCCGGCTGCGTGATGTCGACCGACAGCGGGCGGCTGTGCCGGGTCACCCCCACGACCTCGTGCCGCGGCTGGAGCGCCGCCACCACGGCCTTGCCGATGGTGCCGCTGGCGCCCACGACGAGGATGCGCATTCTGGCCTCCTGGAACTCTGGCCCCCAGGATAGCGCGCTCGCCTCAGGCCCGGGCCGCGCCGACCCTCGCCGCCAGGTAGCCCTCGATCGCCTGCGCCTGGCTCTCGCCGTCGAGTCCCGCCTCCGCCAGCACCACCGACCCCTGGCCGGAGCCCAGGAAGTGGCCGTGGCGGAACGGGTGCAGCGAGTGCGCGCGGCCCAGCCCGGAGCGGACCCAGCGGTAGAGCGTGGGCAGCGTGAAGCCGGTGACGCCGATCGCCTCGTCGGCGCGGTCTTCCGGGAAGATCCGCGCCTGCTCCTCCGCCGGCAGCAGGTCGAACAGCTCCGCGCTCGCCACGTAGTAGACGCAGGCATCGATGCCACGCTTCTCCAGCAGCGGCAGCGCCTGCTCCACGAAGGCGAAGGCGACGGCGCTCTCCTGCAGCACCACGGTGACGTCACCCTTGCCGCGCTGCGCTGCGCGCAGGCGGTAGACGCCCGTGGCGCAGGCCTCCGCCGGCGCCAAGCCCAGGCGGGCGCGGTCGGGCACCGCCTCGTTCGGCCGCGTCACGAACGGCGCCACCAGCGCCGGGCGCCGGGCCAGGGCGGCGAGGAGCAGTGGCCAGCACTCCTGGGGGTCCCAGGGCGTGAGGGTGATCGCGGTGCCGCGGGGGAAGTTCTCCTGCAGCAACTGCAGGGCCTGCGGGTCGGCGTGGGTGGGGCCGTCCTCGCCGGTCTTCAACCCGGCGTGCGCGCAGACCAGCACCATCGGGTTCCAGGGACCGTGCGGCCGCTTCGCCTGGCTGCCGATCGCGTGCAGCCGGGCGGCGATGTGGCCGAGAGGCGCCAGGAATGCGCCATAGGACGAGCCGACGCCGACGTGGTGGCCGAACGCGGCGAGGCCGGAGAGGATGCCGGCCATGGCGTCCTCGCAGATGCCGCCGGTCGAGAGCGTGCGCGCGGCCGGGTTGCCGCGGGCGTTCCAGAAGCCCTCGCCGAACCCGCCGGCCACAGCGTTCACCGAGGTCGAGCCCAGCAGGTCCGCCGCCGCCACCAGCAGTGCCCCGCCGCTCGCCTGGTTGAGCTGGGCCAGCGCGCGCCCGAGCTCCCCGCGCAGCGTGGTCACCGCACCCGGCGGGAGCGCCAGCTCCGCCGGCCTGGCCGCCCTGCGTGCGGCCAGCTCGTACACCGCCTCGACCCGCGGAGCCTGGTCGCGCGGCCTACGGCCGCGCCGGTCGAGCCGCTCACGCGCGGCGCGGAGCCGGGCCGCCATGGCCTCGGCCGTGGCGCGGTCCTTCTCGATCGCGTCGCGCAGCAGCAAGAGGGCGTCGTAGAAGCAGGCCTCCATCTGGGCCGCGCCGTCCGTGCCCGTCTGGCAACGCTGGCCCGAGCCCTCGCAGGAGGGGAGCGCGCAGCTCGTGCGCGAGCACAGCTCCGCGAGCGCGTGGTAGAAGCCCTCCGAGCACAACTTGTGGCCGGCGCCGTGGGAGGCGCGACCCTCGATCCCGTACTGCCAGCCCTTCACGGTGCGGTAGACGATCGCGGTCGGCTGGCCGGTGTCGAGGCTCGCGGCCAGGCGCTGGGCCGCCAGCACCTGCGCGAAGTCGCGCCCATCCGCGACCTCCACCACGTTCCAGTCGTGCAGGTGGAACAGCTCCATCGGCGTCCACTGCACGTACTCGCCGGGCCGGCCGTCCTCGCGGCAGACGCGGTTCGAGTCGATCGAGGCCTGGTTCCAGTCGACGTGCATCACCAGGTTGTCGAGCGAGGCGGTGCCGGCCGCGGCCAGCGCCTCGGCCACCCGGCCCGGCGTCAGCCCGCCCTCGCCCTCCACCACGTGAACTCTCGGGGCGTGCTCGCCGTAGACGTCGCGGGCGGCCAGGGCGAGCCCGACGGAGCTGGCCACGCCCACGCCCGAGGCGCCGGTCGAGAGGCGCACGAAGGGAGTCGCCGGCGTGGGGTGCCCGTCGAGCGCCCTGGCCCCGTGCTTCACGAAGAGCGGGGTGGCGGTGATCGGGTTGCGCCGGAAGCCGAGCAGGTCCTCGAGTCGCAGGCGCCGGGAGACCTCGCCCGGCAGCAGCGTGGGATCCGCCACGCGCGCCATCTCGTCGCGCAGCGCCCACATGGCGTAGAGGCCCATGGCCTTGTGGCCGGCGGCGTAGGAGACGACGTCGGCGTCCTCGCGGTCCGGCGAGGCGAGGTCGTACTCGGCGGCGTCGAAGACGAGCCCCGACACGAAGCGGCCGGAGGAGATCGAGCCGCCGGGATGGCCGGACATGGGAACGTAGTTGTAGAGGAGCGCGCACAGCGAGCGATAGAACAGGTCGAAGGCCTCGAAGCGGGCCAGGTCTTCTGCGCCGAACGCCAGCGGCGTCTGCGCGTCGGGGACCTTCAGCCAGCGCCCGCGTCGTGTCCCGAACTCCATGCTCATGTTGATGCCTCCCGCAGCCTCGCCACTCATTCTGAGGCCCCTCCCCGCGAACCTGCCGTGATCCAAACGGCCCATCCGGATGCTAGACTCGGGTCGGGTCGCCCCGCACATGCCCTGCCGCACCGCGTCACCCGTCGCCCTCGCGCTCCTGACGCTACTCCTCTCCGCCCTCGCGGCCGCCGCCGATGAGCCCGAGCGGCCGGCCACGGCGCGCGAGACCGCAGCCGCGCGCGAGCAGGCGCGCCTGTGCGAACGGCTCTCCGGCATGCCCGCGGTCGAGGCCTGCCGCGCAGCGCTCGCGCTCGGCGTCTCCGCTGCACGCCGGCCGGCGATCCGCGAGCTGCTGGCCCGCCAGCTGGTGACGCTCGAGCGCTGGGACGAGCTGGCCGAGCTGTACCGCGAGCAGGTGCGCCTCGGCCCCGACGACGCCGCCGCCTGGCAGCGGTTGGGCTCGACGCTGCTGTACGCTCTCGGCCTGCCGGCGGAGGCCATCGGCGCGCTGCAGCAGTCCGTCCGGCTGGCGCCCGACGCCGAGGCCTTTCTGACCCTCGCCGTAGCGCTGGCCACCGTCCGTCGTTCCGCCGAGGCGCTCGCCGCGTTCGAGGCCGCGCTGCGCCTCGACCCGCACGTGCTCGACGGCCGCCCGGCCTCGCGCGATCTCTACGAGGCCGCGCGCCAGGGCCGGCCCTGGCCCTGACCCCGGAGGCGTCATGGCGCGACCCGGTCCTGCCGTACAGGCCCTGCTCGAGCTGCTCGACGAGGCCTACGGCCATCGCTCCTGGCACGGACCCAACCTGCGGGGGAGCCTGCGAGGGCTGGACGCCGCGCAGGCGTGCTGGCGCCCGGGGCCCGGCCGGCACAGCGCGTGGGAGCTGGTGGTGCACGCCGCGTACTGGAAGTATGCCGCCTGGCGCAGGATCACCGGCGAGAAGCGCGGCTCGTTCGCCCGTGCCGGCTCGAACTGGTTCGCGGCCGAGGCGGGGCCGAGCGCCGTGCGCTGGCGCACCGACCTGAAGCTGCTCGCCGACTGCCACGACCGCCTGCGCGCGGCGGTGGCCACGCTGGGTGACGAGGACCTCGTCCGCCGCCTGCCGCGCGGACGCGGCACCGCCGGCTGGGTGGTGCGCGGCGCCGCCGCCCATGACCTGTACCACGCCGGCCAGATCCAGCTGCTGAAGCGGCTGATGAAAGGCCACGAGGCGCGATAGCCGCACAGCCGGAGCAAACGATCTATTCCCTCCGAGCGCGCCGGGAGCTAAACCGTCCGCGGGAGGCCTCCATGCTCAGCCCAATCCAGCTCGTGCTCGGTGTCGTCGTCCTGGTGGGGCTGGGCGCGCTCGTGGTCGTCGGCCGCCGCGCGCTGCGGGCCTGGCTCGTCTTCCGCGGCACCCGGGTGGTGGTCTGTCCCGAGAGCCGCGAGATGGTGACGGTCGAGGTCGACGCGAGGCGCGCGGCGCTCACCGCGCCCCAGGGCCGGCCGCAGCTTCGGCTCGAGTCCTGCACCCGCTGGCCCGAGCGCCAGGGGTGCGGCCAGGAGTGCCTGGGCCAGATCGAGTCGGCGCCACAGGCCTGCCTGCTGCAGAGCATCCTGGGCGACTGGTACCAGGGCAAGGCCTGCGCCTTCTGCGGCCGCCGCTTCGGGGTCGTGCGGTGGCACGACCACAAGCCGGCGCTGCTGGCGGCGAACGGCGCGCTCGTCGAGTGGTCCTCGTTCCGGCCCGAGCAGGTGATCGACGTGCTGGCGACGCACCGGCCCGTCTGCTGGGACTGCCGGGTGGCCGAGGGATTCCGCCGCGAGCACGCCGAGCAGGTCACCGACCGCACCGCGCCGAGCGCACCGCCGCCTTCGATGAGCTAGGCTCGCCGCGTCTCAGTGGCCGACGGCGGCGCCGTCGGGCGCCCGCCGGTCGCTGCCGCCTTCCAGCAGGTCCTCCTTCGCGTCGAGCGCGATCGCCTCGACCACCCCCTGCCTCTCGATCTCCGAGAGCCGGTGCCCGCGCGCGAGGAGCGCCTGGCGGGTGTCAGCGGGGAAGCCGAGCCTCTCCAGGTGGATCTCGTCCGGCAGCCACTGGTGGAAGAAGCGGGGTTGGTCCACCGCCTCCTGCACGTTCATGCCGAAGTCGACCAGGTCGAGGGTCGTCTCCAGCACCGTGCTGGGGATGCTCCGCCCGCCGGGGCTTCCCTCCACCAGCGCCAGCCGTCCGTCTTTCGAGATGATGGTCGGCGTCATGCTCGACAGCATGCGCTTGTGCGGCGCCGCCAGGTTCGGCGCCGTGCCGATGAGGCCCGACTCGTCCGTGAGCCCGGGGCCGGCGTTGAAGTCGCCCATCTCGTTGTTGAGCAGGAACCCGGCGCCGGGGACCACGATCTTGGAGCCGTAGCCGTCCTCCAGGGTGTAGGTGAGCGCAGCCGCGTTGCGCTCGCGGTCCACCACCGACAGGTGGGTGGTCTCGTCGCTCTCGGCGGGCCACTCGAAGACGGCGGGCGCGGAGACCGAGGCGCGGTCCTCGCGGATGGTGCGGCGGAGCTGGTCCGCGTACGGTTTGGAGACGAGCCTGTCGACGGGCATGTCACTGACCTGTTCCGGGTCGCCGAGATAGCGTGCGCGGTCGGCGAAGGCGCGCCGCAGCGCCTCCGTCACGTGGTGGACGTAGCTCGAGGAACCCACGCCCATGCCCGCCAGGTCGTAGCCCTCCAGCAGGTTCAGGCACTCGAGCAGCACCACGCCGCCGCTGCTCGGCGGCGGCACCGTGAGCACCTCGAACCCGCGGTAGCGGCCCCGCAGGGGCGGCCGACGGTAGATCTGGTAGCCGCGCAGGTCGTCGAGGGTGATGAGGCCGCCGTGGGCCTGCATCTCCCGGACCATCAGCTCGGCCGTCTCGCCGGCGTAGAACCCCTTCGCCCCCTTGTCGGCGATGCGCTCGAGCGTGCGCGCCAGGTCCGGCTGCTTCAGGATGTCGCCGGCCTCGTAGGGCGCGCCTTCGCGGGAGAACTGCGCCAGGGAGGCCGGGTATCGCTTCATTCGCGGCAGCACCTCGCGCAGCGAGCGGGCGAGGCCGTCGGAGACCACGAAGCCGTCGCGGGCCAGGCCGATGGCGGGCCGCAGCAGGTCCTTCCAGTGCAGCCGGCCGTAGTCGAGCCAGGCCATCTGCAGGCCCGCCACCGTGCCTGGCACTCCCACCGCCAGGTGGCTGTCGTGGTGTCGCGGCTCGCTGTACGCGCCGTTCACCAGGAACATCCGGGGCGAGGCCGTGGCCGGCGCCATCTCGCGGAAGTCGTACACCGCCGCCTTGGCTGCCGCCGGGCGCACCAGCAGGAAGCCGCCGCCCCCGATGTTGCCGGCGGCGGGGTGGACCACGGCGAGCGCGAACGCCGTGGCCACCGCCGCGTCCACCGCATTGCCGCCGGCCACCAGCACCTCGACGCCGACCTGCGAGGCGATCGCGTTCTGCGAGGCGACCATGCCCAGCCGCGTGCGCACCGGGACGCTGGCGGCCGGGGCGGCGGCGGGCAGGGCCAGCGCCCCGAGCAGGGCAGGGAGCAGCAGCGGGCGCAGCCTCATGGGGCCTCCTGGACGCGTGTCGACACCGCGAGGCTATACCCCCGTCGCACGGGTGTCATCCCGCCTGGTGTCGCGCTGCCATCTGTGCTCAGATCCGCGCGGAGGTTCCGATGTCCTGCACCCTGCTGCTCGCGGCCGCGCTCGGCTCCGCGCCGTCGCTGGCCCTTCCCGCCGTGCCCAGGACCCTCCGCCTGGAGCTGGTCCACGCCGGCGACGCCACCCAGGAGCACTTCGCCTACGCGGGCCTGGTGCGCGAGGGGGAGTGGCCGGGGAACCCGGCACGGCCCATCGACGACACCAACCTCGGCCGCTACCTGCTCGAGGTGCGGGACGCCGCCAGCAGCCGGCTGCTCTACTCGCGCGGGTTCGCCAGCATCTATGGCGAGTGGGAGACGACCGACGAGGCGAAGCAGCGCTGGCGCGCCTTCCCCGAGTCGCTGCGCTTCCCCGAGCCGTCCGGCCCCGTGCAGGTGGCCATCCGCGAGCGCGGGAGGGACGGGCTGTTCCGGGAGGTGTGGACGCTCGCCGTGGACCCCGGGGACCCCGCCATCGACCGCAGCCCGTCGACGGGGAAGGCGTGGGCGGTGATGGAGAACGGCCCGCCCGCGGAGAAGGTGGACCTCGTCCTGCTCGGCGACGGCTACACCGAGGCGGAGATGGAGAAGTGGCACCGCGACGCCCGGCGGCTCACGGAGATCCTCTTCTCCACCTCGCCGTTCAAGGAGAGGCGCGGCGACTTCAACGTGTGGGCGGTCGACACGCCCTCGCCGGAGAGCGGCGTCTCGCGTCCCTCCGAGGGCGTCTATCGCCGCTCCGCGCTGCGCGCCAGCTACGACGCCTTCGGCTCGGAGCGCTACGTCCTCTCCTTCGACGACGAACGGGTGCGGGAGGCGGCCGCGGCGGCGCCCTACGACGTGATGGAGATCGTGGTGAACGGCCGCAAATACGGCGGCGGAGGCATCTTCAACCTGTACGCGACCGTGGCCTCCGACAACGCGTTCACCCCCTATGTGTTCGTCCACGAGTTCGGCCACCACTTCGCCGGCCTGGCCGACGAGTACTACACCTCCGACGTCGCCTACGGTCCGGCCTCCCCGGAGCGGCCGGAGCCCTGGGAGCCCAATGCCACCGCCAGCGCCACCCGGCCGAAGTGGAAGGACCTGGTGACCTCGGGGACGGCGCTGCCGACGCCCTGGAGCAAGGAGGCCTTCGAGGCCGCGCAAGAGGAGATCCAGGCCCGCCGCCGGAAGATCCGCGCGGAGAAGCGCCCGGAGGAGGAGATGGAGGCGCTCTTCCGCGAGGAGCAGCAGCGCATGGACGCGCTGCTGGCGCAGGGGCCGTACGCGAGGTCGGTCGGCGCCTTCGAGGGCGCCCTGTACGAGGCCAAGGGCTACTACCGTGCGCAGGCGAACTGCATCATGTTCACCCGGCACACCGAGTTCTGCGCGGCCTGCCGCCGCGCGATCGAACGCATCATCGAGCTGTACACGGGCCGATGAGGCAGGCACTCGGCGGTTGCGCCGGTCGAGTGCGCAACCGCCGAGGTATGATCGGTCCGTTGGCTCAGTCGCTTTCATCCCGTCGCTCTTCGTTGTTCCTTCTCGTCTTCTTTCTGCTCCCTTCCTCTCCCTCCTTCCCCTCCGAGATCCCGAACGCCGTCATCGTCCTCGAGATGCCCCCCGGCACCCCCGGCAGCGATCCCGCGGGCGCCCTGCCGCGGTTCGTGCTGCTGAAGGACGGGCAGGTGTTCGTCGGTGGAACCGCGCACTACCAGACCGCGCGCCTGGAGAAGGGCGAGGTGCAGGCGCTGCACCGGCGCGCCGACGCCGCGCGCAAGGCGGCCGGCAGGAACCGGATCATCACCTTCGCCGGCGAGGAGCAGCCGCCCATCCGTCTGCGGCTCCCCGAGGACGGGCCCACCGAGGTCACCATCGCCGGCGACCCCGCTCTCGCGCCCGCGAACCTGCAGCCGCTGGCCGGCCTGGTGCGCGAGCTGCTCGCCTACGACCACCCGGCCCTCGCGCCCTACCGTCCGGCCAGCTACGCCCTGCGCGCACGCGCGGGCTCCGACCGCCCGGGCGGCTGCCGGAGATGGGACTTCCCGTGGCCGATCGAGCAGGCGCTGGAGGCGCCGCGCGCGGTCTCCGCGGCCGAGGCGGCCTCCTGGCCCACCGGCGCGCAGCCCGCGTCGGTCTGCGTGGGCGAGAAGCGCTTCGTCGTCATGCTGCGGCCGCTCCTGCCGGGCGAGCAACCCTGAGCGCGCTCGCGGTGACGCTGCCCGCTTGACTTCCCGCCCGCCTGCCCGCATAGTCGGGGCTGGAGGAGACGATGACGAAGTCGCGGTGGGTGGCCCTGCCTTGAGGCACGGGCCGCGGCACTCGCGGCGCCATCGTCACCATCGACACGGCGGACCCGGAGGGCCCCAGCAGCTTGGTGCCCAGAGGGGTCCGCGGGATCCCCGACAGGCCCCGATTCCGACTGAGGGCCCGACCACAGAAGTTGCGGGCGTGGTCGAGCTGGCCGAGGGCGCCGGGGGGTTCGTCAGGCAGGTCGCTCAGAACTACCTTCCGCAGCGCGACGACGTCGTGGTCCCGTACCAGGTCGCACGGGACTTCGGGTTGCGCGACGGGACGGAGATCGAAGGCCTCGCCCGCGACGGTGGTAACGGTCGCCGCGTGCTCGTAGAAGTCCAGAAGGCGGGTGGGATGGAGCCCGAGAAGTACAAGGCGCTCCCCCACTTCCAGGATCTGATCTCGATCAACCCCAGCGAGGCCTTCGAGCTCTCGGGAGAGGGCTCGGAGCTCAGCCTGCGGGTGATCGACATCATCGCGCCGGTCGGCAAGGGCCAGCGCGGGCTCATCGTGTCCCCGCCGAAGGCGGGCAAGACCACGCTGCTCGAGCACCTGGGCAAGGCGATCGCCAGCCGTCACCCCGACGTCCACCTGATGCTGCTGCTGGTCGACGAGCGGCCCGAGGAGGTGACGCACTTCCGGCGGGTGGTTCCCGCGGAGGTGCTGGCCTCGACCTCCGACTCCTCCTCCGATTCGCACATCCGCCTCTCGCGCCTGGCCATCGAGCGGGCGAAGCGCCTGGTCGAGGGCGGGCGCCACGTGGTGATCCTGCTCGACTCGCTCACACGGCTGGGCCGCGCCTCGAACCGGGAGATGGGACCGGGCGGGCGCACCATGTCGGGCGGCGTCGACAACCGCGCGCTGCAGTTCCCGCGGCAGTTCTTCGGGGCCGCCCGCAACTGCGAGGGCTCCGGCAGCCTCACCATCCTGGCGACCGCGCTCATCGAGACCGGCTCGC
The DNA here is from genome assembly GCA_035542035.1 of Vicinamibacteria bacterium. Classification (GTDB taxonomy): domain Bacteria; phylum Acidobacteriota; class Vicinamibacteria; order Fen-336; family Fen-336; genus DATBSL01. The sequence goes on along the minus strand of DATKME010000024.1, from coordinate 28,356 downwards.
GCATGGACGAGGTGATCTTCCAGGAGTTCAAGGGCACCGGGAACATGGAGCTGATCCTCGATCGCGCGATCGCGGACCGGCGCATCTTCCCGGCGGTCGACGTGCTGAGGTCCGGCACCCGCCGCGAGGAGCTGCTGGTGCCGCCGGAGGAGCTGGCCAAGCGCCACCTGCTGCGACGCGCGCTCGCCGACCTCTCGCCGGTGGAGGCCGCGCAGTTCCTGATCGAGAAGCTGCAGAAGACCCCGTCCAACGCCGTCTTCCTCGGCAACCTGGTCGCCCCCTCCTCCTCGGCGACGGCCGTCCGCCGCTTCCGTTGAAGGAGCCGCGGGCGCGCACGCGATGAGGGCCGAGCACCAACGCTGGCACAGCCCGCGGCTGGGGCGGGAGATGGGGATCCGCGTCTTCGGCCACTGGGGGACGCCGGTGCTCGTCTTCCCGACCAGCGGCGGCGACGAGTGGGAGTTCGAGCGCCAGGGCATGCTCGACGCGCTCTGCCACCACCTCGACGCCGGCAAGATCAAGGTCTTCTGCGTCGACTCCGCCAACAAGGAGAGCTGGTACAACCGCGAAGCGCATCCCCGCCACCGCTCCTGGGTGCAGGCCATGTACGACGCCTACGTGGCCGAGGAGGTGGCGCCCTTCGTCCGGTCCCACTGCGCGACCCCGGACATCCCGATCACCACCACCGGCGCCTCGCTGGGGGCCTACCACGCCGTCAACAGCCTGCTGAAGCACCCGCAGCTGTTCCGCCGCACGATCGCCCTGTCGGGCGTCTACGACCTGCGCCGGTTCATGGACGGCGACTACGACGACAACTTCTACTTCAACAACCCCGTCGACTACGTGCAGGGGCTGAGCGACCCCTGGTACCTGGAGCAGCTGGCGAAGGACGAGATCCGGCTGGTGACGGGCACCGGCCCCTTCGAGGACCCGCGGCCGACGTACCAGCTCTCTGGCGTCCTGTGGTCGCGCGGCATCGCCCACGCCGTCGACGACTGGGGCCCCGATGGGGGGCATGACTGGCCTTTCTGGAAGCGCCAGCTCGACGAGTACGTCCGGCGAATGCCCTGATCGTAGTACCCTTCCCTTTCGCCGGCTCTGGCCGGCGGTTCACCGAAAACGGCGGCTCGGCGGGGCAGGCGGGCCGTAGATCTCTCCGGAACCAGGGAGCCGGGGAGAGATGCACGACGAGCTCAGGGGCGAACCACTCAGAGGCGAAGCAGGAGACCCGACCGTGGCCGACCTCAAGGGCGAGCTGGCCTCGCTGAAGATCGACCGCAATCGCAAGCGCAGCACCGGGTGGCGGTGGCCGCTGTTCCTGCTGCTGCCCGTGGTGGTGCTGCTGCTCGGCTTCTACGCCATGCGCGCCCAGCAGGCCTTCTCCGCCCCGGAGGTGGAGACCACCACGGCGGCCGTGACCCGCGACGTCGAGCCGAGCGCCGGCACCCCGATCCTCACCGCCTCCGGCTACGTGGTGGCCCGGCGCAAGGCGGTCGTCTCCGCCAAGATCCAGGGCCGCCTGTCCGAGCTGCGGGTCGAGGAGGGCAGCGTCGTCCGCCAGGACGAGGTGATCGCCCGCCTGGAGTCGATCGACTACGAGGCCGCCGTGGTGCGCGCCCGGGCAGCCGTCGAGTTCGCCGCCGCCACCCTGGCCGAGAACCAGCGCCAGCTCAAGCTGGCGAACGAGCTCTTCGCGCAGAAGATCGACTCCGTCGACCAGCGGGACGCCGCTGAGAGCCGCGTCCGCATCTCGGAGGCACAGCTGTCCCAGGCCAAGGGCGACCTGGCCTTCGCCGACGCGCAGCTGCAGAACACGGTGATCCGGGCGCCCTTCGCCGGCGTGGTGGTGAAGAAGATGGCCGAGGTCGGGGAGAGCGTGGCGCCCATCCCGCCGGGCGTGAACATCTCGACCTCCTCGGGCGCCATCGTCGCCCTCGCGGACCTGGCCACGCTCGAGGTGGAGGCGGACGTGGCCGAGGCGAACGTGGCCAAGATCGGCAACGGCCAACCGGCGGAGGTGACGGTCGAGGCCATCCCCGACCGCCACTACAAGGCGGTGCTGCGCCAGGTGATCCCCACGGCCGACCGCACCAAGGCCACGGTGATGGTGAAGGTGACGATTCTCGACAAGGACAAGGACCTCAAGCCCGAGATGAGCGCCAAGGTCACCTTCCTGGAGCCGGAGAAGAAGCCGGCCACCACCGCCGCCGCCCAGCCGCCGGTGGTGGTGGTGCCGCGCGAGGCGGTCACCAGCCGCGGCGGCCGCGACGTGGTGTTCCTGGTGCGCGACGGCAAGGCGGTGGCCAAGCCGGTGGTTGTGGGGGCGGAGCGCAAGGGCCAGCTGGTGGTGAAGGCCGGCCTCTCCGGCGGCGAGGTCCTCGTCTCGCGGCCGAAGGACGACCTCCAGGACGGTTCCACCGTCAAGGTCAAGGGCTGAGCGGCCCCGTCCGGCCGAACGAGACCTTCGCCTCGTAGCCGTTGTGCCGCCGGCAGCGCAGCTGGACGTTGTCGACGCTCGCCTCTCCGCCCATGGCGAACGGCCGGACGTGGTGGAACTCGAGGAACGCCCGCTCGCCGCAGCGGCGGCCGCTCTCGGCCACGAAGGCGCAGCGGCCGAGGTCGCGCAGCCACACCGCCCGCTTGACCTCGGCCGGGACGTGGCGCGACCCCGGCGTGGTCCCGGGCGCGGACCGCGGGCTGTCGGTGGCGGCGAACTTCTTCCGCGCCAGCTCCAGAAGCAGCGCCGTCAGGGCACGGTCGAGGATCTGGGCGTCGTCGCCCGAGGGGACCGCGTGCCGCAGCATGTCGCGGGCGAGCTGCAGCTTCTCGAACACGGCGGCGTCGATCGTGAGCTGCAGCTTGTACCGAAACGGCGCCAGCGGCGTGATCGCGGCGGGCCGGTTGACGCTGACGACGGGGCCGGCGTCCGTGTCCGCGGCCGCCGGCTCCGGCGCAGGCTCCACGGGCCGGGGTGGCGGCAGCCTGCGGACGAACGAGGGCACGTCGGGCACCGGCGCCAGGCGCGCGGCGATCTCCTCCACCTGCAGCTTCCGTTTGCCGCGAGCCGACTCCAGGATCCGCCGGTGGTTCTCCTCCGTCAGGTGCGGGGCGAGCAGCCTCACGCTGGTGAGGTTGACGGCTCCCTCCGCCAGCATCTCCAGGATCACCGGGAAGCGCCGGGCCGCCCGTGCCGCCTCGATGCGGTTGTAGACGTCGCCCTCGGCCAGCCCCAGCGCGTCGCGGCAGTAGACGAACAGCGAGCCGTAGCCCTCGCGCAGCGGGATGTCGCGCGTGCCCAGCTCGGCCAGGTGGGCCACCAGCGCGGCGGTGGCGCCTCGCTCTCCCGCGGCGGCCGCCTCCACGGAGCCGACCAGCTCGGGATCGGAGAGACGTCGCAGCGCTGCCAGCAGCTCGGCCTGCACGGCCCGCTTGTAGCACCCGGCCCGGCCCTCCCGGGACCGGCGCCCGGCCGGCGCTTCGGGTACGATATTTGGCTAGCCGCACCCGAAAGACGAGACCTGTGCAGCGGGAACGCTTCCCGCGAGCGGAGGGGTATCCAAGCATGGCGATGGTGGACTGTCGCAACGTCACCAAGGTTTACCGGCGCGACGCCGAGGAGCTGGTGGTCCTGAACGGCCTGTCCCTCCAGGTCCAGGAGGGCGACTTCGCCGCCCTGATGGGGCCCTCGGGATCAGGCAAGTCGACGCTGCTCAACCTGATCGCCGGCATCGACAAGCCCACCTCCGGCGACGTGGTGGTCGCCGGGACGAACGTCAGCACCCTGGGCGAGACCGAGCTGGCGCAGTTCCGCAGCCACAACGTGGGCTTCATCTTCCAGTTCTACAACCTGATCCCGGTGCTCAACGCGGTCGAGAACGTGGAGCTGCCGCTGCTGCTCACCGACCTGTCCAGGGCGGAGCGGCGGCAGCGGGCGCTGACGGCGCTGAAGGTGGTCGGCCTCGCCGACCGCTCCTCCCACTACCCGCGCCAGCTCTCCGGCGGGCAGGAGCAGAGGGTGGCGATCGCGCGCGCGATCGTCACCGATCCCAAGGTGCTGGTGGCCGACGAGCCCACGGGTGACCTCGACGCGCGCAGCGCCACCGAGATCCTGGAGCTGATGGAGACGCTGAACCGCGAGTTCCACAAGACGATCGTGATGGTGACCCACGACCCGCGCGCGGCGGAGCGGGCCCGCACCCAGCACCACCTGGAGAAGGGCGTCCTTCGGGACTGAGGAGGAAGCCCGGCCATGAAGTTCCTGCCCTACCTGCTGAAGCACCTCCGCCGCAACTGGTTCCGGACGGCCCTCACCGTCCTCGCCATGGCTCTCTGCATCTTCCTCTTCTGCACGCTGCAGTCGGTGCTGGCCCAGATCCAGTCCGTGCTCGACAGCCGGAGCGCCAAGCGGCTGGTGACGCGCAACTCGGTGAGCATCGTCTTCGACCTGCCGATGGCCTACGAGGGTCGGATCCAGTCCGTTCCCGGCGTCGAGCGGGTGGCCATGAGCAACTGGTTCGGGGGCGCGCTCCCCGCGAAGAAGGAGGGCAAGGCCGAGGAAGGCTCGTCCTCCACCACCGACTGGAGCAACTTCTTCCCGAACCTGGCGGTGGAGCTGGAACCGTTCCTGGCCATGTACCCGGAGTACCAGATCCCGCCCGGCCAGTACCGGGCGCTGGTCGCCGACCAGCGCGGGTGCGCGATCGGCCGCAAGCTCGCCGACAAGTTCGGCTGGAAGCTCGGCGACACCTTCTACCTGGAGAGCTTCATCCCCGTCCACCGCAAGCCGGACGGGCCCTTCGAGTTCGTGGTCCGCGCCATCTTCGACACCGACCCGGTGCGCTACCCGGGCACCGACACCAACCTGATGCTGTTCGACCGCAAGTACCTCTACGAGGCCACCGGCCGAAAGCTGCAGGCCGGGGTCTACTACGTGGGGATCAAGAACGCCGACCAGGCGGGCGAGGTGAGCGCCGCCATCGACCGCCTGTTCGAGAACTCCGACGCCCAGACCCACACCGAGACCGAGAAGGCCTTCGCCGCCAGCTTCGTGGCCATGGCCGGCAACCTCTCGCTGCTGCTGAACGGCATCGGGGTGGCGGTGACCTTCACCATCCTGCTGGTGGTGGCCAACACCATGTCGATCGCCGTGCGCGAGCGGCGCACCGAGATCGCCGTCCTCAAGACCCTGGGCTTCACCAGCCGGCAGGTGATGGGGCTGGTGGTGGCGGAGTCGGTCCTGATCGCCGCCATCGGGGGGGTGCTGGGGGTCCTGGGCAGCCAGGGCACCATGTGGCTGCTCACCCACGCCCCCGGCGTGCGCAGCCTGCTGGCCGCGTCCGGCCTCAGCGAGCTCAACCTGCGCCCGCTGGTGGTCGGGCTCGGCCTGGCCAACGCCGTCTTCCTCGGCTTCGCCGCGGGCTTCGTCCCGGCCCTCGGCGCCTACCGCGCGCGCATCACCGAGATGCTGCGGACGGTGTGACCATGGCCCTCCCCCTCTACTACAACGTCCGCAACGTGCGCGTGCGCTGGCAGGTCACGCTCCTCGCCGTGGGCGGCATCGCCCTGGTCGTGGCCGTGTTCGCGGTGCTGATGTCGATGTCGGAGGGCTTCCAGGCCGCGCTGCGCAGCACCGGCCGCACCGACAACGCCATCGTCGTGCAGCGCGGCTCCAGCTCCGAGCTGACGTCGGGGGTGCCGCTGGCCGACCGCAACCTGATCGTGGTCGACGACCGCGTGGCGCGCGACGCCGCCGGCCAGCCGCTCGCCTGCTGGGACCTGGTGGTGGTGCTGGGCCTGCCCCGCGCCAGCGACGGCCAGCCGGCGAACGTGACGCTGCGGGCGGTGACGCCGCGGGCGTTCGCGGTGCGCGGCGGGATCCGCGTGGTCGAGGGCCGCAGCTTCACGCCCGGCCTCGACGAGGTCGTCGTCGGCCGCAAGCTCGCCGGCCGCATCCGCGGTCTGCAGGTGGGGCAGGACGTCCGCTACCAGCACAAGCTGTTCCGCATCGTGGGGCTCTTCGAGTCGCAGGGCGGCGCCTTCGAGAGCGAGATCTGGGGCGACTACGACACCTTCGCCGCCATCTTCCAGCGCGGCGAGGGCAGCAACTCGCTGGTGGTGCGCATGAAGGACCCGGCCGCCATCCCCGAGCTCGACCGCTGGATCCGGGCCCAGCCGCAGATGCAGCTGCAGGCGCTCTCGGAGCGCCGCTACTACGAGGAGCAGGCGGGACCGCTGGCCCGCGCCCTGCGCGGGCTGGCCACCTTCGTGGCCATCGTGATGGGCGTAGGCGCCGTCTTCGGCGCCATCAACACCATGTACGCGATCGTCTCGGCGCGGACCCGCGAGATCGGCACCTTGCGCGCGCTCGGCTTCTCCCGCCGCGCCATCCTCGCCTCCTTCCTGATCGAGTCGGTGATCCTGGCCGCGACGGGCGGGGTGATCGGCTGCCTGCTGGCCTTCCCCATGAACGGCTACTCCACCGGCACCGGCCAGACCCAGAGCTTCAGCGAGATCGCTTTCGCCTTCCGCATCACGCCGGCCATCGTCCTCACCGGGATGGCGTTCGCGGTGGCGATGGGAGTGCTGGGCGGCCTGCTGCCCGCGCTGCGCGGGGCACGAATGGCGATCACCTCGGCGCTGCGGGAAGCCTGATCCCTGTTGTAGAGTCCGGGCGGCGTCCGCCGCCTGCGGGCGACCTCACCAGGAGGCCCCATGACCGGCCGCTGCCTGCTCGCCTTCACGACGCTCGTCGGCTCCGCCTGCGTCGCTGCGCTGGCCGCGGAGCGGCCGGTCCCGCGCCTCGAGCGAGCGGACGGCGCCGCGCGCCTCGTCGTCGACGGCGCGCCGTTCCTGATGCTCGGCGCGCAGGCCCACAACTCCAGCGCCTCCGACCCGGCGGCGATCGCCCGCTTCTTCGAGGGCGTGGCGCGGCTGGGGGCGAACACCGCGGAGGCGCCCGTCTACTGGGAGCTCGTCGAACCCGAGCCGGGCCGCTTCGACTTCCGGCTGGTCGACACCCTGCTGTCGCAGGCGCGGGCCGCCGGCGTGCGCCTGGTCCTGCTGTGGTTCGGCAGCTGGAAGAACGGCGAATCGCACTACGCTCCCGCCTGGGTGAAGCGCGACCGCAAGAACTACCTCCGCGTGCGCGGGCCGGCGGGGGACGAGCGCGACATCCTCGCTCCCACCTGCCTCACCGCCCGCGACGCGGACGCGCGGGCGTTCGCCGCCCTGATGGCACATCTGCGCACGGCGGACGCCGCCGAGCGGACCGTCATCCTGGTGCAGGTCGAGAACGAGACGGGGCTGCTGGGGGCCGAGCGTGATCGCTCGCCGGAGGCGGAGAAGCTGTTCCGCACGGCCGTGCCGCAGGAGCTGACGGCGTACCTCGCTGCCCGTCGCGAGACGCTGGCGCCGAGCCTCGATGCCGAGTGGACGAAAGCCGGCCGCCGCACGGCCGGGACCTGGAGCGAGGTCTTCGGGATGCTCGCCGATGAGGCCTTCAGCGCGTGGCACGTCGCGCGCTACGTCGACGCGGTGGCCTCCGCCGGCAAGCAGGCCTACCCGCTGCCGATGTACGCCAACGCCTGGCTCATCAACCCCGGCGACGAGCGCACCGGCCGCTGGCCGAGCGGCGGCCCCACGGCGCACGTCCTCGACGTGTGGAAGGCGGCGGCCCCCCACCTCGACCTGCTGGCGCCGGACATCTACCAGCCGAAGGTGGAGGCGATCTGCGCCCAGTACTCCCGCGCCGACAACCCCCTCTTCGTCCCCGAGATCGCCCTCGATCCGCACTACGCCGCCTACGCGTTCCCGATCCTCGGGCGCTTCGGCGGCCTCGGCGTGGCCCCTTTCGGGGTCGAGCGCGGGGGAGACGCGGACGCGGCCCTTCGCGAGTTCGCCACCAGTTTCCGCGTGCTTCGGCCGCTGCTGCCGCTGATCGCCCGTCTTCAGGGCAGCGGGCGGCTGCACGTGCTGGTCCAGGACGTGGACTCGCAGCAGGTGCTGCGCGTGGGCCCGCGGGTCGCGCTGGTCGCCAGCTTCCCACGGCCTTGGTCCCTCGACGGCCCGCTCGGCCGCGCCCTGGTCCTGGCGCTCGCCCCGGACGACCTGGTGGTCGCCGGCGTCGGCGTCGAGCTCACCGTCCGCGACCTCCGGGCGCCGCTCGACGACCCGCACCGGTGGGCGACGCGACAGCCGATCCTCTCGCTGGAGGAGGGCACGTTCGAAGCAGAGCGGTGGGTCGCTGGCCGGCGCCTGAACGGGGACGAGCGCTGGGTGCGCTTCTCCCCCGAGGGCGGGATCGTGCGCGTCCGGCTGGACCTGCCCTGAGGGCGCCGGCGACAGGCCCCTCAGCGGCGTGCGATCGCGCACGGGGGAGGCCGCTCGATACCGCTCTGGATCTACCGCCTCGCGGGAACCCTGAGATGGAAGTGGAGGGCGAGCCGCTGGGGCATGCGTAAGGAGCTCTACCGGGCACCGTACGCAGCCTGAGCGCGACACCGGCAAGGCTCATCACCCGGCGTCACGTCGCGGCGGGTTCGGCTGCGCGCCCCCGCAGCCGCGGCAGGCCCGCTGCAGCTTCTCCAGCAGCAGCCGGCGGCGCTCGCCCTCCAGTGCGCGGCTGCGCGCCGCGCGGTAGAGCAGGATCGTGCACTGGGTGGTGTCGAGGACCACGTGGCAGTCGTGGCAGGTGGCGAGGTGGTGCTCCAGCTCGGCTCGGTCAGCGGGCGGGAGCGCCCCGTCGATGTAGTCGGAGAGCTGGCGGACCACGTCCTCGCAGCTCATGGCGTTCTCCCGCCGTCACCGCGTGCCGCCACGAAGGCGGCGAGCCGCTCGCGCAGCAGCAGCCTGGCCCGGTGCAGCCGGACCTTCAGGTTCGCCTCCGTCACGCCCACCGCCTCGGCGGCCTCCGCAGTGGACAACCCCTCCACGTCACGCAGCAGGAAGCTGGCCCGCAGCGTGGTCGGCAGGGCGGCGATCGCCCGCTCCAGCGCCTCGCGCAGCTCGGCGTCGTGCACCATCTCCTCCGGCGTCAGGCGAAAGTCGATCAGCACGGCCGGCGCGGGCAGAGCCGCCTCCTCGTTCTCCTCTGGCACCGGCACCTCGCGCCGGCTCTCCCGCAGCCGGTCCATGGCCGCGTTGTAGACGACGCGGTAGAGCCAGGTGGCGAGCCGCGAGCGGCCCTCGATACGGCTGGCCCCCGCCATCAGCTTGAGGAACGCCTCCTGGACCACGTCCTCGGCCGCGGCGGGGTCGCCGAGCAGCCGCAGCGCGAGGCCGTAGAGCCGGTCGGCCCACACCTCGAAGAGCTCGCCCAGGCAGTCCGGCTCGCCCCGGCGCATCGCCTCCAGGCAGGCGAGCTCGTCGCGCTGAGCGACGGCTGCGTTCGCCTCTCCGCTCACCGTTCCATTAGAGCATGCGTGGCGTCGACCGAGGCGTCAGCGCGCCAGCACCTGCCCGAGGAAGCCCAGGCTCCTCTCCAGCCTCCCGCGCACGAACTCGTACCCATGGTTGCCGGGCGCGAGCTCGAACGTGTGCGCCACGCCGCGCTGGTCGAGGATGTGGTGCAGGTCGCCGTTGCCGGCGAAGAGGCCGTAGCGATCCTCGCTGCCGCAGTCGAAGTAGAGCGCCGGCGCGGCCTTCGGGTCCGCCTTGCGCGCCCAGGCGAGGGGGTCGTTCTCCGCCCACAACCTGGGATCGATGGGGTCGCCGAACACGGCCGTGAAGGCGGCCATGTGCCAGCGCCCGGCGCCTTGCTCCGGCGAGGGGATGCGCTCGAGGAGCATGGCGCTGTGGGTGGCGACGGCGGCGAAGAGCCCCGGCTGCTCGAAGGCGATGTGCAGCGCCGCGTAGCCGCCCATGGAGACGCCCAGCAGGGCGCGCCCCGCGCGGCCCGGGAGCACCCGGTAGGCCGACTCCACGTGGGCCGGCAGGTCCCGGGTGACCAGGTCCTCGTAGCGGCCCATCTTCGAGTTCACGAAGAACGAGTTGCCGCCGTCGACGGCCACGATCAGGAACTCCGGGATCGCCTGGCTCTCCCGCAGCTGCGCCACCAGCTCCGCGAGGCCGCGCTTCTCCCAGAAGTCCGGCCCCTCGAAGAGGCCGTGCAGCGCGTAGACGACCGGGTAGCGTCGGCCGGGCGAAGCGTCGTAGCCGGGCGGCAGGTCGACCACGTAGCCCACCTCCCGGCCGAGCGACTCGGACGGGAAGTGGCCGCTGCGCACCTCGGCGAGCCCCGGGGTGGCGGCGAGGAGGGGCAGCACGGTGGCGAGGAGGCGGGGACGGAGGCGCGTCATCGATCTCTCCCGAGAGCGTGGGCCTTCGCCACCTCGAGCACGGCGTCGAAGCTCTGCGGTGTCAGCCGGCCGGTGAAGGTGTTCTGCTGCGAGACGTGGTACGAGCAGACCAGGAGCAGGCCCTGGCCCAGGTCGTGCCTCGTCCCGTGGCCGAAGTCGGGGCCGGGCGGGACCGGTTGGCCCGCCTCCCGCAGCATGGCCAGGAACCCGTCCCTGGCGACGCGGCCGAGCGCCAGCACCGAGCGAACGCGGGGAAGCAGCGCCCATTCGCGGGCCAGGTACGCGCGGCAGCGGGCGATCTCGATCGGCAGCGGCTTGTTGGCCGGAGGCGCGCAGCGCGCCACGGCGGTGACGTAGCAGTCGGTCAGCCGCAGGCCGTCGTCGCGGCCGGCGGACACCGGCTGGCTGGCGAAGCCCTCGCGGTGGAGGGCCGCGAACAGGAAGTCGCCGGAGCGGTCGCCGGTGAAGACGCGGCCGGTCCGGTTGCCGCCGTGGGCCGCCGGGGCGAGGCCCACGACCAGCAGCCGGGCCGCGGGGTCGCCGAAGCCTGGTACGGGCCGTCCCCAGTACGCCTGGTCCCGGTAGCGCCGGACCTTCAGCTCCGCGACGGCGCGGCACCAGCGCCGCAGCCTGGGGCAGCGGTCGCAGGCGACGACGTCCTCGGCCACCTGCTCGAGCGAGTCGGCGAGGGCGGCGGCTCGTCTCGGTGCGGGGCGCGCCAACGGCGTCAGCGACCCTCGGTGCCGGTGGCGCTGCCGGGGACCACCGCCGGCGTCGCCCCCTTGGCGGCGAGGCTGGCCTTGAGCGCCTCCATCAGGTCGATCACCTGCGCCCGCGGGGCGGGCGCCGCGGCCGTGATCTCCTGGCCTTCGACCTTCTTCTGGATGGCCTCCTGGTAGCGCTTGCGGACCTCGTCCTCGTAGCTCTCGGGGTGGAACTCGTCGCGGGCGATCTGCTCGATGATCTGCACGGCCAGCCTCAGTTCCGGCTCGCGCACCTCGGCGTCCTCGACCGGCACCTCGCCGATCGGCCGCACCTCGTCGGCGTAGAGCAGCTGCTGCATCACCAGGCCCTTGCCGCTGGGGCGGATCATCACCAGGTACTGCTTGCCGCGGGCGGCCCACTTGGCGAGGGCGACGCGACCGGTCTGCTTCATGGCCTCGTTGAGGAGGCGGTAGGCCTTTTCGCCGCCCTTGTCGGTGCCCAGGTAGGAGGCGGTGTCGAAGTAGACGGGATCCACCGCGGAGGCCGGCACGAACTCGGTGATCTCGATGGCCCTTTGCGACTCCTCGGCCATCGCCTTCAGCTCCTCGTCGGTGAAGGTGACGTACTGCTCCTTGGCGAACTCGTAGCCCTTCACCATCTGGTCGCGGGAGACCACCTCGCCGTCCCTGGGGCAGACGTACTGCTGCTTCAGCCGGCTCTTGCACTTCCCGTGCAGCAGGTTGAACGATATGGCGGAGGCCGACTCGCCGGCGGCGTAGAGCCGTATCGGGATCGAGACCATGCCGAACGACAGGGTTCCGGTGCCGATGGAGCGGGGAGGCATGGCCCGATTCTAGCAAGGAGCAGGGGTGGGGCCGCAGGCGCCAGGGAGGTGCGCCGCAGCATGCTGGACCTGATCGTGGTGGGAGCGGGGCCGTCCGGCCTGGCGGCGGCGATTGCCGCGCTCCGCGCAGGCCTCGACTACCAGGTGCTCGAGAAGGGCATGCTGGTCGAGGCCGTGTTCCGCTTCCCGCGGGGGATGACCTTCTTCACCACCGCCGACCTCCTCGAGATCGGCGACCTGCCGTTCACCACCCCTCACCCCAAACCCACCCGCGAAGAGGCGCTCAACTACTACCGCCGGGTGGTGGACACCTACGACCTGCGGATCGCCCTCGCCGAGCAGGTGACGGACATCCGCCGCGAGGCCGACGGCTCCTTCGCCGTGCAGAGCCTCGCCGAGCGGGCCGGTGGGCCGCCGCGGCCGCAGGCGCGCCGCTCGCGTTTCGTCGCGGTCGCCACCGGCTACTACGACCACCCGAACCGCCTCGGCGTCCCGGGCGAGGACCTGCCGCACGTTGCCCACTACTTCGACGAGCCGCATCCGTTCCACCGCCGCCGGGTGGTGGTGGTGGGCGGCGCGAACTCGGCCGCGGAGGCGGCGCTCGCCCTCTACCGCACCGGGGCGCAGGTGACGCTCGTGCACCGCCGGGGCGAGCTGTCGAGCCACATCAAGTACTGGGTGAAACCGGACGTCGAGAACCGGATCAGGGAGGGATCCATCGCCGCCCGGCTGGACAGCCGCCTCCTCGAGATCCGGCCGGACCACGTGCTGGTGGAGGGGCCGCAGGGGCGGGAGGAGATCCCGGCCGACGCGGTGTTCCTGCTCACCGGATACCGGCCCGACACCACGCTGCTCGAGCGTGCCGGCGTGCGGATCGACCCGGACACCCTGGCCCCCGAGCACGACCCGAAGACGTTCGAGACGAACGTGCCGGGTCTCTACCTGGCGGGGGCGGTGGTCGCCGGCCGCAACACCAACCGCATCTTCATCGAGAACGGCCGCTTCCACGGGGCGCAGGTGGTGAAGGCGATCGTGGCGCGCGAGGCGCTCAGCGGAGCCCGCTGAGCGTGATGTCGATGGTGCGCTCCTGAGCCTCGGCCGTCTGCCACTGCACCAGGATCGGGCTCTGGTAGGTGCCGCGGACGAGCGCCGGACGGCCCAGCTCCTCGTCGTGGGAGGCGAGGAAGGTCACCCGCCGCGAGCGCAGCAGCCTGCGCGCCGGCACTGCCATCACCTTGGCCACCAGCCGCTCGACCACCGAGTGCTCCCAGCGCAGCGCCTCCATCAACGAGTTGAGCAGGCGGGGGAAGTCGTACTTCGCGTAGTTGATGGTCTTGGTGGGGATGGCCAGAGGGTCGTCGATCATGTGACGGCCGCGCTGGACCGCGAACTTGAGCGGGTCCTTGAGCACCTCGACCAGGTCGTGGCGCATCAGCAGGGTCTCGTACTCGTTCACGGTCAGGCCGGCGTTGCGCTCGGCAGCTCCCAGGGCCAGGTCCACGCGGCCCTTCTCGATCCCGCTGCCGGCCACGATCTCGTTGATCCGGTCGATCAGCCCCAGCTTGGGGTCGGCGAGGTTGACGGAGTCGACGGGGTGGCGGGAGAGCGGCACCGTGAAGCTCTCCCGCGCCACCACCCGCTCCTCGTCGTAGGCGACGATGGTGGTGCGCCGCTGGCGTCGCCTCGGGCCGTCGGTCCCGTCGAGGTCGATGAAGTAGACGGGGGCGAGCGGCTGGTTGCGGTAGGTGACACAGTTGCGCATGCCGGAGCCGATGAAGGTCAGGTGCGAGTCGCCGTTGCGCGGCTCGACCTCCTTCTGCTCCTCCGACAGCTCGCTGCGCAGCTCCATGCGGTCGTGCCGGTACCCGGAGTCCGGCGGGAAGACCGCGTGCCAGGCGTCGAAGAACTGCGCGAGCCGCCCGTGGTGGTGGTGCAGCCGGCCCGCCAGGCTCTGGTCGAGGTAGCCGGCCGTGGTGTGCAGCGAGCAGTAGAGCGTCTTGCGGTAGGCTCGGAGCAGGTCGCCCGACTGCGCCGCGACGCGGGCGTTCACGTCGATCGCCTCGAACCGCCGGCTGGGGGTGAACTCGAGGCGGATCTCCGTCGGGGAGCTGCTCATGGACCGTAGAGGCACTATTTCTACCACCCGTCGGCGACGCGCGCCAACCCGCGCCCTCGGGCGGCCGCGAGCGGGGTCGGTGCCGTTGCATTACCATCGATGACGTCCGCCGGGCGCCAGCGCGCCCGCCACTCAAGGAGGCAGACAGCGATGCCAGGCCTCGTCCTACTCGGTCTCGCCGCCGCCGCGACCCTCGCCGCCGTCCCGGGCCCCACCGCCGACGAGGTGATCGCCCGCAGCGTGGAGGCCCAGGGCGGGCTGCAGCGGATCCGGGCGGTGCAGACGGTGCGCATGACGGGCAGCATGAGCGCCGGCGCGATGGAGATGCCGATGACGCTCGAGTTCAAGCGCCCCAGCCGCATCCGCGCCGAGCAGACCGTGCGGGGGCAGCGCACGGTGCAGGGCTACGACGGCCGGCGGGCCTGGGTGATCCCGCCGGGCGGGCGCCGCGCGGAGGCGCTTCCACCCGAGGCCGTTGCCCAGATGGCGCAGCGGGCGGACTTCGAGGGGCCCCTGGTCGACTACAAGGCCAAGGGCAGCCAGGCCGAGCTGGTGGGCCGCGAGAGGCTGGAGCAGGGGGACGCCTATCGCATCAAGCTCACACACGCCGACGGCCAGTCCGAGTTCTACCTCGTCGACGCCCGGTCCTGGCTGCTGGTGCGGGTGGAGGCGAAGCGGACCGTCCAGGGCCGGGTGATCGATGGGGAGACGACGCTGTCGGGCTACCGGGAGTCGGGCGGCTGGAAGTGGCCGATGCTCATCGAGAGCTCGGTCAAGGGCATGCCCGAGCAGACGATCACCTTCTCGGGGATCGAGGTGAACCTCCCCCTGGACGACACGCGCTTCCAGATGCCGGCGGCGGCGCCGCAAGGCTCCGTTCAGAGGCCAAGCGACAGCCCCAGGTAGACGCTGCGAGTCGCCGCGGGGATGAACAGCGGCCCCGTGTCGACGTAGCCGAAAGGCGTGTAGCGCCGGTCGAAGAGATTGTTGACGCGCAGCTCGATCCCGACCCGCATGCCGCCCAGCCCCTGCGTCGCCCGCTGCGGCAGATCCGCACGCACGATGGCGTCGAAGACGGTGTACGAGGGGTTGATCAACGGGACGTAGCCCGGCTCCTGGCGCGCCTGCGGGTCGGTCCGGTTGTCCTGGGTGTTGTCGAGGTAGAAGCGCCCCACGTGCCGTCCGCTCAGGCTGATGCGCGCCGGGCCGAGCTGCGTGCGCACGGTGAGGGCCCCCATCACATCGGGGTAGCCGGCGATGCGGTTGCCGTCGTAGGAGACGACGCTGCCGTCGTCCTCGTGCTCCTTGTAGTCGACGAAGGTGTTGTGCGAGAGCGACAGGTGTCCCTCCAGCCCGAACCGGCGCGAGGGGCTCCAGGATCCCTCCAGCTCGGCCCCGGTGTGGTGCGAGCGGGCCCCGTTGCCGTAGATGGGCACGCCGTTGTCGTCCAGGGCGCCCGCCCACACGATCTCGTTGCGGAAGTCCATGAAGAAGAGGTTCAACCGGCCGCGCCAGCTCGCCCGGCGCAGCGACACCCCGGCCTCGTAGTCGTAGACGTCCTCGGGGGCGAGGGTGGCGCGCTCGCCGTAGTAGTCCTCGGGATCGTAGAGCTGGTTGAAGTTGGGCGAGCGGCCCCCGCGGCAGGCGTTGAGGTAGGCGTCCGTGTCCCTGCCCAGGTGGACGACGGCGCCCAGGCGCGGCAGCACGAAGTCGTAGGGCTGGTCGAACGCCATCCCCTTCAGCAGGTCCTGCGACATCGAGTAGTTGTCGTGGGTCAGCTGCAGCCCGCCCGACAGCGTGACCCGCGGAGAGGCGTCCCAGGCCAGGCGCACGGCGCCGGTCTCCGTCTGCTTGTGGACCAGGTAGTCGTAGTAGTGGTGGTTCGGCGCGAGCTCCGGGGGGTAGACGTCGCTGAAGGTGCCGTCGCCGTCGTCGTACTGCGCCAGGCGCACCTCGCCCCAGTGGTGCGCCTGGTGGAAGCGCAGCTCGCCGAGCACGGTGAAGGTCCAGGGGCCCCGGACGCGGACGAGCGTCGGCACCCAGCCGAAGTCCCACTCGCCGATGTTGCGGCGGCGGACGACGTCGGCGGTGGAGACCGGTGTGCCGTCGGGGAGCGTGGCGCCGGGCAGGTCGTACTCGACGAGGTCGGCCTGCGCGCGGTACTGCTCGTAGTACCCGTCCCCGCGGAAGGCATAGAAGGTCTGGGAGAGCCGGGTGCCGCCGCCGAAGTCGACGTCGTGCAGCAGCTGGAAGTGGGGCTGCAGGAAGTGGTCGATCTCGCCGGGCCAGGTGATCGGGTTGTAGCGCCGGTCGACGTCCGCGTCGCCGGTGAGCCCTCCCTCGAGCGTGCTCTTCGGCACGCCGTCGTAGGCGAGGTGGGTCTGCTCCGGGCCTCCGAAGCTGACGAAGCGCAGCCGCGAATGCGCCCCGAAGCGCGAGACCGACAGGAAGCCGTTCCACTCGTCGACCCAGGACTGGTCCCGGTAGCCGTCGGTGTGGATCCCCGAGAGCCGCCCGGTGATCGCCCATCGGCCGCCGAGGAGGCCCGAGTCGTAGCGGGCGGTCAGCCGGCGGGTGCCGAAGCTGGCCAGGCTGCCCTCGACCAGCGCGGCGTGGCCGGTGTTCGGGGTGGTGGTGATGTCGAGCGAGCCGCCGATGCCCGACAGCCCGAAGACCCCGCGGCCCAGCTGGATGTCGCCGGCGGTGGAGAGGAAGTCGGCGAGGTCGATGAAGTACAGCTCGCCGTCCTCCGCGTCGTTGAGCGGCGCGCCGTTGAGCGTCACCCGGGTGTGGGCCTGCCCGAAGCCGCGCACCGTGAAGTACGAGTAGCCGATGCCGTTCCCGCTGTCGTTGTAGGCGGTGAAGCCGGGGGCCACGTCCTGCATCAGGATGGCCGGGTCCTGGCCCCAGTAGGCCTCCTTCACCCGCTGCTCGGGGATGTTGGTGAAGGTGGCGGGGTCGACGCCCTCCCGGGCGCGGTTCGCCGTCACCTCGATGCGGTCCGAGTAGGAGATGACCGGCGCCAGCCGCACCTGCAGCGGCTGCTCCGGCAGCGCCGGAACCTCGACGCGCGCCACGCGGTAGCCGTCCTTCGTGACCACCAGCGTGGCCGGCCAGGCGCCGGCCTCGAGGGTGAAAGCGCCGTCCGGGCCCGTGGTCGTCGCCTGTTCGCGCCCGAGCAGGCTCAGGCGCGCCCCGGCGACCGGCTGGCCGGTGGCCGCGTCCAGCACCGTCCCGCTCAGGTGGGATTCGGCGTAGCCGACCTCCGCCAGTCCGACAGTCAGCAGGAAAACGAAGACAAACGAGCGCCGCATCGCCTCTGCCTCCATGGCGGTGGAGGCTGGGAGCGGCTCGTGCGCTGTCTCGAGATCATCTCCGTTCCCTCCGCCGGTATGACCCGGGTCAGGTTCGAGGGTGTGTTCTCAGCCCGCCCCCGGTCGTGCCGGGGCGGGCACCCCTACGGATTCGCGGTCGAACGACCGCAGAGCCCAGCTTGGCAGAGGCGTGGCGCGGGCGTCAAGCGGGCGAAAGAGGGCGGAGGTGGCCCCGCGCACCGCCTCCGGGCCCGCTTCGGTCTACACTCCTCCGTCCGCGTGAGGTCCTCGGTTCCCTTCCATCTCCGTCTCCTTCCCCGCCGCCGGGTGGTTCGATGAAGAAGCTGCTGCTGTTCGTCCTGCTGGTCGTGCTCGTGGTCGGCGCGGGCGCCCTCGCCGTCGTCTCCCTGCGGGTGGGGCCGGCGCCCGAAGTGCAGATCAGCCCCTCCGCCAGGGCCATCGGGATGCGCGGCAGCGTGCTGGTCACCGCGACGGCCGGCGGCCGCGGCCTCGCCGGCTTGCGGGTGGAGGTCGAGCAGAAGGGCAGGACCACGGTGGTGGCGCGGGCGGTCGAGCGGCCGCGTGCGCCCTGGTCCTTCCGCGGCCCGCGCCGGACCCGCGAAGAGCTGCACGCCGACGTCGGCCGCAACGCGGTGCCCGACCTCGCCCCCGGCGAGGCGATCGTGCGCGTGGTCGCCGAGCGGGCGCCGACCTGGCTGCGCCACCCCGATCCGGTGGTGAAGGAGCTGAAGCTCCCCGTCCGGCTGGTGGCGCCGGCGCTGTCGCTGCTCTCCACCCAGCACTACGTCGCCCAGGGGGGCTCGGGCGTGGTGGTCTACCGGGTGGCCGACACCGCCACCCGCGACGGCGTGCGCTGCGGCCCCTGGTTCTTCCCCGGCCATCCGCTTCCCGGCGGCTCGGGCGAGCGCTTCGCCATCTTCGGCGTGCCCTGGGACATGGGCGACGACAAGGCCATCCGGCTGCTGGCCGAGGACGACGCCGGCAACACCTCGGAGATCGCCTTCGTCGACCAGTTCTTCCCCAAGCCGCCGCGGCTCGACACCGTGCAGCTCCAGGACGAGTTCCTGAACCGGGTGGTGGGCGAGATCATGGCGCAGACTCCCGGCCTGGCCGACCGCGGCAGCGTGCTGGAGAACTACCTGCAGATCAACCGCGACCTGCGGGCCAGGCAGGCCACCGAGCTGGCGGAGCTCTCACGCCGGTCCGAGCCGCGCTTCCTGTGGACGCAGCCGTTCCTGCCGCTGCACAACGCGCAGGTGATGGCCTCCTTCGCCGACCAGCGCACCTACTTCTACGGCGGCAAGGAGGTGGACAAGGAGACGCACCTCGGCTTCGACCTGGCCGTCACCGCGCAGACGCCGGTCACCGCGGCGAACCGCGGGGTGGTCAAGCTCGCCCGCTACTTCGGCATCTACGGCAACACCGTGGTGCTGGACCACGGCTTCGGGCTCATGACGCTCTACGCCCACCTGTCCTGGATCGGCGTCAAGGAAGGCGACCAGGTTGAGCGCGGCGGGGTCCTGGGCCGGACCGGCCGCACCGGGCTCGCCGGCGGCGACCACCTGCACTTCACCACGCTGGTGGGCGGCGTCCCCGTCCGTCCCACGGAGTGGTGGGACCCGCACTGGATCCACGACCGCGTGGCCGTGCGGCTGGCCCCGGCCGTGAGCTTCGAGGGCGTGCCGGTCGCGGCGAAGGCGGAGTGACCGCCCCGGCCGCCGGCTAGGCCACCTCGCTCAGCTGGCGGTCGATCTCGGCCAGCGCCTGGCGGATCTGCTCGCGGCGGATCTCGCTCTGGGTCGCCGCCTGCTGCTGCTGCAGCTCCGCCCGGGCGAGCCGGAGCGAGCGCGTGCGCCGCTCCCTCTCCGGATCGGCGGCGATCACGCCCGTCCGCTGCCTCGCCTGATCGCGCTCCGCCACGAACTGCTGGTAGCGGTCCTCGGCGTCGATCAGTCCCTCGCCGGCGTCACCCATCGGCCCTCCCGAACGTTCCGGTAGCATTCGATCATAGCGCGAAGCGGCCCGCGCGACGCCGGAGGTCGCCGGATTTCACGCCTCCCCGGAATGACCGCGGGGGTGGCGCTGTATCCTCCGCGGGACAGGGGAGGGCGCGATGCGACGCGGCGCGGTGGCCGGATCGGTGCTGTCGGTGGCGGCGGTCGCCACGGCGCTGGCGATGACAGCCGCGGTCCGGGGCGCGGACCCGCGGAACGAGCTGACGCGCCCGACCAGGCCGGTCGAGGCGGTCTCGCCAGGCCTCGTCTTCCACATCAGCGAGGGGACCGGTGGCCACGAGACGGCCGCGGCCGTGCCGCGGCCAGCGGCGAGCACGCTCGACGCGGCCGACGCGCAGCGGGTGCTGGATCGGCTGCCCCCGTTCGCGGTCGAGCCGCGGGAGGAGCCGTTCGCGCGGCGCGAGGACTCGCTGCCGCCGCCGCGCACCGGCCGCCTGGTCGCGCAGCCTTTCCCGCCCTCGGTCGAGCGGCCCGCTCCGGCCGCGGCTCCTTCCGGCCCGCTCGAGGTGCTGCGCCGCTCGCCGGACGGCGAGGTGGAGCTCGCCCCCCAGCTGTCCGTCACCTTCTCGCAGCCGATGCTGGCGCTCGACAGCCACGCGGCGCTGGCGCAAGAGGCTGCGCCCGTGCGCCTCACGCCGGCCATCCCCGGCGAGTGGCGGTGGGTGGGGACGCGCACGCTCCTCTTCGAGCCGAAGGGCCGTTTCCCGATGGCGACGGAGTTCCAGGCGGTGGTTCCCGCCGGGACGCGCGGCGTCTCCTCGTCGCCGCTCGCCTCCGAGGTCGCCTGGTCCTTCGCCACGCCGCCGCCGCGCCTTCTGGTCCGCTCGCCCGAGGCCGGCCCGGCACGGCCGACCACGCTCCTCTTCGCCGGCTTCGACCAGCGGGTCGACCCGGCCGCGGTGCTCACGACGGTGCGGCTGCGCGCGGCCGGCGCCACGGTACCGGTGCGGCTCGCCACTGCCGAGGAGCAGGCCGCGGACGAGACGGTGGCCGGGCTCGCCCGCAACGCCGAGCCGGGCCGCTTCGTCGTCTTCGCCCCGGAGCGGTCGTTGCCCGCCGACTCGGCCGTCGAGGTCGTCATCGGCCCGGGGACGCCGTCGGCCGAGGGCCCGCGGCGCACCACGCAGTCGCAGTCGTGGTCCTTCCGGACCTACGGGGTCTTCAAGGTGCGCGGCCACGAGTGCGGCTGGGGCGGCCGCTGCACGCCGTTCCAGCCCTGGCGCATCGAGACCACGAACCCCATCGATCCGAAGACCGTGCGCGCGGAGCGGGTGCGGGTCGAGCCGGAGCTGCGCGGCCTCAAGGTCGAGACCTGGGGCGACACCCTCGCCGTCCGCGGCACCGCCAGGGGGCGCACGACGTATCGGGTGACGCTCTCGGACGAGATCCACGACGTCTTCGGCCAGCCGCTGCAGCCCCCGTCTCCGCTCGCGTTCGCCGTCGGTCCGGCCGACCCGATGCTGCAGGGACCGTCGAAGGACTTCCTGGTCCTCGACCCGGCGGGGCCGCCGGCCGTGCCGGTCTACTCGGTCAACCACTCGCGCCTGCGCGTGCGCGCGTACGCCGTCACGCCCCAGGACTGGCCGGCCTGGCAGGACTATCGGCAGAAGGCCTGGCGGAACCTCGGCGCTGCGCCGCCCGGAGGCCTGGCCATCGACACGACGGTCGCCGTGGCCGCGAGGGCGGACGAGCTGGTCGAGACGACGATCGACCTCGCACCCGCCCTGAGGGGCGGGCTCGGCCAGGTGGCGCTGGTGGTGGAGCCGGAGCCGGGGGAGACCGCGAGACGACGAACGCAGGCGGTGCAGGTGTGGGTGCAGTCGACGCGTGTCGGTCTCGACGCGTTCGCCGACTCCGGCTCGCTGCTCGCCTGGGCGACCTCGCTCGCCGACGGTCGCCCGCTGGCCGGGGCGTCGGTCTCGCTGTCGAGCGGCACGCACGCGCTGACGGACGCCAACGGCCTCGCCAGGCTGCCCCTGCCGGAGGCGCCCTCGCCCGTGCTGGTGGTGCAGCTCGGCCACGACGTGGCCGTGTTGCCAGCGGAGACCTCCTGGTGGGGCCCCGGCGGAGGCTGGCGCCGCGGCCCCACCGGCGATGCGCTGCGCTACTGCGTGCTGGACGACCGCGGCCTCTACCGCCCCGGCGAGACACTGCGGGTGAAGGGCTGGCTGCGGCGGATCGGCAGTGGACCCGCAGGCGACGTCGGGACCCTGCCCCCCGGAATCGACACCATCGCCTGGACGCTGCGCGACTCGCGGGGCAACGAGACCGCGAAGGACACGGCCCGCCTGAGCGCCAGCGGCGCCTTCGACCTCGCGCTGGCGCTGCCCGCGACCATGAACCTGGGCCACGCCGTGCTGCAGCTCGACGCCCAGGGCACCAGCCTCGAGGGCCACGCCTACGCCCACGGCTTCCAGGTCCAGGAGTTCCGCCGGCCCGAGTTCGAGGTGAAGGCGACGGCGAGCGAGGGCCCGCACGTGGTGGGCACGCAGGCGACGGTGAGCGTCTCCGCCTCGTACTACGCGGGGGGCGCCCTGCCGGGTGCGGATGTGAGCTGGCGCGTCAGCTCGGCCCCGGCGAGCTTCCGCCCGCCGAACCGCGAGGACTTCAGCTTCGGCCGCTTCGTCCCCTGGTGGGAGCCGTGGCGCGAGGCCGCCGCGCCCGAGCGGGTGGAGACCTTCGCCTCGCGCACGGATGGCTCGGGCCGCCAGGTGCTGAGGATCGACCTCGACCGCGTCTCGCCGCCGCTGCCGCAGCACCTGCGGGCGGAGGCGACGGTGATGGACGTCAACCGCCAGGCCTGGACCGCCTCCGCGCAGCTTCTCGTGCACCCGGCGCTCGCCTACGTCGGCCTGCGGCCGCAGAGACCGTTCGTGCAGAAGGGCGAGCCGATCGTCCTCGACGCGATCGCCACCGACCTCGACGGGCGTGCGCTGGTCGGCCGCGACCTGAGCCTCCGCCTGGAGCGGCTCGAATGGGAGCAGGTCGAGGGCGAGTGGAAGGAGGTGCCGAAGGACGCGCAGGAGACAAAGGTCGCCTCGGCCGCGGAACCGGCGCACGTGCGCTTCTCCGTCAGGGAGGGCGGCACCTGGCGGGTGCTCGCTCGCGTGCAGGACGAGGCCGGGCGGGCGAACGAGACGGAGCTGCGGGTCTGGGTGGCCGGGGGCCGCGTCCCGCCGCGCCGGGAGCTCGAAGAGGAGAAGGTCACGCTGGTCCCGGACAAGAAGAGCTACGCGAAGGGTGAGGTGGCGCACGTGCTGGTGGTCGCGCCCTTCGCACCCGCGGAGGGCCTGCTGACCCTGCGTCGCTCGGGCCTGCTGCGGGAGGAACGCTTCCGCATGGAGGACGCCTCGCGGACCCTCGACATCCCGGTCGAGGAGGCCTTCACGCCGAACCTGACCCTGCAGGTGAGCCTCGTCGGCGCGGCCGCAGGCCGGCCCGCCTTCGCCGGGGGATCGATCGACCTGCCGGTACCTCCGGTGTCGCGCACGCTGGCGCTCGCGGTGACGCCCCGCGAGCCGGCGCTCGCCCCGGGCGGCTCGACGGAGATCGCTCTCGCCCTGCGCGACGCCTGGGGCCGGCCCGTCAGCAGCGGCGAGGCGACCGTGGTCGTCGTCGACGAGGCGGTCCTCGCGCTCACCGGCTATCGCCTGCCCGACCCCCTCGACGTCTTCTACGCGCAGCGACCGGCCGGAGTCACCGACCACCGCCTGCGGGCGCAGGTGCTGCTCGCGCGGCCGGAGGAGGTGCCGGTCGAGCCGGGCGGCGGCGCCGGCGGGGTGGCGCACGAGATGGTGAGCGTTCAGGCGGGCCTGGCTGCGCCGGCGGCGGCCCCGGCCCCCCCTCTCCTGCGCGCGATGAAAGCAGCCGCCCCGCAGCAGCAGGCGGAGGAGCCGATCCGGGCCCGCACCGACTTCTCGGCGCTGGCGCTCTTCGCCGCCACCGTGCCCACCGACGCCGAGGGCCGGGCGCGCGTCCCGGTGAAGCTGCCGGACAACCTGACCCGCTACCGCGTGATGGCGGTGGCGGTGGCAGGCGCCCGCGAGTTCGGCTCGGCGGAGGCGACGCTCACCGCGCGCCTGCCGCTGATGGTGCGCCCGTCGGCGCCGCGCTTCCTCAACTTCGGCGACCGCTTCGAGCTGCCGGTGGTCGTACAGAACCAGACCGACCGCGCCGTCAGCGTGGACGTCGCCGTGCGCGCGCGCAACGCCGCCCTCACCGCCGGCGCCGGCCGGCGGTTGACCGTCCCAGCCAACGACCGGGCCGAGGTCCGCTTCCCGATGGCCGCCGAGCGCGCGGGAACGGCCCGCATCCAGGTCGGCGCCGTGGCCGGCACCGACGCCGACGCCGCCGAGGTCGAGCTGCCGGTGTGGACGCCCGCCACCACCGAGGCCTTCGCCACGTACGGAACGGTCGACTCGGGGACGGTCGTGCAGCCGGTCCACGCACCGCAGGGCGCGGTGCCGCAGTTCGGCGGCCTGGAGGTGACGACGGCGTCCACGGCCCTTCAGGCGCTGACCGACGCCGTGCTGTACCTGGTGGCCTACCCGTTCGAGTGCGCGGAGCAGCTCTCCTCGCGGGTCCTCGCCGTCGCGGCGCTGCGGGACGTGCTGAAGGCGTTCGACGCACAGGGCCTGCCCAAGCCGGAGGAGATCGAGGCGGCGGCGAAGCGGGACCTCGACCGGCTGCAGGCGCTGCAGAACGCCGACGGCGGGTTCGGCTTCTGGCGGCGCGGTGACGAGTCGTGGCCGTACCTCTCCGTCCACGTCGCCCACGCGCTCGTCCGGGCCAGAGACAAGGGCTTCGCCGTGCCCGCCCCCATGCTCGACCGCGCTCGCACCTACCTCCGTGACGTCGAGCGGCACATCCCGGGCTGGTACCCGAGGGACGTACGGGAGACGGTGGTGGCGTACGCGCTCTACGTGCGGGCGCTGGCGGGCGAGGCAGACCCCGGTCGCGCCCGCGGGCTGGTCCGCGAGGCCGGGACGGACAAGCTGCCGTTCGAGGCGGTCGGCTTCGTCCTGCCGATCCTCTCCAAGGACCCCGGCTCGACGGACGAGCTGACCGCGCTGCGCCGCCGACTGGCCAACAGCGTCGACGAGACCGCGGCCGCGGCGCACTTCACGGTCAGCTACGGTGACGGCGCCTACCTGCTCCTCCACTCCGACCGGCGGGTCGACGCCATCCTGCTGGAGGCGCTCATCGCCGACCAGCCGAAGAGCGACCTCATCCCCAAGCTGGTGGAGGGCCTCCTCGCCCACCGCACGGCCGGCCGCTGGACCAACACCCAGGAGAACGTCTTCGTGCTGCTGGCGCTCGACCGCTACTTCCAGGTCTACGAGAAGACCACCCCGGACTTCGTCGCGCGCCTGTGGCTGGGCGACCGCTACGCCGGCGAGCACGCGTTCCACGGCCGCGGCGCCGACCGCCAGCACCTGGCGGTGCCGATGGCGATGCTGGGCGAGGGACAGGCCAGGAAGGACCTCCTCCTCGCCAAGCAGGGTCCCGGCCGCCTCTACTACCGCATCGGCCTGCGCTACGCGCCCGAGGGCCTGGTGCTGCAGCCGCTCGACCGCGGCTTCACCGTCGAGCGCGCGTACGAGGCCGTGGACGACCCGGCCGACGTCCGCCGCGACGGGGACGGCACCTGGCACGTCCGGGCGGGCGCTCGCGTCCGGGTGCGCCTGACGATGGTGGCGCCGGCCCGGCGCTTCCACGTCGCCCTCGTCGATCCCCTGCCCGCCGGCTTCGAAGCCCTGAACCCCGCGCTCGTCACCACCGGCACGGCTCCCGGTGACGGCGGCAGCACCGTCACCCCGCTCGGCGCGCCGGGTCTCGGCGGACCTCGCGGCCCCGGCCACTGGTGGTGGTGGTCACGCCCCTGGTTCGACTACCAGAACCTGCGCGACGAGCGCGTCGAGGCATTCGCCACGCTCCTGTGGGAGGGCGTCCACACCTACCGCTACGTCGCCCGCGCGACCACGCCGGGCGCGTTCGTGGTGCCGCCGACCAAGGCCGAGGAGATGTACGCCCCGGAGACCTTCGGGCGAGGAGGGACGGAGCGGGTCGTGGTCGAATAGAGACGCCCATTCCGAGCAGCGGCGCCGCGGGGGAAGGTAGCAGGGATGCCGCCGCCCGCCGTGGCTCACCTCGCTCCCGTTCCCGATGACTTCAGCCGCCCAGCCACGTCCGCGAAGCGCGGGCCCTTCGCCGTCACGCACAGCACGGCTCCGTCGCTGGTGGCCGTCCAGTGCAGGACGTCGCTGCCGGCGGCCGCGCGCCACATCTCCGGGCCCACGCCCCAGACGGTCGCGATCTCCAGGTGGTGCAGGCCCTGCGCGGGGCCCGAGGAGCTGAGCGTCGACGGGAAGCGCTCGGCGTCGAACTGGACGACGTGCGGCGGCTGGCCGGAGACGACCAGCGGGACGCCGGAGGCGCGGGCCAGGCGGTCCGCCCAGCGCACCTCCTGCAGCACGCAGTTGCCGAAGTAGTCGAGGTCGTAGCGGCCGAAGGCGCCCCGGGGGCCGCCCACGAAGGCGTTGAAGTAGACGACCTCGTTCGGGTGGTTGCGGAGACAGAAGACCAGGGGCTCGGCGAGACCGACGGCCAGCGCGGCCGCGGCCAGGCCCTTCGTCCACCGGCTGCGATCGGTGAGCAGCGCCGTCCAGCCCGCCGCCGCCAGGATCACCAGGGTCGGGATCACGAAGAGCAGGTGACGGATGCCGTTGTAGAGCGTGGAGTGCTGCACCGTCACGTACACCATGGGGAAGACGGTGGCGCTCCACAGGGCCACCAGCGGCCAGAGGTCCTGACGGCGGCGCCGCAGCCGCGCCCAGGAGAGGAGCGCGCCGAGGAGCAGCACCGGCGGGGTCGAGATCACGAGCCAGGTGGGCACGTAGTCCCAGGGCAGGGCCTTGGCACGGATCATGCGCCCCGCGAAGGCGACCGAGCCGTTCCAGAAGAAGTGCGAGAAGTTCTGCAGCGCGAGCACCGGCCCCAGCAGCGGGCGCACGAAGGCCCAGGGCCAGAAGGTCGTGCCCAGCAGCAGCACGGCGACGCTCACCGCCACCACCTGCAGCGCGAGGCGGCCGAGCGTGCGCGGCTCTGTCTCGCGGCCGCGGAGGACCGCCACCCCGAGGGCCACGGCCAGGTAGACGAGCAGCAGCAGCCCGCCGGCGCGCACGTCGAGCGCACAGGCGGCGGCGGCGGTGAAGGCGAGGAGGCTGGGGCGATCGAGGTACGGTGGCCGTGGCTCGACGGCGGCCAGGTAGTAGAGCGCCACCACGGTGAGCGCGGCGAAGGGAATGTCCTTCGCGTTGTTCGCGAGCTCGCCGAGGTAGCGGGGGGCCAGCGTCAGCAGGACCATGGCCAGAAGACCCGTGCCGCGGCCGAAGAGCCGCGCCGCCAGGCGCCCGGTGAACAGGATCCCCAGCCAGCCGAAGAAGGCGTTGACGTAGTGGCGCGTCGTCCAGATGTCGCCGGGGACGACGCGCTGCGCGGCCACGCAGATCACGTCGAAGACGGCGCCGTAGAGGTGCGAGGCGTGGTTGTCGGGCGGCGTCGGCGGCGGGGGGATGCCCCGCCAGAAGTCGATGGCGATCTCGCCCTCGATCTGGTGGATCTTCTCGTCCCAGGTGTTGCCGTAGTCCCGGGAGAGGACGAGCAGCAGCGGCAGCAGCAGCAGCGGGTAGAGCCGATAGGCCCAGGTCGTCGCCCGCTCGGCGCGGCTCGGCATCACCGCGGGGCGAGGGCGGCGAACTCGGCCGCGCCGCCGGCGGGCGTGCGCGCGAGCGTGGCGCGGTCCACGCGGAAGAGCCCGAAGCGCGGACGGTAGCCCTTGTCCCACTCGAAGTTGTCGTAGAGCGACCAGTGCAGGTAGCCCCGCACCGGCATGCCCTCGGCCTGGGCCCGCTGGATGGCGAGCGCCTGGCCGCGGATGAGCGGCCCGCGAAGGGTCCCGCTGTCGTCGGCGATGCCGCCCTCGGTGACGTAGATCGGCCGCTGGTAGCGCCGCCATGCCTCTCGCAGCAGCAGGTAGAGCGCCTCGGGCGGGCTGTCGCCGGGGGGCTCGTTGCCGCCGAGCTCGCTGCGCAGGCCGGGCCCCGGCTCCATGGCGATGCCGTTGGGCTGCCCCGGTGCGAAGCGGACGAGGTGGCGGAAGTAGTAGTTGAGCCCGAAGAAGTCCGCGGTGCCCCGCAGCTCCGGCATCGGCAGGTCGACGCTGGCGCCGGGCAGGGGCAGGCGCGCCCGTCCGTCGCGCAGCGCGTTCTCGAACGGCCAGTCCCAGAACGCGTTCACGCGGTCCGCCGCGATCCAGTCGGTGAGCAGCAGCCGGCTCTTCGGCTCCGCCAGCAGCAGGTTGTTGGCGACGCCGATGGCGCAGCCGGGGTCGGCCGCGCGCAGGGCCGCCGCCGCCGCCGCGTGGGCGCGCAGCAGGCCGACCCAGGCCGCCGCCGCCTCGGCGGGCGAGGTGTGTGCCGGCGGCCACTGGCCCGAAACGTAGCCCTGGTACACCTGCACGTTCGGCTCGTTGAGCGTGATCCAGAGGTCGACGTCCGGCCCCAGCCGCCGCCCGGCCTCGGAGGCGAAGCGGGCGAAGCGCGCCGGGAACTCCGGCGCGGTCACCCCGCCGCGGTCCGCCAGCCACAGCGGCAGCGTGAAGTGCAGCAGGGTCACCATCGGCGTGATCCGCTCGCGCCGCAGCGCCTTCAGCAGCCCGCCGTAGCGCGCCCAGGCCGCCTCGTCCCACCGGCCGTCCGCGGGCTCGAGCCGGCTCCACTCGATCGAGAAGCGGTAGGCGTTGGCGCCGATCGCGCGCATCAGCGCGACGTCCTCGAGCATGCGGTTCCAGCCGTCCGCCGCCACCGCGCTGCTGTCGCCGTTCTCGACGTGGCCCGCCGCCGCCTCGAAGCGGGTCCAGTCGTTGTGGTTGCCGCCCTCGATCTGGTGGGCCGCGGTCGCGGTCCCCCACAGGAAGCCACCGGGCCAGGCGCGCAGCGGCGCCTGCAGCTCCTCCTCGGTGAACCGGACCGGCGGGTGGCGCAGC